>DASXUX010000080.1:0-36753 GCA_036504595.1 Planctomycetota bacterium | reverse complement strand
GGCCAGCGTGGTGATCACGACCCCGGTTCCCTCAGCATGGACGGAAGCCTGTTCAGGAACTGCGTCGCTCATTGCTTTTGCCTCCGGTGATCATCCTCTACCTGCCAGCCAACGCGCATGCCTTGGCGAATAGCCGATGATCCTCGCCCGTGCGAAGCAAAAGAAGTTAGCGGGCAAGACGACCCGACATTACGGCTCTCCAAAAACCTCGTTGCGGTGGCCTCCAAAACCGACTTCACTTTTCGAAGAACGGGTCGCCAACGAGTTCGAAGTTGTCCCCACCCTTGTGGAGTAGAACGCACGTGAAATTATTGCGGATCATCGCGCCAAAGGAGTTCTGCGAGTCAACATAAGCGGCGACTGCATACTTGCTGTCGCCCAAAGGGGGCACGTAACTTCTCGAGTACCACGGGAACTTGGCCGAGGATCGGGCCTTCAGAAAACGCTGAACATAGATCTCGGCCGCGTAGTAGGCGTTTTCATTTATCTCGTCCGCAGTCGGTGGGGCTTTAGGAGCTGTTGGTGTCGCCGTCGTATTGCTCGACGCTTTGTTAGCATTTTGCCATAGCAGCACACAAATTATCACTGGAACGCTCAAGAGAAAGATACGTACGACGACTTGTTCCATCTTGTTCCAGACTTGATCTATCTTATTCTGAAGTCCGTTGTCCGGTTCTCGTGCTGCCTCGATTTCCTGCCACGTCGGCGCGAGACCATCAATGCGCTGCGGCTGCGAGGGAGTCGCGGCTGAAGGCCGCGCCGGCGGTTTCGGCTCGGACTTCGGCGCTGACGACTTCACCTTGTCAATAATGGCTCCGAGCGCCCACATCGGAAATGTGACGATTGCCAGCGCTTTCCGCTTCAGGTCGGCCTTGAACATTTCATCCTTTAGCAGTTGCGCGCGATACGCGGCTGCCAAGGGGTTTTCTGCTGGTTGTTCAGTAGTTGCCGGAACCTGAAATCGCACGCCGCACCTGCAGCGTGCGGTTCTCCCTGCTGCCGTGGCCGGCAGCGTTGATGTCTTACCGCACGATGGGCAGGCAACTTCTATCATGGCAGCAGCCTCCGACGAAGAGGGCAGACAACTCGGACGAGCGCACCATCATCCAGTACTTTTTGACCAGTGCTGACCCGGATGTTAGCTGCCCGCATTTTGCGGTCAAGAAGATCGTGCCCGCATAATGCGACCGTGGAGAAATCAACGTTTACGCCACTGTACAAGGCGCTGCGCTTGCGACTCGTGGAAATGCGCAGAGCTGCGAAGCTCAACCAGCGGCAATTGGCGCAGCGGCTTGGGCGCGAGCACTCGTTTGTCAGTCGCATTGAACTTGGCGAGCGCCGCCTTGACGTCGTTGAGTTCTATTGGGTCTGCAGAGCCTGCGGCGCCGATCCTACGTCGGTGCTCGTCGATTTAGTTCATCAATTTGAGCATTTCAACCGACCACCGGGCAGACAGCAGCGGACGAAATGATCGTAAGCAATCACCCCCTGCGGTCAGTCCCATCTGGCCTTTGACACTCTCGTCGGTCCGCGTTGCAGGCACGTCTTGGCGTGTTCGCTCCAGACGTGGAGTAAGCGACAACAATACGACATATACAATAGATGCACATAGGTAATAACGGGACTGTGGTTCCCTCATTTCAGGTTCGAATCCTGACCCGGAAACCAATCAAAAACCGCTCATTTACCGATGAAGAATGGCTCTGGACAGGGGGCTGTTTTGTCCTTATGCCATGAAACAACAATGCAGCCCATATCATGGCCCCGAAGAAACCCGACAAGCGGTTCTGTCCAGATTTCATGCGACAGCAGTGAAGCTCGTCTTTGGTGAAAAGTTCGACGATGGCTGAAGGAGTCAATGTCCATGTTCGAGAGTTTGAACGCAGTCAGTCCTATCAGCATGCGAACGCTCATCACGGCGGCCCTGTTTTCGACACTGGCCACTACGTTGCCCTCTTTGGCAGCGACAACGCCCTTGCGGCTATCGGACGGTCCCGCCGCCGGCCTGGAACTCAAGAAAACACTGCCGCCGATTCCATTGCGAGGCTACGGCACGGTCGCCGGCCAGCACTGGGCTTCAGCGGACGGCGGGTCCATTCTCGAAATGACCTGCGACTCTGAGGCGCACGCTAAACTCACCCTCGCCAAGTACATTTCGGATCTCAACTGCTTGCCGGGCGTGACGACGGTGGAGGCGCAACTTCGAAAGAACAAGGTCTCGGTCCATGAAGTCAAAGGCCAAGGGGTGCTCGCCGCGCTTCGCTCCGGCACAAGCCTCTTCGTCCTGGCGGCACAGGACCGCACGGCTTTAGAGAAGCTTGCGACAGCACTCAAGGGCGACTGGTCCTCGGTCGTGTCTGCGCCGGAAGTGTCTGTGCCGATGTGGCTGGATCGGTTCGACAAGCATGGCTTCCGCTTTTACTACGCGCCGTTCACGTTCCCGCCTGCCGACAAGATGCCAAAGGGACAGCCGCTTGAGATGTACGATTTCACTCAGGACTTTGAATTCGCCCGAAAGAACAAGGCCGGGCTGGTGATGTGGATGGTGTCCAGCAAGGAGTCGTTCGCTGAGGGCCTCAACAACGACAACTGGTTCGGCTGGGTTCAGCGTTGGGCCAAGGACTGGAACCTGCCGCTGGGCTGCAACCTCGAATCGCTGAATTTCCACATACCCAACTGGGTGGCGAACCGCTATCGCCAGCAGTTGCAGCAACAGATGCCGCAGTACCTCGGCGACAGTATGTCCATCGCCGGCTGGCGCGGGACTGCGGGGAACGTGGGCGAGCTGGCCTGGGGCGCCACGGAAGCACGCGACGCACTGCTGGGCTCACTTCAGCAGACGGTACGCCGGCTGGCTGCCGATCCCAACATCACCACTTGGCTGGAACCGCATGGCGAGTTCTACCAGGGCGGCGACGCACTGATGGGCTACGGTCCGGCCGTGGACGCGACATTTCGCGAGTACCTGAAGAACAAGTACAAGCAGCCAGCGGCCCTCAAAGACGCGTGGGGCATGGCAGTCCGCGATTGGAGTGAGGTCAAGGCGCCCGAACTAGCCGAATTCACCGGCTGGGGGCCACAAGCACTGGACTTGTCCGGCACGTGGCGCGTCAACTACCCCAAAGAACAAGGCCCGGAACTCGATAAGCTATTTGCAGAAGACTGCGATGATACGAGTTGGACATCCATCGTCGCGCCGGGTGACGACCATGCATTCTTTATTCCCAAGAAGCCTGCCGTTTACCGAAGGTCATTCGATCTGCCGGCCGATCGCTTCAAGAAGGGCGAGCGCGCGTGGATTTATCTGTGGGATCTCAACGTCGCCTGGGAAAAGCCGGTTTCGGTCTGGCTGAATGGCCAGAAGATCGGCGAGAGTCTCTGCCATCATCCACATGCGCATTGGATGACGTGCGAAGCAACCGGCGCGTTGCGCGAGAAGGACAACAAACTCGCCATCGGCCTGCCCAACGGCTACATCGCCTACCGCGTCTACCTGTCTCCCACAGAGCCTAAGCAGTACCCGAATCTCGGTCCGGGTCTTAACGCAAAGTGGGCCGACTTTGTCGATTGGCGCGAGGCCATGCGCATCGCTTCGGCCCGGCGTGGGATCGAGATGATCCGCGAAGTCGATCCCAACCGGCAGATCGACCTGATGCAGCCCGGCATTTCAGCCGACGGCTTGAAGGGTTTGGCGGAGGACTACGGCGCGAATTTCAAGGACACCGGCTTTATGTGCGGCGTCTGGGCAGAACTGCTGCCGCACCTGATGCGTGGTTCGGGCATGCCGTTCACGTTGGAACCGGGCGGGCCGGCGGGCAATCCCCGCGATTTTCGGCGCAGCCTCGGCCTTTGGTCGACCGAAGGAGTACACGGCGTGGACTACTTCATACATCTGGGCAGCGTTTCGTGGAACCCGGAGATCACGAAGACCTACGAAGAAACACTGCCCCTGTGGCAGTTGTTCGGGAAACATCACTGCGCGCAGGCAGATGTGGCGATCCTATGGGACAAGCGCATCGAGACGCTGACGGGCTTTCCCTGGGGTTTCGATCTGAACACGAACAATCCCGGCGGATGGTCCTGCCGCGGAATCCCCGAGGGCCTGGTGTCGTGGTGTCCGCGCGATGGCCTGACCGAAGGCGACTTTGCTCGCGGAAATGTCGCCAGATACAAAGTCATCATCGACACGAACACGTCGATTATGGACGAAGACCTCCTGGCTCAAATTGAGAAGTACGTCAAAGATGGCGGGATCTTCGTCACGCTGGGCACCACCGGGCGTCACTCGCCCACGCAGTTCAACTCCTGGCCGATAGCAAAACTGACTGGCTACGAGGTGTTGACTCTCGAAAAGTTCCGCCCGGGACAAAGCGCCAGCTATGCGACCCCGGAGCCTGGCGATAACAACCCCGGGTCGCCGTGGCAATCGCTGGCCGGTCCCGCGCCTGAACAGCGAGTCTATCCAAAACTCGAGGAGTGGATGAAGTCTGGATATCTGACCGGGCTACGCATGAAGAAGGTTGCTCCCGATGCGCAGGATCTGCTGCTATGGAAAGACGGCACAGTGGCGGTGGGCATGCGCAAGATCGGAAAAGGCTGCATCATCGAAATGGGCTGCAAAAGCAACGGCGGTGGCGTCGGACTCGCTCTGGACGCCTTCGGCCCGATCCTGGACATGGCCGGCGTGCGACGCAATCTGGGCGCTGTGCGCGTCACGACCGAGAAGCCGCGCTACTTCCAGCGCGAGTACGTCAGCAACAACGGGTTGTACGATGTATGGGTCATCTACAACGAAGGCGGCACCGAACTGGCAATGGATTTGACGATCAAGGGCAAGAAGCCTGCCAGCGCTTTGGACCTCCAGAGCGCAACAGCGATCCCCGTCAATAACGGGTGTCTTGAAGGCATCAAGATTCCGCCGAATCACACGCGCGTTTATCTGACGCCACGATTGGATCTTGGGAACGCAGCGCTGGAATGGCTCGAATTGCAGCGCAGTTGGTGGCGCGGCACGAAGCAAGTCGCCAAGGGCTTTTCTCCTCCGCCGCATCGCTACACGCGGGCGCTGGATGATGACTGGGCGTGGCATGCGATGGCTGAGGGCGAATCGGGCGAAAAGCTGGCCGATCCGGCTTTTGACGATTCCAAGTGGGAGCGCATGCGGCTGGGCATCTGGTCTGCACCGGAACGTTTGGGAGTCAAACGCGCCATCTTCCGCAAGACGATCACTGTGCCTGCAGAATGGGAAAAAGGCTGCTGCCGCCTGTGGCTGCGCGGCACCGGTTATCCGGACTTCTTCAAGGAAGGGCGTATGTTCCTGGATGGCAAGCTGGCCTTGAATCGCAATTTCGACCGCGAAACGCCTCCCCCCGCCGGCGAGGAAGTCCTGAAAGCTGGCACGAAGCACACCATTGCCATCGAAGCGAGCGGGCCTGGAGTGATCGCGGGCACAACGGCAGACTGCTGGCTGTCATTTGTGCCCGAGCCTGTGCGCAAGATCGATCTGCACGGCACATGGGCCACTACCAAAGACATGTTCCAGGGCAGCGGACAGGTGAACGTTCCCGGGCGCTATGAGGCTAAGACATTGCGGCGCGCCGTGGAAATCTCGAAGGAAGATGCCGGCAAAAACCTGGTTCTGGTCATCCAGTCGGAGCGCATGTTCAGCGTTTTTGTCAACAACACGTACTTGCCCTTTTCGGGTGGCCCGAATAAAGGCGGCAATGAAATCAACATTACGCCCTATCTTCGCTTCGGCGAAAAGAACGACATTCAATTGGTCAGCGTCTATGAACGCGGCGCCATCGATTACCTGAGTCTGCACGTCTACGACAGAACTCAGAATTACCCGTAGCTCGCCATGGAGCTGAAGAACTGGGGCCAGATGACCTTAGCATGAGACGGAATCGCAGTGTTAGCGCAACGGGAGGAATGAATCGTGGACGAGGACCGGCCGGTGGCTGCAACGCGGCGAGCCAAGCTATCCAGCATCATGGTCATAGCGTTGCTGGGTATCGAGGCCGCGTGGGGCAGCGACTATGTTCCCCCGGACAAATCGGCAGCCTTGGCCGGCGTGCAGGCCGCCGTCGCCGATGTTGCGAAATCAGGCAAGAAGATCGAGGTCTGGCTGACGGTCTTTGGCGAAAAGCAGAAGACCGAACTCGTCAAAACCGACGCAAAAACGATTTCTGTCAAAGTCCAAGGAAACGTCCTTGACCAACCGTGGGAGAAGATTTCGACAGAGGATGTCGCCAGCATCGCCAAATCCTGCGTGCTGGATGACGCACGCCGGGCGTTAGCGCTTTCTGACTACTGTATCGCGACTGGCCAGGCGGAGAAGGCTAACCAAGCGCTCACCCTTGCCGCGCAACTTGACGCGACGCTGGGCGACGAACTGAAGGGGCGCTGGAAAGCTCTGGAAGCCAAAAGCGGCGCCAAGCAAGCTGCGAACGCCGGTGAGACGCAGCCGGCATCGGCGTCGAAACCTGCGGACACGGGCAGCGGCATGCTGGACCGCAGCGGGAAAGTCATCCGAGAAGTCTATCTGCGTGAGGCACTCGACTGGAGCCTCATGGCGGTCCACAAGCGGCTCGGACCCGACTATGAGCACTACCACAAGCAGGACAAGAAGGCCGAGGAGTTTCCCACGGTCTGGCAGGCGCCGGACAAGACGAGCAAAGTCGGGCGCAATGGCCAGGGCTTTGTCTATCAGGTCGGCGGCCCTCCCAGCGACAATCCGGGCGATTACAGCAGCACGCAGGGCCAGGTCTTCTATGTTCCAGACAAGCCGGCCGATCACGGAGTTGATCGCTTTGACGTTCTCGGTATGGGCCACAACTGCTTCACCTATAAGCCCGCACCGCCGTGGTGGGGCGGCTGGCATCCTGAACCTGCCGTGTCCACGCCCGCATGGAAACAGGCCGCCGCCGGAAACCTCGGCGCGCCTGTGGCGCTTGCGCGTTCGTCGGCCAGTTGGTCCAACAGCGCGGTGATGGTATTCAGTTCCGGGCTCGTGGGCTGCGCCGGCACGTGCACATCGCAGAATGGCAATCCATTTTTCGCGTTTCCGAAAAACAAAGTTCCGACAGCGGTCGCAGTGACGAACAAGAACGAGTTCGCGCTCGTGACGATCTGGGACTTGGAGAAATTGAAGGGCGAGGTCGCTGTGCTGGCTTTGGAGAGCATGCACACCGATGGACTGATGGCGCTTTATGAATGGCATGCTGTTCACCCGGGACTGCCGAACGTTGGCGGTATTCGAAGCATGAAACTGATGGGTTACGTGCCACTGCCGTTCGCCACTCCAACAGGCATTTGCGCAGCCGGCAATCGCGGCAGCGAGTGGATCCGCATCAACGGCAAGAACTCCCAGGCCGGCGACGTGGACCTTGCGCAGCAGGGGATGCGGGATTCCTTTTACCAGGGAGAGAACAAGCACATCACCTGCAGCGCCGGTTTTGCAGTTGTGATTTCGCGGCATGAGAACAAGGCCGCGTTTCTGGACCTTCAGCCGCTGTTCACTTACATGCGCGAGATGTATTTCACGACCGCGGAGAACTACAAGAAGACGCGCGACTACGGCCCCGATCCGAAGCAGTGGCCCTACGATTTCTCTGTTGATGCCCGCCCCAAACCGCCGGTCGTGGCTGTTCTGGATGTCCCTCAGCCCACAGCCGTCAATGCCAGTCTCTTCGGAGGCAAAGAATCTCGCGCGTACATCGCAACGCTCGATGGGCGCATGGGCATCTATCATCTCGGTGGACTGGCGACCGAAGACCCCGCCGCGCCAGGGGACGTGCGCTGCACGGGGCTGGTACAAGTGGGTCGAAATCCCTCTTGCATCGCCTACCACAAGAACGTTGGATGGGGCACCCCGGATTATTTGCGCAACACGGTGATCGTGGTTTCACGCGGCGATCGTGAGATCGATTGGGTGCGCTTCAAAGGCGACACGGGCGAGGTGTACAAGCGCCTGCGCGACACGCGGATGGTTGATCCCGTTTGCGCCGAGATGGCCGACACGCATGGCACCGAGTCGTACGTTCTGACCGTCGCAGACTTCAAAGGCCGCAAGCTCATCAACTACCGCTTCGGCCCTGTGGTGTTTCATACCAATGCCGGCGCGCGCTTTGACATGGGCCCGGATGGCAAGGCCGATTTCGAATGCGGCGGAACCATGGAGTTCGCCGGACACCCTTATCGAATCTGCACGACCAACGTAAACTGAACGTGCCTATTTGGTGGCTCCAGCGGGGCTGATCCAGCGGGCTCCCGCTTCTAGATCTACAGTCTTGCTTCCTCCCAAGGCAGGCAGAGTCACCGTTATCTTAGTCTTAGTCGGCGATGGATTGGCGACCGAAACCGTCCCGTCGGCGAGTTTCTCGACACAGGCCAAACCAGACTCGCTGCGTTCCAGAACAGCGTCGCCGACTTTGAGCAGTTTGCCACCGCCGAGATACATGGCACGCACCGACGTCCCATCCCTCAGCACCATCGCTTGCTGGGCATCGGTTGTCAGGTCTCCGGCGGTATAGGTGCCAGGGCGGAAAGCGGCGAAGCACAAATCCGTGCCTTGGGCTGTTTGAATGTTGAGCAGACCGTACCCGGCCTCCAACCCGCCTGTCTGCACAATCCCTTTCACATAAGCCTCTTTGTCTCCAGAAAGGTCGAGTGCCTGACTGTAGAGCGCATTCTTCTGATTGACCCGGCGCGACAGAACCGTCGGCGGGCGTTCTTTGCGTCCCTCGAAATAGCCATCACCAATGATGACGTCGGTGCCCGCCCCCGCCGCCGTGAGAAAACGTACCGGCTTGTCGTGGAAACGGATTGTGGCCGACCAAGCTTGGTCCGTCGCCGCGTGCCGGACGTTGTCCAGCGCGTTGTAGCCGTCGGCCACGGGTTCGGGGAACTTCATCGCCGCTAAGGGAAGTTCAGTGCTCAACTCTCCGCGGAAATGCCATGCAAGATCATATTGGTGCGGCGCCGCGCTAAACGCTCCGAACAGGTCCGCTAAGTACCCTGATGTCAGGAACAGGGACCGGTCCAGCGTGACGCCCGGATTCACTGTGTCGGAATAGGCGCGCTGTATCCCCAGCGTCGTGCCTGGGCCATACACCAGTTGCAGTGCGACCGGGTCCGGCAACGTGCGCGGGAACTTGTAGCGGTTCCCCGAGTAAATCTGCGGCTTCTCGTCCACTTCGAGTGCGCAATTGGAGAGGGTCGTCCAGTACCACTTTACGTCCAGTGGATCGTTGTAGGGAAAAATCACTCCTGGGAAAGGCAGCAGCGTGTCGCCGAACGCGTAAAGGTCGATACCCAGTTTTGACGGATGAGCGTGTCCGGCGCTGGGGCCGAATTCCAGCAGCAGGCTGTTGGTCCGTTCCGCTTCGCTGACCCGCAGAATCCCGTAGCCCGTAGCGTAAAAGTTGACATTCTGCATCGGGACTCGCACTGTCTCAGCTTCGGCCGGCCAGGTCGTCAAGGTTGACGGCGGCCCACTGTGGATCGTCAGAGAGAGGTGCTTGGTGGCGTTCTTGAGCAACGGCACGTAGCGCGGATCACGGTAGCGCCGGTAGCCGGATTCGTAGGCGGTGCCAATCTCCCCGTTGAGCCAGTCGCGCGAATCCAATAAGGAGAACCGCCCGGAGTCGTGCAGGCATGGCACCGTCATGCTTGGATCGGGATTGGCCAGCAGCAGCCCGGAGTCCAGCAGACGCTTGAGCACGCCGTTGCGGTAGCGGTACATGTCCACGCCGTGCCGCCACAGAATCTCCGCATCGTTGAACAGCGCGGCTCCGGCAATCTGCAACTGGTAGGCCGGCGCACCTTCGACCCACAGGCCGTCCGGCAAAATACAGGCCGGCGTGAAATGCGTTCCGAAGACCCCGCCCGTCGGTTTGTCCTTCGTGCCGCCCTTTCCGTACAAGGCGTAGTTAATCAGTTTTTCATCTTCGCACGCATAACCGGCCAGCAGCACCCCCGATGCGCAGAGCGCCGAGCGGTTATCGCGAGTTCCCAGATAGCTCGCCGGACCGATGATTTCGGCGACGAACTGCGCCGAGACGGCTTCGAAAAGGTCCTCTCGAACCTGTTTGCGTTCTTCAGCCGTCCACGATGGCAGATGAAATATCTGGTCGTAGCCCCAGGCCACTTTGATCAGCCAGAAGCCATCGTCCAGAAACTGTCCGGTCAGCCTGCCATCAAAGGCGCTGCGGTAGGCCCGGAGTGTCCAGGGCTCTCCTTTGAAAGGCGGATGCCCGTAATGCGCGTAGCTCTGCGCATAGGCCAGCAGCATCTGCTTGCAGAACTCTCCGTATTTCTCTTCTCCCGTAAGCGAGTACATCGTCCCCAGATCGGCGATGGACGACGCGTTGGCGCCGCTGTTCCGCCCGATCTTCTGATTCGGCGAGCCGTCGCCGGGCAGGAAGTCGCCGGGATACATCCAGTTCCCATCCGGGCCTTTTTGCGGGACCGGCACGTTCAGCGGCTGAGTGATGCGTTTGTCCGTTGCAGACTTCAGAGCGATAAAAGCAGCCTGCAGCACCTTGTCGGTCTTAAGCTGCTGTCGCAGTTCAGTCAGATCCTGCTTATCCCACAGCGTGCACGGATGCCCCTCGGACATTCGCGGCTCGCCGACGACTTCCACCTTCTGAGCCGGATCATCCGCCGTCCCCGGGGTCGGTGCGATATTCGCCGGAGCGACAACGGCCTGGTACCCGGCCACAGTGGCCGGCGCGTTAGCGTCGCCCGCCAGAAGCTGCGTCTGTGCCAATCCACAGGTGATGAGGAAAAGTATAGCTGGTGTCCGTTTCCCTGATCGGCTTGGCATATTAAAATCTCTCCCGAAGCCCGCATGCACCGGGTTGAATAACCCGTTGTTGCCCGAACGGCACTGCTTCTGCTTGTATTGGTGCGGCTTATCCTTGTAGATTGCGCGCTCGGGCCTCACCGCCAAACGTAGGCCACGCACACAACGGGGACATCTTCTGGGGAGATTCAGCGATGAAGCAGTTTCTACTGGCGCTGATGGCGTGGACAACGGCCGTTGTCGCCGGCGAACCGGTGAAAGTGGATGCCCTGCCTCTCTTTGCTGATGGTGTGCGCGCCTACCCAACGCCGTTTCTTGCGGTCGCACGAACGCCCGGCAACCTGCCGCGGATCACGACCATCAATATCCAAACCAAGTTCGGCTACCTGGCGGGCTTCAACGGTTTCGTGGACATGAAGACGCACCGGATTGGTTTCCCGTGCGTAGGCGGAAACGCAGCGTTGGCCATCGCGTATGGCGCTGACGCTATTGTCTTCATCCCTGACATGCCGCAGCCCTGGGGACGCCAACTGCGGCAAGACGTGACCAAGGCTGACGGAAATCTGGCGACGGACGACGTCTTCGAACTGCTGGTTGAACCGCGTGATCGCCAGGGACGTCCGCGCGGGCCGGTGTACCGTTTCGTCGGGAACGCGGCCGGCATTCTGCGCACAGAAAAGGACCTGCCGCAGGTCGGGCAATTCCACCTGGACTGGAAGGCGAAGGACATCGTTTATGCGGCTATGCAGTGGGATCCGTCACACATCTGGCGCGGCGCGGTGAGTGTGCCCTTCGAGGCGCTGGGCGGTCCGCCGGAGGACGGCGACACGTGGGGCGTGCAGTGCGCGTTCCGCTACGCGGACCCGGTGATCATTGGTACGCTGTCGTCCACCGACAAGCTCGATGACCGCGCGCGCTTCGCGCGGGTTCGTTTCGACGACAAGCGACAGGCGAACTATCTGTGCACGCGTCTGGCGGGAATGAACGAGTACGATTTCTTCATCGGCGGTGAAGGGACCAACAGCGGGACAACCGAGGCGAGCATGCGCGTCTCGGTAAACCTTTTCAAAAGCGACAAGCCGATCGGCGCGAAGAGCGGCACAAATGCGATCGGTCCGAACATGATGTGGGGTGCAAAGGGAGATGGAAACTTCAACGTGCGGGCGTTCCCAGCGGCGCCCGAAGAACGCGACACATTCGGGCGCGTCGTTGTGTGCGAGATGCCCGCGGAAACAGTCGTCTACGACCAGTTCATTCCCTATTGGCGGCCGGCGAAGGACGAAGACCGCTGGCTGAAGGAGTACTTCGCCACGCGGTTCGTCTTCCAGACCGGCGTCTATCCGTCGCGCAACAGCTTCGACTGGAGCGTGGACGTGCGGACGCTGGCGGAAGTAAAACCGGCCGCGACGCTGCGCCTGACCGTTTCGCGCGACGGAACCGAACTACGGCGCTGGAACCTGCCCATCGAGAACAAGGGACAGATGGCGGGGACGCTACAGATTACCGACCAGACTACGCGGATGCCGGCGGGGAAATACGTCTTTCGCGCGGAGGTGCTCGACGCCGCACAGAAAGTGCTCGCGACGCAGGCATCCGAGTTCGTGCGGGCGATCATGGCCTTTGAGGAGGCCGAGAAGGCGGGCATGCAGGACATTGTCGTGCGCCCGTTCACCGAGCCGACGCAGGCGGGCACGTCGCTGACGTGCTGGGGGCGAACGTGCACGCTCGGTGCGGAGGGATTGCTGACTTCATTGCTCGCGGGCGGCAAGGAAGTGCTCGCGTCGCCGGCTGTGCTCGTGGCGACAACGAAGGCGGGCGTGGAAATTGTGCTGAAGGGCGGTGCGGCCACTTTCTCGCGAATAAGCAAAGGAATGTTCGCGACGCAGCAGGTGTTCAGCGGCGGCAGTATCGCGCTCTCCGTCGCCGGCGAGTTCGACTACGACGGCTTCTATCGCTACACGGCAACGCTGGCTGCAGAGAAGACGCCGTTGGATCTGGCGTCGCTGCGGCTCGAAATCCCACTGAAGAAGGAGCACGCGTTCCTGATTGACGCGGACAGGCAACTTTCGGTCTGGGGCAACGATCCGGCAGCTTTGGGCGTGCTGAAAGGCAACGCGGGACGTGTGTGGGACAGCAAGGCGCACCCGCCATTGGATTACCCGAATCGACGTCACGGAAACATGCCCGCCTACGTGTGGCTTGGCGACGATGAACGTGGGCTGATCTACTCCTGCGCATCGATGTTCGGGATGCATGATGATGGCAAGGCGCTGCCAGCCGCGGCGGTGGACCGGGAGGGCGAGCGCACGGTGCTGCGCGTGTGGTTTGTAAACGCGCCGATTACGGTAGAGAAGCCGCGCACGTTTTCGTTTGCGCTCCAAGCGACGCCGTACAAGCCTATGCCGGACAACTTCCGGTTGTGGCGCACGCAAAATTATCCGAATCGCTACCACGGACAAGGCGGCCGCTATCACGCCGGCTTCGCACGGGCGTGGGTGTACCCGACGTATGGGCGGTTCACCGACATGGCGAAGCTCAAAAAATGGGTGGACGAAACGTATCGGCAGAAGGGCTGCGACTTCGTGCCGGTGCTCGCGTCCTCATGTAGCGAATGCGCGGGGACGCCGGAGTATCTGCAATTCTGGCGCGAATGGGGCAGTGACCTCGGTTTCGACACAATGACGCTGAGTCCTCTGCCGGATCATATGCGCAAACCGCTGGAAGAAGCTGGCGTAACGCCGAATCGCTACGTGGCGGTCGAAGCGGTCTCGAACACGTGCGCGAGCAACCTGGACTATCGCGTGTGGTGGTTCGATCAGATGGCGCGCAAGGGCGGCATTGACGAAGTCTATCAAGACAACCCGACCTACACCTGGTGGGATCAGCCCGAGGCGGGTTACGGCTACTCCGGCGAGAACGGACAGCGCGAGTGTGAGAGCATGATCTGGAATAACCGCCTCTTTCAGAAACGAATCGCTCATAGCGCCACCGATGCCGGTTGGCCGGACAGCCCGTACGTCTGGGCCAATCTCATCAGCGCGGCGCTGCCGGGCCGGTCGTTCTGCCGCGTGGCGCTGTGCGGTGAGTGCCCCGCATCGGACAAGATTCCGCTGGACGAACTGCGCATCGTTCTGTCCAAGCAGTGGGGCATTCATCTGCAGTGGCTGTTTCAGGAGCCCAGCGACGGTGCGACCCGGCAGTATTGGCGCACGCTCTGCAGCCGGCTGTTCCTGCTGGATTGCACGGATTTTTCGCGCGACAGCGATCAGGCTTGGCGCTGGCTGTATGCACTCGACACCTTCCGTCTGGACGATCCGACGCTGAAGTGGCACCCGTACTACGCCAGCGACATTTTTGATGCTGCTGACAAGCTGCCGACACTGGTCTCTGCGTATACCGCCGAAAAACGCGCTTTGCTGGTGGTCTCGAACCAGGGACAGAGCGATCTGGCAGCGACGGTGACGCCGAAGAATCTTGAGAAGTTCTGCGGCGGCAAGACTGTCTGTTGGTATGACGCCGAAACCGGCGAGACGATTGAGACGAAAGGCGACACGCTCAAGTTGTTCGTGCCCGCGCTCGATTATCGCGTGGTCTTCGGTTTCACGACACCCTTTGGCTATTCCGCAGCGAAGCATTTCCCGGACCGAGAGATCCCGGCGCAGTCTGCGCTGGATGCGCGCGCGGCGCTGACGCATGCCTGCGAGCAGCTCCTGAAGAAGCCTACCTTCGATGTGGACCCGCAGTTCCACCTGTTGACGCAGCTCTGGCTCGCGCAGGGGGTAAAAGCGTTGACGGACGATCAAAACCAGATGGTCTATCTCGACGAAACGGCGGCCGGCAAGGTCGACATCGGCGCATCGGCGCTACGCCGCGCCGTCATTTACAACAAGAAGCGCAACGTAGTGATGCTGGTGTACCTGAACCCGACACGAGAATGGGTGCGGCTGCCCGGAGACGTACGCAACTTGTTGGCGAAAGCCGTGCCCTGCCGCGGCACGTACGTGCTCGATCCCATCAGCGGCGAAAGCGACTATCGCACGCTGAGCGTTCCGCCGCAGGGCGGGCGGGTGGAAGTGCTATACGAGGACAGCGGCGATTTCTGGAAGGCACGGCGCGGACCGTTTCCGTGCGGCACGCAGCAGTCAAACATGCGGGAGGCGGCGGAGGCGAAGGCCGCCGAACGGTCGCCAAGAGCGCCGTAACCCGGAAGACGCAGCGGAGGATGTATGAACCGGACGGCGATGGGACGGCGCGCCTTTCTGGGCCGCGCGGGAGGCGCGGCGGCAGGCGTGCTACTCGCCGTGGGGTGCAATGAAACGGATAGCCGCCACAGCAGCACCGCGCCTCGGCCAGCACATTTCATCGACACGCATACGCATTTTTACGATCCCTCGCGCGCACAGGGCGTGCCGTGGCCCCCAAAGGATATTCCGAAGCTGTACCGGACTGTTTTGCCGGAGCTGTATCGCTCGCAGTCGGTGACGCGCCACGCCGACGCCACGGTCGTCGTGGAGGCCAGCGAGTGGGTCGAAGACAACCAATGGATTCTGGACTTGGCTGACAAGAACTCGCTTCTCATCGGCTTCGTTGGAAATCTGCCTGTGGGTTCGCCGGAATTTCCCGGGCTGCTCCGACGGTTTTCAAAGAACAAGCATTTCTCGGGTATTCGTCTTCGCGATCCCTTCCTCAAGCAGGCACTCAGCAGTGCGGAGTTTTGGCCGCACCTGAGACTGCTCGCCCAACACGGGCTGGAACTGGACATCAATCTTGGCCCAACCATGCTTTCTGGGGTCACACGAATCGCGAAAGAGCTTCCGGATCTTCGGATCGTCATCGATCACATAGGAAACGTGCGCATCGACGGCAAAGAACCGCCCGATGCGTGGCGACGCGGGATTGCAGAGGCCGCTGCGCGAGGGAATGTCTACTGCAAACTCTCCAGCGTTGTTGATGGCGCAGGCCGGAAAGACGGGAGTACCCCGACCGATGTCTCGTTCTACGAGAAGGCGCTGGATGTCGTCTGGAGCAGCTTTGGCGAAGAACGGCTCATCTATGGAAGCAACTGGCCTGTCAGCGAACTCTACGCTTCACTGGATGTCGTACAGAATCTCGCGCTTCAGTACGTCGGGTCCAAAGGGGCGAGCGCTCTGGATCGCGTGTTCTGGAAAAACGCGCTGACGTTCTATCACTGTAAGTTGCAGGTCGAGTGACGTCCGGCAGAGGGCGTCCTCATCACGTTCAGTTCCTTGAATTCGCACTGTCGGGGATAACGAGCTTCTGGCCGATCAGCACGCGATTGACGTCGCTGAGCTTGTTGACCGCGACCAATTGAACCAACGTGACATTGTACTGCCGCGCGATACGTGTCAGGTTCTCGCCCGACTGAACCACATGCGTTCCTGAACTTTGCTCCGCCGGCTGTGCGGGCGGCGGCGGCGGAAGGAACTGCGCGGCCAGGGCCGGCGCAGCTTTGGGCTGCGGAGCCGGCACGGGAATCTCAGCACGGTTGACAGGCGCAATGGCGACGATCTCCGGCGCGGACAGCGTCACCTTTGGGGCTTGTGCTGGACGAGGCGTGCTCTCCGGCAACAGGGCGGGCGCTGCGGGCGCAGTCACCGGCTTCGCGGCGGAAGCGGCAACTAGTATTTTCTCGGCCGGCACAGAGGCCGGCGCTACCACGGCTGGCACAACCCGCGCAATTTGCGGGGTATCCAGGGGGGCTCCGCGCCGGTGCTCTTCAAGGAAGGCAGTCACTGCCGCCAGCGGTACAAAAAGCCCGATGTTGTGATCGAGATCGCCATCCTTCGGCACGCCGGCGACGGCCACGCCCAGGACTTCACCGGAAGGCACGGCGACGATCGGCCCGCCACTGTCGCCGTGATCAAAGGCCACTTGAGCCGCCGACCGGGCGCTTCCACGCTCGAAGCGCTTCGTCAGGATTCCTTCAAACAGAGCCACAGGCACTCCCCGCGGAGAACCCGCCAGAAGCACCGGGCTGCCGATGCTGGCATCCGCCGGCGCAAGCCGCAAGAGACAGGGAAGGTCGTCGCCGGCCTGGACGAGGCAGATGTCCAGATCGCCATCGTACGCCAGCACCGTGGACTGCGACCACCACGAGCGCGTTCCTTCCTGGATTTCAACTTTCAAGTCCGCGTACGGTTTCTTTGAGTCATCCAGGACGTTGTGAGCGGCGCTCAGCAAACAACGCCGTCCCGCATAGCCATACTGGCGCAGGTCCACGCCAAAGGCTGTTCCGTGGCCGGTGATAATCGCATTGCCTTCACCGCGTTCATAGCGGATACGGACGGCGGACTTGAGCAGCACGTCGCGGAGCTCCGGCGGCGTGCTTGCGGCAGCAGAAACGCCGCAGAGCAGAACGGCAACGACAGCGGCCAACGGGATTGGGCGTGGTTTCATCGTCTGCGGCTCCAGGTCGCGAAAGCGAACGATTTGGTATCGTCACGCCGGGGCCGCACTGTGCAGAGAATTATCGGACGCGACAAAAGAAAACCGCCCCGCAACTTCGCGGGGCGGTTAACGTTTCTGAAATCACTCGCCGTTCAGTTCATGGACTTCAGCAGCGCCGCATCTTTCACCTTGGAATCGCGAACAAAGCGCGCGAACGCGGCGGCTTCGCCGGCAGCGGCGGATTTGGCGATGTCGGGCATCTTCAGGTATTCCGGCTGGAACTTGCGAATGTGATCGATGTTCTCCCGGTCCGAATCCTCCATGACGTACTCTTTCATCTTTTCGTTATCAGGAAGGTGTCCACCGGTCTGGGTCTTCTGCTCAGACAACGGGATCAACTGAACGTCCAGCAGGCAAGAACCCAACTGATACTTCTCCCCGACCTTCTCGAATGCGAAGTCCGTGAACCGCGCGAAGGCGACCACGGCGATCTTCCGGTCGGTGGCACGTTTGGGCTTGTAGTCGCCCGGCAGTTTCACGCCTTCCAGCAGGCGCTCGATGCCATAGATGATCCCGCCGAGCATCCGGTCGGTCTCGACCATGGACTTGACGATGCTTGAGGACGAACTCAGCGGTCCGTACACGTGCGGTTCGCCGTCAAGCAGCGTTACGCCCATGCGATCGTCTTTTTGCACAGCCTTGTAGACCTGTACCCACTCTTTGCGCGACAGTGGATTCTTGTAGCGCATCTTGTTGTTGATGATGAACTCGTCTTTCTCTTTATCGTAATCAACTTCGGTCAGCGCATCGATGCCCTCGGCCACGCCTTCCAAAACGACGCCTTTGGGGATCTCCCGGTAGGTCTTCACGATGGCTTTCGCGCCGGCCGCGGTTCCCTCTGAGGACTGCACCCGCATCGGGGTTTCGGCATGCAGAGCGATACAGATCAGAGCGATAAACGATGCCGCAAAGAGACGGCAGTGACTGAATCGGGTCATCTTTTTTCCTTTCGTGTTGCACACACATGAACTGGCGCGCCATAACACTCATGGCGCGCCAGGGATTGCCGGATGACTCAAAGCTTAACGAAGCGTCTTCAGCAGGCTGGCTTCGTCCGTGCCCGGGACTTCCTTATACTTCTTGACGATGTCGCCGCAATCGCATTTGATCTTGCGCCAGACCATCGTGGCGGGCTTGTCGAGCACCTGCCGGCTGATCGTTTCGAACTTGGCGGGCATCTCGACTTTGCGCTTGGATTCCGGTTCGACCTGCACCTGCTTGCAAATCGTTTCGTACTTGGCCGGAATGGTGTCGTAGGCGACCGTGGCGGGCTGATCGACGACCGTGCGTTCCATCGTGCAGGTTTCGCCGGAAATCGGGATCTTCTTCACTTCGGCATCGGCGACCTTCTTGCAGACCTTCACGCGCTTGGTGCAGGCCGGAACGGTCACTTTTTCACTCGTGGCTTCTTTCTCGACAACGCGCTTGGTTACGGTGACGAACTTGGCCGGAACTTCGCAGAGGCAGTAGCTGTCGTCTTTCTGTTTCTTCCAGTAGGTGCGAGCCGCAGAGACTTCGACCTGTTCGGTCGTGGTCTTGTACTGGGCCGGAACCAGGCGCAGTTCTTCGTGAGCCGGCGTCACAACAACTTCCTGCTCGACTTCTTCGAACTTCGCCGGAATGATCTCGTACTTAAAGGACTCTTCCCGCGTCACCTGCTGGAACTTTTCGCACTTGAAGGTTGCTGGAACGCAGCGCGCGACCTTTGTCTCGGGGCAGACCATCACCTGCTCTTGCTTGCTCTCGAACTTCGCCGGCACAATTTCCATGTAGCTGGCAGCCGGGCTGACTTCGACCTGCTCCGTCACGCATTTGTAGGTGGCCGGCCTGCGAACCAGCACCCAGCCCTCGTTCGGGCGGCCCGCTGGCGGCATCTGCCCCTCAACGAACGGCACCTCATCCGGCGTAACATCAGCCGCCAAGGCGACCCCACACAGGCACACCACGCTGAACAACATTGCTGCTGACTTCATCACGACACCCTCCTCCCTCTCCCCCAGTTAAGCCCCATGAACAGGTTGCGAACTGCTCGAACAACTCATACTCTCAAGCGCGTACCATATCATGTTTATTCCCGAGTCAAGCCTAAATCTGGTGCGCCCGGATGCCGATACACGCCCCGCCACCATGTCCAAATTGCTACGATGGCGAGGCTAGCATCGAAAGCAACATGTCCCCAATTCGCGGGGCTCTGGCTGAGCCCGCCAAAGCATCCGCAGGAGACTCTTATTCCGCGCCAGAGCAGGCTAACTACCGCGACGGCAAACACTAAAGACATTAAGGCGACCAGCGCCGCCGCAGCGTCTTGCCAGCGCGGGACCAACAGGCAGATGCCCGCAACGCATTCGACCCAGGGCAGTACAACGGCCAGGGGGTTGATCAATACGTCCGGCAGAATTCGAAACTGGTAAATGGAGCGCGCGAAATCTTCCGGAGAAACGACTTTGGTTATGCCTGCGAACAGGAAGAACGCAGCGAGGCCGACTCGCGCGAGTAATTCCAGCCACCAGACCCAGCGAGTGTTCATAGTCCACGCTCCACCGCCAGACCTTCCGCGGACCACCTCTGAAATCCTTCCAGCATCAACACGGCGCCTTTGAAGCCCTGTTGATGGAGCAGCACGCACAGCAGCAGGCCTTCGTCGCAATCGCGGTTGTTGCAGTAGACCGCGATCGGTTGGGTCGGCGTGAGCAACGCCTGGATTTCGCCCAACGCCTTCACGCCGTCTGTTTGGGGAACACTGAAGGCTTCGGGCAGGTGCCCAGCCTTGAACTCGGCTTTGGGCCGAGCATCCAGGATCAGATGCGTGCCGGCTTTCAGGTAGCCGCTCACATCCTGCAAACTGACCAGCGTAACGCCATGCTTGGCCGCCCGCAGCTCCAGGTCGTGGCTCCAGGGATACGTCCACGGAATCCGGCGCGGGCCGACCGCATTTGCGACGGTGCCGCAGATCGCCGACAGCAGAACGATGGCGCCGACGCGCCAGCCGAAGCCTTGTCGGAAGAACCGGCCGGGGGTTGTCATCGGCCGGACTTCCCGGTGGGGGCGCGGTCAGACGGCGCAACGATTCGAATCGGGACGATCAGTTCCTTCATCGTCGGGGCATCCGTGGTGATCGTGAGCTTCTGGCCATCCAGGTCCGCTGATGGGACCAGTCCCTTCAGCACGATTCGGTAGCCGTCTTCGCCAAAACGCAGGATCGGAGGCGCTGACTTCAGGAACGGCGCGCTCACGTCCAGGATCTTGAACTTCAAAACAATTCCGCCGGTTACGAATACGGGTTTGGTCACCGGTTCGCTGCCTGATTCCAGAAGAAGTTCGGTCGGGAACAGATTGAGTTCTCCAACGACGTGGGCCGTGACGGGCACGTGCAGAATCGGATATTCTTTGCTGGTCGTCTGCACGTCGATGGTTCCTTGAACGACGCCAGGCTTCTGCTGGCCGTCGAAGGCTACGACGAGCTTGAACTTCACGCCGGGTTCGAGCACCTCAAACGATGGCGTGAAGGACTTCTGGTCGCTCTTGACTCCCGTCACGTCAAAGGTAATCCCGTTTCCCGCGGTGATCGTGACCGTGTCCGTCATCGGCTTGCCGCTTGGCGCGCGGCCAAAGAAGACGCTGGGCGGCGCGATCGCCACGCGGGAGACGGCGTAGCCCTGCATCACCAGTTCCAGGCGCTTCCGGTTACGCGCGTTGGAGTCCACGAAGATGCTCTTCTGCTGCGGTCCGCTGCGCCCGGCGAGCCGGAAGGTGACGAGCAGGCCCAGTTCTTCGTTAGGTTCGATACTTTGCCGCGGCAGAGCAGCCACAGTGCAGCCGCACGGCGCCTCGACGTTCAGGATGCGCAGCGTGTCCGAACCTTTGTTGCGCAACATAAAGGTATGCTTCACGTCTTCGCGGCTGTCCTTGCGGCCGAAATCAATGACCGTCTCGTCGCAGCTAATCGAGCCGTCGCCATCGCCAGCCCGCAGTGGAGTCGCGTATGCAAATAGCAGAAAACAAACGATCCAACCTGTAGAGCGATTCATTCAAGGATCTCCTATTTTAGATACATACTGCGTAACGACCAGACCACCAGACACCTACTTCTGCAACACTCCAAATACTTTCTGCAGAATATCGCTGGCCTGGCCCGCCGGGTTTTCGCGGATGCGTTTCTCTTCGTCCGCGATTTTGAGATACAAGCCGTCCACCGCCTTGCGCGTCACATATGCATCCAGATCGAAGTCGCCGAGCAGCAGCGTGGCGGCCATGCCGGCCTTCTTCGTCAGATTCTTGTACGCCTTGGTCGCGCCCACCGACGCGGTGGCTTCCTTGACGATGGGCAGAATCTGCTGCTGCAAGTTGCTGTCGCAGGTGCGCTTGAAATACTGCGTGGCTTCGTCGCTTCGACCTTTGAGAATGCCGCGCGCATCGTCCAGGGAAAGGCCGGCGATGGCCTGAGCCAGAATGTCAGCGGTGCCGGGAGCGGCTTTCTCGGCCGCACGGTTCATCTGCTTGATGAAGTCATCGGCGAGGCTGCCTTTGCCGACTGCGCGGACCAGTTTCTCGACTTCGGCCAGCTTTTCCGGCATGACGACTTTCACAGCCTCATCCAGCAGAAACCCATCTTCCTTGCCGAGCATCTTGATTGCCGACCTGAACCCGTTGCTCAAAGCCGCCTGCAGCCCTTTGCGAATTTCGCCTTCCGCAAGGTCTTCAAGACGCAGGCTGGAAAGCGCCGTGCTCTTCTTTTTCTTCGGCTTTGCCTCGGTGGAGGCTACCGGCTTCTCCTCTTTCTGGATGCTTTGCGTCGAATTTGTCTTCGTGGCAACTTCAGTTTTTGGAATGGTCAAGTACGCAGGCGGCAGCGTCTCGCCGGCTCCGATCTTCGGCGATTGCTCGTAAAGTTTGAGCGCCTTGGGCAGATTCTGCTCCAGGCGCTGCTCGCGGTCCTCGTGAGCCGGATGAGTGCTCATGAATGTCGGCGTGCTGGACTTCAGGACGGAGAAGCGCTTCCAGAACTCGGGTGCTTCTTTCGGATCGTACCCGGCCTTGGCGAGGTAGAGCAGGCCGTTCAGATCGGCCTCCGTTTCATGGCTGCGACTGTAGGGGAGCAGAATGCCAAGCTGCGTGCCGTAGCCATACGCGCCCATCGCGATCTTCTCTGTGGTTGAGGACGCGCCTTCGTATTCGAGCACCTTTCCCAACCCTTGCCCGATCAGGTCCGTGACGGTGTTCTGCGTCATGCGCTGCCCGCCATGGCGCAAGATTGCGTGCGCAACTTCGTGGCTAATGACCGTTCCCAGGCCAGCTTCGTTCTGACAGTACGGAAGAATTCCCGTGTAGACGCAGATCTTTCCACCGGGAAGGCAGAACGCGTTGACGATGGGGGACTCCAGCACGGATATTTCGTAGCTGAAGCCTTTGTCTGGCGCAGCCGCGATGACGCGTCTGGCGACGCGCTCTACATGCGCGACGAGGTCTTTGTTCTGGCAAAGCTCTTCCTTGTTCAGGATGTCCTTGTAGGCATCCTCGCCCATTTTGTTCTCTTGCTCGGGCGTGGTGAGCGTCAACGGCTGGCTGGCGGCGGCCAGAGCCGCCACGAGCACAAACGGGAGCACATAGGTCGATCGTCTAGACATAGAACGCTGTCCTCGGGAAGTCGTGCCTGCACGTAACCAGCTTTGCAGGGTATTCCGGCAGTTGGCAAAATCAAGGGTTCTCGGTTTGAGGATACCTCAGCAACCTGCTATTCTCTCGCGCCGCGAATCCCATCCGAAAGGTGACCTATGAAGAAGGCTATCAAGATTCTGGTTGTCGTCGTGCTGTGCCTGGCTGTCGTCTCGGGTGCGGCCGCGTACCTGCTGCTGAATCGGGGCGTCAAAGCCGCCGTAGAAACCTTCGGCCCGAAAATAACCAAGACGACGGTGAAACTGGAGAGCGTGCAGCTTTCGCCGTTCAGCGGCAGCGGCGGATTGAACGGTTTTGTTGTGGGAAATCCGCAGGGCTTTAAGGACGCGCCGGCGATAACCGTCAAGAGCGCGAAGGTTTCGTTGAATACTTCGACCGCGCTAACCGAGCCTGTGGTAGTGAACAGCATTCGCGTGGACGGCGCGGAACTGGGATACCAGACGAGCGGCGGGGAAGGGAATATCGAGCGCATTATGAAGAACGTGCAGGAGTTCTGCGGCACGTCCGAAGGCTCGAGCACGCGCAAGTTCATCATCAAAGATCTGGTGATCGCGAACTCCAAGCTGAAAGTCAGCCCCGTGCTGATGTTTGGTCAAAGCATCGCGCTGCCGGTGCCGGACGTGCATCTGTCGAACATCGGCGAGAAAACAAACGGCGCGACGGCTGCCGAGATCATGAAAGAGATCATGGAACCGCTATCGAAGGAACTGGCCGGTCCGCTCAATGAAATCAGCGGCTCGCTGAAGGGCATGGGTGGCAAGGGCGCCGAATCGGGCGCGATCAAGAATCTTTTTGGAAAGTGAACGGAACCGGCTTTCCCGAGCGGGAATGCCGGGCCGTTCGGAGGATGCGAATAGACGGAGGGGTTTCAGACGTGAGCAAAGCACTGTTGTCGTTGGCGTTAGCGGCATTCGTGGTGGGTCTGGTCGGTTGCGGCGGCGGCGAGCCGAAGCCTAAGAGCCCGGGCGCTGCAATTGGCGATGCAATCAAGGACGGCAAGGAACAGGCCAAAGAAGTGAAGAAAGAAGTCGATAAGGCCGTCAAGGACAATAAGTAAGTTGGCAGGAAACGGGAGCCAATTAAAGGAGGCACATCGATGCGCCTGATCACTGGCGTGGTTTGTAGTCTGGTCGTATTAAGCGGCGCCGTTCGCGCGGCCGAAACCTACGAGAAATGGGCGGAGCAGAATGCCGATGCCAAAAAGAAGTTCGTGACGGTGCTCGTCGCGCACAAGAACTTCCGCGAGGCATTCGAATCCACTGCGTCCGACAAGGCGGAGGTTACCAAGTCACTGGTCAAGTTCCTCGCGGAGAAGAAGGAACATTCGGTGGTCGGCTTTGCCGAGAAACATGGCAAGGATGCTCGCGAGTGGCGCAAGTGCGCGGACACCTATCCCGATCAGATCAAGACCTTCCACGAGTGGGTCCAGGACTACAGCGCCGCGGCCACGACGCTGGCCGGCGTCAACGACGGCTTCAAGTCACTCTGCAAGGATGCCGAAAAAGAGGCCGATGAAGCCAAATCGGCAAACAAGAAGTCGAAGAAGTAGTCTCGTTAGTCTCGGGCTGTCTCGAAGTGCCGCCTCGAAAGGGCGGCACTTTTTTATGGCCGTTCCAGTGAATCGTAATCCAGGTGCGTGTATACGCTCAAGCTTAGCGGTGGAAGCTTGTCCGAAAGCTGGCTCGTCTTGCTGTCGCGTTTGATTTCGCCGATCTTGTGATGCTTCAACGTGCGGTCAGTCCGGATGATGTTGATTTTTTTCGCGCGGAATGCGGTCGGAATCTTCAGCGTCAATTCCACCTGCTCGCTGGGATGATTGTTGACCACCAGCAGCGAGAAGTCGCCTTGCGGCATTTTGCGCAGAGCGCATGCGTAGATGTGCGGCCAGGGATGAAACGTGCTCTCAGTATGCAGATCGAGCACGTCTGAATGCGGCCGGACATACCGCATGATGGACGCGTAGCCGTAGAAGGTGTTCTCGACCCGGCGGTAACTTCCGTCGGCCGTTTCAATGAACTGCCAGCGGCCGTCAATGTCGCCGGGATTCAGAAAACTCCAACGCAACACCGCTCCCGCGCCCAAGGGTAGGGCGCGCACGACAAACTCGGCATCCAGCACGAAGGCTTCGTGGGTGGACGGCCCGTTCGGATCGCCGCGGCCCGAGCCGTAATATGTATGCCCCAGTTCAGTGACAATCAGGGACTTGCCCTTGGCGCGTGCGTAGTTCACGTGCGGCACCAGGTGCCGGTTGAGCAGTTCTGTCATGGGAATGGACATGCCGTTCGCATTCGGTTCGTCCGTATCGAACCGTGCAAAGTACTCATGCTGACTGTACGCATCCAGCAGCGGGTCAGGATCGACGCCGACTGAATGGAACTCCGGGATCGGCCAGTCCTGGATCGACGGCGTCTCCGGCCCGAGGATCGCGAGCCGCTGCGGAACCAGATCGCGGTCGATCAGTTCCTGCCGCAGCGCCGACAGCAGCGCCGCGTAGGAATGGAATACGTTGTCCTTGGGATTGCTGAAAACACCGCCGTAGAGCGGCTCGTTGACCGGGCTGTAATAGCGGATCTGGGTCCAGCCGCGTTCGGAAATGCAGTAGTCCAGCAGCGGGCCGGCGAAGTGCCCGGCGAACGCGGCGGGACTGGCCGCGGCTCGGTTATCGAGCGCCCAATCGTCCGGCTCGGAGTCCTTTTCGCCCTTCACCTGCAAGTGCCGCGGGACGTACAGCGTATCGAGGATAATGCTGGCGCCGTTGGCGCTTGCCCAGGCGTTCAGGCGTTCCAGCCGGTCGAAATGAGCGCTGTCGAAGTCCATCGTGCCGCGCTTGGTGATGAAGCCGTCCGGCGGCAGCAGGAAGCGGATGCAGCCGGGCTTCAACAGCGTGAGTTCTTCGAGCAGCAGCGTCCAGTTCTTCTCGTCGTCGAGCAGAGGGATGCAGGTCGTGTTCAGCGGCATATTGACCTGGCCCATGCCGCGTTCCCCACCCATCCCGAACGCGTCGCACCAGACGATGCCGATGCCTTCGACGAGGCGCGAAATGGTCTTCTCTGTAATGGAGATTGTGGCCTGCGGCGGTTTCAATATCGGCATGATGGGCTCCAATTTTGGATTTTAGATTTTGGTAACCGTTCAGTCCTTTGCTGGTTGAATGTCTGTCTTCTGCGAGCGCTCTTTAACAGCTTTCAACACAGAGTCACAGAGAACGCAGAGGGGCACAGAGAAAGAGTAGAATTAAAAGAAAACTCTGTGAAACTCCGCTTCCTCTGTGTTGAAAGCTGTTTTCCTGCACCTCATCGCCAGTCCCCAAAAACCATCCATCATCATACCATTGTTCTGTCTCGGTGGTCACTCCCCTCGCAATCAAAAATCAAAAATCAGAAGTCGTTCATCCAGAGTATGTTCGTCACGCCTCTGGGGTAGTACCGGCTACCGATGGGCTTTCCGTTTGTGCTATCGAGCTGGTCGCTCATGGCGAAGTCGGCGAATTCGTTGCACTGCCAAGCGGCGTGGATCGCGTCCCATTTTGGAATGCTTGGGCCGAAGTTGAAGCCCAGGACTGTCTCGGCGACGAACTGGCAGAGCTGGATTTTGCTCGCCCACGTGTTGTTGTTGGTGGAGGAGAGTTTCCATCCGCCGCTGGCGGAATCGAGGCATACGCCAGGCTTCAGCACATTCTTCAGATGCGTTTTCAGCGCGTGAATCATCTTGCCATACGGCCCGTTTTCGCTGACGGCTTCGTCGTCGCCAATCGTGTACGGGAAGACCAGGCCTTCGATCGCCGGGATGATTGCGGAATGATTGCCTTCTTCAAACACCGCGGGAATGAAGCCGAGTTTGCGGTCGTACTTGGATGTGATCGTTTTGGCGCAAATGGAGGCCTGGATCAGCGCGTCTTTTTCCAGATGTCCACGTCCAAGCTGCCGAAACACGTGTCCGAGCAGCACGTACGCAGCCCATGTTTTCACCGCCAGGTAGAGATTGCTGCGCGCTTGGCCTAGCGAGACGTCCAGCGAATCGTAGGTCGTGATCTCCTGGCCCGTGCCGCAACGCGAGGAGTCCAAACTCATCACACCGTCGCGTTTCGCGCCCGGCGGCGAATCCCGGCGAATGAGGCTTTCCAGGCACGCGAGGAAAATCGGCTCGCGCTCGCGAATCCAACGCTTGTCGCCCGCGTAGGTGGCGCCGGCGTCCCTGCCGGCGGGCGCAGTATCCCGCTCTACGGGTCTTCGCAGTCCGTACAGTGCGCCGCAGCAGACCCAATTCACGAGCTGCTCGTGCGTCATGTGGCTGAAGCAGCCATCGAGATTCGTGAGTTCGTAACTGGAGCAGCCCTTGCGCGTGAACTGGTTGTGCGTGCCCATGTCATGCGTGAACGAAATTCCCCCCAGGAATTTTTCGCGTTTGCTTCCGCCGTCCTTGGGCAGCATGACTTCATCCATGTAACTGTAGCGCTCGACATACAGATCGAGCATGTTTCGCACCGTCCAGGGATGATGCCGCAGCTCAAAGAAGAGGTGATCGACCGCGAGATCGAAGGTGTTCATCATGCAGTATTCACCTTCGTTGACGACCCACAGCGGATGCCCGCCGCGGCGCAAGAGCTGCGTGCTGCCGTAATAGCTGCGCGTGGCTTGAGAGATCAACCACTGCCGCGTGGGAGAAAGTCCCGAGCGTTCCAGGCGCCGGTCGATGACACCGGCGTCATCCTTGTAGCGGGTGTGGTGGTCGAGGGCGTAGGCGAGGACGTCTTCGATGTTGTCGAAGAAGCGTGTGTAATAGTATTCCGTCGTCAAACCGGTGGTGGCAATTCCGCCGCGGTAGAAGCCGAGAGCCAGCGTCACCGTCACGCGCTGGCCCGCCTTGGCGCGAATCAGCACGCCGCCGTCGGATGCCAGCAGATGGACTTTGGAACGGCCGGCGCGGACCAACTCCGGCAACTCGAACGAAAGCACATTCTCCAGTTCGGGGATGTGCTCCGACGTCGCGCGGTACCCGAAGCCCCATTCATTCCCGCGCGCAAGACCCGGCAGTGAAAGCGATGCGTCCTGACCCAGCACACGCATCGGCTTGCCGATATTTCCCACGCCAAAGAACGCCCACCCGGGGGTTTTGGACTGCGAATTGTCGAATTCAAGTTCCGCAATCAGCGCCGGACAAAGAGCCAGCTTCAGTTTGTCCGTCAGTTCGTATTCGAAATCCGCCAGCGACTGCACCGGCGTAAAAATCGTGAAGCGCAGGTCGCCGGCCTTCCATGTATCGCTCGCCCATTTCAGAGAGCGCGTGATTTCCTCCGCCTTGAACGGCACCCAGCCGGCTTTTGCGAACGCATTCTCGGTGCTCGCGGCCTGCCCGGTGAAGTTCTCCGCCCCGCTGACGCTGCCCTGGTAAAACGGCAGCGCACGGACGGGTTCGTTGGGCCGGCTGTACGCAACAAATACGTTCTGCGACGGCACCTGACCGGACTCCAGGGCGAAGCCCCCGCCTTTTCCGAAGCGTCCGAGCGTGAACGTCGAATACGCACCGAAGGGACTGTGGTGTGAATAGTACGAATCCGACGCCGGAACGCGCGACTTTGTTTCGGCCGTAACCTTCTTCGCCACGATAGGGCCCTCACGTTGTCCTGCGGAACTGAATAATATAGCGAGACAGCGCCATCCACGCTACAGCATGCCTGCAGCCTTTTTTTCTACAAAGTATACCTTGACATCCGATTTAAGGTTTTAATATGGGGCTCGAAGGAATCGGAGCCCCGCTCGCATGTCCTGGGATTGCCCGCACGAATCCAATTATCGCTGCTTGAGACGAAAAGATGAGTGCGTCCCCGGCGCATCGGGTTGCGTCCTCGAAGGCCGGATCGCGCGGCGGGCCGCTGACGCCAAAGAGGGCGCTCAGCAAGAAGAATTGACAAAACCTTCTCTTCAGCAAGACGCAACCTCTGCAGACCAATAAGTCTTCTTATGCGATCTTCTGCACCGGGCTTGTTTGAGCGGACTATTTCGCGGGGCATGCTACTTTTCAGCTTTAGAGAGCAGCGGCTTACAGACACCGCTGCTGATTTATTGGCGGATTGTGGCAGACTATGGATTGCACAGAAATTAGCGCGCAATGCCAATTGTTTCTGGATCGAGAACTTACCCTCTCGGCGGCGGAACAAATAGATCAGCACCTTTCCGAGTGTCCTCACTGCCGGTCCCTGATCGAATCGCAACGGTGCTTCCACCGCCTGCTGAAGACGGTGTTGTTGCGGCACGTCTCGACCGCGTCACAACCTGGCCTTGGCGCGCGCGTCATAACACATCTGTCGCGCCATCAGACGCATCGCCTGCACACGTTTTCTCTGCCGCGGAGAACTCCGCCGTGGCGTTCCCGAAGGACTCTTGCCGCGGCAGCACTTTGCGTGTTGATGCTGGGAGGATTGATCGGATATCAGTTGTTGTGCAGCCAGCGCAAATGCGCCATCGTCAGCGCGGCCGAACTGGAACATGACCGTATTGTCAGCGGCGTGGGCTCTGTGCCCACCGAGCCGATCCAAGTCAGCGCTCTACCCTCCTCTATGTTGCAGGACAGCGGCTCCCTTCCAAATGTCCCGTGCAAGAATCTGCGCGCGCATTGCTGCGGCAGAGTTCAATTGGCGAACTTGCCGGAAGGCAGGTACGTCCTGTACACGTGCGAGGGCGGAGCAGAGAAAGCTCTAACGCTGATGGTCGTGGAGACCGGCGCCAATCCGCGCGCTTCAGCTTATGAGGATTTCCTTGTCGCACGCGATCCCGGCCACAGCGTCGTCTCCTGGCATGCGCCCGCCGACGGACCGCTGTACATGGTCGTCAGCAAACGTTCCTTTGAAGAAACGCTCGCCGCAGCCAAGGGCATTCGCCGCGCGCAGGCATCACAAGCGCGCGCGCTAAATCCCTAGTTCGGCTTTCACTTTCTTGAATGCTTCGACCGCGCACTCCAGATCCGCTTGGGTGTGCGCGGCGGAGATCTGCACGCGGATGCGCGCCTTGCCTTGCGGCACGACCGGGTACGAGAAGGCGATTACGTAAATCCCAAGTTCCAGCAAGCGCTCGGCCATCTTTCCGGCCAGGATGGCGTCGCCGAGCATGATCGGCACGATGGGGTGCGTGCCGGGCACGATTTTGAAGCCGGCGGACGTCATCGCTTCGCGGAACCAGCGCGTGCTCTGCTCCAGGCGGTCGCGCCACTCGGTGCTCTGGCCCAGCAGGCTGACGGCTTTCAGTGCCGCGCCAACGACTGGCGGCGGGACTGAATTCGAGAACAAATACGGCCGCGAGCGCTGCCGGAGCATCGCCACGATTTCTTTTCGTCCTGAAGTGTATCCGCCCGCTCCGCCGCTCAGAGCTTTCCCCAGCGTGCCGGTCAGGATATCGATGCGGCCCATGACGCCGTGATGTTCGTGCGTGCCGCGGCCGGTGCGGCCCATGAAGCCGGTGGCGTGGGAATCGTCCACCATGACCAGCGCGTCGTACTTCGCCGCGAGGTCGCAGATGCCCGGCAAGTTGGCGATGATGCCGTCCATCGAGAACACGCCGTCGGTGGCGATGAGACGGAAGCGTGCGGACGCTGCGGCGTTGAGCTGCGACTCCAGATCGGTCATGTCGCTGTTCTTGTAGCGGAAGCGCTGGGCTTTGCAGAGCCGCACGCCGTCGATGATGGACGCGTGATTCAGTTCATCGCTGATGATCGCATCTTCCGCGCCCAGCAGCGTCTCAAACAGGCCGCCATTCGCGTCAAAGGCCGACGAATAGAGGATCGTGTCTTCGGTCCCGAGAAATCTGCTCAGCGCGTCCTCAAGCTGCTTATGAATCTGTTGCGTGCCACAGATGAAGCGCACGCTGGCCATCCCGTAGCCCCAGCGGTCGAGCGCCTCGTGCGCCGCACGGATGACCTCCGGGTGATCGGCCATGCCGAGATAATTGTTCGCGCAAAGATTGAGCACCTCGCCGCGCGCGCTGGTGGCCAGATGCGGCTTCTGCGGCGTGGTGATGATGCGTTCGTTCTTGGTCAGACCGGCTTGTTGGATCTCGGCTAGTGTGCGTTGCAGATGTTCGCAGAAGCGTGTGTGGGACATTGTTTACCTCCACTAAAGCGTAGGGTTCAGGGGTCGGGGTTCAGGGTTCAGGGAAGGCTGCTTCGGGCGGCGGCGAATGCGCCACTCGCAGAGGAAGAGGGTGGCGAAGAGGATGGTGAGGGCGAGGATGCTGTCCAAGACTAAGCTGGTCCATAGCCACTCTGTGGGAACAACGGCCGGTTCGCTGGCAAAACTGTAGCTCCTCGCCGACTTTGGAGCGTATCGGAGAAACCCCTCGTACGTCAAAAGAGTGTAGTCCCAATGCCCGTCAACCAAGGTGTCGAGCTCGGACTGCGCTGCCTGCGGCACAACCACCAATACCACTGTTGGCGAAACGCATTTGCGCATATTCAGCGGCCAGCCCTGAAAAGCGTGTTGAAAGCACTCGATGGCCCACGGCCGGCTGTTGTTCATACCAACCATATATCTGTTCCGCGGCGCAACGTTCGCCCACAGCAGCACACCCGCGCCTAGCGAGAGTACGACCATTGTCGAAAGGTGAATCTGAAAGCGCCAGCGCTTCATCCGCCCCTGAACCCCGAACCCTGAACCCTGAACCCTAAAGTCGTTCAAATCGCGCCTGGAAAAACCGCAGGTACTTCGGTTCGTACACCATCTTCAGGCCGCGCGCGTTTGCGCGCTGATCGAAGACGGCGGCGACGGATTCGGCGGTGACGTCCATGTGCGCTTGCGTGTACACGCGGCGCGGGATTGTCAGGCGCACCAATTCCAGCTTGGGGTGGTGATGTCCGCCGGTCTTGTGGTCGCGGCCGGCGGAGACAATGCCGCGTTCCATCGCTCTCACGCCCGAATCCAGGTACAGGTCGGCGGCCAGCGCCTGAGCCGGGAAATGATCCTGCGGAATGTTAGGGTAGAAGGCTTTGGCGTCCAGGTACACCGCGTGCCCGCCGATCGGGCGCACAACCGGGATGTCCCAATCGATCAACTTCTGCCCGAGATACTCCACCTGGCCCACGCGCGCGGCGATGTGATCGTCCTGAACGGATTCGGCGATGCCGCGGGCCATTGCTTCCATGTCGCGGCCGGCCATTCCGCCGTAGGTGTGCAGGCCTTCGTAGACGACGACGAGATTGCTGGCTTCGTCGTAAAGTTCCTGATCGTTCAGCGCCAGCCAGCCGCCGATGTTGACCAACGCGTCTTTCTTGCCGCTCATGGTACAGCCGTCACTGTACGAGCAGAACTCCTTGAGAATCTCGGCGACTTTCTTGTCGCGATAGCCGTCCTCGCGCTGCTGGATGAAGTACGCGTTTTCAACGGCGCGCGTGGCGTCCAGGAAAATGCGGATGCCGTGGCGATTCGCGAACTGCCGCACCGCTCGAAGGTTGGCCATGGAGATCGGCTGGCCGCCGGCCATGTTCACCGTTCCGGCGAGGCAGATGTACGGAATGCGCTTGGAGCCCACCTTCTTGATCAGGTCTTCAAGGATGCCGAGATCGACGTTGCCTTTGAACGGGTGTTCGAACGCCGGGTCGTGCGCTTCGGGCATGATGACATCGGCGAACTCCCCGCCAGCCAGTTCCTGATGCAGCCGTGTGGTCGTGAAGTACATGTTGCCGGGAATCACATCGCCGGGCTTGATCAGCATCTTCGATAAAATGTTTTCGGCGCCGCGGCCCTGATGCGTCGGGACTGTGAAGCGGTAGCCATAGTATTTGGTGACCGCCTCTTCCAGATGATAGAAGTTTCGGCTGCCGGCGTAGGCTTCATCGCCGAGCATCATGCCGGCCCACTGCCAGTCGCTCATCGCGCTGGTGCCGCTGTCGGTGAGCAGATCGATGTAGACGTCTTCGGAGCGCAGGAGGAACGTGTTGTAGCCGGCGGCCACAATCGCACGCTGGCGCTCCCCGCGCGTCGTCATCTTGATGGGTTCGACGACCTTCACCTTCCACGGTTCAGCCCAGGAACGGCGGGGAGGACGGGGCTTGGTTGGCATAGAAGTGGTTCCTCAAATCCGCATGCCAGTGCGCAGAACATGACTAGTGCTGAGTGCTGAGTCCTGAGTGCTGAGTGGCGCGGGGCGGCTGCTGGCCCAGTTCCAACATCGTCGCGACGCCGGCAACCAAGGCTCGACGCGTATCTGCAATGGCAGCTTTGCGAGTCTTGCCGTCGCCCATAGCCTCCGGATATTCCAGCCCGTGCCCGTACCACTCACCTTCTATGTGTTCGAGCACAATCTTGTACTGGGACGCGATCTGCCTTGCGCGGGCGAGAATGCGCTTGTCGAAAGGACGATCAAGCGCCGGTTGCTTCGATTTCCTTTCCATAGAAATGTCACTCCGCACGTTCTGAAACGCTTGCGCCTCAGCACTCAGGACTCAGGACTCAGTACTCAGCACTTCTGTTAGCCTTCCGCCCACGTCAGCACAACCTTTCCCGACTGCCCCGAGCGCATCGCTTCAAAGCCTTTTTCGAAGTCGGCAAAGTGCATGCGGTGCGTGATAACGGGGTCGATGTTCAGGCCGCTTTGCAGCATCACGGTCATTTTGTACCAGGTCTCGTACATCTCGCGGCCGTAGATGCCTTTGATGGTGAGCATGTTGAAGATGACGGTGTTCCAGTCGATGAGCATGTCGCCGGAGGGAATGCCCAGCATGGCGATGCGGCCGCCGTGGCACATGCTGGCGATCATCTCGCGGAAGGCCGCGGGGTTGCCGCTCATTTCCAGGCCCACGTCGAAGCCTTCGCGCATGCCCAGTTCGCGCTGCACGTCCTTCAGCTTTTCGGTGCGAACGTCAACGACGCGCGTCGCGCCGAGTTTCTTTGCGAGGTTCAGCCGCCACGGGTTCACGTCCGTGACAACGACGTGCCGTGCGCCAGCGTGCTTGACGACGCCCGCGGCCATGCAGCCGATCGGACCGGCGCCGGTAACGAGCACATCTTCGCCCAGCACGTCGTAGCTCAGAGCCGTGTGCACGGCATTTCCGAACGGATCGAAAATCGACTGAACGTCGCGGCTGATGCCCGAAACGTGAGTGCCGTCGGCGCTGTCGTGAAGCCAGACGTTGGTCATCGGGAGCGAAAGGTATTCGGCGAAGGCGCCGGGGCGATTCACGCCGACGCCGAGCGTGTCTTTGCACAGATGCCGGCGACCGGCCAGACAATTTCGGCAGCGGCCGCAGACCATGTGGCCTTCGCCGCTGACGATGTCGCCGACGCGGAAGTCTTTCACGTTGGAGCCCGTCTGGACGATTCGGCCGGTAAATTCGTGGCCGACGACGAGTCCTTCGGGAATCGTCTTCTGCGCCCAGGCGTCCCAGTTGTAGATGTGCACGTCGGTTCCGCAGATGCCCGTCTTGAGAATCTGGATCAGCACGTCGTTGATGCCGATCTCCGGGACGGGGACTTCTTCCAGCCACAGGCCGACGTCGCGTTTCCTCTTGACCAGTGCTTTCATTGTTTTCATGTAGCTTTCTCCGGCTCCCCTGCTTTTTTGTCATTGGTCATTAGTCATTGGTCATTGCGCATGCGTTCTGCGGGCTGTTAATGACAAATGACCAATGACAAATGACAGCCGTTCAGTCCTTCAAATACGTCACCACCAGGAAGAGCACGGCATCTTCCTGGCCGATGTTTTCGATGGCGTGATTCACGTCGGCTCGGTAATGAGCGGAATCGCCGCGGTGCATTTCCTCGCTGTCCTGGCCGGATGTCACTCGCACGGAGCCCTGCTGAACGGTCAGCAGTTCGCGCGCGCCTTCGAAATGCGGAAGACTGCGCAGGGTGCCGCCGGGGCGCAGAACGACTTCGTAGTACTCGACTGATTTTTCCAGATGCAGCGGCGAGAGCGTGCGGATGCGGCAGTGGCGGTCCGTTCGGTAATGGTAGGTCCGGTCGTCCGCCCGGATCACTTCGACTTGCGGCGTCGCGGCGGGAGTTTCCACCAGTTCGCCCAGCGACATGCCGAATGCCTGCGCAATGCGGAACGCCACGGCCAGCGTCGGATTGGCGCGCTGGCGTTCGATTTCGCTGAGCATGGAGCGGCTGACACCGCAGGCCGCGGACATCTCTTCCAGCGTCCAGCCCTTCTTTTTGCGTAGTTCGCGCACACGTTGGCAGACCAGATTGCCCGCATCGGCGGCCTGGGTTTCACTGACGCTAGTCTTTCCGGGTTGTTTCTTTGCAGCAGCCATTTTCGTTCTCCGCTAAACCGGAAGATACTTCCTGCGCGCTGGAATGCAAATACGATATTGTGGAATACTGTCCGGTATACCGGAATCTGTCCGTGGTCCGGTGTCAGTTGTTTCTGGCGACCTGAAACGCTTGCGAGCAACTGACAACGGACCACGGACAACAAACAATCTGTTCTACGCTTTCATCTGCCCAAAGAGGGTGCCGCTGTCGAAGATTTCCCAGGCTTCGGCGAGTTTGTTGCCTTCGATGCGGAACGTGGCGATCGCCGGCAGACGGATCGCGTTGCCTTTGGCCGGAATCTCGCCGAACGGGCCGGTTTGCTTGGCGGTGAAAACGAAGTGGCAGTCCACTTTGCTGCCTTCGGCGAGCATGAACTGGTGTTCGATCTTCATATTGCTGAACACGCTGCCCATATTCGTGAAGAACTGTTTCACGCCAGCGGGACCGGGCGGCAGGCCGGGCGGAAAGTGATGGTCCACGAAGCCGGCGGTAAGCAGGGCATCAACCTTGGACAGGTCGCCCGTCACGGCTTCGTAGTATTTTCGGACCAGAGCTTTGTTGGCTTCGGACATGGGGCTCCTCCTCGTGAGTTTTGTGTTCGCTCGGTCTTAGCGCCAGGAGCGGTCTTGTCCAGCGCAGTCCTTTCGGCGCGGAGGCCAACCCTCGGCCCCATATTTGTATACACAGCGGCGTCAGGGCGGAGGAGGCCCTCTGATTTGGAGGAAACTATGCGTCCACTACTTGCTTTGATTATAGCTTTTGGATTCGCTTTCGCGCCGTGGATGGCTCGCGCAGACGACCCAGACGACAATGACGCGGATCGGAATGACGACGAAGACATGCAGAAGGATGAAGCCATTGAGACGGCGGCTGCACCACAGCTTAATGAGCAACTGAAGCCGCTGCATTTCCTGGAAGGGCGCTGGCGCGTGGACGTTCCGGGCAAGGCTGCCGAAGGCGTATCGGAAGCGCACGGCGTGTTCGCAATTCGCTCCGACCTGAACGGGAACGCTCTGATCGGCAACATGGAAGGCGAGAAGAATTTGGCTCGCGGCCATGGTTTCGACGGACATCTGGTGATCACGGCCAGCAAAGGCGAGGGGGACGCCAAGAACCTGACGGTGTTTTGGGCGGATTCCGCCGGCCATGCAGCGCTTTCCACCGATGTGACTTTCGAGAACGACCGGCTGGTTGCCAATGTTTCGGGAAAATCGGGCATGTGCGGGCCTGCGGACGTGCGCGTCATCTACCGCAAAATCACCGACGACAGGATTGAGTTCGTGATGGAGCGCAAAAAAGGCGAGCAGTGGGAAAAAGCAGCCAGCACGATCTACACACGCGTGGAAGGCTCTGGCGAAGCGGCAACGAAGTAACTCCGGTTTATGGTTCGTGGTTCGCGGTTCTTGCCGAGTGCCACGGACTGGGGTGCACGTCGCTGAATGCGCATATCTAAATAGCCGAAACCTCTCTTAAAGGGAGGGATGGGCTAATGACGAACAGCTACGACGAAGGTTTGGCGGCCTTTTTAGCGGAGGCGAAGGTCGCGTACGAACAGATGTTC
>DASXUX010000079.1:0-5621 GCA_036504595.1 Planctomycetota bacterium | reverse complement strand
CGAAAAAACTTTCTCTTCGTCGGCAACGATAACGGCGGACGCCGCGCGGCGGTTTTGTACTCGCTGATCCGCACCTGCGAGCGCCACGGCGTCAACCCTTGGGAGTACCTCCGCGACGTGCTTGTCCGCGTCGCCACCCATTCCGCCAACCGCATCGACGAACTGCTCCCGCACCTCTGGAAGCCGCCGACCCCCTCCCCAGCGCAACCGCCGTTCCTCTCCCACGGCTAAATCACCCTGGGTGTTCTCGGACGCTTACCACAAAGGACTACTATTTCGTAAGCGTCCCATCTCGCCCATCTGCAAAATGTCACTGGCCACTTCAAATTAGGCCGGGTATGGCCACTTCAAAATAGGCCGCCTAAATTCATCCTATAACGTCCACGTGGACGCCATTTCTTGCCCTAAAACGCTCGGACGGTTCTACGCATTCGATTCCGCTTTGCAAGCCTTCTCGGCTTTTTCGGCTGCGCTCTTATCGGCTGTCGGTTTGGTGGCCGACGTCGTTTTGGTGGCTTTGTCTTTGAGCCTGTAGCTTCTGCCGTTGATAGCGATGATCTCGGCTCGGTGCAGGAAGCGATCCAAAATGGCCGTCGCGGTCGGCACGTCGCCGAGCAGTTTACCCCAGTCTTCCAGCGGGCGATTGGAAGTCATCATCGTCGAGCGCAGTTCGTAACGCCGGTGGATGATCTCGAAGAGGTATTCGCCGGAACGCTTGAGCAACTGCTTCATGCCCATGTCATCCATTTATGTGGAGCTCCACATAAATTGACTTATGTTGAGCCCTCAATAATGTGAAGTCCGGCCCTCCGTCAGACGATCACCAGCGCTTTTGCTGCACATTACTCATTAGCATTGGGACCTGCCGATTCCGGCAGATTGGAGGTTCCCATGCTGAGGGACTTGTACCCACGGTCGCATGCGCGCTACGCGTTGCTGCCGTTGCTGGGTTCAGTAGTTGAAGGTTTCGAGTCGTGGCTTCAGATCAAAGGGTTCACCCGCGCGGTTCGTCGCCAAAAGCTTAAAGATATCGTTCGCATCGAACGGTTTCTCCGGCGACGCGCGGTTAAACGAGTCTGCCAGATCCCGCCTGCCTTTCTCGGTTCTTGCCGTGATTGGTATCGGCATCGCAACCCGAGCACGGCCGGCACAGCGAACTCCCTGCAGGTCTTCCTGCGCGAAGCGGGACTGGTTGTCGATGCTGCGGCGGCTACTTCCGCCCCCATTCCGGCAAAGGTTGAGGCGTACAAGGCGTACCTGCGCCACGTCCGCGGACTGTCACCAGCCTCCCAGATACATCACGCCTATACGATATCAAGGTTCCTCAGGCATCTTGACTTCGGTCACAAGCCGCAGCGATTAGCTTGTCTGACGCAAAGAGACCTGGAAGACTTCCTTCGTGCCTCTGGGCGATACCTGGGTCGGGGATCGCTTCAACATACAGCCGCACACCTGCGAAGCTTCTTGCGATTCCTCGCAGTTACAGGCACGATCCGGGCTGGCTTGGAGTGCCAGATCGATACACCACGACTGTACCGACTTGAGCGGCTTCCACGATCATTGCCATGGGGTGTCGTCCAGAAGCTGATTCAGTCGGTTGATCGCAGCACACCGCAGGGCCTTCGTGACTATGCCATGTTCTGTCTGATCGCCAGCTACGGGCTGCGGGCGAGTCAGATTGTATCTCTGACGCTGGATGACATCCACTGGCGTGAGCGATGGATGCATATCAGAGAGCGGAAGAACGGAGAGCCACTTCAGTTGCCGCTCACTGATGCCGTGGCCTCAGCGCTTGTACGTTACCTTCGCCAAGGTCGGCCGCCGTCGCCACACCGCGAGGTCTTCCTCCGGGTGCGAGCTCCCGCTGGCATCTTGAAGCCCACTGCAGTGACCGAAGCGTTCCAATGCTGGTCCCGCCGAAGCGGCTTGGGCATTCCATACCACGGTCCCCATTGCATCCGGCATTCCTACGCGGTGCACCTGCTACGCCAAGGGATGTCCCTCAAGACAATCGGCGATCTCTTGGGACATCGCACGACCGAGAGCACCTGCGTCTATCTGCGCTTGGATATCGAAGATCTGCGCTGTGTGGCGTTGTGCATTCCCCACGGCCAGTCCAGGCGCCGCCAGAAAGGGGGCCGCGCATGAAGATCGCGCCACGCTTCCGATCAGTGTTGGGGCCGTCGATCACGCGTTATCTGACTCTCAAGCGAGCGCTTGGGCGTCAGTATGCCAATGAGGAACGCGTCCTCCAATCCATCGACCAGTTTGTAAGGCTCTCCGCGCCAGCCAATCTGACCGCTGCGACGTTCGCGTCCTGGGGCGGGACCCTTCAGCACCTCACCCCGACCGTGCTGCGTAACCGAATGCGCATTGCCCGCAACTTCTGCCTTTTCAAGCGGCGTAGCGAGCCGGAGTGCTTCGTCCCTGATCCGCTCCTGTTCCCCTCGTCCCACCAGGCCAGAAGACCGTATGTCTTCACCAAGGGCGAGATCGTGCACATCCTCGCAGCGGCGCAGCAGATGGAGCCAACCAACGGGTCTCCTCTTCGTCCCGAGGTCTATAGATTGGCGATCATCTTGCTCTATACCACGGGCCTTCGGCGAGGCGAGTTGACCAGAATGACATTGGGTGACTACGACGCAAAGCAACGCACACTTTTCGTCAGCCGGACCAAGTTTCACAAGTCACGCTACGTGCCCTTGTCCGACGACGGAGTTCACGAAGTCGAGCGATACCTCCAAACACGTCGGGCGCACCACCTATCGGTGTCCTCCGAGGTGCCCCTCATGTGGAACAGGTATACCGGACGCCACTGCTTCACAGCAGCAGGTCTCGCGCAGGGCATTCGGGAGCTTCTCCGCAAGACAGGAGTGCGCACGCCGGATCATCGCCTGCCGCGCGTCCATGATTTCCGCCATACCTTTGCTGTTCATGCCCTACTGCGTTGGTATGAAGCAGGCGCGGACGTTCAAGCCAAACTGCCCTTGCTGGCAACTTACATGGGGCACGTCTCGATCGTCTCCACCGAATATTACCTCCACTTCATTGAGCCTCTGGCAAGTGCGGCTTCTGCCAGGTTTGGTTTGCGGTGCGGCGCTCTCGTTAGCGCGTCTGCCAAACGGGGAGGATCCCGCCAATGAAGCAGACTATTCCAAACGTCTTGGCGATCGCGCTGCGCGACTTCTTCGCGGATTACCTTCCGCGGCTGCGCGGTATGAGCCCTCACACAGTCCTGAGCTACCGCGACACATTTGCCCTGCTCCTTCGCTTCGTTGCCATGACCAAGTCTCGGCCTGCCTATACCCTCGATTTAGAGGACCTCGGCCCCTCTGAAGTGCTCGCGTTCTTGAACCATTTGGAAATTGGACGACATAACGCGGCATCGACCCGCAATGTTCGATTGGCTGGGCTGCACGCCTTCTTTCGCTATGTCGCCAGCCACTACCCAGACCGCTTGGCGCACTCCCAGCAAGTTCTTGGTATCCCGTTCAAACGCTCGCCCACTCGCCAGATCGAGTACTTTACGTTCGAGGAAATGGGTGCTCTCCTATCGGGCATCGACCGCTCCAGCAAGCGGGGACAGCGCGACTATGCGCTGCTCGCGGTCATGTTCAACACCGGGGCGCGAGTCCAAGAGCTACTTGACTTGAGGCCCCGCGACCTACGTCTCACGAAGCCGTTCCAGGTTCGCCTCTTCGGAAAAGGGCGGAAGGAGCGTCTCTGTCCCGTCTGGCCGCAGACCGCTTGCCTCATGCGGGAGTTGTGCACCGCCAACCAACTGGATATGCAATCGGACACTCCTGTCTTCGCCAATTACCGCGGAGAACCTCTGACCCGCTTCGGGGTCCGCTACATCCTTACCAAACACCTGGTGCGCGCCAGGACCGGCGCGCCCACGTTGACGAACAAGAGACTCCATCCACATAGCGTCCGTCACAGCACGGCAGTACACCTTCTGAAATCCGGAGTCGATCTCTGCACCATCAGCCACTGGCTCGGCCATGCCAGCCTGAACACCACCAACAAGTATGCGAAGATCGACATGGAAATGAAGCGCGAAGCTATTGCGCGCGCGAAAACGCTGGGCGCCGTGAAGAAAAAGAGCGCCCACTGGCACCGGAACACAGTTCTCGAATGGCTGGAGGCCCTTTGATAGCGCCTGCAGTAATGTGGAGTTGGCCGCCCGTGTTGCGCTAGGCGCTCCTCGCGGGCAGTCTTCGCGTCGCCGGCCGCTCCACATTATTGAGGGCTCAACATAAGTCAATGATCAGCAGGTCGGGCTTGAGATATTTGTTCAGCGTGCGGTCGGTCTGCGAAAGAGCTTCATCTTCGAGGAAGTCCCGGACGACATCGAAGATTGAGCGGTACAGCACCGTGAAGCCGGTTTGGATGACCTGATGGCCGATGGCCTGGACCAGATGACTCTTGCCTGTGCCGGGCGGGCCGACCAGGAGGCAATCGGTGTGCTTGCGGATGAACTCGCCCGTGGCCATGTCGTAAAATAGCGAGCGTTTGATTGTCGTATTGAACTGCCAGTCGAAGTCCTCCAGGTTCTTCTGGTCGCGGAAGCCTGCGGCTTTCACGCGCCGTTCGACCAGGCGACTGTTGCGCACGGCCAGTTCGTCTCGCAGGATCAGCTCCAAAAACTCGGCGTGGTCGAGATGATTACCGGCAGCTTCCTGGAGCCGGACATCCAGTGTCTTGATCATGCCCGACAACCTGAGCTGTCGCAGCACGCTCGTGAAGCGTTCGTTCATGCTTTGCCTTTCTGCGTTCGTCAGCGAACGCGCCTTTGTGTTCTTGCTCCCGCACACACGGGAGCTTCTCCTTGCAATTCATAATCGGATCGTGTTTGTTGCTGCCATCCGGCAAAACGGAAGCGGACAACCGCTGGCGAGCGGCCCGCCAGGGATAGCCGGTGCTGTGTGAAGTGCGGACGGAGGAGTGCCTGGCTGTAAAGGTCCTCCGTCCGTTATTTTTCGTCCTCACACTTTGCACAGCGCATGCCTCCAAAAACGCCAAAAATAGAGCGCGAAGCGCCCCACCTTTCTGTTTCAGTTGAACTGCACGCGCACCAGCGTGCCGTAGTCATGCGGATCGCGGATCAGCGGGTGCTCGTCCATGAACTCGAACTGCTCCTGCGTCACTGGCGTCTTTAGCAGTGCGCGGAGTGCTCGCAGCCGGAACGCGCCGTGAGCGCATGCCAGTTCGCAAGCGCGTTCGACGGCGAGCGCGGAATGCTCTTTAGCAAGCGAGAGCAGACCGACGAGTACGCGCATGCCCTCGATGCTGCGTTCCTTCATCATCGCTTCGGCCCAGCGCCCGGCGTGCGGCCCGACCAGACGGGCGCGGCGCAGCAGTTCCGTTGCGCCCTGTCAGCGCCGGTGTGAAAATGCGGTAAATCAGCCGGTTTGAAAATGTGGTGAATGCGCCGGTTTGAATGTGCGGTGGCGGCTGCGTGGGCGATGGGCGGCGCGGGCTTCAGGGGTCGATGCGGTCTTTCATGCGGTAGCTTTTCCCATCGATAACGATGGTTTCGGCGTGATGGAGGACGCGGTCGAGGATCGCCGAGGTGAGAGTGCTATCGTTATTGAAGATGGACGGCCAGTGTTTGTAAG
>DASXUX010000078.1:0-25690 GCA_036504595.1 Planctomycetota bacterium | reverse complement strand
CTCGTCGTTTATGGTACGGGTAAGATATTAGTAAGAAAGAGAATTATCAGGATAGGTAGGATAGGCAGGATAAGGGCTTACAGCCAGGGGCTTGCCTAACGGCAAACAAGTGTGCTATTATCCAACAACTATGAAGTTTTCATTCATCCCGGAAAAGCCGTTTTTGCTTTTCCCGGGATGAATGAATAATTAATCTGTGAAAATCTGCGTAATCTGCGGATCCCAAAAAACATGGCCACACCGACATCGATATCCGCATACTGGCTGCAACTCCGCAAACCGCTGGAGCTGGAATTGGCGCGCGGCTGCCCGGATACGGCCATCGTCGGGCGAAGCATCGGCGAGTATACCCGGTTGTGGGCGGAACGCCTGCGGGATGCGCGTGAAGAAGATACCCGGCTGGCCTTGTCGCTGGCGCGCGGCCTGCGCGATTACGCCACCATGCCGGTCTCCGAACGCCGGCGGCGGGTGGTAGCCGCCATCGACCTGCTCCGTCACCAGGAGGAAGGCCAGCACGCGCCACTGCCGAAAAAAGCGCCCGCCCCGCGCAAACCCGCCCCGGCGGCGACGCCCCGGCGCAAGGCGGTCAAGGAGGACGCGACCCCGCTGCCGACCGGCGCGGAGCTGCTGGACACCGCGCTGGAAGAGCTGGCCCCGCGCGCCAACTGGCCAAAGTCACTCGCCAGCAAACTGGGCATCTACACCGCGCGCGATCTGCTCTACCATATTCCGCGGGATTGGGTGGAGATTCAGCCCATCGCCGATCTGCTCGACGGTGCTCGCGCCGCCATCGTCGGCACAGTGGTCCGCCGCGAATCCAGCACGCTCAAAGCCAAGCAGTTCCCCCACCCGCTGAGTAAATATATTCTCACCGTGCAGGATGATTCCGGCGAAGCGTGGATCTCCTCCATCACCGTCGAACAGAAACAGCAGCGCGGCAAGCGCGCCCCCTGGAGTCCATCGCGCCTGCAGTTCACCCCCGGGCAGCGCGTCTTCGCCCTGGGCAAAGTGGATCGCACCGGCAAGCTCGTCGACCTGCACATGGAGGATATCTTCCAACTGTCCGCGGCGGAAGAAACTGAGCTGCGTCCGGGAGGGCGCGTGCCGCTCTATCCGCTCACCAGCGGGGTCTACCAGAACCAGGTGCACCGCATGGTGCTGCGCCTGCTTGCCGCGCTGGACGCCGGAGACGCGGCGGAGGCCCTCACCGACCCGCTGCCCGCCGACGTGCGCGAGCAATACGCGCTGCAGCCGCTGGCGCAGGCGTTGAGCGAGCTGCACCACCCGCGTGATGATGCGCAGCACGAGCAGGCGCGCAAGCGGCTCGCCTTTGAAGAATTCCTCACCCCGCAGCTCATCCTCGCCCGCCGCCGCTGGGCGCATCACCATGACAAACACGCGCCGGTCCTCACCGCGCCCGAGCACATCCCGGAACTCGTCGGCAAGCTGGTGCCCTTCTCGCCCACCCTCGCCCAATTGCGCGTCATGGGGGAAATCGAGGAAGACCTGCGCCGCCCGCGCGTGATGAACCGGCTGCTGCAGGGGGACGTCGGTTCCGGCAAAACGCTGGTCGCCGCCGGCGCGCTAGCCTTCGCCGCGCGCTCCGGCTTCCAGGCAACGATCATGGCCCCTACGGAAATCCTTGCCGAGCAGTTGTACCTGGTGCTGTCGCATCTGCTCGGACCCCTGCGGATTAAACCGGTGCTCCTTACCGGATCGGTGACCGGCGCGGAACGGCGGTCCGTCCTGGCGGAGTTGGCGGAGGGTACGGCGCCCATCGCCGTCGGCACCCATGCGCTTATTCAGGAGGGCGTGACATTTGCCAAGCTGGGCCTGGTGATCATCGACGAGCAGCACCGCTTCGGCGTGCTGCAACGCGCCACCCTGCGCGGGAAGGGGAAGACCCCCAACCTGCTGGTGATGACCGCCACGCCCATCCCGCGCACGCTGACCCTGACGCTCTACGGCGACCTGGACGTCTCGCGCATCGATCAGCCGCCACCCGGCCGCGGCGAGATCGTCACGAAGTGGATCAAAGAAGCCGAACGCGCCAAAGTCTACAAGACGATTTCAGAGGAAGCCGCCAAAGGCCACGCGGCATACGTCGTCCTGCCGCGCATTGAGGAAGCAGAGGACGATCAAGGGCCAGAAGAGGAGAAGGGGAGAAAGGGAGAAGGGGAGACAACGGCTGGACGCGCCGCTGCCCAATCCGCAATCCGCAATCCGCAATCCGCAATTCCCGACGCCGTCAAAGGGGTCGAGAAAGAGCTGCTCCGCCTGCGCAAGGCACTTCCCAAGCTGCGCATCGAAATGCTCCACGGCCGCTTGTCCAGCGCGGAGAAAGATCGTGTGCTGACTCTCTTGCGCGAAGGAAATTTGGACGTGCTCGTCAGCACGCAGGTCATCGAAGTCGGCATCGATTTGCCCAAGGCCACCGTGATGCTGATCGAGAACGCGGAAATGTTCGGCCTGTCCGCACTCCATCAGTTGCGCGGGCGCGTCGGCCGCAGCGAACGGGCCTCGTACTGCTTTCTGGCAGGCCGAGCGACCACGGACGAAGCCACTGAACGGCTGGAGACGATGGTCAAGACGCGCGACGGCTTCGAAATCGCCGAAGTGGATTTCAAGCTGCGCGGCCCGGGTCAGTTTTTCGGAACTCAACAGTCCGGCATGCCCGAGCTCAAGATCGCCGACCTGCTCCGCGACGCCCGGATCCTCGCCGAAGCCCGCGACGAAGCTTTCGCGCTGGTCCGAGACGATCCCACTCTGTCGAAGCCCGAACACGCCGCGCTCCGCGAACGCATCCGGCAAGTCCTCGGTCCGCGCCTCGGCCTGATCGACGTCGGCTAGCGTGACGATCACATGCGTGCCACCCGTTTTAATTTGACTTTCGCTCTCCGCAGGCTACTGTAATTGGCATGAGGAGTGCGGCGCAAAGCAGGTCTTGAAAACCGAATAGCCGTTTAGGGGGCTTTTGTCCGGGGCCAGGCCCCATGATACAGGGGGAGATGAACCTGGTCAGGGCGAAAGCAGCAGCCATAAGTCTTTTTACTTGTGTTCGTGGGTCTCCTGGCTCTGGGTAAAAGCCCCTTAAACGTTTACCAATAAGATGTTGCAAGTAGAGCGTCGCACCGTATAGCTTTTCAAATTGCGGGTTGAACTGTGGTTCTGGAACACAGCACGTGGTGCTTTGTCGATGGAAAGTGTGTTTGGATTCTGCGGAGTAACGTCATATGGCAGCTAAACGCGCGACCAAGGCCGCCGATAAGCCACCAGAGAAGGAGTCCCAGGAACCAGTCGCAGCTCCAGCCGCCGCAGCCCCAGCCAGTTACGTTGTTTTCGCCCGCCGCTTTCGCCCGCGAGGTTTCGGTGAGGTCGTCGGCCAAACCGCCTGCACCTCTGCTCTGCGTCAAGCCCTCTCCTCCGGCCGTCTTGCGCAAGCATATCTTTTCTGCGGGCCAAGAGGCGTCGGCAAGACCAGCCTCGCCCGTATCGTCGCCAAGGCCCTCAATTGTTTGAACGGCAAAGGCCCCGGCGGCGTCTCGGATGAACCCTGCAACGCTTGCCCCGCGTGCGACTCAATCCACGAAGGCAGTTCGCTGGACGTGATCGAAATGGACGCCGCCACCAATCGCGGCATCGAAGAAATCCGTTCCCTTCGCGATAACGTCGCGATTGCGCCGGCCGAACTGCGCTACAAAGTCTATATCATTGACGAAGTTCACATGCTCACGCGCGAAGCCTGGAACGCGTTCCTCAAGACGCTTGAGGAACCGCCCGCGCACGTGAAGTTCATTTTCGCCACGACCGATCCCAACCACGTGCCCGAAACCATCCTCAGCCGCTGTCAGCGCTACGATCTGCGCCGCATCGGGCCGGCCGATATCGTCACGCGCCTCAAACAGATCTGTCAGCTCGACAACATCCAGTTCGATGAATCCGCGCTCTCGCGCATCGCCGGCCTGGCGCGCGGCGGCCTTCGCGACGCCGAAAGCATCCTCGATCAGGGCGTGAACCTCGGCCACGGAAAAATAACCGATGAAATCGTCCGCCAACTCGGCGGCGCCGCACCCGATGAACTCATTACCGAAGTCCTGAAAGGCTGCGCGCAAGGCCAGGCCGGAGAAGTCCTCGTCAAAACGCATCAGGCCCTCGAAGCCGGCGCCGATCCGGAGGACATGCTCAATTCGTTGCTCGAACGCATGCGCGGCACGCTGCTGGCAAAAGTCTGCGGCCCCGATTCGCCGCTGCTGGAAGGCCATGCGCACTTGAAAGCCGCCTACGCAGAACTCGGACAGACGCTCAGCGAAGACCAATGCCTCATGCTGCTGCAAGTCTTCAGCGCCGCGCGCCGCCAGATGAAAGACGCCGCTCAGACGCGCCTGCCTCTTGAGATGGCGCTGCTGCGCGCCGCTCGCGCACGCGATCTGACGGATCTTGGAAAGTTGGTCAGCGCGCTGGAGACGCCTGGCCCTATCCCCAGACCGCCCAATGCGGAGGGCCCCCGCCCAAACTCACAAGGCCGCCAGGCAGCTACCGTTGAGCGCCCGGCGGCCCTGCACACAAACAGGCAGGACGCGGGGACGGGGGGACGGGGAGACGGGGGGACTTCGGCGGCCAGCAGCCATGCGCCGTCAGGGGCACTTTCCGGGGTTTCCGTGGAGCAGTGGGGTCAGGTGATTGCCGCTGCTGCGGCCCGCAAAGGTGGGTCGCTGCTGGCGAGCGCGTTGAGTCACGCAAAATCCGTCGCGGTGGACCTGAACGCCAAGACCGTCGCGCTGGGTTTCTCGCCGGATCAGCTCTTCTATAAGGAGTCGCTCGAGAAACCAGCCAATGAGGCCGCTGTCGCCGAGATCCTTGCACAAGTTTTCGGCGCAGCGATGAAAGTCCGCATTGAACGCGCAAGCGCGGCTGCCGTGGCGCGCGTGCCGGCCGTCGCGGCGCCAAGAATCGCGCCGCCGGCCAGCAGGCCCGCCGTGCCAGCGCCGTCCAAACCCGCGCCGACGGCGAGCACCCAACCTGAATTGAGTCAGGACGACTTTGAGCCCGTCGATGGCCTGGCGCTCGAATCGGCCGAGATCGAACTTTCAGCGGAGGATGTCGCGGCGCCCGTCTTGGACGACGAAGACGCCCCGCCGCGGCCAACTCGCCCCGCAGTCGTAGCGCCCGCGCGAAAGGCGCCGCTTCCGCCGGTCAGCGCTGAAGACGCAAAAGCATTGTCACAACATCCGGCCGTGAAGCTGGCCGTGCAGCAGCTCGACGGCGCAATTGTCAGTGTTCGAAGGAAGTGAGCCACAGATGAACACGGATGGACGCAGATTAACAGAGCAAATGGATTCGGCGCCTGGAATCATGATTGCGGCTTTCGCGACTCCAGACTCCAGACTTCCAGACTCCAGACTCGCGAAGGAGCACGTATGTTTGGCGGCATGAAGGGAATGGGCGACATGATGAAGCTGATGGGCCAGCTTCCAAAGATCAAGGACAATCTGGCTCAGGCCCAGGAACGCGCCAAGAACCGGATTCTCACCGGCGACGCCGGCGGCGGAATGGTCACGGTGGAAGCCAACGGGCTGGGCGAAGTGTTGGCCGTGAAGATCGAACCTGAAGCTTTGAAGGATCCCGAGAGCCTCGGCCCGCTGATCGCCGCCGCCACGAACATTGTCCTCCGCAAAGGCAAGGAGGCGATGGCCGAAGAAGCCAAGGCCGCTCTGGGTGGAATAGAAATGCCGCCAGGACTCATCTAATTGTAGATTTCGGTTTCGGATTGATGTTAGCCACAGCTGGGCGCGGATGGGAAAGACAATAGGGCACAGCGGTATGCGCAACGATAAAACAAATCCGCAATCCGAAATCCGCAATCCGCAATCGGCTCGTCCGCAATCGGGCGCGCCGGCGGATAGCTTCGAACGCTTGATCGTCGAACTGGAGAAACTGCCCGGCATCGGCCGCCGGTCTGCCGAACGCATGGCCTATCATCTTCTGGGCGCCGATAAAACCGAAGCCATGAAGCTCGCCCGCGCGATCCATGACGTGAAGGAGAAGTTGCATCCCTGCGCGATCTGCGGCGATCTGACCGAACACCCGCGCTGCGCGATCTGCGAGAACCCGCATCGGCAGCGCGACATGATCTGCGTGGTCGAATGGCCGCGCGAAGTCCACGTGGTCGAAAAGTCCGCACAATTCTCGGGGCTCTACCACGTGTTGATGGGCCGCATCTCCCCGCTTTCAGGCGTGGAACCGGCCGATCTGCGGATTGCGACGCTGCTCGACCGGCTGAAGGACGGGACGATTCGCGAACTGGTGCTCGCCACCAGCCCCAGCGTGGAAGGCGACGCCACCGCCATTTTCGTGGCGCAGCAGGCTCGCCGAGTCAGTCCGAACATCAAAACGACGCGTCTGGCGCGCGGCGTTCCGGCGGGCAGCGACCTGAGTTTTGCTCAAAGCGGGACGATTGGTGAGGCATTGAAAGGCCGCACCGAGTTGTCTAACATTAGTACGTGAGTGCTGCGGCCAGTAGGACGGGCGTCCCTGCCCGTCGTGCTGGTGGTTTCTGACACAGTGCTTTTTTTGAGAGAGGTGAACGATGCAAATCTCACAGCATTTTTCCCAGCGGATGGAACAAAAGCTGGTAATGACCCGGCAGATGATCCAGTCCATCGAAATGCTGCAATTGCCGCTGATGGATCTGGAGCAGAACATCAACCAGGAGCTCAACAACAACCCCTGGCTGGAACGGATGGAAGGCGAAGTCACCGCGGAAGCCGAAGAATCCGGCACGCGCCCAGCCGTCCCCGAAGAAAAACCCCAGAACCCCAACGAGACTGAAGCGCGCATCAAACGCCTCGAATCCCTGATGAACGAGTGGAACGATCCGAACACGCGCTCCAGCAGCGGCATGGTCCGCCGCGCCGGCGAAGACGACGCGAAGATGGAGGCCATGCAGAACACCGCCGCGCCGTCCGAATCGCTGGAGGATTTCCTGCTGCAACAGCTTCATCTGGCCAAGGAAGACCCGCGCCTGAAGATGCTCGCCGAAGCCATCATCGGTTCGCTGGACGACTCCGGCTATCTCAAAGTTCCGCTCATGGATCTGTTCTACAAGTCTGAAAACGGCATCCGGCAGGAGCTGGTCGAAAGCGGCTGCACCGAGGAAGAAGCCGAACTTGCATTGGAGCTCGTGCAAAGCCTCGAACCGCCCGGCGTCGGCGCGCGCAATGTCCAGGAAAGCCTGATCCTGCAACTGCGCCGCATGCCTGGCACCACCGAGTTCGAGGAGCAGCTCATCGAACGGCACCTGGATGACCTGAGCCACAACCGCCTGCCGAAGATCGCCAAAGACATGGGCGTGACGGTCGAACGGGTGAAGGAGGCTCACGAGTTCATCCGGCACCTGAACCCCAAACCCGGCCGCGGCTTCGGCGGCGGCAGACCGCAGTATGTCGTCCCCGACGTGCAGGTCGAAGAAATCGACGGGCAGAACGTCATCCGCATCAATGAGCACTTCCTGCCGACGCTGCGCATCTCCGGCGATTCGCTCCAGCTTCTGAAAAAGGAAGCCAAAGACGTCGCCGTGCGCGATTACATCATGAGCAAACTCGGGTCGGCCGTGTGGTTGATGGAATCGGTTATCCAGCGCCGCCAGACGCTCTATCGCATCACCGAACAGATCGTCTCGATCCAGAAAGACTTTTTCGAGCACGGCCCATCACACCTGCGCCCGCTGATGATGCAGGAGGTCGCCGAACGCATTGGCATGCACGTGTCTACGGTTTCGCGCGCGCTGGCCGGCAAGTACATCCAGACGCCGCAGGGCTTGTTCCCGATGAAGTACTTCTTCACCGGCGGGTTCTCGACAGCCGACGGCGAATCGGAATCGAACCGCGCGATCATGCTGAAGATCAGCGAAATGGTGAAGGCCGAAGACAAGAACAATCCGCTCAGCGATCAGGAAATCGTGGCGCGCTTGCAGTCAGAAGGCATCGTCATCGCTCGCCGCACCGTGGCCAAGTACCGCGAGAAACTGAACATCCCCAGCAGCCGCCAGCGCAAGGCGTATTGAAGTTCGGGTGGCACGCTTGAGTTCGCGCGGCCGTTTGCGCGAACTCAAGCGTGCACTGCTCGCGCTGCCGCCTTTCAGTTCCCCTTGATCTTCCCCGCCAGCCAAGCCAGATTCTCAGCGAAGCGCTCGACCGTCTCCACGCCTTCTTTGTCGCTCTCGACTTCACCGACGGCTCGCCCGAAGGCAATATTCCAGTACGACGATCCCGGCACGACCATGTCCGAAATCATGAACCAGAACATGAGCTGCGCGAACGTGAAGTTCTGGCCCGCTCGCCGAGCCACAACGACCGGCCCGCCGAGTTTGCGGCTGAGCAGATTGCCGTTCACGCGCGAAACGTAGCCGGCGCGGTCGAGCAGCGACATGATTTGCGGCGTGGCCGAACCAAAATAAACTGGCGAACCGACGATGATGATATCCGCCGACAACATCTTTCCGAAGACGATGTGAAAATCGTCGTCCTTGATCGAACAGGTCTTGTCCTTTGACTTGCTGCAACCCTGACAGGCACCACAGGGCTTGATCGCCAGGCCGCTCAGCCGGACCAGTTCGGTTTCGATGTTGTTCTTGTTGAGCACGTCGAGGCAGTGCTTGAGCAGGAACTCAGTGTTTCCTTCTTTGCGTGGACTGCCGCAGATGGCAATGGCTTTCATGGGGATTCCTCCGTGGTCGGTAGTTGAAACGGACTTCTTACCACAGAGGACGCGGAGGACACAGAGCAAAAACGGTCAGGGGCGTGGCGCCGTGGAGTGGTGAGTGGTGGTCTGGTGTCTGGTGGCCTTGTGGTCTGGTTCACTTGAAAGAAGCTGGAACCGGTGCAGCATGCACGCATGCCCGAGCCAGACGATGACTCCACGCCGCTAGGTCCGCGCGACGCGGCGAGCGCACAGGTCCAACCGCATCCAGGGGCGGTGCGATTACGCGAGGCAGCAGTGTGGGTCACTCGCGGGTGCTTTGCGATGCTGCTGCTCCTTGGGCTCATGCCGGTGTCAGCGCCAGCAGGCGCTTCCGCGACGACTCGCTGGCCGGAAGTCGCCGTCGCAGTCCTGTTGTTGCTGCTGCTGGGCTCGGTGGCAGCACAGATCCTCATCAGCCTCACCTTCTTCTATCGTTACACCCTGCGAGGGATGATGCTGACCGTGCTTGGCGGAGCCGCTTCCATTACCGTGATTGTGAGCGCGAAGAATCGCTGGGTGGCCGATGTTGGAATTCTGGGTCTGATCGTCACTGCCGGCGTGGTGTGCTTTGCATTGGCCGAGGCTGAAAACAAGAACACGAACCGTTCTTGAGAGCATTTGATTATGGCCGGAACGCCAACAGAACCCGTCAACCCTGTCGCTCCAGCGCCGAAGCCCTGGCCGGCGCTCGCGCAAAAAAATAACGGATGGAATGGATAATCATCCACTCCACCCGTCATTCGTTACATCCGTTCCTGCATACTGCTGCTGCCTACTGCCTACTCGGCATGCGCCGCCCACAGCACTCCGCGCGTGATCATCCGCAGCGTCTGCGGCTGTTCGACGGTTTTCGCGTCGTGACCCAGCGAGCAATAGAAAACGCGGCCCTTTCCGAAGTAGCGGATCCACGTCACAGGCATGTGAACGTCGCCATTGGGAACGTGCGGCCCGTCGGCAACCGGGAATTTCGTCGTCGCCAAAACCTTGTTCGCCGGATCAACGTGCATGTAGTACTGTTCGGATTCGACTTCGTAATCAGTCAGGCCATCGGTGATCCAGTGCTTGCCGGTGAAGTTCACTTTGTACTTCAGCCCGTTGCCCGGATGAGCCACCCACTGGCCGCCGGTCATGAACTGCCAATCCGTGTTCTCGCGGAACGCATCGCACATGCCGCCGTGGCAGCCGCCAATCCCCACCCCGCTCTGCACCGCGTCGCACACGTTCTTGGCCTGTTCGCCGCTGATTTTCCCCATGGTCCACACCGGGACAATCAGCGCCAGCGTTTTCAGTTTCGCTCCGTCGTTGAAAGCATCCAGCGTGCTGGACACCTCGGTCTCAAACTTGTTCTCCTTCAGCACGCGGTCAAAAACTTTCGCCACATTCTGCGGATCGTGCCCGTCCCAGCCGCCCCAAACGATCAATGCTTTTTTCGCCATGGTTTCTCCTTAGTGGGTTTGCAGATTTAGTGTGATGCCAAAACGAGCAGATGCAAGCGCCGGAAGTGTGACGAGTGATCGGCAATAGCGCTCCTACTTTCCTGCGTCCCCAGGTCTCCGTACCGGTTTCTCCGCGTCCCCGCGTCTCCGCGTCTCCGCGTCGCCGTTTCTCCCCTTCTCCCCGTCTCCCCGTCTCCCCGTCAGTTCCTTCGCCCACCGCCGGCACATATACGCCGCCTGCGCCGGGTCGTTCAACAACCCGCGGCTCAGCGACTCGTGATGCGTCAGCTTCGCAAAAGGAGTGTAGACGATCCGCAGCCCGCGCTCGCGCAGCCGCAGGCAATAATCGACATCGTTGTATGCGACCGGCAGATTCTTCTCGTCCAGTCCGCCAAGCTCCTCAAAGAGCGCGCGCCGCGTCATCATGCAGGCGGCGGTGACGGCGGGACATTCGCGCACGGCATTGACGGCCGGATCAGCGTCATCGGCAAGCCGGTGCTCGGGATCGGCAACATCACCGGTTCCAAGAACGATGCCCGCGTGCTGAATGCGCCCGTCCGAATAGAGCAACTTCGCGCCGACGGCCCCCACGTCCGAGCGCTGGCTGTGTTCCAGCAGCGCCTGAATCCAATGCGGTTCCAGCACCTCTGTGTCGTTGTTCAGCAGCAGCAGATGCTCGCCCTTCGCCTGCCGCGCGCCCAGGTTGTTCAGGCGAGCGTAGTTGAACGGCTCGTCCACACGCAGAACCGAAACGTTCGGCTGTAACTTCTCGCGTTCAAGCAGCCGCTCCGTCGCCTTTTCCTGACTGCCGTTGTCGATGAGCACAAGCTCGTACTTCGCGTACGTGCTCTTGGCTCGAATCGATTTCAGACATCGCTCCAGCCACTTGGCGCCGTCGCGAAACGGAATGAGGATCGACACCAGCGGCTGACCGGAAATCGCCGGCGCTGCGGCAAGCTGCGCGCTTTTGACCGTGGTCCGCGAACTCTTGCGACCCGGCGCTTTGTCCAGAATGCGCTTCGCCTGGCGCAGCATCTTCCACGCCGGAGAGGAGACGATCTCGTTCAGCCGGCCATGCAGAAAATTCCCGCGCTTCTCGGCCGCGGCAACGATTGCCTCAAGCTCCAACGCATAATCGCGCCAGGCATCTGCCCCGGCGTCTGCTGCCGGACGCACAGGAAGACCATTGTCGTCTCGCTCAGGCAAAGGGCTGCTCCGTTTGCTTTTCCCCGGAGCAGCTTTATACCGGATGCGCCGGAAAAAAACACGTTAGACGCGAGAGCGAAATGTCCAGCGACGAGCCAGAAGAGGAAACGATCCCGCTGTACAAGTGGGTCATCGGCATCGGCTCCTTGGTGCTCTTCATCGCCGCCGCGGTCGCGTTTCAAGGCGAAAGCACGTCCTCCGAAAAGACCATCCGCGTCACGCGCAACATCGGCGGCCGAGCGGGATTTCAGAAGCACTTCGACGCCTGGAAGGACACCTTCGAACGCAAGAATCCCGGCTGGACGATGGAACTCGTTGACCTGGGAAATCAGAACGGCGCCGAATACTACAAAGCGCGCATCGCAACCAACGATCTGCCTGACATCGTCATGACCTGGCAGCTCACCAATCTGCTTTCCGATGCCGGCTGCCTGATTCCGCTGCCCGACTCCTACTACGAAAAGTTCGGCATCACCCTGCCCACGCCCTACAAAGGCAAGCGCTACACCAGCCAGGGTGGGATGCAGATCCAGGGGCTGGTCATCAACCGGAAGATGTGGGCCGACGTCGGCATCACCGAACCGCCAGCGACTTGGGACGAACTCTTCGCCGGCTTCGACAAACTGAAAGCCAAGGGCTACAACCCCTTGGTCTTCGGCGGCCGCGAATGGTCCGCCATGCAGCCGCTGCTCTTCGCAATCGCCATCGACGCCTACGACCGCGACACATCCAAACCCTCCTGGACGATTCTGCGCAATCAGGGCAAGGTTAAGTTCGCCACCGATCCGACAATGCGCGTGGTCATCAAGAAAATGATCGAGCTCATCGACAAATATGTGACGAAGGGTTCCTCAAGCGACGGCTACAACGATGAACAGCGCGCGTTTTATCACGGCAAGGGCGCGACATGGATGATGGGCTGCTGGATCGGCGGCGACATCGAAGCCGACCGCTACGACATCGATCTCGATTACTGGCCCATCCCATCGCTGACCGGCAAGCCGCCCACGTTTCTTGAGACCAGTTCGATGCCCAGCGGTTGGGCCATCACGACCACCGCCGCCGGCCCGAAGGAGGCCCTCGCGATGTCCGCGATGGAAACCTTCTGGGACCCCGCTGTATTCCAGCTCTTCCTCAACGGCGAATATCAGTTCCACATCGGCAACAAGTTTGGCGTGACGAAACCCAAGAGCGATTTCCCGCCTGCGCAGAAACTCGCCGACCGCATGTTGGAGCGCCTGCAAAAGTACGGCTGCACGCGCGGCTTCCATCTCGCGCTCGACGACATGCCGCCGCCGATCATGATGGACAACACGTTCAAAGCCGTCATGCAGGAAATCCTCGTCGGCACGCGCGACGTGGACAAATTGCTGAAGATGCTCGATGATGACTGGGACAACGGATTGAAAGGAATGTAAGTCACTGTGCCACGGGCAGCCTCTGTTAGCTGTTGGCTGCCCGTGCGGCTGACATGGACTCATGACCACCGCTGAAGAAATCGAGACTCCTCCGGCCGCTCCGGTCATTGCCGCCCCGCCGCGCAAGCCGCGCTTCGTTTTGCGCGATTGCGCCGCCTCGCTGATCCTCTGCGGCCCGGCCGTGGTGCTCTACGCCGGCTTCGTCGTCCTGCCTGCCATCCTCGGCTTCGCCTACAGCCTCACCGACTGGTCCGGCTGGAACGCCAGCCCAAAGTACATCGGCGCGGAGAACTTCAGGGAACTTGCCGGCGACCAGCGCCTCTTCGCCGCGATCCAATTCACGCTCTTCGAAACCGTTCTGATCGTTATCTTCTTCACTTTCGGCTCGCTGATCCTCGCGGTCCTGCTCGACAAACTCACCTGCATGAAAGGCCTGATCCGCGGCCTGTTCTTTTATCCGTATGTGCTCAGCATTCTGGTTGCCGCGCTGCTCTTCAAATACATGGCGAACTACGATTCCGGCGCCGTGAACATGCTCCTGCGCTGGGCCGGCCTCAATAATTGGGCGCAGGAGTGGATGATGAACCCCGACCTGGTCGGATACTTCATCTTCGCCGTCGTTGCGTGGAGCGCCCTCGGGTTCTTCACGACGCTGTACCTGGCGAACCTGCAGACGATTCCCATTGAGCTTTACGAAGCCGCGACCATCGACGGCGCCGGCCCATTCTCCATCTTCCGCCACATCCAGATTCCGATGCTCCAACCCACGCTGATGACCAACTCAGTCTTCTCGCTGATTTTCGGCATCAATCTCTTCGGCCAGATCATCGTCACCACGCAAGGCGCTCCCGGCACGCGCACCTTCACCATCGCCTATTACGTCTACTGGCAGGGCGTGCAGAACAATCGCCAGGGCTACGCGTCGGCCGTCTCCCTGGCCATGTTCGCTGTCCTGGCGCTCGTTGCGATTGCCCAGGTCTCCATCATGCGCCGAAAGCAGGTGGAACTATGACGAATTGCGGATTGCGGATTGCGGATTGTAGATTGGCTACGGAAAGCCAACGGGGGTGCCGATGAGCGCTCAATCCAAAATCCAAAATCCAAAATCCAAAATTAAACGCTGGCCCGCGTTCGAAGTCGCCATGCTCGTCTGCGGAATCATCTTTGTGCTCCCGTGTCTGCTCGCCATACTCAACGCCTTTAAGACGAACAGCCAGATCATCGAATCGCCGCTCGCGCTGCCAACCAGCGTGAACCTCTCCAACTTCCGCTACATTTTCCAGCAGCTCAAGGTCGTCGGCTTGATGATCAACACGCTGCTGATGTGCGTGCTGGTGATCACGTCCCTCGTCATCGTCGGCTCGATGGCCGCGTACTCGCTCACGCGCCGCCGCATGCTCACCGGTTCGGCGCTGCGGATCTTTTTCCTCGCCGGACTGACGATCCCCTTCCAAATCATCATGATTCCGCTGCTGAAAGAATTCGGCCTGCTCGGAATCAACCAGACTTATCTCGCGCTCTTCCTGCACCACGTTTCGTGGGGCCTGCCGCTCTGCATTTTCATCTACAGCGCCTTTATGATGACCATCCCGAAGGAACTGGAAGAAGCCGCCGCGATCGACGGCTGCGGCCAGGTGGAAGTCTTCTGGCGCATCGTCTTCCCGCTGCTGCGGCCCTGCACCATCACCATCATCATCTTCTGGGGCCTGTGGATCTGGAACGATTTCATGCAAGCCTTCATCGTCATGGGCCCCGACCGCGGCAAGCTGGTCTTTGTTCAACTGTGGAAACTGGTGAACAATCCCAAATTCGACGACCGCGGCCGCATGTTCGCTGGCGTCGTCGTGCTCTCCGCCCCGGTCACCGTGCTCTACATTCTGATGCAGCGCCAGTTCGTCAAAGGCCTGACGGCGGGCTCGGGGAAGTGAGGAGCGCTTTTTTCAACGCAGAGACGCCGAGGGCGCGGAGAACGTAGAGTTGACGAAGGGTTCAGGGTTCGGGGTTCGGGGTTCAGGGTTTGGGATTCAGTGAAGGCTCTCTGGTCGCTCCCTGGTTCCGTAACCCTGACCCCTGAACCCTATACCCTGCTGTTCTCTGTGACCTCCGTGTTCTCTGTGCCTCTGTGTTGAAGTTGTGGTAGAACACGTCGAACGTGAAGCGCGTTTCGAATGAAGGACGATCAACCGCATGAGATCAGCCATCACAATCCTCATTTCTTTAATGTCGGTCGTCGCCGCCGCCGAGACCCAGCCTTTCTGGCCCGAATTTCACGGCCCGAAGCGCGACAATATCTCGCCCGAAACCGGCCTGCTGAAACAGTGGCCCGAAGACGGCCCGAAGCTGCTCTGGAAATTCACGGGTTGCGGCCAGGGCTACGCCGGCGTTTCCATCGCCGGAGGACTGCTCTTCACAACCGGAGACTTCGGCGCCGAAGAACGCGTTATCGCCATCGATCTCGACGGCAAGCTGAAATGGCAGAAGCCCAACGGCCGCTCCTGGACCGGCCCCCAGCCCGGCGCCCGCACCACGCCGACGTACAGCGATGGCCTCGTCTACCAGCTCAACGCGCACGGCGTCCTCTCGGCGTTCGTCGCCGCCACGGGCGAAGTCCGCTGGTCCACCAACCTCGTCGAACGCTTCTCCAGCCGCGTGAGCGGTTGGGGCTTCACTGAAAACGTGATCATCGACGGCGACAAGGTTTTCGTCACGCTCGGCGGCCAAGCCGGCAAAATCGTCGCGCTCAACAAAAAGAACGGCATCAGCATCTGGGCCAACACCGAAATCCAGGACACACAAGCCTACTCGTCCCCCATCATCGTCACGCACGGCGGAGTGAAGCAGATGATCGCGCTGACGCACGAAAGCGTTGTGAGCGTTGATGTCGAAACTGGCAAGCTCCTGTGGACGCACAAGCACCCCAGCACCTGCGATCAAAATGTCACCTCGCCCGTCTTCCACGACGGCGGCGTCTACGTCACCAGCGGCCATAAAGCCGGCGGCCGCATGTTCCGGGTGGAGGTAGGGCGGGCGTCCCTGGCCGCCACCGATACCCAGGCGGGCGCGGAGGCCCGCCCCACCTTCACCACGAAAGAAGCCTGGTTCGGCGTCGAACAGGACAACTGCCACGGCGGCGTCGTTTATGTTGACGGCTATCTCTATGGCAGCGGCTGCCGCCTCTACAAACGCGGACTGGTTTGCGCAGAATTCGCCAGCGGCAAGATCATGTACAACAATCAGGACATCGGAAAAGTATCCGTGACGTACGCCGACGGCCGCCTGTACTGCCTCGGCAACGACGCCTCGATGGCTCTCGTGGACGTCTCGCCCAAAGAAGCGAAGATCGTCAGCCGCTTCCAGCCGCCCTGGGTCGCCAAGCCCCCGTGCCTGTCGCATCCCGTCATCTGCGCCGGCCGCTTGTACATCCGGCACCTCGACGAGCTTTTCGTCTATGACATAAAACAATAGTAATGAACGCGAAAGCGCACGACCGGCCCTGCGGTTTCTATTTCCTCTCCCTCATTTCTGATTTCTGAACTCTGACTTCGACAGCAACGCCTGCGGGTCCAGCCATTTCGCCGCGTTGCCTGCCCAACTTTCGGTGCTGATGTACCCGCACACCCAGCTTCCATCGCCATACGCCCCGTTATGCAACCCAAAATGCAGATGCGCGCCGTAGCCGCCGTTGTCCACGGTGTACGCCCGCCCAATGCTCCCGATCTTCTGCCCGCCCGCGACGATGTCCCCGGGTTTGACGTGCAGCATCGGCGAAAGATGAGCGTACAGCGAACACACCGGCTGTCCGCCCGGCCGCACGTGCTCAATCACCACAATAAAGCCCCAGCTATAGCAGTGGCGAGCGGACCGCACCACGCCTGGAGCAACCGCCACAACGCTGCGCAGCTCTTTGCGCCAGCCGCAGTCGTCGCCGACATGGACGCTGCCCACAAAAGACGTGTACTCCTTCGTGATATGAAACCCGAAGCTCTTCCGCTTCGGATCGAAGTACTCGCGCACCGGCGCGATCCATTCAGCCGCAGCCGGAATTTGTAGCTGGCCGGCAAACACTCCGCTGTTCCGCAGTGCACCGCTCAGAGAACCCAGCACATTTTGAAGCTGAAACGCCCGCTCGCGATAGCGCTCCTTCTGCTCATGCTCGCCGACTTCGTAAATGAAAGTCGGCTCCAGTGCATCGGCTTGGCGTATTCTGTCGAGGCTCGCCGCACTCTCCGGCTTCTCCGACCAAAGCTGAGCGCGCCGCGAGATCGTGCGGAGCGCCGCGTCCAACGCGGCGCGCACATAAACATCCTTCTCGCGCGTCAACGCCGCCTGAATCGCCGCCGCATCGTCGCTCTGCCCCAGCCAAGTGAAGTACTCCGCCGCGATCTCGCGCAGATCGGCGTCCCCATCGGCCAGAACACTGCGTATCTTTGCCCTCACGGCTGCGGCATCCACTAATTGTGCGATCAACCCCACCATCGCCGCGCGCCGCACCTGCGCATCCTTCGATTCGAGCAGCGGCAGCGTGTCGGCCGTCAACGCCGGCGCGAGATAGTGCGAAATGCGCAGCCCGACCGCGCTCTGCGACTGGCTGTCATGCAGCAGCCGGCGAATGCGTTTGAGCGACCCGTCGGGCTCCCGCATGTCCACGGCCGAAAACACCATCGCCGCGGTGGCCACATCCTCGCTGTCCGCGAGCGGCTTGATCAGTTCCAGAACTTTTTTCTCGGAGACATTCCGCCCCAGCGCGCCATACGCCGCCTTGCGCACGCCGGCATCGGCATCCTGAAGGCCCTTCGCCACCGGTTCCAGCGCCTCCGGCGACCACGCGTATTGCAGCGCAAACATCGCACTGAGCCGGTAACGCGCCTCGGCGTGCTTGAGGAATTCGAGCAACTTTGCCGTCGCCGCGCATTTCATCACAGCAAATCGCTTGGTGTGCAGTTCGGTGTTTTGCCCGCGAGCGAGATCCTGCACCATCGCGACGACGGCCTGATCGACCTGCTCGCGCGTGCGCTGGAAAGAAATCTGATCTTTAGTCGCGGTAACGCTCGTGCCGCCCGGAACCGAAACGGTGGCGGGGTCTTTCGACGGATCGCCCGTGCCGACCGATCCATCTTTGAGGAACAGCCACACCTCGCCAGCGCCGGCGAGCGGGCAACTCAGAATGATCGCGAGCAGCAGACGCATGCGTTGCCCTCCACATGTCTAAACGAACGACGTGCGGAGTCCTTGCATGCTGCGGAGTTTTCACGTGAACGGATCGAAAAGCAACGGACCACTGACTTCAGTCCGCTTTTCCCTGCAGCGCGCCCTCTTCCTTCTTCGTCTTCTCATCGTAGAGGAAGCAGCGTGTGCAGTGTGTGGCGGAGATTTCGTACGGCTGCGGGTACTCGCTACGGCAGCGCGGCATCACGTACGGGCAGCGCGGATTGAAGTGGCACCCGGCCGGCGGCCGAATGGGACTCGGCACGTCGCCGCCCAGACGGATCTTCTCGATGCCCGTTTCCGGATCGATCTTCGGCACCGCCGAAAGCAGCGCGCGCGTGTACGGATGCTTGGGATTTCCAAGCACCTCTTCCGTCCGGCCCTGCTCCACAATGCGCCCCAGGTACATGACGGCCACTTCGTCCGCCAGATATTCCACCACGCCCAGATTGTGTGTGATGAACAGGTACGTCAGTCCCAGTTGCGTCTGAAGTTGCTCGAGCAGATTGATGATCTGCGCCTGAATGGAAACGTCCAGCGCGCTCGTCGCTTCGTCGCACACGATGAACTGCGGCTCCACCGCAAGACAGCGCGCAATCCCGACGCGCTGCCGCTGCCCGCCCGAAAACTCGTGCGGATAGCGATAGATCATCTCCGGGTCGAGCCCCACCTGCGCCATAATCTTACGCGCACGCTGCTCGCGCTCAGCGGCATTCTTGCCGATGCCATGTACGGCCATGCCTTCAGTCACGATCTCGCCGATCATCATGCGCGGGTTCAGCGCCGAGTACGGGTCTTGGAAGATCACCTGCAACCGCCGCCGATACGGCTGCAGCTCGTTCCGGTCCAGCTTCGTCAGATCCTTTCCGTCCACCAAAATGCTTCCGCTCGTCGGGCGGATAAGTTGAAGAAGCGCTTTGCCGAGCGTCGTCTTACCGCAGCCGGACTCGCCGACCAGCGCCAGCGTTTCCCCCTGCTTGATCTTCAGATCGACGCCATCGACCGCCTTCACATGACCGACGACGCGTTTGAGCACCCCGCGCTTGATCGGAAAATGCACTTTCATCCCCGCGATCTCAACCAGCGTCTTGCCGGTGATTTCGCCCGGAACTCGCGCGCGCGGCGGCGGCGGCGTGCGGACTTCTTCCGTCGTGATGTGCCGTCCCTGCAGTCGCTCGTCGTACAAGATGCACGCGGCGGCATGTGGAGTAGCGCCGGCCTCCGTGCCGGCCGGAATGGTTGTCGCCACAAAAGCCGGCACGGAGGCCGGCGCTACCCCGTCTTGGATCTCATACAGCGGCGGATCAATGCCGCGGCAGGCGGGCTGCGTGCGGTGGCAGCGATCGGCGAAGCGGCAGCCGGCCGGGTACTTGTCCGCCGACGGAACGCGGCCTTCGATCGTTTGCAGCGCGCGGTCCGCATGCGTCCGCGTCGGCAGCGACTGCATCAGCTTGATCGTGTAGGGATGCGCCGGATTGCGCAGGATCGAATTGCGCGACCCGCTCTCGACGATGTGCCCCGCGTACATCACGCCCACGCGATGCGCGTTCTCCGCGACCACCGCCAGGTCATGCGTAATCAGCAGGACGGCCATGCCTTTCTTCTTTTGCAGCGCGCGGATGAGTTCCAGAATCTGCGCCTGAATCGTGACGTCCAGCGCCGTCGTGGGCTCGTCGGCGATCAGCAGCCCCGGCTCGCACGCCATCGCCATCGCGATCATCACGCGCTGTTTCATGCCGCCCGAAAGCTGGTGCGGGTACTCCTCGAAGCGCTGCTCCGGGTCGGGAATGTTCACCTGCCCCAGCAGTGAAACCGCTTTCTTCCGCGCTTCCGCACGGCCCAAATGCTGATGCCGCCGGATGGGCTCCATCAGTTGGAAGCCCACCGTGAACACCGGATTCAGCGATGTCATCGGCTCCTGGAAAATCATCGAAATGTCGGCACCGCGCAGCTTGCGCTTCTCTGATTCCGGCAGAGCGAGAATGTCCTGCCCCTTGTATTCAATCGACCCGCCCGCATAGAAACCCGACGGCTGCGGGACAAGCTGAATAATCGACAGCGCCGTGACACTCTTCCCGCACCCCGACTCTCCGACCAGGCTGTACGTCTCGCCCTCGTTGATGTCGAACGACACGCCATCCACCGCGCGCGCCGGATTCTCCGCGCTTCCAAAATAAGTCTTAAGATCACGCACACGCAGCAGCATCAGACACCACCCAACGAACGACGAACCATGAACTACGAACCACGAACGTCAGTTCACCGCTTCCTTAGCCGCGGATCAAGCGCATCGCGCACCGCGTCGCCGAACATGTTCGCCGGAAGCACCAGCGTCAGCATGAAAATGAACGCCGCCAGCAGGTTCCACCACACCACCGGGTCGCGAGCCAATTCCAGCCGCGCCTGGTTGATCATGTTTCCCCACGATTGCATCGATGGATCGACGCCGATCCCCACGTACGCCAGCACCGCTTCCGTCAACACCAGCCCGCTGAACTGCAGGATCACCGAAATCAATACCAGATGCATGACGCTCGGCACCAGATGCCGCGCCATGATGCGCCAGCGGCTCACGCCAAACGCATCGGCCGCCTGAATGTACTCCACTTCGCGCAACTTGAGCGTCTCGCCGCGGATCAGCCGGCACAACCCCGTCCACGAAGTGATGCCCATGATGATGCACAGCCACACCAGCCGCTTGTCGGCCGTGACAATGGTCTCTTCCTGCGTCAGCCGAGCCTGCACGATCAACATGGCCGCAGCGATCAACAGAATGCTGGGAATCGAGGCCAGCGTCGTGTAAACGTACTGGATCAGATCGTCCACCCATCCGCCGAAATATCCGGCCATGATGCCGAACATGATTCCCAGCGGCGTCACGATCAACGTCGAAAGCGTCCCGATCACCAGTCCGGTGCGAATGCTCTTCACCGCCGTATAGAAAACATCCAGGCCCGCCTTGTCCGTGCCCAGAATGTGATAGCCGCCCTCTCGCGTCAGCGCGACCGCTTCACAGATAATCAGGGCGACGACAGCCAGGAATCCGGCGACCCAGTACCCGCGCACATGTCTGCGCGCCACCGGCGGCAGCGTTTCCACCGTCCCGGCCGCCGTCGAAACAGCGGCCGGACTTCCAAGCCCCGCGCCCTGCAAAGCGCTCATTGCCAGCGGCTGCTGACTCTTCGCGTCCGTCACTTCAGCCGCCGTTGTCGCCGCACTCGGCACGCCCGCCAGCAACAGCGGACCGTTCCCCGCAAACTGCCCGCCGGCCAACGACGCCGTTTGAGCCGCCCGCAGCTTATTGAACATCCAGCAGACCGCGAACAGCAGCAGGCCGATTGCTATCCCCCACCCCAGCCCCGTCGCCGCTCGTTGCCATATATCCGCCGAAGCATCCCCGTCCGGATTGGCCAGCTTCACGCCGGCGCGCTCCAGCCGCGGAAACTCCCGCACCTGTCGGCCATCGCGCTGCACCGTTTCCATGGCAAAGGCTCGCGTGGCGAACGGCGCCGAGTACGTCTTCTCGGTGCCCGCGCGCAATGGCTCCAACACGATATCGAGCACGCTGGTGATGTTGCCGCCCTGCGGATTGTCCTTGTTGATACGCTTGAAGTGCAGCGTGTCCAGCAGCGCGATGCTCCCGTAGACGCACAGGATGCCAAAGCTGATCATCGCGACGCGATTGGCGGACACCTGCCGCAGCGCCACGCGCCAGTATTCGCGGCGCAGAGCGAAAAACAGCCACAGCCCCATCAACAGCACGAGGCCGTAGATGAGCAGGTCGCTCCACAGAAAATACGGCGTAAATCCCACAACCAGACTCCAACCCGTGCCGCAGGCTGTCTAGCCTGCGCACCATTCACTCCAACCGCACGCGCGGATCGAACAGCGTGTAACTGATGTCGGTCATCACCAGGCCGACGATATACAAGAACGAACCGAGGCAGACCATCGCCTGCACGACCGCGAAGTCCGCACGCTGAATCCCGTCCAGCATGAACGACCCCATACCCGGTATCGCGAAGAAAGATTCCAGCAGCAGGTTGCCCATGAACAGGAACGGCAGGCCCGCCACCACGCCGGTCAGAATCGGCAGCATCGCGTTCTTCAACGTATGGATAAAGAGCACCGAGACTTCCGGCAGTCCTTTCGCCCGAGCGGTTCGCACATAATCCTTGTTGATCTCTTCAAGGAACACCGTGCGATAAAAACGGATGCTTCCGCCCATCCCCGAAATGATGATGATCACGATCGGCAACGCGATGAATTTGATCGAGTGCAGTCCGTAATCATAGCCGGAGACCGGCGCCAGGCGCAGCAGTTTGCCCAGCACTACCTGGAAGCCCATGATGTAGAAAAGCCCGGAGATGGACATCAGCAGCACGCACAGGATCACGCCCCAGTAGTCCAGATACGTGCCGCGATAGAACGCCGCGATCATCGCAAAGAAAATGTCCACGAACATCGCAAAGAAGAGCACCGGAATCGCGATGCTCAAACTGGGGAACATGCGCTTGTAGATTTCAGCGCCGATGTCTTTGCCGTCGTCCGATTTTCCATACGAGAAGAACAGCATTTTCACCGAACGCTGGAAGAAAATGGTTTCCGTCAGGCGCGACACAAAGGACATGCTGCCCTTGTACTCCAGCAGCACGCGGTTGAGCGGCGCCACCGTTTGAAGATCAAAGTTGACGTTGAGCACCGGCGGTTCGGGCTGATCTTGCGCGTTGAGCACGATATTCAGTTCGAAGCGGCGCGTCTTCGTATCGGCCGGCAGCGTCAGCGTTCCGGAGGAATCAAACTCTTTCGGCAGGGAAAGCGCGCCGTTCTCGCACGAAACTTTCAGCGTCCGCGCTTGCGCTTCCTTCTGCGATCCGGGCGCTTCAACGACGAGCGCGTAATGGCCCGCGCCCGCTGTTTGGAATGGCGCTTTGTTCGACGCGGCATTGGCCGGCAATGCGCCCAACCGGCGCCAGCCGGCGTTGTAAAAGTACGGCAGGTCCAGCGAATGCTCGCGCTTCCAAGCTTCGATTTTCTCCACCGTCGCCCGCTTGCCGCCGGCGTGTGTGCGAGCCATGTCGTCGGGCGAGTTCACGAAGAAGAACAGCATGAACACGAGGATGTTCACGCCAATCAGCGTCGGGATCGCATAGAGACAACGCCGGATGATATAGGCAGTCATCGCCGGGAGACTCCTTTTTCCCGGCGATACACCAGCACCATTGCGGGAATGGAACCGGCGACCAGCAGCCCCAGCACTGTCCACAGCGGCCAAGTGATTGGAGCATTCCACTCATTGCGGCATTTTTCGCGCTCGGCGATATCAATGCGTTTGTACTTCAGCGTGTTGTTGCCGAACGACATCGGCTTGGAGTTCTTGTACCAGTCGTGCGACAGGCCGTAGGCGACCGAATAATGTCCCCACATCCACGGGGCGTCCTCGCGAACGATCGCTAGCATCTCGTTGATGATCTTCGCGCGCTCCGGCCCATTCGACATGTTCTCCATCTTCTTGAACAGTTCGTTGAACTTCGGGTTGTCGTAGTTTGAGCAGTTCTCGCCCTGCGATTTGACCTTTGAATTGGGTCCGTAAAGCAGGAACAGAAAATTCTCCGGATCGGGATAGTCCGCGTTCCAGCCCCAGCTCAGCATCTGGAAACTGCCCTTCAGAGCTTTGTCCTGGAACCGGTTGTAATCGGTCGTCCGTACCTGAAGCTGCACGCCGATCGAGTCGAACTGCTTGCGCAGCCAGTCGAGATACGCCTTCGTGCCCGCTCCCGCGCCAACCGTGTCGTAGTAGATCACCAGGGCGTTGCCCTTCTCATCCCGGCCATTCGGATAACCGGCTTCGGCCAGAAGCTTGCGCGCAACATCCAGGCTCTTGCGGACCGGCATCCCCGCTTTCTCGTCCCAGTCGTAAACGACCGGATTGATTCCGTCTTTTCCTTCGTCGTAGCCAAAGATGCCCGGCGGGACGGGCCCCTGCGCCGGAACGCCGCGACCGTTGCCGAAGATCTGGATGTACTCCTCCGTGCGCATCGCAATCGACAGCGCCTGGCGCAGCTTGCGATGCTTCTCGTCGTAGCCGCCCACCACGTCGTCCAGCATGTTGAACGCGTAGTAGCCGATGTTCGGCACAACGGCCGTGACAAAACGAATCTTCTTGGCTTTCAGTTCGTCCGTCAACCCGGCCGCGCCGGAAGTGTTGAATCGGACCGCCTGGTCAAACATGTCCGACGCGATGCCCGACGTGTCGTAGTAGCCTTGCATGAACTTCGTCCACCGCGGCACCTCTTCTTTTTCGAGCATGTACACGGCTTCGTCGAGGAACGGCAGCGGCTTGCCCTTATCTGCCAGCAGTCCCTTCTGCTCGTCCTCCGGGCTGCCATCGCTCGGAAAAACATCTCCGTGGTAATTCGGATTGCGCCGCAGCACCATCTTGTAATTCGGTTGGTTCACCGCCAGCGTAAACGGCCCGCTCCCGACTGGAAAGCGGTCTAGCGTCATGTTCTGCTCTGTCGCCGCACTCTGCACGTAAAAGCGATCCGCTTCCCAGGGAACCGGAACGAAGAACGGCATCGCCAGCCAATACAGGAACTGCGGATATTTGCGCGTCAACGTGATCCGGTACGTCAGCTCATCGATAACCTGCACGCCCGGCATATCGAATTTCCGCAAGTCCAGATAGATCGGATTGGTGCGTTCGTCTGCTTCCTGGTTGTAAAACACGCCGCCGGCCTTGCGCCGCTCGTCCCGAACGCGCTTCACTTCCTTGGCCAGCGTGGCCTGAAATTCCTCGAAGCCTTGGATGTAGGTCGCCAGCACCGGCGCGATGGGGCAGCCGTCCGGCAGGAGCGGACTGGCCATGCGCTTGATCTGATAGAGAAAATCATCGGCCGTTACCGTGCGCGTCCCGCTCTCGCCCAGTTGATCGGGGTGCTCGATCTTTTTCGGGAAAGAGGCGCCGGTCGGCAGGTGCCACCGGTAACTGCCGTCTGCGTTCTTGGCGAAACACGGGTGATTCGCATACTTCATCCCCGGTTTCAGGTGGATCTCGTAAACAACTTTCGCCACCGATTCCGTCGGCGCATCGTCACCCAGCGGTTTTCCGTCTTTGTCAAAAAGCTTCGCCTCCGGCACCACGCTCGCCGCCAGCGGCACCAACGTGTACGGCCGTTTCAGAAAATGATACTGCACCGTCGTATCGTAGATCTGGTTCATGAACACGTACGCGTCTTCGGCGTAGGCCATGGCCGGATCCAGATGGCGCGGCTCCTCATGAAACGTGTCGTAGTAAACGTTCCTCCCCGACTCTTCTTCACGATACGGGTTGTTGGTGAAGCAGGATGGCAGTAAGAGCAATCCGGCAAGAGCGAGTATAGGAATGCGAAGTTTCAGAATACGCAATGGAAGCGATCCGTTATCAGTGGTGCGTTGTATTCTGGTATCGAAGCGCGCGCGAATCACCCGCGTCCAACACCGCCCGAATATACTAACCCAGCCCCACCCGTTTCGACAAGCACATGTGGAGCAGGCTGTCCAGCCTGGGTGCACGTCGCTGAATGCGCATATCTAAATAGCCGAAACCTCTCTTAAAGGGAGGGATGGGCTAATGACGAACAGCTACGACGAAGGTTTGGCGGCCTTTTTAGCGGAGGCGAAGGTCGCGTACGAACAGATGTTCAA
>DASXUX010000077.1:0-66816 GCA_036504595.1 Planctomycetota bacterium | reverse complement strand
CTTTCGCTTTGTGGCAGAGTGCGAAAAGTTTGGCGATGCGGAGGCCGAAAGGCGCCGCGAAGAGCGCAAGGATCGCCGGATGAACGCGGAGGCGATTCTGTGCGTGCCGCTGTGGCAGCAGGTTTCGGGGTTGTATCCGGACGACGAGCCGAAGATGAGTCCGCGCGAGCGGCTCGGAGCGATGTTGTTGCTCGTGAAGAATGCGGAGCGGCTGCTGAGGTACGAGATCAGGTATTCGGCCGAGCATAAGAGCGAGATCGATGCGGCGGAGGTGCGGACGTATTTGTGGGATCCGCTGCGGACGGTTTGTTTTCATCTGGGGATTTCGCAACGGCGGTTGACGGGGTACTGCAAGGAACTCACCGGGATGTCGGCGATCGAGATGGTGGACCGGATGAAGGCGGAGGGGGTGAGGGGGAAACTCAAGGAGGAATTGAGGAAGTTTATAAAGCTTACCACAGAGGACACGGAGGACGCAGAGGAACGGATTGGGGACAAAGCAGATCAGATTTTTGCGGAGTTGAAGAAGTCGAGGCGGGATGGGCGGTGGCATCGGACGACGTGGGCGATGGGGTTGGGGTTTTCGTCTTACCAGAGATTTTTCAGGGCGTGTTTGCTTTGTTTTGGAAAGACGCCGCATGAACTGGAGATGGAACTGATCGAAGAGATTTTGAATGAGGCGGAGCGAGAGACTGGCACGACGACAGGGAGTGCGGTGGCGATGAGGAAGGTCGAGGGCGAGGAACAGGCGGGAGAGAAGCGCGAGGCGGGAGTTTCGGTGACGTAGCGCGAACGAAGGCGGGGCTCAGTTTTGCGATTCGGGCTGGGGTTGGAGAGACTGGCGGAGGGAAAGTGTTGCCGCAGATCAGAATTCGAGCACGAGAATGAAGGCGCGGATGATGAAACGGGCGAGAAGGCGGAGCCAAGTGATGAAGGTGGCCGCTGTCACGGGCAATCTGCGCCACAAAAAGACGTGGCGCAGCCTGCCCGTGCCACACAGGAGGAGTGCACACAGGTGCAGGATTGGACACGAAGTTACGGTGGCTGAGATGGACATGATGGACGGGATGGACGCAAGTTGCCGGTCGAAGCTGCGGCGGTGCCGCAAACCTAACCCCCCGGCCCCCTTCCCTCGAAGGGAAGGGGGAGAACGGCAGCGGGCGGAACGCCCGCACGACTAGGTACGCAGGCTGGACAGCCTGCGCCACAACGGGGCGGTGCGACGACGGAGAAGCGTGACCAAACCCCACTTCTCTTTTTGACCTCATCGCGTAAAACGGTCGCTCTGGTTGGTTCAAAAGGATGGGAAAAATGGACAGCAAGAAGATTTACAAAGTCGGCATTCTGGGCTGCGGGACCGTTGGCACGGGGACGGCCAAGATCCTCCTCGACAGCCGGCCCTCGCTGAAGGACAAGACGGGGCTCGACATTCGCCTGCACAAAATCGCCGAGCTCGACGACAAGAAGATCGCCTCTTCCGGCTTCGACAAAAAGTATTTCACCAAAGACGCCATCGCCCTGTGCAACGATCCCGAAATCGACATCGTCGTCGAAGTCATCGGCGGCATCGACCCGGCCCGCAAATTCATCCTCGCCGCGCTCAAAGCCGGCAAGGCTGTCGTCACCGCTAACAAAGCGTTGCTCGCCACGCACGGAAAAGAACTTTTCGAAACGGCGCTCGCGTCCAAGACCTCCATCGGCTTCGAAGCATCGGTCTGCGGCGGCGTGCCGGTCATCGCCGCCATCCGCGACGGGCTGGTCGCCAACCGCATCGAAAGCATCCAGGGAATTCTGAACGGCACGACCAACTACATTCTCACGCGCATGATCCAAAGCGGCGTCTCGTACGCCGAAGCTCTCGCCGAAGCCCAAGCAAAGGGCTACGCGGAAGCCAACCCCGCGATGGACGTGCAAGGCAAGGACGCGGCGCACAAGCTCGTTCTGCTTTCCGATCTCGCGTTCCATTCGATGTTCGATCTGGCCGAGGCGTATGTCGAAGGCATCGACAAGGTCAATATCGAAGACGTCCGCTTCGCCGCGCAGCTTGGCTACACGCTGAAGCTGCTGGCGATCGCCAAGCGCATAGGTAGCGCCGGCGTCCCTGCCGGCCAGACGAAGGCTGGGACGGCCGGCACGGAGGCCGGCGCTACCGGGCTCGAGATGCGCGTGCATCCGACGCTCATCCCCAACGCGCACCCGCTTGCCAGCGTCCGCGATGTCTACAACGCTGTTCTCGTCCGGGGCGATGCCACCGGCGACGTGATGTTCTTCGGCCGCGGCGCCGGCATGATGCCGACCGGTTCGGCCATCGTCTCCGACATCGTCGATGCCGCTCGCGGCAGCGCGAAGCAGGCTTTCACGAAGCTGCAGTTCTTCCAGAACCCGCGCGCCGATCTGCCGGTCGTGCCGATCAAGAAGATTCGCAGCCGCTACTACGTGCGGTTCCAGGTCGCCGACGAACCCGGCGTGATGGGCAAAATCGCGACCGTCCTCGGCCAAAACGGCGTCTCGATCGCATCGGTCATTCAGAAGGAGCCGCAGGAAAGCGGCAACGTGCCCGTGGTCATGCTGACGCACACCACGCTCGAACAAAACTTCCAGTCCGCGCTGTCAGAAATCGGCTCGCTGCCCTTTATTAAGCAGCCGGCGTCGTTCCTGCGCGTGGAAGACTGAACGAGCAGGGTTCAGGGGTTCATTATCACTCCAAGGTGACACCCAATTCCTTCAACAGTCTCAACCAGCTTGGCAAAGGCTCCTGCCACAACCACTCGGGCTTTAGGTAGAAGCCGCGGAGGACTTTTGAGTGCAGCTTGCCGTCTTTTTCGGAAATGGCCACGTAGCGTTTCTTGGGGCCCAGCGTGTACAACTCAATGTGCTGCGTCAGCGGGTCGATGATCCAGTACTCCTTGACGCCACCGGCTTCGTAATCGATGAACTTGTCGCGGTAGTCACGCGAGGGGCAATCGGGCGAAACGACTTCCACCACAATGTCCGGCGCGCCTTCAACGTGATTGGTCTTGATGATCTTCAGCCGCGGCGTGGTGATGAAGCACAAGTCCGGCTCGCGGCGGCGTTTCAGGCCCGCAAAGCGGACCTGCACTTTCTCGATCAGCAGTTCGCCGCATTTGTGGTGCTGCGTAAAGCCATCCAGCATGCAGGTGAGGAATCTCACGATACGGTTGTGCTGGCTGTTATCTGGAGCCATCAGGATGACCTCCCCATCCACCCATTCCGCGTGCGTCCAGTGGTCGCACCACTCGACGAACTCCGCTTCGGTCATGCGCCGGCCGGGGTGGGGCTTGCCTTCACCCATTTCGACTACGGAACTTTGTTTAAGCATAGGCATACGCTCCTGCCGGTGAGTCTACGCGGGCGCAGCGGGGATTTCCAGACGCGGCAGCGCGACGAGACGCCCGCACTACGAATGGTGGACGACGCGCAATCCGGGAGGATTGCGTTACGGAATGTGCACCATCGCGAGCAGCTCGCGGAAGCGCACGTCGATTTCCTCCCGCGTGGTGCGCTGCAGAGCGTCAAGCGAGAAGTCCTGGCAAGTGAAGCTGGCCACGACCGAGCCGTAGGCCACGGCGCGGCGGAGAGACTCGCTCGAAACCGAGCCGTGCGCGGCCAAGTAGCCCATGATGCCGCCGGCGAAGCTGTCGCCAGCTCCGGTGGGATCGACGACTTCTTCCAGCGGATGAGCGGGAATCGAAAAGGTGCCGTCGGGCGAAAGCACCATCGCGCCATGCTCGCCTTTCTTGATGATGACGGTTTTCGGCCCAGCCGCGAGGATGGCACGACCTGCGCGGATCAGTTCGTGCTCGCCGGTATACAGGCGAGCTTCACTGTCGTTGATCACGAGCGCGTCGATCTCGGTCAACAGCTTATCCAGATCCGGCCGCGCGGATTCGATCCAGAGGTTCATCGTGTCAGCGGCGACAAAGCGCGGGCGCTTGGCCATCTGCGCCAGCACATCGCGCTGCTGAGCCGGGACGCCATTGGCCAGGAAGAGGAATTCGGTGTGGCGGAAGGACGCGGGCACCTTCGGCTTGAATTCGCCCAAGACGTTGAGCTGCACGTCCAGCGTGTCGCGGTCGATCATGTTCTTGTGATAGCGGCCCGTCCAGCGGAAGGTTCGGCCGGGAAGAACTTCAAGGCCGCTCAGGTCGATCTTGCGGCGCTCCAGCAGTTTGCGGTATTCGGCCGGGAAGTCTTCGCCGACCACACCCACCAACTGCACCGGCGCGAAGTAGCTTGCCGCGTAGGCGAAGTAAATCGCCGAGCCGCCCAAGATGTCTACGCGGCGTGCGCCGGGAGTCTCAACAGTATCAATGCCAATGGAGCCGACGACGAGTAATGACATGCGTTACCTCTAGTCTGGAGTCATGAGTTTGGAGTCTGGAGTCAACAACAGCGGCTGGAATACACCGGCTTCCAAACCGCAACCTGCACGCTTGAGTTCGCGCAAAGGGACGCGCGAACACAAGCGTGCCACCTTACAGGGCTCCTCCGAAACTGCCGGGTTCTGTGGGCTTCTTTGCAGGGGCTGTGGCATCGCCGGCTTTCTTTGGCGGAGGAGCGACCGGCGGCTCAGTGTCCTTTTTCTTCGGCGGGGGAGCGACAGGAGTTTCGGTGCTGGTCTTGGACGTAGCTTTGCCTTCGGCGGCATTGACGAATTCGATATCGTCAATGAAGACGTCGAGGGTCTCGTCGGGCTTGCCGGCGTAAATGGCGATGTATGGCGGCGATTCGTAGTGTTCACGCGTGGGCAGTTTCGTCTGCGCCTTGTTGAGCACCACGTTGACCTTGCCCCAGCCGCTGCTGAAGGTTGGATCTTTCAGCACCCAGCCGGAGACCGAGCGCGGCTCGCCTTCCACTTTGTGGTCCCACCAGATGCGAACTTCAGGATTGGGGTCGGCGTATTTCTCAAAGTGGACCATGAAGCTGAAAGAGGCTGTTTTCGAGAACGGAAAATCTTTCGGCAACACCAGCCGCACCATTGCGCCGGAGTCCTTCGCCAGAAACGATGTGGATCGGATCTGTCCCAAGCGCAGCACGTGATTGCCGGCGGCGTCGGCGATCACGCGCAGGCCTTGCCCGGCCTTGCCGACGGCGGGATCGATCTCGAAATGAGTGAACTTGTTGTTCTCAAAGTCGGCCTTGAAGCTCTTGGTGCCGTCGGCGGCCGTCTCCAGCACCGCAGGCGTCGCCGGCGGCGTGGCCGGGTCGGTATTGGCGACTGGCGCCGGCTTGGGCTGTTCGGGCGGCGGCGCCGGCGTGGGGACCGCTGTCGGGACGGGCGTCTTCTGCACCTGCTTTGCGGGCTTGGGCTCCGGCCGCGGCGGCTTCCGGGGACCGCTGTTCATAAAGACGAAGACGGCGGCGGCAAGGATCACCAGAACCAGGATGACGCCCAGGCCGGTCTCGCTGCTTTGCCTGCGGCGGCGGATCTGGCGCGCGGGCATGGGCGGCGTGCTGGAAAACGCCTCGCGTTCGGCCATCACCGGCACCTTTGTCTTCGCCTTGCCTTTGCGCTGCTGAGTGTCGCCGTCAAGCACACGGTCGATGTCTTTGATCAGCGCCTTGCAGTCGGGATAGCGCGCTTCGGGCTCCTTCTCCATCAGGCGCAGGACAATTTCTTCGGCACCGGCCGAAATTTCCGGATTGATCCCGCGAATGCTCGGCACCGGATCGGTGAGGTGCCGCGTCATGATCACGGCTGCCGTCGGCCCATCGAAGGGCACTTGCCCCGTCAGCAGATGGAACAGCGTTGCACCCAAAGAGTACAGGTCGGTTGCCGGAGACAGATTGTGCAGGCCGCGAGCCTGCTCCGGCGAAATGTAGAAGGGCGTCCCGACGGCCTGGCCGGCTTGCGTCAGCGCCACGTCGTCCGGGTTGGCGTCGGACTCGCGCGCCAGTCCCAGATCGGCCAGCTTGGCGATGCGGCCGCCTTTGTCGAGCAGCACGTTGTCCGGTTTGACGTCCCGGTGCAAGAGCTTGTTCTCATGAGCGTGCTGCAGCGCCAATGCGATCTGCCGCACGTACCGCAGAGCTTCTTCTTCTTCCAGCTTGCCGCCCTGCCGAGTCAAGCGCTGGCCGAGCGACTCGCCATCGACGAACTCCATTGCGAAGTACCAGAAGCCATCGGCCTGACCGACGTCAATTCCGGCCACGATGTGTTCATGGTTGAGTTTGGCCACGGCGCGGGCTTCGCGCAGGAACCGGTCCCGGAACTCCTTGTTCTTGGCCATGCGAGGAGCCAGGATTTTCAGCGCGACCACGCGGTCCATGGAGAGCTGTTTGGCGCGGTACACCGCGCCCATGCCGCCTTCGCCCAACTTGGAGAGCAGTTCGTAATCGCCGACGCGCTTCCGGCCGCCGGTGACCGTCTGGCCTTTGACGACTTTGTCGAGCTGTTCGTTGGTCAGGTAGCCTTTGCGGAGGAGGATTTCGCCAAGTTTCTTGCGCAGACCGGCCTTGGCCGCGGCGGCCTGGACGCGCATGGCTTCTTCAAGCTGAACTTTCGTGATGAAGCCCAGCTTCAGCGCGACATTGCCGAAGCTGCCGGCTTCGCCGGCGGGTGGGGCTACCACTTTTTTCTCGAGCTCAGCCATATTTGTCCGTTGTCTGGTGCCTGGTCTTGCTCAGGACCACCAAACCACCACTCACCAAGTACCACTCACCAATCACCCATTTACTTTACACTGCGCACAAGGTGGAAGATTGCCAAAATCGCCACTCAGGTGCTCCTGACGCAATTTGATAGCCCGCTCGCTATTCCAGACTTCGGTCAGCGAGTGCTTCTGCACGTTGCCCAGCTTGACCTCGCGCTTGTAGTCCACGCAGCAGATAACCGCGTCCCCTTCCCACGTGATCACCATCGTGTGGAACGGCCGGCGGCAGCGGACGTTAGGCTTCAATTCTTCAGCGCTGAGCTTCTGCAAATCAAGCTGATCGCCGCGGCTGTCCATGTCGATCACATGCATCTCAAAGCCTTCAGCCTCCCAGCGACGAGTCATCGCCGGAATCTCCGGAGCCACGCGTTGAGTCTTGACCGTGTTCACGCGGACGCGCAGGTTCTTTCGAATGGCCGGATGTGCGGTGAGCCACTTACAGAGAGTCTCGAGGTTGGCCATGACCTTTTCATACGGCAAGCCCATCAGCTCCTCGTAGACCTCTTTGGATTCTCCATTTACGGACAGGAACAACTCGTTGATCAGGCCGGAGCTGATGAGTTGCTCGACTTTCTCCAGGGTCAGCAGCGAGGCATTCGTGGTCAGGTTGCGAATGGCTTTCGGACAGTGTCGGCGCAGAAGCGCGTAGCGCTCGGCGAGTTTCTGGTCCAAGAGCGGTTCGTTATCCAGACACAAAATGAAGCGCTCAACGTTCTGGCCGGAGCAGTCTCGCGCGATCTTCTCGAAGAGCTCCATCGTCATTTTGCCGCGCGGCAACTGGTCCTTGATCTGAGGGTACTGGCAGAAGACGCAGCTCCCGTTACAGCCGAACTGCGTCTCAATAACGATCGTTCGGGGAAATTTCGGCACCGGCTTGCGAAACAAACGGTTACGCACGTGCTCAACCACCGTCTGCCGTTGCTCCGGATCGTAGTACTTTCGCCCCACAATGGCCCCCAGGGAAATTCGCAGCCACGAAGATACCGTCTTGGAGCTTAGAGACAAGTGGAGTGGTGGGTGGTGGAGTGGTGAGTGGTGAGTGGTACTTGGTGCGGAAAGGCATCGGCGGTAAGGTATTGTGGAACCAACTATGAGGAGTCCTCCGATGCATCGACTCACGTTTGCTTTGCTGCTTGCCTGCGCCGTTGGTGGCGCGGCTGAAGATAAGCCTGTCGTCGTCTGGGCCAGCGATCCGATCCGGCCGGGGCAGACGGTCTTGGTCACCGGCGCGGGATTCGGCGAGAAGCCGCGCGTTGGCCTCTGCCAGCTACAGAATAATTCGTCCAGCCGTCCCGATGATGCTGGCGCCTTCAACATACGACTTCGGCCCGTTGAGACCCTTCAGCCCACCGACGGCTCGTTGAAGTTTACGATTCCCGCTTCGTTCAAGCCGGGGGTGTACTACTCCAGCATCAACAGCGGTGGCAACGTGCTTAACCGGCCGGCGGTGTGGTGGGTGCAGGGAGACCAAGGCACGAGCGCCAGCCCGGGCGGATGGCTGCGGCTGTTTGGAAAGAATCTCGGCTGGACTGAGGACGAGCGAAAGCAGATGGGCGAGAAGGTCGCCACGACGGTTCTGCTGAAAGGCGCTAAGGAAGAACGCCTCATGGCTGAAGCGGACTGTTTCGCGGCGAAGATTGCCCTGCCTGAAAATTTGCCGTCGGGCGAGTACGAAGCGTATGTGCACAACGGCTGCGGTGGATCGGCCGGGTGGTCGCTGCCGGTGAAGTTTTCAGTGAAGGCGCGTGCGAACTGGCCGGCGGAGACGTTCAACGTGCGCGATTTCGGCGCGGAGGGCGACGGACAGAAAGACGACACGGCGGCGATTGTCGCGGCGCTGGAAAAGGCCGAGAAGAACAAGGGCGGCATCGTGTACCTGCCGCGCGGGCGGTACAAAGTTTCGGATGCGCTGAGTATTCCGCGCTTCACTGTTCTTCGCGGCGAAAAGACCGAGTTCGCGTGCCTGTGCTGGGTCGATGCACCGAAACCGCCGCAGGCGATGATCCGCGGGACAAACAGCTTTGGCATTGAAGACCTGACGGTTTATTCGCAAAACCATCAGCACATCATTGTCTCCGACCAGGGCGACAAGCCGGACGCGGGGAATGTGTTTTTGCGCCGCGTGCGCGTGCGAGCCAACGCGTATCGCGGACATCCAACCGAGGCCGAGGTCGATGAACGTTTCCGCAACTCGATGAAATGGTCTACCGGCGGCGGCGACACGATCCGCTTGGGCGGCGAGAACGTCGAGGTCACCGATTGCGATTTGTACGGCAGCGGGCGAGCGCTGTACTTGAGCCGTACGCGCGGCGGGCTGTTGAGCGGCAACAAGTTCTACAACGGGCGCTGGGGCTGGTACTGCATTTCGGGATCGGATGGCGTGATCTTCGAAAACAACCAGCTCACCGGCGGCGATTTGATGTCCACCGGCGGCGGGTTGAATTGCCTGGATGGCTCGCCGTACTCGCAGAACATTTATTACGCTCACAACCGGCTGAGCATGATGCACGGCTGGGACCGCGAGGCGATGACGTCCGACGCCGGCGGCGAAGTGTACTTCGGCAAGGTGGCGGCCTCCGGCTCCCCTCTCCCCCGCGAGGGAGAGGGGTTGGGGGTGAGGGGGACCACTCTTGTCCTTCCCGAAGCGCCCAAGTGGGGCAAGCGCAGTTGCGCGGGACTGGCGGTGCTGGTGCTGGAAGGCAAAGGCGCAGGCCAATGCCGGCGGCTGGTTTCTTGTGACGCGGAGAAACTGCTGATCGACCGGCCGTTTGACATTGAACTGGACGGCTCATCGGTGATCGGTGTGACGATGTACCAGGGGCATTACCTGATTCTCGATAACGATTTCACCGATACCGGCGCGATGCAATTCTATGGCACGTCCATCGAGTGCTTTGCAGCGCAAAACCGCGGCACGCGCACGCAGGGATTCCGCGGGCTGGGGCTGTGGTACCACGGGTATCAGCCGAGCTGGTTCTGCCAGTTCCTCGACAACCGCATTCTGGACGGAAACTACTATCACTGGACGTCGGCCGAAGAAGCATTTGTCGAAGTGCACGGCGCCAAGCGGCCGCCATGCACCGGCCCGCTGAACCGCGCGTCGGTCGTGCGCGGCAATATTCTAAGCGGGAACGCGCACCTGAAAGTCACCGGTTTCTGCCGCGATGTTTTGGTCGAGCAGAATCAGGTTTCTGACGCGGATACGGGAGTTTTCGTCGGGGTCGAATGCGCGAATGTGCTCGTGCGCGAGAACAAATTCAGCAACGTCAAGCACGAGGTCATGGATGAAGTGGCGGCTCGCAAGGCGGCTGAAGAGCGCGTCAAACAATACATGGGCAAGCAGGAACCGGTCGTGGTGCTGGATTTTGAGGTAGCGCCGGCCTCCGCGCCGGCTGGGCGCTTCACCGATCGCTCCGGCAACGGATTCAGCGCGAAGGTCAACGGGAACGTGAAGGCGGTGGCCGGCGGCGTGAAGGGACAGGCGGCGAGTTTCGACGGGACGGGGTGGCTGACGATCGAGGACGGCGGAGTGTTCAATGTGCCGGACGTGACCGTCTCCTTCTGGGCCAAGCCGGAAGTGATCACCGGCCGGCGCGGGTTGGCGTCGAAGCGGTTTTCCGGGCGCGAGGCGCCGTTCGTCATCGCTCAGAACGGAGCGGCCGTCAGCTTTGAAGCTCAGGAAGACGGCGCGGCCTGGACGTTCAACTTTGGCGGGCCGCCAGTGCTAAAGGCGGGGACGTGGGCGCACATCGCCGCGGTCGTCAAGCAGGGCGTGGGCGTGACGTTGTACGTGGACGGCGTGGCCGTCGCGGAGAAGAAAAATCCGGCTCGCCGCGCGACCAACCCCGACCCGCTGGTGCTCGGCCGCGAAGCCTGGGGCGGCGACCCGCCGAAGGGCGACACGCCGGGCTTCTACAAGGGCCTGCTGGATGAGTTCAAGCTGTGGACGCGGGCGCTGACTCCCGAAGAGATCAAGGCGGAGGTTGAGAAGGGAAAGTGAAGCTCACCGCAGAGACGCGGAGGGCGCAGAGCGCTGGACAGCCTGCGCCAATTAAATCACAGGCCTATGTGAAATGCAGGGTGGTGTGAGATTTCGCCTTGAGGGATGTGGTTGCTCAAGGGGAGGTATTGGAGGACTTCCGCGGGAACTCCTTTCATCGTCAGGCCGGAGCACTGCTGGAAACCGAAACGGCGATAGTAGGCTGGGTCGCCAACCAAGACGCAACCTTCAGCGCCCATCTCACGGATAATCTGCAGGCTCTCGGAGATCAGGGCTTTGCCAATGCCGCGCTTTTGGAGCGGCGGCGTGACGGCGACGGGACCGAGCGCCAGCCACTTGCAGTCTTTGCCGCCAATCTTGATCGGAGAAAACGCAACGTGGCCGACTACCTCTCCGTCTCGTTCGGCGACCAACCCAAGAGTCAGGGCTCCGGCGGCCCGGAGGCCTTCGACAATCAGGTGTTCCGTCTGGTGGCTGAAGGGGTGGTCTGCAAACGCAGCAATCAGGATGTCTCTGATGGCTTCGTGATCGGCAGCGGTTTCGGGGCGGATGAGCATGGCTTACTTCAGGACAACCATCAGCGCGTGGATGATGGCCGGGAGCCAGAGCAAGAAGCAGAGGATGATGTTGATCAACAGTTGCCGGCCGGCTCCGACTTTCAGGAAGACAGCGAGCGGCGGAAGCAGAATGGCGATAACCACCATCAGAAGCTTGTTTGTATCCATGGATTCGATCCTCTCGCAGTAAGGGAAAATAACGCTTCGATAATATCGCTATAATGCGTCGGCAAGCAAACAAAATCCTGTCGCAGTGCAGCTCTGTTTCGCCACACAAAGAGCGGGAGTGCCGCAGCGCTATGCGGCGCTGACCTGCTCGCAGCGCGTTGCCGTCATGGGCTTCGTCCCGTATAAAAGGCGGCACCACGCTGAAGGCAGGTTGTTACATGGCTGCTGTCGTACCGGATGAACTCTTTTCGCGCGCCGCTCAACAAGCGGGCGTGGCCACGTTTGAAGAGCTCGAGAGCGCTCGCGCCACGCAGGCGGAAAAGGCCAGGGGCGGAGTGCTAGTCTCGCTGCCGGATGTACTGATCGAGCAGGGCGTGATCACGGCCAAGCAGCGCGAGCGGGGGGAACCTCGGTTTTTGAGCGCGAGTTACGCTTAGATTTTTCGCTGGGGTCGAAGGGGTTCTTCGGGTAGAGGATTTCCATCACGATTTCGCGCACTTCTGGGGGGATCGTTTCGCCGTTGCGCTCAAGGTGAATCGCCTTGATGAAGGCGTCGAGTTTGATGGCGACTTCGAGCGAAGGCTTCGCGTTTCCGCTTGTAATGTGGCAGACCATGCTGGGTGAAACGCTCGCGGCCCGCGCCGCTTCCGTCTGGGAAATGCCGAGCGACCGCAGAACAAAATCAAGTTTTTCGGTCGGGATCATTGCCCTGTCCTCCCTGTAAGAATGCTTATAATATATAACCATGCTTACAATGCGTCAAGCTCAAAAACTTGAAGTATGCTTAAATTTGTGATAGATTCTAAACTGCTTTACCGGGACGCTATATTTGTGAGCGATATTGGCGCACGCATTCGAGCACGTCGAAAGGCTCTTGGCTGGACGCAGCAAGAGCTCGCGGACAAACTCCGCATATCGATTACCTCCGTCAACGCCTGGGAGGTCGGCCGCAGCAAGCCCTGGGATCATTTGGTCCCTCTCGCTACTGCGCTGAAGGAGACAACGGACTGGCTCTTGACGGGGAAGGATGTGGCGCCTAAAGAGAAGCCGCTGACAACGGCGGACGTGGCTAAGAGCGCGGAACTGGAATACGCGGAGCTTCCGAGAATGCATCAACTGCCCGTAGTTGCGACAATCGCGGCCAACCACCTGCCGACGTTCGTGGAGACGAAAGAAGCGGAGTTTGTGGACATCCGCTATCCGCGCTCAAACCATTACTGCCTAAGGGTTAAGGGGCAGTCGATGCGGCCCATGATTCTTGAGGGCGACATCCTGATCGTCGAGAAGGTTTACTACGCTTTGCCGGAGTTGCTGGAGGAAGTCGGGCCGGCGGACAAGACGCTCTGGAAGTCGCTCAGTAAGAAAGTCGTCTGCGCGTCGATCGATAACGACGATCCGATTTTGAAACGCATTCTGGTGAGCGATTCAAAATCCACCGGGTTCAGAATTCGCCTGCGCGGCGACAACCCGGTCAGCGAGGACATTGAAATCCAGAAAGAGAACTCGCTGAAGGTGTTCGGGATCGTCAAACAGATCATGCGCGACCCGTCGAAGTACGAATAGGTTTCCTCCCACGTGTGTCAAAACCCGCCGAAACGCGCTAAATGCGGGGCGCCTGGCTGTCAAAGTCTGGTCATATCCTTCTCAAAGTCCGCCAGATACGGCGCCGCGCCTGGAGTTACGGCATCTCTAAACAACGCAAGTCCAACGGCAGGTCGCGCTGAAAGTCCTTCCGAAGAAGTATGCCGGCGAGGCCGAATTCGTAACACGATTCCGGCGTGAAGCGAGGGCGGCGGGGGCGCTGAATCACGCCAATATCGTGGCGGCGTATTCCTGCGGCGAAGACCAAGGTTATCACTTCCTAGCGATGGAGTTCTGCGACGGCGAGCCGCTCGACAAGACGCTTAAGCGCACGAGCTTTGTGCCAGTGCCGCAAGCGATCGATATCACGCTGCAGGTTGCGCGCGGGCTGCAGCACGCTCACCAGCACGGCTTCATCCACCGCGACATCAAGCCGGCGAACGTGTTCATCTGCAAGCCGCTGAACCCCTCCCCCCAACCCCCTCCCCCAGGGGGAGAGGGGGAGCCGGCGCTGGCCAGAGGTTTCGTCGCGAAGATTCTCGACCTGGGCTTGTCGAAAAATATCGCCGGCGACGAACAGTCCTTTTTCACGCAGAGCGGCATCGCTTTGGGCACGCCGCACTACATGTCGCCGGAGCAGGCGCGCGGCGAGAAGCAGATCGATGGGCGCACGGATATCTATTCCCTCGGCGCGACGCTGTATCATCTCGTGACCGGGCAGACGCCGTTCAGCGGTTCTTCGCCGGCCGCGGTGATGGCCAAGCACCTGACCGATAAGCTGCCCAATCCGCAGGACCTGCGCGAGGACATTCCGGATTCGGTCGTGCAAGTGATCCAGAAAATGATGGCGAAGGAGCCGGCCGACCGCTATGCGGACTGCAAAGAACTGCTGAGCGATCTTGAACGGGTGCAGCAAGGGAAATCGCCTTCAGGCGCGGACATCGACGAGCACAAGTCGTCGATCGCTCTGCGCGCGCGAGCGCCGGCCAGGCCCGCTCCTGTGCGGCGAGGCGCGACACAGCCGCATCCGAAAGTGGCCAGCCCGGCCCCTCGAGCGACAGGCGCGGAGGCGGTCGCAGGCGCTCGCAAATTCGTCCACCTGGCGGCCGGCGTGCTCGGCCTGGCGATGCTGATTCTGCTGATCGTCTTGATGGCGAACATGGGCGGCAGGACTCGGGGCGTGCCTCAAGCGAATGCGCCAACAGAACCGGAGCTCACGACATCGAAAGGCAACGCTGCGGCGAAGGCAGTTGTTCGACCGGACATGAAAACGGAGCTACCGGCCTGCGACCCGGCGCGCTGGGCGAAGGCGATCAATCTGCTGGCCCTTGCGGACTCGAAGCAGGACGCGCGCGGCGGCATTTGGGAGCCGCGAGACGGGACGTTGGCCGTGGTGACGAGTGGATGCTGTCCGCTCAGAATTCCATACCGCCCGCCTGAGGAATACGACGTGCGACTGGAGTTCATTTCCGACCGCGCTGACGCAAGCAGGCCTGTCGCGACGCTGGGCGTGATCCTTCAGGCGAACGGGCACGACTTCAACTGGGCTCTGTTTGCCGGACGGGCGGGCTTCGAGGTCATCGGCGGAAATGATCTCAGCAGCAACGCGACCGTGCGCGAGACGGGACCTTGGCCGAAGGTCAGAGAGCCCGGAGTTGTTGTGATCCAGGTGCGCCGGACAGGACTGAAAACGTGGATCGATGGGAAGCTGTTCCATGAATTGCCGACCGACTATTCGAACATGAGCGCTCATCAGCAATGGAATCTGGGCGAAAAAGGCGTGCTGGGCCTGGGCGTGTTGGGGGCCATCACCTTCCGCAAGTTCGAGATTATTGAAATCACCGGGCGCGGGACGTTCACGCGGCCGAACGACCCGGCTGCGATCGCAGGAAAGTCAAAGCAGGCGGCGAACTGAAGTTTCGGGGTTCGCACGCGGTGACGATGATTCTGGTTGCCCGCCAGCGTTATTTGTTATATAAGTATTTATGGGGGCATCGTGGAATTCCGGTGGATCGAATGGAACGTGGAACATATCGGCAAGCACGGCGTCAGGCCGGAAGAGGCAGAGATGGTCGTGGAAAATGCCACGCGGCCATTCCCGATGCAGCCGGAAAAAGACAAGTACCTAGTATGGGGACGCGGTGATGGAGGGCGATTCCTTCAGGTGGTTTACCTGATGGACGATGACGAAACTGTTTTCGTAATTCATTCGCGCGGACTGACCGAACGTGAGAAGCACCGATACAGAAGGATGCGACTAAGATGAAAAATGAGAAGAAAAAGCCATACTGGGAAATGACGACCGCAGAATTGGCGGAAGCCACGAAGGAATTCGACGAGGAATTTGTGATCGATAAATGCAGACCCCTTTCGCCCGAAATGCGCAAACGCTGGGAGAAGGCCAAGCGGAAAGTGGGCCGACCCCGCGAAGGACGCGGGGTGAAAGTGATATCTGTCAGCGTCGAAAAAGAGCTGCTGGCACGCTCCGACGCGCTGGCAAAAAAGATCGGCATTACCCGCGCTGCGATGATTTCGCGAGGCTTGAAAGCCGTGCTCGCCATACAGAGTTAGAAGTATCTGGTGTCCGGTTCGAGTGCCCCCTCGACCAGACACCAGACTACAAAGTAACAAGCACCAACGCCTACATGTGCCTGATAATCTCCGTGGCGAATTCGCTGCACTTCATGAGCTTGACTCCCGGCGTGCCTTCGGCGACCAGCAGGCGTTCGAAGTCGTACGTCACCGTCTTCGCGCCGATCGCGCCGTCCATGCCCTTGATAATCAGCGCGGCCGCTTCGCCCCAGCCCAGGTGCCGGAACATCATTTCGCCGGAGAGAATCACTGAGCCCGGGTTGACCTTGTCCTGGTTCGCGTACTTGGGCGCGGTGCCGTGAGTGGCTTCGAAAATCGCGTGTCCCGTGTCGTAGTTGATGTTCCCGCCCGGAGCAATGCCGATGCCGCCGACCTGCGCGGCCAGCGCATCCGAAAGATAATCGCCGTTCAAATTCAGCGTGGCGATGACGTCGAACTCCTTGGCGCGCGTGAGCACCTGCTGCAACGTGATGTCGGCGATCGAATCGCGGACGAGCAGCTTCTTCTTCCAGTTGCCCTGGCCGTGCGTGGCCCAGAGGGCGCCGAGCGTGCGCTCGACTTCCGCGACGACCTTCTTCTTCTGCTCGGGCGTCATCATGTCGAAGCCCGGCTCGATTTCCTTGGCGTTCTGTTCGGCGGTGATGTTGGGATTCTTGTCCTTGTTGCCCAGAATCCAGCTCTCGCGTTCGCTGACGGTCTCGTTGCGGAACTCCCGCGCAGCTAGGGCGTAGCCCCAATCACGGAAGGCGCCTTCCGTAAACTTCATGATGTTGCCTTTGTGCACCAGCGTGACGCTGCGGCGCTTTTCGGCGAGAGCATACTTGATCGCTGCGCGCACAAGGCGTTCCGTTCCCTGCGACGAAACCGGCTTGATGCCAATGCCGCTGGTTTCGGGGAAGCGGATCTTCTTGACGCCCATTTCCTTCTGCAGGAACTCGATGATCTTCTTCGCTTCCGGCGATTGCGCCTGCCATTCGATGCCGGCGTAAATGTCTTCGGTGTTCTCGCGGAAAATAACCATCTCGACCAGTTCGGGATGCTTGACTGGCGACGGCACGCCCTTGAACCAGCGAACCGGCCGCAGGCAGACGTACAAGTCCAGCATCTGGCGCAGAGCCACATTCAGGCTGCGAATGCCGCCGCCAATCGGCGTCGTCAGTGGGCCTTTGATTCCGACGAGGTAATCCTGGAACGCGAGCACCGTGTCGTCGGGGAGCCAGTTGCCGGTCTTGTTGAAAGACTTTTCGCCGGCGAGGACCTCGAACCACGTGATCTTCTTCTTGCCACCGTATGCTTTTTCGACGGCCGCGTCGAAGACGCGCTGGGCGGCGCGCCAGATGTCCGGGCCCGTGCCATCGCCTTCGATGAACGGCAGAACCGGCCGGTCGGGGACATGCAGCTTCCCGTTTTGAATGCTGATCTTGTCTCCGGCTGGCGGCGTGATGGTCGTGTACTTAGGCATCGTGACGGCTCCTCGCTTCTGAGCGATGAAAAGATGAAATCAAAAAAGGTGATCTGGCCAATAGGGCCAGTAACCATGAGTTCGGTGGTTGAGGGACGCGAGCGGGGTACGGTGTCTGAAGCGCCGGTCGGTCGTTCCTCATTTACTTCCTGCGCAAAGCAACGGGACAAAGCAGGCGCGCACGAGATCGCGCTCAACGGTCGGCGCGATCTCGCGCGTGCCACATTTCAGCCACGGACCGGGACATACGTCGTCTTCGTCGGCCCGGTGTAAATCTGGCGCGGGCGGCAGATGCGGAAAGTCGGATCGTCGTGCTGTTCCTTCCAATGCGCAATCCACCCCGGCAATCGGCCGATGGCGAACATCACCGTGAACATGTTCAGCGGAATGCCCATCGCGCGCAGCATGATGCCGCTGTAAAAGTCCACGTTCGGGTACAGCTTGCGTTCGACGAAGTAGTTGTCCTTCAGCGCCAGTTCTTCCAGCTTGCGGGCGATATCCAGCAGCGGATCGCGGCGATTCAGCTTGTTGAGCACCGTGTCGCAGCACTGCTTAATAATCCGCGCGCGCGGATCGAAATTGCGGTACACGCGATGCCCAAAGCCCATCAGCTTGAAGCCGGACTTCTTGTCCTTGGCCCGCGTGATGCACTCCTCGGGGCTCAAGCCGCCGTCGCGAATTTGCTCCAGCATTTCGATGACCGCCACGTTCGCGCCGCCGTGCAGCGGGCCCCACAGCGCGCAGACGGCCGCGGCGCAGGAGGCGAACAGATTGGCTTGCGACGACCCGACCACGCGCGCGGTCGAAGTGCTGCAATTCTGTTCGTGATCGGCATGCAGCACGAAGAACAGGTTGAGCGCGCGTTCGACTTCCGGATCGATTTCATAGTCGTCGTACGGCATCGAAAACATCATGTGCAGGAAGTTGGCGCTGTAGAGCAGCTTCGGATCGGGATACACGAACGGCAACCCGTTCGCGCGGCGATACGAGAACGCCGCAATCGTGCGGATCTTGCTGATCAGCCGCGCGACCAGTTCTTCGAACTGCTCCTCGTCCTGCGGATTGGCCAGTTCCTGGTGGAAGCAGGAGAGCGCATTGATCATGGCCGACAGAATCGCCATCGGCGGCGCGGAAACCGGGAACCCTTCGAAGTGGTGCCGCATCGCTTCATGCAGATTCGCGTTCCGGGTCAGGCGTCCACTGAAGCGCTCCAGTTCGTCCTTCGCCGGCACGTGGCCGAAGATCAGCAGATATGCAATCGATATGAAGTCGGGGTGTTCAGCCAGTTCTTCGATGGGAATGCCGCGGTAGCGCAAGATTCCCTTGTCGCCATCGATGAAGGTGACTGCGCTCTTGCACGCGCCGGTGTTGCCGAAGGAGGGGTCAAGCGTGATATAGCCGGTCTCGCTGCGCAGACTCGTGATATCAATTGCCTTTTCGCCTTCGGTGCCTTCCACGATCGGCAGCTCGATGGTTTTTCCTTCGATCGTGAGCGTGGCTGTTTTTGCCATGACTATGCTTCCCTTATGAAATGCTCGTGGCCCGCAAGATCACTCAGCGCGAATCGCGCAACTGAAGCGCCAAAGGGACGTTTCAGTGAGCCGGATTCTGCTCTGGTTGCGCCAAAAACTCAACCTAGTTCAGACGAATTTTTCCCTCTTCTCCCAGCCGGTCGATCAAATGCGCCGCCGTCATAAATCCAACATGCAGTTCCTTCACCAGCACATCGGTATGCACGCGGCCGGCCTTGCGCAGAGACGCGTCGGCCTTGGCCAGCAGTTCGGCGGGAATGAACTCATGATGCGTCAGAGCCTGCGCATCTTCAGTCTCTTCGAAAAGCCCCAGTTCCTTCAGCCGAGCGAGAATCTTTGCCGCCGACTGCTGCACGCTCTCTTCGGCCGACTTGATGACGATCTCCGGCGCCAGCGGCGCTTCGTACGGATCGTCCAAGCCCGTGAAGCCGGCCTTTTCGCCCTTGGCGATCTTGGCGCGAGCCTTTGCGTAGAGTCCCTTGATGTCGCGCTTCTCGCACTCTTCGACCGGGCACTCAACGAAGACTTCCACAAAATTGCCCGCCCCGATCAGCTTGCGGTTTTCGTCCCGAATCGCTCGGTACGGGGAAATGGCCGCCGTGATCGCGATGCCGCCCTGGCGCGTGATCAAATGCGCCACGAAGCCGATGCGGCGAATGTTCTCGTCGCGGTCTTCCTTGCTGAAGCCCAGCCCTTTGCTCAAGTACTGCCGGACCACGTCGCCGTCGAGAATCTCAACTCCCCGTCCCTGCGCGCGCAGTTCATGCGCCACCGCCGATGCGAGCGTCGATTTGCCCGAGCCCGACAGACCCGTGAACCAGAGCGTGAAACCTTTGGTAGCCATGCGACTCCTTTATGTCTGCCCTTCCGCAAAAAAACGTTCCGGAGAAGTTATACGCCCGCGCGCGGAGCGTCAACCAAAACGGCCGCGCGTGTCGAACGGCGCACTTGTCCAACACCGCATGCGTGCAACATTCTCTAAGCGCACCGCCTCCGTTCGCAGTGCGAGCGTCCTCGCCCGCCGTTCCGGTTCCCCTCTGTCCCGCGCGGGAGAGGGGTTAGGGGGGAGGGGGGAAGCTATCGCTTCTCTTTTGCGACCAGCTCCCCCGCCATCTCCATCACCAACCTTGCCGAATTCTCAGCCGCCACCTGAGCGAAATCCCGAGACCGCACCGCCGCGCTCGCGTCCGCCAGATCGCTGATGCTCCGAATCACCACGCACGGCACCTGCTGCTGAAAACACACCTGCGCCACCGCCGCGCCTTCCATCTCCACCGCGTCGGCCTCAAGCGCCTTGCGCAATTCGTTCTTCTTGTCCTCCGCCGCGACAAAAACATCGCCCGTCACGATCACGCCCTTCCGCGTCTTCGGCGTGCGCGGCCCAGCGGCGCTTTCGATCGGTTTGAATTGCACGCGCGCCGCGCTTGTTTCCGCCAGAGCGATCAGCCGCGGCTCCGTTTCATAGAAGAGTGGGTTGCGTTTCCAGGTGATCAGATTGCGCGTGCCCTGCCGCTTGATGCCTTCCGCCAGCAAGTCTCCGAAGTCATGTTGAGCCGTCTTCGTCGCGATCAGCACATCGCCGGGTTGCAGGTCCGGATTGATCCCGCCCGCGATTCCCGAAAAGATGAGCTCCGCCGGCCGGAAATGTTCGATCAGCAGCGTCGTCGTGATCGCCGCGTTCACCTTCCCCACGCCGCTGCGAACCAACACAACCTGCCGCCCGCGTAGCTTTCCGCTGGCAAATCGCACGCTCTGGATCAGCTTCTCCTGCTTGTCGCTCAGCTCCGCTTCGAGCAACTTGATCTCGACCGGCATCGCACCGACGATCGCCGTGATTTGCGGCGGCGCTTGCGGCTCCTCCCCGCAAAAACAAACATTCGTCAGAACCGCGAACACAAGCAGAGAGAGCAGGCGCATCGGATTTCTCCAAAAGAGCCTGCTTCTCTTAACACTACTGGCGCCGCTCTTCCAGCGCGGGGCCAGCACAATGAAGGAGTGCTCGTCTCGCTTGCGCGGCCAAGAGCTAAGAGCTAAGAGCTAAGAGCCAAAAGCTCAGGGCTCACGACGCCTGCCTGGCCCCCAGTGCCGCGTACCTGTGTATGGTTGTCCGGCGTCGTGCGGTCTGAAGGCGGGAGACTCGCTCGTTCTCACCGGTCCGCATCGCCGCTTGAACCAGCTCAATCCAGGAGCCAAGCTCTTCCGCCACAAACGGCTTGTGAAACAGGTGAATGCCGAGTACCTCGCACCGTAGTTCCAGCTTCACATCCGACCCCTCCGCCATGACAGCCACTGGCCGGTCCCGATGCATGACGTGAAACGCTTCCATCAACTGGTCGGCCGACCCGTCCGGTAGATCAGCGTCGAGCAGCAGGCCATCAAATCGAGTCTGAACGACCGCCGCCCCATGCATCTGCACCAACGCGTCGTGAGCTGACGCGACATGGACCACCGTCTTCACGTGCCAGCGCAGCCAGCTCGTCAGCGCCCATGCCCGCTGAAAGTCCCGCTCCACCAGCAGCAAACTCGGCCCGCACTCCCAGCTCAACCCGTCGCTCGTCATCGGACATCCCCCTTTGGTATGTCCGGACAATGGCAAGCCGCGCGCCGCGATGCTCTCAAATCAGCGCAAAGCTAAATATTGAAAGCCGATTCCACTTGTAAGCTCACCCTGCATGCAGAGTTGCGCCGGCCACAAGCCGCCTCACGATTCCCAGATCTTCTCGTCCGAGGATCCTGCGCCGTCGCCTGTGCTAACGAACTGTCCGAAACTCCGGACAACGTGTTCTAAGGGAAGATTCCGCGCGTGGTGTCTCCGTAGTGCGGGCTTCCCGCGCCCGCTTCTCCGGTCCCATCCCCGCGAGCGAGAGGGTTAGGGGTGAGGGCCCGCTCCGTGCCGTTCCTCCCGTGTCCCGCCTGCTTCCCCCCGTCTCCCCGTCCCCGCGTCTCCCCGTCCATCCGTTCCTCCTGCTTACTTCTGTAGTTTCGGCGGGCGAACCGACAGCACCGGCTTCGGACAATGCCGCAGCACGCTTTCGCCAACGGACCCATGCAGCAAGTGCGCCAGCCCGGTCCGCCCGTGCGTCGAGATCACCACGCAATCGGCGTCGATCTCTTTGGCGTAGTGAACGATTTCCGTCGGCGGGTGGCCGTTGCGCATCATCGGGATTACTTTGACGCCTTCATGGGTGGCCAGCGCGTCCGCGCGGTCCATCAGAATCTTCATCTGGTTCTGTTGTGCTTCTTTCAGCCACTCTTCCGGAGCGGTCATCGTGACGAACTCGCCGGTCGGCATCGGCACGTAATAGGCGTGCTCTACCGTGACGTGCAGCAGATGAATCTCGCCGTCGTAGCGCTTGGCGAGTTCCACTGCGTACGGCACCGCCGCTTCGGAATTGTCCGAAAAATCCGTCGTGAGCACGATCTTCTTGAACTGGATCATAGGTGCCTCCACGATCATACCTGCTGGTTGAACTCCTCTACACTGATGCTGATGTCATCAACAATGCTGCGCAAGGTGCCAATGGGGATGTCATGGCCAGTATGCCAGGCGAGAGTCGTTGCGCGGCCGTCCGCGTGCTGGTAACGGCGATGAGCACCAGTTGTCCTGACCAGCACAAATCCAAGCTTCAGGAGCAACCGATGCACTTTCCCGGGTCGGCACGGTTTGGGTTTCACGCGATTTTGATTTCCACATCCTTGGTGCCTGCCTGCTCGGGAAGGCGCTCATGATTGGCGATCATTGCGTCAAGGCAGCACTGAATGGCCTCCCGCGCGTTCTTGAACGCCTCGGCTCTGGTGAATCCCCACGTGTGGCAGCCGCGAATCGCCGGAACGGTGGCGTTGTACACGCCTCGCGGGTCTTCCAAATCTCGCGTCACGACAATGGTATATTTTCTGGCTTTCATCGGCGGCCCTCGTCGTCTGTCAAAATGATATGTCCGGAAACTTGAACAGTCAATGGTCACCCATTGCTGGCATCTGCGCCGACACAATGTACGCTGCTTGTTTTGCGGAGCATCCAGCGATGAAAACCATCCACGTCATCCTCAACGCCCACATCGATCCCATCTGGCTCTGGCCGTGGCAGTCGGGGCTCGACGCCGCGCTGGCCACGTGCCGCAGCGCGTGCGAGAGACTCGAAAAACACCCCGACATTTTCTTCAGCCAGGGCGAAGCGTGGGTCTATCAGCAGATCGAACGCGTCGCGCCAGACCTCTTCGAACGCATCGCGGCTCACGTCAAGAGCGGCCGGTGGAATCTCGTCGGCGGTTGGTGGATTCAGCCCGACTGCAACCTGCCCAGCGATTTCGCCATGCGGCACCAGATCGAACTGGGCCGCGAGTACTTCCTTTCCCGCTTCAACATTTTTCCCACGGTGGCCTACAACATCGACACCTTCGGCCACGCGGCGTGCCTGCCGCGGCTCATGCGCGACGCTGGACAAAGCTGCTACGTGATGATGCGCCCGCAGGAACACGAGATGGACTTGCCCGCGCGCCTGTTCCGCTGGCGCGGCGACGAAAACGGCCCCGAAGTGCTCACCTTCCGCATCGCCGCTGCCTACACGCAAGGCCAGCAGATCACGCTCGAACACGTGAATGCGGCGACGACCAATCTGCCGCCTGGTATCGAACACACGATGTGTTTCGTCGGCGTCGGCGATCACGGCGGCGGCCCCACCGAAGCGCAGATCGCCTGGTGCCGCGAAAACGAGCGCGCCGTCGATGGCTGGCGACTGGTCTTCTCGACGCCCGATCAGTTCTTCAAAGCTATCGCCGAACAATTTGCCGCGCTGCCGCTCGTCACCGGCGAACTGCAGCACCACGCCATCGGCTGTTACACCGTTCACCGTGGCGTGAAGACTGCCGTCCGCCGAGCGGAACACCTGCTCGCACAGGCCGAGATCGTCAGCACCGACAAGCGCATCCGCCGCCGCTCCGAACACGCCCGCCACGTCGAAGCCTGGCAGCACGTCTGCTTCAACCACTTCCACGACACGCTCGGCGGCACCTGCATTCCCTCCGCATACAAGCAAATTGCCGATCAACTCGGCGCCGCCGCCGCCGTGGCCGACGAAGAAATCCACCTCGGTCTCCGGCAGATGCTCAATCATCTGGTCGGAGAAAAACTGCAGCGCCTGGTCTTCTTCAACGCCTCTGACGAGTCCTTCAACGGATACGCGTTCTTCGAACCGTGGCTCGACTGGCGCCAGTGGCAGCCGTCGTGGCGTCTGCTCGATGAACAAGGCCACCCCGTCCCCTGCCAGATGATGGAATCCGAAGCGACGTGCGCGAATCTCACGCGCATCCTGACGCGCCTTTCCGTAGCACCCCGGCAACTCTGCGTGCTACGCGTTGACGCCACCAGCGGCGGCACGCAGCCCGGGGGCGTCGGACCTGCCACGGCGCAGGATCCCGCTGAAATCAAGACGCCGCTTGTCGGCGCGAACATTTCGGCCGGTACATTGCGCTTCGCCTCGCATGAAGTTCCACTTCCGCAGCTTCAGCTCATCGATGACCCGACCGACACCTGGTCTCACGGCATCGATCGCTACAGCGAACCGCACGGGCAGCCAACAACAAACGAAGGCTGCCCGTGGCACACTGCCGAATGGAATCCGCCGCAACTCGTCGATCGCGGACCGCTGATGAGTTCGTTAATCCAGCACGGCCGCATTGGCCGGAGCGACCTCACGGCCGAATACCGCGTTTACGCCGAGGAGAATTTCGCCGAACTCCTCCTTCGCGTCTTCTGGACCGAACGCCACAAAGTCCTGAAGCTGACTTGGTCGCCCGGCCAGATTATTCAACGCACCGATGGCGTAATGGGCGGCGCACTCATCCGCGAATGCGCCGGCAAGGAGCGCCCCCTGCGCGATTGGACCCTGCTCGAGTTGAAGGACAGCCCGCGCGCCGGCATCGTCTGCCCCGATGTCTTCGCGCTGGACGCCACGCCCGAGCGCGTCCGCCTGACGCTCCTGCGCAGTCCGCTGCTGGCCCACCACGACCCCCACCCCGCCGCCGCTGCCCGCGTGACGGTCGCCGACCAGGGCGAACACACCTTCCGTTTCCGTTTCTTCGTTTCGCCAGAATTGAGCAACACGGTCCTGGATAATCACGCGCTGATGCTCCAGCGCCCACTGATCTTCGCGGACCTGACGCGGGGGATGTGATCGGTTGACTTCCGACATCATCCCCGCCACCCGCCCTACCGAGTGCTCCCGAATTTCGCGAGACAATAATCAAAGATGTAAGGCTGCGTTCCCGGCGTGTTTTTTAAGAGCGACCACTGCTGATACTCCCGCGCCAGCGTCCACGCTCTGGCCTTGTTCGGATTTCCCGGAGCAAGCTCATAGCTCATCGCGATCAGAAATGCCGCGTGCGCGAGATCCGGAATGGTGGTGACGTTCGCCAGCAGGTAAGGGCCGCTTTCGATCAGTTCGCCGCCGAATTTCGATAACAGGCCGCTCATGCCGCCGGCTCGGCGTGCTTCGTGAATCATCGCCGCGAACGCAATCATGCGCCGCAAGCCGATGCCTCGCACGATTGCGGACGCTGCACCCGAAGATTGCTTCGACAGAGCGCGATCCAACTCCAGGATGATTTCACCGTCAAGGCCGTGCCGCGGCAACGCGCCGGACTGCGGATCGGTGAACGCCGCGCTCAGGCGCACGTTCACGTCGCCGATGCCGATGTCGGCTTCAAACGCGCGCCAATACCACGCCGCCGCGTCGCCGGTGCGCCCCAGCAGCAGCAGCGAATCGCCCGCCGCCAGCGCGTAACCCGGCGCGAGCGGGTAGCGCTCCGCGGCTTTCTGGTGAAACTCCGCCGCCTTTTCCCACGCGACCGTGGCCTCGTCGCGATTCCCTCGCGCGCGCATGCCCGCTCGCAGGTAGTAATCGCCGAGCAGGGATTTGGGATACGCGGCCAGTGGCCGAAGGCGCTCGGCTTCCTGAAGACACCGCAGGATTTCGCCCTGGTATTTTCGCGATCCGATTGCCGCTTGCAGCGATTCATAGGCGCCGGCCAGATCGATCCACGCCGCGGAGTCGAACGGCGCGGCGTCCACGGCGCTTTGGCGCAGAGCCACAATGTCTTCGCGCGCAACTTTCCGATCCAGGGGCGGATCTTCCGGCCGCGGCGTCTCGCGCAATTCCTGCTCGCGCCATTCCGCCGCCATGCGCGCCATCCCGGAGACTATTGGAACATAAACCGCGCCCGGAAGCAGAAGCAGCGCGAGCGCGACGATCGCCCAGGCCCAGTTTCCCCTCCCCTCGCGCGGCTTGGTCTGCAACGCTGGTTGAGGGGCCGCTCCGGCTCCCCCCTCCCCCGCGAGGGAGAGGGACTGGGGGTGAGGGGGCCTTCCGCAAATCATTCCCGCCAGCAGCAACATGCCGCCCATCACCGCTTGCGCCCGAAAATCAAAATCCACGAGCTGATGCACCAGCAACGCCCCCGCCGCCGCACAGAACCCATGCCGCCATGCGATCGCTTCGCCGTCTCCCCCTTCCCTCCTAGGGAAGGGGGTCGGGGGGTTAGGTTTGCGTAGCCCCACCACCACGCAGCCGAACAAAACAGGGAGCGCGACAGTTTGCAGGACGGCGAACAGCGTGTGTGCATTGACCTGGCCCCCAAACAAGCGCCAGACCTCCGCGGCATTTAGCGGCTGAAAGGCAATGTCAAGCATCACAAACCCGGCGACGCCGCCCAGAATGACGAGCCGCTCGCGATGGTCGGTTGTCTCTGTCGCACCTATTTTTTCGACAGCGGAACTGCGCCCACCCGCTTTCAGCAAAACGCCCCAAAGCGTCAGATAAACGACGGGCGCGAGCACGCCGAGTTCGGCAAACAGGTGCACGTAATCGTTGTGAGCTTCGCGGGTCTCCGTGCCGGTGAGCGTCTTAAAGAACGGATACCATTCGGCGAAGCCGCCGAGGCCCACGCCGTCGAGCGGCCGCTGCGCGATCATGCGCCACGCCACGCGCCAGTAGTCAAGGCGCACCTGCATGGACGCGCCGAGTTCAAGCTCGCCCGTGCACGCCAGCGCCAGCACCACGCTCGCGAGCACAAAGCCGATGATCGTCAAGGTAATCAGCGGACGTTTGAACGCCGGCCACCGCCCACTGACGCGCTGGCTGAAAAAGAACCACGCGCCCACCGCGCAGGCGACCAACCCGCCTTTCGAATGCGTCAGCAGCAACGCCCAGACGAGCGGAACGAGCAGCACCGCTCCCGTGATGCGCCGGCGCAGGGAACCGTCCCACGTCAGGCCGGCGAGGAGCCAGACGCCGATGACCAGGTATGCCGCCAGCGAATTCGGATTACCGAATGTGCCGAAGACATCCGTGCCTTGGAAGCGCAGCAGGCCCGCCGTGCTTTGAAGCTGCGTTGGCAACATCTCCCGTCCGGCGGCGACCTGTTGGTGCAGCCACGGCAGATCGACATAACGTTGCCAAATTGCCGCAAGCGCCTCGACGACGATCATCGCCACCAGCGCGCGACTGAAAAGATGCAGGAGGCTGTCGCTCCACTCAGCGTCGTCCTGTTGCGCGATCGCATAGCCGCAAAGAAGCAGCAGCAGATACATCGCGCCGTCGCACGCCAGCGGAACGCCCACGCCCAAGTTCGGCGAACGCAGCAGCCCGCTGACGTACAGCCCCGCGCCGAGCACGCCCAGCAGCAGCAAACTTCGAGGCGCGCCGGTCGATGGCTTGAGCAACGCCAGCGCCCCGACGCTTGCGGCAAAGAGCAAACACACCGCTCCGGAGAACGCCGCGTCGCCGCTATACGGCATGAACTGGTTGGCCATCGCGCGCGTGACAAAGTACATCCCCGCCAGCAGACAGGCCCCCGTCAGCAGAGAACGCTGGGCGGAGGTTCTCCACACGGGGCGGGCAACAGCGGTAGGTTGTTCGATGGAAGGCATCTCGCGTTGTGCTCTTGGCTTACGCTGCCACGGCTAAATCGCAGCCGCTTCACCCGTCACTCGTCACCCGTCACCCGTCACAAGCCTCAATTTTGCGCTTTGAATTTTGAATTACTTCGTCTCCGCCTCTTCGCGTTTCGGCTCGGGTTTCTTCTCCGCCACGGACCAGAACCCATTCTCTCCGTTGGCCTTGGCGCGATTGCGGCCGGCGCGTTCCAGCAACGCAACAATCGTCAGCACGAGCGCCGCCTGGCCGAGAATCAAAAAGCCGCTCGATTCGCTGAGCTGCGTCAACACGGTGGCAGGCAGGCCGATCGCCAGGCACGCCAGGTGAATCGTTGCGACGGCCTGTCCGCGCGTCATTCCCAGATCGACCAACCGGTGCGAGAAATGCGACGTGTCGCCGCGCATGATCGGCCGGCGTTCCTTCAAGCGAATCAGAATCACAGAAAGTGTATCGTACAGCGGGATCGCCAGCACGAGGATCGGAATGCCGACCGCCAGATGGCTTCCGCCTTTGTAATGGTAATACGTGACGAGCACCGTGAAGCACGCCATCAGGAAGCCGATGAAAAGCGAGCCGGCATCTCCCAGGAAAATCGACGCAGGCGCCCGGTTGTAGCGCATGAATCCCAAACACGCGCCGGCCAGAGCCATCAGTGCGAGGGTGAGCGCCCACTGTCCGCTGCCCATCGCCACGATCGCCAGCACGGAGGCCGCGATCGCGCCGGTTCCCGCGCACAGGCCGTCCATGTTGTCCAGCAGATTGAAGCTGTTGGTGATCAGCACGATCCACAGCACGGTAACGCTTTTCATCACCCACGTGTCGCCCACCAGAGCCGTAATCCGCACGCCGCCCGCCACTGCGCCGATGGCCAGCACGAACTGTCCCGCGAGCTTTGCGTACGGCGAGAGCTTTACCTTGTCGTCGTACCAGCCCAGCAGCAGAGCGCCCAGCGAACCGAGCCCCAGCACCAGAAATTCCGGCGGCGCCAGATCGTCCCGCGCCGCGCCGAAGCCCATGTCGCGCGTAATGAAGAGGGCGGCCGTGCCGACAGCGACCATCGCCAGCGCGACCGCAAAGCCGCCGCCATAGGCGATCTCGCGGTCATGGATTTTGCGCTCGCCCGGCCGATCGACAAAGCCCACCTTCAGCGCTAGCTTTCGCACCAGCGGCGTAAAGACAAGCGCCACGATCGCGGCGGCAAGAGCAATGATTAACGCAGCAAGTTCCACAAACTCTCCCGGCCCGGTGTTTCTTTCAACGCAGTGTGGCACGGGCAGGCCGCGCCGCGTATGGTGCGCCGGTATCAAGGACCGACGGCTGTTCGCGGCGCGGATTGCCCGTGAATCCCGCGCGCCTCTGCACGGGCAATCCGCTGGAGCAAAAAAGACGCTCCAGCGGCCTGCCCGTGCCACACTCCCAAAAGTGCTACGTACAAGCCTTGCATTCCGATCGCTACGCTCCTCGTTTTCGCCCCCAAAAGAAAAAGTTCGCGGGCGCCATGTAGGCTCTCTTCGAACGCCACGCCAAGTAATCCAGAAACTTCACCGGCCACAGCAGCCAGCCCAGCACGCCGCGGACGATGTTAAAGAGATAGAAGTTCGAGAACATCGACGCGAGCTGCGTCGGCAAACTCGACACGATCGCGGAGAACGGGCCGCCGCTGCTGCCGGCTTCGATTTCCTCAAACGGCTGAAACGAAAAGCGCAGTCCGTCCAGCGTCCAGCGCCAGCGGTCCAGCGGGTCGGGATGCGTCGGGAACAAAAACGGAACGGTCACGTACACCTGCCCACCCGGCTTGACCACTCGCTGGATTTCAGCGATGCACGCCTGCGCGTCGCCGACATGTTCCAGCACGTACGTGCAAATCACGCCATCGACGCTGCCGTCAGCAAACGGCAAACGCTCGATATCCGCCAGGACGTCGATGGTGGTGCCACGGATGTGTGCGCGCCGTTCGTTTGGCGCGGACTCATCCGTGCTCCTCGCGTGCTGGCACGGATGAGGCGGAGCAAACGGACGCTCCGCCGCATCCGTGGCACCATCTGCCGGCGCCACCAGATCAAGGCTCACGATATGTTCGCCCCAATCCATAGCTTTTGACCCGAGATTCACGACCAACCCTTGCGACAACGCGGCTTTAACGCGGGCATTTCGGCGCTTGCCGTCGGGATCGCAAATCGGGTTGGGCGCCAGCAGCGCTCGAAGCAGCCAGTTCGAACGAACTCCGGCATGCGGCTGCTGAAAGCCGCTCACGCGCGCGGCCAGATCTGCCATGCGGCTTGGCGGCCACAACTTAATCGCGCCACTTTCAGTACTAAAGCTGTGGCTGCACTGCTCGCAACGCAATACGGTCGGTGCTTCCGGGGTAGCGCCGGCCTCCGTGCCGATAAGAGGTTTGCGGCAGTCGGGGCAAACCAGCGCCGCGGCCAGATTCTGCCTGCGCCATATCATCGCGATACTGTAACACGCCCCGCCAGTTCGTGCCACGTAGTCTGAAGTAGCGCAATCCTCCTGGATTGCGTGCCGTTCGTTTCCCGCTGCTCCGATTCCCCTCTCCCCCGCGAGGGAGAGGGGTTAGGGGTGAGGGGATTTCGGTGTAGACTTCATAAGACCTCGGAGATCGTCCAATGCGCAAGATCGTCCTTCTCTCACTGTTCGTGCTGTCCGTCAGTCTCATCGCCGCGGACGCCATGAAGCCCAACATTATTGTGCTTCTCTCCGACGACGTCGGCTACGGCGACATTGGCTGCTATGGCGCGACGAAGATCAAGACGCCGAACATCGACCGCCTTGCCGAGCAAGGCCTGCGCTTCACCGACGCCCACTGCTCATCGGCGACCTGCACACCCTCGCGTTTTGCGCTGCTGACGGGCATGTATCCCTGGCGCAAAAAAGGCACGGGCATTCTGCCCGGCGACGCGGCGCTGATCATTCCGCCGGGCAGCACGACGCTGCCGTCGATGCTCAAAGCAGGCGGTTACACGACCGGCGCAGTCGGCAAGTGGCACTTGGGCCTTGGTGACGGCAACGTGGACTGGAACGGCGAGATCAAGCCCGGTCCGCTGGAGATCGGCTTCGACTACTGCTTTATCATGCCGGCGACCGGCGACCGCGTGCCGTGCGTGTACCTGGAAAACCACCGCATCGTCGGCCTGGACCCAAAGGATCCGATCAAGGTCAGCTACGGCGCGAAGATCGGCGATGAACCCACGGGCAAGGAGAACCCCGATCTGCTCAAGATGAAGGCCGTGCAGGGCCACGACAACACGATCATCAACGGCATCGGCCGCATCGGTTTCATGAGCGGCGGGAAATCCACGCGCTGGAACGACGAGGAACTCGCTGATGTGCTGGTGAAGAAGTCCGTCGCCTTCATCGAACAGAACAAGGACAAGCCCTTCTTCCTGTATCTGGCCACGCACGACATTCACGTCCCGCGCGTGCCGGGCAAGCGCTACGCTGGCAGCAGCCAGTGCGGCGTACGCGGCGACGTCATGCAGCAGTGCGACGGCGCCGCCGGAGAGATCATGGCCACCCTCGACCGCTTGAAAATTGCGGACAACACGCTGCTGATCTTCACCAGCGACAACGGCCCGGTCGTCATCGACGGCTACGCCGATGGCGCTCAGGCCGCGCTGAATGGCCACACGCCCGCCGGCCCTCTACGCGGCGGAAAGTACTCGATCTTCGAAGGCGGCACGCGCATCCCGTTCATCGTCAGATGGCCGGCGAAGGTCAAGCCCGGCGTCAGCGACGCGCTGGTCTGTCAGATCGATTTCCTCTCCAGCTTCGCCGCGCTGACGGGTCAAACGTTGCCGGCCGACGCCGGCCCGGACAGCCAGAATGTGCTCAGTGCGCTGTTGGGTGAAAGAAAAACCGCCCGCGAGACGCTGGTGGAACATGCGCAAGTCACCGCCTTGCGCAAGGGCCCGTGGAAACTGGTCCCTGCCGGCCCGCGAGCGCGCGTGAAGCTTGAAGAAGGCGACAAGAAGCCCCGCGACACCGCGCCCGCCAACGGTCAGCTTTACAATCTGTCCGATGATATCGGCGAGACGAAGAACGTCGCGAAAGAGAACGAGAAGATAGCGGAAGAAATGTCCGTCCTGCTGCGGAAGATTCACGAAGAGGGAAGGAGCCGATAAACCAAACGAACGCGAAAGACTTCGCACCGCAGAGGACGCGGAGGGGAGAAGGGTTTCGGGGTTGTGGAAAGGCTTCGATGTTCCGTTTCCGGACCCTGGACCCTGAACCCTATACCCTGCTGTCCTCTGCGTCCTCCGCGTCCTCTGCGGTAAGATTTTTCAGTTCGCCTTTTCGTACAAGCAATAAACACGGTCTGAAACAAACCGGCAGACGAAATAGAGCTTCTTCACGCGCCAGCCGCCGGCGGCGCCTTCAGCTTCCATCGCGGCGCGGTCGTAGATCTGCTTGTGTCCGGCGCTTTGCGTCTGCTGCCACTTGGCGACTTCCTTGATGTTCCGCTGGCCGGGATTGTAGCCGCGGATCTTGTGCAGAAGCTGCCGGAAGGACGTCGGGTAATCGTAATGGACCAGCAGGAACCGGCGCGTGACGCGCGCGTATTCCTTGAACGCCTTCGCTCGAAAATCTTTGTCGAAGTGCAGGATGAACCGGTTGCTGACGGTGAAATCGAACTGGCCGTCTTTGAATGGCATTTCGAGCGCGCTGCCTTCGTAAACTTTGGGTGAGGGATCGACGGCGGTGCGCGCCCAAGCGACGGTCTTCGGATCGATGTCGATGCCGACGATTTCCAGTCCGTCGCGCTGGAACCGGTCGAAGAACCAGCCGTAGCCGCAGGGGGCCATCAGGATCGGCGCCTGCGCCTTGCAGTCGTAGAAGGCGCGCTTGATGGTGTTGTAAACGGTCCGGTTGTTGATCCGCTTGGCCCAGCGCGTCTGGCGCGGGCTTTTCAGCGGGTGGACTTCGGCGGCTTGGGTCACGATTCCTCTCCTCTACGACGGTTACGCACCCTGCAACAAAGCCGAGCATAGTACGGGAAAACTCGAAATCCGAAATTCGAAATTTCGGAAAACTCGCGCGTTGTTTCAGGCCGCCGCAAACCTTCGACTCTTGGACTCTGGACTTCTCGACTCTAGACTTATTGATCGCACGCGTTAGCTTGTCTTCGGCACATCTATAAGGAGGGGGCTCCGTGCGAACGTCTTTGATTGCGTCTCTGTGTCTGGTGTCGGTGCTGCTGCTGAGCGGTTGCACGTCGGATTGCAGCTACACCGTCGATCACGAGCGGCTGGTGGGCGCGGCGATGGAGGCGATCGCGGAGGAAGCGCACGTGAAGTTCGGCGACATCACGCGCAACGACTGCGAGGAAAAAGGCGGCAAGATGACCATCCTGACCGCCACGTACATCGACTACAGCAAGCTCAAAGTCATCATCGACAGCAGCGAAGAGAACTGCAAAGTCCCGGCTCTGAAGGTGCAAATCAAGACCGGCGACGTTCTGCCCGAGCAGCATGGGGATTTCGAAAACCGTCTTCACGAAATGGTGCTGCTGAAGCTCCGCGCACGCAAGCACGGTGAAGAATCCAAACCCACGGCCTTGCCGCCCATCGCCCCCACAGTCCCGCAAGCCGCGGCGGAAACGAAGCCCGCTCCAACTCAACCGGCCGTAACGCCCGTTCCGCGCACCGAGGAGAAGAAGTGAGCTTCGCCACGAAACCCTTCTTCTCCTCTGCGATCTCCGCGTCCTCTGCGTCTCTGCGTTGAAAAGGAGCCATCAGTATGTCTCAGCAACTAAGTCGGCGCGGTTTTCTGGCTGGAGCCGCGGGCGTGGCCGGAGCGCTTTCGGTCGGTAACCTCTCGGCGGCCGACAAGGAGGCGCCTGTGCCAACGATTCCCGGAACGGACATCCCGCTCGTCGATTTCCACGTCCATCGCGACAACACGACGCTCGAAAAGCTGCTGGAGATTTCAGCCGCGAAAGCCACGAAGTTCGGCATCGTCGAACACGCGGGCAACAAGGAGCTGAAGTATCCGATTATCTACAGCAACGATGAAGAACTGAAGGCTTACATCACCTCGCTGGAAGGCAAGCCGGTCTACAAAGGGATTCAGGCGGAGTACATCGACTGGATGAAGTGTTTCTCGAAGGACGTGATCGCGCAGCTCGATTACGTGCTTTCTGACGCGATGACGTTCCGAGAAAAAGACGGGCACTACGTGATGCTGTGGAAAGACGATCAGGTCAAGATCGACAACGCGCAGGACTTCATGGACCGCTACACCGATTTCAACGTCGAAGTCATTGCCAGCGAACCGCTCGATATCTTCGCCAACCCGACGTACCTGCCGAAGGCCATCGAGAAAGATTACGACACGCTTTGGACCGACGCGCGCATGCGCAAGATCGTGGACGCCGCCGTGAAGTACGGCGTGGCGATCGAACTCAGCACCTCGCGCCTGCCGCGCCTGGCATTCCTGAAGATGGCCAAAGCCGCCGGCGCGAAGTTCTCCTTCGGCTCCAACATCCGCGGCCCGAACGTCGGCAAGCTTGACTACGCCATCGAAATGGTGAAGGAACTGGGACTGAAGAAGGAAGATATCTTTACGCCTCAGCCCCCAGGCAAAAAGCCGATCCAGGTGCGAAAGTAAACAAAAACAGTCCAGCAGTCTAGAGTCGAGGAGTCCAGAAGTCGGCGGCTTTCACGCTGTGAATGCCGCGTAGCACCTCTGCCGCCCCTTGCGACACTGACAAAGAGCGTTAACGCGCCGCGCGGGCCCGATCGCCGTTCTTTGTCACCCGATCCTATGAAGATGCTTCGCTAATTCCGTGGCATATAGGTTGCGAACTACTGGCTGATTTGTCATAGAGGTCGCCGGTATCGCAGAGCGTTTCTCCGCATTCCCCTCGCCTCTGTGACCTCTGTGGCAAAAACTCGAACACTGGAGACGCGCACATGGATGCCAGCGGCGGGGATGGTGTTGTCTGGCGCAAGCGATTTCAGACTGCCAGCGATTGGCTTTATCACCAGCACGTCTTCTATCTGCTCAGCACCCTGCTCATGCTCTTCGGCTGCTATCTCATCGTGCTGCCGCATCTCTTCGACAGTGGCGCGGCGATGGCGGAGTTGCTCGCGCTGCTCGGCACGATCAACGTCTATGAAGGTCTCGTTGTTTTCGCCTGCGGATTCATCATCCGGCGGCTGCCGCAAAGCCGCGAAGCGGCGCTGCTGCTGCTGATCGAAATGCTCTTCCTCTTCGACATGACCTTCGCGGCGAGCAGTTGCATGATCCGGCATTTTGGCCCGGGGCTGATCGTGGCGGTGAGCTGCTTCGTGCTGGGGCTGTTGAAGCTGCAGGTTCTCGAGACCGGCGCGCAGCAGCCACTGTTTGCAGGCGTGAAAGCGTTCCTGATCGGCTCGCTGGCCCTGCTGTATTCGCTGCAGGCGGCCCTTGCGTTTTACCCCTCTGAAATGCCGCAGCACCGCGGCGTGGCGACATACGCGATATGGCTGGGTCTCGGCCTCGTCATCGCGCTGCTGCCGAAACTCGATACAGAGCCGCGCGCGGCGAGAGGCCCCTGGCTCGGAAGCCGCTCGTTCAAGCGCGCGGTCGCGGGCCTCGGCCTCGGGTTGCTTTCGCTGCAGCTTCTGGCGCAAAGCTGGGTGCAGCGTTCGCCGCTGGAATTCTGTTTTTTGTTGCCGCCATTGTGCGCACTGTTGGCTCAGACGGAATTTTTCAATGTCGGAGCCGCCAACTGGAAACCTCAGCGCGCGGCTGCTGTGGCGCTGCTGTGCGCGAGCGCCGCGATGGCGGGAAGCGACTTCGGCCCCGAGGCGGCGCTGCGCGCAGGCCTGCCGGCGATGCTTACGCCAATGCGCATCGGTTTCTTCTTCTGCGCGGCCCTGCTGCTCGTCGCGTCTATTCGCGAACGCACGCAGCAGTTCGCTGAAGCGTGCGGCGCGGTCCTCCTGGCCGGCATCGTCGGCCCCGATCCGCGCTCCATGACGCAGTTTTATGAGCATCCCGCGGCGGGGCAGATCGCGGCGTACGCAGCCATCGGCTGGGCGTGGTTCTCGCTGCGACCGAGCTACGGCCGTGGCGCATTCGTTTACATCTCGCTGCTCTGGCTGTTCCTCCGCGGGCAGAATGTCCCGGCGCTGAGCTTTGAACTGATGCGCTGGGGACTGCTGGGTCTGGCGCTGCTCTGTTTTGTGTTCAAGATGGAGCGCCGGCCGTGGGCGCTGCTGCTGAAAGGCGTGGTCTTTCTGCTTGGCGCGTTCAGTTGTCGGCCGGAGGAAGCGCGCGCTCTGGCGTACTTCTATGCCGTGGCCGGGCTTTGGTGTGCGCTCCTGACGCGCCATTGGCGCATCTATGGCGCGGTGTTGCTGGCGTATCTCTTTTCGGCCGAGTGCCGCCTGTGGAGCGACGTCGCGCCGAGCGCCGGGCTGCCGTGGGGTTGGCTGATCGTCGGCCTGGCGTTCGCGAGCTTCGCCGCCGCCTTCGCGATCACCCGCCAACGGCTGCGGCGGATGGCCTACGTCGCCGCGCTGGATGCGCCCATAGAAAGCCGTCCGCCGATGCGCAGCAGCGAAGCTGAAATGTTGGACCTAAAACTTTGAAGGCCCTTTAACTACCTTCACCACAGAGTCACAGAGAACGCAGAGGGGCACAGAGAAAGAATAGAATCAAGAGATGCTCCGTTTCTCCCCTCTCCCCTTCTCCCCTTCTCCCTGTCTCCCCGTCTAGTCTGTTCACTTCGCCGGCAGCACCCGCAGCTTGATACTTCGGAACACGGTCTCATCGCCGTGGTCTTGCAGAGCGATGTGGCCTTTGACCGTCTGCGCGTATTTCGGAGTCTTGGCGAACTTGCTTTTGGCGACGCCGGCTTTCCATGCGTCGCTGCCGAATTCGTACTCCACGACTTTGACGCCGTTCAGCCAATGCTCGACATGATTGCCCTGCACCAGCAGGCGCGTGCTGTTGAACTCGGTGTGCGGGTTGAGTTTCTTGTTTTCGTTGCATGGCAGCACTTCGTACAGGGACGCCGTGGCGACGAGGGGATTCTTGCCGACCTCATGATTGAAGTCGTCCAGAAGCTGGTATTCCGGGCCGAACGCCGAACCTTTTTCGTCGGCGACGCGGTACTTGATGCCGCTGTTTCCGCCTTTGCCGATGCGCCACTCCAGGCTGAGCTCGAAGTTTTCATACGGCTGATCGGTGATGATGTCGCCGCCGCCGCCTTTGGCCGCATGTTTCAGGCAGCCGTCTTCGACGGTCCAGCCTTTGGCGGGAAATTCCTTTTGTCCGATTGCGCGCCAGCCTTTGGTTGAAACGCCGTCGAACAGCAGCACCCAGCCGGCCTTCTTCTCCTCGTCGGTGAGTTCCGCGGGCTTGCTCTCAGCAGCCCCTAAGATGCCGGATGCCGCGCACAATTGCGCGAATACCGCCACAGCCATCAAATGCTTCGCTCGGTTCATGCGGAACCTCCTTACTTCGCACATACACCGCACCAGACACCAGACACCAGACACCAAGCACCAACCATTTTGCATTTTGAATTTTTAATTTTGAATTCGTTGCCTATCCTCTGGCGCTACATGGAGACGCAGACCCACTCAACGCGTGCTGCTGAAGAAGCCAGCAGCGCCGCGCCCTTGCCCGGAATCGCGGCGACGGTGGCGGCCGGCACGTTGACGGCGTTGGTGACGCTCAGCTATTCGCTCAGCTACGGGGCGTTGATTTTCAGCGGGACCGAGTTGCAGCCGTTCATTCCCGCGGGCCTGCAGTGCGCCCTGATGGCGGCGTGGATCGTGCCGCTGCTGCTGGCGTGGAAAAGCGCGTTTCCATTCGCGATGGGCGGGCCGGATTCGAACGCCACCGCGATTTTGGCTCTGATGGCGGCTCTGGTTGCGGAACAACTCAAGGGGAAAGTCGATGATTCGGAGATCGCGGCGAGCGTGCTGGCGATGCTGGCGGTTAGCGCGGTGCTGGTCGGCGGAATCGTCTACGCGATCGGGGCCCTGCGCTGGGGAAAGCTGGTGCGCTACCTTCCCTACCCGGTCGTCGGCGGATTCCTGGCCGGGACCGGCTACCTGATTCTCGGTGGAAGTTTCAAGGTGCTCACCGGGCACTCGCTGGAAGTCTGCAATCTTCAATGCATCCTTTCGCTGGGGCCGCAAGCGTGGCTGCCGGCGGTGTTGGTCGCGGCGGCGCTGCTGGTGCTTCCCAAGCTGACGAAGAACTTTCTCGTCCTGCCAAGCGTGCTGATCGCGGGCGTCGTCGTCTTCTACGGTGGTCTGTGGATCTCAGGCATCAGCATCGAGGCCGCTCGCGACCCAAACGCCGCTGTACAGTTGATCTTTACGCCGCTGCAGCCGGCGGGTCTGAAAGGCAGCGCGTTGGCGTGCCTGGACCAGGCGCACTGGGGCGTGCTGCTGGGGCAGTGGCAAAATTTTCTGGCGATGACGGTCGTGGTGATCATCACGATTTTGCTCAACGCCACCGGCCTGGACCTGGCGACGCAGACGGACGCCAACATCGATGGCGAACTGCGCGCGAACGGGCTGGCGAACATCGTCTCCGGCCTCGGCGGCGGCATGGTCGGCTACCTGTCGATCAGCCGCAGCCTGCTGAACTTCAAAGCCGGCGGCACGCGCCGCGCGGCGGGATTGATCACGGCGATCGTGTGCCTCGGCGCGACGTTCTTGTTCACGCCGCTGGTCGCGTATTTCCCGCGCCCGGTGCTCGCGGGCCTGCTGCTTTACCTTGCGCTGTCGATGCTGCGCGAATGGCTGTGGGACGCGATGTTCAAGCTGCCGCTGCTGGAATATTTGCTGATCGTCGCGATTCTGCTCTTCATCGCGCTGCAAGGGCTGATCTCCGGCGTGGGCGTTGGCGTGCTGATCGCGGCGATCTTCTTCGTCTACAACTACAGCCGCACGAGCTGCATCAAGCATTGCTTCACCAGCGCGGCGCATTTCTCCAATAAGGAGCGGTCGCGCGAGCAGACCGACGTGCTGCGCCAGACCGGAAATCAAGCCCGAGCCCTGGCGCTGCAAGGCTACCTGTTCTTCGGCACGGCCAGCGAAGTGGTCGAAAAATGCCGCGAGCTGGTCGAAAAAGAGAAGCTGCGTTATCTGCTGCTCGATTTTCATCGCGTGCAAGGCATGGACGCGTCCGCGACGTCGAGCTTTATCAAGCTGGGCCAGATCTGCGCGCGCTTCAAAGTCGAACTGGGCCTCAGCGACCTGCGCGCCAGCGGTGAAACGGAGCTCAAGCGCGCCGGATTCTTGCCCAAGGCTGAGATCCACACCTTCCCCGACATCGATCGCGGCCTGGAATGGATCGAAGACAACTTGCTCGCGAACGTGGGGCAGGCTGTCAGCCTGCCCGATCCGATGCAAAGCACCTCGCAGACGCGCGTGCTGGCGGAGATGGCGCTGCGCAGCATTCTGGCGCGCGACTTTACGCCCGCGCAGCTCGACACGCTGATCTCCTGCTGCGAAACGCTGAAGTTGCCGCCCGATACCGCGCTTTTCCGCCGCGGCGATCCCGCCGACGCGTTGTACTTTCTCGAACGCGGAGAACTGTCCGTCATGCTGCCGCTCGAAGGCGGCACTAGCATACGGCTGCGTTCGTTCGGGCCGGGCACGGTTGTCGGCGAGATGGGCCTCTACACCAAACAGCCGCGGTCGGCGGATGTGGTTACGACGGTGCCCTGCCGCGTGCAGAAACTGAGCGCCGCCAGAATGGCGCAGATGGAAAAAGAGCACCCCGATGTGGCGATTGCCTTTCACAGCTACGTGGTGCGGTTGCTCTCGTCCCGCCTGGCCGCGGCGAATGAAGAGATCAGGAATCTGCTGTAGAATCCGGCCTCCTGGACTTTTCGGCGGGTCCGAGGCATATTCGATATTCGGATGACAGAGCCTTTGCGAATCCTTCAGCTTAACAGCGGCCGCAATTACAGCGGCGAAGCCGCGCATTCGCTGAACCTGACTGAAGCGCTGCGGCAGGCGGGCCACCAAGTTTGGCTGGGGTTGCGCGAAGGTTTTCCAACGATCGAACGCGCACGCGCGCGCGCCCTTGACCCGATCGGTTTCCACATGCCGCACAACTGGTGGCAGCCGCACAACGTCTCCGACACGCGCGCTATCGCGCGGCTGGTGCGTGAGAACAAGATTGATTTGATTCACGCTCACCGCGGCAAAGACCACTGGCTGGCGGCGATCGCGATTCACGCGTTCGGCCTCCACGTTCCGCTGATCCGCACGCGGCACGTGGTCACGCCGACGACGCCGAACGTCGCCAACCGCTGGCTGGCCAAGCGCACCGCGGCGATGGTCTCGGTCTCCACCGCGGTGGAAAACGGACTGCGCAGCACGCAGCTCTACCCGCCGGAGAAAAGCGCGCTGATTCCGGGCGGCATCGACCTGTCTCTTTTTCAGCCGGCAACTGCGCCAGAACGGGCCGCCGCGCGCACGGAACTTGGGTTGCCCGAGAACGCGCGGGTCGTCGTGTGCGTCGCGCGGCTGGCGCCGATCAAAGGGCACACATTTCTGCTGGAGGCCTGGAAAGAGGTGCTCGCGCAATTCCCGGACGCGCGCCTGATTCTGGTTGGTCGCGGGCCGAGCGATGGAGCGCTAAAGAAGCTCGCGGCCACGCTGCAAGTTCCGGCCAGCGTGAGCTTCCTCGGGCGGCGCGACGACGTGCCGCAAATTTTGAGCGCCGCGGACGCGGGCGTGCTGTGCAGCATCGGCAGCGAAGGTTTTTCGCGCGCGGTGCTGGAGTACATGGCCAAGGGCCTGCCAGTGGTCGCTTCCCGCGTGGGCGCCGTGCCTGACCTGATGCAGGACGGCATCCACGGCGCGCTTGCGGCGATGGGCGACGCGGCCGATCTGGCCCGCGCGCTGCGACGCGTGCTTTCAGCCAGCGCCGCTCAGCGCCAATCGTGGGGCCAGACCAACCGTCAGCGCGCGGTCGAAAAATACAGCTATCAAGGCTGGGCCGCCGCGCACGAACAGCTCTATCGCCGCGTGCTGGCCCCGAAGTGAGATGTGGCAATTTGAAGCTGTATGTGCAACACCTGCTATCGTGACTTCGGGTTCAGGAACGGCTTTACGATCCGCTGCCCTGGACCCCGAACCCTGAACCCCGAACCCTGCCGTTATCTTCCGCCGCCCATATTCTGCTTATTCTTCGCCCACCACGCTTCCCACTGCTCGATGGCCGCGTTACGCTCCACTTCGTTGCCCTTGGCTTTGAAGCTGATGAACTGGCGCGTCATCACCATCAGAGCGTTGGCGGCCAGGCCGCGCACGCGCGGATCCTGGTCCCGCAGGAACCGAATGAAGTAGGGGATGGCTTCTTGCGCGCGCAGAGCGGCGAGCGCTTCGATCACCGGGCCGTAGGAGCCGAAGACGGGATTATCCAGCAGCGTCAGCAGAGCCGGGACGGCCGATTTATCGCCGAGTTTGCCCAGCGCTTCAGCGGCGGCGAAGCGCACGGCCCCGACGCCGTCGTTGAGCAGCCGGATGAGATGCGCCACGGCGCGATTTTCGTTCTGGATGCCCAACTCTTCGCAGGCATTGCGCCGGACTTCCCAGACGCGGTGGTTCAAATCCTTCATCAGCAGATCGAAGTTGTCTTGAACGACGCCTTCGGCGGTTGCTTGCTCGATTCCCACTGGCTCTGGTCTCCCGGCTGTTCGGCCCGATAAGTTTAGTGGCTGCGAGGGCCCAGTCAACGCTTCAATATTTGAGACGCAAAACGCAAAATGGACGGCGGCGAGTACAATTCCGCCATGAGGAAAACCTCTGCGTTTTCTGCGGTGAGATGCATCGGAAAATATTGTCCCGCTTACTTCCCCAGCGGAGATGTTCTGATGAAAGGCGACGCATGATGCTGAGCACGCAAAATTCAGCGACTGTGGCGAGCGAACCGATGACGCTGACGCAAGCCCTCTCCCGCCTGGCCGAAAAGCGCGACCCGCAAGCCTGGGAAGCCCTGCTGGCTCACAGCGGTTCCGACATGTTGCGCGTGACCCGCCGCATCACCGGCGACCCCGCTCTGGCCGAAGACGCCTGCCAGGAAACGCTGCTGCAAATCCGCGATCATGCCCGCGCCTTCACGCCGCCCAAAGCTCCGCAGGACGCTCAAGCCGCCGCGCGCGCCTGGGTCATGCGCGTGGCCACCTATACCGCTCTGGATCTGATGCGTTCCCGCGATCGCAGCCGCAGGCGGGAGCAGGAGAGTGCTCACATGGCCACTGAAAGCGGCGAACGGCACGCGACGAACCCCGCCGCCGCGCAATTGAACGCGGAGCAATCCGCCATGCTGCGCCGCGAAGTCGCCGGCCTGCCGGATGGCTTGCAGCAGGCGGTCGTGCTGCGCTTTTACGGCGAACTGGATTACCGCGACGTCGGCGTCGCCTTGTCGTGTTCAGCCGAAGCCGCCAAGAAGCGCGTGCAGCGCGGCCTGGAGCGCCTCCGCGACCGATTGGCGCTGCTGGGCTGCATGCTGACCTTGGCGCAGGTTTTATCCGAACTCGGTTCCGGAACCGTGCAGGCCGCAGAGGCAGGGCGGGCGTCCCTGCCCGCCATCGGCGAGACCACGAGCGCCAACGCCGTCAGTCCTTCACAGCAGGCGGCGTGGAGCGGCCTGTTGAACAGCAACGCGGCGCCGGCCCGAAAAATCGTCATTCCCACAGGAGGATTAAGTCTCATGGCAAAAATCTCGATGGGCGTCGCCGCACTGACCGTCATTGTCGCGGGCGTCGTTGCGGTGCAGCACAGCGGCGCGGAGGAAGCCCAGCCGCCGAATCCCAAGCCGAAAGCCGTCACGGTCGTTCCGTCTAAAACTGCGCCTGCGGAAGGCGCCGCGAAGACCCCCGGCGTCACGGCTCCTGTTGCTGAGGAGCCGTGGAAAGCGGATACGCGGCAGAAGCTCGCACGGAAGGTATCGTTTGAGTTCGTTGATACGCGCCTGGAGGAAGCGGTGCAGTTCGTCAACACACTGGCAAAGGTTGGCATCGTGATCGCCCCCGAGATAACGGCGCAAGCAGCAAACAGAAACAAGATCACTCTGCGCGTCACCGACATGTCCATGGAGAACGCGCTGAAATGGACGCTGTATTTGGCTGGCCTGGAGTACGAATACAAGCATCCCGGATTGTGGATTACAGCGCGAAAGAACAAGCCCATCGAACCCGACGAAAACGGCGGTTCGGACGAGCCCTGGCGGCTGGCAATAAAGACCGCACTGTCGCGCAAGGTGACTTTTGAGTTCGTCGATACGCCGCTCACCGAGTGCCTCGCGTTCCTGAGTTCCCTGACCAAGGTCAATTTCATCGTCGATCCGGAAGCCGCCAAAGAGAATCCCCGAATCAACCTCCGCGTCGCCGACATGCAGATGGACCTTGCGCTGAGCTGGATTCTGAAGCTGACCGAAATGGACTACATGCTGAAGGACGAGGCCGTCTTTATCGCCAGAGGCAAAGACCTCCCGAAAGCCCACCCCGCGCAGCCGGCGCCCGTCAAACCGCCAGCGCCGCCGAAAGAGAAGACCGGCGACTTCTAGGACGAGGAGTCCGGAGCCGCTCAGCCGTTGACTCCAGACTCTCGACTCCAGACTCCAGACTTTTCTCCGCATTTATGCCTTTTGTCATCTTCCTACCTGACAGCTTTCTCAGCGTAACATCCCATTTCCCTGAATCCGGAATACGTCCCCGCTTTCACTCGGTGTACATAAAGCTAAAGGCCGGTGCTCGCGGCTTTATGGGATTCGGCAGCCCTGCGCGATGGGTTGCCCGCGGCACTTTGGGATAGAGACGTTTATGCTGGACTGTGCAAGCTGCGCGGAACGACTGCCGGATTTCCTTCTGGACGAACTTCCAGAAAGAGAGGCGGTGCTCGTCCACGAACACCTGAATCTGTGCGAAAATTGCATGCGCGTGTACCGAGAGATGCGCGGCACCGGCAAAGCTCTGGAAGCCGTGCCGTCCATGCGTCCCGTGCAGGGCTCCCCCGAATTTGACCGGGCCGTGCGCGCTCAAGCGGTGGTGGAGCTGGCCAACATCGTCGCCAAACTTCCGCCCGACAAACGCCTGCGCCTGGAAGCACGGCGCGCGGCGCGTCTCAGCCGCGCGATCGAACGCCCGCAGCCGGCGCGGCGCATCTTCACGACCGGTCTGCTGATCGCGGTTCTCGCCGGCATCGTGGTGCTCGGCACCATTCTGCTGTATCCCCGGCGCGACCCGTCGCTGCAGCGCCAGTCGATCGGCACGCTGGCGATTGCTTTCGGCAAAGTCGAGCAGTTCTATCAGCGGCCAAACGAACCGCACAGCGCCGTGCAGGCGGGCAAGAGCATCTACGCCGGCGACTCGTTCGTGACCTCCAGCGATGGGCGCGCGCGCTTCGACTTCCCCGATGAGACCGTCCTGTTTCTCGGGCCCGATTCCCGCGTGACGCTGCGCATGCAGGCTCCGGGAACGTCCAATGTGGTCATGGAACTGGAACGCGGCGAACTGGGCGTGCAGCGTCCGCGGCACGGGCGCGAGGAGTACGATGAAGAGCCTTTAGCGCCTTGGGAGATTCGATCGGAAGCCGGCAGCGTCGTGATGAAGCCCGGCAGCCATGCGTATCTGCGCATGCAAAAGAACGCCACCAACGCGTACGAAGAGGTCAACGTCCTGCGCGACAACGTCGAAGTGCTCAACCGCTCCGGTGCGCCTTTGGCCACGGTGTCCTATGGGCATCGGCTGGAGTTCGCGGCCGGGGCGGCGGCCGGGCGATCGGGCGCCATCAAAAGCGCGCGCGTCCCGGCGTGGCGCATGGACCTGGTTTCCGCAGCCGACCTGCAGCGCTTGCTCGCCGGCGATGTGACCTCGGCGGAATGGCAGAACGGCGCTCTGGTCGTCAGCGTTCACTATGATGTCAAGAACCCCAAGCCTTCGCAGCGGGACTGGACGTTCGAACCGGTCGGCAACACGCCCGAGAAAAGCAGCGGATTGCTCTCCGTCCCGGCCGGCACGCGCGCCCGTCACGTGATCCCCTTTTGCGCGCCGCTCGCTCTGGAACTGCGGATTTCGCGCGATACTCCCGGCGATGCCGGCTGCGCGTTCGCGCTCGAATCCACCGAAAGCGAACCGCCGCCGGGCGTGACCGTCGATGTGGGCCGCGAAGCGCGCCTGCAGGTGCGAGGCAAAGACGGCGCTTTGCGGAATTCGTCCGTCCCCGTGCACGCCCCGGCCGGCAAGTTCGAACGTCTGCGGCTGGATGTCACGAGCGAACGCGGCGGATTTGCCGCGCAGTTCGGCACAGCGACGGACAAAACCGGCGTGCTGCAGGTGCCCAAAGACGTGGTGACGTCCAAGACCGCGCTGTGGGTCCAGGGTGTCGGCGATACCGTCACGTTCGAAGAAGTCCGCATCACCGGCATCGTTCCCACCGAATGGCTGCGCGAGCGGCTGAGCAAATACTGATAAGGCTTGAGGCTTGAGGCTTGAGGGCAGGTTTCTGCGCTGACGTTGCGCTTCTCTCGCGATCCCCATAGAAATGCCGCTCATGCCACATGCCGCGCCGGCCATCATCACTGCGCTGAAAGAGGAACTTGCTGCTGTGCGAGCGGGAATTCCCGCCGACCAACACGCTCAAGCCGTTCTTCTCCGCGGCGGAGTCGGTTGGCAGAGCGCCACGCGCGCGGCTAACGGAGTCTTCACCGACGCGACGCCGAGTTGGCTTTGCTCGTCTGGCTTTTGCGGCGCGCTGTGCGATGGCCTGCAGGTCGGCGATGTGGTGCTGGCGTCGAGCATTCAGTGCGGCGACGCCGGCGCGTCTGCGTTTGCTTTGGACGCCGCCTTCCTCTCGAACATGACGGCTGTGCTGAAAGCTGCGGGCGTGAAGTTCCACGTGGGCGGCCTGATCTGCACGCGCGAACCGGTCCTTACGCGCGAACACAAACGCGCGCTGGGCGAGCGCGCGTCCTGCGTTGCCGTAGACATGGAGTCCTACGCCGTCGCGCAAGCGGCTGCGGGCCGCTGCCCGGTCTTCGCCATACGTTCCATCAGCGACAGCGTGGAGGACGAACTTCCGCCGCAAGTTTCCGGCTTTTTGAATGAGAACGGCGACGTTCGTTTTATCAACGTGGCGAAGTTCGCGCTCTCCTCGCACAGAAACATCAAAACGCTCTGCGACCTCGGCGCTCGTTCGAAAAGAGCCGCCGCAGGGCTGACGGCGGCGTGGAAAGCGCTGTGGCCGGTGGTGCAACGAAAAGTTCTGTAGGCAAAGAGCCAGTGTCGAGCGGCCGGCAAGGTTACAGAAGCGCCTAGCGCGCCAGCAGGCGCTCCAGGGCTTCGGGGTCGGCGGGCTTGGTCAGGTGGTGGTCGAAGCCGGCTTCCAGGGCGCGGACGCGGTCCTCGTCCTGACCGTAGCCGGTCATCGCGATCAGGCAGACCGACTTGAGTTCAGCGGTTTTTCGGATGGCTTGCGCGACTTCGTAACCGTTCATCCCGGGAAGGCCGATGTCGCACAGAATCACCTCCGGCTTGTGAGTCTGAGCTTTCTCCAAGCCTTCGGGGCCGGAGTGCGCCACCGCGACCGCGTTGCCGGAGAGTTCGAGCAGGATTTGCAGCGATTCCGCGGAGTCGTAGTTGTCTTCGATGACCAGAATCCGCTGCGGACGCACGCGGGGCGCGACCGCAACGAGCGACGCGTTGCTCGCCGCATCTTTAACGACGCTCGGTAACATGACGACGAACTGAGTGCCATGGCCCAACCCGGCGCTCGTGGCCTGCACGCGGCCGCCGTGCAGTTCCGCAAGGCCTTTCACCAGCGCCAGGCCGAGGCCGAGGCCGCCTCTGCTGCGGTCCATGCTGTGATCGGCCTGCGCAAAGGGCTGGAACAAGCGGGCCAGCGTCTCGGCCTCCAGGCCGATGCCCGAATCGCTGACGCGGATGAGCGCCTGTTGTTCGGGATCGAATTCGACGCTGACATCGACCCGGCCGCCGCGGTCGGTGAACTTACCGGCATTGCCCAGCAGATTGCCGACAATCTGGGTAATGCGCGCCGCATCGCCGACCACGCAGAGTTTCTCCCGCGGCATATTGACGCTCAGCTTCAGCCCGTGTTCTTCCAAGAGTGGCCGGTGGTCTTCGACCGCGCATTGCACGACGGCGGCCAGGTCGAGCGTTTCTTTCCGCAACTGGATCTTGCCGCTGGCGATGCGCGAGACATCCAGCAGATCGTCAATCAGCCGGGTCATGTGGCAGACCTGCCGGTCGATGGTCGCGCGCGCCCGTTGCAACACCGGGTCCGGCGGCCCGAGGCGTTTGAGCACGGAGACCGAATTGCGGATTGGCGCGAGGGGGTTGCGCAGTTCATGTCCGAGCACGGCGAGGAAGTGATCTTTCTGGCGATTGGCGTCCTCGGCGAGCGCTTTGGCCTGACGCAACTGCTCCTCGGACTGTTTGCGTTCGGTGATGTCGCGCACGATGCCCAGGAGGCGGCCGTCCGGCAGTTGGCGGCCGACGACCTCGCCGAAAAAGAGCGAACCGTCCTTGCGGCGGAAGCGCCACTCGCTGCGGACGACGGCGCCGCCTGCGAAGCGACCGACTTCGATGGGGATACGGGGAACGTCTTCGGCGGCGATGATGTCGGCGATGGTGCGGCCCAAAATCTCTTCCCGGCTGTAGTCCAGCATGCGGCAACCGGCGGAGTTGACGTCGAGGTAGTGTCCCTGGGGGTCGCTGAGGAAAATTCCGTCCACGTTCTGCTCGACCAGCAGGCGGAAGCGTTCCTCGCTCTGGCGCAGCGCGTCCTCGGCGCGCAGCTTGGCCAGCGCGACGGCGAGGTAGCCGGCCAGGCGTTCCCACAGCGCGATGGCGCCGGCCGAGAACATGCCCTTGCGTTTGTCGTTCAACTGGAGCAGGCCGAGGCGCTCTTCGCCGACGCGCAACGCGATCAACGCGACCGATTCGTAGCCTTCGCCGTTGCAGCGGTTGCGGGTGCGCGTCTGGCGGTCGGCGTCGGTGCTGGTGGCCAGCAGTTCGGTGGTGCAGTTGGTCCAGAAGGTGCCCTGCGCGGTGAAGAACGGTTTGGCCGCGTCGAACCGGCCGCAGATAATGTTGCCGCACATGCATTCGATCATGGGGTAACCGTTGTTGTCGCGGCAAATCTGGCCAGCGCAGTCTCGGGCGCAGAGGTGATTTTCCAGCAGCACGAAGTCCGGTTGAAAGCCGTGTGTCTCGTAGTAGGGATAATCGTCGCCATCGCGCAGGCGCACGCCCACGGCTTCGCACCCGGACTGCTGGCGGAAGAACGTCACGGCCGCCCGCACCAGTTCGCGCAGGCTGCGGCTCTCATTGACGACCCGCAGCAGTTCCACGGTGATCTCGTGCTCGCGCTCGGCGCGCTTGCGTTCGGTGATGTCGCGGGCGACGTGGACCGAGCCGGCCAGGCGCCCGTCGGCGTCGCGCAAGGGCGTGGTGGTGACCAGGAAATCGCCGCCCAGGCGCTCCTCGTGAAATTCCGACGTGTGTTCCTGGCAGTCGCAGAGAGTCTTCGCGTGCGGGCAGAAGGCAGGCGGCCGATCGGTGCCGTGAACGACCTCGAAACAGCGCAGCCCCACGCACTGCTCCGGCGTGACCCCCAGCCGCTGAGCCATGGCGCGATTGGCGCGCACGACGCGGTGCTGGTCGTCGAGGATGGCGATCAAATCCGGCACGCTGTTGAAGGTCCGCTCCCATTCCTCGGTCGCGCGCCGCTGCGCCTCCTGCACTCTGCGCTTCTGCGTAACATCGTGGAACACCAGCACGATGCCGCACACTTTTCCGGCGGCGTCCAGAATGGGCGCCGCGCTGTCCTCGATCGGCACCGTACGGCCGTCCTTTGTGATCAGTGCGGTGTGGTTGGCCAGTGCGATCGCACGTCCCTCGCGCAGCACACGCGCGACAATATCCTCGGCCGGCTGGTGCGTTTGTTCATTGACGATCTTGAAAACGCTCTGGATCGGCTGCCCCATGGCGCCGGCGAGTTCCCAGCCCGTGAGCGCGACCGCCACCGGGTTTAGGTAGGTGACCCGGCCGGCCGTGTCGGCGGACAGGACCGCGTCGCCAATGCTGGCCAGCGTGACGCGCAGGCGCTCCTCGCTCTGGCGCAAAGCCTCCCGGCTTTCGCGCAAGGACGCCTCACGGTCATAGGCGGCGGCTTTGGCGCGGTCGCGCCGGTAGAGGGCGGCGACCACGCTCATGAACAGGCCCATGCCGCTAAAGACGACCAGCCCGAGGCGATCGATGGGCGCTGCGACAGCAATCCCCGAGGGCGGCAGAATCCAATAGGCCGTTGCCAGTCCCGCCAAGGCGGTCGCTGCCAACCCCGGCCCCAGACCGGCCAGCAACGCCACGGCCATGACGGCCGGATAGAACGTGATGTAAGTAGGCAAGCCGGGGCCGTACCACGCTTCCAACGCAAGACGCGCGCCCAGCCCAGCCGCGACCGCCGCGACGGCATAGCTGTAGTGCAGCACCCCAGCGAAGCGCGCCCAGGCGCTGGATGTCGAGTCAGGCATTCGAGCCCCTTACCCCGGGCAGCGGACCCGTACCAATTCCAGTTTGCCGGAATCTGCCCAACGTTCGCGAAACAAGCGAGACAAGACGTGCAGGAGCGCGCGGAGACCGAGCGGGAAGCGGGCGAGCGCAGCGAAGAAGACGACTCACAGGTGCAACGATCACGTTCGCGTGGTTCCGAAACCCAAGAAAATGGAATAGGTCATATTGTCAGTATTTACAAATGGAATTTCGTGGGGCGCTTGGGCTTGGGGCTTGGGGCTTGGGGCTTGAGGCTTGAGGATTGAGGCTGGAGTCTGGGGGAAAGGGGGACAGAGCACCCCAAAACCAGAGAATACGTTGAAGAAGTTCCTGCGCCTGCAAAACGGCTTCTTGCGCGCTTCGCTCGGCCTGTTGATTACTTGCGCTTGACCGGATCCGGTTTGACAACGGTCGAGACATCCGGCCGGCGCGCGCGCGGTTTTGCGTCCGCAATTTCATCTTCCATACACTGGACGATCTGCCCGACCACGTCGGGGGTCAGGCGAACGCGAACCTGTTCCGGCAGGCTAAACCCTTTGTCGAGGAACGCAATGAGATAGACGCACGCTTGGGTGAGGGCTTTGGCGTCCCGGCTGGTGATCTCATCTTCGTTGCCGGCGGCCCAGTCGAGCATCAACGAGCGCAAGGCGCTGTCTTCGTCCAGGGCGTTATTGTCGGCGACCCGCTGTGCCACGCGCTGTTTGAGTTTCTGGTTCAGCGCCTTGACCGTCTCGGGTGAGCTGCACGCAGCCAGGTAGCGGCCAGCCACGTCCCGCAGTTTGTCCCAAGGTACAGCCTCTTCCTCAGCAGCCGAAACGACGAGCGGCAAGAACGCCGCGAGCAGAAATAATTTCATCGAGACTGAAAAGAGAGCACTGCATTTGCGCATGATTTAAGTGGATTCCGGGAACCCCTTCTTGATCTCGTGACACAGTTCGTGCAACGCTGATACACTCGCCGCCCGTCGCACGCAATGCAAGAAATCATTTTCTCGCTCGTTGAGCTACCAGGCGAAGCTCTGTGCTCACAACGGGGAGGAACGGCCATGCGGATTGCACTCGCACTGCTGGCGGGATTAACGGCGCTCGCGTGTTGCGGGGAAGTGGACACTTCCGACACGCAGACTTCGTTCATCGTCATGGCCGGGCAGGCTCGCGCGGTGACGAAAATCGTGCAGGACGATTATTTGTATGTCGTGGGCGCTTTGAAGAATGGGGCGCAGCTCAAGGTGGCGGCGTGCGCGGTTGACGAAGTGCTTTACGCGGGGCGCGAAGGGAACTTCATCGCGGCGCGGGAGCGGCGGGCGGAGGAACGGCACTCGCTGGCGGCGCTGTATTGGGTGAAAGCACTGGAGGCGCTCGAAAAGCAGCTTTGGGGGATTGAACAATGCAGCTTCGGAGCGGGCGAGGCGCTGTGTTCGGCGAAAATGTATAAGGGATTTGCAGGCAGACGCGGGCAAAAGATCGCGCCCTCGGTCTACTTGCGCGAGACGATGGAGGCCAATCCGAAGTCGCGGTTTCTGCCGCAGGTCTGGCCGCTGCTGGTCGAGAGCCTGACCGGCGAGGAGCGCCTTGACGAGGCTGCAGCGGCGCTCGCGAGGGCGCAGGCGTGGCTGAAGCAGTATCGCGAGGAGACGCTGCGCATCGGTGAGGGCTTTACGCCGATTTATGAGCGGGCGCGGGCGCGGCTGGCTCTGGCGGGGGCAAGGCTGGCGAATCGGAAACTGGCGCCGGGGACGCCGGAAGTGGCCCCCCCCAATACCAGGAACTTAGCGCGAGAAGAAAAATAGAAAACCTCCTGATTTGCCGATGACGAGATTGTGAAGATCGCATCGTCGGGACCAAATCAGGAGGGGCGTACATGGGGAGGATCGGCCGGTTTGACGCGGGACTTGAGAGCGAGTGTCGCGATTTTGTGGTCGAGGCGCTGGCGAAGGAACTGCGGAGCGAGTGGGTCAAAGAAGCGTTGCGAGCGACGGGGCGTGAGTCCATTCGCGAGCGACTGTTGCCGGCGACCTTTACGGTATGGCTCGTGATTCTGCTGGGCTTATTTCGGCGGGTGTCATATGCAAACCTATTGGAGAAGTTGGTGGGCTCGCGCTGGGTGACGATGCGCTGGGCCGATGCTAGTCCGCCGGCGAGTTCGGCGGTGACGGCGGCGCGGGATCGGCTGGGCGTCGAGCCGATGCGACATCTCTGGCGGCGCAGTGCGTGCGAATGGGCACGTTCCAGTCCGGGGCTGATGTTTCATGGCCGGCGCGTGCAGGCCGTGGACGGATCGACCTTCAAGACGCCTGATACCGAGGAGAACCGGAAGCATTTTGGCAAGCCTGGCGCCAGCCGCGGCCGGGCGGCGTACCTCCAAATGCGCGCGACGTTGCTCGTGGACCTGGGACCGCGCTTGGTCATCGCGGAGCGACACGGGCGCTACTCGGCCTGCGAAATCCAGTTGGCCCGCGAACTGTTGTCGGAAATTCCGGTCGGTTCCCTGACCCTGATGGACCGGCATTTTCTCGCCTACGATTTCTTGTGGGATTTGCGGACTTCCGGGCGCGAGTTTTTGGTGCGCGTGCCCAGGAACATCAAGCAGCGTCTGATCAAGCGCCGGGACCGGGCGATGCCATTGTGGAAGTGGCGATTCCACGGAATTACCGGCGCACGCGTCCGGATATCCGCGTCAACAGCAGATCATTGGCTTCTCCGGATTCCAGAATCTGCCTGTCGGCGAAACCGGCGTTAGCGGTTCTTCAAGTTTCTCCGGCTGGCCAGGTAACGCAGCCTGATCGGTAAGTTGAGGAGATCGAGAATGCCAAGACCGGTCCGCTGGACCGACGGCTCTTGATGGCTCTTGCTCACGGTCTCTCAATCGGCCCACACTTCAGAAGGCTCGATCTGAGTCGGGTGCGTGCGCGGCTTCGCGCGATCTGCGGCTGACGACGTTTCTATATTGAGCTATCCGTTCCGTCATCGCGGCTAAGGCGAAAGGCATGTGGCCGGTATAAAGCGGCGGTCGGCGTAAGTCCTTGTAGCCCACCAACAAGTGGTCGGAAACGAGGCAGGGAAGTGCTTTCGTATTCCGACGTGTACATGGTCATGTACACGTCGGGAGGCGAAGAGCTTGACAGCGCGGCGAAAGAGCACATCACCGGGTGCGCTGTGTTTCGCTTAGGTGCGGCACCGTTGCCGAACGCCGCCGCCAGCACCTTTTCTGCACTGACTCAACAGGTCACCTGATCATGATCTCGGGAAGCAGGTCAGGTTGCTGGTTGACGTGCAGCCAGTAGAAGGCCAAGTGTCCGATGATTTTGCTGAACTGATCGAAGTCCGCCGGCTTGACGACGTAACTGTTGACGCCCAACTTGAAACTCTCGATGATGTCGCGGTCTTCCACCGACGACGTCAGCATCACCACGGGAACCAAGTGGGTGCGCGGATCGGCTCGAATCCGGCGCAGCACCTCCATGCCGTCAACCAAGGGCAGTTTCTTATCAAGCAGGATGAGCCGGGGGTTGTCAAAGCTACGCTTAGCGTAGGCACCGGTGCAAAAGATGAACTCCAGCGCTTCAGCTCCGTCGCGCACCACTCGAACCTTACTAGCGAGCTTATGCTGTTTGAAGGCGTGCAGCGCCAGTATTTCATCGCTGGAATTGTCTTCGATCATTAGTATTTCAACGTCTTCATTGAGCATTGATCGGTCCTCTTGCATGAGCCAAAAAAGTAACGCACGGTGTAGTTGTGCCTCTCCCAAGCCCGTTCGCTCCGGCGATTAAGCCTCGATGCCCTCGGCTGGTTGCTTGTTGAGGAGCAGCCAGTAGTAGCCCAGTTGTCGAGCGGTTTCGCTGAACTGCTCGAAGTCCACTGGCTTGACGATGTAACTGTTGACGCCCAGATTATAACTCTCGATGATGTCTTTCTCTTCCGAGGACGACGTGAGCATCACCACCGGAACCACACGGGTGCGTGGATCCGCTCGAATCTGGCGCAGCACCTCCATGCCATCCACGAGGGGCAGTTTCTTATCGAGCAGGATCACCCGAGGATTCCGAAAGTGGCGCTGTGCATAAGCACCGGTGCAAAAGATAAATTCCAGCGCTTCCGCTCCGTCGCGAACCACATGAACCTTGTTGGCCAAGTTATGCTTTTTGAACGCATGCAACGCCAGCTTTTCATCGTTCGGATTGTCCTCGACCAGCAGAATTTCAACGACGTTAGCGTTCATCGAGTGTTCCTCTATTCAAGAGTGAAAGAAAACGTGGCGCCCTGGTTGACTTCGGCCTCGCCCCAAACCCGGCCGCCGTGGCGGTGAATGATCCGCTGTACGATGGCCAAACCCACGCCGGTGCCTTCGTAATCGACCGCGCGGTGCAGCCGCTGAAAGACGCCGAAGAGTTTGCTGACATACTTCATGTCGAAGCCGGCGCCGTTGTCCTTGACGAAATAGACTCTTTCCGTGTCGCTAAATGTATGCCCGTCGGTCAACGCTCGGGGCTGCGTGCGGCAACCAATCTCAAGATGCGCCACGTCCTTTTTGCGAGTGTACTTTAGGGCGTTAGAGAGCAGGTTTAGCCAGACCTGTTTGAGCAGAGTCGGATCGGCCTGACAGGACGGCAGATCGCCGATGGAAATTTCCAATTTTCGGCCTGCCTGTTCTGTCTCCATCTCTTCCAGGCACAACCGCACAATCTTGCCCGGATCGACGGTTTGCTTGGCCAGTCCCAGGCGAACAAGGCGCGAGAAGGAGAGCAGGTCGTCCACCAACTGTCCCATTTGGCGCGTGTTGTCGCGCACCAATTGCAGGTAGGCTTTGCCTTCAGCCGCCATGGGTGCGGCATAATCTTCAAGCACAATGCGTGAAAAGCCGTCGATCGCTCGAAGCGGCGCTCGCAAATCATGTGAGACGGAATACGAGAAGAACTCGAGTTCCTTGTTCGCGGCCTCCAGTTGCCCCGTGCGCTCCAGGACACGCTGCTCCAATTCTTCGTTGAGTTTGCGGGTTACCTTGTTCGCTGCCATGAGCGTCTCAATGCGCGATGTTTCGACGGATACGGCCAAGTCGCGCGCTTGCAGTTTGAGCGCTGCAATTTCGGACTCCGAGTGCAGGAGAGTCTCTTCACGCGCGCTCTCCACCGAAACAGCCAAGTCCCGCGCCTTTTGCCCCAGCGCTGCGATTTCGATCTCCGAATGCAGGAGGGTCTCTTCACGCACGTGTTCCACCGAAACAGCCAAGTCGCGGGCCGTTTGTCCCAGCGCTGCGATTTCCGACTCTGATTGCAGACGTATTTCCGTGCGCACGTGTTCTACGGAAACGGCCAAATCCCGGGCTTTTTGCCCCAGCGCTGCGATTTCCGTCTCGGACTGCAAGCGTGTTTCTCTGCGCACAGTCTCCACGAACAGAGCCAAATCCCAGGCTTTTTGCGCCAACGCCTCTATCTCACTCTCGGACTGCAGGCGCGTTTGGTTTCGCAAAGTCTCCACAAGATCCGCAAGGTCGCGAGCTTTCTGCTCCAGCGCTTCGGTCTTTCTATCCGATAGCAGCAGGGTCTGCTGCCGTGTTGTCTCGACGAACCAAGCCAGATCCCGAGCTTTCTGTTCCAACGCCTCGATTCTCTCATTCGACTGTGCCAGGGTCTGCTGGCGCACCGCCTCCACCGAGCGAGCTAAGACCTCGGCTTGTTGTTTCAGCGCCGCGATGCTCTTATCCGATTGGACCGGAGTCGCCGAGTCAGGGTGTTTATCAAGGGACATAGCTGTTCTTCCCCTTAGGGCGAACAAAGAGTTGGTTGCAGTGCTAAGTCTGAAGCCGGTGCGCGCGCCAGCTTTGAGCCACTGTCCGGTCGCAAGCCACAAAAACTGTTACGCCAGCGCAAATGTGGACGCTGCCGCGAAAAGGACGATACTCGCCTGAATGCCTAGTGCTAAAGCGCCGAAGGCAACGCGTGCTTTCGGCATGGCTTTGAAGACAGTTAGCGCGCCCATCGTGTAAACGGCGGTGCCGGCCAGCGTCAATGTGGTCAAAAAATGTAAGCAAAGTTCGTCATGGGAAACCAAATAAAGCAAGCCGAGAGCCATAAGTCCGCAAATTTGGATGTACACACCGTATTTCATAAACACGCCGTCGGGCACTTTGAAATGTTCCAGGTATTGCGTCGCCAAGGCCCCCATGCGGACGGCACCCAGGCTGCTGAAGAAGAGCAAGGTGATAGTCGTGTCCGCAAGCATGCTGCACCTTTTGGCAGACGGTCATTACAGAAATCGCCGGAAGAAGAGAAACACGACCGGCTTGAACGGGATCTCCCTCTCCACCACATTAGTCGCCGGCTATGACCGCCGTCCGATCCATCAGAGTCACAACATCGTCGTTGTCCCATACTCCCAGAACCAGGTAGATTCCTGTGCCTGTGATCGGAAACACCAGGCCGGACATCACCCGCCCGGGGGCGTCGGCTATCCGGACGCCCATGTAATCGTAAAGTGTCTTCGCTTTGACGGACCATGATGCGCTCATGGGATCGTAATACGCCACCAAGTCGCGCTTCGCCTGCGCTTCTCTGCCGCCGATGGTAAAACGTCCGGAGGAACTGACGCGCGCGCTGATCATTAACTCCATCGATCCGTCGGCTTGCCGTGCCAGGGACACGTGAAGCGCATCGCGTTCATCCACCTTCAATTGCAGAGTGGCGAAGTCTTTGGCGTCCAACTCGGTGACGAGTTCGCTCTTGACCTTTGGATCATGCTGCGCAGCGATGACCTCGCTATATGACGAGTCCTTGGAATTCTGCTTGAGCAGCGTTTCAAGGCCGAGCGAGAGTATTTTGCTATGGTCCTTATCGTCAACGGTAAAGAAGAGCGACCAGGCGCCACGCCCCGCATTATGCGGACACAATAGAAATATGGGTTGCTTTAGCCCGTGTTCCTTCGCCAAAGCCGCTCCTCCTGACGGGGAAAAGCCTATTATCGCGACCAGGATCAGGCTGCTTAACATCAGTATCGGTTGTTTGAACATTCTAAAGCTCCAATATGCTAATCAAACATCAGTGCAGTTCTCACGTGCCGTCTAGAACAGGAACTACGTCCTCACTGAACGCCAAGCAAACCAACTGGCTCAGTCAGCGCCGTAACGCGGGAAGAGTCTGATTCTGTTCTCGCACGCCCTGTGCCGCTCAGGGAAAGGAGAAGACGATGGTCGGTGTTTACTACTGCTTATATTTGTAAAGCGGTCAGGCGACTCCAGATAAGCGGGCGTTCACCAGCGGCTACAATTTGCCAGGGATGCCGTTTACCAACCAAATGGCCAGAGTCGGCAACATCGCAAAGCGAAGGTGACCGGTACTCGACTACCCCGTCCCGATTATCAACTAATGAATTGCGCACGAGTTGGTAAACTCGTGCGCAATCCAAAAAACTCAGAATGTGAACCTTACTGGGCAGGTTGGGTAACCGTACTTGATTTCAGTGTCACCGCGGTCTGAGATAGCAGTCTACCATTGATCGATGCGCCGGTATCGAGCGTGATTGCTGTTTGAGACAGGATGACACCTTCGAAGTGCGCGGTCGTTCCAATCGAGACAACGCCTGCGGACTGCCAGAAGATATTCTGGGGGAGTGCTCCGCCGGTCAATACAACTTTCGCCCCGTTGGCCACGGTAATACCCTGCCCTACTTGGAAGATCCAGACATCATTCGGGCCACCGGCTAGAGTAACGTCCGTATTGATGGATAGACCAGTACCCCATTTGTAGAGACCAGGAACAAGAGTCAAGCCGCTTATATCTCCTGCGCCCAGATCTGTGAACTCTGGCGTTGGCCGTCCGGCAGCGTCGGTAAATGCCGTTTCCATATTGCTTACGGCCGTGGTCAGATTACTGGGGGTAGGTATTGCGTAGTCCGATCCGTACACCTTTCCGGTCACTTGCGGGGACGTCGAGAATATATTCGAGGAATCGGCTGTTAATCCAAATCCAGTGATGTACGTGGCGGCGGCGGGACTAACTCCAATATCTCCAGTTATTGCGGAGGTCGGAACCGTATCGATTCCCGATTTCGCTAAAATCGCGAAGTTCCCGGCCATCCCAAGAGACACCGGCGCCGGACCTTTCGCCGCGGTTGTGCCTGTTGTAAAGCTCCAAATGAAATTTGCCGCCAGTGGGTTGCCTGCGCGGTCTTTGGCCCCGGTGGAAATGGTGGCAGTGTATAGGGTATTTGGGGTAAGATCGCTTGTTGGCTTGAAGCTCGCGATCGCGCCAGCGTAGCTCACAGTACCTGTGACCGGCGTCGCTCCCTGTTTCAAGCTCAGGGTGGATGTATTGATCGTCGAAGAATCCATTTCCTCGCTGAAAGTTGCAGTGACTGCTCGATTGATGGCGACGCCCGTAGCGGCATCTACGGGGTGTGTGCGAACTATCGTAGGGCCAGTCGTGTCTGCTTCAGGAGCGGGACCCTTCCCCGAGAGATTGCCATTCTTTGCGCTATAGATCAAGGTCACAGTCTTGTCTACCAAGACGACATCAGCCTGGCCTGGCATTGTGGCGATAACTTTGAAGTGGACCGCGACGGACTTGTCCTTGCCGTCGGACGTGGAGAGAGGGAATAGCGAAATCAACTGGAGTCCCTTGTACTTCAGCGTGAACTTGGTGCCTTTCAACATCGCATTGAAGGGAATGGCTACCTTGCCCTTTGAGTCCGCGGTGCCTTGAAACGACGCACTGCCGACAGTGAATATCACCGTCTGGCCCGCCAGCGACGGCACAAGCTTTTTGCCCGTCGTCGGCAAGCCAATTACATTGACCCCCACAAAGGTCGTCTGTAACTGGCTCGTCGTCTCCTTGTCAACCCTGTCCTTGAAATGGATGCTGTCCGTGGCTGCAGCATACGCGCCGCCAGTATAGGCCAGCAAAGCCGCGCACACCCATGCGGACAACAAACCGAATTTAGCTCTCACAACGCACCTCCCCGTTTTGGTGAATGAATCTGAACGGTGCGTTACAACACACGTTCTGTGCCATAGGCATAAATAACAATAGAACAGGTGCTGCCGTAGGCGTACGCGAGACGCTCAATCAGCGCACCCGCCGATTTTCGCTATTTTGGTGATCGATATTCGTACGGCAGGCAGGAAATATGGCAAGCAAAGAGCGCTGCGTGGACGAATTGCAGGTCGCGGCACGACGAGTGCGGCAGAAAAGAGGCGGAGGCGTTGCATTCGGCGCCGCCTTCGGTGGAACCGTGAAGAACCAGGAGAATGGCTATGGCGATTAACGTTTCTGTTGGCAATAATAAAGTCACCGTCAATGAGGGCGACCGAGGGGAACCCGGTGCCCCCACGAGCGCGGCGGGAGCAGGCTTCGCCGAGCGCTTGAAGCAAACGCTCCGTGACGCCGCCGGCAAGGTGGCAGTCGGCGCAAAAGCGGCCGTTGCTTCCGGCGTCTCCTCCGGTTCTGGCGTGGGCGTACAGACCAGATCAGTGAACGGAAAGACGCACGTGGTTATTACCATGGGTGACAAGACACTGGAGCGTGATTATGACGAAGCCGTCAAGGTTTCCGTGAGCGGCCAGAACCCGTCGGTTGTGACAATCACGGATGCGGGCGGCAAGGTTATCGAGGTGACTGACTTCTAGCCAAGCGGACGTTACGGCGGCGTTAACGCTGAACGATCATTCGTCAACTGGATAGTTGTAGCTCTTGAGCTTTAATACTAACGTACTGCGCGCCAAGCCGAGTGCTCTAGCCGCATTGGTCCGGTTTCCATGATTCGCCTTCAGCACGCGCAAAATATGGCGCCGCTCCACATCTGCCAAGGCCACCGAGTCCTCATCGATTTCTTCGTCCGTCATTGGGAAATTCAGTTCTTCGACGCGGATTTCGTTGCCCACGGCAAAGATGACCGCTTGCTCCATTAAGGAACGCAGTTCACGCACATTGCCCGGCCAGGCATAGCTCAGCAGGCGTTCCTCTGCCTCCGGTGTTAGCGTGCGCGACCACTTGCTTGCGAGGCCGACGAAATGGCGCGCCAGTGGGATGATATCCTCCCTCCGCTCGCGCAACGGGGGAACCACCAGCACCACCGTCACCAGGCGGTAGTACAGGTCTTCGCGGAATTCATTCGTCTTGCAGGCCTCCCGCAAATCCTTATTCGTGGCGCAAATGATCCGGGGATCCACTGGCACATCCGTGTCGCTGCCCACCGGACGGATAACTTTCTCCTGTATCGCGCGCAGCAGTTTCGTCTGAAGGCCATATTCCAAGTCGCCGATCTCGTCTAAGAACAGCGTTCCACCGTCCGCCTCCATGAAAGCGCCCTTGCGGTCCCGGTCGGCGCCAGTGAACGAGCCCTTCTTATGTCCAAACATCTCCGATTCGAACAAGTTCGCCGGAATCGCCGAACAATTCCGCGCCACGAAGGCTTTGTCCGCGCGCGGCGATTGCCGATGCAGCGCGAGCGCAACGCATTCCTTCCCGCTTCCGGTTTCGCCCTGAATCAGTATCCCCGCGTAGCTCGCGGCGGCCTTCTTCACCCGCGCCAGCAAGCCCAGCATGGCGGGCGCTTCCGCGACAATCTGGCCATTCGGACCGCTCGCCAGAACGCTCTGCAGCTTTCGTTCTTTCTCCTGCAAAGCGTTTTGCACGCGCTTGTGTTCGGTGACGTCGCGAATGATACCGGTCGCGTAAAGCTTCTCTGTTCCCAAGAACTCCGCGAAAGCGGCTTCGAGATGCAGCGTCCGACCATTCTTATGCACTCCAGATAACTCCACGTACTTTGCCGGCGCCGGTTTCGCGCCGAGTTTCAGCACCAGATTCTTGAATCGGGAATGTTCCGGGATAATGAGCGACAGATTCTTTCCGAGCAACTCGCTCGTAGTATATCCAAAAACTCGCTCCGCGGCCTTATTCGCGAACAAAAGTGTGCCTTCGTCGTCAACCGTCACGAGCACGTCCACGGAGGTATCGGCGAGAAGGCGGTAGCGCGCCTCACTTGCATCCAACGCCGCTTGGGCTCGAGAGCGTTCCATAAACAACCCGATTTCGGTGGCGATAATCGCCATCATCTCGTGAATCTGCGGATCCGGTTGGCGCAGATGCCAACTGATGAATTCCATTGCGCCGAGCACTTGGTCGCCAAGTTTTATGGGAACACACGCGGCGCCCCGAATACGTTCTTTAGCCGAGATAACCGTACCCGGAATATCCTGATCAACGTAATCGTCGACCCATACGGCCTCCTTGCTGACCCAAACACGGCCAGCAAGGCCCTTGGCACGTTCCAACTTGATGTCTCTAATTTTCGAAATGAATGTCACTGCATTCAGAGTCGGCGAACTCCATATTTCTTCACAGACCAGTACTTCGGCCTCGGTATCCACGCGCCAAAGAATGCCTATTTCCCAGCCGAGCGCTTCGGCGATTTCGCGCAGAATCTCCGGGATGGCTTCGCGCAACGTGTTGGCTTGAGAGAGCACTCGGGAGATCGCCAACTGCGCGGCCATGCGCTTCGCCAGCAAAGCGGTGCCGACCAAGTTGGCGCTATCCCCAATTACAGGGCTGGAATCTTGCCCAGTCTTCAATTTGATGCCCCTGAGAAAAGGGTAAACATGCAACTTGGCAAGTCAACAACAAAGCTCCGAGAATCGCTGTCGCTGTCCGGATTTCAGTCACTCGCCGACAGGCAGCCTCCTTGCACGCTTCTGAGCGTGAAATGATAATTCGAGTACGCATATCGCTTTCAGGTTGCGAGTCTCACAAATACAGGTCCGCATCCCCAACCGGCCTTATTTATGCTTTGGGCGAATGAGCCGCGTTCACTATCACTGGGGGGAGTCCGCGATGCTTCAGGTAGAGATGCTCGAGATCGCTCGCGTCGAAACCATTGCGCGGGACTCGTCTCGTATCCTGTTGCTGCAGTCCGACCCCGGCTTGGGTGACGCGTTGATGCAGGCCTGCAAACTGGAGGGACTGCATGTACATGGCTGCGGGACGGTCGCTCTTGCCCAGGAGGCCTGCCATCGCCTCATCATTGACCTCATTGTTGTGGAGTGGGTGATGGAGGGTCTTTTCGCCGACGACTTGTTGAAGATCCTCGCTGCGGCGCTTCATCCTCGACCCCTGCCGACGACGCTCGTTCTAAGTCGTATGGGCGAAGCAGATACGCGCGATTGCCTGCGCCCAGATTCCCCGATTCAGGGTGTTCTGACCCGGCCTACTAATTCCGAGCAATTTGCAGGCTGGGCACCCAAGTTCGTCGCTGTTTTGAAAAGGTGTCAGCGGCCCCGTGAAAGGACTCACGCATGTATGAGCGCCTGACTTCCTCCGAGTTGACGAACGCACCGGTCTCGCAGGCGTCCACAGACGGCGGAGAACCGGCAGCCGAGTTCCAGCGATCGAACCTCGGCCAACGCCAGGAACAGTTTGCGGCACTGGCAACGTCCGTCGCGGGCGCGCTCTATGTCACCGCCTTGCGGTACAGTGGAAACCATGCCCACGCGGAGGACTTGGTTCAGGAGACCCACTTGCGTGCATGGCGCAACTTCGACCACTTCGCCATAGGCACGTGCTTCGGGGCCTGGGTCTTTCAGATACTACGGTTCCTGGTCGCGAACAGGCAGAAGTCCCTAACGACGCATCAGGTCACGACCGACTTCCAGGCCGACGAATCTCTCCTTGGCGGCAGAACACAAGCGGAGAAGCGTGTTGAGCCATTCGACACCGATTGGGAGGCTGTTTACCCGGAACTGGTCGATGACCCGCTCAAACTGGCCTTGGACGCCCTGACCCCAATCCAACGCGCTTTGGCCCTGCGCATTCCTCTGGGCGGTCTTTCGTATCGGGAATGCGCCAAGGAACTCGGCATCCCGATAGGCACCGTCATGTCCCGCTACGCGCGCGCGCGAACCCGGCTCCGGAAAGAACTCTGTAACAACGCGGCCCGCTGCAGGCGCGGTAGCGTCAAGTTGAAATGACACAACATGGGTTCGCATGCTGTCGCTGGCCAGGAAGTAATAGCGGCGCTCATTGGAGCGACCACAGTCCAGCCCAAGAAGCGGGAAAGGAGAAACCTATGTCCAAGCCTAACTCAGTCGTTGCGGTGTACGACACCCACACCAAAGCGGAGGTGGCAATCAAGGAGCTCCAGCGGGCAGGCTTCGATATGAAGAAACTGTCCATTGTCGGCAAGGACTATCGGACCGAGGAGAACGTGATCGGCTTCTACAATGTCGGCGATCGTATGAAGGTCTGGGGGAAACTCGGCGCCTTCTGGGGTGGTCTGTGGGGGCTGCTTTTCGGCACGGCATTCCTCTTCGTGCCGGGCGTTGGGCCCGTCCTGATTTTTGGCCCGCTGGCAGGCTGGATCATCGCCGGCTTGGAGGGCGCGATGGTCGTGGGAGGATTGAGCGCCTTGGGTGCAGGGTTGTATAGTATCGGTATTCCTAAGGACAGCATTCTGAACTACGAGAACCAGATCAAGCAGGGAAAGTTCGTGATCGTGGCGCATGGAACTGCCGAAGACATAGCGATGGCCCAGAACATCATCGCGATGACCCATGCGATCGAAACCAAGGTCCATAAGCCTGAGGAAGTCGCGGTGCCACAGCCGTAAAGAGAACGCTATGATATGAACGGCGGGACGTCTCTGCGGCACAATGTAGAGACGATTCCGCATTTAATGCGCCGTCTGAGCGAAGGAACTGGAGTCGTCGAGGCAGGTCATAAGCGAAATCGGGTTTAAAACCATAATGGAGAGGAGCTGCGCCATGGAAAACCTGGCTAAGCGACGTGTCTTCCGAATGGTGATCCCCAAGTACCCGGCGTTCAATATCTACAGCCACATCGCCAGGCTGACCACAGCGCTCGGACCGCTGTGCGTGGCCACCAGCGTAAGCAAGATGCCTGGATGGGACGTGGAGGTGATTGACGAGAACAACTACCGTTTCCCAGGGCCTTTAGATGGACAGGGCAATCCCGACCATGCCGCGCTCCAGCAGATGCGCCCGGCGGATGCCGTGGGTTTCTACGGCGGGCTATCCTGCACCATTCCTCGCTTATTGACGGTCGCGTCATTTTACCGCAAGGCGGGCATTTTCAGCGTGGGCGGAGGCCAGCATCTGGACGCGCTGCCCGAAGAGGCGCTGCGCAACGGTCTGGACGTCGTGGTCAACGGCGAAGGCGAATTGACCGTGCGTGACGTCTTCGAGGCGCGGGATGCAAAGCGCGGCCTGGAGGAAATCGCCGGCCTTACGTTTCTCAAGGACGGCGCACTGGTCAGCACCAAACTGCGCAAGCCGCTGGAGGATTTCGAGTTGCTCCCGTTGCCGGATTTCGGCCTGCTGCGCTTCGCCAAGGTCAAAGTCTTTCCCGTAAACCGCATCCGCGGCTGCGGGATGAACTGCGAATTCTGCGCGGTAAAAGGGCGCGCTCGCTGCGCCACACCGGAGCGGTTGATCGCTCAGATGAGCTATCTGGCGGAAGGATTCGGGGCTCGACAGTTCTTCATCGTGGACGATCAGTTCGCGCAGGATCGTCCCGAGACCCTGCGCTTCTGTCAGCTTCTTCGGGATTATCAACAACGTATGGGACTGCGGTTCTTCGTGACGGCGCAGGTCCGGCTGGACTGCGCGCGCGACGAGGAGTTGCTGACGAGCATGCGCGCGTGCGGCATTCAATGCCTGGCAATCGGGATCGAGTCGCCCATTGATGAGGAGCTGCGCGCCATGGGCAAAAGCCTGCGGGCTGCCGACATGGTGCAACTGGCCAGGACGTACCGCCGGCATGGCTTCCTGCTCCACGGCATGTTCATCTTCGGATACCCCATGCGTCCCGGCGTGGAGTTCCGCATGAGCGCACTCGAGCGAGTGAAACGCTACCGGCGCTTTTTCCGCGAGGCGCGTCTGGACACCGTGCAGGTGCTTGTGCCTGTGCCGTTGCCGGGCACGGCATTGCGGGCACGGCTCGAGAAGAACGGCCGCATGCTGGCCAGCGACGGCGTCGGTTGGGAGTACTATGATGGCAACTTTCCGCTCATCGTGCCGGACGCGCCCTTGACGCCCGAGGGCATGCTCCAGTCCACGCAAGCGCTGATGGGCGGCTTCTACCACTTCTGGCGGATCCTTTGGGTGGTGGTGCATACGCTGCGTTTCCCACTGGCCATGCTGCCGCTGCTCAATCTCCGCGCGCGCTGGCGCACCTGGTATCGCAGTTGGCGCAACAGCGTGGTCGGTTCGGGCGGCTATCTCATGCTCAGGAAATGGCGCAGAGCACTCAGAGAGAACCAGTTCAGGGAGAAGCTCATGAGAAGCCATGCACGGATATGAGCGCGCCCTGCAGGACGTGTCCGATCGCTCCGCCTTCTGCCGCTGAAACACCTTGAGTTCCCTCAGCAACAGTTGCTTCCCTTATCTTCCGAACGTCACCGGAAAGATGACCCGCGATGCGTCACCCTGGAAGAACGTCGAGGTCGTGTTCAAATCCAACCCAAGCAAGAACGTCGCGGTCTTGCCCGAACTGCCCAGCGGTATTCCTGTTTGAGACGATGGCAGATTAAACGTCGTCAGCACACCAACCTTCGTCTTTGGATTGACAATCAGGCTTCGAAGTCCCGGCGCAAAAAACTTACCTCGACCTTTCCGCAAAAACACCGTCTCGTGAAACTCCGTTCCAATACGCACGGTCGCGTCTCGTCCATACCCAAACTCCGTGCTCGACCGCCCCTTCACGTGTGCAGCAAGGAACTTCACTGTGAACGCGCTGCCGTCCGAGAAATCCATCGCACGCAACGCAACAATCTGGAACAGGCCGCCCAATTGCCGCTGCTTGCCTAGCTTGTAGTTGAGCTGAAAGCGGGAACGGCTGGCGCGCACATCAAGCTGCAGCGCTTCAGTGCCTAGGAACGTCATGCCCAACTCAACGCCCACCACCGTCGTCACCTGCCCGCGGTTCCCCAAGTTGCTCTTGCCCAGCAACAGGCCGAAGTCCGCATCAAACAACGTGACTTTCATCGCGCCGCCGAACGCGTTCAGCGCCACGCGCAACTTGCCACTGCGTGACTGGCCGGACGCGTCCAACGTGGTGTAGAACTCGCTTCCCGCAACACGGAAAACAAATGGCGCATTCGCAAAACTCGTATTAGTTAAGCCGCCGTTGCCGATCAGGAACGAGAACGTCGCCATGCTCCGGTTCCCGCTGCGAAAATCCCCACGTACGGACGCGGACAAAGTAGCCAACCCCGACTGCACGCTCTCCGCGCTCGAAATCTGCAAACTGAGCGGTTGGTCGATCTGCAATCCGTCGCGGCTGCGCGCCACCGCTGTTCTCGTCGCTGCGTGAGCGGTGAACAGCAAGGTGCCGCTCGCCAGCGGCCGGCCCGCAAGCGTGCCGTCATCAAAGAACGACAGCCCGAGCGTCTCGAGATCGCTAAGCGCCGATCCGTTGAACTTCACACTCCCGCTGACCACATTGAAAAACACATCCGCCGGCTTTGCGCCAAGGACCTCTACGTTCGTAAAGTAATCCTGCCCGACCTGGGCCTGCGACACGCGGTCTTGAGCGAAACGAAGTGCGCCTGGAGCCAGCACCGGCCGCCCCAGCCGGAAAGATCCGCTGCGCACCTGGTTGGACGCATCTACTACTCTGGCGGTGAACGCCAGCGGCAGCGTTCCCACGGGCGTGCCGAAGACGCGGCCGGATTCTTCCAGCATCAGTCCCGTGGCGGAAATATCGGGCGAAGTCACCGTGTACGGCCGCACTCCGCCCAAGGCGCTGATGAAACGCATCACCTGTGAACCCGCAAGCGTGTCGCCCAAGTCAAAACCTTTGGGATCGACACTCACATCGCCCCCGTTGGGGAACTGCGGGTCAGACCCCACGAGCAGAAATGGATTGGAGATGCGCAGATTCGTGCCGACGCTGCGCGACGCGCCGCCAATCGCCGCCGATTCCGGCACGGTCGCAAGCGCAACCGAAAACGCAAGCACCGCTGCGAAAGCCCCGAGCACTACCGCCATCGCTGCCCCACGCGTGAATCCCATCATGTTCGTGTTCCCCTCTCTTCGAGCAAGTACTACTTGGTAATTGCCTCGCAAATGCCACTCCACGTTTACTTGCTCGTCAGGTGGCGTATGGGTCTCTCTTCAGCGCCTGTCATCCCAACATTGGTATGGATGATGCCGAACGCCTGAAGGACGACCAGCACCGCCAGAAGCATCGCGACCACATTGATGATTTGCTTTATCTTCCCATCAATCGGCAGATACGTATTGATGACCCATAGAACAACGCCAAGAACCACCAGTGTTACAATCAGGGCTACTATCGGTCCGCCGGTGGTTACTGTAATGCCAAAGGCTTGCAGCGCCCACAGCGCCGCTCCAACCACGGCGACGATGCTGATTAACTGTTTGATTCTGTCGTCCATGGGCACGTAGGTATTGATCAGCCACAGCACAACTCCCAGGATGGCCAAGCCCACGATTAGGTTGACTAACATAACGTCTCCTTCCCCTCGCTTTTGAACTCAAGCGCAACCTGCTCTTTTCCAAGAAAGACCCGGTCCAACCTTTGGTTGGACCGGGTTCCATCATGCTTTTCGATCGCGGTCTAGCGGCGGCGGCCATTGATGTGTGACGTCAGGCCGTCGTTGTAGTTGTTGTCGTACATCAGCACCACTGTTTCGCCGCAGCCCGTATTGCAGGTGTTGCAGGTGTGGCACTTGGCTTTGGGCTGGTCGCAACTGTTGCATCGCGTTTTCGGCTGCTCGCACTTGCCGCACGAGGCGACG
>DASXUX010000076.1:0-3080 GCA_036504595.1 Planctomycetota bacterium | reverse complement strand
CCTCGCGTTCTTGCTGCACGCGGGGATCATCAGCTACGCGGTGCTGCGGCGTAAAGTATTCGATTTCACGGTCGTTGTGCGCCGCGGATTTGCATACGCTTGCGTCTCCCTGGCGCTCGGAATGCTCTATGGACTGCTGGTTCTCCTGGCACCCTACTCAGGGCTGCCGCAGGTATTCGGCACTGGGACACTGCCGGCGATCGCCTTCGTTCTGATTGCCGGCCTTGCATTCGCCCCGCTCCTGAATCATCTCGAAAAAAGTGTGGACCGTCTCTTCTTCCGGGCTACCGCACAGCGTCAGTCCGCGCTGGAACAGTTTGCCCGCGAGACCGCATCCACAGTTCAGCTCGATTTCGTCGCACAGGCGCTTTGCCGTCTGCTGGACAAATGCTTTCAGCCGCGGCACATCTCCTTCTATCTGGCTGACGGCACCGGTCGTTTGGTGCTTTACGCATTCTATCAGGATGGCTTTACACTTGGGCAGTGGCCCGCCGGCGAGCCGATACCGGGCAGCATTCAGGCACAGATGACCGTGGGACGTTCGGCGCAGCATCTGCCGCTGCCCAAGGCGCCGGCTGGTCAGCGCGTACTGGAACTCGCGGAAGGCGACGAGGCGCTCGTCCTCCCGATTTTGCATGGCGAGGAAAGGCTGGGCTGCGTGATACTGGAAGCCAGACGCGCCGATGATCCCTATAGCGATGCTGACGCGCAGTTCGCGGAAACGATCGCGGCACATTCATCCAGCGTCTTGGTCAAGGCGCGCGCATTTGCGCAGATTGAGCGCCTGCAGGAACTGACCACTCGCACGCTCGAAGGTCTCACAACCGGCGTGCTGGTCGTGACGTCGGGAGGACGATTGGTGCAGGCTAACAGCGCCGCGCGAGCGCTCTGCCTGCCAGAACCACAGTCGCCGCCGGAGACCCTGGATGAACTAGCCAAGCTCCAGCCGCTTGTCGCGAGTGTGATCTCGCGCTTCATGGCGGACCATAAGCCCATCACCAATGAGGAGGTTCGCCTCGACACTCCCCGGCACCGTTCGGTCCTGCTGAGTTTGCGGCAAATTGAGGCCAAAGACGCCGGACACCTGCTGCTTGTCATTCTTAATGACATCACTGATGTCCGGGAACTGGAGAAAGTCGTCCGACAAAAGGAGAGCCTGGCCCGCGTAGGCGAAGCGATCTCCGCAGTAAACCATGAGATCAAGAATGTCGTACAACCCATCCAATATCAGATAAACAAGCTCGTGGAACTCGAACACCTGGAGGAGAACACTGCTCGCCGGCCAGTTACGGTTCTCGCCGACCGGGTCGCGGGCCTTCAAAGGCTGCTGGCCAACCTGCGCGACCTCTCCAGACCGATAGAACTGCGGCCAGGGCGCATTGATCTTGCCGATCTCGTGGATTCCGTGTGGCGCGATTTACGAGACACGCCAGCCGCCGCGCAGGTGGAATTCAAGACGAATATTGCCGGCGCCGCTCAACACTGCCGCGCAGATGGCCACTGGCTCCGCCAAGTGCTCTATAACATCATCCGCAACGCGGTGGAAGCAACGTCAGGGAACGCACACCCAAGGGTCAACGTCAGCACGGCGCTTCTCGACTCCGAATTGACCATCTCCATTCGTGACAATGGCTGTGGCATGGACGAGTCCTCGTGCAAGAGGCTCTTTGAATTGTTCTTCTCAACCAAAGGCGAGGCCGGTACGGGGCTTGGACTGAGCATCAGCCGCAAAGTGATCGAACTCCATGGTGGCCGCATACAAGTGCAGAGCAAACTCGGTGAGGGCACTACCTTTGAGGTGACATTACCGGTGCGTGAGCCTTCGGCCGATGTCGATTTTCCAGTCGCGACATCCACGTCCGGCACATAAAGAGTTGTCTTCTCCGGCGCGCAGCGACCGCAGAGCCTATCACGACGCGCGCGAGCTTCTCGCCCAGTACTGGCGCTGCGAAAGAGCCATGCTCAGCACGCTCAGATATCCAGTTCGCGAAATTATGACATGATCGACGAGTGGGTAACCCAACAGTAACCCTGCGTGAGCTACGGCCCCCGTGACCGCAAGGCCGGCCGCATCGAATTCCAAACGGCCCGAACGGTGATTCTGAACGAGGATGACGCCGTACCCGTGCGAATGCATCACGCCGCTAAAGGCGGACGCAGGGCACAGGTCGCGAAGAGCCGCGCGTGTGCCCGCAAGCATCTCCCAATGTATCAGGCGTCTGCTCCGATCGATTGTGGCCGCCAGCAGCACGTTCCGCTTAAGCCAGATCGTCTCGGCGAACGCTTCGGCTACGTCTGCAGCCGACCGCATGACCGGACACTTGTTGCGGCCAACAATCTCCAGCAGATTCTGTTCGAGTGCCGGGCTCATGCCTCCGATAGGCAGAGTGTTTGCGACAGCCGCAGAGCGAGCGATGAGGGTTGCCATGTCAGTGTCAGTTCCTTTCGCGGATGGAGGATGCGGCTGCACGTGGCAAACAGCGGGCGAGGATTGAAACAATCGTGCAAATGACGCGAGCGTCACTCCTTGCTTTCGCGGCCACGCCGACAGCGATGAGTTCTTGGGTGGTGCTGTGCACAAATGGAGTGCGATGCCTGCACAGAACTGTGCAGCGCGGATCGGCCCGATCAGCGCCGCTCAGATCCCAGAGAACAGTGCACTGCACAGCGATGGGCATACGGATGCCGGCAACGCGCACCGAAACAATGGCCTGGTGACGTAACTGGAGGAAATTTCCGTGATCAACAACCTTGATTTGGCGCTCGCGGTATACACGTTCTTCGGCGAGCAGGATATTTCGGTCTCTCGCGAGGTCTTTTTCGAGATCGTTCTCCGGATCACCGGGGATGGGCAAGGACACGTTGCACTGAATATCCAGCAGGCCAGTGATGGCTATCCATTTATTCATAGAGCAAACTGGCGAGGCGCAAACTTCGTGTACTTCTCTCGCGAGATGCTTTCCAATGAAACCGTCGGCAAGGCTTCGTGAAGATGCATCGCAAAGGATACGGTCTTACGTGCGAGTGCCTTGCACCGCCTCGCGGGAAAAATGCACGAGAGTAATGCCTCTCCAAGCAAG
>DASXUX010000075.1:0-3081 GCA_036504595.1 Planctomycetota bacterium | reverse complement strand
CCTCGCGTTCTTGCTGCACGCGGGGATCATCAGCTACGCGGTGCTGCGGCGTAAAGTATTCGATTTCACGGTCGTTGTGCGCCGCGGATTTGCATACGCTTGCGTCTCCCTGGCGCTCGGAATGCTCTATGGACTGCTGGTCCTCCTGGCGCCCTACTCAGGGCTGCCGCAGGTATTCGGCACTGGGACACTGCCGGCGATCGCCTTCGTTCTGGTGGCCGGCCTTGCATTCGCCCCGCTCCTGAATCATCTCGAAAAAAGTGTGGATCGTCTCTTCTTCCGGGCTACCGCGCAGCGTCAGTCCGCACTGGAACAGTTTGCCCGCGAGACCGCATCCACCGTTCAACTCGATTTCGTCGCACAGGCGCTTTGCCGTCTGCTGGACAAATGCTTTCAGCCGCGGCGCATCTCCTTTTATCTGGCTGACGGCACCGGCCGTATGGTGCTTTACGCATTCTACCAGGATGGCTTTACACTTGGGCAGTGGTCCGCCGGCGAGCCGATACCAGGCAGCATTCAGGCGCAGATGACCGTGGGAGGTTCGGCGCAGCATCTGCCGCTGCCCAAGGCGCCGGCTGGCCAACGCGTACTGGAACTCGCGGAAGGAGACGAGGCACTCCTCCTCCCGATTTTGCATGGCGAGGAAAAGCTGGGTTGCGTGGTACTGGAAGCCAGACGCGCCGATGAGCCCTATAGCGATGCTGACGCACAGTTCGCGGAAACGATCGCGGCACATTCATCCAGCGTCTTGGTAAAGGCGCGCGCGTTTGCGCAGATTGAGCGCCTGCAGGAGCTAACAACTCGCACGCTCGAAGGGCTCACAACTGGCGTGCTCGTCGTGACGACGGGAGGACGATTGGTGCAGGCCAACAGCGCAGCCCGAGCGTTATGCCTGCCGGACCCACATTCGCCGCCGGAGACCCTGGATGAACTAGCCAAGCTCCAGCCGCTTGTCGCAAGCGTGATCTCGCGCTTCATGGCGGACCAAAAGCCCATTACCAATGAGGAGGTCCGCCTGGACACTCCTCGCCCCCGGTCAGTCCTGTTGAGTTTGCGCCAGATTGAGGCCAAAGACGCCGGGCACCTGCTGCTTGTCATTCTTAATGACATCACTGATGTCCGGGAACTGGAGAAGGTCGTCCGGCAAAAGGAGAGCTTAGCTCGCGTCGGCGAAGCGATCTCCGCAGTAAACCATGAGATCAAGAACGTCGTGCAACCCATCCAATATCAGATAAACAAGCTCGTCGAAATCGAACACCTGGAGGAGAACACGGCTCGCCGGCCAGTCACGATTCTCGCCGACCGGGTCGCGGGCCTTCAACGGCTGCTGGCCAATCTGCGGGATCTCTCCAGGCCGATAGAACTGCGGCCCGGGCGCATTGATCTTGCCGATCTCGTGGATTCAGTATGGCGCGATCTGCGAGACACGCCGGTCGCTGCGCAGGTGGAATTCAAGACGAATATTGCCGGCGCCGCTCAACACTGCCGCGCAGATGGCCACTGGCTCCGCCAAGTGCTCTATAACATCATCCGCAACGCGGTGGAAGCAACGTCAGGGAACGCGCACCCCAGGGTCAACGTCAGTACGGCGCTTCTCGGCTCCGAATTGATTATCTCCGTTCGCGACAATGGCTGTGGCATGGACGAGTCCTCATGCAAGAGGCTCTTTGAATTGTTTTTCTCGACCAAAGGCGAGGCCGGTACGGGGCTTGGACTGAGCATCAGCCGCAAAGTGATCGAGCTCCATGGTGGCCGCATCCAAGTGCAGAGCAAACTCGGTGAGGGCACTACCTTTGAGGTGACACTGCCGATGCGGGAGCCTGCGGCCGATATCGATATTCCACTCGCGACATCCTCGTCCGGCACATGAAGAGTTGCCTTCTCTGGCTCGCAGCGTCCGCAAGAGACTATCACGACGCACGCGATCTTCTTGCCCAGTACTGGCGCTGCGAAAGGGCCATGCTCAGCACGCTCAGATATCCAGTCTGCGAAATTACTACATGATCGACCAGTGGGTAACCCAACAGTAACCCTGCGTGAGCCACGGCCCGAGTGACCGCAAGGCCGGCCGCATCGAATTCCAAACGGCCCGAACGGTGGTTCTGAACAAGGATGATTCCGTACCCATGCGAATGCATCACGCCGCTAAAGGCGGATGCAGGGCACAAGTCGCGGAAGGCCGCTCGCGTGCCCGCAAGCATCTCCCAATGTATCAAGCGTCTTCGCCGGTCAATGGTGGCCGCCAGCAGCACGTTGCGCTTAAGCCAAACCGTCTCGGCGAACGCTTCGGCTACGTCTGCAGCCGACCGCATCACCGGACACTTGTTGCGGCCAACCATCTCCAGCAGATTCTGTTCGAGTGCCGGGCTCATGCCCCCGATAGGCAGAGTGTTTGCGTCAGCCGCAGAGCGAGCGATGAGGGTTGCCATGTCAGTGTCAGTTCCTTTCGCGGATGGAGGATGCGGCTGCACATGGCAAACAGCGGGCGAGGTTTGAAACAATCGTGCAAATGACGCGGATGCCAGTCATTAGTTTCGCGGCCAGGCCGACAGCAATGATTTCTTGGGCGCTGCTGTGCACAAATGGAGTGCGGTGCCTGCACAGTATTGTGCAGCACGGCGCGGCCCGCTCAGCGCCGCTCAGGTTCCAAAGAACAGTGCACTGCACAGTGATGGGCATACGGATGCTGGCAACGCGCACTGAAAGAATGGCCATGCGACGTAACTGGAGGAAATTTCCGTGATCAACAACCTTGATTTGGCGCTCGCGGTATACACGTTCTTCGGCGAGCAGGATATTTCAGTCTCGCGCGAGGTCTTCTTCGAGATCGTTCTCCGGATCACTGGAGATGGCCAAGGACACGTTGCACTGAATATCCAGCAGGCCAGTGATGGCTATCCATTTATTCATAGAGCAAACTGGCGAGGCGCAAACTTCGTATACTTCTCTCGCGAGATGCTTTCCAATGAAACCGTCGGCAAGGCTTCGTGAAGATGCATCGCAAAGGATACGGTCTTACGTGCGAGTGCCTTGCACCGCCTCGCGGGAAAAATGCACGAGAGTAATGCCTCTCCAAGCAAG
>DASXUX010000074.1:0-154841 GCA_036504595.1 Planctomycetota bacterium | reverse complement strand
GGCCAGCGTGGTGATCACGACCCCGGTTCCCTCAGCATGGACGGAAGCCTGTTCAGGAACTGCGTCGCTCATTGCTTTTGCCTCCGGTGATCATCCTCTACCTGCCAGCCAACGCGCATGCCTTGGCGAATAGCCGATGATGCTTCTCGCGGAAGAGGAAACAGCACTCCTGGCCATCGAGGTCAAAATTGTCGAACATCAGCCCGGCATTGTGAAGGATGCGCAGGTTCTTTCCGCGGTGCACCTGTCGCGGGGAACGACCGCCGCGCATAATCGAGATGCCCTCATTGATGTCCCCGATCCAGTTCCCGTGAGCGTCGCAAATTGCGCGATTCTTCCGAATTCCTTTGGCTTTGCGGTCGCCCTTCGCAGCGCAGCGCGCACACGCCTTTCGAAATCGGAACGCGGGACACCGATTTCCCGCAGCAATTTCAGCGCGCTTCGCGAAGCGGCGTGGGTGCCGAACTGACGGAATAGGCGCTCGTGGTCCGCCAGATGACCGTTCTCGGCAAGATCGCTGAACATGGCGGTATACATGCTGCCGGGCAAGGTCGTGGCGGTGACGCCCGGAGCCAAGGAAATCCGGCCGATGCGGTGATGCCTTCGTTCGACAGCGTTCGGACGCCGCGCAGCCGTCTTTCGCGCTGAGCGGCGATAGGTGCCTTCCCGTAGAATGGTCCTCTCCAGCGCAGCAAGTTTCTTGCGCAGAGCGGCAAGGCGGTCCGGATCTGGGTCGTTACGCATGAGCATGGCATCGTTCTCCAAAAGGGTTTGTGTCAGACCCTGGCAACCTCCAGGGTCATCAACGACAAAAGACCCTGGCGTATGCCTGGAATCAAGGCCCTACTTGTGAAAATGCTGTGTTTTTTCTGTGGAAGGCAGTTCTGTGAATGGCCGTCGGGTGCCGAAACGCGAGCTACTTTGAGCGCGCGTGCACTTTTCTCGCGCGAGACGTAGTAGAGGAGCGCGGTTTTCGACCCGCCGGCTTTCGCGACTTTATGTACTGCTCCAGCAGTTCGCGCGTGGTCATCCAGACGGTCTCGCTGATGAGCCAGGCTTTCAGCCGGCCGGTGACGGCGACCTGGCGCAAGTGCTCCGGATTGTAGCCGTAGTGATGCGCAGCGTCCGCCAGAGTCACCAACTTGTTTGGATCGACCGATTCAGGCATACCTCTCCTCCATGGTGCATCCGTCATTTCTTCCGATAGGTTACCAGCAAGCTTCCTGGCTTGGAATCGATCTGCACCGACAACTGCGCCAGTTCTTCGCCGCGCAGCGTCCTCTTCTCCTTCGCAACGTAACTCTCGAAGAACGTCACCTCGTAGCTGGCCTTCAGGTCCAAGCCGCGAAGCTGCGCGCTGACACCCGTGTAGGCACTCTGCGCACGGCGGAAGAACACGGCGAAGCCTTCGCCGCTCTCTGGCCGGTCGAACTGCCAGCCGCACCAGTGCCGTTCGTCCAGGTCGATTTCGAGGAGCGGGTAATAATCGCCGCGATAGCAGGAGCGCAGCGCCTTGACTTCTTTGATCCCGGCAATCGCCTTGTCCAGGTCGAATTCTTTCGCCAGTGTGTTCATGCACAGGCTCATTCCGGTCGTTGCGACGCTGCGCATGGCGTACGGCTCAAATTCCCAGACGCCTGCGGCGTGTAGCGGCACGTACAGGCTCAGGCCAGCCGTCTGCACCTGGTCCCAGACTGGCTTGGCCGCCCCGCAGCACTGGGTGTCGCTGCGCCAGAGCGGGTAGCTGCGGGTGAGCATTTCGATGTCGATACGCCGGCCGCCACTGGAGCAGTTGTCGATAGACAACCCTGGGTGACGCTTGAGGAGTTCATCCCACATCGCATACAGGCCCTCGATGTAGCGGATTTCTGTGATGCCCTTTCGGTCAGACTTGTCAGCCGCCTGCCAGAAGCGCAACGGGTCGATGTTGAAATCGTTGCGGTAGACGTCCATGCCCCAATCGGAAACGCATTTTGAGAGCAGTTCCGTGAGCCACGCGCGCGCCGCCGGATCGCCCATGTTGAATAAGCCGTCGCCGCCCCCGGCGTGCAGCACCCATTCAGGGTGCTCTTTTGCAATGCGGCTGTTCGGTGTGACGCGCTCTGGTTCGAACCAGAGGACGAACTTCATGTTCTTGGCATGGGCGGCGTCACCAAGAGGCTTCAGGCCGCGCGGGAAAGCATCGGCTTTCGGTACCCAGTTCCCAGCGCCGGCCGGCCAGCCGCCTTCAAACCATCCGGCGTCCAGCCAGTAACCTTCGACGCCGGTCTTGGCCATCACCTCCATGGCTTCGAGCTGGTTTGGCTCGTTGGTCTTGTTGCCTTCGGCGAACGTGAACCAGGTGTTCTGCGTCACCGGCGGCAACATCGGCTGGCCATCGCGCTTGGGCGTGTAATGGTCGAGGATCAATCGGCGCAGTTGATTGTGGCCGCGCAGCCGGTCGGCGCCTTGCCAGTGCAGCAGCACCACGCGCGGCGTGCGAATCTGTTCTCCGGGATGCAGCACGAAATGAGTACTCTGTTGGCCCATGCGCAGGTTGACGTGCGCGCCCGCGTCGCGTTTCACGGTTAGCGCCCACTGGCCGGTCCAGCCCACTGCGCCGGCCAATCCGCCGCCGAGCCATTCCAAGTTGAAGAACGGAAGTCTGCCATCCGACGAGCGTCCGCCGTTTGGAGCAAGCGCCACGTTGGCGTTCGGGCCAAGCTTCTGATCGAGCGGCAGGAAGTCGGTCTCGGCGCAGGTGCTGCCGTGCGATTGGCGCAGAAGCACCTCGCCCGAAGGAACGGTCAAGGTTACATCCAGGGGCTGAATGTTCTCGATCAATGGCGTGTCGGTCATCCCAGTGTTCTTGAAGTAGAGCACCCAGTCAGCGGCGGCGTAGCCGGCCGGTGAGCGCAGTTCACAGGTCACTTCCAGCCCCGTTGCTGGATCGGTGTAGCGGACTGTTGCGGGGCCGGCTTCTCCGCCGCCCGGCGCCGAGGAGGATCCTGCCTGCTGGCGCTTCCAACTTGCGAGAAACTCCGCCGAACTTTTGCCGCCATAGACGAAGGAGAACGGCAGTGCGGAACTGAACACGTTTTCGGAACTCGCGAGCGGCAGATCGTCCAGCAGAAGTGTCTTGCCGTCGGCAAGTGTCACGGATGCCTGCGACCAATCGGCTTGGTCGTAGTTGGGGCCGTCGCCGCCATCCAGGACGCGCAGCGTCACCTCCCGTTGATTATCGAGTTTTAGTAGGACCGGAACCGGCGCGTCGCCGCCGTGGCACAATTGCGAGCGGAAGAGCTCCTTGCCGCCGGCCTCCACAACGAACACGACCGTGCCATGCGTGCCTTTGGTGTCGTAGTTGTTATCTACGCCGACTTCGGCACTGAATGCTGTGGCCGGCTGGGGCAGGTTGACGACGATCTCGCTGACCGCGTGCGTACCCAGACCGCGTTCGTACTTTTTGGCTCCGATCTGCAGCGGCGTGTTCATCACCGACTGGCGCAGGTTGAGCTTGGCGTAATCCTGGCGTCGCACGTCGAGGCCAATCTTCTTCGCTGCGCCTTGAGCTTGGCCGAGGATTGCGGTACCCAACCACTGGTTCAGCGTGGCCTGCTCGTCGGCGCCTGAAGCGGTGATGGAGAGAATGCAGATACAAAAAAGCACAGCGCCGGTACTGCTACAGGACGCAAGACCCATAAGACATCCCCCTCTGTAATTGAGGAGATCAGCATAAGAATCTTCACGCCTGGAGTCCAGAAGGTTAAGGCACAACGCGCCGAACAGGGTGCTCATGCGATTCCGCAGATCAGTCCCACTTCAGCCGGCCTCTAATGCGTTCGTCGGTAGGGTTGAAGTTCACGTACGAGGCTGCGGCAACTTCGTATGAGTTGCGCATCCATCCAACCACTTAGACAAAGCGGAACGCAGGTCTTCTATCAGCTTGCGAGCTTCAGGAGTCAAGCATGTGGGGGACCTGACCTCCCGCTCGCCATTGACGGTCCAGGTCGAGATCTTGCGAATGCGTTCCACGGACGGAGTGGGATTAACTGCTCCGCCGAGCGATTCCGAGCGTACCTGAATCACCAGCGAAAGTGAATGATTGGCTTGTCGTATTTGATGTTTATGGCAAGTTGGATTTAGCGCGCAGTCTTCCGCAATCTATTGCAGCACGGCGCGTCGCAAGCAGATTGCGGCACACTTACGTCTCTCTGATCTGTCACAGTGGCGCGGACGCGAAGACAGCGCAGACGTTGGCGCGACACAGCACACCGGAACTAACGATGAACCTTTATGCGCACACCACAGACGCGCGTCTCAGGAAGTGCGCGGAAGACGTGGGGAGCGTGGTTTTGAACGGGAAATGTCGCGCGCGTGTCGATTCAGGGACTGCCACAGCAAAGGCCGTTTCTGTAAACCCTTCCAGAACGGCCGTTAAAGAAAATGAATTAAATTACCGGAGGAGGGAGTCGAACCCTCATGCCCTTGCGGGCGGTGGATTTTGAATCCACTGCGTCTGCCATTCCGCCACTCCGGCACGGAGTGCTTTCATAGGTACTTCAGTTCGCCGTCGTTCGCCGTTGTCCGACTGTTTTCCGCCCCAGAACAGCAAGCAGAATCCTCAGGTCCGGCTGTGCCAGCGGCCATCGCGACCGCTACAGCGCGCCCGGTCCGCAGTTCTGGCAGTTTGGCTACGGCTTCGGCGCGCTGCCTAGAACCGTATGCGAATAGCGGCTGAATGTCAAATTTATGTCGCGATGCCGCACCAAGTCCTGCGCAACCTTTGGATGAATACGGAGTTTGCCAAGTTCGTGCAGAACGTGTGGCGCAGCGAGTGAAACACAAGCGCCCCATCTGCAGTGCACAAACGTGAATCGCTCTAGCGCGGGACTTCAGTGAAAAGATTGTCTTTCTCGAACCCGCTTCCGTCGGCCTTCCATCCGGCGATCGGGTCGATCTCGCCACCGAACTGCTTGTCTGGGCCGGGATCGACGACCAGACAACGTTGATGGCCTTTGACGTTCGGGTCAGTCAACACGGAGTACATGTAGCAGCCACCCAGCGGCGAGATCAACAGCTTCTTCTCAGGATTGATGCCGTCCCGAAGCCTTTCGCCAGCGTTCCGGATGTATGGCCCGTACCCCATGTCGCCCCATTTGTGCCTGCGGCAGAGATAGTAGGCCAGCACCTGAGAGCCTCCCTGGCCCGGAATCGTGGATGGCATCCCAAGTGAACCCAACGGCTGGTCGTGCGGCGGGTAAGAGCCGAAGTCGGTGCGATACGCTTCCAACGCAATGGCCAGTTCGCCCTCAATGAACATTTTTGCGGCGCGCGCGCGCGACCTACCCGGTAATTTGGCGATTGTGGGAAGCAGGAGCCCCATCAGCAACAGGATGATCGAAACGACCACGAGGACTTCGATGAGCGTGAAGCCGGCACGACGGAGGCGTTCGCCAGCGGGATGACGCATAGCCCGAGTCCTCCACCGAGAAGCCGTTACGCGGGCAGGACGCCCGTGGTACGCTTACTTCTTTACGGGCGGTGAACTGTAAATGTTGTCTACGTCGTCCAGAATGCCATCGTTGTTCGCATCCGAGCCGTCGCTTTGCCAGCCCGCCACGGGGTCGATCTCACCGCCGAATTTGCCATCCATTCCGGCATCGACGACCAGGTAGTTTTCATTGGATTGGTCGAGAGGAATGTTCGGATCCTTGATGACCATGTACATGTAGAAGCCGTTCAGGGGCGAGATTATCTGCTTCTTATCCGGACTGCCGGAGGCGGGGCTTTTCAGGCGCTCGCTGCCGACGTTGCCCAGGTAAGGTCCGTAATGCATGTCCCCATAGGTCAGCTTGGTGCAGAGATAGTAGTACAGCACTTCTGATCCGCCGGCCGGTTGCGCCGCGGGCTGGCCCCACGAGCCGCCAGGGCCGATCGGACGATCATGCGGCGGATAGTGCAGCAGGTCGAGCCGGTAGCCCTCGATCGCCGAGACGATCGTGTTCATGGCCATGCGCGCGCTGCTCTCACGGCCCTTCTTGCGGACGTAAGCCAGCGTGGGAAGCAGGATGCCCATCAAGATGCCGATGATGGCCACGACGACCAGCAGTTCAATCATCGTGAATCCGCGGCGTGTGCGACGGTGGACCATGCGCTCCTCCTGAACTACTTGTGCCCCTGCAGCAGTCCACGATAGACCGGAAATTCGATGACGGCCGCCTGAGTCATATTGACGTTCCCGACATCTGCGCGGAATTCAAGGGACAGCTTGATGGCCGAAGGCAACGTCCGCGGCTGCAGGTTGGCTGTGGCCGGGGGAGTGGCCGTCGCTTTGGCCCCCGTCACGGCAAGATTCATCGTATCCGGCGGATCAATAATCTCGAACTTTCCAAACGTCACGCCCTTCAACAGCACGTCGCTTTGCATCCACGGCGGAGTGCCGGTGTTCAGTTCCCAGCTTTCATCGCCCAGCACATAGTTTGGGTTGCTCGCCCAAGTATTAGTTTTTTTGTCCAACACGTACGGTCCAGTCTTGTCACGCCAGCGCACCAGCAACATGGTCTGCCCGGTCTGGTCGTCTGGATCAGGCAAAAATTCGTACTTCACGTCCACCGACACCGGCCGGCCGAATTCCGCCGTGGAGGTCGCAAAGATAAACGCTTTTCCATCGAAGGACCCCACAAACGTGCGACCGTCCAGACAGGGCTTGCCTTTGGGAGGCAATCCATCCAGCCGCACCTGCGGCAACATGGACCCGATCTCCTGGCGCAGGCGGATGTTGACCATGCGCAAGCGTTCGGTCAGTGAAACCCGGCTGGCGGCATCGCGCGTCGCACCGGTGGCGATCTTGAAGACGAACGCGAGAATCGACAACAGCACGACGGATATCGAAATGGCCACCATCAGTTCGATGAGCGTAAACCCTGTGCACCGGGTCCGAGCGCGTGTGGGCGGCATGCAGCAGTCTCCTTCCGTACCTTTTCCCCTTGTGGGGACCCTACCCTGCCGGCCTCAGTATCCAGCCGTAACGTACGTGGTGTAGATGGCCACCGGATTGTTCTTGGCGGGGGCCTCGATCCGCCCCGCGGGATTTCGGTACACCGCGATCGCAATCTGAAACAGACCCGCAGGCAACGCTTCGGTCAACGTCTTGACGTCCTTCGCGGGGTCCATGGGATCCTCTTTGCTCATCGGGAACCGCGAGACCCGGCAGCGCCACCACAGTTCGGGATCCTCAACCTGCTTGGTAAGGGCCGACAAGATCTGCGTAGGCTCTTCCGTTTCGGTTTCGCCGTGGATCCATTTGCGGATCGGGGTCTTCTCCCACGGCACCGGATTGTCCGGATCCTGTATTTTCGCAAGGTAAATGCGCTTCCCGTTGGCGTCGGACTCGGCCAGCACTTTCGTATAAAGTGTCTGAGCCTCCATGGCCGCGCTGGTCATGTTGCCCGACCAGGCTGCCGCGGAGATCCCGGTCGTGAACAGCGCCAGCACCCCTACGATGCCCATCCCCAGCATGCCGATGGCGAACAGCACCTCGATCAGGCTGAAGCCGGACGGGCGGCCGTACCGCCGGACGCCATTGCGCACTGGGAAGAGAAGAGTTCCATTCATGTGTCCACTCCGAAAAGTCATTTTGCGATCGCCTTGTCGATGGTGTGTTCAGCTCGGGCACGGCCCGTATTCTGATCGATCGACACCCAGCGCCGGTCCCCGGTAGTAGTGTCGGTGAAACGGAGCAGGTAGCGCTGCCCGCAGGTGCCATCCGGACGGAAACTCAGCGGGAAGTTCACCGGGCTATCGGGGGAGGCTATATCCCAGTCGCTGGCATTGATGGGATCGGGAACCAAAGGCTTTGCTGCCATGGCGTCGATGCGTATGCCTTGCGGAAAATAGCGAATGGGGCGTACGTCATACTTTACGTCATCCACATGAATGTCGCCGCCACCACAGATGAAAGCGCCTGGACCGTTCTGCGCCGTGTCTGCGCTGCCGGTATCCTGTAGCGGGCCCACAGTCCAATCGCTAGGTTCCATCTGGCCGTCGGCCCATACCTTTGCGGATAAAATGACGCGCGCGCCGACTTTGGGATCTACGTCGGTGATTTTCTTGATGAGCAGGCTAACGCGATACCAGACGCCCTGCACGAGGGACGTCATGGGCGTATACCCCGGGGCGAAGCCTGTGGAATTATCGACCACAAGGTTCGGCTGCAGCGGGGGAATGCGGGTCGATCCGGTCAAAGCTTGGTAGTTGCCTGGCATGGGCGTACCCGCTGCAGCCAGAAAAATGGAGCTCGCAGCGTTGCGCCCCAGAGCACCGGGCATGGGAAGGATCTTTAGAGTCACGCCGTACCCGCCCGTGACAATGGCACCGCTGTACTTCGCAGCGCCCACGACCTGCAGCCAGCGTTGAGCCGCGACCTTGGCGGCGTCCACGGGAAGAAACTTAACCCGCGCGGAAATGTTGGTCTCAAAGTCGCCTTGAGACTCTACTTTGCCGGTCACGTTAAAGTACCAGAAGCCCGAACGGACGAGCATGCAACGAGTGCCATCGTTCTCGACGTATATCTTGCCGGAGTCCCCCGAGACCCAGTTCTGCACAGCCGGGTTATTGACTGGAGTCGGATCGTTGGGTCCGTAGGGCGTGTAGCTTTCAAACCCATCGTCGAAGTAAGGCTGGGTGACGGAGAGCCGGTTTGTCGAACCCTCCTGGTCGATCCGCGTAACGTCCACCTGAGTCGTGGAGCGCACCGTCATCCCCATCGTGCGCGACTCGTCCACGGCGGCCAGCATCAACCCGACGGCCCGGGACATGCGAGAACTGCGCAGCATCGAATTGACTGATACCAGCGCGATGCCCACCATCAGCAGAATGATGCCCATGACCACCAGCAGTTCGATGAGCGTAAAGGCTCGGGCGCGCCTTCGCACAGGTGTCAACGTCAATGGATGGCAGAGCATGGCCATGTCCTCCTGTGCTTAATTCTGCGGATCCCAGTTGTTGATGTCATCCAGACCCAACTTCTCGTCATCCGCGGTCTTGTTCGTCTTAAAGAGGGTTAGAGACCCATTGTTGGCCGCTTCGCCCATATCCGCAGCCGTGTCATTGGGAAAGCCGGCATAGGCTTGATCTGGACGGCCACCGGCGCCGTGATCGCCGCCATCGTCGCTGGCCGTCTTTTTGTCCGCGCCTGCCGAGTACAAGTCCACCGCGCCGCGGTTGTGAACGACACGCCGCGGATTGCCCACGTAGCCGACTTGATGGTTCCAGGCGTCCACAACGTAGTAGCTCTGGTACGCATAGGTTGGATCATCGTATGCGGCCAGTTCCTCCGGCCTGAACTGCACGAACGGTCCCAACGTTCGCTTCACGCTTTTGTCGCTATAGTACTCCGTTACTTCCCGCCCCAGGTAACGCCAGAGCGCACCCGGGTCGTAAAGCACGCTGCGCGTACCGGCTGCGTCAACGATGCCAAACCGTGTATTCATCGTGGCCAGCCCGTAACCGACATCTGGCGGATAGCACCGCAATTCGCCGTAGTACCGCGTCAAGCCCAAGCCAATGCGTTCGAGCAACTGCTGCGTCGCACGCACCCGCACCGTTTTCTGCTGGCGCAGGAAGATGCCGGCCAGCATCGCCAGCAGGAAGAAAATGATGGAAATGACCGTCAACATTTCCAGCATCGTAAAGCCACGCCTTCGCCGCATGCGCGTCTCCTCTAGTTCAACTCCCAGGAACAAATGTTGTCCTTGTTCACGTCGCCGGCCGCTTCATTTCGCCCGGAAAAGGACGCCGAGCCGTCTCGTTCCTCGCCATCGGGCCCGCTGGACCACACCTTCACATCCAATACGCACAGGGCCTTGTCTGCCGGGCTGGAAGCCGGCGGATACGGTTCCCCTCGCACCGTCACGTCGCCCGTGCGGGGATCCATGGATGAGTGCACACAGTCCATGTGGTAGGGCTTCCCCCAGGGGTCCATGTATGATTCCATGGTAGTGCCGCCGAGATAGGTCGTTTTGCATAGCATGAACGGACCGTATTTGGCTTTCGAGTTTTGCTCAGTGATCTCTCGGCCAAGATACTTGAAGATGGAGTCCGGATCAGGCTTGATGAGCTCTGGGTTGGCGCCCGTCGTAAACATGTCCGTATCCGGTGGATAGCAGTGCAGCGCCTGGAAATACTGCTCCGCCGCCGCGGCGATCGTCTTGACTTCGGCGGCCGCCAAGACGATGAAGCGGCGCTTGCGCGCGGAGCTCAACGCCGGAACAATCAACGCCGCCAGCAACGAAAGAACCAGCACCACGACGAGCATCTCGATCAAGGTGAAACCGGCGGAGGCAGCGCTGGCGGATCGCTGAGTCCGTGTTCTGAAGAACATGCGCGTTTCGGTCAGCATGAGCCGACTCCTTTCCTCACTTGATCTTCGACCAGTTGGTGATGTCGTTTGGCTGAGCTTTCTTGTGGTCCGGCGGATCGCTGTCCACCTCCCTGTCTGGCCCGGTCGAGTAGATGTCGAAGGTAATGTAGTTGTGGTACTTCGCCGGGTCGGGCGCAACTCCACTTGCTCGCGCCTGAACTAAGTCTGGATTCTGAGCGCAGTTCAGATACGAGATGGGCTCGTGCCAGGAATCCACGATGATCCACTCGCCGTTCTTCTTCGTTAAGTGTTGTTCGGGAACGGTTACGTAAGGATCAAACTTGGTGATCTTTTGCTTGCCGTCCAATCCCACGTACCGCTTCGTCACTCCCGTGCGATCCTCCCCGCAGAGGTAGTACAAGAGATACGCGCTGGAGTTCTGGAACCGCGAATCGATGTTTCCGTCCGGCGGATACATGCCGAACTGGACGTTGTAGCGCTCAATCCCCGCCGCAAGACCGTCAATCAGCGTCCGCGTGGCCCTCTTGCGGGCTTGTTGCTGAGCCGTGCCGATGACCGGGATCAGAATGCCGATCAGGATGAGAATGATCGCGATCACCACCAGCATCTCGATCAACGTGAAGCCCGAGACTCTGCCGGTTCCGCGCGCGTTTGGTCGCACCGCCAACTGCAGGCTCATATCCCGTCCCTCACGCTGCCCCGCCCCGAAAACTTTCCTTATCCTATGACAACTGTAGAGGCTCATCCCCTTTTGCAGACAAAAATATGGACGCACGTTTTCACGCACAACACCAGCGCACATTAGGCTTATTTTTGGATTTTCGCCTGAGATGGGGTCGGGTTTGGCACGCCACTCTCGGGATTGGCGGACTTCCCTTTGACCTGCGTGGCAGCCCCGGCGTCCGGAGCCGCCGGCACGGAGGCCGGCGCTGCCGCACTGATGACGAAACGTTGCAGGCTGTTGTCCCAGGCACCCTTCGGCGAGAACGCCTGCCACCAGCAGTAGGCGACTTCCGCATTCGACCAACGAATGGCCAGCCCGGGTTGCCCGGTCCGCCGCTGCTTCTCCTGGCGAGTTTGAATTTTATTCGGAGGAGCCTCGGCAGCAGGCTCTTTGGTGCAGGACGGAACCACTTCGTATTGGGACGCGTCAGCCACATTGGTGAGCACGGTCAGGTCCGAAAGCGTTCGCTGCGCGGCCTTCCGAACCGCTTCGTCATTGCCTTTGTTCGGATCGATGCACGCCACGATGGCCTTCAGATCCTGCTCCTCCAGTTGATTCTGCTCAGCCAGATACCAGGCGCTGTACAGGGCAATCAACCGCGCGCTCTTGCTGCCGCTGGTGATCGACTCACGAAAGATCTGCTTTGCCAGAGGCGGATTGGTGTCGCAAAGAGAGAGGAACCGGGTGACTCCGCTCTCATTCGAGACGATTGTGACGATGCCGTAGGTGTCGCGCAGGCCGTCTTTTTCGGCGGCAGCCTCCGCTTGGCAGCTATTGATGGCATCGTTCAGGCTGCTGACCATTCGCGACTGGCGCGTCAGCCCCAGCAACAGGCCGCCAACGACCACGACCGCAAAAGCCGCCCAAAGCATTTTGGGCAGCAGCGGTCCGGTATGTTCCGGGTGTTTGTGGATGGACATAGAGCTCCTGAGTTTCTCCAAACAACGGGTAACAAATACCACATCCGCCGGGCGAACAAAAACGCAATTCTGGTACTTGGTGATTGGTACTTGGTGAGTGGTGATTGGTGAGTGGTTCTTGGTGATTGGTAATTGGTGAGTGGTACTGGCATGGCGTCCATAACCGTCCAAGCCGCGTATTTTTCCCGAAACCAAAAAGCACGCGGTGCGTCTAAGTTGCTGTAGAGCCAAAGGAGGCCACCATGAACACGCGTTTCTTAGCACTTGGGTTTGCCCTCGTGATGCTGGGTCTTTGCGCGGGCTTGCGCGCCGAAGCGCTGTTCGTCCCGATCGTGGACCAGAAAGCGGTGCGCATCGCACCGCAGCCGCCTCCGATCGGAATTTCGCCAATCGCTCCGCCCCCCGATCCCTGGCGGCCCCCAATGCCAAACGCGCTGCCCTTCCGCGTGACATCCTCCAAAGTAGACATCCGCATCGACGACACCGTTGCGACCACCACGCTCGAACAGTCGTTCCTCAATCAGACCGGCCGCGATCTGGAAGTGCGCGTCATGATCCCGCTGCCGGCTGGAGCGGCCATCAACAACTCCGCCCTCTCGATGAACGACCAGATGGTCGAAGGCACGCTGCGGAACGCTCAAGAAGCGATGAACATCTATCAGTCCATCGTCAATCAGCGCCGCGACCCCGCCCTGCTGCGTTTCGCCGGGCAGAACCTGTATGAAGCACGCATCTTCCCCGTCCCGCCAAATCAGGAACGCCGCCTGAAGTTTAGCTATACACAGATGCTCTCGCCCACTGGCGGGCTGTACGATTACAAACACATCCTGTCCGGCTCGCAGCTCTATCAGAACGGCATTGAGAAGTTCGACCTGACCTGCACCGTTCGAGCCAAAAACCGCCTCGGCCCGATCTACAGTCCCAGCCATCAAGTGGCCATTTCCCGGCCGGACGAAAAGACCGCCACGATCAAGCTCAACAGCGCGAACCTTGCCACGGACAGCGATTTCCGGCTGTTCTACGCCCCCACTGCGGAAGATGTCTCGCTGCGCGTGCTCACGCATCGCACGGGCGAAAGCGACGAAGGCTACTTCATGCTGCTGGGCCGCGTGGACGACCAGCTCGAAAACGCCAAGATTCTGCCCAAAGAGATCGTCTTCGCCGTCGATACGTCGGGCTCCATGCAGGGCGAAAAAATGGAGCAGACCAAGAAGGCGCTGAAGTTCTGCCTGGGTTCTCTGCGCGAAGGCGACCGCTTCAACCTGATCACCTTCTCCACTGAAGTACAAGGCCTCTCCTCCAACAAGCTGCTCGACGCCACCAAAGCCAACGTGGACAAAGCCCTCGCCGCTGTGGACCAGATCGAAGCCACGGGCGGAACGAACATCGACGGAGCCATGCGAGCCGCTTTAGGCAGCGACTTCACGCCGGGCTCCGCCAAGGCCAAGATGGTCGTCTTCATGACCGACGGCCTGCCGACCGTGGGCGTCACCGATCCGCAGTCGATTCTCAAGCAAGTCACGGAAGACAACCAGAAGAACAAAGTTCGCATTTTCAACTTCGGTGTCGGCAACGACGTGAACACGCACCTGCTGGACCGGCTCTCGGTCGATCACGACGGCGTCAGCACCTACGTTTCGCCGCGCGAAGACATCGAGATCAAGGTCAGCGACTTCTACTCGAAAATCCGCCACCCCGTAATGACCGACGTGGCCTTCGACTTCGGCCCGGACAGCAAAGCCAACAGCATCTACCCCAAGCGCATTCCGGCGCTCTTCCGCGGCGGTGAAATCAGCATCCTTGGCCGCTACAAAGGCACGGCTCCCGGCGAAATCACCCTGACCGGCAGCGTCGCCGGCGAACCACGCAAGATCACGGTGAAAACCACTTGGCCGGGCCGCGACCTGGACAACTCCTACATGCCGCGGCTGTGGGCGATGCGCAAGGTCGGCCATTTGCTCGAAGACGTGCGCCTGCGCGGCGAGAACCAGGAAATCATCCACGAGATCGTCGAACTCTCGCAGCGCCACGGCATCGTCACGCCGTACACGAGCCAGTTGGTGCTCGAACCGGGCATGGAAAACAACTGGCGCCAGCCGCGTCCAGTGGTTCGCGACGGCCGCCAGATGCCGCCGGCGGCATCGATGCCCGCCGAGGAAGCCTTGCGAATGGACTTCGGCGCTCGCGACCGTGCCGAGTCGGCCGCCAAAGGCGTCGGCGGCGCAGCGCGCGCGGCGACCAGTGGCGAAATGGCGAACGCTCTGGCCCGCGTCGAAAAAGAACTGAAGGACACCAAGGTTGCTGTGACCGAGGCCGACCGGCCGGCGTCTGCACCCGCCAAGCCAGGCGATCTTGAAGGCCAGAAGAAGGAACGTGAAAAATTCGAATCACGCCGGCAGTTGGGCGCTGCAATGCGAGCAGACGCCAAGATGGACAAAAGCAAAGCCAGCGACGACGAAACCGGCTATGCCCTGGAACGCGCTCAGACCGAAGGCATGAAGCAGATCGGCTCGCGCACCTTCTACAACCGCGGCGGCGTGTGGGTCGATTCGCTGGCTAAGAAGGACGCCAAGCCGGTAACGGTGAAGGCTTTCACGCCCGAGTACTTCGAGTTGATCAAGGCCGACGAAACGCTGGGCCCCGTGCTGGCCCTCGGCGGCAAGATCCTGGTGGTCGTGGGCGAAAAGCTGTATCAGGTTGAGGAGTAAATGCGAAGTCCGAAGGTCGAAGTACGAAGTGCGAAGTATGGAGAACCGCACTTCGTCCTTCGTACTTCGCACTTCGGACTTTGCCGCCGCCTTCCTTGCATCCCGCGTTTTTCCCGCTATGAACTCCTGAATGCTGCTGTCACCCTCCCGCCGCATGCAGGCCGTTCAGGCGCCCATCATCCCCATTGTCGGCGACCTGGTCCGCTCGCACCCCGGCACGATTTCGCTCGGCCAAGGCGTCGTCTGGTACGGACCGCCGCCGCAAGTTCCGGCGCAGATCGCGCGCTTCCTCTCGGACAACGAGAACCACAAATACAAGCCCGTCTCCGGCATCCCGCCGCTGGTCGAGGCGCTGAAGACGAAGCTCAAAGCTGAAAATGGAATTGCTGAAAGCCCCCTCACGAAAGAAACGGCCGGCACGGAGGCCGGCGCTACCTCTCCCTCGCGGGGGAGAGGGGAACCGGAGGGCACGCGGCTGCTCGTCACGGCAGGCGGAAACATGGGCTTCATGAATGCCGTGCTGGCCATCGCCGATCCGGGCGACGAAGTCATTCTGCCCACGCCGTTCTACTTCAACCATGAAATGGCCATCGTGATGGCAAACTGCCGTCCCGTGCTGGTGCCCACCGACGCACGCTACCACTTGCGGCTGGATGCCCTCGAAAGCGCCATCACGCCACGTACGCGAGCCATCGTCACGGTTTCGCCCAACAACCCGACCGGTGCCGTCTACAGCGAAGCCGAACTGCGCGCGGTCAATGAGCTCTGCCGCCAGCGCGGCATCTACCACATCAGCGACGAAGCCTACGAGTACTTCACGTATGGGACGACGCATTTCTCGCCGGCCTCACTTGCGGATGCGGCCGCGCACACGATCTCCCTTTTCTCGCTCTCCAAAGCCTACGGGTTCGCGAGCTGGCGCGTGGGCTACATGCTCATCCCGCAGCACCTCGACGACGCCGTAAGAAAAATTCAGGACACGATTCTCATTTGCCCGCCGGTGATCTCGCAGTTCGCCGCGCTGGGCGCTCTGGAAGCCGGCCGAACCTACTGCCAAGAGAAATTGCGCGGCATCGCAGAGGTTCGCCAGATCGTGCTCGGCGAATTGCAGCAGCTCGGCAGCCTGTGCATCGTGCCTCCCGCTGAAGGCGCGTTCTATGTTCTGCTCAAGGTTGACACCAAACTGGACGCGATGACGATGGTCGAACGCCTCATCAAAGAGCACGGCGTGGCCGTGATTCCCGGCAACGCCTTCGGCATGCTCGATGGCTGCTACCTGCGCGTGGCGTATGGCGCGCTGCAGAAAGAGACCGTCGCGGCGGGAATTGGACGGTTGGTGAAAGGGCTGAAGTTGTTGGCTCTTGGCTCTTAGCGCGCAGCGGGGAATCGGGTATCGGGTATGGGGTATCGGGTATGGGGAAGGTTTGTCACAAAGCCACTCCCGAAACCCCATACCCCATACCCCATACCCCATACCCGGCCGTCGTTTTCGCAGCCAGGAGCTAAAAGCGAAGAGCGAAGAACATGAGGGACCCGCCAATGTACATCGCCTGCTGCCAGTTCGACATCGCTTGGGAAAACAAAGTCGCTAACTTTGAAAAAGTCCGCGATCTCGTCACCGCCGCGAAGCTGCCGGCTGGCTCGCTGCTCCTGCTGCCGGAGATGTTCGCCACCGGTTTCAGCATGAACGTGGAAGCGATTCACGAAGGCCCCACGCCGGAATCGCTCCGGTTGCTTTCGGAACGAGGCTTTCAAGGTCGCTGCACCCGTCCGTTCGCCACAGAAACCTACCTGTCCACTCTCGCAAAAGAACGCGCGATCTCTGTGCTCGGCGGGCTGGTGAAGGCAACCTTGTACGAACTGCCTGCAAAGGCTGATGTTCCCGAACCGCTGTTCAAAGGCGTAAACCAGGCCGTCGCCTTCGGACCGGACGGCGGACAGATCGCACGTTACACCAAGCTCCACCCATTCTCCTACGCGGGCGAAACGGAGCACTACGAGTCCGGCGAAGAGGTCGTCACGTTCCCGTGGGGCGGCTTCACCGTTGCACCGTTCATCTGTTACGATCTGCGTTTCCCCGAAGCATTCCGCAAAGCCACGTTGCGTGGATCTCAGCTTTTCTGCGTCATCGCCAACTGGCCCAAGCGCCGCGAAGCGCACTGGCTGACGCTGCTCAAAGCGCGCGCGATCGAGAACCAGGCCTACGTGGCCGCTGTGAACCGCTGCGGCAGCGACCCGCAACTCGAATACGGCGGCCGCAGCCTGATCATCGACCCGCGCGGAGAAGTTCTCGCCGACGCCGGGGACAAAGAAGGCGTGATCGGCGCGGAGCTCGACCTGCAATCGCTTTTGGAGTACCGGAAGGAGTTTCCGGCGCTGAAGGACATACGGGAGGGCTTTGGGCTTTAGGCTTTAGGCTTTAGGCTTTAGGCTTTAGGCGCAGACATCTGTACCCATAGCCCATAGCCCAAAGTCCAAGGCCCAATGCCCAAAGCCTGCTTTCTGCGGTGTACTCACTACGTGCCAGTCCTAAGGAGACCCCTGATGCCCCGCCCTTCCCTGCTTCGTCCCTTCGCGCTCATCTGCGCTTTCATCGCGGTCACTCTATCGGCCGCCGACTGGCCGCAGTGGCGCGGGCCGGCTCGCACGGGGTACATCCCCGATGGCGTGGCGGTGCCGGCAACCTTGGCGGCGGACATCAAGCCGCTGTGGCACATGGCGATTGGCGAAGGCTTCGCCTCACCGGTTGTCTGCGGCGGAAAGGTCTTCTATCTCGACACGCAGGCCGGGCAGGAAGTCGTGCACGCGGTCGAAGCGGCGACGGGCAAGGAGCTTTGGAAGACGAACCTGGATTCCGTCCACCGCGATGGCTTTGGGCAAGGGCCGCGCACAGCGCCGGTCGCTGACGGCAATCTGGTCTTTGCGCAGTCGTGCAAGGGCGAACTGAAGTGCCTGAAGGCCGAAGACGGTTCGGAAGTCTGGCACAAGAACTTCGTCACAGACTTCGGCGCAATCTACATTGGCGAAAAAGGCACGGCTGCGGGCGCGTCTCGCCACGGCGCAACGGGCTCCCCGATTGTTGACGGCGACAACTTGATCGCGCAGGTCGGCAGTGCGAAAGACGCCAGCATCGTGTGCTTCAAGAAGGCCACCGGCGAAGTCGTCTGGAAGTCGCAGAAAGACCAGACCGCTTACGCCGCGCCCATCATCGCCACGGTCGCGGGGCGCAAACAGTTTATCTCTTTCACAATCGAAGGCCTGATCGGACTGGACACCACCGACGGCAAGCTGCTTTGGCGCGCGCCGATGACCACGCGCCTGGGCCGCCATGTCACCACGCCGGTGGTCGTCGATGACAAAGTGCTGGTCGCCTCGCACCAACTGGGGCTGGTTGCCACGCGCGTGGTAGCGCCGGCGTCCGGAGCCGCCGGCACGGAGGCCGGCGCCACCCTGAAAGCCGAACCGGCGTGGGTCGAAAAACCGATGCTGATCAACTTCGCCAGTCCAGTGGTTGTCGGCAAGCATCTCTATGGCGTGGGCCCGGCGAAAAATCTGGTCTGCATCGACACCGAAACCGGCAAGACGGCCTGGTCGAAACTCGGCGTGATTCAAACACCGCCCGACAAATCCTTCGCCGCGTTTCTGGTCGCTGGAAAAAACATCCTGATGCTGACCGATACCGGCTTGCTGGTTCTCTTCGCCGCCGATCCGGCCGAGTACAAGGAGATCGCTCGAACGCAGGTCTGCGGCCTGAACTGGTGCCTCCCGGCCTACGTGGACGGCAAGCTGTACATGCGCGACGCGAAGGAATTGCTGTGCGTGGAACTGATGAAGTAATGTTCGCGGTTCATGGTTCGTGGTTCATGGTTGACGCAGGCACGACGCGAAAATCATAAACCACGAACCACAAACCCTGAACCACGAGGCTACCGCAGCGTCGCCGTCTGTAACCTGCCGCCGTTGACGCCGCCGTTGGTCCAGACGGGGTGCGCAAAGCCGCCGCCAGCACCGATGCCGGCGTAGTCGCCGATAAAGCTACTGTTGCCCGCGTTGATGCTGCTGGGCGTCAGGCGAGAGTTCGCGGCGAATGTCGCTCCGTTGTCCGTCGAGCGCGTCGCGTAGATGTCGTAGATCGAAGTTGATTTCGGACTGTTGCGTGTGTCGAACCAGCTTGCGTGAATCGCGCCGCTGCCATCCACTGTGACCGCTGGCATGAACTGCTGGCCGGTCGAAACATCGTTGATGGCTACGGGCGCGGTAAAGGCGCTGCCGCCAGGAGTGGTTGAACGGACGAACTCAACCTGCGCGCCCAACCGTCCGCGCTGATCTGCATAGAGCACGCAGATGTAGCCGCTGGGACTGACTGACAGCGACGCGAAGCTGTTTTTTCGGTACGTGGAATTGAAGCTGAGTTCGCTGAACGTGGGCGTGATTGCGGCCGGCGTCGTGAACGTCTGCCCGCCGTCATTCGAGCGTGCCATCAGGTGCTGGCGGTTTCCGCCGATGTAAAACACTTCATAGACGACGTACACTTCGCCATTCGGCCCCGTCGCGACGGCGGAACCCTGCACCGCTCCGTCCTGAGCGGACGGGCTGATGCGCAGCGGAGCCGACCAGGTCTTGCCCTGATCCACCGAGCGCGAGAAGACGATCAGGTCGCTGTTGCCGAGGAAGCGCGACCAGCTCACGTACACGTTGCCCGCGTACGAAGAGTTCGCGCCGCAGTCCACCGCCAACCACTCCTTGTCTTCATCGGTGGTCGTCGCCGGGTTGGTGTTCACAGCGACCGGATAGACCTGCGCCTGAGTGAACGGAGTTCCAAACGGCGCGACGGCCACATACAGACCATTGGAGCTGTTCCCGGTCTCGCTGTGAAAGTACAGATCGGCCAGATACATGTTCCCCGCCAGGTCCATCGCCACCACGGGATCGCTGTTGTACGGCCAGACGATACCATCTCCCGTTGCAGGAGACCCGCCAGAGAGCGGGACGAAACTCTCCGTCCAGTTCGCGCCGTTGTTCGTTGAGAACGCGTACTTGGAAGTGTTCGACCCGCCGCGCAACGAGAAGTCGCTGATGGCCGCAATGAGATTGGCCGAATTGAGCGGACTGACGGCAACGTGCTCTTCCGCCTCGGGTTGAGAACTCGTGACCGTGACCACGGAACCGACGCTGTAGCTCGTGCTGCGGTCAATCGCCGCCAAATGCGAAATCCCGCGCGGCCGAACCGCTCGCACGGAGGGGCCGATGGTCCCCTGGGAGAAAACGTGCGGCACGTGACTTCTGAACAAGGCGTTCGTGTCATAGGGAAGATCAGCGGCGGCGGCAACGAGCGAAGTGAAAACCAGAACAACGACAAAGCGGCAACGCAGTTTCATCGGAAAACCCTCCAGCAACATCGCGCCTCCATGCACGCGTGCGCTGATTATCGCATGTTCGGATTTCTGGCTTTATTGCCGAAATGCGGGGGATGGACAAAGCGTCACGGCCTTGCCGAATTGGCTATCGCGCAAGCAGTCGCTCGAGCGACTCCGGATCGGCGGGCTTGGTCAGGTGGTGGTCGAAGCCGGCTTCGTGCGCCTTGCGGCGATCCTCTTCCTGGCCGTAGCCGGTGATTGCGATCAGGTAGGTCGAAGCAAGCTGTCCGTCCGCTCGAACCGCGCGCGCCACGCCGTATCCGTTCATTTCACCCGGCAATCCGATGTCGCACAGAATCACGTCGGGGCGAAAGGCATGCGCGCGTTCCAGGCCGAGCAGTCCATTGGGCGCGCAGACAACCTCATGGCCCAGCACTGAGAGCAGCACGCGAAGACTCTCGGCGGAATCCGAATTGTCCTCAATGATCAGGATCCGGTGCGCCGTGCGCCTGCGCGGCTCCTCTACTGCCTTGGGAACAGCGACCCCCGCAGTTTCCAGGGGCAGGAGCACTGTGAAGACCGAGCCCTTGCCGAGTCCCGGGCTGCTGGCGTGCACGCTTCCGCCGTGAAGTTCGATCAGCCCTTTTACGAGAGCCAAGCCCAGACCCAAACCTCCCCGGCTCCGGTCGATGCTGTGCTCCGCCTGGCTGAAGGGCTCAAAAATGTTCTTTAGCGTGCCCTCGTCCATTCCGATGCCGGTGTCCTGGACGATGATCTGTACCGAACCGTCATTCGCGCCCAGACTCAGGTTGATTGCGCCGCCCGAATCCGTGAACTTGGTGGCGTTGTTCAGCAGGTTTCCGACGATCTGCTGTACCCGGGCGGGATCGGCGCTGGTCCACAGCGACTGTTCCGGAAGACAGAGGTGAAGCGAAAGACCTGCGCTCTCGCAAACGGAGGCGAAATCGCGGGCGATGTCGTAAATGGCTGCTGTCAAATCCAACGGCTGCTTCTTGAGTTGAATTTTGCCGCGCGAAATCCGTGAGACATCCAGCAGGTCGTCCACCAGCCGCGCCATGTGTGTCACCTGCCGGTCGATCATGTCCCGGGCCCGCTGAGCGGCCGCATCGGGGATTCCTGGACGTTTCATCAAATGGACGGCATTGCGAATGGGCGCCAGCGGGTTGCGCAGTTCGTGCCCCAGCATGGCGAGGAATTCGTCCTTCCTGCGGCTGGCTTCCTTTTGGCTCTCCTCGGCTTGTTTTCGTGCGGTGATGTCCTGCTTGATCGCGATGTAGTGAGTGATCTTGCCATTTTCGCCGGGAACAGGCGTGATCGACATCTCTTCATTATATAACGAACCGTCTTTGCGACGGTTGATCAGCTCGCCCTTCCAGACTTCCCCTCTGCCCAAGACCGCCCAGATCTGCTCGTAGAAGTCTTTCTCGTGCTTTCCCGATTTGAGGATCCGTGGATTCCGGCCCATGACCTCCTTCGCGCTGTAACCTGTCATCGCGCAGAAGGCCGGATTGACCCACTCGATGCCGCCGGCGATGTCGGTGATGGCGATCGCACTCGCCGCCGCATTCAGCGCGGCCGCCTGCAAGCGGCGCTGTGACTCGTCCCGCTTGCGCTCGTGAACGTCCTCGATGGTTCTGATCGCTCGCATCAACTCGCCCCGTGCGCCGCGTATAGCAGACGCGGTGACGTGCACCCAAAGCGGCGAGCCATCCCGCCGCAAAAAACGTTTCTCGTAATCGAAGCGGTCGAATCCGGGCTGGCGCAGTCGCGCGTTCAGTTCCTCACTGCGCGCACGGTCTTCCGGTGCGGTCATCTCATGGACGGTCTTGCCGAGCAGTTCGGCACGAGTGTAGCCGAGCATGGCGCAGATACGATCATTCACAGCCAGGAAGCGCCCCTCGGCATCGACCTCCACGATCCCCAGAGCGGCATTGTCAAAAGTTGCGCGCAGACGCTGTTCGCTTTCCCGCAGTTCGGCGTTGATCGTCTGCAATGCCGCGCGTGTGTTGCGCTGGCTGATCGTCACTACCGCCAAGAGCAGACACGTTGCCAGATAAAGAACGTGGCCGATCACCTGACCGGGATCGCTGATCGCTAGCGAGTTTATCGGCTCCAGCCACAGCCAGTTTGCCGCCAGTGACGTGATTGCAATGCTGGTGAGCGCCGGGCCCCAGCCACCGATCCACGCTGCGAAGACCACCACTGGAAAAAATTGGACGTAGGTGGCGTGCAGGCCCAACAACGGATTGAGGGCTTCCCGCAGCAGCACAGACGCGCCACTGACGGCGATGGCAAGGAGGTACCGGGCCAACACGGAGTGCTGGATGGCGAGCACTAGCTTGTGGCTGGACTGAGCGGGCCACTGGCCGCTCGCGCCTGAGATTGCGCTAATGTGCGTCTCCCCCATGCAAAAGTTCTCCACTTGATGACAAACCTGCAAGAGAGCTGTCGCCTGACCCCGCGCAAAAATAAAAAACGCCCACATGTAAATGTCGGAAGTGCTTCAATGATTTCTACATTTTTCTGAAATTTACAGGGGTCAGGGTTCAGGGGAGGCCTGCGACGCGCCTGCTGCCAAGAGCCAACAATTAAGAGACTTTTTCACCGTCAGCCGTCCCTACGGGACTTTCGCGAAAAGAGCGCGGCTCGCGGACCCAGCACTGAAGTGCTGGGCTTTTCTCGTTCGGTCCCTACGGGACGGCTTGGAAACAGTTTCCAAGAGCCAAGGGCCGCCAGGGCGGATGATCGCAGACTTCTCACCTGACCCCTGAACCCTGAACCCTGAACCCCGAACCCCGAACCCTGAACCCTGAACCCTGCCGTTCACGTGCGGCCGGGCGGTGGCCGCTGGCCGTTCGGGTCCAGCGGGGGCGGCGGACGATTGGGGTCGGGCATCCAGCGTTCCGGGTCCCAGCGATCCGCCTCCGGCGGCGGGCGATTGCCCATCGGTCCGCCCAGCACCTCCTCTGCCTTTCGCAGCGCCGCTTCGGCCAGCGTCTTTTCGCCAATCGACGTATAAATATCGGCGAGACACTTGTAGTCATTCCGCAGCGCCATCGCGACGCGCGGACGCGGGCCGTCTCGCATGCAAGCTCGCGCCTCGGCGATGGCGTCTTCGAGAGCCTTGCGCGCTTCGGCCGGCCGCTTCTGTTCGAACAAACATTGGCCGAGCGCACTGCGCGCCATCGAAATGCTCAGCCGGTAAGGCGAGCCGTTGGTCTTTGCTCCGGGGAGTGCCTCCAGCAGCGCGAGAGCCTGGCGGTGGTGGTCCTCGGCGTCTTTGGGTTTGCCTTTCTTTCGCAAAGCCAGCCCGATGCGGCCGTGGATGTCGGAGACCAGCGCGGCGTAGTCCGCTTTTGCGGGAGCTTCCTTTTGCAGTGCGGACGCCATCTCCAGTGAGCGCTGGTAGGCGCTCAAGGCTTTGTCGTACTCGTTCATGCGCTGCTGAATGTCTCCGATACGGTAGTGCGCCTTGGCCGCTTCCCACTTCAGCGTGTTGTTCGTCGCGTTCTCAGCGGCCAGCCGATCGTAGAACTTGAGAATGCTTTGCAGCAGCGCCGCTTTCTCGCGCGATTCCATTCGCCGGTTTGGATCGGGCCGTTCCGGACGCCCGCCCGGGCCCGGTCCGGCCTGGAAGACCTCGTCCGGCGCGTCCACTTCGCTGAGCATTTCTTGAAGCGCCTTCAGCGACAGCGCGGTGTTGGCTTCGGCGCGGCGAGTGGCTGCTTCGGCGCGTTGCGTGGCGGCATCCGCGTCCTGACGCCGCTGTGACTCCCGCGCCAAGGCTTCGGTCGTGCGAAGGTAGCCGATCCAGCCCACCACCAGCGCCAGCAGCAGCGAGGCCGCAACGGCGACGAGCAATCCGGCCACGGCGCGATTCCGACGGCACCAGCGCCAGGCGCGTTCGGCCGAACCGGCTTGGCGCGCCTGGATGGGCGCGTCGTCCAGGAAGCGGCGCAGGTCGTCGGCCAGATCGCGAGCGTGCTGGTAGCGCTGTTCCGGCTGCCGCGCGATGGCCTTGAGGATGATCGTTTCCAGATCGCGCGGAATGGACGCGTTGATCTGCCGCGGCCGGGCCGGATCGTGTTCGCTGATCATCCGCATCAGCGCCGCAGGCGAAGGCGCTTCGAACGGCGGGCAGAGCGTGAGCATTTCGTACAGCGTCAGGCCGAGGCTGCACACATCGCTGCGGGAGTCGGCTTGCGACAGGAGCGCCTCGGGCGACATGTATTGAAGCGTGCCCACGATGTCGCCCGGCGCCGTCAGGTCGGTTTGTTCCGAGAGTTTCGCCAGCCCGAAGTCGGTCACCCACGCGATGCCCTGCGTGTCGAGGATGATGTTGGCCGGCTTGATGTCGCGGTGCAGAATGCCTTGGTTGTGCGCGTAGTCGATCGCCTCCGCCACCTGCACGCCGATCTGAGCCACCCAGCGCCAGTAGGCAGAGTCGGTGGACTTGCCGGACGGAGGGAAAGGAAGCGTTGTGGGATTCGGGCTCTTGGCTCTTGGCTCTTGGGTCCTGCCTGACGGCTCCAAGTGTCCTGGACCGCTTGCGGGGCCAGGAGCTGAGAGCGACAAGCCAAGAGCCTTGGTGGAGGATGCATCTGTAGCCTTCGCGTCCTTCTTTCGGAAGCCCGCCAGCACGTCGTTGAGTCCCTGGCCGCGGATGTACTGCATCGCGATGTAATGAAGGCCTTCGGCTTCGCCGATGCCATAGACCGGAACGATGTTGGTGTGATGAAGTTGTCCGGCAGCCTGCGCTTCCCGCTGGAAACGCTGCAATCTTTTTGAATCGAGCAGTGAATGCTTGGGCAGGACTTTCAAAGCGACGTGGCGGCCGAGCGTCTTCTGCTCCGCCTCATAGACGATCCCCATTCCGCCGCGGCCGATTTCTCGCACGACGTGGTAATCGCCAAGTTGCTTGATGTCGGTGTCGCCAGGAGGCGGCGAGCCGCTGCTTTCGTGCTTGCGCCGTTTCAATTCTTCCATCATCGCCACGGACGGAAGCACTTCGAGGAGCTGGGCCGCCAGGTCCGGATAACGGCGCGCGTAGTCGTTGATAGACGGGTTCTCACCGCGCCGGTAGTGAGCGGCGAATTCTTCGGCGACTAGATCCACGGGATCGCGTTCGCTGTCGCTCGAGTCCATGTGGCGCTTCCTTGTGACGCAGGCTGTCTAGCCTGCGTTGAGGACGTAGGCAGGCTAGACAGCCTGCCCCACACTACTGAATCCCCAGCACGTCTCGCAGTCGTTTCAGCGCGCGAACGTACCGGTTGCTCGCGGCGGCCTTCTTGATTCCGAGCACTTCGGCCACTTCGTCGTTCGTCAGTTCCTCGAAATGGCGCAAGGCGAGCACTTCGCGGTCGAGCGGTTCCATGCTTTCCAGCGCGGCCTCAAGCTGCGCCAGCGCTTCGGCTTTGACGGCGGCCTGGCTGGGCGATTCGAGTTCCGCGACCAACTGCGCCGCCAATGAAATAGAGGTGGCCTGCGGCATTATGCTGCGATTTATCGGGACTTCACGGCCGATGTCTCGCATGGCCGCGCCGAAGTGCTGCCGGTGCAGGTCGGTGATGCGCTGGCCGGTGATGAGCCGCAGCCAGAGGTGGATCGGCATTTTTTCTTCACCGCCGTAATGCGACAGGCGCTTGAGCGCTTCCAGGTAAGAGTCCTGAAGCACGTCAGACGCCGACACGCGGCCGAGCAGGCGGCGATCGAGCCGTAGTTCGACCATGCGCCGCAAGCGTTCCCGATAACGAGAGAACAGCTCCCCCAGCGCCGCTTCATCTCCGCCGGCGAGGCGCTCCTGCAACCGCGCTTCACTTTCTGGTTCGCCCGCCAAAGTCAGCTCCTGAGTCCGCGTGTCCATATGTGTTTATACGGATCGGCGGCTCGCCCGTCCACCGAAGGGATTTTGGATTTTAGATTTTGGATTTTGGATCGAACGGCCCCTTGCTTGTCTGACGCGCGATCTTCCGCGAGGGATCCTTAACTGCTTTCAACACAGAGTCACAGAGGGCACAGAGGTCGCAGAGGAAGAATGGAGTTAAAAACACTCTGTGCCCTCTGTGCTCTTTGCGTCTCTGTGTTAAAGGCTGTTTCTTTTGCGCTGAACTGAACGGTTACGTTTTTTCTGTGTACGAAACACGGCGGCTGCGTTCAGATAAACAGGGGCAGATGGCAGAGACGAACAGGGACTTGAGAAAAGGAGTGCGGATCATGAAACGAGCATGGGTGGTGATGGTCTTCGGAATTCTGGTTCTTCCAGCCGCGATGGCAGTGGCTGCAGACAATGGTGGCGGCAACGGTGGCCCGCCGCCAGGTGGAAAGCCCGGTGAAGGCCCGCATCACCCGCCGCCGCCGGTGATCGGCAAGTTCATTCTGGCGCACGCGGACCAGCTAAGTCTGACGGACGATCAGAAGCAGAAGATCGCGGACCGAATCAAAGAGATTGAGGCCAAAGGCCCGAAAGGCCCGCCACCGGACGGTGGTACTGCCGACGGCACCGGGAAACCTCCGAAGCATGGGGATGGCGGTGGCAAACATGGCGATGGCACGGGCGCAGGCGGTGGCGGCGGTGGTCCGGGCGCGCATGGCGATGGCCCGCCGAAGAAGGGTCCGTTCGCCGACATCCTGACCGACGATCAGCGCAACAAGCTCCACGAGCTGCTCAAGGCTGAGGCGCCCAAAGGCCCGCCGCCAGAAGGCGGCCAAGGCGGACCAGGCGGCGGTCCGCGCAAGCACCAGCAGAACTGAAGTTCATCGTAAAAGCAGAGAAGTACGGACCGGCCTAAAAAGCCGGTCCGTTTTTTTGTAACGCAATCCTCCTGGATTGCGCAGTCCGGAACGCGCTGACGACGCAATCCGGAAGATTGCGCTACACAAACACGTCGCGCTTACCAGAGCGAACCCGGGCCAGCAGCGTCTTTGAAACGTGTTGCTGCTGCGCGTCCATGGACGCCAAGCGCCGGTTGATCGTCTCTTCGCCGACCTTGCGCGTTTCGGGCGTCGCGTAGTCGATCAGGTACTCCATGAAGGTCGAAAGCGCGTTCGGATCGCAGTGGCACTTGATCTCGCCGGGCTTGGCCAGATCCATGAAATCCTGACCCGTGCGCCCAAGCCGGTAGCAGGCCGTGCAGAATGACGGAATGTACCCGAGCGAAGCCACGTCGCGCACGACTTCGTCCAGATCGCGGTGATCGCCGAGGCTGAACTGCGCCTTGTCATTCGGGTCCACGGCTTGATCGTAACCGCCCGGGCTGGTGCGGCTGCCGGCGGAAATCTGCGAGACGCCCAGTGCGAACGTTTCGCGGCGGATGTTCGGCGTTTCGCGCGTGGACATGATGATGCCCGTGTATGGCACCGCCAGACGCATGATCGCGACGATGCGGCGGAAATCGATGTCCGAGACGGCGTGCGGCGGATGCTCCGCCAGGTCCGAACCCGACGCGGGCTCCAGTCGCGGCACGCTGATCGTGTGCGGCCCAACGCCGAACTCGTCTTCCAGGTGCTTGATGTGCTGCAGGAGCGCGAGAACTTCGAAGCGCCAATCAGCCAGACCGAAGAGCACGCCGATGCCTACGTCGTTGATGCCCGCGGTCATTGCGCGATCCATCGCGGTCACGCGCCAATCGTAGTTGCGCTTCACACCGCCCAAGTGCACGCGCGTGTAGGTTTCGCGCTGGTACGTTTCCTGGAAAAGCTGGTACGTGCCGATGCCTGTTTCCTTCAGCGCCTTGAACTCATCGACGCTGAGCGGCGCGATGTTTGCATTGACGCGGCGGACTTCGCCGTTGCCGCTCTTGACGCTGTAGATCGTTTTGATGGCTTTGAGGATGTACGAGAGACCTTCGTTCGGGTAGGCCTCGCCCGCGACCAGCAGCACGCGTTTATGCCCCTGCTCGATGAGAATCTTGATCTCGCGCGCGATCTCTTCCTGCGTCAAGGCGCGGCGCTTGAGGTCCTTGTTCTTAGCGCGGAAGGCGCAGTAGGTGCATTCGTTGTAGCAGAGATTGGAAATGTACAGCGGCGCGAACATCACCAGACGCGGCCCGTAGATCGTGTCCTTCACCGAACGCGCGGCTTCGAAGATCTCGCCCATCAGTTCCGGATCGCTCACGTTCATCAAGGCGACCACGTCCTCCGGCGAGAGGCCCTTCAATTCCAGAGCGCGGTCCAACGCTTCGCGCACGCGCTGAGCGGAGGTGTCACGGTCGGCCAGAAGCGCGGAGATTCGCGCCTCGTCGATCAGGGAAGCACTTTCGAGTTGATTCATGATTCGCTGGTTCCTGGTTTTTTGGTGGAACCACCAACTGTCGGAGCCGAAGAAAAGCTCGGAGCCGAGTTTGTATCCGGCACGGGTGGTTTTTGTTGCAGCGTCACGGTAAAGACACTGCCCTTATCGGGCTGGCTGGTCACGACGGCCTCGCCGCCGTTAAGCTGAGCCAGTTTCTTGACAATCGAGAGCCCCAGTCCGGAGCCGAGAATGGACCGGGTCTTTTCGTTCTTGATGCGCACAAAGTCGTTGAACAGCCGGTCAGTCTCCTCCTTGCTCATTCCAATGCCTGTGTCTTTGACGACAATCTTGACCATCTCCCCGGCCGGCAGGGACGCCGGCGCTACCGTCAGCGTGCAATCCACGCGGCCGCCGTTCCGGTTGTACTTCACGGCGTTGGTGATGAGGTTGTTGAGCACGATCTCGACCTCACCGGGGTCGCCGATCATCTGAACGGGTTCGGGCGCGTTGAGCTGCACCGTGATCTGCCGTGCTTTCGCATCGGCCATAACGGTGTCGATCGCCGCAGCCGCGATCTTGCGCACGTCCACTTCGACTACCTCACGCGTCTTGGTCCCCGATTCGATGCGCGTCAAGTCCAGCAGGTCCATGATCATCTTGCGCATGCCCTGCACGCGCACCATGCTGCGCTCGATCACCTGATCGTACGCGCCGAGATCCTGGCCCAGCGTACGTGATGAGATGATCTGCAAGTAGCCTTCGATGGCGGCCAGCGGCGCTTTGAGTTCATGCGCGACGACCGAGATGAACTGAAACCGCACCTGCCGTTTTTCGAGCGCGAGTTTCCGCGCCTGGCGCAAGACAATCAGATGCCGGACGGCTTTGCGGACGGAGGCCTTCAGTTCCGTGGGCGTGAACGGTTTGGCGAGGAAGTCATACGCGCCGCGCTTTGTCGCCGTAATGGCGGTATCGAGCGACGCGTAGGCCGTGATCATGATCGTCAGGATTTCAGGCTTCTCCTGGACGATCTTCCCCAGGATGTCGAGCCCGCTGATGCCCGGCAGTTTGTGGTCCAACAGCAGAAGGTCCGGCGCGGATTCCGCGATCTTCTTCAGGGCTTCTTCGCCTGTTCCGGCCACATCGACATTGAAGCGCACATCGCCGTTGACATCCGGCAAATTCACGACGAAATCGGAAAGGGCACGCTGCGCGCCGAGCCGCATGCCCATCTCATCGTCCACAATTAGAATGCGCATCGATTCCGTCATGTGCTTCTTCCTAACGAAAGTCATTGGTCATTTGTCATTGGTCATTAACAGCAAACAGAAGCAGGTCTTTGCTTCTTTTCGTTTCTGCCGTTAATGACTAATGACCCATGGCTAATGACTGCCTCCTGCCTACCGCCTCCTGCCTACTGGCTGTTCGGCCGGCGCGGCAAATTCACTGTGAAAGTCGTGCCCGTCGGTCCTGCCGCCGGATCGGCGTTGCTCTTTACGGAAATGTCGCCGCTGTGCGCCTTCACGATGCCGTATGTGACCGCCAACCCCAGGCCGGTACCGAGCCCAATCTGCTTTGTCGTGAAGAAGGGCTCGAAAATCTTGCCAATGATCTCCTTGGGAATTCCGACGCCAGTGTCCTGCACGCTCAACGCAACCCGCTGCTCGCTGCCATGCGTGCGCACCGTGAGCGTGCCGCCGTTCGGCATCGCGGCGAAGGCATTGTCGATCAGGTTCGTCAGAACCTGTGCGATCTGGTCCGGATCGACCTCGCACGCCGTGTCCTCAAGCTCATGCATCACGTTGACGGCGATGTTCGCCGGCGCTGGCACGTTATGCAGGCTGCGTTCGACCAAGTCCTTCAAGTCGGCGGTCTGGTAGAGCACCTTGCTTTCGCGCGCGAAATTCAGCAGCTCCGAGACGATCTTCTTGCAGCGATCGGCCTGTTGCGCAATCATCGCGAGATCCTTGTGCAGCGGATCTTCGCCGTTGATTCCTTCCAGCAGCAGGTGCGCGTACATCAGCACCACGCCCAGCGGATTGTTGATTTCGTGAGCCACACCGGCGGCGAGCTGGCCCATGGTCGCGAGTTTCTCGGATTGATGAAGCGCTTCGCGGGTGTCGTCCAACTGTTCCTGCGAATGCGCCAGCTCCTTGATCGTCTGATGCAGCCGCTCAATGGTATACGGCAGACACATTTCGTTTTCGGCGAGATGCCGGTGAATGGCGATGGCGTGTTCGACGCAGGTGTCGTAACCGCAGGCGCCGCAGTTGAGCTCATCTTCCGGCTTGAGTTTGCCCAGCCGGCAAAGCGTCTGCTGCAGTTCCTCCTTAGAGGGAAGCGGAATGCGCTGGTCATTGGCCTGATAGGTCCGGCGCAGGTCCACGTCGCCGAGTTCCTGCATATCCGCCGCCCAGCGCTCCGCGTCGTAGCGAGCCATGCGTTGCCGGACATACTGGCCGACTTGCGAGTGCCGGTGGAACATGGGCATCTGCTTGCTCATGCCCGGCCCCATGATGCAGCCACGGCAGCAGAGCACTTCCAGAAACTTGGTCTCGAGTTGGCCTGAATCGAACTCCTCGATCGCGTTGACGAAATCCACGCGCCCGTGCGCGGCAATGGTTTGCCCGGCGAGCAGGTCTTCGTCCAGACCGGCGGCCTGGAGCATGCCGCGCTTGATGCCGTACAGCACGCCGCGCGCTGGATGCGGGGGATCGAATTCGCTGGGAGACGCGGACGCTTCGGTCACTTCATGGGCGGCCAGCATTTCGCGAAGTTCAGCGAACGTCAGCACGGCGTCGATTTCCTGCGGGCGCGACTGGCTGCCGGCTTCGACTTTCTTCGCAATGCACGGCCCGATAAAGACGATGCGCATTTCGTCAGAGTTCAGCTTCCGCAGCGCTCGCGCCGTGGCCACCATGGGCGAGACGATCGGCACCAGCACGTCCACCAGATGCGGGTAGTAGCGCTCGATGTACCCGACCGCAGCCGGACACGTCGTCGCGATGAAACGCCGTGACGGCGAATCCTTGAGCAGTTTCGCGTAGGCGCGGCTGACAAGATCGGCGCCGAAGGCCACTTCATGAACCGCCGCAAAGCCCAGCTCGCGCAGCATGCCCACGACGCGCGTGTAGTCCGTACCGGCAAACTCCGCCGGAAAACTAGGCGCGACGCAGGCGATCACCGGCACCGGTCCGGCCAGAAGTTGCTCGACGTCCGAAATGCTGCTGACAACCTGTTTGGCCTTTTGGCTGCAAACGCGCACGCAGTTGCCGCAAGCAATGCAGCGGGCGCCCAGAATCTTGGCGTGGCCTTCAGCGATCTGAATGGCTTTGGCGGGACATTCGCGAACGCAGGTGTAGCACGAGCGGCATCGTTCGTGGATCGTCGTTACAAAGCTCTGATCGAACGCAGGCCGCATTTTCGTCCTACTCCCAAACCAGCACTACGGATTCGCGCTTCCGGATTGCGGATGCCCGGAGACTTTCTCGGATTCAACGACCGGTTCTGACGCGGATGATTCAACCGTGTCGTCCTCCGGCACGCGCGCGATGTACTCTTCGGATTGACGAGCGAAGTAAGCGACCGTTTCCAGCGCGGTGATCATGTCCATGTCCACGACGTAAACGCTGGGCGGAACTTTCAGCGAGAGCGGCGCGAAATTAAGGATGCCGCGCACGCCGTTGTCCACCATCGTGTCGGCAATCGCCTGGCTCGTATCCGCCGGTGTCGTGATAATGCCGACGCTGATGCCTTCGCGTTTGGCAACTTCAGGAAAACTGTTCACGTGATAGCAGCGGCAGCCGTGAATCGCGCGATTGATGCGCTCGGGCACCACGTCGAACGCCGCGACGATGGAGAGCTTGGGACGCCGGCCTGCGAAGTACGCGAGGATCGCGCGGCCGAGATTACCGACGCCGATCAGCGCGACGGGCTGCCCGTGCGGTTCGTCCAAGAAGTCGCCGATACTCTTGATCAGGGCCTGAACGTTGTAGCCGCGATTGGGGCTGCCGGAGTAGCCCACGGACATCAAATCGCGGCGAACTTGCGCGGGAGTTACGCCGCAAAAGCCGGCGATTTGGTGTGAATAAACGTTGGTATTTCCAGCGATTCCGAAGTTATAAAGCATTCTTCGATAGGAGCTTATGCGCGAGATGGTCTTCTTAGAGATTCGGGTTTGGTTCATAGGTTCCTCGCTGTGATTGTTTTCACACTGTGAATTCTATCACAAATTATATTTCGAATCAACATATTTCACGAACAATCGTAATTGTGAAAAGTTGAGGTCGATCTCGCCTGTGGTGGCGGTGCCGTGCTGCTCTTTGAACCGCAAAGGCTCAAAGACGCAAAGAAGATCTCTTAACCAAGGATCCGATCTTTGCGCCTTCGCGTCTTTGCGGTTCAAAACTTTCCATCAGCGCCGGCAGAGGAAAATAACATCAGCAGGTCCGGACATGCACCCATCAATCGCGACTCCCGACCTTCCCTTCTTGCAAAAAAAATCGCGCGCCATACAGTCGGCATTCCACTCAGTCGGACAAATCGCCAAGCTCTGCCGACGCGCGGAGCAAAACTCCTTTTCAGGAACTCTGCCATGACTACAGCTTCTCAGCAACTCAAGCAGTCGCTATCGCTTCTTGCCGCGAATCAGAATCACATGGCTGAACGTTTCATCGCTGAGTTCGAGTTCGCCGAGAGACTCACGGCCGCACATCCAGACCGAGCCGCAAGTTGGAACGAACTCTTGCAGCGGGCCGCGAAGTGCGTGGCCGACGTGGTCAGCGCGGGCCGCTCCGACCAGGTCGAAACGGCAGTGCTGAAAGCCGAACAGATTCTCGCGCCGATCGGTGAAGTCGCGAAGACCTACACGGCTCACTGCGTCGGCCACGCGCACATCGACATGAACTGGATGTGGTCCTGGGCGGAGACCGTCGCGACGACTAACGACACGTTCACCACCGTGCTGAAGCTGATGGAGGAGTTCCCCGAGTTCCGCTTTTCACAAAGCCAGGCGTCTGTCTACGCGCTCATGCAGGAGTACAACCCGGAGTTGTTCGAGCAGATTCAGCGGCGCGTGAAGGAAGGGCGTTGGGAGATCACCGCGGCGCACTGGGTCGAAGGTGAAAAGAACATCGTTTCGGGCGAATCGCTCGCGCGGCACCTGCTTTACACGCGCCGTTACATCCAGGAGAACTTTGGCATCAAGCCGGCCGACCAGCCGATCGACTGGGAGCCCGACACGTTCGGCCATGCGTTCACGGTTCCGGGAATCGATACGCGCGGCGGCGTGAAGTACTACTACATGTGCCGGCCGGGATTTGAGAACCGCTACGACATGCCGCTGTTCTGGTGGCAGGGCCAGGACGGCTCGCGGGTTCTCGTGTTCCTCGATGCCAGTTGGTACAACGATCACATCGGGACGCATCGCACCGCGTGGCTGCTCGATTACTGTCAGAAGACGAAGCTGCGCGATTGGCTGTACGTCTACGGAATCGGCGATCATGGCGGCGGCCCGACGCGGCGGGATCTGCTGCGCTGCCGCGACATGAACGGGTGGCCGATCTATCCGAGTTTCAAGTTCAGCACGGCGAAGGCGTACTTCGAGACGATCGCCAAACAGCTTCCAGACGATCTGCCCGTCGTCAATAAGGAACTGAATTTCGAGTTCACCGGCTGCTACACGACGCAGACGCTGATCAAGAAGATCAACCGCTACAGCGAAAACTACATGGTCGAAGCCGAGACGGCTGCGAGCATCGGCTGGCGCGTGCTGAAGAAAAACTATCCGGCCGACAAACTGCGCGCCGCGTGGATCGACACGCTGTTCAATCACTTCCACGACATCCTGCCGGGGTCCGGCGTGCGAGCCACCCGCGATTACACGCACGGGCTGTTCCAGAAAATCGCCGCCGCGACCAGCATGATCAAGACACAGACGTATCGCGCGCTGGCGTCGCGCGTGGACACGTCGTGGGGCGGGCTGTCCAGCCTGCCGCAGGCTAGACAGCCTGCGCCACAAACGCCGGAGCTGGCCAGCGTAGCCTTCGGCGGCGGCATTGGGCGCGACACGTCGTTTGGAGCGCTGTCGCCCGCGGGACATGTCGCGGACGGGCCGCGGCCGTATGTCGTGTTCAATCCGACGGCCTGGGACCGGCAGGAAGTGGTGAAAGTCAGCGTCTGGGACGCTCACACCGGATCGCAGGCCGGCGATCTGAATTCAAAGCGCTTCATCGTTCGCACGCCGGACCGCAGAGTACTTCCGGCGCAGAAAATTGGGAGCGGCGACTACTGGGGACACCAGTATGTGGACCTCGCTTTTCCAGCGCAGACGAAATCACTCGGGTATGCGGCCTATGTGGTCGAAGAGGGTTCTCCGGCAAAAGCTCAAGGCTGGACGCCGTACGTGGCCGAGGATGCGGATTTCCCCACCTACGAAGGAGGCGCGAAGTGTTCAACCGGCTATCGTGGCGCCGAGCGCCAGCCGCTGGGCCCGATCACGCTGGAGAACGAGTTCCTGTTTGTCGAATTCGATCGTGCGAGCGGCGGAATCAGCAAGCTGATCGAGAAGAAGACGGGGGTGAATCTGGCCAGTTCCGACAAGCCGACGGCGGTGCTGGAATACGTCCTGGAGCGTCCGCGCATCATGAGCGCGTGGCTGCTTAACGATGCAAAACTGACAATTTGTCCGGTGCAGTGGGAAACCTTCGAAGGCCAGGAGCAAGGGCCGTACATCGCGTCGGTGGGCGGCACGCTGAAGCTGAACGATTCGACGATGAGCATGACGTTCTCGCTGAAGGCCGGCCAGCCGTGGCTGGAAATTTCGCTGAAGGTCTTGTGGTTGGAACGCGGCACCAAAGAGACTGGCATTCCGACGCTGCGCCTGAAAATGCCGCTGGCGCTCAGCGATGCGAAGGCACGCTACGAAATTCCGTTTGGCTCCATCGCGCGCGAGCAGAACCAGGGCGAGGAAGTGCCGGGGCTGCGCTGGGCGGATGTGAGCGGTGCCCCCTCACCCCTAACTCCGGCCGGCACGGAGGCCGGCGCTACCGCTGGTTGCGCGCTGCTCAACGACTGCAAGTACGGGCACTCGCTGGATGGTTCGACGCTGCGGCTGACGTTGATTCGGTCGAGCTACGATCCGGACATTTTGCCTGAGATCGGCGAGCACCAGATGCGAATGGCCCTGGCGCCGCACGGCGCGGTGGGGCCGGCCTCCGTGCCGGCCGGGCTCACTCCCGCCGATCTGACGCGCATGGGTGCGGCGTTCAATCAGCCGCTGCAAGTCGTTCCAACGGACGTTCACAAAGGCACGCTGCCGAAGCAGGCCGAACTGCTGAGCTGCGAACCGGGCAACGTGCTGGTTTCATCGATCAAGAAAGCTGAAGACGAGCGCGCGCTGATCGTGCGCCTGTATGAAACCAGCGGCGAAGCGACGACGGCGAAGGTGTCGCTCAACGCGGGTCTGTGGGGCGCCATTTCCGGCGCCGAAGAAGTCGATCTGCTCGAAAAGCCCCTGGCGAAATCGACCGCCAAGGCAAGCAAGGGCGGGTTCCGGGTGAGCGTGCCGGCGTACGGGATTGCGAGCGTGAAGGTGAGGTTTGAAAAATAGGGTTCAGGGTTCAGGGTTCGGGGTTCAGGGGTCGGGGTTCAGGGGTCAGGGTTTTGTGGCACGGGCACATGACAGTTGCCGTTCAACGAGGAAAAACGCCGCTACATCCACGAACAACACGAGCGAAAAAAAGCCCCGAACAGCAGCAGAACCTTCCGCCACCACCGAACCCTGAACCCTGAACCCCGAACCCTGAACCCTTCGTTACTTCAGTTCCGTCAGCAATTCCTTCACGGCTTTGGCCAGGTCGTCGGCGCGAAGGTTGACGTGGCGGATGATGCCGCGGCGGTCGAGCAGGTATGTGGCGGGGATGCTGCGGATGCCCCACTTTTGAGCGATGGCGCTTTGCCAGCCGCCAAAATCGGAGACGACCGGCCAGGTCATCTCGTGCTCCTGCATTGCATTGGCGATCGCGCCCTTGTCTTTGTCCAGGCTGATGCCGACGACTTCAAAACCGTTTTTCTGCTGCTCCTTGTACAGGCGCACGACATTCGGGATTTCGGCCATGCACGGGCCGCACCACGTGGCCCAGAAATCGATGAGCACGACTTTGCCGCGCAGCGCCTTCAGGGAAAAAGGATTGCCGTTGATGTCTTTCTCTTCGATGGGGAACGGCTCGTTGCCGACCTTCAGTTTGTCGCCGGCAGACTTCTGCGCAGTCATGGCTTCTTCGGCCTGCTTGAACTGGGCGGTCAGCGTATCGTAGAACTGCTGGTCGAGTTCCTTGATCTTTTCGAGCGCCTCTTTCGAGCCCTTAAGATCCTCCTTTTGCAGGCGGCCGCTGGCGACCATGGCCAAACACAACGCGATGCGTTTAGGATCGACTCCAGCTTTGGGCGCTACCGCCACGGACAGTTCCGCATATTTCAGCGCGTCCTTGTGGCCGGTCTTTCCGAGCAGTCCGGCGAGCGTCGAAGCGGCCTCAAAACCTTCGGTCGTTTGCGGATTGTCGTTGGCAAACTTGCCGTACTTTTCGACCGCCAGTTCAATGTAGACGAGGACTTGTTCGCGCGTGGCATCGTTCTCCGGGCGCGCGGCTTCCAGTTCCTTCTGCACAGATTCATACTCGCGCCGGCGGGCTTCGGGCGTGAGCTTCTTCTCTTCCCCACCCCACCCGCAGATGGACAGAGCCAAGGCGCAAAGTAACAGTGCTCTCATGTTCATCGTCTCCTGGGTGATCAGTTGTCCGTGGTTCGTCGCCGATTGTCAACCGGTGAATTCTGGCAGATTTTAGGTTGCATTTGTCTGGCGGCGTATTAGGGTATTTGGCAACAGGGGCGTTCGACACATATTGAACCCGGGCCGCTCTCATCTATGAGGCGGCGGGGGAAACCGGGCGCGCCTGATCTTCGCAAATCCAATTCATCACGACTTAGAAGCGTCTGCGTTGCCGGAGCCGTCACCTGCTTTCGTGGCGTGTGGCGCGTGACGGGTGGAATGGATTGCGATGAAAGTGGAGGGCGGAGTTGTGGAAAAACGGAATGACGCGGAGACGCGGGGACACGGGGACGCGGGGATGAACGGAAGTGGGCAGGAGGCAGCGGCAGGAGGCAGGAGCGACGGCACGGGAGGCATGCCGGGGAGCGAGTTGACGGGTGAGGAGTTGAAGAATCCGGCGAAGGCGATGTTTTCGGCGGGCGTCGCGAAGATGTTTCAGGCGCGGAAGGCTCTGACAGCGCAAGAGCTCGGCGATGCGGGCGCAGGCGGGGACGAAGATGTCTTTCGCTTTGTGGCAGAGTGCGAAAAGTTTGGCGATGCGGAGGCTGAGAAACGCCGCGAAGAGCGCTACGAACGGCGCATGCGCGCTCAGGCGGTGGAACGGGTGCCGCTGTGGATGCAGGTCTCCGGTCTTTTTCCTGACGACGAGCCGAAGATGAGTCCGCGCGAGCGGCTCGGGGCAATGCTGCTGCTCGTGAAGAACGCGGAGCGGCTGCTGCGGTACGAGATGAAGTATTCGAGTGCGCACCAGAGCGAGATCGATGCGGCGGAAGTGCGGACGTATTTGTGGGATCCGCTGCGGACGGTTTGTTTTCATCTGGGGATTTCGCAGCGGAGGCTGACGGGGTACTGCAAGGAACTGACGGGGATGTCGGCGGTTGAGATGGTGGACCGGATCAAAGCTGAGAATGTGCGCGAACGGATAAAACGGGAGTTGAGAGAGTTCATCACGAAGAGAATTCAGAATGCAGAACGCAGAAATCAGAATTGCGGCTCTGCCGCAAACCTAACCCCCCGCCCCCCTTCCCTCGAAGGGAAGGGGGAGAACGGCGATTCCCCCTCACCCCTAACCCCTCTCCCTCGCGGGGGAGAGGGGAACCGGAGCGACGCAGGCTGGACAGTCTGCGCCACGGACGAGGCGGATGAGATTTTTGCGGAGCTGAAGAAATCGCGGAGGGATGGGCGGTGGCATCGCACGACGTGGGCGATGGGGATGGGGTTCTCCTCCTACCAAAGGTTTTTCAGGGCGTGTTTGTTGGGTTTTGGGAAGACGCCGCATGAAGTGGAGATGGAATTGATCGAAGAGATTCTGAAAGAGGCGGCGCGAACACCGGAGGGCGCGACGACGGGGACGGCGGTGGCTGTGAGGAACGTCGAGAACGAGGAACAACAAGGAGAGAAGCGCGCGGCCGGAGTCTCTGTGACGTAGAGTCGAACGGAGGCGGACCAGATTGGTGTTTCGGGCCGGGGTTCGTGGACTGGCGGAGGGGCGGTGTTGGGTGACGACAAAAAACGGGGCGCGAAATGCGGGGTTTTCAGGAAAAACGGGCAGGCTGGAAGCCTGCGGCACTGTGTTGGGCAGGCCAGAGGCCTGCGGCACCTTGTTGTGCAGGCCGGAGGCCTGCGGTACAGGGGAGTGCACACAGGTGCAGGTTTGGACAGAACAGCACGGTTAGGGTTCAGGGTGGGGTCCATGTTGCGTTTGACGGTTGGGAAAGCTAGACTCGCTGCATCCGAGTAATGAAGGGGGCGCTGCCATGTTCAGACTGTTCGCGGTCGCATGTGTGTTTGGCATTGCGTGCACTTTGCATGGGGCGACGACGAAAGCGGTGTTGCGCCTCGACACAAAAGCGGAAAACCTGCTGAAAGCCGCTGCGTGGCGCGCGGTGGATGCACGCTCGAGTTCGCGCCAAACGAACGGCGCGAACACGAACGTGCCACCTGACGGCGAGAGCTTCGAGTGCGACAACGGTTCCGACGCGAAGATCGAGCGCGGGTTCTCGCAGACGCTCGCGCTGAACCAGACGGTGCCTCTGCCGATCATCGCGACGGCGGAAAGCAAAGCCGAAAACGCGGGCGGGTCGGTGAACTCCGACTACTCCTTGTATCTGGACATGGTCTACACAGATGGCGAGTCGCTGTGGGGCCAGACGTCGAACTTCAAGGTTGGGACTCACGACTGGCAGCATGTTGAAGTGAAGGTCTTCCCGGCCAAGCCCGTGAAGACGCTCAGTTTTTACCTGCTTTTCCGCAGGCACAGCGGCAAGGCGCTATTTCGCAATCCAGTTTGCTATCAACTGAAGACGGCCGAAGGCGCGGGGATGTTCGACGGCGTTCCGGTGGAGTTCAAGGGGGCGTCGCGCGACGGTTTTGAGGTGCGCGATGTTGCGGCGGGATCGGACTACGTGAGTTTTGAGAATGGCGAAGCGCTAGGCTTGAAGTTCGAAGTGAGTTCAAAGACGGAAGCGTCCGTCACGCAATTCACGGGAAAACTCACGGATACGAGCGGCAAAGACCGCGCGATCAGTCTGATCTATGCGGTGCCGTTCGGGGCACAGGCCACCTCACCCCTAAACCCGGCCGGCACGGAGGCCGGCGCTACCCCTCGCGGGGGAGAGGGGGACCGGAGCAGCGGGCAAGATGCCCGCACTACGGCCGGCACGGAGGCCGGCGCTACCCCGCTTGGCTGGCGGTGGCTGGCATCGCCACGCAGCGAGATGACGATCGAGCCGCGTCGCGAGTACGCCAACGTCTCGCACTGGAGCGCCGGCAGCGGGATGGGGCTGTCCAAGTATCCGCTGGGCGCGATCGCGAAAGAAAATCAGGGAAAGGCAATCGGCATCGACATGACTGTTCCGGCGTTCTATCGCATTGGTGCGAGCGGTCCGGCGAAGCAGCTCTTTATTGCCTACGATTTTGGGCTGACGCCGGAGAAGCCGTCGGCAGAGTTCTCGTTCTACTTCTTCAAGTTTAACGGCGCGGACGGGTTCCGCGGGGCTCTGGCGCAGTATTATGCGATGTATCCAGAGTGCTTCCGCTGCCGCACGCCGAAGCAGGGTTTGTGGATGCCGTTCGAGAAAATCAGCAGCGTGCAGGGCTGGGAGGACTTTGGTTTCCGCTTCAAAGAAGGGAACAACGAGACGGCGTGGGACGACACTCACGACATGATCACCTTCCGCTACACGGAGCCGCTGACGTGGTGGATGACGATGCCAAAGGGTTCGCCGAAAACGATGGAGGCAGCCGTCGCGGAAGCTCAGCGGCTGGCGGCAAAGGGCGACAAGAGCGCTCAAGCGCTGCTGACCAGCGGCTATCACGACGAAGACGGAAAACTGATGGCTCAGTTGCGCACGGAGCCCTGGTGCGACGGCGCGGTGTGGAGCATGAACTCGTCGCCAGGAATCAAAGGAGAGATCAACGATTTCCAGAACAAATGGAACGCGCAGCTTCGCGAACAACTTTATGGAGCCAAACGCAAAGGCGATCTGGACGGCGAGTACATCGATTCGTCTGAAGGCTGGGTAACGGGCGATCTGGATTTCCGCCGCGAACACTTTGCGACGGCCCGCGCACCGCTGGCGTTCTCGCGGCAGTCATTCAAGCCGGGGATTTTGCGGGAGCTCATCGCGTACGATTACATTCGCGCAATCGCTGACGATGTGCACGGCCTGGGCAAGCTGATGATGGCCAATGCGACGCCGATTCGCGTCTGCTGGCTCGCGCCGTGGCTGGACGTGATGGGAACGGAGACCGATTGGAATCACAGCGGCCAGTGGCGCCCAATGTCCGACGAGGATCTGCTTTACCGGCGAGCCATTTGCGGACCGAAGCCGTACTGCTTTTTAATGAACACGAACTTTGAACAATTTTCGCACGAGTTGGTAGAGAAGTACATGAAACGGAGCTTGGCGTACGGAATGTTCCCAGGCTTCTTCAGCCATAATGCGTCGGAGGGTCACTACTTTACTCAGCCCAAACTGTACAACCGGGACCGCGACCTGTTCAAGAAATACGTGCCGCTCTGCCGCCAGGTTGCCGAAGCTGGCTGGCAGCCTGTTACTGGCGCAAGTTCCAACGTTGCCAAGGTTTATGTGGAACGCTTCGGCTCGAAATTTTGGACGGTTTTCAATGACAGCGGCGGAACTCAGCAGGTGACGCTTTCCTGGCGCGAGAAGGCACCGCGAAAGTGCAAGGATCTGGTCAGCGGAACAGACTTGTCAATAGTGGATGGACAAGCTCATGTAACACTGCAAGCTGAAGACGTAGCGGTACTTGTGGATTCAGAACAGAAGTAGTGCACGTGGTGATATAAAGTTTTTATGCACACGTGCATAATTTTAAGCGAAAGTGTGCAGGTTTTGGCGTTTGATAGCGTCAATATAGCTGGAATCCAAACACTCCTGTGTCAGGAGAGTTGGAGCAGCTTAGAAACCCAAAGGAGGGGTACGAATGAGGAAACAGGTATGCACAGCGATCTGTGCGTTGGCAGTACTGGCTCTGTCCGTCCGGGCCGCCGATGCCTTCAAGTTGGACGACGAAGGCTATATCCGGAACTGGCTGAAGCTTGGCCCGATCCAGTTGGACGACAAGGCCGGCAGCCACGACGAAGACAACCAGAAGGATTTCTTCAACAAGGGTGTTTTCGTTGATGCGGTCAAGGCCACTCCGGCAGAGAAGGACAAACTGAAGGCCGGCGACAAGGAACTGGCTTGGACAGCGGTCAAGGCCGACGACGCCATCGTCAGCTTCGATGAGCAGGACAACACGATGAACATCATCAAGGCCTACGTGATCGCCGAAGCCGACGTCGCTGACGCCGCGATTTCTATCGGCTCCGATGACAGCTCCTGCTGGAATGTGAACGGCACCGAAGTCGTGCGCGCCTACGCCGGCCGCGCGGCCGAAAAGGACCAGGACAAGTCCAAGTCGTTCGCCCTCAAGAAGGGCCAGAACGTGCTGACTGCCGCCGTGATCAATGGTGGCGGCCCGACCGGCGCCTGCTGCCGCATCATGGACAAAGACGGAAAGCCCGTCAAGGGCCTCACGATCAGCCTGACGCCAGTCAAGTAAGCTATTGTTCGTTGCTTTAGAAAGAGGGCCGCCCATTTTCGGGTGGCCTTCTGTTTTGTACGAGGGCAACCGCACGGATGAGGCGGCGCAAGAAGACGCGCCGCCACATCCGTGGCACCATTTGAGGGCTAAGGGCGAACGACCAGCACGCGCGGCTCACTGAAGGTGCGCACCACTTCCGCCACGCCTTCGCGGCCGAAACCAGACTCTTTCGTCCCGCCGTAAAGCGCGGCATCGATGCGGAACGAGGTCGGAACGTTGACCAGCACCGCGCCGGCTTCGATCTCGCGGAAGGCGACCTCCGCGTTCTGCAGAGACTGTGTGAACACGCTGGTCTGCAGGCCGTATTTGGAGGCGTTTGCCTGCGCGATGCCTTCGTGGATGCTGCTCACCTGCTGCAACAGCACCACGGGACCGAAGACTTCTTCGCAGGAGACCGGTTCGCTTGTCGCGACGTTTTCCAGAAGCCAAGGCGTCATGAGCCGCTCACCACGGCGCTCGCCGCGAACAGGAGCAATCGCGCCATGCTGCAAAGCCGACTGCACCCAACCATCGATGCGATCCGCAGCGTCCTTGCTGATCAAGGGGCCGACAGCCGTGTTTTCGTCGGCCGGGTTTTCGCTGATCGAAACCTGCGTGCGGATGGTCTCGACCAGCTTGCTGCGGAAGCGTTCGTACACGGCTTTGTGTGCAAAGACACGCTGCGTGGAGATACAGACTTGACCCGCGTACGCGTAGCCGGCCGTTGCGACCGCTTTTGCCGCGAGGTCGAGGTCGGCGGAGTCATCCACAATGACGGCTGCATTGCCGCCCATTTCAAGCAGCACCTTTTGCCGCGGCAGAGCGCTGCGCTTGATCGACCAGCCGGCTTTCGCGGAACCCGTAAAGGAAACCGCGGCGAAGGCGTCGCTGGCGCAAAGAGCCTGACCCGCTTCCAGTCCGCCGGGCAGAACTTGCAGCGACGATTCGGGCAGCCCGCTTTCGAGCACGATTTCGCCGAGAATCAGCGCGGCCCCGGGACCTTGCGGCGGCGGCTTGATGACGATGGGGCAGCCCGCGGCAAGAGCCGGCGCAACTTTGTGCGCGACCAGGTTCAGCGGAAAGTTGAACGGCGTGATTCCCAACACAGGTCCGAGCGGGAAATACTGAACGCGGCCGACCATGCCGGCGCCTTGCGGTTCGCGATCTGGATAAAGCACCTCGCCGGGCAATCGCAGCGCCTCTTCGCTCGCCAGCCGAAAAACGTTCACAGCTCGCTGCACTTCGCCGCGGCTGAGCCACATCGGTTTGCCAACCTGGTCGCGAATGACTGCCGCGATCTCGTCCGCTCGCTGCGCAATTTTCTGCGAGACGAACCGGAGCGCATCGGAGCGCTTAGCGCAGGTCAGCGCGCGGAGTGCGGGCGCGGCCAACCGCGCCGCCTCCCCGGCCTGCCGCGCCTGCTGCGCGGTTGCCGCGTGGACTTCGGCGACAACCTGCCCTGTCCACGGCGAGAAGATGCGCATGATTTCGGCGCTGTCCGTCCATTTGCCGGCGAGCAGGAATTTTCTCTTTGCGGGCGCGGCAAGAGTCGTAGATGCGACCGTCTCAGCAGGCTGCATGGTGGAAGTCCTCCAGACGGGTCTATTGTCTCCGATTTCCGCGGCGATCAACACTCCCAACGCGAAATTTTGCGGCACCTGCCTCTGCTGCGCAGCACAAGGCTTGCGACAAGGTACGCCGAGGTTGGATGCCGCAGTCTGGAAGAACCTGGGGCATTCAACATAAAAAGCCAAATTATAGGCGCTGCCGGAACAAAAGCGCCGCGCGCGCCAAGGAGCGGACATGTTTGCGAGACCCTTCATACGAACCCTTGCGGTTCTAGCTTTGTTTGCGGGCTGCGCGGCAGCGGCCGAAGACCTGGATACGCCTCAAGTTGATAAGCGTTCGGAGCAGATTCTGCGGCAGGTCGCAGATTACTACCACAAGTTGCCGGAGTTCTCCTTGAATCTTTCCTTTTTGACAACCGTTCAGGCGCCGGGAATGCGCCGCGAGATGTGGGCGAAATATGATATCACCGCCGAGCAGCCCAATAAGCTCGCCATACGGTTAACCGACGGCATGGGCGCGGATCTGTACTCTGACGGACGACAGGTGACCGTCTCTCTACCGCCGATGAAGACCTTTACACAGAAGCCGGCGCCGAAGGACTTCGAGGGGCTCTTCGACATGCCGGAGGCGTCCTTGGTGAACAAGGGCGTCGGGAACATGTTGTTCGTTGACCGGCTGCTCAAGAAGAACCCATACGATGCGATAATGCAGAACGTGGACTCGGCGAAGTTCATTGGCACGGAAAACCTAGGCGCCGCGCGCGGCCATCATCTGCGAATCGTGCAGGGCGAGATCGCCACCGATCTGTGGGTGGCGGACGGCCCTCAGCCGTGGCTGCTGAAGGCCGGCGTGGATATGAGTTCACAGTTGGGTGAGCTGATGCCGAAATCGCCGAATTCGAAGATGACGATGGACGTGACCTTTGGCGGATGGAAGACCGGCGAGCATCCTGGCCCTCAGGCGTTCGCTTTCACGCCGCCCGCGGACGCACATAAAGTCGCGACGCTATTCGAGCAGCCTGAGAACCGCGAACTGCTCGGAAAACCGGCTCCGGCCGTAAGCCTGGACGTGGTTGGCGGCGGAAAGCTGGACTTGCAGGCGATGAAAGGAAAGGTCGTCGTGCTGGAGTTCTGGGCGAGTTGGTGCGTGCCCTGCGTGCAGAGTTTGCCTCAGGCCGCCGAAGTCACCCGTCAATTCAAGAACCGCGGCGTAGCGTTCTACGCGATCAACCAGGATGAGGAGCCGGAGGTCGTTCAGGCGTTCATGCAGAAACGCAACTTCCAGTTCCCGGTCGCAGTGGATACTGGAAGTCAGGCCGCGAGCTTCTTCAAAGTCTCGGGCATTCCGTTTACCGCAGTGATCGGCAAGGACGGCAAAGTTCAGGCCATCCACACCGGACTGGAACCGGACTTTAAGCAGAAGCTGACGGAGGAACTGGAGGCGCTGACGTCAGGGAAGACGCTCGTGAGCTTGGTGTTCTAGCTGGTGGTCTGGTGGTCTGGTAGTCTGGTGCTAATTTCCACTCACCAGACCCAAGACCACCAGACACAAGACCGCACATTAAGACTTGAATTTCCCAGGTCTCAGGGCAAAACAAAGCGTCTGAACTCGGGAACTGGCCGATATATTATCTATCGATTTCCGCGTTCAAAAACGCGGCTGATGGAAGGCGTGGCCCCGCGGCCCCAGCCGTGGAAGCGTGGATTGTTGTTTTCAGCGGGGCGAGTTAGACTCGCATGAGGGAAAGGACCCGTAAGAGGATGCCTTCGACGATGAGCAAGTCACAGCGGAAAGACCCGAGCAAGAGCACGCGTGCCACGGCCAGGACCGCGCCCGCCGCTGCCGCTGCATTCTGCATGCCGTCGCCTGAAGCCAGCCGAATGAAGCTGATGCCCGCGTATCTCGCCAGCCGCATCAACGCGCAGAACGATGCTTTGCGTGCACGCGGCGTGGACCTGATCGATCTGGGGATGGGCAACCCAGTGGACCCGGTGGCATCGAACGTGATCGAGATGTTGAAGCACACGCTCGACGACCCGGCCAATCACCGTTACGCGCCGTCGGGCGGAATCAGCCCACTCAAAGAAGCGTTTGCTCGGCACTACCACCGGCACTTCGGCGTGGAACTGGATCCGGTGAAAGAGATCATCGTCTCACTGGGATCGAAGGAAGCCTTCAGCCATCTTTGCCTGTCGATCCTCGGGCAGCACGATTCATGCATCATTCCGACGCCGGCTTACACGCCGCACATGTTCGCCCCGCAAATCGCGGGCGCTCACGTGCACGGCATTTTTCTGCACGCCGAAGACAGCGGGCAGCAATTGCTCTCGGACCTGAAGCGAGTGCTGACGTCGATCCGGCCTCGGGCGAAATTCGTGATCATGAACTTCCCGCACAACCCGACGGCGCGCACCGTTGATCTGGCGTTCTACGAAGAGATCATTTCTCTGGCGCACCACTACAAATTCTGGGTGTTGAACGATCTCGCGTACGGCCACACGTGCTTCGAGGGCTACAAGGCTCCGAGCATTCTGCAGGCGAAGAATGCGAAGGATGTGGCCGTCGAGATGTTCACGATGTCCAAGCCGTACAGTATGGCTGGATGGCGCATCGGATTCCTGTCCGGCAACGTGCAACTGATGGAGTGCCTCTCGCGCATCAAGCCGTATTACGACTACGGCCATTTCCAGTGCCTGCAGCTCGCAGCCGCCGTCGCGCTGGATACCGGCGATGACTACATCACGCGCCAGGCGTCGATCTACCAGAAGCGGCGCGATGTGCTGCTGCAAGGCCTGGGCAAGAACGGCTGGGGCAAGCCGGTAAAGCAGCACGCGACGATGTTCTCGTGGCAGGAGATCCCGGCCGAATATCACTCGTTGGGATCGGTGAAGTTCTGCGAGCTGCTTTCGGAAAAAGCCGGCGTGAGTTTCTTCCCGGGTTCGGGTTTCGGCGACGAAGGCGAGGGCTTCGTGCGCATGGCTCTGGTGGAGACCGAGGCGCGAATCGCTGAGGCCTGCAACCGGATTGGGAAGTTTTTGAATCAGTAATTGGTGCTTGGTGCTTGGTACTTGGTGTGTGGTACTTGGTGAGTGGTACTTGGTGAGTGGTACTTGGTGAGTGGTACTTGGTGAGTGGTACTTGGTGAGTGGTACTTGGTGAGTGGTTCGCAGTTCGTAGTTTTGATTTGTAGTTCGCAGTTCGTAGTTCGTGGATCGCTGTCGGTCGCACTTGGTCACGTGTCCGTCGGTAACCGTTCAGCGACCTTAGGCGGCGCCGCGATCATAGTGCGATGCTCGTAGCCGCGGAGCGGCGGCACACGAGTAGCCCACGGCGTAAGCCGTGGGAATAGTCGGTCTTGGATGACCCAAGCCCCGGGAGGGGCGACAGAAGAGCACGGTCTTGAATGATGCCTGAGAGTCCTGAAACAGACAATCCAGCAGTGCACAGCGCTCCGGCTGACGAGCAGACTACGGCGCCTGATGCGGCTTCGCCCACGGGCGAGGAAAGCGCTGCTGCCGCGGCGTCCGAGACAAAAGCCAAGCCCAAGCGGAAAGTTCGCGCAAAGAAAAAGGCGATCGCGGCTGCCCCCGAAGACGTCGGCGAGAACGCCATCACGGCGACCGAAGCTCTGCCAACTGAGGTCGCCGCGGTGGCGCAGCAAGTGATCACAATCCCTGAACAGACGGAAGCCAGTGCGCCAGCCGTTCCGGCGGACACGGTTTCTGCGGAGGCGGCTGTCGCAGAACCGGTAACGAAGCCGAAGCGCCCCCGCAAAAAGAAGAAAAGCGAAGTCGAGGCCGCCCCGAGCGTACCGGCAGAAGCAGCCGCTGCGGCTGAGGCCGCGACGGAGGCGGTGGCGCAAGAGACTCCGGTTGCAGAAGCCGCTCCGGAAACGGCCGCGGAACAGACCGCGCAAACTGCGGCCGATATGAGCGCGGAAGTTGTCGCTGAACAGCCTGACGCGGCCATTGAAGAAAGCGCCGCGGGCCAGGAACAGCCTGCGACGACGACGGAAACAGAAACTGCGGAGACGAGCGAAGGGGCGGCTGAAGGGGAACCTACTGCTGCCGAAGGGAGCGCTCCGGCAAGAGAGACCGACGAAGATGAAGAGTCGTCGGAAGAGAAAGTAAAGCGGCCGATCGAAGAAGTCACACGGACGGTCGAGGCGCTCTTGTTCGCGGCTGAAGAACCTGTCGGCGTGCGCGAACTGGCTCGCGCATCGGGCAGCGACAGCGCGACGGTGCGCAAGCTTCTGCCGGACCTGAAGAAGGTTTACGACGAGCAGCGGCGGCCATGGGATATTGCGGAAGTAGCGGGCGGATACCGGCTCGTCACGCGCCCGGAATTTTATCCGGCGATTCAGCGGCTGAAAACGCAGACCGCTCAACGCAAGCTGACGCAGGCCGCGCTGGAAACGCTCGCGCTGATTGCCTACCGTCAGCCGATCGGGCGAGCGGATATTGAATCGGTGCGCGGCGTCGGCGCCGGTCCCGTGTTGCGGCTGCTGTTGGAGAAGAAGTTGATCAAGATCAGCGGCCGCGGGACTGGACTGGGGCAACCGCTACTGTATGGAACGACCGATTATTTCCTCGAACACTTCGGGCTGAAGAGCATTCAGGATTTGCCCAAGCCGGCGGAGTTCAAAGGCGCGTAAAACCTCAACGTTTCGTCTTGCGCCCTTCCAGATTGTGGATGCGCTGCAGCGCCTTTTCGAGTTCGCCCTGCAGTTTGTTCACCTGGTTCTGCAGCGTGCTGACCTGCTTTTCGGCGGAGGTCTCGGCGGCTTGCGCTTTCTTGGCGGCATCAGCCTGCTCTTTGGCGTCGCGTTCGGCTTTTTCGCGAGCGGCTTTCTCCTTCTTTAGCTGGTCATCTTCGGCTTGAGTGGTCTTCTTCAGATCGCCAGTGCTCTTTTCCGCGCGCAGCCGGGCGTCCTTCTCCTTCTGTTCCTGTTGTTCGAGTTCTTTGATGCGAGCATAAGCGGCCTCCAATTGCTGCTGGAGTTCCTGAGTCTGCGTGTTCGCCTTTGGCGCTAGCGGATCGCCGCCAGAATTCTGTGCCAGTTCGCCGGCGTGCTGCAGCGCCTGAATCCTCGTTTCCGCTTCGGTCTTCTGCTGTTCGGCCTCTTCGCGAAGCTGCGCGAACGCGGCTTGCGCGTCGCTGGCCTTCGCGCGCTCGAGAGAAATGTCCTGGTCCGCTTGAGCGGCGTTGACCCGCATCTCGCGCAGAGCTTTGTCCTTGGATTGACTCTGCGCCAACAGTTCCTGGTGCTCCTCTTCGAGACGGCTCAGTTCCGAATGCTGGCGGCTCCAGATAACAAGCACAGCGGCCAGCGCGGCCGTAGAGAGGATCAGCGCAACAATCAGCAAGCCTGTTGCGCGTTTCGGCGCGACGAAAACCTTGGGTTCCGGAACTGCCGGCACGGGTTCCAGGACCAGCGGAGCGACAGACGCAGTGATTGCGCCGGTCTCCGAGATGGTGTGGGTCGCCGGGTCGGGCATCCAGATGTCCTCGTTCCTGCAACAGACTCTCTAATAGTAGAGGCGTCTCGTACACGAAACGTTTGGGCTATAGACTGCGCTCGCTGATTGCGGTTTCGCCATCTGAGGTCTGTAATCCGCAACTACTCGTCCGCCGGCCCATCGACTTTCTTCTTCGCGGGCTTCTTGGCGTCGGGCTTCTTGTCGTCGTCTGTAGGCAAACCGGGGACCGCGGGCTTCTTCTTCTCTTCGACCGGCGGCGGGGCTTCTTTCTTGGGCGGATCCGTTTTCTTCTTGTGCTCTTCGTACTTCAGAATCAGGTCGATCTGCGGCAGCAGCGTGTCGGGCTTGATCTTCTCCTTGCCGAGATCCTTGTCTAGGAACCATGTCTGTTTCAGATCGCTGCTGGCCAGCATGATCGTTGCGCCCGCGCCGGCGCGGCTCACGTATTCCGGTGGCCAGTTCTTGCCGGCCGTCCCATCGGTCTTGATCTTCAGCAGCAAGAAGGGCTTCAGCTTGGCGATCAACGCGCTGTCGCCAAGCATGGCTTTGTCTTCGTAAACTTTGGCGATCGCGTTGTTCGAATTCTTTGCATTGTAGAAGTACACGCAGAGAGGCTGGCCGACGGTCTTGGCGTTATCATAGTCCCGGCAAGACCAGCTCTTCACCGTTTCGCCCTCGCCAGCCTTGTAGCCGGCCGCAAGAGCCGCGGTAGACAGCATGAGCAGGACTCCGGCAGCGGCCAGCATTCGTGTGTTCATTAAGGCGGCGCCTCCCACCAGGTACGACTCACTAAGTACCACTCACCAATGCCGAAATATATCACGAAAACCAGACAGTCCAATTTCTTTCGCTCAGCATCACATGTCCAGTTTCGCCAATCTGCATTTCGTTTGCAGCTACTTGTCTTCCTTCGGCCGCCTCCTAACTAGCCACTCCGCGAACCACCAAACGCCGAAGAGAATCGCGAAAATGAACACGATAATTTCACCTCGCGGCGACAAGATTCCGCCACGGTCAGTCATCACGTCCGTGTCGCGGAGATTCTCCAGGGTGATCCCCAGCAACAGGCCTGCGACGATCATCAAAACGATTGCAGTCGAAAGATGGATCTGCAGCCACTCGCGTTTCCAGCGCCTTCGGCAGCGTTCGCTCAGAACACAGGTAAGCACGAGTACGCTGGCGCAGACAGCCACGTCGTAGCACAAACACCACATCGAGAACTTCCAACACGTCCACACGCCGCCGACGACGTCCGGGTCCTTTTTTGCACAGTAGAACTCCGCGGGCCATCCCGTGTCCGAATGCAGATTGTAGTCGTCGTCACCAAAGGTCACCCTAGTACTATTAAGGTCGATAAGAAATGCGCCAACAAGCAGCATAACGATGACGCTGGACAAGTGAATCAGCACACGGTTGCGCGGCGCTCGCTCAGAGGAAGTAGTCTCACCCTGAATTTGAGACTCCATTTTTGCGCCTCATTCCTCGGTCGCTCCGCCGCCCCTTGCGGTCGCGGTGCTGATTTTCTCAATATACTTCCTCGTGGGAACCGATGTTGATTAGCAAGAGCACTTCGGACCCAGTCTTTGGGTGCTTTTGTTTGGCGAACACAATTCGGCAATCGTACTGGACGGAACAGGCATGAAGCCCGGCCAGCCGTCCGCTCAAATGATGGGTTTTCAAACGCGGATCGTCGATGTCGGCGGCCATGCGAAGCAGCGCGCGCTCGATAAGCCTTTGTAGCGATGGATTTTTCCGAACCACGCTGCGGAAGGAACGCTCGAACCGGGGTGTAAGAACCAGTTCGCTCATCGTCTAATCAGCTTTGAGACCTGACCGCAAGGCCGTGACGACGTCTTTCGGTGATTGAGGCTTAAGCTTGCCGCGTCGCAACGCCTTGACCGCTCGCCTGGCTGACGCCGCGGTTTCCTCCCGCCATGCCTCAATACGACGTTTGTGGAGCAACTCCTCCAATAGCGCCTGATCCTCAGCAGACAAGGCTTCCACCTCAGTCAGCACTCGGTCCAGCGTTAAATCACGCATAGCTATATCCTTCCAATTCCCTTCTACGCGCAACACTACGGGGTGTCAATCGTGCCATGAACACGCGCAATCCACGAGGATTGCGCTACTCCCCGTACACATGCTTCCTGCGATAATCCGCCGGCGACATCCCCATGAATTCGCTGAATCGTTTGGTGAAGTAGCTGTGATCGTAAAATCCCAGTTCGCGGGCGATGGCGGCGATTTTCTTGTTGGTGTGCTCCAGTTCGCGGCATGCGGCGTTGACGCGCACGCGAGTAACATACTGCGTGGGCGAAACGTGGAAGAGCCGCCGGAATTTGCGCTCAAGCTGACTGACTGACAGGTGCGCGATCTCAGCCAGTTGCTTGGGCTCGATGGCCTCGCAAAAGTGCGCCTGAATGTACTCGATCACCTTGGCCATCTGTTCGTACGGCATGAAGGACGCGCTGGCCTTGCGCAAATCCCGCGTGGCGCCCGCGACGCCGATGATGCTCCCGTCCTTCCCGCGAATCGGCAGCTTGGTCGTGCAGTGCCAGTGAATGCTCCCGTCGTCCGCCGCGACCAATTCGACCTTGTTGATGATCGGTTGCCCGGTCTCCATGATCTGCGTGTCATCACGCAGGAAATTTTCGCAAAGCTCCTTCGGAAAGAAATCGAAATCGGTCTTGCCCGCCACATCTTCCCAGCGTTGAGCGTTGCATTTTCGTATCAGGAGCTGGTTGCCAAGAATGAACTGGCCCTTGCGATTCTTGACGAACAGATAAACGTCCGGCAGCGACTCAAACAAATCCTTGAGATACAAATGATCCCCGAGCTGGGACATGAACTCGGCCTGAAGTTTCTGTGGGTCCATAGGGTGCCTCAGTGCTGCGTACTGAGTGCTGAGTACTCAGTGGCGTGCGGTGCCGCTGTTCCTCAGCACTCAGCACTCGTTACTCAGCACTGTCCGTCGGGTGCGCATAGAATACCAGAAGTGGCTGTATCATTACCAGTATAAACCATAGCAGGAAAGCCTGTCGGGCTGTAAGGTTAGACAGACTTCTAACAGCAGAGGAAACCGAGGACGCTGCGTTTCTGTCCGCCATCCGCAAACACACGGGGAGGAGCAAACATGAAAGCCAAAAGCATCAAGGAACTGGAAACCGTAACCAAGAATGTGCGGAAGGTCGCGCAGACCGCTCTGGACCAGGGCGGCGGCGTCCTGCGCCTGGCGCCCTGCTGGGTGCCGCGCTCCTTCCTGCAGCCCGGCAAGCGCCTCAAGCTGAAACCCGAAGACTTGTACGCCTTCGGCCTCGACCGCGGCGGCATCGACGAACGCTGGTTCGCCTCCACCACGCCGGCCGCCAACGAAAACCGCACGCCGGACGAAGGCCTCAGCTACGTCGTCGCCGACGGCAAGCGCTTCCAGCTCAAAGACGCAATCGACGAACTCGGCGCGGACCTGATCGGCGAAGCGATCTGGAAGAAGTACAAGCGCTGGCCGGTGTACTCGAAGTTCTTCGACAACATGGGCCCGATCCCGCATCACATGCACCAGTCCGCCGAACAGGCCGCGTTGGTCAAACAGGAAGGCAAACCCGAAGGCTACTACTTCCCCGTTCAGCACAACATCACCGGCAACAACTTCCCTTACACTTTCTTCGGCTTCGCGCCCGGCACGACCAAGGGCCAGGTCCGCAAGTGCCTCGAAAACTGGAACACCGGCGACAACGGCATCCTCGATCTCGCCCCCGCATACCGCCTGAAGCCCGGCAGCGGCTGGCTGGTCCCGCCGAGCATTCTGCATGCGCCCGGTTCGCTCTGCACGTATGAACCGCAGTGGGGTTCGGACGTGTTCGGAATGTACCAGTCGCTCGTCGAAGGCCGCGAAGTCCCCTGGTCGTTGCTCGTCAAAGACATGCCGAAGAGCAAGACCAAGGATCTCGACTTCATCGTCGATCAGCTCGACTGGGAAGGCAACGTCGATCCGGAGTTCAAGAAGCACCACTACCTGGAACCCATTCCGGTCGAAGACACCGAAAGCGAAGGCTGGGTGGACAAGTGGATCGTCTACGGCCGCGTGAAGGGCGCGCAGTGTTTCTCGGCCAAAGAACTGACGCTGCAACCCGGCGTGAAGTGCAAGATCAAGGACAAGGGCGCGTACGGTCTCCAAGTCGTCCAGGGCGAAGGCCGCATGAACAAAGTCCCGCTGAACTGCCCGAAGCTCATCGGCTTCTACGACCAGACCGAAGACGAAGTGTTCTGCACCGAAGACGCCGCGAAGTCCGGCGTGACCTTCGAAAACACCTCCGCCACCGAACCGCTGGTCATGCTGCGCTACTTCGGACCGGAAGTGAACTCTGATGCCCCGGAAGTCGGGGACCACATGAAGTAACGGCTTGGTACTTGGTGAGGGGTGTTCCATCGCCGCCGCTGTTCTCCCCTCCCCTTCGAGGGGAGGGGCCGGGGGAGAGGTTTGCGGAGGAACCGCAAGGTCCGCAGCAAGGGTGCCCGAATTCGCGCGTGCGACTCGACACTCAGCACTGACGCTCGTGAACTCTGGACTGCTTGCATAAAGGAGGAGACTACCGATGGCCAATAGTTATCCGAAGCTCCACAACGCGGCTTGGCCCGGACTGGTCGGCAAGGGCAGCCCGGGTGCCGAGCCGTGCATCGATCTGGACACCATGATCAACCTGACGGCCGCCGCGAACGTGGGCGGGGTCAAGTTCGATGGCATGGACATGTTCCTGTTCGAACCGCACATCAACATCGACAGCACCGACGATCAGCTCAAGAAGATCGCCGACAAGTTCGCGGCCAAGAAGCTCGCTATCGGCTCGGTCGTCGCGCCGGTGTGGGGACCGACCGGCGGCGGTTCGGCAATGGGCGGCGAAGAGGACCGCGCGAAGTTTGTCGGCCAGGTCAAGAAGGCCTGCCGCATCGCCAAGAAGTTCAAAGAGCTCGGCGTGCGCAAGTACGGCTGCATCCGCATCGATTCGGCCTGCAGTCCGTCCGATTGGGACAAAGACCCAATCGGCAACCAGAAGAAGATTGCGCAGACCTTCAGTGACGCGTGCAAAGTCGCCGAAGAGTTTGGCGAACGCCTCGCGGCCGAAGGCGAGATCTGCTGGGGCGGCATGCACTCCTGGCGCAAAATGGTTAACCTCCTCGAACTGGTCAACAAGCCCAAGACGCTCGGCTTCCAGGCCGACATGGCGCACACACTCCTTTACCTGCTCGGCCACAACGCGCCGGAAGATGCGATTCTGCCGGCCGGCTACGACTGGAAGGACAAGAGCAAGCTCGACGAGGGCCTGAAGAAACTGACCGCCGCTCTGCGCCCCTGGACGATCGATCTGCATATCGCTCAGAACGACGCCACGGTGAAAGGCTCGGGTTCGCACGACAAGACCGGCCGCCACTGCCTGCCCAGCGACCCGAACGGCAAGCTGGACATTGCGCGAGCCGCCGGATTCTGGCTGCGCGACGAGAAGGGCCAGCCAACGAAGTCTATCACTCACGTCTGCTGGGACGGCTGCATGTTCCCGAACGAAGTGATGATGAAGCCGGAGACGTGGAACAGTATTTTGGCGTCGATGATCAAAGTGCGCGACGCGCACGGCTGGTAAGGTTTGGGATGAACCGCAAAGACGCAAAGGCGCAAAGAACAGCAAGAAGAAAGTTCTTTCCTTTGCGTCTTCGCGTCTTTGCGGCTGGAAAAAGAGGCCCCTGAAGGAGGAAGAGATGAAAGACCTGAATGTCGGACTGATCGGATACGGGTTCATGGGCCGGACGCATTCCAACGCCCATCAGAAAGTGAACCACTTTTTTGACGTTCCCTACCGGCCGGTGCTGAAGACCATCTGCGGCCTGGTCGATGCCGAAGCCAAAGCCTTCGCGCAGAAGTGGGGCTATCAGCAGCACACCACCGACTGGCGCAAGGTGATCGAAGACCCCAAGATCGACCTCGTTGAAATCTGCGTGCCGAATAACATGCACGCGCAGCTTGCCATCGCCGCCGCTCAAGCCGGCAAGGCGATCATCTGCGAGAAGCCGCTGGCTCTGAATCCGGAACAAGCCGAACAGATGGTCGCGGCCGTCGAAAAAGCCAAGGTTCCAAATCTGTGCTCGTTCAACTACCGCCGCGTGCCTGCCGTGACGATGGCCAAGAACCTGATCGCAGAAGGCCGGCTAGGCCGCATCTTCCACTATCGCGCCAACTTCCTCCAGGACTGGACGATTTCGACCGACGTCCCGCAAGGCGGCATGGGCACTTGGCGGCTGGATATCAAGTCGGCCGGTTCAGGCGTGACGGGCGACCTGCTGGCGCATTGCATCGACACCGCTCTGTGGCACAACGGCGGCATCAACAGCGTCTGCGCGATGACCGAAACCTTCGTCAAGGAGCGCAAGAACGTTGAGACCGGCAAGATGGAACCGGTCACCATCGACGACGCCTGCACCTTCTTCTGTAAGTTCGCGAACGGTTCGATGGGCAACTTCGAATCGACGCGCTACGCCCGCGGCCACAAGGCTCTGTACACGCTCGAAATCAACGGCGAGAAAGCGTCGATCCGCTGGGACCTGCATGACCTGCACCGTTTGCAGTATTTCGATCACAAGGACGAAGGTCAGCTCCGCGGCTGGCGTTCGATCCATGTCACCGATGGCGATCACCCCTACATGAAGAATTGGTGGGTGCCCGGTCTGGCGATCGGCTACGCCGAATCGTTCGTGCACCAGCTCGCTGAGTTCATGCAAGCCATGGACAAGGGCACACCCTGCAGCCCAAGCTTCCGCGAAGCGCTCCAGACGCAGTACGTCTGCGATTCAGTGATCAAGAGCGCCAAGGCGGGCAAGTGGGAAGAGGTCAAGAAGGCGTAGTCAGTGATCAGTCACCAGTGATCAGTTGTCGAACAAAGAGCCACGTCCGCAAAAGCGAGCGTGGCTCGTTCTATTCGATCCCCCGCGTTTTCACTGGTGACTGTTCGCTGTTCACTGATCACTGACTAGTCCAGCGCTCCCGCCGCCGTGTACCACTCCGGCCCCGGGAACATCGCCTGCCCCTTCTTCTCCGGCGCGCCGGGGACGTGGTCGGCGTTCTTCGTCGGCAACTGAGCGCCGACGGACTGCCGCCACTCGGCCAGTTTCTTGCGCAACTCCGACGTCTTCTCCGGCATCTTTTCCGACAGATCGTTCTTTTCGCCCACGTCGTCCTTCAAGTTGTAGAGTTCCACGTGATTGTCCGTGAAGAACTCCACCAATCGCCAGTCGCCTGCACGAACCGCGCTGTACGGCGTGGCTCCGCCGGGGTGATAGTGCGGGTAATGCCAGAAGATCGCATCGCGCTTCAGCTTTTCTTTCGGGTTGCGCAGCAGCGGCGTGAGACTCACGCCATCGCAGATTTGCGCCTGACCGACCTCCACTTGCGCAAGCTCCATGAGCGTGGGCACATGATCCACGCTGATCACCGGCTCCTCGCACAAGCTGCCGGCAGGCGTCACGCCGGGCCAGAGCACGATCAGCGGCACGCGCACGCCGCCTTCATACGCCGAACCTTTTCCCGCGCGCAACGGCACGTTGCTGGTCGATTGCAGCAGCCCGCCGTTGTCGGACGTGAAGATCACAATCGTGTTGTCAGCGATCTTCAGTTCGTCCAGTTTCGCGAGCAGCTTGCCGATGCCTTTGTCTAGGGTCTGGATCATCGCGGCGTACTTTGCATTTTTGTGCCGCGAATCCGGTTTGATCTTCGCGGCGTATTCTTCAATGAGCGCCTTCTTCGCCTGCAGCGGCGTGTGCACGCAATAGTACGGAAAGTACAGGAAGAACGGCTTGTCCTTGCTGCTTTCAATGAAGCGGCAGGCTTCGTCTGTCTGCCGGTCCGTCAGGTACTCGCCGTCCGGCCCTTCCTTCATCGTCGGAATTTTGTACGGCGCGAAGTAGCTCGGCGGCTGGCCCATGTGACAGCCACCAACGTTGAGGTCGAAGCCGAAGTCCGTTGGAAATTCCTTGCCAAGGTGCCACTTGCCGATGCTCGCGCTGACATAGCCACTCCTTTTCAGAAGTTCCGCAATGGTCGGCTGATCGTGCGTCAACTTCTGCGTCCAATCGGGAATCTTCAGCGGTGCCTTCGGCCTCTCGTGGCCGGGAATCCAATCCGTCAGATGCAGCCGCGCCGGATACTGCCCCGTCAGGATTGACGCGCGCGTCGGCGAACACACCGTGCAGGTCGAGTACGCATTGGTGAAGCGCATCCCGCGCGCCGCCAGCTTGTCAATGTTCGGCGTCTGAAACAGATCGCTCCCCGTGCACCCCAGATCGCTCCACCCCATATCATCGATCAGAATGAAAACGATGTTCGGCTTCCTTGCGTCCGCGGAGAACAACATTAACGGACAGAACAACACCAGCAGAAAAAGTCGCTTCATCGCTTGCTCCCAAGTGTGACGCGTGACGGGCGACGCGGGACGAGTGGAAGGGCAACTTCTCGCCGCGGTCCGTCTCCGTGTCCTTTGCTCCTGCCTACTGCCACTGCTTACTGCCTACTCTCAGTTACTCCGGCTGCACTTTCTTCCGGCCCGCTTTCCAAATGTTCACCTCGCCCGTGTTCGCCTGCGGAGCGCCGGGTGTGCTGCGGCCATCGGCGGCGTATTTTTCGAGCAGCTTTGTCAAACTGGCGACGACGTCCGGATGTTTGTCCTGCACGTTCTCTTTCTCGCCGATATCATTTGCGAGATCGTAAAGCTGAAGCGCGGGCAGTTTCTTCTCTGCAGCGCTGCCGGGTTTCGGAGCGCTCCAACCGCCCGACCCGGCGCAAAGCTCCAGCTTCCAGTTCTTCTGCCGGATCGAAAACGACCCGTTGATCGAATGATGCACGACCGCTTCGCGCAGCGGAGCGTTCGCGGCGCCGAGCAGAGCGGGCAGAATGCTGACGCTGTCTTCCCCGGCGTTGTCGGGAAGCTTCGCGCCTGTAATCTCCGCGCAGGTCGCCATCAGATCAACGAGGCAAATAAGCTGATCGCTTTCGCTCCCGGCCTTGATCTTTCCGGGCCAGCGCGCGAGAAACGGGATGCGGTGGCCGCCATCGAAGATGTCCGCCTTCGTGCCGCGGAAAACGTAGCTCGGGTTGTGCCCCTTCGCGAGCAGTTCGTCAAATTTCGCCATCGGCGAGCACCCGTTGTCGCTCGTGAAAATGACCAGCGTGTTGTCGGCAATGCCCGCTTTATCGAGCGCCGCCAGAACCTGCCCGACGCTCCAATCCACTTGCATCACGAAATCGGCGTACGCATTGATGCCGCTCTTGCCCTGCCACTCGGGCGTTGGCAAGATCGGCGTGTGCGGCGCGTTGAACGGCAGATAAAGGAAGAACGGCGAGCCCTCTTTCGATTTCGCCGCGTTCTTGTCGATGAACTCAATCGCCTTCTTCGTCAGCGTCGGCAGCACATCGATCGCTTCGAAATCCGCCGCGGCCGGGCCCTTGCGAATCCACTGCTTGTCCACCGTCGGCACGACCGTCACGCGATCGTTCTCAAGAAACGTGAAGGGCACCATGTCCAGCGAGCCGGCGATGCCGTAGTAGTAATCAAACCCAACAGTCGTCGGCCCGTGAGCGAACGGTTTGGTGAAATCGATCTTCCACGCGTCCTTGCCTTTCTCGATGTCATCGTTGCCTTTGCTGTCCTTGAAGACCCAATCCATGCCCAGATGCCATTTGCCGATGCAGCCCGTCGCGTATCCCTGCTGCTTCAGCAGCGACGGAACCGTCAGCCGCCCATCTTCGATCAGGTGCGGGCTGGTCCCGCCGAGCACGCCCGCCTTCAGCCGCGAACGCCAGTTGTAGCGCCCGGTCAGAATGCTGTAGCGCGTAGGGGTGCAGACCGAGGAACTGGAATGCGCATCCGTAAATTTCATCCCTGCCGCGCCGAGCCTATCGAGATTCGGCGTGCTGATCTTGCCTTCCGGATTGAGGCACTTCACATCCCCGTAGCCCAAATCGTCCGCGAGAATGTAAAGAATGTTGGGCTTGGACTGTTCCGCGGCGCAATCGCGAACGAGAACAAGGGCCGCGAAAAAGAACATTGGCAGCAGCGCCACGGCGGTGCGCGCAAGCCCAGAATGTCCGACCATTTTTCCCCTCCTCCGACGATCACAACCCAAGCTCGACTTCTGAAATGAGCCGAAATATTCGACGGACGAAAACACAGTGAATGGGGATCGTCGAAATTGCGCCAGCATACCAAATCCAGACTGGCTGCTTTTGCCAAGGAACTCTCAGCAGGGCTGTAATGAGTTCGGCCAGGCCCAAAAAGGCCGTAACAATGAACAGACCAACGCATAGTGCGCCAAACGCGTGACGCAGTCCATGATCGAACGCTCGAGACGTTCCGGCCAACGATATCTCCCCAGGAAACATCCCCGTGACCACACTCGCCATAAACGGGTACGTTAATAAGGCTAGACCATATGTGTCAAATGCGCACACGGAAAGCGCGGCCCATCCGAACATCAGTGTCGTCATCAACCGGGCCTTTCCGAAGCCGCTTAACTCCGAAGTGGTGGGCGCTCCAGCCACCTCGATTAGCCAGCGGAAAAACGCGATCGTTATGCAGACTAGAAACGCAACGCGTATCGGGAGCCAGTTCAGCGCAAACAACGCACCGGCACCCGCAATCCCAGCAAACGGAACCGCAAGCCAGTGTCGCGCGAATTCATTGGTCGCAAGCGCGAACAGTATCGCTGTCACGAATGCCAGCAGGGCCAAGTAAATCGACAGCACTCGGAACAAATCAAGCTGAAGCCGAGACTCCAACCATAGCGCAGGCGCGAGAGCAATGGCCGACAAAAGCACAGTCGACACGCCCCACGGCCAGACAGTGAACTTGGGCCGAACGCGCGGCCCCTCATCAATAAGTGCTTCCAACTGCCCAATCCCCTCTTTGCCCACCGCTCCTCATGCACACTCCCGACAGCATTCACTTCGCCGAGACCACCGCCTCCTTCTCCACCTTCTCTTCCTTACCACCCAACTTAATCCGCGCATCTCCAAACCCGTGGAAGACGCGCACCTTCTCCGATTGCGCCAGCGGCTTGCTGTCCTGGCTGCGGAGCGTGAACAGCACCGGTTCGCCGTACTTGATTCCATTGAAGCTTAAGGCGCTGAACGCCACGAACGTTGGCGATTCGATAAGGAATCCATAGGGCTGAAGAACCACTTCGCCGCCGATCTTCGATGTGAGCGAGTACGGCGCGGAACCCATGTTGACGATCGCTGCCACCGCATTCTCTCCGCTACCGAAAACGCTGCGCCGCACGTTCCGATCCGCCGTGAGGAACTGGTGCTCGGTCATTTGCATCTGCGCGGTGAGTTCATTCAGCGGCCCCAAAATCTCCTGCGTGTTCTTCAGGAAGCGGTCCTGCGGGTGCATCCCGGCCGTCCAGCCATTATCGCCGTGAACGAATGTCCCGGCGTCGCCGGCTGGCGCGGCCACCGGTTCCGGCGGAGTAAACTTGACCTCGCCATTCGCGACGTCGATCTTCCCCAACAAGCAGCGGCGCTCCTTGTCGCAATCCAGGAGGCGCGCGCGCTCAAAGCCGGGCTGGCGGAACATGCCAATGTAGATATTGAAAGGACCGTTCTGCCCTTCCGGCACGCTGACGGTGAAGGGGCCTTCGCGAATCTCGCCGGGCTTCCAGTCGCTCAACGCGGGCGTGGGTTTGTGATCGCCCTGGAATTTAATCTCCTTCCCCGATTTGTCGGTGAAGTGAACGAAGATCGTCCAGTCGCCGCCCAGCGCTTCTTCGACTTTCCACAGATAGCTGAGGCTGAACTTACGCGCGCCCTCGGATTTGAAGTTCGCCACCGAAGGCTTGAGCTTCATCGGTTTCTCGTCGGCCGCGGACGTTTTCCAATAGAGATGAGAAGGAATGTTGTGGTAGTTCAGCGTGCGGCCAATGCTGATGTGGTGCAGGACATATTCGGCCGCGCTGTTGATGTCGTAGCCGTACTTGCCATACATCGCGATGCAGTCGCGATAGACGATCTCAAAAAGCGGCACGACGGTCGCGCCGAGTTTCTTCGTCAGCCCCGCATCGTGGTAGTAGCCGCCGCTGACGCCGGTCAGCCCTTCGAAATAATCGGCGTGTGGAATGGCCCATTCGCGCCCGCACTCGCTGCCGAACATTCCAAACACGTCGCGCGCGTAATCGCTCAACGCCTGCTTCCACTTCATGTCGTCTGTGCGCGTGAGCGGATGCTTGGGATCGAAACACTCCTGCAAACCGCACGCGTATGTCGTGTCGATGAAGTAGCTGTCCGCATCGCTGAGCTTCTTGACCGCCGTCAGATTCTGCGGACGCTTGGCGAGTTCCAGAGCCTTCTGCGAACAAGTGATGTACGCAACGCCGCCGGCCCAGTGCCCGCCTTTCTGCAGCTTTCCATCGCGCGTTTTCTGAATGTACTCTTCGTTCCACGACGGCGCGTCCCTGTACATGTCTTGATAGTTGTCGTGCAGATCGAAGATGTAGCCCAGTCCGCGCACGCGTTTGGCGCACTTCGAAAACGCATCGTCGCCGCCGCATTCGGGCGCGGTGGGCAAAATGTCCGGGTGCTGATTGTCATAGCCGCGTTTCATCCAGCCGCCGATAATGAAATGCACGCGATCGAGCTTCAGATCGTTCTTGACGTGCTCCGCCACCTGAGCCACCTCGTCAAAGGTCCAGTTCGCGCGCGATTCGAGTTCCTTGGTACAGTCCTCATTCATGCGTCGATGCAGACAGCTCCACAGCTTCACGTTCGCCGCGCCAAACAACTTCGCGCGATTCGGATTGCTCTTCAGCTTCTCGTCCCACGTGACCAGCCAGCCCTTTTCTTTCGCCAGCGGCCGGTAGGCTTTGGCAATCGAAACATAATCTCCTTTGCCCAGCAGCGTCAACGTGAAGCTCTTCGCCGACTTCCGCAGCGACAGCGACAGCGACAGCGAAACCGTCTGGTCGCCCTTGCCGGTAGCGCCGGCGTCCCTGCCGGCCGGCACGGAGGCCGGCGCTACGGCGGGAAGAGCGCTGCGCACTTCCGCCGCCACGTACGGATCGTCCCACGCCAGCAGCGCCGCCGCGCCGCCCTTCACCATGCCGCACATGGCCATGTGGCAGCCTTCGTAATTGTACGTGTCGAAGCTGTGCGTGAACGCCAGCCCGCTGCTGGCCGGAATGATCATCCCTTCGCGCACCGGCATCACGACATAGCCGTTCTCGCCAGCGGTCGTGAACAGCGCGTCATCAAGCAACCGAATGCTCTCAATGCTCACCGATTCCGCCGCTTCGTACGAAAACGCCAGCGTCTTGTCCGCTTTGGCGCCGATGTTCACGCGAACCCAGTCGTCCGCCTTGTCTGCGATCAGGAACGTCAGTTCGAGAGCCTTCTCCGCCTTCTTCACGCTGCATTTGGCAAGCTCCACGCCTTGCCGCTTCCCGCCGAGCGTCACTTCCGCCGAACCAAACCGCGGCCGGTACGGATTGCTGTGCCACGTCACGCCGCCGGCCGCGTCGGTAATCGCGTACCGTCCGTCATCGGGCGAAACCTGGAGGCGCAGCGCCGGTGTTTCAAGCGCCACCGCATTCGTGAGCGGTGCGGGCGGGGCGCTCGGTGCGGGGGGTTGTCCGGCCTGAAGATCGAGCGCAGCGACAGCCATCAGCAGCAGAATCCCCGGCAGTGTTCGAGCGAGCGGCATCATGCGCATACGTTCCTCTTGAAAAGGGCCTTCGTTGTATACACTCTTGGGCGTAACTTTCAGGTCGAAGCTTAGACATCGTGCCAGGGAAATGAAAAACGTGCCCAAAACCAACCTACTGATCAATCTACCGCCCGGATTCTTCGCCAGTCCGGCCACGCGCGAAGCGCTCCGCCGCGCCAAGGCACTGTGTTCCGTCCGCAAGCGCTCCTGGAACGCGCCGGACGAAATCCGGAAAGACCTGCAGTGGGCCGACGCGGTCCTCATGTGGTCCTGGCCGGTCTTCACCGACGAAATGCTCGATAAAGCGCCCCGCCTGAAATTCTCCGGCAATATTGATGTCTCCCGCCACAGCGCGGAAATCTTCCTCCGGCGCGGCCTGGCCGTCTCGACCTCGCGCCGCGCCTGGGCGCCGGCCGTCGCGGAGATGGCGCTCGGCCTCACGCTCAGCACACTGCGCAAAATCAGCGCCTGCCACCTCGCCATGCGCGCGGGAAAGGAGAAGTGGGTGCAGCGCTTCCCGGACGATGTCGATCCCGACGAACGCGAATTGACCGGCCGGCCCGTTGGCATCGTCGGCTTCGGCGCCGTCGGCCGACGTTACGCCGAACTGCTCGCCCCTTTCCACTGTCCCATTTCCGTCTACGATCCCTTCCTGCCGCCCGACGCCGCAGCCAGGGCCGGCGTGCAACCCGTCTCTCTGAACGCGCTGCTCAAGCGTTCCGACGTCGTGACTCTCTGCGCGGCCTCCAACGCCGGCACGCGCCATCTGTTGGGCAAACGCGAGATCACTACGCTTCGCCAGCGCGCCGTGCTCGTCAATGTGGCCCGCGCCGCGCTTGTGGACACTTCGGCGCTGATCGCACGCTTGAAGCAGAATGATCTTTATGCCGCGATCGATGTCTTCGACCGCGAACCGCTCGATCCCCACGCCGAACTTCGCCGGTTGCCCAACGCGTTCCTTACGCCTCATCGCGCCGGCGGAGTGCTCTCGTCCGTCACCCGCACCGTCGCGATGCTGGTGGACGATTTAGAAGCCCATCTCAACGGCCGGCCCCGCGCCTATGCGCTGACCGCATCCATGCTGCCCGGCCTGGATGCGTAGGCATCATGGGCATCCTGACCGTGCATTTCGCCGGAAGGATTGCTAGCGCCCGTCACATTTATATGTAGTGCGGAAGCGCGGAAGCCCGCTGGCAACCGTTTGCGCTTCGTTGTGACATGGGTCTGAACAGGCGTGTTTGAATAACAGATGAGCTACACCTTCCAATGTTCGCGTTGCCAGGAAACCCTTACCGCCGATCAACCCGCCGGCTCCAGAATCGTCTGCCCGCTGTGCGACCAGGAACTGACAGTTCCACCCGAAACGCAAGTCATTCCTTTTGAGCAGGATCTCGCGGCCGCATTGGAGCACGTCCGCATCAGCGACGAAGATCGCAGCTACGCCCGCAAGCTGCTGGAACTTAAACTCGTCGCGGCCGAGGCCGTCAAGTCCGCAGTGCTGACGGTGAAAACGACTGCATTCGAAGGCTTGCCGGTCGATCTCGCCGACGAACTGATCCGTAGTGGGCAGCTCGACCCGAAGACGGACATCGTCCTGCGCGAATTGCTGCGCATCGGCAGCCAGCCAACTGTCACAGAGCGCCGCGTGTGCCCGGAGTGCCTTGCGACGATTCCGGAAAACGCGTCGGAGTGCCCATCATGCGCGCAAACCTCCGACGAGCTCGCCCTGCACGACGTTTGCCCCAAATGCCTCAGCCAGCAGCCCACCGGCAGCCCACTCTGTCGTTCATGCGGCGCAAAAATGACCGCCGGCTTCAAAGCCGATCCGCCGCCCCGCGAGATTCGCGCACCCGTCGTCAAAGTCCCGGGCCCGGCTGCCGAGCCCCGTCGCAGAGTTCTCGCGCATTCGCGGCTGCTCGCGCTCCTTGTGCTGGCCGCCCTATCCTTCGCGGGCTACGCGCACTGGCCCACGATCCACCACTGGGTTTCGGTGCAGCTTCACGGAGAAAGCGCCACCGCCTTGCGCGAGCGCGTTCAACAGTTCGATGCGGCACTGATGTTCAATGACTTCGCCGGGCTCTCACAGCTCATCGAACCCGGCCCGCACGGCGAACTCGACGGCTCCGTTCAAGCGACCATCGCCGGTGTTTCCGATCCAAGCCGCAAACTGACGCGGCTCCTCTCCATTCGCCATCCCGAGTACGTCGCTGGTGACGGCGAGAACTTCGCGACCGTACTCACTGAAGCACGCGTGGAACTCGCGCGCGAAAACGAAACCTCCGGCTCACTCCTCGGCGACCGCGAGGAGCTCGACACCCGCGTCTCCTGGCACTGGGTGCTGCGCGACGGCAAGTGGTACTTCAGCACGCCGCTGCCGAGGACCAGCATGCAACGTTAACGTTGCGTCAGTGGAGAAAGAAATTGGTGCCACTGGCACGCGCCCGCGTCCGTTTGCGGGCGCTTGCCAGTGCGAGGTGCGCCCGCCCTAATCATACGTGAAGGTTGCACTTGCCTTGCACGCCTTGCCCGCACGCACGCGGATCCAGTGCGCGCTGTAGCCATCGGGGAAAACCTTTACCAGCGGCGCGCCGGGCGGCACAGTTACTTTCTCGAGCGTCAGCCATTTCTGGTGATCGATATCCACCTCCAGCGTGAACTCGACCGGCTCCTTGCTGTCGTGCGAGAGCTGCAACTGCTTCTTGTCGTAGCCCGTCATCAAATAGGGGTCGGATGCTTCGTCTGCCTTCACAGAACTCTCCAGCCACGGGCCGCCTTTGCCGACGGGCTTGCCGAGTTTGTACAGATCATCGACCGCGCCGAACCATAGGCCGTTTCCGGCTTCGCCCGCGAAGAACTGGCCATCGGCTTTCGCGCCGGGCTTCGTTCCGCTGAGTACCAGCAGGCCGCGCCAGGTGCAAAAATCCATGATCTGCTTGTTATGGCTGGCGACCGGTTTGATCAGAGGCAGGCCCTGGTCGCGCGGCATCTCATAAAATGTGCCGTGGACGTTGACCATGTAGCGCTCGGACTCGCATTCGCGAATGCAGCGCGGATAGCCGCCGGCGAAGGGTTTGTCGTAGATGGCATCGCCCTTGGGCAAACGGTAACGTTTGTCCTTCAGCGTCATGATGACCGACGCCGCATCCACTGCGAACTCCGGCTTCAGCGCGCAGATCTTCTTGACCTCGTCGCTGCGGTCGGTCTGCGGCTTCGTGAACGCAAGCTTCTCGTCCACTTCGAAGTACCCAAGCTCCTTCACCGCACCACCTTCGGCCTTTGTCGCCACCCACTGCAGGTTGGGCGTCTCCTTGCCCGGACGGATCAGGCCCGCGCAGACGTCGGCGTCTTTCGCATCGGCCAACGTGGCGAAGAGCTGCGGCGCCTTCGGATCGTAACCGCTTTGTGAATAGTGGAAGTACGCCGTCGCGGTACAGTCCTTATCGGCCTTGATCCGAATCCACTGCGCGGCTGCGTCGCCGGGGAAGACGAAAAACCTATAGCCTTTCGCCGGAACGGAAATGCTCGCCAGTTCCCTCCACTGGCCGTCGCCTTTTTCGTCGAGCTCGAACGTGAAATTCACCTCGCCGTCTGCATTGTGAGCCAAGTGTGCGATGCGCCGCTCGAAACCATTGAAGAGGAAGGGCACGGATGGCTCGCCGGCTTTCACAGCATCGTCCACCCACACACCGCCCCAGCCGGCGCGCGGGCCGTTGCTGCGCAGCCGTTCGGGTGTGACGAACCACATGTTCGAGTGCGAGAGGCCGGCCATGGGGTTCTGCATGATCGACGTGTCGTCCGATGAAACGACCAGCCGCCCGTTCCAGTCGCAGAAATCGGTGACGTAGCGCAAGTGCGAACAGATGGGCGCAATGCCGGCGGTATTCTTCTTCGAAAAGCTGAGCGGAAAATCGTACATCATGCCGTGCATCGTCATCATCGCCATGCCGGAACGCACTTCGCGGATGCGCGGCCACTCGGTGTACCAGCCGTGCTTCGGATCGAAGGCATGGCTGGCTTTCGGCAGGCGGAAGGTGGACCACTGGCCGCCGTCGAGCAGCTTCAAAATCACCGAACGCTTATCCCAGCCGGTCGCCCACAGCGGATCGCTCTCTTTCTCGTTGCCATAGATTCCACCCGGGCCTGTTACCTCGCAGAACTGGCGGCGCTCGACGATGCGCCACGTTTTTCCGTCCCATTCGGCCAGCACGCCGGCAGCTTCCTTGTCGTCGGCTGGCCACGTCGCAAGGAACTCACGCTTCTTCTGGTCGGCGGGATGTTCGCCGTTGTTCGAAATCACCAGCCGTCCTTGAGCGCTATAGCCGCCCTTGCCGTGCCAGCCGGGAACGGGTTTTTCGAAGAGCCGTTTGATATCCAGCGTGTGCACGTTCACTTCGTAAATCGCGCCTTCCATATCGATGAAGTAAACGAGATTGGCCGGGTCGGTGAGATGCCGCGCGATGGCCGTCATGCGCCCGGTCAGTTTCTGTAAATTCGCCGCGCGTACGCTGCCTTTTTCATCGATGAAGTACGGCCCGATGATGAGTTGCTTCGATTCGCGATGAATCAGCCGGCACGCGTGCGTGCCGCCGACGCTTTCCGGGCGAATCGTCAGATTCAGTTTGTCATCGATCTCGAAGAGCTTGTCCGGGCTGCCCTTTGTCAGATGCGGCGGATAGGTGATCGACCAGAGTTTCCCCGCCCACGGCACCACGCCGCCAATGCCGCACTCGCCCATCTCCGGGCTGTTGAAGAACGCCAGATGTGGATATACGCCGCTGACGCACAGCGGCCCCTGCGGCTTTTCCTCCGCATGACAAACACCCCAAACCGCCAGCACAACCAGAACACTCTTCCAATAGCGCATCGTTCCTCCCTGAAAACCGTCGCGAATAGTTCTCTGAGAATCTACACCGCAACCCGCCGCACGGGCGGCGTGGACGCCAGTCTGTTGCCTTCGCAGTAAAGTTAGTTTTTTCCCCCACGCCTTCGTATAATTCCCTCATGCCCTCGACCACGGCCGGCGACCACTTTTTCAAGTCCTCCGGAATGCCCCTGATCGTGCTCGATACCCGGCACGGCGACCGCCCGGTTGAGCCGCACGCGCACAGCTTTATCGAATTGGTCCTCTTCGCGGAGGGCGCATCGGTTCACGAATATGCCGGCAAGCGTTACACGCTCACGCCCGGCGACCTGTTCGTCATTCATCCCGGCGAACCCCACGCGTACATTTCAGGCCGCCGCGCCCGCGTCTACAATTGCCTGTTCATGCCTGAAATCCTGCGCCCCGATCTCGACTACTTGCGCCGCATGGACGGATTCTTCGATCTGGTCATGGTCGAACCGTTCTTCCGCTCCGAAACCGGCCTGCGTTCCGTTCTACACCTCGACACGCCCACGCGCCTGCGCGTCGTCGAATTGCTTGGTGAAATCATCCGCGAGATCGAACACAAGCGCCCCGGCTTTGAAGCTGCCTCGCGCTCGATGCTCATCCAGGTGCTCGTGCTGGTCGCACGCTTCCGGACGCAAAACAGCGCCGCGACGAAGGACTCCGCAGCCGAAGATCTCTCCGGCAAGCGCGCTCTGGTCCACCAGTGCATCCGTTTTGTTGAAGAACATTACCCGGAAGAGATCCGGCTGGAGAATCTGGCGGGTCAGGCTTTCCTAAGCCCTGAATACTTCTCGAAAATCTTCAAGCGCCTGACATCGCAAACGCCAATCGAATTCGTCAACGCCGTCAGACTCGACAAAGCCCGCCAGTTGCTCGTGACCACCGCGCTGCCGATCACCGAGATCGCATGGCGCACCGGCTTTCACGACCCCAACTATTTCGCGCGCCAGTTCAAGAAAGCCACCCGCCGCACTCCTGGCCAGTACCGATCGCAATCCAACGCCGCCGGCGACCAGTGGGGTTGGCGCACTTAAGGGCAAGAGGGGAGAAAGGGAGAAGAGGAGAAGGTAGGACAGCAAAAAGCCGTTCGCCTGTTCTCCGTTCTCTTCCTCTCTCCTTCTATTTCTGCGACTGCGCGTCCGGCGGACGATTTGTCGGCGGCGTTCCGGTGAAACTCTCCATCCGCTGCGGGCCGCCAGCGTCGAACGAGCCCGTGTCGCGATGAACCGTCAGGTTTTTGGGCGCATACATCAGCATTCCGGTGTCCTTCATGTAGACGCGGACTTCTTCCTTCGGATTCTTCATCTCCATCCGAAAAATATTCTTCGCCATGTCCAGCACCGCACGATCGCAAAGCACGGTGCGTGTGCCGGCTTTGATCTCAACGCGCCCGGTGATATCCAGCGTCTTCAATGTCCCTGCAAAAACGCTCGTGTTCGCCGCGGGCTGCCCGGCCGGCGCCGGCATCATCGTCAGCAGCGCCTCATCGCCGCTCATCAACATCGCGGAGTCCGGCGTCGCGCCGTCCTGCTGAAGCTTCACGTTTCGAGTGATCCGCACGCGCCCGCTTGCGCCTTCATAGAACATCTCGCCATCGGCACGCATGCGCACTTTTGATCCGCCGGTGAACGACAATCCCGGCATCATTCCGCCACCGCTGTTTTTTTGCGCTGGCGCGGGAGTGGCATCGGGTGGAAGCGTGATGATCGCCGCCGGCGATCCCGTCACGCGAAACGTGTCCAGCCGCCGGTCGTTGACAAACTTGTCCGCCTCGATCGCGTCCTCGCCTTGCCACAGCGTCGCGCGGATTCCTTTGGCCTTGTCGCCTTCAATCGTGTACAGGTCCTGCGTGATCTGCCCTTGCGGCCCGAACGTGGTTTTGTACGTCAGCGAAGCGCCCTTCCCTTTCCGCTCCGCGGTGACGACTTCCACGTTCCCATGAGCCTCCAGCAATTCCGCTTGTCCCGTCTTCATATCGCGTACAACTTTGATCGTCTGCCCGCGTAATACCGATTCCTGCTGAAGCTGCTCGATCTCGACGTCTTTGTTCAACGTCAACACTTCCTTGCCGTCCTGCTCTACGCGCGAAAAGTCGCCGAACGATTTGATGATGATTTCTCCGCTCATCATGTCCTGCGGCCCTTCATCACCTGTATTCGCCGTGGGAACAGTCGGCTTCGCGATCGGATTTTTCTTCCAGGGAAAAATTCCGCCGGGCGCCCGCTCCACGCGCCGCAATTCCTCTTCCTTGATCGGCGGCAGCTTTACGTTCGGCTCCCCCGCCAAGCAAACAGCCAGCGAGGAACACAGATAAGCACAGATTAAAATCGCAATTCGCTTTACCATCTGCCACCCAACAAACACCGGTCACCAGACCACCACTCACCACTCACCAACCCCTACTTCTTCTTCCCTCGCGCCGGACTGCTCGCCTTATCGCGAGGCGCCGGAGCGTTCGCGCGGAACGGAAGCATCAACATCATTCCACTCGGCTTGAACGTGCCCGTTTTTCCATCCAGCGTCAGGCTCTTCTTCACACACAGCACCCGGCTGCCGCCTTCCTGGCTCAAGTACACCCGCACATCGTTGTCCGGATCGCTCACCTCCAACAACGAGGTGTCGTTCTTCACGTCCTTCAAGAGCCGTTCGCATTGAATGAGTTGATCGTCGGTCGTCAACTCCACCGCGCCGCGACAATCGATCTGCTTCAGTTCGCCGTTGTTGAACAGCGCGGGGGTTGTGCTCGCCTGCGTCCCCGCGGGGGCCGGCGGTGGATCGTCCATCGTCAGGTATACTTCGTCCGCCAACAGCCGCACTCCAGGCTGCGTGATGAGCACGTTCTTCTTGATCGTGACCGTGTGCGCCGCGCCGTCCTGGCTGAACTCCCCATCGCATTGAATGAACATCCGTCCGCCCGGCGCCAGCGAAATATCTTTGATCAATCCCTTCGCGCCTTCCGCGGCCTGCGTCTTCGGCCCGACCGGCTGTTCGGGCTGCGGCGACTGGATGACCGCCACCGCCCCGCCAAACGACACAAACGTGTTCGCGACGCGATCGACAATGAACTTGTCCGAGCGCACCGCGCTGCCTTCCATGAACAGCATCGCCTTCGTGTGCGTCGCGCGATTGCCGATCACCGTCGTCACATTTTTCGTGTACGTGCCGTCCGCCGCATACGCCATCTCAACTTTCAAATACTCTCCCTTCGCGCGCAGTTCGCCCATGCTAGCATCCGCACCGCCAGCGGATTCGATAAACTCCACGTTGCCGTCGTCCAGGTTGCGCATGATGCGCACCTTTTGCCCGCGCAGATTCAGCCCGCCGCTCGGCTGAGCGATCGATACGTCCTGCTGCAGCGTCATCACTTCCTTCAGGCGGTCGGCTCCGCCCGGCACCGGCAAATGCTTGATCTCTCGATAGAGCGGTCCGCTCCACGTCAGCGTCGTTTCGCTCGCACTCAAGCTGATGCTCTGACCGGCCCCAGGCTTGGCAGGTGTGGGCGGCGGCCGGATCACCATCGTCTTCGGCCCCTTGGACGGCATCGTCAGCGTCTGCGTCTGGCGGCGGAAGCAAAGCTGTTGAGCCGAGGCGTCGCCCTTTTCAGCATGCTTCAGCTCCGCCGGATGCTCCAGATCACCGACCAGAAACATGTGGTCCGCGGCGCCGTCGAAGTACACGCGATTGCACTTGATGCTGAATGGCGACGGCGCAATGGCCGGGGTGTCGGCCGTTGCGGGCGTGCCGGCATCGACGCCGCGCATGTTGACGCCGCCAATCGCTTCCGAGTACTCCGGAAATGCCGTTGCCGATGGCATCGCGCCCGGCGGATAGAGGGTGCGCAGGTGCTCGCAGGTCATCTCCGTTGGCGGTTCCGGCGGCGCGGGCAGAGCGCCCGGCACGGGCAAGACCACCTTGGTCATGTGCACGTGGTTGAGAAAATCGAAGCGCCGGCCAAGCAAGATGGGCTTCGGGTCGGACGCGGCGACCCCAGTCACCGCTGGAGCTTTGCGCGGCACCGCGGCCAGATCGAACTCAGCCGGCCCGTCGCATTCCACAATCGTCCGCGCTGGCGGGCCGGGCGTTTTCTTCGCCGGAGCGGCGCCTTGGAAGGGTATCACCGCCGCCATCGCGGTCTCGGTGGTATCCATCTTGATCTTGCTGTGAAAGACCGCCCGGTCGCGAGAAACATTACTAAGACCCGCAATTCGACCGTCCTCGTCGGCAACCTCATTAGGGCGATCGTACGTTCCGGTTTCATACACCATCCCGCAGCCTTGCACGATGATGGTCGTCGTCGAGCCATCGGCATCCCGCATGAAGTACGTGCCCGTCACCAGCGGATCGGGATCCCCTGGCTTCTCTGCGCACGCATATAGAGTCAGTTCCGTCGAACCCACGGCCGGTTCCGACCACGTCCGCCAGCGAAGCTGACTACTGGTCATCACCGCAATCTGCGGCCCGACCGCGCCGTCGGCCGTTCGTTCGAACACCTCAAGTGTGACACCCACTTTCGAATTGCCCGACGCAATGCCTTCGTTCGTCGTTAGATTGAGCACTGCGTGAGGCGCCTTGATCACGACACGGCTTCCACTTGGAATGCTGAACTTTCTTCCCTCGTTCTTTTCGTTTTTTGGTTTCTCGCCCGACACCGGAGTCTTCGCATCCGGTTTCTTCGCGGCGCCTGCCGGCGCGCCGTGCAGACCGGCCACTTCGGCGGCTGCGGCTTGTTCACCCGTGAAATAGACCAGATACATATCTGTCAGATAAACTTTGTCGCCCTTCTTCTCGGCTTCTTTGGCCGCCAACGCATACCGCATCGCTTCGCTGGCCCCGTTGGCGACATAATGTTCGGACTGAAAGTTCTTCGCCGATCGAAAGCCCTCGCCCACCAGGTCCGCCGCGCTGAAGAATCCCCCACGTTGTTCCGGCATGGCATCGCATGCTCGATCCCGCGCCCGCCGCCATAGCTTCTCGCCGTGCTCCGCGCCGGGTGGAACATGAAACTGCTGCATCGGAGCGAGCGCGTCCAGCGACTGCGCGGGCTTGTCCAGCGCAATCACCCGCGTCCCCTGCGCGGTCGGATCCTCATCCGCTTCCTCGGCCAGCGCCGGCACGCTAACGGCGAAACTGAATGCGCAAAGCGCGAGCGCCGCGATAGTCCACCGGGGGAATTCCATGATCCCGAACCGGTGCGTCCGCATTCCGTTAACTCTGCGTTCTGAATTCTGCATTCTGAGTTATTTCACGCGCCTCAAATACGCATTCACCGCTCGGTCCCACGAGCCGTCCTGACGCGACTTCAGCAGATGCTCCACAATTCCGCGTACGGCGCCGCGTCCCCCCGGCATCGGCGCAACGGCATGGCAAATCTGCCGCACGTCCGGATGAGCGCTGCTCGGGCAGCACGCCAGGCCGCAAATCTCCAGGACCGGAATGTCAATGATATCATCGCCGACAAAAACGGATTCCTCCGGCCGGACGTTGGTATCATGGAGTATCTGCCGGTAGACCGGCAACTTCTCCTGAGCGCCCTGCTTCACCAGCGCCGGTGGAATGCGCCAGTCGCGCGCGCGGAAATCGACCACCGCCGACGTGCGCCCGGTGAGCAATCCCACTTGCAGCCCAGCTTTCAGCAGCAGTGTCACGCCCGTCCCATCGCGGACATCGAAGAACTTTGACTCCACGCCTTGCGAATCATAGATGATCCGTCCGTCGGTGAGCACGCCATCGACATCCAGCACCACCAGCTTGATGCCCCGGTAAACGTCCAGCCCCGGAAATCCGCGCGGACCTGCCTGCACATCCAGATTCAGCTCGTTCATCATTCCCCATTTAATTGCAGATTGCGGATTGCGGATTCAAAAACAACAGCACATCGCATCTCCACTCATCTGCCGTTTCATTCCGTTCATTCCGCAATCCGAAATCCGCAATCCGCAATCAAACCAAGTCCTGAATATCCAGCAGCCCCAAGACCGTATTGCTCTCGTCTACCACCGGCAGCGCATTGATCCGGCTTTGGTGCATCATCTGTTGAGCGTCCAGCACAAGCGCGCTGCCGCGGATCGACTTGCATGGGCTGGTCATGTGCTGCCCGATCTGCTCGTGGATCGTCTGCGGGTTCGCCAAAACCAGCCGTCCAAAATCCCCGTGCGTGAAAATGCCGACCAGTTTGCCCGCCTCGTCGGCAATCACCGCGGCGCCGTTGCGCGGCGGGCGAGCCATCATCTCCATGGCTTGAGCGATCGTCACCTCGCGGCCGACTTTCACCATCCGTTCGCCATGGCGCATGGCTTCCGTCACGGGCATCACGCGCCGCCCCAGCGCGCCGGCCGGATGCAGCTTTGCATAATCGGCCTGCGTGAAACCACGTGCCTTCAGCACCGTCAGCGCCAAGGCATCCCCCAGTGCCAGCATGGCCGTCGTCGATGCGCTCGGCGCCATTCGTAACGGACACGGCTCTTCGATGTGCCCGATCTCAAGCACCAAGTCAGCCGCGCGGCCAAGCGTCGATGCGCGCGCCGACGTCAGTGCGATCAGTTGGCAGCGGATTTGTTTCAGCGTTGGCAGCAGGCGCAGCAGCTCATCCGTTTCGCCCGAGTTCGAAAAGGCGAGCACCACGTCCTGCGCCGTCACCATCCCCAGATCGCCGTGCACCGCTTCCGCCGGATGCATGAACAGCGCCGGCGTGCCTGTGGAGGCGAAGGTTGCCGCGATCTTCTGCGCGATAATCCCCGCCTTCCCCATCCCGCTAACAACCACGCGCCCCGCCGCCGACAAAGCCAGAATGCGTTTAGCGGCTTCCATGAAGTCGCCGTTGACGCGCTCCTCCAGCGAAGCCACCGCCCGCGCTTCGCTCCGCAGCACCTGCCGGGCGAAATCCATGTCCGGCCGGGCATCGGGAGCGCGCTCGTCATTGGGCCACGCCAGCCGCTCATCGTTCTTCTGTGCCAAGACTGACTCCGAAACGTTGTAGCGCAATCCTCCCGGATTGCGCACCGGAATGTGCCGCAATCCAGGAGGATTGCGCTACAGCCAGAAAGACGGGCCGCCCACCCGCATCTTCAACCGAAACAGCGGCGTCACAGCCTATAGCGCCCGCCGCGTTTAGCAACGCCTGTAGCGCAATCCTCCTGGATTGCGTGTCGTTCGGTTCTCCTCCTGTCGCGCGTTCCCATTGACGCTTCGTCGTCGGTATTATATCGTATTATCTGGGTTGTTTATCCTCGTGGAGACCTTCTTGGTGCGGATCGCGCTGGGTGTCGCAACGGCTATCGTGTTCGTCGTATTGCTCGTGCTCTTTGCGCGAGGCACGCCGTCGTCGCCGCATCCCGCCGCAAGCAAGCTGCAGGTCTCCGCGACGATTTTCCCGCTGGCCGATTGGCTCCACGAAATCGGCGGTCCCGACCTGGACGTCCACCTGTTGGTCAGCGGCGGGGCCAACCCGCACCACTTCGAACCCGGCATCCAGGACGTCTCGCAGATCACCCGCTCGCGCGCCGTTTTTACCGTCGGCCTTGGACTCGACCCCTGGGCGCCCAAGCTGGCCGCAAACGCCGGCAACATTCCCGTTATCGAAACGGGAACCTGGATCACACCGCGAAAGCTCAGCGCGCACGAAAAAGAACATGACGACGGTCACGGCCATGGCGATTTCGATCCCCACTATTGGCTGGACCCTCAGCGCGCGATGATCGTCGTGAAGCAGATGGCCGAGGAACTTGGCAAGCTTGACTCCGCCCACATGGCCGCCTTCACGCAGCGCGCCGAAGCTTATGTCCAGAAGCTCAAGGAACTCGACGTTGAAGTGCAAACCGCCGCCAAGTCCGTCCCCGCCGGCGCGCAATTGGTCTCGTTCCATGACGCGTTCGGCTACTTGTTTGCGCGCCTCAACATCGCGGTCGCCGCGGCCATTCAATCGAGTCCCGGCGTCGAACCCAGCACGCGCGATGTTGCTGAAGCCCTTCGTCGCATGAAGGAGATCGGCCAGAAAACCGTATTCGTCGAACCTATGAGCAGCACGCGCACCGCCGTTCTGATCGCGCAAGAACTCGGCGGCAACACAGCCGTCCTCGATCCCATGGACAGCCAGCTTGGCGCCGACGGCAAAACTTACATTGAGCGCCTGCGCTACGACGTGCAGGTTTTGCTGAAGGCGGTCCAGAAATGAGCGCCCCGGCTACTGATTCACCCGCGGCGTTCGTCATCGACATCCGCGGCGCCTCCTTTGCCTACAACGGCGGGCCGAAGGTTCTCGACTCGCTCGATTTCAAAGTCCGTGACGGTGAGTTCCTCGGCTTGATCGGCCCGAACGGCGGCGGCAAGACCACTCTGCTCAAGCTTGTTCTCGGCCAACTCGTGCCACTCGCCGGCGAAATCCTCGTGCTCGGTCGCCGCGCGCACACTCTCGGCCGCGACAAGCGCCTTCTCGGCTATGTCCCGCAGGAGACATCCGTCCGCAAGGATTTTCCGGCGACCGTTCTCGATGTCGCTCTGATGGGCACCTACGCGAGCCTCGGACTGCTGCGCTATCCCGGCCAGCCGGAACACGCCCGCGCAATGCTGGCGATAAGCAATGTTGGACTTCAAGGCATGGAAGATCGGCTGGCCGGCCAGCTCTCCGGCGGTCAGCAGCAGCGCCTGGCGATCGCGCGCGCTCTGGTCTCACAGCCAAAGCTCCTACTGCTCGACGAACCCACCAGCGGCCTCGACACCGGCGGCCAGTCGCAGCTTTTCGCCTTGCTTTCACGGCTGCGTGAACAATACAACTTGACCGTGGTGATGGTCTCGCACGATGTCACCGCATTGGCGCATTACGCGGATGAACTGGCGTGCCTCAATCGCACGCTGCACTGGCACAATCGCAGCGAGCTCATCAGCGAAGAAGTGCTCCGTAAAGTCTACGCCTGCGAACTCGAAGCATTCTTCATTCAACACAAGAAACATCAGGACGAATTTCATACTGAGCACGAGGGCGCGTGTAATCACGATCACGGACATGGCCAGTAGTCCGGTATCGCGGACGGCCAATGACTAATGACCCCTGACAACGGATAAAATGGACGACCTCTCTTACATCGACGCCCTCCGAGCCACCCCGCTGCTCCAGCGAGCCGTCATCGCCGGCGCGCTGGCCGGCGTGTGCTGCGCCGCGCTCTCGCCGCTGGTCGTCCTTCGGCGCATGGCCTTTGTCGGTGACGGGATGGCCCACGCCGCGTTCGGCGGCATCGGCATTGCGCTCTTCGTCCTGGCCGGAGCCGAATACGACTCGCCGGCCGTGCAGGTGCTCACGTTACTGTTCGTGCTGGCCCTCGCCGCCGGAATCGGCATCGTCTCGCGCCGTCCGGAACGCGCCCAGATCGCCGAAGACAGCGCCATCGGCATCGCTTTCTCCGTCAGCATGGCCCTCGGCGCGCTGTTCATCCGCTTGCGGCAGAATCGCAGCCCTCAATACGTCACGTCGATGGACGTCTTTCTCTTCGGCAGCCTGTGGAACATCAGCGCCTCCGACGTCATCGCCATCGCCATCGTCACGCTCACCGTCCTCCTCGTGATGATCCTGCTGCAAAAAGAAATGCTCTTCTACGCCTTCGACGCCCAACTGGCCGAAGCCAGCGGCTTGAATGTCGGCGTCTTCCACTACCTCTTCCTGATCCTGTTGGTCTTGACGGTCGTGCAAGCCTCGCGCGTGATGGGCATCGTCCTGGTCAGCGCATCCCTCGTACTGCCGGGCGTCGCCGCCCTTCGAGTTTGCCGCCGGCTTGCCCCCGCCATGCTCTTTGCCGCTGGCATCGGCATCGCCAGCTTTGAACTGGGCATGTACGCCTCCTACAGACTCGACGTCCACCCCGGCTCCACGATCGTGCTCATCCAGTTCGCGCTGCTCCTGATATCCGCGTCCGTCGGCGCGCTCAAGCAGCGCGGAAAGATCTCGTAAGGCCCCGTGATTCTCCGAGCCCATCGCGGAACCGAAAACGAATCAAGCCATTCAGCCAACTCCCGACCTGCGTTTTACTGCTCCGCATCCTGCGAATATCATCGCGCGCCGAAAGGAGGTCCGCGATGCCCGCGGCAGCGCCCGGCACCGACTCCCACGAGCCACGAGCCACCAGCCAAGAGCCCGCTCCGACGCGCCGTTCGTTTCTGCGCTGTAGCGTTCTGGCATGGACAGGCTTTGGCACCGCGCTGATCGCCATGAGCCACATGGCTCTGCGTTTTCTGTTCCCGCGCGTGCTCTATGAAGCGCCTGAGAATTTCGACGCACTCCGCAAAGCCAATTACCCGGAACTTGGCAAAGTTTACGAGGACTTTAAGAGCTCTCAGGGCGTGTGGCTGGTGCGTCTGCAGGAAAACGGCCAGGACCGCCTCGTTGCCGTCGCCGCTGTATGCACACATCTGGGCTGCACTCCAGACTGGCTGGCGGCGGAACAGAAGTTCAAGTGCCCCTGCCACGGGTCCGGATTTCAGCACGATGGCACGAACGTCGAAGGCCCCGCGCCGCGCCCGCTGGAACGCTATCGCATTTCGCTTGCGCCCGGCGGCAGCATCATCGTCGATAAGAGCAAACGCTACCGCAAGGAACTGGGCCAGTGGAACGATCGGGAGTCTTACCTACTCATGAGCCCGGAAACTTAGCCTGTGGATGCATCGGCCCAGTCGAAATTTACCCCGCCGTCGCTCAAGCGCATGCACATCGCATTCGCCTGCGCGAGCATTCTGCTTCTTCTGGCCAGCATCGGCGTTTTCTTGCAGGATCACTTCGGCCGGGAGTATGTCCGCCACCAGAAGAACTACGACCTGGCCCGCGGGAGTACGGCCCCGAGCGCGCTCCGCGATGCGCCGGGCATCGACGTTATCGCTCCGCGCCACCAGATTGAACAAGTGATCCTCAACGCGCTGCCCGAAAACTACGTCTTCGGCAACACGCCGCGTGTCGATCGCTGCGTCACGTGTCATCAGGCGATCGCCAACCCCGAACCGCTCTTTCGCGCCAACGCTGAAATCGATCCTGCGTTGCGCTCACATCCACGCCTTGACTTGTTCGTCGCCGCGGACTCCAAGCATCCCTACGCAAAATTCGGCTGCACCATCTGCCACCAGGGCCGCCCGCTCGGCACGTCTTTTGTCAGTTCCGCGCACTCGCCGCAGAACAGTGCGCAAGCGGCCGCGTGGCACAAGCAGCATGATTGGCAGCCCCCGGATTCCTGGGACGCGAATATGCTCCCGCTTCAGCATACCGAGGCCAGTTGCCTGAAGTGCCACCGCGGGATAAACGAAATCCCAGAGGCCGCCAAACTCAACGAAGGCCGCCAGATATTTCAGCAGCGCGGCTGTTCCAGTTGCCATCCAGGCGGCGACCTGCTGCCCTCGCCCACTGCGAGCCGTGCGCGTCCCGGCCCCGACCTGCGCCAGCTCAATCACAAAACCAATGAGCAGTGGCTGCGCCGCTGGATCGAGAACCCGTGGGCTTTCCGTCCCGGCACGAAAATGCCGCGCCTTTTTGGGCTCGACAACCGTCGCGACCTGACCTTGGACGCTCACGGGATGAAACTCGCGCGCGATCCGGTCGAAGCCGAAGCGATCGCGACTTACCTGCTGATCGCGAGCTTCAGACTGTTTCCGACGGGTGTGCTGCCGCTACAGGTTTCGTCGCAGTCCGCACTCCGCGGAGATGTTTCTTCCGGCCGCAAACTTCTTCAGATCGTCGGTTGCGTGGGCTGCCATTCGGTTTCAGAAGCTGCGCCGCCAGGCCGCGTGACGCTCAGCGCACACGGCCCGGACTTGAGTCGCATCGGCGAGAAGGTCACCCCGGATTGGCTGCGAGCCTGGCTGCGCGCGCCGCGGCAGTACTGGCGCGAGACGAAAATGCCCGACATGCGTCTCAGCGAACAGGAAGCCACGGACATCGCCGCCTATCTGATGACGCTGAATACAGCCGATGACCGCGAGAGCGAGTCGTTCCAGCCGTTTCCTGAAGCCGCTTTCGACGCGATCATCGCCGACTGGCAGCGGACTGCTTCCGCCGAAATAAGAACGGCAGGTGCCGAGCAGATTCTCAATGATCGTCTGCAGCGAAGAGCGCCGGATGGGCATTGGGGTTCCGCACAAATCGACTCGCTTCTTTCGAAGCTGCGTGGCGACGGTCGGACCCTGAAAGCCTTTCTCGCCGGCGATATCCTCATCCAGCAGCACAACTGCTTCGCTTGCCACGAAATCCAAGGCTGGAAGAACGCGCCGCTGCCGGCACCAAACTTGACAGGCGAAGCCAACAAGGATCTCGACAAGTTCGACTTCGGCCACACGCTTCAGACGGGTGCCGTCTCGCGCACGCGCTGGGATTGGTTGCGCGCGAAAATCTCGAACCCGCGCGTCTTTGATCAGGGCCGCTTGGACGCGAGAAGTGCTTTCGAGCGCCTGCGAATGCCGTGGTTCGGCATCAACGACGGCCACTCGCAGACCGGCTTGACATCAACGCAGATCGAGCGCGTCGTCACGCATCTGCTCAGCCTCACGCGCGAAACGATTCCGCTCGAAATGCAGCACGCGCTTGCTCGGCCGGCACTCGCGATCGATCAGGGCCGCCGCATTTTCCGCGATCTGAACTGCACCGGCTGCCACCTCGACGGAATCGATCCGCCCCGCCCCACCCCGCTGCTTTCGTTACTCGGCCTGCTTGCGCCCGACGCCAGCCGTTCGACATCCAATCTCTTTTTTGTCGATGAAGACCTGGTCTCGCTCGATCGTCCCGCCGGCGAAGGTACGCCGCTGCGCGGCTTCATCAACATCGCTCGCGGCACGTGCCTGACCAGCACCACCGTCCCAATCCTTTTGGCCGAGTTCCACTCCCAGCCCATTGCGGACGCCACGCACCGCGGCGATTCGCGGTCAACAGCCGAGGCCACCGGCTTCCGACTGGAGCGCGCGCAGCCCGCTCAAGGGGATTGGGTGCCGCTCGGCGAGTTGCTGCCGCTGGTGAGCTTCAACGCGCTGACGGTTCCAATTCTTTTCGATTCAGCGGACCAGGCGGCTAAGGCCTACGAGCGGCTGAAAGATCGATTCGTGCAACTCGCCGCCTTTGAGAAGCTCGCCGGCACTGTAGCGCTGCAAGCGTGTGGGAGGCTCTCGCCAAGAGAGGTTGAGTCGCGCAGGCAAAGCGGCCGTTTCTTCGAATCCGCGTCGGTGACCCTGCGCCAAACGCGCAACGAAGGCGCAATCGTTCCCTGGATCATCGCGCAGTTAACCGCCCGCGGAACGCGCAACGCCGGCCAGCAGCACGCTCCCCCCTGCCTTGTCAACGAAGGCGGACGCACGCAGCCCGATTGGCTCTACCACTTCCTGCACAACGTCTCGCCGATTCGCCTCGGACTTTCGGGGCGCATGCCCAGCTTCTGGAACTCCACGCCGGACGACCCCGCTAACGACCCGGCCGCGCAGCTCGTCGAGTTCTTCCGCGCCGAAGCACGGGAACCGTCATTCGGAGCGCAACCGCAGGCGCTGCAATCCAGCGATCGCGCGTTATACGCCGAAGGTCTGCGCCTGATCAGCGCCGACACGGCGGCCGGGGGGCTTGGCTGCATGGGTTGTCACGCGCTGGGCCAACGTTTGCCGCATGAACCGCGTTGGGCTCCGAACCTGGCCAACGTGAAGCGCCGTATTAAACCCGACTGGCTGCAACGCTGGCTGATCATGCCGCAATCGTTCTTTCCATGGGCGCACATGCCCGACAATTTCAAGTTCGATTGGCAGGGCAGTTACGAGCCGGCTCTCAACGAGTGGCAGCGCGGATTGTTTGGAAATGATCCGGAGCGCTTCGAGATCGCCGCCAAGAAACTCGCCGCCGTTCGCTGTTACCTTGAACATAGCGGCGACGCTGAAATCGGGACGGAAACGCCTCAGAAGAAATAACCGTGATCAGTTGATTTCCGCCATCTCTTCGGGCCGCAGCAACACAATCTTCCTGCAGCGCGGACAGCGAAGTTGCACGGCGCACTGCCGGCAACCTTTGGGGTTATCGCGGCCAGGCACCGTATCGAGATAGCCGTCCTTCGTCAGTTGGCTGATCACGCGGATCGTGGTCTCCACCGTCGTGCCCGCCATCTCGGCCAGTTCACGGCGGGTCAGCGGCATATTCAGGAGCACGTGGCCGTTATTGCGGACGCCGACCTGGTCCTGCAGCCGGAGGAGAAGTTGTGTCAAGCGCCGGTCCACGCGATCGGTCGCGATGGATTGCATCGTGTTCTGCAAGTTGCTCAGGCGTTCGGCCAACGCACCGATGATCTTGATCGCCAGTTCCGAATGCCGGCGGACCAGATCCAGCACGTTCGCGCGCTCGATCAGCAGCACCGAACAATGCGTCATCGGCATGACGGTCGCGCCGTAGGGATGGCCTGAAAATAGACTCACTTCGCCGAAAATTTCGCCGGGTGCCAACACCGCCACCGTCGTGTCGCTCCCATTCGGCGATTTCTTGACGACCTTCACTCGCCCGGAATAAACGACCCCCAGCCAGAGCGGTTCCTCGCCTTCGCGCATGATCACGCTATTCGGCGCAAACTCTCGTTGCAGAAATGCGTTGCCCAACGAATCCAGCGCCTGCCGCGGCAGAGCCGACAGGAATGGAATGCGCTCCAATAACGCCGAACGGTCGTTCACAGGAACTGTCTCCCCGATGCGTTACAGCAACCATGTTATCGTGCGCATCGGGCGTGTTCAATCACGATACCGCACAGGCCTCCCACCGGCGCAGCAACACCTTGCACGCCGGCCCCTCGACGACAACAGCTCCGGCATGCTCCGCGCCCAGATCGAACGCGTGCATAAACCACCGGTTCTGCTCTGCCAGACTGCTTTCGACTCGCAGCAGGCGAGCCGGTTCATCGAGCGATACCTCGAAACTGGCGAGCGGAATCGACAGTCCTTGGCCTCGAGCTTTGACAAAAGCCTCTTTGCGCGTCCAGCAGCGGAAGAACGCCGCCGCGCGCTCTTGCTCGGGCAGCGCCATCAGCGCCGCAACTTCGCCCGCAGAAAAGTACCGCTCCGCAATCGGCCGCGTGGCAAAGTCCTCGCGCACCCACTCTGCGTCAACGCCAAGTTCGCGGCCTTGCGCAAAAGCGCATAGCGCCAGCCCGCGCGTATGCGTCAGGTTGAAGCGCATGCGGCGCTTGCCAACAAGCGACGGCTTTCCATAGGCATTGTGTTCAAAGACAAAATCGGAGGGCGACTGGTTCAGGTAGCTGCTCAAGAGGAGTCGCACCGTCCCATGCGCGAGAATGTACGCGTCTTTGTCGCGCTGGAAATGAAAACGGTCCGCTTTGCGCTGTTCATCGAGCGGCAGAACACGCCGCATTTCGGCAACACGTTCCGCTGGCGCATGCAAATCGATGCGCCACACATGGACTTCATTTTCGGGAAGCGGCGCGACCATCGTCAGCTTTCCGCTCCGTGTTCACGCGCCGTGACAAGGGACTGCACCACGCCGGGGCCAGCCAGAGCCTCCTTGATCCTCTGCGCCAGAATACTCACGTGACGCGTGATCACCGTCAGATGCTCTCCCGGCACAAGGTGCGCCTGCAGATTTGGCGCGAGCGTTTGCCATGCGCGCTGCGGCGCTCGGGTCTCTCGCCGAGCCTCTTCCGACCAGAACGCGCAAACGTTCCCATCGTACGCCGGCGGGCGGTATCCCGAAAGCGCCCAGTGGTAAGCCTCAAACATCGCCTTCATCTGATCGACATTGCTGTGCAACGGCGGCGCCGCCGATGTCTCAGGCGAGACTCGTCGCCGTCGCAACACACGTCGAGCCAACCGGCCGGCCGCTCGCCCAAACGCGGGCAGACCTCCGCGCCGCAGTTCATCCAGCCTGTACGCCAGGCCCACAAGGCTGTTGAATTCCCGCAACCGCTCGCTAACGCCGCGTCGAGAAAACGGCGGAACCTTCTCCACGAATAATCGCGCCAAGCTCGCGAGGGTTGTCGGCGGCGGCGGATCGATCATCACCAACAGTTCGACACGCTCGCCGTCCTGCCACAGTATCTGAGCCATCTGCCACGCCACGATCGCATCGGCACAGAAGCCGCCCAGGATGTAGGGGCCGCTTGGAGCGATTTCGCGCAACAACTTCAGACGGTGCGCAGCCATCTGCTCAATCGCTGGAATCCCCGACTTCACCTGAAACGGCCGCAATGAATAGAACGGGTGGTCCGGCCCAAGCTGCCGTGCCAGCTCGCGGCAATAGAATCCGCCGCTCTGAAAGTCTCCATCCAGGTAGAAGAACGGCGTCCCGCCCGTGCCGCTCTGAACTTCGACCACTTCCGCCTCTGCTTGTGAACTCTGCTGCGCCAAAAGCGCGGCGCAAAGACTTTCGACGGTCGCACCGGAAAACAGCGTGTTGAGCGGCACGCGCCGGCCACAGGCCTGTTCGACGCGGTCCATCATCTGCAACGCCAGCAGCGAGTGCCCGCCAAGTTCGAAGAAATCATCCCGCACGCCAAAGGACTGCGCGCCCAGCAACTCCTCCCAGATCGCCAGAATCTGCGCCTGGAGCGGCAGCCACGGCTGCACCGGCCCTTCCCGCGCTGTTTCACAAACCGGAGCCGGTAGCGCGGAGCGGTCCACCTTCCCGTTGGCGTTCAGCGGGAGGAAATCCAGGATCACCAGCGCGGACGGAACCATGTACTCCGGCAACTTCTCGCGCAGGAATTTCCGCAACTCCTCCGCGGTGATTGGCTTTCGCGGCTTCACATAAGCCACCAGCCGCTTGTTCCCGGGAGTGTCTTCGCGCACCAGCACGACGGCTTCCGCGATGTCCGCGTGCCGGCTGAGCAACACTTCCACTTCGCCCGGCTCAATTCGATGCCCGCGAATCTTCACCTGATCGTCGTTGCGGCCGATGAACTCGATGTTTCCGTCGGGGAGATATCGCACAACGTCGCCCGTCCGGTACAGCCGCGCGCCCGGCTCAAACGGATCCGGCACGAACCGCTCCGCCGTCAGTTCCGGCCGGTTCAGATAGCCCCGGGACAGACCGTCGCCGCCGGCATAAAGCTCCCCCGTGACGCCGACGGGCACCGGGTTCATCGCGCGGTCCAGAACGTAAACGCGCGTGTTCGCAATGGGGCGCCCGATCGGGACCGAACGGCCGATGGGAGTGTCGTGCGCCATCGCGTAGCAGCACGTGAATGTCGTGTTCTCGGTCGGACCGTAACCGTTGATCAAGCGGCCGCTGCCGATGGTTTCCAGCATTTTGCGGACGTGAGCGGGCGAGAGCGCCTCGCCGCCGGTCAGCACCTGCCGCACGTTCCGCAGTCCTTCCGGCGCGCCGTCCACCATCTGGTTGAACAACCCGGCGGTCAGCCAGAGCATTGTGATGCGATGCTTCGTTAGCGCGGTCGAGAGCTCCCGCAGGGTCGGCGTTCTCGGCGGCATGATTGCCAGCCGGCCGCCGTTCAGCAGCGGAGCCCAGATCTCCAGGGTCGAGGCATCGAAGGATGTCGGCGCCAGCAACAGGCTTGCTTCGTCCGGTCCCATCGTCGCGAAATTGTTTTTTTGAACGAGTCGCACGACCGCCCGGTGCGGCACGCAGACGCCCTTCGGCCGCCCCGTCGATCCGGACGTGTACATCACGTATGCAAGATTCTCCGGGCACGAAACGTTTTCCAGGTTCGCTTCGCTTCGCGTTGAAAACGCAGACCCGTCGCCATCGAGACAGATCACGTTCGCTTTCAGCGCCGGCAATCGTTCCTTCAGCCGGGATTGCAGCAGCAGCACCGGCGCGTGCGTGTCCAGGAGCATGAATGCCAGCCGTTCGCGAGGATAAGCCGGGTCCAGCGGCGCAAAGGCTCCGCCGGCCTTCAGGATTGCCAGCAGCGCGACCACCGTCTCGATCGAGCGTTCCATGCACACGGCCACGAGGACATCCGGGCCGATACCGCGCTCACGCAGGCAGCGCGCAAGCTGATTCGCGCGCACATTCAGTGCGCCGTACGTGAGGCTCTGTTCTCCAAACACGAGCGCAGTCGCATGCGGGGTGCGCGCGGATTGTTCTTCGAAGATCTGGTGGACGCACTTCTCGCGAGCGTACTCTGTTCGTGTCTGATTCCAGCCCTGCACCAGTTCCGCTTTTTCGGCGCTGTCGAGCAGCGGCAGTTCGCTGATCCGGTGCTGTGGATTGGCCGCGACTCCTTCCAACAGGTTGCGAAAATGCAGCAGCATGCGTCCGATGTGGGGCGCATCGAAGAGATCCGTGTTGTATTCGATGGATGCCTTCAGCGCGCCATTCTCGGCGACGAACATCGTCAAATCGTGCTTGGCCGATGTCCACGGCACGTCTTGCGGACTCAACGTTATCGCTCCGGCCGCATGGAGGTGCTGCGCGTGGCCGGTCATCGCGAACATCACCTGAAAGATCGGCGTGCGGTTACGGCTGCGCGGCGGCTGCAAACGCTCGACAATCACTTCCAGCGGCGCGTCCTGGTGCTCAAAGGCCTCCAGCACCGTCTGCCGCACGCGTTTGAGCAGTTCCAGGAACTCCGGATCGCCACCCGCGTCCGTGCGCAATGCGAGCGTATTCACGAAGAGGCCGATCAGCCCTTCCGTCTGGCTCTGATTGCGTCCGGCAATCGGCGAACCCACGATCAGGTCCGGCTGGCCCGTGTAGCGGTGCAGCAGCGCCTTGAAACAGGCGAGCATAAGCATGAAGGGCGTGGCGCTTGCGCCTTCAGCGACTGCTTTCAACTTCGCGAGCAACCTCTCGGGAATCTCGATCGATTGCACCGCGCCATTGTAAGTCTGCACCGGCGGGCGAGGCTTAAACGAAGGCAGATCGAGCACCGGAAGCGGCCCGGCCAGCCGCTTCATCCAATACGAAAGCTCGCGCTCCAGCACCTCGCCTTTCAGGTGATCGCGCTGCCACGCGGCGAAATCCGCATACCGAATCGGCAGTTCCGGCAAAGGCGAGGGACGCCCGGCTGCAAAGGCGTCATACAACGCGGCCATTTCTTTCTGCAGGATTTCGAGCGACCAGCCGTCGCAGACAATGTGGTGCATCGTCAGCAGCAGCACGTGCTCGCGCTCGCCAACGCGAATCAGCAAGGCTCGCAGCAGCGCATCTTGCGAGAGGTCGAAAGGCCGCCGGATTTCATTCGCCAGCCGCCGCTGCAGCGCCGCGTCGCGTTCGCCTACGGGAAGCGAACTGAGGTCCGCCGTTACCAGCCGCACCGCTGCCGGTTCGCCAACGATCTGCATCCCAGTGCCATTTTCCGCCGCGAAGTTCGTACGCAGCGCTTCATGCCGCGTTACGATTTCATCCAACACGCGCTGAAGCGCGGCCGTGTTCAAATCGCCGTCGATTCGCAGCGCCAGAGGAACGTTGTAGAAGCTGTTCCCGGGTTCCAGGTGATCCAAGAACCATAGCGCCTGCTGCGCAAAGGAGAGAACCTGGTGCTGCCTCCGGCGCGCGATCTGCCGGTCCGGCGCAGGCGCGAGTTCCACCTTTGCCTGAGTTGGCGCGGCGCGGGTCTCCGTTCGCGCATGCTGCTCCTGGATCAGCGAGGCAAGTCCCTCCACTGTGTCCGTCGCGAAGATCGCGCTGAGTGGCAGCCGCACGCCAAGCTCGCGTTCGATCCGGTTGATCAAGCGGATGGCCAGCAGCGAGTGACCGCCGAGCTTAAAGAAGCTGTCGCGGATGCCGATCTCCTTCGCGCCAAGCAGTTCCTCCCAGATTCTGGCCAGAGCCGCGTGCAGCGGCTGAGTGGCCTCCGCTCGCGTGCCGCCATCCGCCGCGACCCGCGGAGCTGGCAGCGCGCGCCGGTCCACCTTGCCGTTCGGACTTAATGGCAGTGAATCGAGAACCACAAAGGCCGAGGGCACCATGTACGCGGGCAATTTCGTCTGAAGCGCACTCCGCACCTGATCAACGTCGATCTTTTTGCCTTCAGCGGCCTGGAGATAAGCCACCAGCCGCTTGTCGCCCGGGGTGTCCTCGCGAGCCACAACGACGCAGGAACCCACATCCGGATGCCGCCCCAGCGTCTCTTCGATTTCTCCAAGCTCCACGCGATGGCCGCGGATTTTCACCTGATTGTCGATGCGCCCGAAGAATTCGATATTGCCATCCGGCATCCAACGCGCCAGGTCGCCGGTCTTGTACAAGCGCGTCCCGTTTCCCCAGGGATTGGGCACAAAAACGGACGCCGTCAGTTCCGGGCGATTCAGATAACCGCGCGCCAGGCCATCGCCGCCGGTGTAGAGTTCGCCAGGAATTCCAACCGGCACCGGATGCATGTTGCGGTCGAGGATGTAGACGGTCGTATTCGCGATCGGCTTGCCGATGGGCACCGAACTGCCGACCTGCGACTGGCGCGTCATCGTATAGCAGGTGGTGAAGGTCGTGTTTTCGGTCGGCCCGTAGCCGTCGATCAAAACATTTCTGCCGAGCGCCGCAATCGTCTTCTGGACGTGCGGCACCGACAAAATGTCTCCGCCGGCCAGAAGCTGCCGCACGCCGCTTAGGCCCTCGGGGCATCCATCCACCATCTGGTGGAACAGCCCGGCGGTCAGCCACAGCGTCGTGACTTTCTGCTGCCGCAATACGTCCGATAGTTCGTGCAGGGACGGCGTGCCGGGGCTCATCACGACCAGTTTGCCGCCGTGCAGCAGCGGGCCCCAGATTTCCAGTGTCGAAAGATCGAACGATAGCGGCGCCAGCAGCAGAAATACTTGCTGCGCGTCGAAGTCCGCGAAATTCGTATTCTCCACCAGGCGCACAACGCCCTGGTGCGGGATGCATACGCCTTTTGGCCGGCCCGTGGAACCCGACGTGTACATCACGTACGCCAGATTTGCCGGCACCGAAATACAGGGCAGGTCCGCGCCACTATCTCCAGCACTCGCGGTCTGCTCCTCGTCCGCAAAAATGACTTTCGCGGTATGTTCAGGCAGCCGCCCGGCCAGCTTGCGCTGCGTCAGCAGCACGGGCGCCGCGGTGTCGCGCAACATGAACGCCAGACGCTCCGGCGGATAAGCCGGGTCCAGGGGGGCGAAAGCGCCGCCCGCTTTCAGAACGGCGACTAGCGCGACGATGGTTTCCAGCGAGCGCTCCATGCACACACCGACGAGCACATCTGGCCCGACGCCGTTTGCGCGCAGGAGTCGCGCGAGCCGGTTCGCTCGCGCGTTCAGTTCGCGATACGTCAGGCTTTGGTTCTCGAAACCGACGGCGGTCGCGCTCGGGCTCTCCGCGGCTTTCTGCTCCAGAATCTGATGAATGCATTTCTCTCGCGGATACTCCGTGCGGGTGCTGTTCCATTTCGTCAGAATCTGTTCGCGCTCGGCACAGGTCAGCATCGGCAGCGATGAAACCGGTTCATCCGGATGCGACACGATGCTTTCGAGCAGCGTTCGCAGATGTCCTTCCATGCGCGCAATGGTCGCCGCATCGAAGAGGTCCGTACGGTATTCGATGAAACCGGTGATGCCGCGTTCGATGTTGGCCATTTGCAGCGTCAGATCGCACACCGTTCCGCCGCGATCCGTTTCCATCAGCGAGATTGCCAGGCCGGGCGCATCCGGCACGTCCACCGGCGCGTTCTCATAGCTGAAGATCACCTGGTAAAGCGGTGTCAATGCCGTGCTGCGTTCGATGCCCAGATCTTGCACTAGCCGCTCAAAGGGCACTTCCTGGTGCGCATAGGCCCCGATGGCGGTCTCCCGCACGCGCGCCAGAAGTTGACGGAAGGTTGGGTCGCCATCGAGCTTCGTCCGCAGCACGAGCATGTTCAAGAAGAAGCCGATCAGACCTTCCAGTTCGGAGCGGTTGCGGCCGGCGACGGGCGACCCGACGAGGATGTCGCGCCGCCCCGTGTAGCGATGCAGCAGCACGTTGAAGGCCGCCAGCAGCGTCATGAACAGCGTCGCGCCTTCACGCTGGCTGAGATTCCTCAGCGCCTGCGTCAGCGATTTGGAGAATGCGAAGCGATGCAGTGCGCCATGATAACTTGCGGTTATCGGCCGTGGCCGGTCGCTGGGTAGTTCCAAAACTCTCGGAGCGCCCTCCAACTGCGCCTTCCAGAATGCGATCTGCTTTTCGAGCGCGGCTGCGTGCCGCCCCCGGAGCTGCCAGCGCGCGAAATCCGAATATTGGACCGGCAGTTCGGGCAAAGGAGAGGATTTGCCCGCAGCCAGCGCGGGATAAATCAGCGCCAGCTCACGCAAGAACACCCGCATCGACCAACCATCCGCAGCGATGTGATGCATGGCTATCAGCAGCACGTGCTCTTTCTCATCCAGGCAGATAAGCTGAAGTCGTACGGGCCATGAATGCGCCAGGTCGAACGCCTTGCGCGACTCCTCGTCCACCAGATACTGGATGACCTGCTGCCGCATGTCCGCCGGACAGGGATGCAGGTCGATGAGCGGAAGAGCGTCGTTTGGCTGCGGTAAGACCTTCTGTTGAAGTTCATCATTGACGACGCTCAAAACGGTGCGCAGCACTTCATGCCGGCGGGTGATTTCGCGCACCGTCCGCTCCAGGGCGTCCACGTTCAGCACGCCTTCGAGCTTAATCGCCGCGGTATAGATGTAGGCCGGGCTGTCGGGCTCCAACTGGCTCAGCATCCACAGGCGCTCCTGGCCAGAGGATGCAGGGCTGTGCTCCTCTTTGCCTTCGACCCGCAACGTTTGGTCGAGCGCCGCAAGTTGTGACAGGCGTTCTTTCAGAGCTTTACGCTGCTCCGGAGACAGGGCTGCGAGGCGGAGAGGAAGCGCTTCCTTCATAGAGAACCTTCTATTCACGCTGCAAAAACGCGCAATCGACTACCCTTCGGCTGGCCAAAAGTGCCGCAGACACACGAATTTGTTGAACACTTTTTGACGCCATTTCCATGTTAGCACCTAAGCGACCGGCCGAACTCACATGCTGGGGGCCGGCTGCTTCTTGCGCAGGCTAAGCGGGCGCATATCGGTCCACACCATCCCGATAAACGCGAGGCACTCTTTCTTATCGCCGATCTTTCCCACTTCACGCCAACCGCCAGGCGTTTCCCGGTTCTGCGGCCAGATGGAGTACTGCTCCTCCGCGTTCATGACGACTTTGTAGAGGGCATTATCTTCGGTGTCTTGATTGTCCATACGTATCGGCCCCTCAGGTTCACCCGACGACTCCTTTCAGCCAAGCGGCTGACGTGGCGGACAAAGCTAACAAAAGGCCAAGCCGTGATTTCGAGTGGATGATATAGAAGCGCCGCCTGTCTACCGGGTTGGAAATTAGCGCGCCACGAGAAGAACCTGTCGTGCTCAATAAGGAAGTGAGTTCCGGTGTTCTTCTTTTCAGATCGTAAGCAATCGAGCACAATATGCAAATATTCCTAGGTGCGACAGAAGTGTGTTGCCAAATTGAAGAAATGTCACTGCGTTGTGTGTAGTAGCGTGTAACGTCCTCAAGTCCCCTGAATACTGAAGTAGTGCACTTGGCGTCGGAGAAAGTTTGCCGGCTTTTGAGAAAACTCGTAACGAGAGGAGCCCGCGCATGCCAACGATCAACCGTGGCGCATATTATGTCTTTGCCATCGCCTTGGCCATGTTGACCGTGTCGGAGCCGCTGCTTGCAACGACGAGTGCCGACTACGCAGTGCAGGTTAGCGCGACGGTACAAGTCTCTCCTCCTTCCATTACACTCAGTTGGCCAGCCGGCGCGGACGCCACAGGCTTCACCGTCTATCGAAAGGCGCCGGGATCGACGAGCTGGGGTTCAGGCACCGGCCTTGGAATGTCCACCACCTACACGGACAGCAACGTTTCCGTCGGCTCATGCTACGAGTACCAGATCGTCAAGAACACCGGCGCGGGCTATACCGGCTACGGCTACATCACGGCCGGCATTCAAGTGCCTCTGGTGGACAGCCGAGGCAAGATCGTCCTTATAGTAGACAATACGTACTGTTCGCCCCTTGCGACACAGTTGGCGCAACTTGTCCAGGATATTCAAGGCGATGGCTGGACCGTCCTGCGCCACGACGTCTCCCGCACCGCGAAAGTCACCGACATCAAGAGTCTGATCACCAGCGATTACAATTCCGACCCCGGCAACGTGAAGTGCGTGTTCCTGTTCGGCCATGTTCCCGTTCCGTACTCCGGCGACACCGCCTGGGACGGTCATGTGCCTCAGCACGTCGGCGCATGGGCCTCGGATACTTTCTATGGCACCATGAGCGGCTCGTGGACCGACTCCACCGTAAATGACAGCGGCGCTTCTTTCTCCGAGAACTACAACGTTCCCGGCGACGGAAAGTACGACCAGTCGTATATCCCCGCCGACGCGACGCTCGGCGTCGGCCGCGTGGACTTGTACAACCTGCCGTCGTTCTCGAAGACGGATGTGCAGTTGCTCCAACAGTATCTGAGCAAGGACCACGGCTTCCGCACGTGCCAGTTCTCCGTCCAGCGGCGCGGCGCAGTGCTCGATAACTTCGGCACGTTCAATGGCGAAGCCTTCGCCTCCGACGGCTATCGCAACTTTGCCCCGATGTTCGGCGCGTCGAACGTGACGACCGTTTCGCCGGGCAATTACTTCAATACCGTGAACTCCCAGCCGTATCTTTGGTCCTATGGATGTGGCGCGGGCACGGTGACAAGCTGCTATGGCGTCGGCGGCACCAGCGACATGGCCAGCAACAGTCCGCAGACCGTGTTCACGATGTTCTTCGGCAGCTACTTCGGCGACTTCGACAAGGGCGACAACTTCCTGCGCTCGCCGCTCGCTTCCGCGGGCTACATTCTTACCTGTTCGTGGGGCGGACGGCCGCAATGGTATTATCACCCGATGGCGATGGGCGAGACGATCGGCGCCTGCGCGAAGCTCAGCCAAAACAACAACGGCCTGTACTGGAAGGGAAACAGCGGCGCGCGCGGCACGCATGTCTGCCTGATGGGCGACCCGACGCTGCGCATGCACCCGGTGGCTCCTCCGTCGAGCTTGACGCTCTCGGGCAGCAACCCAACGACATTGAGTTGGACCGCCTCCAGCGACGCCTGTGTCGGCTATCACGTTTACCGCGCCACTACTGCGAGCGGCACGTTCACGCGCCTCAGCAGTTCGCTGATCACTGGGACCAGCTTCGTCGATACCACCGGCTCGATCAGCAATACGTACATGGTCCGCGCCGTGAAGCTCGAAAGCTCCGGTTCCGGCACTTACTACAACGCCAGCCAGGGCGCGTTCTCCGGCGCTCCGGTGACGCCGCCGCCTCCGCCCGCTGGAACGGGCAACGGCCTGCTCGGCACGTACTTCACCAATGCGGACCTGACGGGTACGACGTACACGCGCATCGATCCAACCGTCAACTTCAACTGGAACGGCGCCGTTCCGATCTCTGGTCTCAGCGGCACGAACTTCAGCGTGCGCTGGGCCGGCCAGGTTCAACCGCAGTACAGCGAAACCTACACGTTCTACACGAGCAGCGACGACGGCGTGCGCCTGTGGGTGAACGGCCAGCAACTGATCAACAACTGGACGGCTCACGCCACAACCGAAAACAGCGGCACCATCGCTCTGACCGCCGGCCAGAAGTACGACATCAAGATGGAGTACTACCAGGGAACGGGCGGTTCGTGCGCGATGCTCTCCTGGTCCAGCCTCTCGACCTTCAAAGCGATCATTCCGCAGACGCAGCTCTACGCTGCCGCCTCCACACCGACCGTGAATCCCGTCGTCGGTACCGGCGACGGGCTCTATGGCACGTACTTCGCCAACATTGACCTGACCGGCACAACGGCCAACCGCGTGGATACCACGATCAACTTCAACTGGAACGGCGCCTCGCCGATCTCTCCGTGCGGCGGCACCAACTGGAGCGGCCGGTGGACGGGCCAGATCGAAGCGCAGTTCAGCGAAACGTACACGCTCTACACCAGCAGCGACGATGGCGTGCGCATGTGGATCAACGGCACGCAGGTCATCAACAACTGGACGTCGCACGCGACGACCGAGAACAGTTGCACAATCCCAATGGTCGCCGGCCAGATGTACGACGTGCAGCTTGAATACTTCCAGGGCACTGGCGGCTCCGTGCTGACGCTCTCCTGGAGCAGCCCCTCCACAAACAAATGCATCATCCCGCAGACGCAGCTCTATTCCTACGGTTCCAGCATCGTCACGCCGCCAACTCCTACTGTTGGCACCGGCGACGGTCTGCTGGGCGCGTACTTCGCCAACGCAACGCTCAGCGGCACGCCTGCGACGCGCGTAGATCCGACCGTCAACTTCAACTGGAACGGCGCCTCCCCGATCTCCGGACTGGCCGGCACGAACTTCAGCACGCGCTGGAACGGCCAGGTGCAGGCTCAATTCAGCGAAACCTACACCTTCTACACCTGCAGCGACGACGGCGTGCGGCTCTGGGTCAATGGCGTGCAGATCATCAACGACTGGACCTATCACGCCAGCACCGTGGATAGCGGCACCATCGCTCTGACCGCCGGCCAGCAGTACACCATCCAGATGGAATACTTCCAGGGCACCGGCGGCGCAGTCGCGACGCTGTCCTGGAGCAGCCCCTCTACGCCGAAAGCCATCATCCCACAAACGCAGCTCTATTCCGGAAGCACTTCCACCACAACGCCGCCCCCGAGTACCACTCCGCCGCCGCCCCCGAGCACCACTCCGCCGCCGCCCACCGCCAGCGGCACCGGCCTGCTCGGCTCCTACTTCAACAACACCTATCTCACCGGCACGCCGGTCACGCGCACCGACGCCACGATCGATTTCGTATGGACGACCACCGGGCCGATCGCCGGGTTCCCTTTGACGAACTACAGCGTTCGCTGGACGGGCTTCGTGCAGCCGCAGTTCAGCGAAACCTACACATTCACGACGACCAGCGACGACGGCGTGCGGCTGTATGTCAATGGCCAGAAGATCATCGACAACTGGACCGGCCACGCTGCGACGACGAACACCGGTACGATCGCTTTGACCGCCGGCCAGAAAGTCGCGATCACGCTCGAATACTACCAGGGCTCGCACGACGCCGTGATCAAACTGCAATGGAACAGCCCCTCGACACCGCTGGCCGTCGTTCCGCAAAGCCAGCTCTGTCCGCAGTGAGTTCCTGTGCCACGGGCAGCCTCTGTTCGCTGTTGGCTGCCCGTGCCACTGAAGATTCGAAATCCGAAATCCGAAACTCGAAGGAAACAGCAAAACTAAAAACGGCGAAACGAAAACCGGCCTGCGCGCCCCGGTTGCTGTTTTGCCTTTTTCCGTTTTTCTCTTTCCTTCGAATTTCGAGTTTCGAATTTCTCTGTTTCGCCGTTCACCGAACCTCCGTCCCCACCCACTTCACGTAATCCGCATTCCCCTCCCGCACCTCCAACGTGAGAAACTCCGGCACCGTGTAACTGTGCAGTTCCTTGACGCGCTTCATTAACCGAGCGACCCCGGTCTTTCGCGTCTTGAGAACGATCAGCACCTCGGCATCGCGGTTGATTTTGCCCTCCCACCAGTACAGCGACGTCACGCCCGGCAAAAGGTTCGCACACGCCGCAAGGCGCTCCTCTACTAACGTCCGCGCCAGCGTTTCGGCTTCTTTCACGGGTGCCGTCACCAGCACGACACGAACGCTGCCGGCACCCGCCGCTTTTTTCTTCGCCATGGTTGAGCTCCCCGGAATGAGGCTGTATATCTATCGCGCAAGTCCTCCGCGGAAATGGCCAATGGCCAATGACCAATGACTAATGACCATTGACCCGGTGTACCCTTTCTGTGGAGGCCCCCACATGCGAACGCTTGTTCTCTGCGCCACCACGCTGATTTTGGCTCTCACGTCCGCCGCCGCCGAATGGTACCTCTCTCCATCCGGCGAAGCCGCTGCCGCGGGTTCCAAGGAAAAGCCGTGGGACATCGAGTCCGCTTTGGCCGGCAAGCACCAGATCTCCGCCGGCGACACGCTGCTTCTCCTTGAAGGCACGTACAAGCGCCGGCCGAAGGAACAGTTCGAAGTCCATCTCGTCGGAACCGAGCAAGCGCCCGTCGTCGTCCGTCCCGCCCCTGGTGCGCGAGCCACCATCGACGGCGGACTGCTCGTCGAAAACCCCTCCGCGTTCGTCTGGATTCGCGACCTCGAAATTCTGGTCTCCGAACCGACGCCGAAAGACCCCACTGAACCCGGCTCGCACCCGCAGAGTTTCACGCGGCCGTGGGGCGGCCTCAACATGAGCGGCGGGAAGAACTGCAAGTTCATCAACCTGATCATCCACGACACGCGCCAGGGCATCAGTTGCTGGAGCGGCTCCATCGACACCGAAATCTACGGCTGCCTCATTTACGATAACGGTTGGCTCGCCACCGACCGCGGCCACGGCCACTGCATCTACACGCAGAACAAAGACGGCATCAAGACGATCTCCAACTGCATCATGAGCTGTAAGTACGACGGCACGCTTTCGATCCAGGCCTACGGCTCCAAGGCCGCCGATGTGGACAACTACGTCATCGAAGACAACATCCTCTACGAGAAAGGCCGCCTGCTCATCGGCGGCGGCAAGCCCAGCCACAACGTCAAAGCCCTCCGCAACGTGTTCCACAACGTCAACCTGCAGGTCGGCTACAACGCGCCCTTCAACGAAGACTGCGAGGTCCGCGACAACGTCCTCCTCGGCGGCGGCATCAGCATCAACAAATTCAACAAGGTCGTAAACGAAAACAACCTCGTGCTCGGCGCCAAAGACCAACGCCCCACCGAACCGAAAGTTATTCTGCTCCCCAACAAGTACGATCCCGCTCGCGCGCACTTGGCCATCTTCAACTTCCAGAAGTCCCCCACCGTAACCGTGAAAGTCGCCCCATTCCTCAAACCCGGCGACTCCTACCGCCTCCTCGACCCCAAACAGTTCTTCGGCAAACCGGTCGCGGAAGGCAAATGCGAGGGGGAGAGCATCAGCGTCCCCGTCTCCGGCGAGTTCGCCGCCTTCGTGCTCCTCCGCCTGTAAAAAAGTGCACATGTGGTGGCACGCTTGTGTTCGCGCGTCCTTTTGCGCGAACTCAAGCGTGCATCTCAGCCGCACACTGTCTAAGAGCGCACCTGTGCAGGCGTGCGCTGTTTCCGTTTGCAGACCGATGCTTCACAACACCTTTCCACAAGCCAAACGCTGTAAAAAACTGCACATGTGCTGGGTGCCATCGGTCTGCGCCTTTTCTGTTTGCAGACCGATGGATTCAGCCATCCAAACGTCCACCCATCACAAATGCCTGCACCGCAAAAAACTGCACGTGTGGTGGTCAAGCCCTCGGTCTCAAGCCTCAGGCCTCAAGCCTATCTTGTCCAAAACTGCACATGTGGTGATCAGAACTGCGACCGTAAGGGAGCGGCCAACTTGCCTTCCAACCGTTCTGTCCAAGACCGCACATCGTGGTGGCCTCCGCCGTTGACTCCAGACTTCCAGACTTCTGTCCAGAAGTGCACATGTGCACACCCTAACTCCATCACTTTTCAAATAACCCTGCGCGAAGACAGAGTATCCAACCTGCCCTCACTATATTGACGTATCAGCCTCAAACATGTTGCATACTTTTTCGCATTTATTTCGCATAAACTATAACTTCGTACTTCGCCCTTCGTCCTTCGTACTTCCTTCACTGGTGACTGATCATTGGTCACTGTTCATTGATAACTGATCCCCACCACCACCCGAAAGCCGCTGACGTCGACCCGGTAATCGGGAGCGGACCAGTTACGGTTCGCAGCGCGACAAAGCCTAGCAACGTTGCTCCAAGACCCGCCGCGCAGCACGCGGGCTTGGCATTCCGACAGCCCCTGCGGTGCCGACGGCCCCTGGGGGTCCACAGCCGCTCCCGGCTTGTAGTCTTCAAACCAGTCTTGACACCATTCCAAAACGTTCCCGTGCATGTCGTAAGCACCCCAAGCGTTCGGAAGCTTCTGGCCAACCGGATGCGTCGTGTTCTTGCTGTTGGCCCTGTACCACGCGGCCTTGTCGAGGTCGGCTTCGCTGTCGCCGGTGTAGTACCTCGTGCTCGTTCCGGCGCGGCAAGCGAACTCGCGCTCCGCGTCCGTCGGCAGACGCACAATCAAGCTCGTCTTTTCGCTGACTTTCTTGCAGAACTCCGCCGCGTTCTTCCACGACACAGTCTCCACCGGCCGATTCGCGCCTTTGAACTGGCTGGGATTGATGCCCATGACCTGCTGGTACTGCGTCTGCGTCACGCCGAACTTGCCCATGTAGAAGGGCTTGGTCAGCGTGACGTCATGCGCGGGTTTCTCTGTCTCGTAGGAATTCTGGAAGCGGCCCAACGCCGCCTTGTACTCGGCCTGTGCTCGCGCCAACACCTGCGCGGAGTGCCACCAGTGCATCCCGCCGAGAAGAACCACGCCAGCAAAGATGATCATCACAAGAAACGCCGCCAGCGAATACTGCGGCCTGCGCCGTTGCCAGATGGCCCTGACGATCATGCCACTGATCAGCAGCAGCAGAATCCCCGCACCGATCCCGAAGACAATCTGGCCCGTCAGGATGCGCTTCTGAAACGCCGCCTCATCTACCGGCACCGGCTCCGGTGTCCCCATCACGAACTTCCCCGCCGGGATCAACACCAGATCAAGTGTTACGCCCCCGCCCAGATCGAGCGTCTTCGTCGCCGGCAGATTCACCCGCCTGGCGTATTGCTCGACCGTCTCCTGGCCGTCCCACAACGCCCAAGACGCAGAAGACGACGCCTCCGCAGTCATAGCTGCCACGGAAATGGCAAAAAGAAGAAATACTATGAGAACCCATCGCATGTCTGGGATTGTTAGTCCGACACTCGCGTTCCGCAAACTACAAACGACTCACCCAATGCGTAGTGCTGTTGTTCACACCGTTTGCCGTTTTCCCCGAAGGGGATAGACAAGTCAGCCTAGGGCAAGCGAGCAACGCGAGCGCCGCCCTGGGCTGACTTGTACGGCGCCTTCAGCGCGAAGAGAAAGCATCGCCGCCGCGACAGGACAACTCCGCGCCCTCTGTATCTCTGTGTTGAAGTCTTTTCTTTCCCGCCAAACGACTGCCGCTTAGAATGCCCTCGCAATGACCGCCCAACTCGCTCCCCCCAACTTCCTCTCCACCTTCGGCCACGCCGATGTCTCCCTCGTTGAGATCGAACCCGGCACTGACGTACACACCTGGACCGCCACCGGCCACCAGCCTTACTTTCTGATCACGCGCCCTCTCCCCGCCGGCATCGCACACCTCCGCCTGAAGCTCACCAGCGACACCCGCGGACGCGGCAGCCTTTCCTTCGATACCGGCAGCGGCTTCTCCGAAACCGGCAGCATCGCGTTACCCGAACTGCGCCGCGAGCTGGAAATCGACACGCACATCCGCCTCGAAAAACCCGTGCGAGCCATCCGCTATTGCCCGCTCGACAAGCCCGGCACGTTCACGCTCGAACATTTCAGCCTCGAACACATCAGCGTGACGAAAACCTATGCGCGAGCCATCCGCGCCAAGCTCAAGGAAATCCGCGAGAACAACAAGCTCGGCCGCGCCGCCAAAAAAGGGCTGAAGCTGCTGCTCAGCGGCGACTTCGCCAGCTTCAAAAAGAAACTCGTCCAAAGCCTGGGCGGTGGAGTGGACACGCGCGCCGCCGATTACCGCCTCTGGCGCGAAACCAACCAAATGACCGACGCGCGCCGCGCGCGCATCCGCGCTGAAATTGCCGACATGTCCTCCCCTCCCCTGCTCTCGGTTTTGATGCCCGTCTACAACGCGCCGGAACTCTATCTGCGCATGGCCATCGATTCCGTCTTGCGCCAGCTTTATCCGCATTGGGAACTCTGCATCGCCGACGATTGCTCCACCGCCGCGCACGTCCGCCCGCTGCTGGCCGAATACGCCGCGCGCGACCCGCGCATCCGCGTCACCTATCGCGAAAAGAACGGCAACATTTCCGCCGCAACGAATACCGCGCTGGAAATGGCCCGCGGCGACTTCATCGCGCTGATGGACAACGACGACGAACTGGCCGAACACGCCCTCTTCAAGTTCGCCCAGGCCATCGCCGCCGACCGCTCGCTGGACATGCTCTACAGCGACGAAGACAAAATCGACATCCACGGTCAGCACAGCGATCCGTTCTTCAAGCCCGACTGGTCGCCCGAATATTTCCTCGCCTGCATGTACACCTGCCATCTCGGCGTCTATCGCACGGCTCTCGTGCGCGAAATCGGCGGCTTCCGCAGCGCCTTCGACACCGCTCAGGACTACGACATGGTCCTGCGCCTGACCGCCAAAACTTCGCGCATCCATCACATTCCCGACATTCTCTACCACTGGCGCATGCTGCCGACCTCAACGGCCTCTGGCGCCTCGGCCAAGCCCAAGGCGCACGTCACCAGCGAACGCGCCCTCCAAGAATTCATCCGCGCCACCGGCCGCACCGGCACGGTCGAAGACGGTCCCGCGCTGGGCTTCCACCGCGTGCGCTACGCGATTTCGGGTGAGCCCCTCGTCAGCATCATCATTCCCAGCGCCTGCAAACTCGTCAAAATCCGCGAGCGCGATTCGTACTACGCGCTCGAATGCATCAAAAGCGTGGTCGCAAAGACGACCTGGAAACACTATGAGATTCTGCTGCTTGTCCGAGACGATATCGCCGTCGGTAGCGGTTCCGTTCCCCCCTCCCCGCCTCGGGGAGGGGCCGGGGGAGGGGTTCCGCCGCCGCTTCAGTCGCAGCTCGAAGAAATGGGCGTGCGCCGCATCTCGTACTCCGAACCCTTCAACTGGTCGCGCGTGAACAACCTCGGCGCCACGCACGCCAAGGGCAGCCATCTGCTCTTCCTCAATGACGACATGGAACTCATCAGCCCCGACTGGCTGCAAGCGCTGCTGGAGTTCTCGCAAGTCCCGGAGATCGGCGCCGTCGGCGGCCGTCTGCTTTTCCCTGACGATCGCCTGCAGCACGGCGGCGTGAATGTTCTCGACGGGAATCCCGGCCATCCCTTCTACGGCTGCGAAGCCGGCCGCAACGATTATTTCTACAACACGATCGTCCACCGCAACTGCGCCGCCGTGACCGGTGCGTGCCTGATGACCCGAGCCGACGTTTTCAAGTCCGTCGGCGGCTTCGCTGAAAAGTTCCATCTGAATTACAACGACGTCGATTACTGTCTGCGCGTGATCGAATCCGGCAAGCGCATCGTCTACACGCCCTACGCGGAGCTCTATCACTATGAATCCGTCAGCAAAGCCGGCGTCGGCCAGGACGAACTGGCAGCCTTCAAATCCGTTTGGGCCAAGAAGTGGCCGCGCGACCCGTACTACAACCCGAACCTGACGACGCAGGGTTGCGATTACCGGATAGATACCGATCACTTGGCGTGATGCACGGCGCCAGAGTCCGCTGCTGTTCTCCCCTCCCCGTCGAGGGGAGGGGTCGGGGGAGGGGTTTGCGGCAACGCCGCAATTTTGCGTTTTGCGTTTTGAATTTTGAATTACCTCCGCAGAATGTCCTACCATGCAGATTGCCTGCCCCAAGTGCTCCAGCCAATTGACGGTCCCGGCGGGCGCTGGCGCGCCGAAGCCCGGGGCGAGCGTTCAATGCAAGCACTGCGGCAGCACGTTCGACTTCCCCGTGTTCACCGCAGATTCGCCCAAATCCCCCGCGATTCCCGATGCGCCCAAGCCCTCAACGCCATCGGACCCGCCCAAACCGCCAGCCGAACTTCCGGCGAAAAGCAATGAGACCGTCCGCAAGGACAAGCCTGCCCTCGAAGCACTCTCGCCCGAGGAAGCCGCGGAAGTTTTCAAGAAACACAAATTGCCTCCCGCGCCGCCGCAGGAAAAATCCAGCCGGCATCTGCCCAAGAGCATCGGCGGCTACGAGGTCCACTCCGAACTCAACCGCGGCGGCATGGGCATCGTCTACAAAGCGCTCGACACTCAACTGCGCCGCCAGGTTGCGATCAAAGTCCTCCTCGCCGGCGAAGGCGCCAAGGACGAAGACATCAAACGTTTTCAGCGCGAAGCCCAGGCCACCGCGCGGCTGATGCATCCGAACATCGTGCCCATTTACGCTGTCGGCACGCACGACGACAAACCGTACCTGGTGATGGATTTCGTTGAAGGCAAGACCGCCAAGCAGCTCAAAGAAGAAGGCAAGATGACCCCGCGCCTGGCCCTCTCGATTATCGAAGGCTGCGCCGAGGGCCTTCATCACGCGCACCTGCACGGCGTCATTCACCGCGACGTCAAGCCCGCCAATATCATGGTCGATCGCAACGAACATGCGCAGCTCATGGATTTCGGACTCGCGCGCCGCGTGGACGAGGACCTCGAAGTCACTCAATCCGGCACGACCATGGGCACGCCGTCATACATGGCGCCCGAACAGGCCGAAGGCCACCTCGACCAGGTCGATGCGCGCAGCGACGTCTACTCTGTCGGCGCCTGCCTCTACGAACTGCTCACCGGCCGGCCGCCGTTTGAAGCCAACACTGTGATGGGCACGCTGAAGCTGGTGCTGGAAGAGCCGCCCGTTCCGCCGCGGCGGCTCAACACGCGCATCCACCGTGACGTCGAAACCATCTGCCTGAAGTGCCTCGAAAAGGACAAGCGCAATCGCTACGAAAGCGCCAAGCAGCTCGCCGACGACATCCGCCGCTTCAACGCCGGCGAAGCCATCATGGCCAAGCCGCTCGGTTTCTTTGCGGCAAAGGTGCGCTGGGCCCGGCATCACTGGGAAGTTTCACTGGCCGTCCTGGTCATGCTCCTCTCCGGCATCGCCGCCTTGGGCTACGCGATCAACAAGAGCCGCGAAGTCATGCGCCGGCAGATCGTCGAGCGCGAGAACAGCCTGCGCCGCATTCTGGATGGCGGCAAGACGCAGCTCAACGCCGCCCGCTCCGCCGTCTTCGTGCTCAGCGACAACACGCGCCCGAACTATTTACAGGACGCCCTGCGCGCACGATCCCTCGTCGCCGATGCGACCACCACGTTCCGCCAGGCGCAGGCGGTCGCGATGGACAATCCCGAAGCCAAAGAAGCGCTCGCCGAACTCCACAAGCTCGATGTCGAAGCCGAAGTCCGCCGCTTCGTCCACAAGGCCCGCACCTTCCTGTACCCGCCCGCCAGCGAACCGGGCCAGCCGCAGACCGATCCCAATTTCGCCGGCGCGGAATTCGCCGCACAGGAAGCCGTCGATCGCGATCCCGAAAACGCCGAGGCCCGCCAGCTTCTGCATAGCGCCATGGGGATTCGCCAGGTTGAAATCACCTGTGGCGGAGTGGCCGCGGAAGTCTTCGCCCGCCGCATCCTGGACCCCTTCGGCCGCCCCGTTTCCAACGACCCGCCCGGCTTGGGCAAATCGCTCGGACCGGCGCCCGTTCGAGAAAAGGAGCTTGAGCCCGGCCTGTACGTGATCAGTTTTCAGCGGCCGAATTCCGCCGTGCAGCAAGCCACCCTGCAGGTCGGCCGCGACGCAAAAGACAACGAGTTGACGCTGAACGTGAAACTCGACGCCGCTGACGAAAACATGGTCCGCATCGCCGCGGGAAGTGTCTCGCTGCCGCAGCAAGGCGTCGTCAAGATTCCAGCCTACTCCATCGACCGCTTCGAATTTCCGAACAAGGCCGGCCAGATGCCGCGCTCCAACGTGACGCTGGCCGAAGCCCCGGGCTTGTGCAAAAAACAGGGCAAGGAACTCTGCACCGCCGCGCAGTGGCTCAGAGCCTGCATGGGCGATAGCGAACGCCGTTATCCGTACGGCGAAACGTATGTCAGCCGCGTTTGCGCCGTGGGCCTCGACGCCGACGCGCAGAAGATTCCGGTGCTGAGCGGCCAGTACTCGCGCTGCCGCACCGCCGAAGGCATTTACGACATGTCCGGCAACGTCGCCGAATGGACCGAAACGGATCAGGATGAAAAAGTCTTCGGCGGCGACTGGACCAGTTCCACGCGCTACCCCGAACTGACCGTCAGTTGCCGAGCCCGCTCGCTCCCTGAAGAAGTCGTCAAAGAACGCCGCGGCTTCCGCTGCTGCAAAAAATAGGGTTGCTGTGTGGCACGGGCACATCCGGCTGCGGCACCGCCGCCCGCCGAAGCGGTTTCTTGCTTCGGCGGATTGCCCATGAATCCGCGGCGTTATCGCACGGGCAATCCATGCCACAAGAAGCCGTGGCATGGCCTGCCCGTGCCACACCCTACGCTTTCACCCGTTGCTGCGGACGCCGCAAGATTGGCGGCGCAACGAGGTCATCGTTGGTGAAGCCGGTAATCTCGCGCAAGTCTCCGATGGTCTGCTCGGTGGTCTGCACGCTTTGAGCGATCGAATCGACTTCGGTCGTCAGCCCCGCCGGATCGTGGCGGTTGACCGCCGATTCCGCCAGAGCCGTCAGCTTGGCCGCGATGCGTTCCAGTTCCAGCTCGACGTAATCGTAGTTCTCTTTCGCGCGCTTCAGATTGTCCGCGCGCGCGGTCGCGGTGGTCATCGTGTCTTCCAAACTGTGACGCTTCTTCTCCGTAATATCGTCGCTGGACTGCTGTGGAAGCGCATCGAGCCGCTTGCGCGTGTTCTCGACCAAGCCCTTGATTTCGTCCTCATTCGTAGACTTGAAGAAGCGTTGCAGCGTCGCTCGCGTGTGCAGCAGTTTCAGATAAACCCACAGCAGCTTGTTGATGCCCGTAAGCTGCATGTCCGAAAACTCGTCCAGCTTCTCCGATTGCTCTTCGGTTCCTGACGGCCCCTGAGAGTCGCCCAGCACCTCGCAGCGCGCCCGCAACGCCTCGAAGCGCCTCTGATCGTTCAATTCCAGCCCGTAATAGAGCTGCTGAAAACGCATCCGCATCTTTGAGCTCGCTTCGCTCTCATCTCTTGCCGCATTCTGAGCGTCGATCGAACGCTGAAACCGCGCGCTCGTCCCCACGCTGGCCAAAAAGGCGATCTCCGCCGCCGCCGTCAGCGCCAAGCCAACTTCCGGCAACGGGCAAATCAGCGAAGCGACGACAGAACCCACCAACACCAGCAAGTTCCACCGGTTCGTGAACGCCGCTTTGATATATTGGCCGAAACTTGCGCGCGCCATATGCCGTCCTGAAAGCTCGAGTTTCTGGAAGCCGCCGACTCTGGACTCCTCGACCGCTCGACTTCTGGACTTATGTTACAGTATCCCCGCCTGTTCTTCCATCTTCGCAATCTTCGATCGTATATATTTCACGCGCTCGGAAAACTCCGGCAGCGCTTGAGACTCGATCGCTGGCCGGTCCGGCCGCGGCGCAAAACACTGCTCCAAAATCGTGCCAGGCGGATTCGAAAAAACATAAATCCGGTCGCCCAGGAACACAGCTTCCTCGATCGAATGCGTCACGAAGAACACCGTCGCTTCCGCCGCTTCCCAAAGCTTGATGAGCAAGTCCTGCATCCGCAGCCGCGTCATCGGGTCCAGCGCGCCGAAGGGCTCGTCCATCAGCAAAATGCGCGGATTCAGGATCAGCGAGCGCGCAATGGCCACGCGCTGGCGCATCCCGCCCGAAAGCTGGTGCGGATACTTGGTCGCGTCCTTCTTCGGATCAAGCCCCACCTTCCCGATCCACTCCATCGCCCGCTCGTGCCGCTCCGCCCGCTTCACGCCGCGGCATTCCAGGCCGAAAGCCACGTTGTCCAGCACGGTGCGATTGTCGAACGCCGAATACTCCTGAAAAACCATCCCGCGGTCCGCGCCGGGGCCTGTCACGGGCTGCCCGAGCACCAGCACCTCTCCGGTCGTTGGCGGAAACTGCGGCTCCAACCCCGCGATCAGTTTCAGCACCGTGCTTTTTCCGCAGCCCGACGGTCCCAGGACCGCAATCAGTTCGCCAACGTCTTCCAAGTCCTCAACGCAAAACGAGACGTCTTTGATCGCCGTGTACTCGCGCCGGGTGCCCGCTGCGAAAGTCTTCGTCACGCCGCGGAATTCAACCACGTGCGGCCGAGCGGGCTTCGCGGGGTTTGCCGGCGCGGGAGCGGCCGCTGGCACGCCGCACACTCCGATCGCCGGAGCGCTTGCATCATGCTTGGCCGCTTGCGGAGTTGGCTTCTCTGCAGGTGCCGGAGAGGGCGTCGCGGGGGGCTGGTCCATACGCTCGGCTCAGTCCTCCATCTCGCGATAGGGAAAAATAAAATGCTGGAACTTGAACAACAAACGGTCGATGCCGTAAGCCACGATGGTGATCGTAAACAAAATCAGGTAGACGTGCTCGCGCGGCCCGATGCGCTGCGAATCGCTGATCAGATTGCCGACGCCGCCCTCTTGCCCGATCAGTTCGGCCAGAATGATGTAGCCGAACGCCAGCCCGAACAGCAGTCGCAGCGAACCGACAATGTCCGGCAGAGCCAGCGGAACGAGCACCTTCAACACAACCTGCGATTTCTTCGCGCCGAGCGTCAGCGCCGTTTGCACATACTGTTCACGCACGGAAGCGATCGCGCGCGCCGAATCGAACACGATGAACATCACGCACGCGATGAAGATGAACATGATTTTCTGAAGCTCGCCAATTCCAAACCAGACGAGCGTCAGCGGCACCAGCGCCGACACCGGCACGTTGCGCCCGAATACCGAAATCGGCGCAAAGAACGCGTTGATGCGCGGCCAGGTTCCGCAGAGTACGCCCAGAGGCACGCCCACCAGTGCGGCCAGGCCAAAGCCTTGCAGCAGCCGCCACACGGACAACGCCATGTTCCGCGTCAGTTCGCGGTCAAACCAAAGCGAGCCGAATGTGGAGAACGTTTCTCTCGGGCTGTCGATAACACCCCGCGGAAGAATCCGCTCTTCCGGCTTGCCAGCCGTCAGAAAGGACCAGACGCCCAGCACGAGCGCGACGCACAGAACGCCGGCGACGAACCGCGTCAGCAGCGACGGCTGCTCGCGCAACTTGAAAAACCGGGCAATCCAACCACCGTTGTTCAAGCGTGCTGATCTCCAGCGGCGACCGCCGCAGAAGCCCCCTCCCCTTGCGGGAGAGGGCCGACGTGAGCGAAGCGAACGCGGGGTGAGGGGGCGGCCGCCACCTTACTGTTGCTGCTCCATCGGGAACACTTTGACTTCCACGCGCCGATTCTTGACGTGATCGTTCGGCTGAGTCGGGTCGGCGGGCACGTTCCAGCCCATGCCTTCGGTCGAAATCTGGTTCGCCGGAATACTGGGGAACTTCTTCAGCAAAGCGTCCTTCACGGCCGCCGCTCGCTGCGACGAAAGCTCCTTTACGCCCGCAAAAGGAACGACGCCTTTCATCGATGCATCGGTGTGCCCTTCGATCACAATGCGCGCCGCGCCGAACTGCCCCGCCATTCCCGCGATGTCCTTGACCACGAAATCAACGTTCGGGTCGTACGCTTCTTCGACCATTTTGCCGCCGACGTTGCGCGTGATCTTCGCCTGCAGATCGAAGCTGTTCGGCGGGAAATGGACCACGACGGTCTTCGTGAGAATCTCGCCGGCCTCCGCCTTGATCGCCGTCACGCTCTTGGCCGCGAACTCGGTCTTGTACTTGTTCACGCTGTTGGCGTACTTCGGCTCGGAGCCCAACTTCTGGATCACGCTGAAATCCGCCACCTGATCGAACGCTATCTTCTCTGTCGTGATCTTGCGGATGCTGCGATACAGGAAATACGAATTGTCCCAAACACGCTCGAAATTCGTCGGGTTGTTCGCGTTCAGGAAAAACTCGTAGTTCTCGCGGTAGTTCGTCCAGTGCGCGTCGCCCAGCATCCCCAGCGCATCGGGTTCGGGCAGGTTGTAACCTTCCGCCATGTACTTGGCGACCTGCTGCTTCTTCTCCTGCGGCTCCAATTCTTCCACCGCGTCCAGAATGCCGCGCACGATCCCCTCGATGATGCCCGGGTTTTCCTTCGCGAAGTCCGCGCGCGCGAACCACACGTCGGCGATCAGATGGTTGGCGTCGCCGGTGGAAACCAGCAGCTTGTTGCCCGGGATCTTCGCCAGCTTGTAAATGTCCGGCGCCCACGACACCGCCGCCGCAATCGACTTGTCGGCCGCAAACGCCGCGGCGGCCTGGAACGCGTCGCCGGTGAATTTCATCGTCACTTCCGCCGGCTGCACGCCGCCGTTGATCAACGTATTCAGCAGGAAATACTCCGACGGCGAGTTCTGCGCCAGCACGACCGTCTTGCCGCGCAGCTTGCTGATCGAATCGATATTCGCGCGCGAGACAATGCCGTCGCCGCCGTTGGACCAGTCGATCTGCTGAAACACGCGCGGCATCATAAGCGAGTCTTTTTTCAACTGCTCCATGAACAGCGGCAGCATGTCCACCGTCGCCCAGCCGATGTGCACTTTCCCCGCGGCATATGCGTCGCGCATCAGCACAGGGTCGTCGATGAGCACCAGTTCGATCTTGAACTTCTTGCCGTCCGGAGTGGTCCATTCCTTCTTGGGTTTGAAGCCCTGATTCGCATAGACAATCGGCGCCCAGCCGGCCCAGACGTTCAGCGCAAACTTGACCGTCTCGTTCTCGAGTTTCGCATATCTGGCCACGCCGGTGACCGGCGGCAGCTTTTCGGCCGCAACGTACTTGTATTCCTTGACCGTCGTCGGCGCCGCGTTGTCCGCGGCTTCCGTCGGCGTCTTCAGTTTCTTCAGCTCCTCATCCGAGAGCTTCGGCATGTCGGGGCCCTTGCCCTTGGGCGCGATAAGATCCATGCGCCACGCCGCGAAGGCCATCAGCGCAAGGATGATCAGGCCCACCGCGACATAAAACGGAGCTTTGGGTTTGCCGATTTCTTCGTCCATGGGAACTCCTTTATAGAAAGTATGGGGCTTATGAGTGTAATGGCGCCACGCTCATGCGCAAGAACACCCTGTGGCACCCAAACATTGCCGCTGTCTCTTTCGGCTGAATTGTACCCCGCAATTTCGCGGAAGACGCCTACAAAGAATCACTCGTTTTATAATGCGAAACCGGCCAAGAACTGCGGCCGCTCACTTCTTGCGTGCGCCAAGCTGCTTCTCGAGTTCCCGAATCCGCCCCAGCAGTTCGGGCAATTGCCGCAGAGCCGCCAACTGCCGAAATGCCGCCTTGCGCTCTTCCGCGGGCAAGCCAAAGACCTCGCCTCCAGGCGGAACGTCTCTCGACACGCCGCTCTTGGCCCCCACGCGAGCGCCTTTTCCCAAGACGATATGATCCGCGATGCCGACGTTCCCGCCGATCACCGCGTAATCCTCCATCGTGCACGACCCCGCCAGCGCCGACTGTCCGCACAGGATGCAGTGCCGGCCGATGCGCACGCCGTGGCCGATCTGCACGAGATTGTCGATCTTCGTGCCGTCGCCAATTCGCGTGGGCCCCAGCGCGCCGCGGTCGATGCAAGTGTTCGCGCCGATCTCGACGTCATTTCCAATCTCGACCGTCCCGACCTGCGGCACTTTGACGTGCTTGCCTTGACGGAATTTGTAGCCAAAGCCGTCGGCGCCCAGGATCACCCCCGCGTGCAGAATCACGCGCTCGCCCACCTTCACGTTGTCGTACAAGACCACGTTTGGATAAACGCGGCAGTTCGCGCCGATAACGCAGTTCCGGCCGATCACGGAATGAGCCATGATGTGCGAACCTGCGCCGATCCGGGCGCCGGATCGAACGATCGCAAAGGGCCCCAGATGAACGTCAGCGCCCAGCTCCGCGCCTGGCTCCACCACAGCTCGCGGATCCACCCCCACCGTCTCTTCGGCCATCGGATGCAGCAGGTTGATGGCTGAGATCAGCGCCATCTCCGGATCGGCCGCGACCAAAAGCGCCGTCCCCGCTGGAAGCGATCCGGCTGATTTCTCGTCAAACGCCAGCACCGCGCCCGCTCGCGTGCGCTCCAATTCGCCTGCAAATTTCGCGTTCGTAAACGGGGCGAGCTCGCGCGCCCCGGCATCCGAAAGGTTCGCCACGCCATCCATGAGCAAAGCCGCTTCGCCTCGCACCAGCGACGCGCCGATCTTTGCAGCCAGTTCGCCCAGAGTGATTGACATCTGTGAGTATTCCGCGTGCCCGTCAGCCCAAAGAAAAGCGGTGGCTCCATGCTCGCGCACGCCACCGCCTCCTGCATCCTGCTTACTGCCTCCTGCTTACTCAGTTACGGCGCTGTCTTCTTGAAATCCCCGTTCAGCTTGTCGATGACCGGCTGCGTCACGTCCACGCCCTGCGAGAAGTACAGCACGGGATTTTCGCGGAACTTGCGGACCAATTCCGCCGCGCTCTGCGGCTCGTTGCGCTCCTTCTCGGCGGGATTGGCAGCCTTGGCCGGATCGAAATCTTCGTCGAACTCCGGCGCGCGCAGCACCAGGTCGAACTTCTCGGCCGTCCCGACGGTACGAATCGCCGCCTTGATATCGTTCAGCACCGATTTCATCTCGTCTTTGCGCCGCTTCTCGACTTCCTCTGAAAGCTTCCGGAAACGCATTTCGAGCTGCAGCTTGGTCAGTTCGAACTTCTGGATCTCCTGGAAGAACTCCACGTTCGCCTTCGGATCCCGCGGATCGACGCGAATCTTGTCTTCCCACTTCTTCAGATCGTCGCCGGCCGTGGCGATGCTCTTGCGGTCCGCGTCGAAGAGCTTCTCCATCTTGTCCTGCACCACTTTGACCTTCTCGTAGGAGTTGAACACGCGCGAGACGTTCACCACGCCAATGCGCTTGGCGTCTTCCGCCCGCACGCCACTCACCCCGCCGCTCACGACCGCCACCGCGGCCATTATCGCCAGAATACGCCCCATCATCTCCATGACTCCTTTTTTGCGCTCACACCGCCCCACCCACTCACCACTCACCACTCACCAAGTCCCAATTACTTCTTCGTAGACGCTCCGCCCAGCGAGCGCTTCAGATATTCGTCATTCAGCTTCTTGATCACCTCTTGCGTGATGTCCACCGTTTTGGCGCCAAACAGCACCGGGTTCCGGTTAAAACGCTCCACCAACTCGGCCACGGACTGCGGCGCAATGGTCTCCAGGTACGTCTTGTTATCGCGAGCGGCCGGGTTGGGCGGCCCGTTCGGGGCTTCCTCGGGAGCATCAGGATTGTCCGAGTCCGGCGACCGCAGGACCATGTCGAACCCGCCCTTTTCGGCGGTTGCGTGGATCGCGACACGAATGTCCGTCAACACGACGCGCATCTCGCGCGTGTAATCCCGCTGAATTTCAGCGTTCAGCGTGTTCAGATCGCGCTCGAAGCGGAACTGGTCCTTGCGCAGCCGCTGCACCATGTCAAATACGTCTTCGCTCTGGCTCTGCTGGCTGAAATTCTGTTCCAGATCCTTGTTCCGCCGGCTCAGTTCCGCCCCGCGCTTGCTCAGGTCGTCTTTCTTGGCGGTGTGCTTCCCGTCGATCTGCCGCTGCACATCCGAAACCTTGTCGTACTTCTCGAAGACCATCGACACGTTGACGATCGCCAGCCTCTGTTCCTTCTGCCCCGCATGACTCCAACTGCACGGCAGAACTAGACAGATCGCGACGGCCAGAATGCCACTGATGCCCAACCCCAAACTGCGCTGCAAAGTCATTCCTCCTCACTGCTGGACGATGCGCCCTAAGCGCCGAACGTGAATACGATATAAACCTTAGCCGCGGTGTCTACTCAAAGTCCAGAAGGTGCCACGCTTGCGTTCGCGCCTTGGCGCGCACTCAAGCGTGCGCTGTCCACCCCGCACGCACGAGACCGGCGCAAGAGTCCGCGCCGCTCACGTGCGTGCCACCTAGAACCTCGTCCCGAACGTGAAGTCGATCGTCTTGGTCCGGTCCTGCTCGTTCAGCTTGATCGGCCGCGAAATGTATACGCGGATGGGCATCGGCGACAACGGTGTGCGAATCGCCAAACCGATGCCGGTCGATACGCGCCACCCCGACTCGTTCGTCACTCGCGCGTGCGGATCGGTGTCGCCGGCGTCCGTCACCGTGCCGGCATCCATGAACACCGAACCGCGCACGATTTCCTCGTACAGAGGCAGGGAGTACTCCGCCGTGGTGACCGCCATCTTCTTGCCGCCGATGTCGTAGTGATTTTCCTTCGGTGTGATCGTGCGGTACTGGAAGCCGCGAATCGAATCGATGCCGCCGGCGTAGTAACGCAGGAACGGCGGAACATCCTTCGTGTCGCCGTAGGCCTCCACCATGGAGCCGCGCGCCCGCAGTTCCAGAACATGCTTCCCGCCGTCCGCCATTTTGTACATGGTCATGTAGCGCGCCACGTCCAGGTTCGGCCGAACCCAGTTGTAGTTGCCCAGGAACGGCCCGCCGCCAACTTCCAGGCTTGCCTCCATCAGGAAGCCCCGTGTCGGAAGTATGCGCGAATCGCGATTGTCATAGACCAGGCGCGGCGATACCGAACTCAGGTACCGGTCGCCATCTTGCGCTTTCAGCATCGGAGGCAGACGCCGCAGGCTGCGCGTATCGTCGATCTGCGTGAAGCTGAAGCGGTAGTTGATCTCGCCGTCCCAATGCGGCCCCCACAGCCGCTTGCCGACTTGCGTCGTAAAGCCGCTGTCGGTTTCCTTGAAGGAGGACCATCGGCTATCGACCACATGAAACAGCGATCCGCCCAGCCGGATCGGCCGATCGAATGCCCACGGTTCGAAGAAGGCCATGTTGTAGCGCTGGCTCTTCTGCCCGCCGGTGGCCTCGATGGAGAACGTCTGCCCCGCGCCCACAAAGGAGTTTCCACTCAGGAAATCGCGCCAGCTCTTGGGCAGGTCGCGGTAGTCGAAGTTGCGCTGGGCGAGCTTGACGTTGCCGATGAAGCTGTCCACCGACGAGACGCCCACGCCGAAGTTGAATTCGCCGGTGCTCTTCTCGGACACGTCGATGACCAGGTTCGCCTCTTCCGGGTTGTCCGTCGGCTCCGGCGTAATGCGCACGTCATCGTTGAAGTAGTTCAGGTTCTTCAGCCGCTGCACGGCAATCTTCATCTTCGTCGTGTCGATGCGATCGCCGGGGAACAGCTCCATCTGGCGGATAATGACCTTGTCCCGCGTCTTCGTGTTGCCGCGCGTGATGACCTCGCGCAGCGTCACCTCGGCGCTTTCCCGTACGTTCAGCGTCACGTCATAGACATTCGGCGTCTTCTTGGTGCGTTCCGGGTCGGTGACCAGCTTGCGGTCGTATTCGACTTTCGTGAACACCCGGCCGCGCTCGCCATAAAGGCTGATGATGGCGTCGTGATCGTCCTGGAGCAGCATGTCGGAATAGACCGCGCCGGGCTTGACCTTCATAACGGCCTCGATCTCGTCGCGCTCGATGGTCTGGTTTCCGGTGATCTTCGTCTGACCCGTGAAGTACTGCGGGCCTTCGTTGACAGTGACAATAATTTCGGCCAGCCGCTTTCGCTTGCGGAACCAATTCCAATAGCTCTCGCGCGAAATGTTGATGTCGAACTTCTCGATCGCCACGTCCATATAGCCGTGGCGCAAGTACCAGGCCTCAAGCCGCCGCTTGTCCAGGTCCAGTTCCTCGTCCTTCAGGTCGCCCGCCCGGAACAGACGCCGCGTCTTGGTGCCCATCTGAGCCCGGAGGACGGCTTCGGTGAAGGCCTTGTTCCCCACGAAATGAATCGCGCGAACACCAACCGGGCTGCCTTCCTCGATCGTAAAGACCACGCGCACTTCGTCGTCAACGTCCACTTCCTTGCCGCCGACTGTTTGCCGGTGGCTGGAAACGGTCTCGATGGCGTAATCCACCTTGATGCTGCGATACGCCTTGTCCTGGTAATATTTTTCGATCGCGACTTTATCGAGGTGGATCTGGCCCTTGTCGTAGCGGCCGCCCTCGTAGGACTTGATCGTCCCCAGCAGCTTCGCCGCGCCCACGGACTTGCCGCCTTTGAAGGTGATCTTGCTGATGGAGGCCTTTTCGACCAGGTCGATCGCCAGCTTCAACCCGCCCGGCCATACGATCGGTTCGGTGGTTCGAACGTTCAGGAAGAACGCGGATTCGTCCAGCCGGTGCCAGTCCTCGTCCCAAACCTTGCGTTCGAACGGCCGGCCTTTTCGCGTGCGAATCAGCCGCAGCACCTGGCCTTCGTCCACGCGCATCAGACCGCGAATTTCAATTTCCTGAACGACCTGCCCTTCGGCCCAGTCCTGCTGCTCTTCGGGCTTCGGCTGCGCCTCACCAGCCCACGCGGAAACGGAGGCAAGCATCGCCAGAACGACCGATAATGTGCAAATCAATCCGCAACGGTTTAACGTCCGGAAGAAGAGACACGCCGCGCTCCGCAGACCGGCCAAAGCCGTGCAGGGAGCCGTTGGGGTGAGCCTCAGGGTCAGAGCCAAATCAGTTCATTCCCCCGCCGCCACGTTGTGTTCCGGCATGTATGGTTCAAACCGCAGCACATCCTTGAAGAACGTCAGCTTGACCGTTCCCACTGGCCCGTTGCGGTTCTTCAGGACCAGCGCTTCGCCTATGTTCTGGTGTCGAGCGTTCGCCTCCAGGTCGTAGTACTCCGGCCTGTACAGCATGATGACCACGTCCGCGTCCTGCTCGATCGCGCCCGACTCGCGCAGATCCGAAAGCTGCGGCCGTTTGTCGCCATCGTCGCGTTTTTCGGCGCTGCGGTTGAGCTGCGAAAGCACAATCACCGGGCATTCCAGATCGCGAGCCAAGCCCTTCAGACTGCGTGAAATCTCGGAGACTTCCTGCTCGCGGTTCGTCGCCCCGTAAGACGTGCCCTTCATGAGCTGTAAATAGTCGATGATGACCATCTTCAGATCTTTGCGCAGCTTCAGCCGCCGACAGCGCGCACGAAGCTGCGGGACCGTCATCGCGGAAGTATCGTCGATGAAGAGCGGGGCTTGTCCGAGTTGCTTGGAGCCATACGAGAGCGCCTCGAACTCATTGGCATCGAGGATGAGACGCCGCAATTTCTGACCGGTGATATCCAGGCCCGGATTAGTCGCACTCACGTGAGCACACAGCAGATTCTTCGAAACCTGCTCGCTCGACATTTCCAGGCTGAAGATCGCCGTCGCTTTGACTTTCTTTTCGTTCCCAACCGCGACGCGGCGCGCGATATTGAGCGCAAACGTCGTTTTTCCCATGCTGGGACGACCGGCGATGATGATCAGTTCGCCCGGCCAGAAGCCGCCGCACAGCAGCTTGTCCAGATCCTCAAAGGTCGTGGGAATCGCAGGGCACTCCGGCTCGCGCCCTTCTTTGAGCGAAACCTGCACCTTTTCGGCCTTGGCAATCACGTCTGACATGAGCTGCTGCATCGACACCGCGTCTTTGCCGGTGCGTTTGTCAGCGATTTCAAAGACCGATTTCTCGGCCTCGTCGATCAGATCCTGCGTGCTCTGGCCCGACGGATTCTTGATGGAGTTTAGAATTCGCGCTGAGGCGATCAGCAGTTCGCGCTCGATCGCGCGGCTGCGCACCAAGTCGCAATAGCTTTCGATGTTGGCAGCCGTGGGGGTCTTGAGGATGAGTTGGCCGGGATAATCCTTGCCGCCGATCTCTTCAAGCAACCCGCGGCGCTCGAGTTCGCCGCACACGTAGACTTCATCCACCTGCTCGGTCTTCTGGAAGAGTTCCGAGAACAGCGTGAACAGCGTCTTGTGCCGTGGCAGGTAGAAGTCGTCGACTTTGAGGGTTTCGAGCGCAATATCGGCGGCGCGGTGGTCCATGAGCATGGACCCCAACACGCTCGCCTCGGCGTTTTCGTCATACGGCGGCACGCCCTCAAGCAGCTTTTCGATGGCTGCTGAGCTGGGGCGATTGTTATCCCGTGGCGGCCTGCCGCCAGTCGCCATTAACGATTCCCCCTCCACCCTCGCCTGCACTGGCACGCGAGGTCTTACGCGTCGTCAGGCTCCCCGTGAGCCTGCCCCGTTTTCCACCACACCTTCAGTCAACTCGCCACGGACCGCTGGCTGATGACCAAGGCCCCGTTACTCGCTCTCTGCCACGATCCAGACCTTGATGACCGCTTCCGCACCCGGAGCGAGCTTCAAGGTAACGTCGGGCGTGCCCAAGGTTTTGAACGGAGCTTCGATCGCCACGGCCGTGACCGGGATCTGAATCTTGTGCTCCGCCGCAATCGCCGCAACGATTTCCTCGGCCCCGACTGAACCGTACAGCTTCTCTTCCTGAGCCTTGGCGGTGATCGTCACCGAGCGGCCGTTGAGCAGTTCCGCCGACTGCTTCAGCTCTTCCACCCGCTTCTGCTCGCGCAGCAACCGGCGCCGCTGCTCGGCTTCGATCTGCTTCTCAGCGTCCTTGTTGCACTGATACGCCATCTGGCGCGGCAGCAGGAAGTTGCGAGCGTACCCGTCGCGCACGTCGATGACTTCGCCCAGCTTTCCAAGCTTCTCAATGTCGTCCCGCAAAATGACCTTCATGTGCTTCTCCATTCCCTCTTTAACATAGCAGCAGGAGACAACGGCTGCCGGTCACCGATGCGCCAGTTCCCGGACAGATGCAGATCCCCCACCGCACAACATTATCGGCACAATCCCTGCCCTTCAGTACGTAGACTGCACATCCGTTTCGGATTTCCAATGCAGTCTAACGCATCGTTCGCATTATTCGAGCGTCGATTTGACGGCGCAACTGACGACAGCTTCAGAATTTACGCATAAATCCGAAAACTGCCGCCGGCCCGTAGCCGTACCACGAACGTCCAGCCCGTGCACATGGGCAAGATGCCCACGCCACCTTTACCGCCCAACAAAGGGCAACAAAGCCAGGATGCGCGCCCGCTTGACCGCAACCTGAATACGGCGCTGGCAATACGCACAGGCACCCGACCGCTTGCGCGAGAACAACTTCCCCTGCGGCGTCACCAGCTTCGCCAGCATGCGGGTGTCCTTGTAGTCCACGTTGCACTTGCCCTCTTTCATGAACCGGCACGTCCCGCGCCGCCCACGAAATCCGCCCATGCCTTCCCGGTCTTCCTTGTAGTCTCTCTCTGCCACGAAACGCTCTCCTTTACCTCGCGCCCAACTTGTTCGTCGGCACTCCCGGCCGGCGGTTCCTGCTTACTGCATACTGCCCCTGCCTGCTGGCAGTTAGAACGGCACGTTCTCTTCCGGCATCGCCAGATCTTCCGGCGGGGGTTCTTCGGCCGAACTGGCCTGTGGCGCCGCCGCCGCCGGACGAGCCTGCTGCGGCTGAGCCGGCCGGGCTCCGCCCTGGCCACTCGGCGCCGGGCCCATGAACTGAAGCTGGTCCACAACGACCTTCATCTTCGAACGCTTCTGGCCCGTCTGCTTGTCTTCCCACTGGTCGAGCTTCAAGCGGCCTTCGATGAAAACGGGGCGCCCTTTGCTCAGGTACTTGCCCGCCAATTCGGCCGTCTTGCCAAACGCCTCAATGTCAACAAAAGTGACCTCTTCCCGCATCTCGTTCGTCTTCGAATCCTTGAACTTGCGGTTGATGGCCAAACCGATCTGCGCTATCGCCAGTCCCGAAGGCGTAAAACGCATCTCGACGTCGCGGGTGAGATTGCCCATCAGCAGCACCTTGTTCAGGTTTGCCATTTCAGACTCTCCTCCCTATCGTCCAACTGCCGTCCCGGCCGCTTGCACACGCGCGCAAGCGCTCTGCTCGTTTCCCCATCATCGCAACTCTGAATTCTGAATTCGTTACGACCGCGGCCGGCGTTCGCGGTCTCCGCCGCCAAAGAACCGGCGCTCACCGCCACCGCCCGGACCGCCGCCAAAGCCGCCGCCAAACTCCTCTTCCTCCAGCGTGCGGACCGGCGGACTGGTGGTCAAGCCGTCTTCATCGACGGTGATCATGTGCCGCAGCACGATTTCAGACAGACGCGCGTTGCGGTCAATGCGCACGATCGCATCCGTCGGCGCGCTGAAGTGGCTGATGATGTACAGACCGCGTTTCTTCTTCTTGATCGTGTACGCCAGGCGCCGCTCTTCCCACTTGTCACCGTTGATCCACGTGCCGCCACCCTTTTCGATCACTTCCTTGATCGCCGCCAAAGCCTTGGGGTAGTCCTCACGCCCCAGGTTCGCATCCACCAGCCACATGCCTTCGTACAAGCGCACGCCCGGCGGCAAAACTGGAACGGGAGGCACCGGCGCCGCTACAGGCGCCGCGGCCGGCGCTGGAGCCGCTGGGGCCGCCGGGGCCGGAGTGGACGGGGTATTCTCTGCCATATCTTTCTCCTTTTCTACGCGGGCATCGAGCCCGCCGAACCGTATTCCAACTCAAACTGTAGGGTTCAGGGTTCGGGGTTCAGGGTTTAGTCGCGGCTTGCGGCGCCGCCATTTCTGTCCCTGTACTCTTGTACGCCTTTCCTGAATCCAAAACCCTGAACCCTAGCCCTTCGAACCCTGAACCTTAAGGTTGTACTTGTTCATGGCCGGCTCCACGCCCTGCTCGGCCCAACACTGGCAGGCATCGGCCGCCAGTTCGATTTTTCCTGCCAGTTCTTTCTCTTCCTGCTCCGAAAACCGGCTCAGCACGTGGTCCGCCAGGTCCATCGGCACGTGCACGGCTCCAGCTTCCCGGCCACCCACGCCAACGCGCAGCCGAGCGTAATCCTGAGTGCCCAGGCGCAGCGTAATGTCCTTCAGCCCGTTGTGCCCGCCGTCCGAACCGCCTCGCCGAATCCGCAGCGCGCCCAAAGCCAGCGCCACATCGTCAACCACCACCAGCAGGTCCGCCAGGTCGATCTTGAAGTAGCCCATGAACCCGATCACCGTCTCGCCTGAAAGGTTCATGTACGTTTGCGGCTTGACGACCATCACATCTCGGTCGCCGCCACCGCTGGGCCACTCCCCCTTTGCGTACTCTCCCTTGAACTTGGCCCGGTCGATCTCGATCCCCAGCCGTTTGGCCAGACAATCCACGACCCGGAAGCCAACGTTATGCCGCGTTCTGGCGTACTCCCGTCCTGGATTGCCCAACCCCACGATCAGCTTCACACGAACTCCTGTCCGTCGTCCGTGGTCCGTTGTCAGTTGTTCTTGGCGTTCGAGTCAACAAGGCACAGACCGAACGCCACTTCGCAACGAACAACTGACCACTGACAACTGACCCGTCGTTACTTTTTCTTCTCTTCCTTCTTCTCTTCCTTCTTCTCGGACTTTGGAGCAGCGCCGCCCTCGGCAGCCGCCGCACCTTCCTCTTCCTTCTTCTCCATGAGCACTTCCGGTTCCGCCGGCAGGCCTTCGGCTGGAGCGGCAACTTCCTCAACGCGCGGCACGTGCACGGCCATCACGACGACGTCCGGCGGATCGACCGGCAGGACGCCTTCGGGCAGCTTCAGGTCGCGGATGTGCAACATGTCGTCCACTGCCATCGGCTCGACGTCCACGATGATCTTGTCGGGAATCTGTGTCGGCAAACATTCGACGTGCAGCGTATGCACGGGCTGATGGAGCACGCCGCCGTCGATCTGGCCCTTGGGCACGCCCTTGGCGACCACGGCCACCGCGACACGCACCTTCTGGCCTTCGCGCAACTCGTTGAAATCGACGTGCAAGGTGTTGTCGCCAAGCGCATCGTACTGCACATCCTTAATGAGCGCCTGCTTGTCGCCGCCTTCCAGTTTCAGAGTGACAACGCGTTCGCCGGACGCCAGCAGGTTCAGCCACTCGTTGCGCGCGATCGCAATATTGGCGCCGAGCTTTCCTTCCCGATACACCACCGCCGGAATCTGCTCAGACTCGCGCAGACGCCGCGCGGCATGCCGCCCTTTTGCCGACCGCAATGTGGCTTTCAATTCTCGTGGCATTCTACTTTCCTCTTCTCCGCAAGCGCCTGGCTTGCACTCCCCCGCGCGGGCCGCTCTTCCGGTTCACAGGCCGGAACCTCGGCGTCACCGCTTCTTGGTCATTGGTCATTGGTCATTCGCCATTTGTTCTTTGTAAGCTGGCTCGCTTCTTCAATGACCAATGACTAATGACTAATGACTAAACGAACAGTATGCTCACACTTTCGTTCCGGTGCGTGCGCTTGATCGCGGCGCCGAGCAATGACGCGACCGACAGCACCTGCAAGTTCACGTTCTCCGGCTTCTTCTTCAGTTCAATCGTGTCGCAGACAAACAGCTCGCGCACTGGCAGGCCGCTGAGCCGTTCGAAGGCGCGCCCGGAAAAGACGGGATGCGTGGCGCCGACGACCACGCTCTTGGCGCCGTATTCCAGAGCCGTGTTTACAGCCTGAGTAATCGAACCGCCGGTGGCAATCATGTCGTCCATGATGATCGCATCGCGGCCTTTGATCTCGCCCACCACGTGGCCCTTCATGACTTCCGTATCGCTGGCCCGGCGCTTCTCGATCACCGCCAGCGTCGCCCCCAGCTTGCGCGCGAACTTTTCGCTCATCTTGGTGCGGCCAAGATCCGGACTCAGCATGGTCGGGTGACTCAGGCCGAGTTCTTTGATGTGCTGCAACAAGACGGGGGCCGCCGTCAGGTGATCGACGGGCAGATCGAAGAAGCCTTGAATCTGCTCCGCATGCAGATCGATGCACATCACCCGGTCCGCGCCGGCCGTCGTGATCAGGTTCGCCACCAGTTTCGCCGTGATCGGCACGCGCCCCTCGTGCTTGCGATCCTGCCGCGCATAGCCAAAGTACGGGATCACGGCCGTCACGCGCTGAGCGGACGCGCGCTTGGCGGCATCGATCAATACCAGCAGTTCGATCAGATGATCGTTCACCGGAGGGCTGGTCGGCTGCACGATGAACACATCGCGCCCCCGAATGTCCTCCATAATCTTGACCTTCGTCTCGCCGTCCGGGAAGCGTCCGACTTCGGCTTCCCCCAGCGGAATGCCCAGGTACGCGCAGATTTCCTGAGCCAACCGCACGTTGGCGTTGCCGGTGAAAATGCGCAGATTCTTGGAGAGTTCGCTGGCGACCTGCGGCTCCTGCTCATCGGCTACTTCGCAACCGCTGCGCATTCTCTCCCGCAGCGTCGTTTCGGCTTGAGCCAGTTCTTCGGGCGTGTTGATGCCCATGACTTCCTGCGCTCGCAGCGCACGCACAGCCACGACGTTCTGGCCGGAATTGACGAGATTGGCGACGGTGTCGGTCAGGTAAAATTCGCCTTGGGAGTTTGCATTTCGAAGCTGATTAAGCGCCGGGAAGAGCTTGCTGGCGCCAAAAGCGTAGGTGCCGGAGTTGATCTCATCGATCTTGCGCTGTTCGGCCGTGGCGTCTTTATGCTCGATGATCGAGCGCACCATGCCGTAGTCGTCGCGTACGATCCGGCCATAGGCGTGTTCGCCGTCCACTCGCGCGGTCAGAATTACGGCCGCGGCATCTGTCTCCGTCAACTTATTGATGAGCTGCCGGATGGTCGCCGGGCGCAGGAGCGGAACGTCGCCGGAAAGCACCACGACCGGACCCTTCCAGTCGCGCAGCAGCCCTTCCGTGCAGCGCACCGCGTGTCCGGTGCCAAGCTGCTTTTCCTGCGTGACGTACTCCACGCCCGTCGGCAGCACGTCGATGACCTTCTCGCGTCCATGTCCAACGACAACAACGATCTTCGTCGCGCCAGCAGCCCGAGCGCTGTCGATGACCCACGTAATCAGCGGCTTCTCGTTCAGCTTATGCAGCACCTTGGGCAGATCGGAGTTCATCCGCTTGCCCTGGCCGGCAGCCATGATCACGGCAGCGAACGATTTAGGCGCAGACGCTGGCATTTCGCTAAGGCCTCCAGAAACCGGTTCATGGTTCAGGGTCTATGGTTGAACAAGAAACGCGCGCAGCGCGATGCGCCATTAACCACGAACTATGAACTTCGAACCACAAACCATCTTTCTCGTCGTCCGCTCGCGAGAGTCCCGGCCCCAAACTGCAGGTGTCTCCCTAAGCCCCTCGCCAGGTACACTCGGCGAAAAGACCCAAAACAACCGCGCCTCAAGGCGGACGGCCTGAGGCGCTGAACAATCTATAGCTGAATCCTAAGAGAATGTAAAATGCAAAATGCTATTTCGCCGCCGCTGCCGAATGCTCGGCAACGAGACCCGCCTTCACTTCGAAGCTCGCCGCACCTTCCGTCCCCTGCCCCAGATCGCGCACGATGACCTTCCAGTTCCCCGGCGCTTCGTTGAGCGCCAGGCGTAGCGAACACGTCAGCACGCCGTCCGCCGAGTGCTTTGTCAGCGCGTGATAAGTGCGCTCCACCCCATCCGGCGCAAATACATGCATGCTGTAAAGTGCTGCGGCTTTGGCGTTCGGCTTGACCGATACCTCAAACGCATCTCCCGTCTGCACTGTCGCCGGCGCCGAGACCACCGGCGCTTGAGCCGGCTGCGCGTTCACAATCAGCAGCGACGGAAGGGTCGGATCGAGCTGCCCCTCAATCTTCTGCACCGCTCCGCCGCTGCGAGCGCCCGATGGCAGCGCCGTCACAAATACCGGCTTGCGCAACGCCAGGCTGAACGCTTCGGTTTTCTCGAACGCCCAGTTGCCGTCCACTTCGGTGCCCAGTTCATGCAACCGCGCCTGCGGATTGCGCCGCAACGCCAACACGCGCGGGGCGACTTGCTCTTGGCTCTTCGCTCTTGGCTCTTGGGATTTCATCTCTAGCCACACCAGCTCCGTCCCCAACGGAATGCTAGACTTCGACAGATCGACAAGCGTTTCGTTCAACCGATCTGCAAAAGCAACCGCAGCGATGACCTCACGAACGGCCTTCGCGCGCGGCTGGTCCGGATGAAGGCGCCAGCGCAGGTAATCCGTCAGGTCCAGATTCAGGAACACGCCCGCGGGACTCTGCGCCAACACCGGACTGCGCCGATATTCTAACCATTGCGGATTGCGGATTGCGGATTGTGGATTGGCGGCAGCATCAGGCTTGGCAACAGGCAACTTTGGCTTATCGGAGAACACCGGCGCGAGATTGGCGATGTTCTCATGACTGAAAACCTGTAACGCAACCCCAGAGGATTGCGCCCCTTTCACTCTCTCGAGTGGGTTCATCGGCTCCGGCGCAGAGGGTTCGCTGGACGTATCGACCAACAGCAGTTCGTCCAGCGCGGGCTTTTCGCGAAGCTTGCCGTGCTCGTCAAATCGTCCGCACGTCGCATCGGCCACCAGCTTTCCGCCGCGAGCCACGAACTGCTTCAGGCCTTCGATCTCGCGATCGCTCAGGGCAATCGTCCGCGGCAGGACGAGCGTCTTGATGCCGCAATCGGGCTTGGCCAGTCCGCCGGTCTCCACCTGAGCACTCGACACATATCTCCACGTCAGGCCCAAGTCGTCCAGCAGCTTGCTCCAGCTCTCGCGCAACCGAAGCTGCGGCGACTCGCGGCGCTCGCCGCTGCTGTCCGCTCCCCACGCGTCCAGCCACTTGGCCCCGTGCAGCCGCTGAGCTTCCAGCAGCCAATTCACTCGCACGCTGGCCGGAGAATAAAGGACGCCCACGCCGTCGTGAACGCGCTCGCAAGTGGCCAGCAAAGCGCCCACTTCTCCATCCAGCGTCTTCAATGTCGGCGAAAGCGACTTCGCCAGTTCGCTGGGCTGTCCGTCCTCATTAAGGAGTGCGCGGCGCGAAGCCTGTTCGGGAGCCGCGCTCGGCGCATCGTCCCAGATCAGCACGCCGCGCGGGCCGCCTTCCAGTGCGAATTTCCAGATCGTGCTCCGCGCCTCGGCGCTGATTTTTTCGGCTGCGGTAGCGCCGGCGTCCGGAGCCGCCGGCACGGAGGCCGGCGCTACCTCCGAAAGCGATATCACCGCCAGCGCTGGCTTTCCGGGAGCCAGATCGCGCCAGAGCGCCCGTGCGCCGCCGATGTCATAGCATTCCACGACGTCGAGACTCTTGGACAGCCGCGACCAATCCCAGCCGCCAAACGCAAATGCGCCCAGAGCGCCGGTAATCCCGACTTTCGCCGCGGGATCAGTGCCGCGCACGAATTCACCCGCATCGCGCAGCACTTTGCTGAAAGTAAAATCCTGGAATTCACGGAAATCCACCCACGGCCCGAAGTTCAGCACGCCATCGTTCAGCCGCAGCCGCGCCTCGTCGGTCGTCATCGGCACCACTTCGTTCCACGACTTGAACGCCGTTCCCCAGGATGTGTTCAGAGCCTTCACCGTCCCGTAAACGTCGCGCTCCAGCCAGCGCTGAAATTCCTGTATCGCCGCCGGACTGAAATCGAAGTCCGCGGCCGCCGACAACCGCGTCACGGACGGCTCGCAGGCCAGCGAGTAAAAGAGCGGCGGATCCTTGGCATACACTTCGGCGTGCCGCTTCAGTTCCTTCGCCAATGCCTCTGCAAATTCCGGCGCCCACAGCGACGGATCACGGCGCAGGGCCGCGTGATCGCCAGGATCTTTCGCGATAGCCGCGATCGTCTGTTCCCACAAGCCGCGTTCAGTGTGATAGCGGGACAGAAGTTGCCGTGCGATGTTCTCAACATAGAACGCCGCCTGCCCTTTGCGCAGCGCATCTCGCCGCCCCGCATGCAGGCGATACTGCATTCCGCCGCTGATCCCCAGAGCCCGCAGCGCCGGCCAACCGGTAGGGCGGGCCTCCGTGCCCGCCATGGCGCTACCGGCCGGCACGGAGGCCGGCGCTACCGGCGGCGTCGCGACCAGCGCGATCCAGTGTTCCCACTTCGGCTGCAGGAGCGGGACCGAGAACCGGCCGCGGAGCTCAGAGCGCTGCCCGCCAGGCGCTGTCAGCACCAGCTCAAGTTCATGATTGCAGGCCAGCGGATCGAGCACCGGAATGCGAAGCTGACGCGGCTGGCCTTCCGTGTAGGGCATCTCCTTGACGGCCATCTCGCCCGCTGCGAGTTGCCGGCCAAGTTCATCGCGAAGCACGTACGTCGCGGTTGCCGCACGCAGAAACGTCTCGGGACCGTACAGACTGAACACCGCTTGCTGACCGGGCGCGACCTGCTGAGTGTCGGTCGTCAACGTTGGAGATTCCTTGTCCACGCCCGCAGTGGGCGGCAAGGGAACCGGCGCGGCCAGATCGACCGGCTTCTCCGGCGGCAAAGGCACCAGCTCAGCGCCCGGCGGCGGGTCTGTTGGTTTCGGATTCGGTGGCGTCGGCAGATCCGGCGGCTTAGGCGGGCCATCTTTCGTCGGAGCGACGGCGACAGGCACTTCGACCGGTGCGGCCGGCCGAGTGGGAGGGTCGTTGGTTCCGGCTTTCGGTTCTTCGCTCTTCGCTCTTGGCTCTTGGCTCTTGGCCTTTGGCTCCTCCGTATCCGCAGGTTCGACGACTTGCGCCGCCGGCTCCTCGCTCTTGGCTTGACGCTCGCGGCTCTGTTTCTCCGCGTCCCCGCGTCCCCGCGTCTCCGCGTCGCCGTTTCTCCCCGTCTCCCCGTCCCCCCGTCCCCCCGTCTGCTCCTTCGCTTCGTCCTTCACCGGCGGGTCGTCGGGCAACGGAACCGTCTCGGCGTTCTCTTCAGCTACGCACTGCCCGAAAACAACCAGCGCCAATGCAAAAACAGAAAGCAACACACCGCGCGCCACTCTCGCGGCGCTCGCATGCGGCTGTGATTGCGTTCTCGGCGCGCTCATTTGGGTCTTGCCGCTCCTTCGGAGGCGGGCCCTAACTCCAAAGTATCGTCCGGACGAACCAGACTCTGATGCGGAACCGTGACGCGTTTCCAGGAACCATCCGGCTGCTGGCGCTCAATCACATGATACCATTTAGACGGATCGCTGCCTTCGGCCTTGAACTCGATCCAGCGGATTTCCTCGCTATCCCCGCTGATCTTGCGCAGGACCACCGGATGCCCCGACGGTTGGCGCGGTTCGCCACCCCGCCAGCGCACAAAGAGGAACGCCAGCAGCAGAACTCCAAAAAAGCCGGCGCCGACCCACAGCCACGCCAGCCACGGGCGCGACGCGCCAGAGTCGCCGATCACCGCGGTCGTGTCCGGCGCAGACGCGCTGCGAACCGTCAAATCCTCAGGCCCAATGCCCGCGCGCGTGACGGCCCCGGTGTTGATCGCCGATGCCGCGTGTTGCTGCGGCGCCGACGCGCGGATCGTCGCCGCGTCTGCAAAACCTTCAACATCCAGTTCGTCCCCGTCGCCAAGCGTCATCGTGGCGCTGCCGGCACTCTGCGCCAGGCGCGGTGCTTTCGACAGCGCAAGTAGCTCCGGGGTGCCAGCAATGGAGGCAAGATCAGCGGCCAGAGCCGCACAGCTTTCGTAGCGCGCCTCCGGCTTCTTCTGCATGCAGCGATGTACGATCGATTGCAGCCGCGCGTCCGCTCCAGCGGGAAGTTTCAAGGCTGGCGGAGGCGTCTCCAGGTGCTGGCGGATGATCGACATCGCTGACCGCCCGCTGAACGGCAGCGCCCCGCAGAGCGCCTCGTACATAACCACGCCCAAGCTGTAAATATCCGCCGCAGGGCCGGCTGAGTGCCCTTCGGCGCATTCCGGCGGCATGTAATCTGGAGTTCCAACGATGGCTCCAACACTTGTCAGGCCCGACTGGTTCTGGTCCTTCGCCAGGCCGAAATCCATCAGCACCGCGCGCGAACCTGGACCGGTCGTTCCCGCCGCACCGGCGAGCATGATGTTGCTGCTCTTTACATCGCGGTGAATGATGCCCTGCTGATGCACGTAATGCAGCGCCGAGAGTATCTGGCCCAGATAGCCAAGCAGCTCAGCCGGCGGAATGCTTTTCCGTACTCTGATCGCCGTCGTCAGCGTCTGGCCCGAGACCAGTTCCATCGCAAAGTAACAGTAATCGCCTTCGAAACCGACGTTGTACACCTGCACCAGATTGGGATGAGTCAATCGCGCCAGGCCACGAGCCTCGCGCAGAAAACGCTCGGAGTGCCGGGGATCGTCCAGCGTGTTTGTAGCGAGGATTTTGAGCGCAACAGCGCGCTGCAAGACGACGTCCACGGCGCGGTAGACCGTCCCCATTCCGCCCTGGCCGATCAGTTCAAGGACGCGATATTGCCCCAGCGTGCGCCCAACCAGTGTTGACGGCGGCTTGTCCGCGTTCCCACCGCTGGACGAACCGGCGCTGGGATCCTGCGCGGTGCCATTGACTGCTGAGGCCATGCAACTCCTGCTTTCGTCTGAGCGTCGTGCCAGAGCAGAACCGATAATAAGGTAAGAACGCAGGCCGTAAAGCGCGGACCGAGCGACAGTAGGCAGCGGCAGTCGGCAGTCGACAGATTTCGAGTTTTCCTGAACCGCACGTGTCGAGCCGTCCGGCTGCCATTGGCTTTTGTATTTCACTGGATAGATTAGGGCTACTATGCGAATCCGATCCGTGACGATCTTCGCAGGGCCTGATATCTGGCGGCTGGAGGCCGAACTGCCCAGGGCCGGAGCGCTGGCCGCCGAAGCACGCCGGCGTCTGATCGCGCTGGGCTACGAAGTCCAGACCACGCGTCTGGCCTTGCCGCCGCTGCATGACTGGGCCGCCGGCCGGCCGCTGGGCGAGATCACAGCAAAGGCGCGCAAGCTCGACGCCGAGGCCGCGGGCTTGGGAATCGACTACGTCTCGCTCGGACCGTTGAATCCGCAGCACGACGGCGGCCTGATGGGGACACTGCCGCAGCTTTTCGCCGAGACGCAGCGGCTGTTCACCAGCGCATTCATCACCTCGGGGCACAGCGTTCTAAGCGGCGCGCTGCCGCAGATCGCTCGCGCCGTTCTGGAAATCGCGCGCTCAACCGAAAACGGCTTCGGCAACTTGCGCTTCGCTGCGCTGGCCAGTTGCGGACCGCACATTCCGTTTTTTCCTGCGGCCTACGCCAGTGGTCGCGGAGATTTCTCATTTGCTTTGGCGCTGGAAGCCGCCGATCTGGCTCTGGATGCCTGCCGCAACGCCACCTCATGCACGCACGCGATGCTGACTCTCCGCTCCGCCATCGAAAGCCACTCGCAAAAAATAGAGCCGGTGCTGCAAGCGCTCGCGAAGGAGACCGCTGCCAACTTTTGCGGCTTCGATTGGTCGCTGGCGCCCCATCCGGACCCCGCCCGCTCGATTGTTGCGGCCATCGAAGCGCTCTCTGGAGCGCCGCTGGGCGGAAACGGCTCGCTGAGCGCCGTCGCGATGCTCACCAGCGCGATTCGTTCGGCCGACGTGCGGCATACCGGTTTTTCAGGCGTCTTCCTGCCGGTGTTGGAAGATGCGCTGCTCGCTCAGCGCGCGGACGAGAAGAGCTGCGATTTGTCCCGGCTACTCCTTTATAGCAGCGTTTGCGGCGCCGGTCTGGACACGATTCCGCTGCCCGGCGATGTGTCCGCTGAAGCGATCGCGGCGCTGCTGGCGGATGTCGCCTCGCTTTCGATAATTCTGCACAAGCCGCTCACAGCCCGGCTGATGCCCGTTCCCGGTTTGAAGCCGGGCCAACGCACCGCATTCGATTTTCCGTATCTCGTCAATGCTCAGCCGCTGGAACTGGCTGGCCGCGCGCCAGGTTTGCTGCGCGATGCTTCGATCGAATTGCGGCCGAGGGAACCATAGGCCACCGCTGACTCTTGGCTGTTAGCTCTTGGCTCTTAGAAGCGAGGCATCCGGAGTTCGCTTGCGCGGCCAAGAGCAAAGAGCAAAGAGCCAACAGCAGGACTGTTGAAGTGGCAGGCCATATTCCAACGCAGCACGCGCGACTGCTCTAATCCGCCAGGATTACGCCCGCGCGGCACGCGAATCGAACCGGCGGACTTCAGGCGGAGTCTTTGCTTTGGGAGTCAGTGCGCGGCGATAAAGCGCCATGTAGCGCTCCGCCATCTGTTTCACCGACCACTTCTGCGCAACCACCTGGCGGCTCGCCTGCCCCATGGACGCGGCGAGAGCCCGGTCGCGGACCAGGCGCAACATGGCGGCACATAGTGCCGGAGCATCACGGGCGGGAACGAGCAGCCCGTTGCTTTCATCAACGATGCTCGGCGTGCCACCGACATTCGTCGCCACCACCGGCAGCCCCAAGCTCATCGCTTCGAGGATGGAAATGGAAATGCCTTCGGTCAGCGAACTGTTCACGTACAAGTCGGCACAGGTGAGAATCTGATCGACCTTTCCGCGAAAACCCCAGAAGCGCACATGTTCGTTTATGCCCAGGCTGTCCGTCACCTGCATCAGTTCCGTGCGCTGAGCGCCGTCGCCGACAATCCACAATTCGATTCCCGGTACCTGCGCATGCAGAGCGGCGAACGCTTCCAGCAGCGTGCCGATATCCTTCTCCGGAGCGAGCCGGCAGACGGTGGCGATCACAAACTTGTCGTCTCGCCGCGCCTCGGATCGAGCGAGCATCACCGTATTATGCAGTTTCCGCGCAGGCAGAACCGTGCCGTTGATCTGTGTGACGCAACGACTGGCCGCGCGCGCAAAGACGCGCTGCAAGATGCCTGTTGCCGGCTCTGACACTCCGGCGAATGCGCTCACGCGGTGGCAGGCGAGGCGGCGGAAGAAGCCGCGGCGCAGGAAGAACCCGAGATCCTCGTAGCTGTTGTGTTTGGTGAACACGATCGGAACACGGCGCGGGAGAGTAGACATCAGCGCGTAGACCAGCGGCTGCGTGCCGTGAGCGTGAATCAGATCGATGCGTTCGCGGCGCAGAAGATTGAAGAGACGCAGCGCGGTGGGAAAGGTGAAGTGACTCGGCCCGTGCAGTTCAGTCCAGCGAACATCCGGAGCGATGTCGGCTGGAATGAGCGCCGATTGCGTGTGCCCCACCGTGCAAATGTGCGACTGCGCCAGCCCCAACGCCGCCAGTTCGTTCGCGAGATTCACCACTACGCGTTCCAGCCCGCCAGTGTCAAGCGTCAGGCAAAGCTGCAGCACGTTTGGACGAGCTTGAGCCATGAAACGCCCTCTCGCTGGGTTACGGAAGAAAAGCACACAGTTGCGGCTGCAGGTCGCGCGCAAAATCCTGCAGCGTCTTCTCGGCCGCGGCTTCGTCGCCGTCTTCAATGCGCGTGTTGATGCGGACCAGCGACGCGCCGCCTTCACTCCCGCGCAAGCTCGCCAGCGCCAGCCGCAACTGCGAACCGAAGAAGCTGCCGGACTGATAACTCCCGGCCTTGAACCAGTAGTAATAAAGGAACCGCTGCGGCCCGGCGGACTCCATCAACAGCCGCTGCACGCTGCTCCCGCCAGCCTCAAGCCGCGCATCGCGCTGCTGCAGCATCCGCAGGCCGGCGGCGGCGAGGCAGACTTCCTGCGGGTGAGCCATCTTGCGATTGCCGCTTGGATCGTAGACCAAAGCCAGCACGACCGCGCGTCCGCTCGGCTCGCGATACAGCCGGTACAGAATGTTGTCGGTCTCCAGAATGTCGATTTCCCGTTGCGAGACGGGAAACTCGCGCTCCATCTTCCATTCGCCGATCTGGGTCGGAAAGCGCTTGAAGTCCAGCGGCGCGTGCGCGGCAGCCGGCTGAAACAGGCGCGTATTCGCGAGCACCGCAACCGCCGCGAGCGTGACCGCCAGAACCTTGCCCTCGCGCGTCAGCATACTTTGGGCTCCTTGGCCAGAGTGTGAAGCGGAGGATTGCGATGTTTTGCTCGCCGCACCCAGCGGACGCAGGCCTCGGTCAGCCAGACCGCGGCATTCAATGCCAGGAGAACCAGCCCGAAGAGCACCACTCCCGAGATGGTGTGAAGATCGATCGCGCCGGTGAGTTCCGTGGTCAGCAGAGGGCTGAACAATAGGTCCGGGCCGTACGCGTTCACCAGCAGGCCATCCAGGAAGATGCGAACGATGTTGCCGCCGAGCGCCGCGGGCACAGCTATTGCCAGCACCGCCGCAGGCACTGGCCAAGGCCGCCGGCGCTGCATGTACGCGAACAGAGCGGCGAGAGTGATCAGCGCCGTCAACGATCTCAGCCCTGCGCAGACGTCCCCGACGATCATATCCCCGCCGGCCAGATGCAGCGTTGCGCCATCCATGGCGACGGGCACACGCACACATTGCAGCGCAAAGACGGTCGCGTGCATCACCATCAGCTTCAGCGAGAGGTTCAGCCGCGCGATCAGGATTTCCGGGATCGGCAGCATGAAGATCAGAAAGGCAAGCGGGAACCAGAGCTTCCCGAGCCAGCGCCAGCCGCCCCAATACGCAACCATTCCCGTCAGGCAGAGCAGGAGCGCAATCCCGGCGCTGGTGTAGACGCGCAGAACGCCGCTGCCGATCAAGACCAGCAGGCTGAAAGCGATCAGCAACAGGCCACTCTTCGCGGGGTGACGCGGCATGGCCTGGAGCTGCGCGCGCTGGCGCCAGACGAACCACGCGGAAATCAGCGGAACCAGTGGCGCATGGCTGCTGTAGCTGCCTGGGGCCATCCACAACGCGTACATCTCGCGCAGCACCGGAAAAAAGGCGGCGACGAGCAGCAACAGCAGCAGCGCCCATTCCCAGTGGAGCAGGCTGTCCAGCCTGCGCGTCTCTTGTTTTTGGCAGGATTCCACTAGCGCGCGCCCCAGCCGAAGATCACCACCTTGGTCGTTTCGAGCAAGATCGTCAGATCGAGAAACAGCGAATAGTTCTTGATGTAGTAAAGATCGTACCGCAGCTTTTCTTGAGCATCCTCAATGCTGCTGCCATAGCGATAACGCACCTGCGCCCAGCCGCTGAGGCCCGGTCGCATGGTATGCCGCAGATCATAGAACGGAATGCTGCGCTTGAGCTGGTCCACGAACTGCGGCCGTTCGGGTCGTGGGCCCACCATGCTCATATCGCCCTTCAGCACATTGATGAGCTGCGGCAGTTCGTCAATGCGGGCGCGGCGCATGAAGCGTCCTACGGGCGTGACGCGCGAGTCGTTCGTCGCGGCCCAGCGCACGCCGTCTTTCTCCGCATCGCTGCACATGGACCGGAACTTGTAAATCGTGAACACTTTCCCGCCCAATCCGACACGCTGCTGCTTGTAGATGATCGGGCCGCGCGAGGTCAGCTTGATCAGAATGGCCACGGTAATCGTCACGGGCAGCGTGACGATCAGCAGCAGCAGAGCGACGATGAAGTCGATCGCGTTCTTCGTCCAGATCTGCAGCGTATGATGCATCGGACTGGAGGCGAAGATCAGCACGCTGGGCCGGACGTAATCGGTCAGCAGCTTGCCCATCAGCCGCTCGTACATGTACTCGCCTTCCGAAACCGCAACGCCGGACTGTTTCAATTGCAGCAGGTCCGCCGCGGGGAAAACATTTCGCGAATTGTCCTGCGCCACCACCACGTGATCGATCTGTTCGCGCTGCACCAACCCGGCCAGATCCCGCGACGCCCCGACACGCCTGAAGGAATCTGACGCGCTCTCTTCCTCCCGGTCGGCCGTGCATCCGATCACTTCGAAGATCACCGTCCCTTTTTGCTGCAACGCCTCGCGAATCCGGCGCGCGCGCGATCCGGCGCCGACGATCAGCACCCGCTGCCGGCCGAAGTGCGGGATGACCCCGCGCTCCAACAGGCTGCGCCAGGACAGCAGGAGCAGGAACTGCACGGCGACGAGAGCCAGCAAGGAGAAGCCGTTGGCAATCCCCGGCATGACGTAGGTCACGGGCGCGATCATCAGCAGCGTCAGGCCCAGGCTTCCCACCAAGGCCGTGATCAGCTCCGAAGTGCGCCGCTGCTTCACGCCGCCGTACATTTCGTGCAGAAAAAGCGCCAGCACGAGCATCAGCACGTACAGCGCGTCTTTCAGCCACGAATATTCACCGTCCTGCTGCAATTGGCCAATCAGCGTAAAGGAAAGCGCCGCCAGCAAGGTGTCGCCGGCGATCGGCATCAGTTTCAGCAGGTCGCCTCCCAATCGCGGGCGACGAGAGACCCAGTCCCGAATTCCAGCCGAAACACGCGCCTCGTTGACGGCACTTACAACCTGCGGCCCCAGACTGGCCATTGCGCCTCATCTCCTTCCACAGCGCCCCCCTTCGCTGTAACGACTTCAAGCGCGCATTCCGGCGAGGCAGCGCAATGCGCGCTGAAAACCCGGACGCACGAGCGCTCGCAGCGCAAACACGACGCCAACGCTCGTAACGCAATCCTCCTGGATTGCGAACGCCGTCCGGCTCAACTCGAATAGAGCACTACGAGTCATTTTGAAAACGCGCGATATCGCCCCGAACTGTGACCCACGAGTCTAAAAAACTTCCCAATCCGTGCAGCATCCCGTGTGGTTGCGCGCCGCTTTTGCACTTTGGCGATGTTTGGGGCTTTCTGCGGACTCGTCGCGAGGGCGCGCGATTTGCATGGCGCTCAAGACCGCTGTGGCGTCACGACCGCAGGCCGCCAGAGAGAGACTGTCATCACGGAGCCATCTATGAACCCGCCAGTGCCAGCGCCAACAGAAACAGCAGGACGCGGCGTGGTCTCGCCCCTTGTGCGGCCGACTCCAGCACGGCGCAAGACCGCTGCGGAACCGCGAAGTCTGCGCGATTACCTGTACATGCTGTATCGCCACGTGCGGCTTGTCATTTTGGTTTTCGCCGCAGTGTTCATTCTTGGGGCTGCCGTCATCATGATGATGCCGGCCGTCTACCGCGCGGACGTGCTGGTCATTCTTCAACCGCCGAGCGTGGCGGCGCAGCAAACGGTCATCGCTCCGCCCGACGTGCGCCAGAGGCTGGACGCGTTACGGGAGCAGGTTGAAAGCCGGCGTACACTGGATGAAGTCATCAAGAAGTACCACCTGTACGCCGATGCGCATCCGGCGCTGGCCCCGGACAAGCTCTATGATCTGGTTCGCAAGTCGATCTCCTTGAGCATCGGACGCAGTTCGTTCACGCTTTACTTCGATCATCCCGACCCCAAGATCGCGGCCGACGTGGCCAACGAACTGGCCCGCTACTACATCGCCGAAAACCAGCGCGTCCGCCATCAAACGCTGGAGGAAACCGGCAAGTTCATCCAAAGCCAGCTCCTGCGCCTGGAAAACGAAGTCAAAACGATGGAACTCAGTATGCAGAAATTCCGCCTCATGCACTTGGGCGGCATGCCCGAAGACGTCCCCGCCAACCAGGCCTTGCTGACGTCGCTCTCTGCCCAGGTCGCGCAGATGGAATCCAGCATGGAAGGCGAGCGCCTGCATCGCCGCAAGACCGAACTGCACATCGGCGAAATGGTCGCCGGCGAGATCGCTCAACGCCAGAAGCAGATCAAGCGGCTGCAATCGCTGGTCAGGCAGTACAGCGCGCTCGAAAGAAGCACTGAGCCCCAGCCGACCGAACCGGCCGCAATTCCGACGAGCGCCGACCCACCAGCGAAGCCGGCGCCGTCCGCTCCCGCGCCGGATGGACAGGAAGCCGAGTTGAAAGAGCTTCGCAGCCGCCTCGACGATCTCGGCGAGAAACTTCGCCGCGCCCGCGCTGCCGCCAACGCGCAAGGCTTGATGGATACGCCCGAAATACAGCAACTCAGCGGCCAGCAGCGAGTGCTGCAGGCCCAAGCGGACGACCTGGAAACCAGGTCCATTAAGGAGGCCCCGCTGGCCAATGATGACTCCGCCGAAGGCATCGGCGACAGCGTCGAAGTCGAAGTCTTGCGCCAGCAGATTCACCTGAAGGAAATCGCCGCGCGCGATTCGGACCGCAACGTGCAAGACATGGAGAACATGCTCAAACGCGGCCTGATCACTGACCGGCTTGTCGAGAAAGCCCGCACGGAACGCGATCGCTCTATCTCCGAACTGCGTATCCAGCGCGCTGAACTGTCCCGCACGCGAGCGCGCTATCAGGACGACCTGAAAGGCCAGACGAAGGATCTCGCCAGCATTCAAGCCTTTGCGTCCGCTTGGGACGGACTGATGACCAAAGCGCAGGAGGTGGACGCTCAACGCATGCGCGTCACCAGCGAGACGCCTCCCGACACGCTGGCGGACATCAAGAGCCGCATCGAAGCTCTGACCGGCCAGTTAACCGAACTGCGCAAACAGCAGAACCAGAAATTCGAACATCTCTACACCTCGCACGCCGAACTGGCCCGCGAAGTCCAGGAACACGAAAACACGATGGCGAACCTGGCGCGGCAGCAGGACGGCATCCAGCAAATGCGGCTGCGCATGACCGATCTGGATCAGAAGCTGACCAACTCCGCCAAGGTGCAGGTCGAGTACCCCGAGATGCTGCGCAAGCATCGCACGGTCGTGGACCAGTACGAATCGATGCTGCGGCGGCAGAACCAGGCGGACTTGGAGCGGGTCGTTGAAGAACAGTCTGAAGGCGAGCGCATGGTCATCTGGGACGCGGCGATCCCCACCTCCCTACCCTATCGCCCGAAGTACGTCACCCTCTTGGGCGGCAACTTCATTCTCTCCCTGACGCTGGCGATCGGGCTGGCTCTGCTGCTGGAACTGGTCGTGCCGAAATTCCTGAGTTCCGACACGCTGCAGGAGCAGATTGGTCTGGAAGTCCTGGCGCGCTTCGACATGCTGGCGAAAAAAGACATCCCGGCGCTGCTGCCTGACGAAGTGCCGCAAGCGGCGGGAAAGGTCGTCGCGCTCTACAATCCGCGGCACCGTCTCGCAAGGCAGTTCCTGGATGCATCGTGCCTGCTCTTCAAGCCCGAAAGCAAATGGCCGCGTGTCATCGCTGTTTGCAGCCCTGTCCCTGGCGACGGCAAGACGTTTATCGCGTCGAACCTCGCCGCCGCACTGGCGATCAGCAACCGGGAGCCGACGATGCTGATCGATGCCAACCTGCGCACACCCGCGCTGCACACGGTCTTTGGCAAGCCCATCGAAAACGGACTGGCCGAAGCGCTGGACGACAAGCCGCTGCATTCGCATCCGATTGGCAGCACGACGGCCAGCGATCTCTGGCTGGTCACCGCCGGTGTTGCGCACAAACACGGCACGGTGCTTCTCAACAGTCGCAGATTCCGCGATCTGCTTCAGAAGATCATTTCTGATTCGCTGAACCCGCGCATCATCCTCGATACACCGTCGCTGCAGGGCGGAGCCGACGTGGACGTGCTGCTCGATGCCGTGGACGGCGTCCTGCTGGTCGTCCGCCGCGGCCACACGCCCATCGACGCCGTCAACAGCGCCATGCGCCGGATTCCGCAGGACAAGCTGGTGGGGATCGTCTTCAACGGAAATGTGGCCCGATAACGAAGTCAAAAGTTAAAAGTTAAAAGGAAAAAGAAGAAGGAAAGAAAGAAGGCCAAAGACGAGGCCGCGGACCACTGGCGACTATTCTTTTGCCTTTTCCTTTTCACTTTTGACGCCATCAGTCTTCTTTCTTTTGCCTTTTTCCTTTTAACTTTTGACTTTCTCCGTTCGGAGGCGCGTTCGGCGGACTTTGGGCGTTCCATTTCGACCAAAGTTCTCCCAGTTCACGGAACTTGTCGCGGTGCTTGTCAGTCAGTTCGTGCTTCTCGCTGATGTCGGAGCTGAGATTGTAGACTCTCGCCTTCGCCAGAAAATTGTAGTCCTCCGGCGGCGGGCCCATGCTATCTTCATTGTCATAGGGCGTCACCAGTTTCCAGTCGCCGGCACGAATGGCCATCAGGTGTCCTAGACGCCAGTACAGCGCCTGATGTGGCGTTCCCTCATTCTGTCCGGCAAAGAAGGGCAGCAGATTCACGCCATCAAGCTGCCACTCCGGGCGCAGCGGCAGGCCGGCGACTTCCAGCGCGGTCGCGGTGATGTCCATCTGGATAACTGGTTTGTCGTAGGTCGCGCCGGCCGGAAGGACGCCCTTCCACTGCGCGATGAACGGCACGCGGATGCCGCCTTCCCATGTTTCGCCTTTGCCTCCGCGCAGAGGAGTGTTGCGGGAGCCATTCACGCCGTTGTGTTCCAGCGGCCCGCCATTGTCGTTCAAGAAGAAGACCAGTGTATTGGATTCCAGGTTCTTTGCGCGCAGTTCCTCCAACACGCGGCCGATCGCGTCGTCCATCGCGGCAGTCATTGCGGCATATGTGCGGCGGCGCTTATCTTTGATGTCGGGAAAACGCGATGTGTACTTTTCCGTCACTTCGAGCGGCACGTGCACCGCGTTGAAGGCCAGGTACAGAAAGAACGGCGCGGCCGCATGCCGCCGGACGAACTCCACGGCTTCATCGCCAAAAGCATCAGTCAGATAGCGCCGCTCATCGACTTCCTCGCGGTTGCGCAACAGCGGTGTCGTGTACTCCTCCACCCTGCCCTTCTTTTCGAGCGGTAGATAATGATGCCCGCCGCCGAGGAAACCGTAGAACTCATCGAAGCCGCGATCGAGCGGGTGATAACCCTTCGTGTGACCGAGATGCCACTTGCCGACAATTCCCGTCACATAGCCGGCTTCTTTCAGCCGCTGCGCAACGGTTGTCTCCTTTAAGTTCAGTCCCGGATTGCCGTGCCACGTCGTCAGGTACTCGCAGCCATAGCGCTGCTGATAGCGCCCGGTCATCAGGGCCGCGCGCGTGGGACTGCAATACGGCCCGCTGACATAACCGTTGGTGCAGCGCACGCCATTTTTCGCGAGCGAATCAATGTTGGGCGTCGGAATGTCCTTGCAGCCGTAGGCCCCAACATCCGCGTAGCCCATGTCATCGGAGAGGATGATCACGATGTTCGGCTTGGGCGGCAGCGCGTTTTCGGCAAGGACACTAAAGCCCAGAAGGAACATTGTCGTTGCGAACAGAATTCGTGATTTCATGCTGGTAACGTACAGCGCTGACATTGCAGGTCCAGAGACGGCTTTCGGAAAGCGCGCCGGTATGCTAAGAGATACTCCCTTGGAGGATCTTCCATGCAGAATACGCGCTGGCTGTTCCTGGCGACGGTCTTGTGCTGCGCTGGCGCACACGCGATGGTTACGCCGCCGGAGATTCGCGTGGTCAGCTTCGCTCTGGAGAAACCCGTCGCGCGCGCAAAACGAGCGACCGGAATTTCCGCAGCGATCGAGAACGCTTGCGAATCCGCCATGCAGTTGCGCGCGACGCTGGTCCTTCCGGCGACAGTGCGCCTGACGAGCCCCAAGGCCGAAATCGACATGAAACTCGAACCCCATGACGAAGCGAAACTCTCCTGGACCATCGAAAGCGATGCGCCCGGCGAGTGCGATCTGAAACTGGAGGTCACGAGCGCTGAGAACACGGCAAGAGCCGCAGCAACCGTGCGCGTGCTGTTTCTCCCTGCACTGGAACCTCAGAAACTCGACTACATCCCCGAACCCGACCCGCTCAAGACGAGCATGCTCATCGGCGCGCACAACTGTCCGTTGTGGGAATCGGACAAGCCGGAGATGTGGGCGAATCTGAAGAAACACCCGGAGCGCACGCCGGCGCTGGGGTTTTACTCGCAGGAAAATCCGGAGGTCGCCGATTGGGAAACGAAGTGGGCCGTCGAACACGGCGTCTCGTTCTTCGTCTATTGCTGGTATCGCGACGGGCAAGGCGGGCCGGTGAAGCAGCGCTTCGGCAGCGCGATCCATGACGCGCTCTTTAAGTCGAAGTTCGCCAGCAAAATGAAGTTCACGATCATGTGGGAAAACCAGACTCGCGGAAAGGCCGGCGTCGCGAACGAAGACGATCTGCTCAACAACCTGCTGCCGTTCTGGATCGACAACTACTTCAAAAACCCTAGCTATCTGAAAATCGATAACAAGCCGGTGCTGTTCATCTACGTGCCCACTTTCCTGATTCAGGACCTCGGCGGAGAGGCGAACGTCGCGAAGGCCTTCGACAAAATGCGCGAGGCGTGCCGGAAGGCCGGGTTCGATGGACTTTATATTCTAGGCGAATACCGTGGCCAGGACGCAAAGGTGCTGCAGCAGTTCAAACGCCTCGGCGTGGACTATTCGTTCGCCTACTGCTGGCACATCCAGAACAATCCCACGCCACAGCAAGCCATCGACACGCAGATGCGCTACATCCGCAAAACGCAGGATCTGAATGTCCTGCCGCAAGTCGTCACCGTCTCGCAGGCGTGGAGCGGCTGGCGCGACGAAGGCAGCATCTGGAAAATTCCGCCAACGGATTTCGAAACGCTCCTGCGGCAAGCCAAGGACTTCACCGCGACGTTGCCGAAGGAGCAGCTCGGCAGCCGCATGCTGTTGCTCGACAACTGGAACGAATGGGGCGAAGGCCACTACATTTTGCCGTATCGCGAATACGGCTTCGGCTACCTGGATGCTGTGCGAAAGGTTTTCGGAGAGAATCCGAAGGAGCCGCACGTCGATCTGCTGCCCGAAGACATCGGCCGCGGACCATACGACACCGCGATTCGCACGCTTCTCGAAAAAGCGGACGAGAACCGCAAGCTGGTCAGGAAGCGCGTCACCAAAGGCAAGCCCGACCCCGACCTGATCGCTTGGTGGGCCTTCGACGAAAACAAGGACGCGCCATTCGCGCTCGATTATTCGGGCAACAGGCTCGGCGGCAAACTGGAGGGCGCTCAACGCGCCGCGGGGATCGACGGCAATGCTCTGGTCTGCAACGGCGGCTGCGTCATTGTCGAAAACAGTTCGGCTCTGTCACCTACGACGGCGCTCAGCATCGCATGCTGGGTGAAAACGGACACCGCAGCGCAGAGCAACAACTGGTTCCTCAATCGCGTCTTTGCGGGCGGCACGTCAAGCGGATACCGCATGGGCGTGGTGGAAGGAAAGCCATGCTTCGAGATTCCGCTCACAGACTGGAGCCACCATCTGAAAGCTAACGAACCGTTGCCCACCGGCCGCTGGGTGCATCTGGCCGGCACGTTTGACGGAAAGACGATGCGGATCTACGTCGATGGCAAAGAACAAGGATCGCTGGAACGTCCCGGCGAGATCAAGCCGAACGCGTTCCACCTTTGCATCGGCAACTTTGAAGTGAAGCACGCCGCGTTCTTCAACGGCCTGCTCGATGAAGTGAAACTTTACCGCCGCGCACTGACCGCGGACGAAATCCGTAAGGAGTATGAGGACGGAGCGGAACGGGCGGTCAAGTAGCGCAATCCTCCTGGATTGCGCGTTGCCGGCCTCGCAATCCAGGAGGATTGCGTTACAAACGGTGTACACACTCAGAGCATTACCAAAGACCAGTCTGACCCGCCGAGTGCGGGGATACTCATAGGAGAACTGCTGTGGCCAACCTCAATCGTCGTAACTTCCTCAAACGCGCGGCCGTCGTCGCCGGAGCGACCGCTGGAGCGCAATATCTGGGCGCGCCGCTGATCATTGCCGACGGAAAAGGGCCCAACGATACCCTCGGCTTCGCCTGCATCGGGTGCGGCGGGCAGGGAACGGGAAATCCGGGCTGGGCGGCCAGCAAAGGCCGGCTGGTGGCGATGGTGGAAGTTGACGACGGCAAGATGGCCGATGCAGCCAAGAAGCTCGGGCCCAAAGCCGAAGGCGTGAAGCAGTATTTCGATTTCCGCAAGATGCTCGACGAATGCCACAAAGACATCGATTGCGTGCTCATCGCCACGCCCGACCACACGCACGCGCCGGCCGCAATGCGCTCGATGAAACTGGGCAAGCACGTCTTCGTGCAAAAGCCGATGGCTCACGACATCTGGGAAGCGCGCCAGATGGCGGAGCTGGCCAAAGAGAAAAAAGTGATGACGCAGATGGGCAACCAGGGCCACTGCGGCGAAGGTTACCGGCGCCTGTGCGAATACATTTGGGGCGGCGCCATCGGCAAAGTGACCGAAGTCCACTGCTGGTTCAACCGCAACTTCGGCGGAAATTCCCCGCGGCCCGCGACCAAGCCCGTTCCGCCGGGCGTGCACTGGGACGAATGGCTCGGACCGGCGGCCTTCCGCGAATTCCACGACGGCCTGCATCCGTTCTCCTGGCGCAATTTCTGGGATTTCGGCACCGGAACGCTGGGCGACATGGGCTGCCACATCATGGACGGCGCCTGCTGGTCGTTGAAGCTCAAACATGCCGACAGCGTCGAGGCCATCCAAAGCAAGGGCGGGAACAAAGATTACTACCCGCAGAACAACATCGTGAAATGGAGCTACCCGGCTCGCGGCGACATGCCGCCCGTCACGATTTTCGGCAATGACGACAAGCCTGAGATCTTCAAGGAATGGGAGAAGAAGGCCAACCGTGAATTCAAAGGCGGCGGGTCGATTTACGTCGGCGACAAGGGCGTGATGTATACCGAAACCTACGGCGATGGCGTGCGCATTCTGCCCGAGGAAGCCCACAAGGCCTTCCCGCCGCCAGAAAAGAGCATTCCGCGCGTGAAAGGCGGACCGCTGGAAGATCTGCTCCAGGCGATCAAAGGCGGCACGCCGCCGTGTTCGAACTTCGTCGATTACGCCGGCTATTTCGCCGAAATGGTGTTGCTCGGCCGGCTGGCGATGCGCGCGGGTGTCGGCAAGAAAGTCGATTGGGACGGCCCGAACATGAAGACGAGCGTCGCCGGACTTGAGGACGTCATCAAGCGCGAATACCGCAAGGGCTGGGAATGGTAAACGGCAACAAATAATGAATGCGGAATGATGAATGCTGAATAATGCGGCGACAATTGTCGCGCCGCTGCAGCCTTATTCATCATTCCGCATTCATCATTCATCATTCATCATTCTTTCATGAGGAGACTCGAATGAAGCTCAAACTCGCGCTGGCACTTTCACTGTGCCTGGCCGGAACGTGTTTTGCCGAGCAGAACGAAATCTCGATGGCCAGCCTGCTGGACGACATGACGAACCTCGTCAAACTCGCCGAGTTCCCAGCGCCGGCGTACACGTGCAAACAGTTCTCCTCTTACGACCGAGCGTCCAAGACGCCGGATGATCAAAAGACATGGTTCGCCAATGGCGACTGCGGACAGTACATCCGCGTTGAGAACAAGGACGGGCACAAAGAGTTCGTCATGCTGGACGCCGACGGGCCGGGCGCGATCGTGCGCATGTGGGGAACCTGGGGCGATGGCCCGAAGGGCGATCCTGGGACGGTGCGAGTCTACATCGACGGCGCCGAAAAACCTGCGCTGGAGACGTCGCTTGCGGACCTGCTGATGGGCAAGTATCCCGGCCTGCCGCGGCCGATTTCGGGCGAATACAGCAAAGGGCGCAATCTTTACCTACCCATTCCCTACGCCAAGCACTGCAAGATCACCAGCGATAAGGGCGGCTTCTATTACCACGTCGGCTACCGCACGTACTCGGCGGACACCAAGGTCAAGTCCTTCAGCGCGGACCAGATCACGGCGCTGGACGCGCAGATCAAGGAGCTGGCCGCGAAGTTGGAAGCGACGGACAAGCTGAACGGTCCGGGCGAAGGCGCGGCAACGAAAGCGTTCGACAAGACGCTGGCCGCCGGCGCCTCCGTGGCGCTCGAACCGCTCAGTGGGGCGATGGCCATCCGGCGCATTCGGCTGAATTGGACGCCGACCGCTGACCGTAATGAGCCCGCGCTGCGAGCGGTCGTCGTGCAGATCGCTTTCGACGGTGAGACGACGGTCGAAGCGCCGCTGGGCGATTTCTTTGGCGCTGCGCCTGGGGTGAATCCGTTCCAATCGCTGCCGCTGAGCGTCACTAGGGCCGGCACGGAGGCCGGCGCTACCACCGCCGTGATGGAATGCCGCTGGGTGATGCCGTTCAAGAAGTCTGCCGAGATCAAGCTGACGAATTTGGGCAAGGAGTCCGTGACGCTGAAGGGCGAAGTGGTCGCAGCGCCGTACACGTGGACCGATGCGACGATGCTCTTCCATGCGAAGTGGCGCATCCAGCACGATCTGCCGACCGATCCGAAGATAGACTGGAACTACATGACGGCCAAAGGCAAGGGCGTCTTCGCGGGCGTGGCGTACTTCATCGACAATCCCGTCAAGGATTGGTGGGGCGAAGGCGACGAGAAGATTTATGTCGATGGCGAGACGTTTCCCAGCCATTTCGGCACCGGCACGGAAGATTACTTCGGCTACGCGTGGTGCTTCCCGGCGCTGTTCACGCACGCCTATCACAACCAGGCGCGCTGCGACGGCCCCGGCAACTTCGGCCGCACCAGCCTGAACCGCTTCCACATTCTGGACCGCATCCCGTTCACGAAGGACTTCCGCTTCGACATGGAAATGTGGCACTGGAAGAAGTGCCTCGTGAACTCGGCGGTTATCGATTACTGGTATGCGATGCCCGGCGCGACCGACGGTTTCAAAGCCATCACGGCCGATGACGTGACGCTTCGCCCCGCGCCTGAAACGCCGGCGGTCGCAAAAGTCAAAGGCGCGATCGAAGGCGAAGAGATGAAGATCATTTCCAAAGTCGGCGCTGTCGAACCGCAGGATTGGGACGCGACCAGCGGCGGACGGCATCTGTGGTGGCGCGGCGGGCACAAGGTCGGCGATGCGCTGGTGCTGGGCTTCAATGTTGCAGAAGCCGGCACCTACAAGGTCTTCGGCCGATTTCTGAAAGCCGTGGACTACGGCATCGCTCAGTTTGCGATCAACGACAAGAAAGCGGGCGAGCCGATCGACTTCTACAACGACGGCGTGATCGTCTCCGGCGAAATCGAACTGGGCAGCTTCGATCTGAAGGCCGGCGAGAACACGCTGTCGATCACGATCACCGGCGCGAACGAGAAGGCGCAGAAGTCGTACATGGTCGGGCTGGATTACCTGCTGATTAAGAAATAATGATGAATGCGGAATGATGAATGATGAATAAGAATGAAGAAGCCGAATTCCGCATTCATCATTCAGCATTCATCATTTAAGGAAGTCCGGCAAATACTTCTCCGGCTCCGTCTGCTTCTTCGTCCGAGCGGCGGCTTCCTTTGCGCGCAGCTCGCGGTACGAGCCGCTCACGAGTCGGTCTTCCTTGCCTTCACCGGCTTCGATAATGATCGCGGACGCGCCAAGCAAGTGCTTCGACTTCACGTTGATCTGATAACAGCGTGTCTGGCACAGGCCGCAGCCGACGCACTTGTCGGCGAGGACGACTGGCGCCGCGAAGCCGCTGCCCTCGACGGGCAGGCCGTTGTCGTCGGTCTCCACGCGCACGCGCATGAACTCGATGGCGTCGTAGCCGGCGGACTTACACTCATCCACGCACATCTGGCAGGCCTCACTGCCGGCGTGCGGCAGACACTGCTCCAGGTCCACGATCCCCCGCCCCATGCGCGCGCATTTCTTCTCATCGAGCGGCAGCGGGCGAATCGCGCCGGTCGGGCAGACCTGTCCGCACGCGTTGCAGCTCGCCTCACAGCCCGACCAGTTCGCGACGACCTTGGGCGTCCACAGTTCGTCCACGCCGCGTTCGAAGCCCGCCGGTTGCAGCACGTTGTTGGGGCAAACTTTGAAGCACTCCCCACATCGCACGCATAGCGAAAGGAATTGCGCCTCGGGAAGACTGCCGGGCGGCCGAACCACAGCCGGAAGGCCAGCGCTGGATTTCCGCGCGATCCATGCAACGAGCAGGGCACTGCCGGAGGCGACGAGAAATCCACGGCGCGAAGGGCCGTCGGAACTGCTAAGCGGGCGAGGGCGCCCGCCGCTCCTTTGCCAGCGTGAGGTGAAATGAATCGCCTCTTCCGGACATGCGCCGCCGCAAGTCTGACAGAACGTGCAATCCGCGGTGCGCGTGGAAACGTCGGCGTTGATCGCATCGAAGGGGCAGGCCTTCACGCATTTGCCGCATTCGGTGCAAGCCTCGATGACCTTGCGCTCGCTCAAGCGAAACAGATTGAAAACGGAGAAAATTGCGCCGCTGGGGCAAACATATCGGCACCAGAAGCGTGGCTGAAGCAGACCCAGCGCGAGAACGGCAACGAACAGCACAATCGAAACCGTGTGACCGGGATTCATGTATGGGACTTGATGCCAGCCGCGCATTGAACCCATTTGCAGTGGGGCGAAAATGAACTGCATGCCGCGCGTGAGGACCGGAATCGCCGCCACCCATCCGGAGAGCGTCACGCCGCGGAGCGCCGCCAGCAGCGTGCCCAACAGCACGTAGTATTTCAGATTCACCCACCAACCGCGGCGCTCTGTGCGGAAGCGCTTGACGCGCTTTCCGACGACCCAGTCGAACAGGTCGATCAGCGTTCCCATTGGACAGACGTAACCGCAGAAGCCCCGCGTAAAGACGAGGCATGCCGCCAGCAGCGCGGCTGCCCATGCGAGCGACCAGACCCAGGCCTTTGCGGCCAGCGCGGCGGAGATGCTCACGAGCGGGTCCAGAGCCAGGAAACTCTCGGCATCGATGACTTCCTTGCCGCGCAGTTCGTCGGCGTAATGCCCCGGCTGAGCGCTATACGGCCAACAGACGTAGAAGAAGAGAATGACGAAAAGCGCGAAACAAAGCGTCTGCACGATCCGGCGCACAGGCGAATAGGCCCACGTGCTGCTTAGCCGTTTCAGGCTGCGCCGCAGCAAGCCCGAACTTCCGTTGCGCTTCGTTTTGAGGAACAAATCGAGCGACATTCCCAGACCACCAGACACCAGACCACTAGACCACCAGACCACCACTCACCACTCCACCACTCCACCACTCACCAGTCACCACCCTACTTCATCCCACTACTCAGCGCCTTTGCCGTCGCATTGATGATCGCTTCGGACGTGATCGTGGCCGACGAGAACGTGTCGATGCCTTTGATGCTCTGCTTGTCGATGATGCGCTGCGGCGTATCGGTCAGCGATGCGAAATATTGTTTCTCGTGGTGCTGCGTTACTTTTACAGACGTGATCTTGCTGGCCTTGGTCGTCACGGCGACCGTGATCGGCCCGGCGTAGCCGTAGCTGGTGCTGGTGTAGGTGCCATCGGGGATGCGCTTGAGGTCCAGCAGATCGTACACCTTCAGTGCTTCGATGCTGGCCTTGGCGCGCTCACGGCTCTGCTTGATGTCGCCCTTGTTCTCGCCGGGCTCTTTCAGGACTCTTTCGTAGTAGTCCAGCGCTTCCTTGTTCCGTCCGGCGATGCGGCAGGCTTCGCCGGCCATCAGCCATGCCATGTAGCCGTCGCCGTCTTTCGCTTTGGCCTCAGCCACTTTCAATGCCGTTGCGGTTTCGCCCAGGTCGGCCCAAAGCTTGATTACGCCGCCGTGCCGTGTGTCGTCGTCGCCAATCTTCTTTAGAAGTTCCACGGCCATGTCCTTGTTGCCGAGTTTCCAGTAACAGGTCGCCAGATCGACCGCCCAGCCGTCCGTGGCATCGACCTCGGCCTTGCGCAGCCAGAACGCTGCGCGCGCGTGATCCTGAAGCAGGTTCTGATACATCGCGGCCAGAGCCTTCATCGTTTGCTGCAATTTCTCTTTGTCGGCCTTGTTGACCTCCAGCACGTGATGCATCAGCTTGACGCCTTCTTTCCACTTGCCGGGGTTTTCATTGATCACGCTGAAAATGTACTGGCCCAGCCACTTCGACGGCGTCCACGGCGACTTCGGCGGCGCCTTGGCCCACGTCAGATCGAGCGTGTTCGGATAATTCAGCGGCGTCGCGGCAAACCAGTCCGGCGGCGTCGCGCCCGCTTTGGCAATCAGCGCGTCCACTTCGGCCTTGGTGCGCGCAACCTGCGCCGCCGGCGCAGGCTGGCCGGCCAAAACACAGCTCGACATGCACAGAAGAACAAGACAGCCCGAACGAAGATCGAGCAGATGACTTGGCTTTTTGGCAATCCGCCGCATTGAAATTGTTCTCCAGAAGAAACCTCAATCAGTAACGACTGAGAATTGCCTACACCGTATTGCATAATTCGCGCAAAATTCCGCATACGCGCCACAAGACCACCGGAACCAAACCTTTTTTCCAAGTTTTCACATGACCCAGCCCTGCGTCGGGTGTATTCTATAAGAAGAACATACGCTATTAGTAGAACGGAGTGGCGATGTCGCCAATCAACAAGAAAGCGCTGGCGCCGAGCACAGACCGCTGCCTGGCAATCCTCGAGCTGCTCAGCCAGCATCCCGACGGCATGACGCTCTCCGAAATTCATCGCATTCTCGACATCAGCAAGAACATGGTCTTCCGCATCCTCGGCGACCTGTCCACGCGGGGCTACGCCTACCGCGACGATTCCAAAACGTATTTCCTCGGCCGAAAGATTCTGGAGCTGGCCGCCCCGCGCGTCGGGCACCGCAACCTGGTCGATGAAGCCGCCGCGGAAATCCGCGACCTGCGCGACCGCTGCGGCGAAAGCGTCGGCCTGCTGATCCCCAGCGGCGGCGAAGCGGTCCTCATCTATTTCCAGCCGTCCGCACAGCCGATCCGCACGATCTACGACGTCGGCATCCGCATCCCGCTGTACTCCAACGCGCCGGGCAAAGTCTTCCTCGCCTTTGGGGATGAAGCCGAACGGCAGCGGCGCATGAAGCTGCAGTCGTTCAAGCGATTCAACGACCGCACGATCACCATCGCAAAGAAGCTGGAGGAGCAGTTGCAGACCGCGCGGGAAGAAGGCTACGCGATCGATTGCGCCGAAGAGGTCGATGGCAGCTACTGCGTGGCCGCCCCGGTCTTCGATGCCGAAGGCCGCCTAATAGCCGCGATCGTCGTGACCGGCCCATCCGAGCGCATTTCGGTTGACAGATTTCCAGAGTATGGCAGACAGGTGGCACAAACAGCGGCGCGGATTACAGCGCGGTTGGCGCGCTAGCCAAATCCTCGAGCGAAGGGGCGGCAACATGAATTCAAAATTGAAAATTAAAAATTCAAAATTGACAGCGGACGCGGCGGTCCCTCGCCTTCGCCTAACCATTTTTAATTTTTCATTTTTCATTTTTAATTTAGCCCTTTGCGCTGCGGCCATCGCCGGGGAGCCGGCCACCAATGCACTGAATTTTGCCGGCTCCAAGTGGATCTGGTTCTCTTCGGATCCGAACGTCACGCCGCAGAATTACCCAGAGGGGAGCAGTTACTTCCGCGCGGCGCTTTCGTTGCCCGAAAACGCCAAGGTCAAGTCTGCCGCGGTGCTGCTGACCGCCGACAACCTCTTTGCGATCTTCGTCAACGGAAAACTGGCTGGCGAGAGCGACGCTGATCCCAACGCCTGGAACCAGCCGCGACGGTTCGAAATCCTGGATCTGCTCGTGCCAGGACAGAACGTGATCGCCATCGAAGCGACGAACACCGCGCCGGGATATGCCGGCCTGTTGCTTAAAATGGTCGTGCAACCGGCGGAAGGGCCGGCCATCACGCTGGTGACGGACGAACGCTGGCACTGCAACGACAAGACGGAGAAGAACTGGCAGCAGCCGAAATTCGACGACAAGACCTGGAAAGCGCCGCATGTCCAGGGCGACTACGGCATCCCGCCGTGGAACCGCTTCGCCGAAACACCCGCCAACAAGCCCGGCCCGCGCCCGACGAAAGTCTCCATTCAAGTCGGCAACACCGCCGAGGCTGTTGCGCCGGAAGACTATCCGTGGCCCGAAGCCGTCGTTTTCGTCGGCGAAGATTGCAGTCTTTACCGGCCGAACGCCGGCACCAACACCTCCATGGACAGCCTGACCGTCACGATTTTCAACCCGCGCAAATCGCGCGCGTATCCCGAACACGATCTGCCCGCACCGATGAAGATCGGCCACAAGCTGTGCGTGCTCAAACCCGCCAAGCCTGGCACGAAACCCAGCGTGCTGATCGACGCGGGGAAAGGCGCGGTCGGTTCGCCGAGCGCTTCGTTCGACGGCAAGTCGATTTTCGTTTCGATGGCGTATGGCGCGGAAGAACGGTTCTTCCACATCTATCGCATTCCGGCCAGCGGTGGCCAGCCGCAGCGCCTCACCGACGGCCCGTTCCACGATATCGATCCGGCCGAAATGCCCGACGGCCGCATCGTCTTCACATCCACACGCATCGGCCGCTTTGAGGAGTACCATAACCCGCCATCGCGCTCGCTGTTCGTGATGAACGCTGACGGCAGCGACATCCATCCGATCACCAGCACGTTCATCTTCGACAACGAACCGGAGATCATGTCCGATGGACGCATCATCTTTATTCGCTCGGACAACTTCTTCGACCGCGGCAAGGTTGAAACACTGCTGCATGCGATTCACCCCGACGGGACCGAAGGCTATACGGAAATCGGTCTCGATATCGGGCCGGATTACGGCGGGCGCTTGCGCGCCTTCAACTGCGGCAGCCCCGCCCCCATGCCCGACGGCCGCGTGGCATTTGTTTCCGGCGGCGGCATCACCATCGCACGCCCGGGAACCGCTCAACGCGAATGGCAAAACCTGCGCGTGGACGGCGGCGACGTCGCCGCCTTGCCCGATGGCCGGCTGCTCTGCACGGTTCCGCGCAAAGTCAGCGTCGAAGTGCAGGCCGGAAATAAGAAGCGCACCTTCCAGGATCTCAATTACGAAAAGATCGGCATCGTCGATCCGAGCAGCCCCAGTCAGCAGGTCTTCGTCATCTATGATTCCGGCGCGCCCGCGCCAGCGTCCGGAGCCGCCGGCACGGAGGCCGGCGCCACCTCCGCCAGTAACGATGTTGCCACTGTCTTCGGCCGCGCAATTCATTCGCCCGTGTTCCTGGGCGCACGCCCACGGCCGCCGGTTCTGCCCGAAAAAGTCGATCGCAAGAAAGCCGACGCCGGCACCGGCACCGGAATTCTCTTCTGCCAGAATGCGCGTTTGACCCGCAACACGACGGCCGGCTGGCCGAACGTGAAGGCGGTGCGCGTGCTGGCCAGCAAGGGTCTGACGAACCGGTCCTCGCATTCGTACATCGTCCACGCCGGCAGCGAAGTCACGGAGCTCGGCACCGTGCCGCTGGCGCCGGACGGCTCCTTCGCGGTGGAAGTTCCGGCCGATACGGGTATCGCCTTCCAGGCCGTCGATGCCGAAGGGCACTCGGAACTCAACGAGATGTCCTGGATCTTCGTGCGCCCCGGCGAAACGCGCGGCTGCGTCGGCTGCCACCAAACGCGGCAGATGACTCCCCCGGGAGCGGCCAGTTCGATCCAGGCGATGCGCGCCGGAGCCGTGAAGTTGCTGGGCGACGGACAGCCGATTCACTTCCGCGGCAACAACGCGGCCGTCACGGGTCTGATGGAAATGCAGTTCGACCGCTTCCGCGAAATCGCCGGCGTCAACCGGCACGCCGACACCGCGGATGCGTCCGCCACTGGAGTGCAGGAAGTCGCCGCACTTTGCCAGCAGCTTCAGGGCAGCGATCCAGCATTGAAAATCACCGCCGCGCAGCGCCTGGCGATTTTCCGCGACCGCAGTGCCGCCGCAGCCTTGGCGGAAAACCTGAAGGATAAGACCCGCGAAGTGCGCTTGGCGGCAGTGACATCTCTGGCCGCTTGCGGCACACGGGAGTCCATTCAGCCGCTGCTGACCGCGCTGTCCGACCGCGACCCGCTCGTCGCCCAGGGTGCGGCCGTGGCGATCGAGAATCTGACCGGCCACGCCGAGCCCTTCAATCCGTTTGCAGACTCCGGCGAATTCCTGCGCCAGGCCGCTGTGTGGCGCGAGTGGTTCAAGAACAACACATGGGACAAGATCGAGCAGGATATCGTCAAGCAGCTTGCCAGCCAGAACCGCGACGTCGTCCGGCAGGTCTCCGTGGCCCTCAGCCATGTCGGCGGACAAGCCGCGAAAACAGCGCTGCGTGACTACGTCACGCGCGAACGCGCGAACAATCCGTACCCCGAATGGCGCAAGCACAACAATGGCGACGGCGCGCGCTTCAACGCGCTTTCGAACGCCAACCCGCGCACGCTGCAAGCCGCCACCCGAGCGCTGGGTTTCCTCAAAGATGCCGAAGCCGTCCCGATGCTTTCGGAGACGCTCGTCAAATACGCCGATCCGGGACCGGGCAATCTGTTTCTCGCTGAAGCCGCCGCCGAAGCACTCGGCCGCATCGGCACGCCGGAAGCCGAAGCCGCGCTCATCGCCGCCTTCGCCGGCCTGAAAGACTACCCGAACTTCTCGCGCTGGTACGGCGATCATGACGCACTCATCGCCTGCCACGCATCACCCGTTCACTATCTCATTACCGAATGGCTCGACGCCATCGGTTCGACGAAAACCGACAAGATCGTGCCGCAACTGATCTGGTCCTTCCCCACCGATCCCGACCGCGCCCTGCTGCTCCGCAACGACGACTGCGAAACGCTCACCGGCCGCGTGATCCGCCGCAGCGGCCAGGCCGACGCCGTCATCGAGACTTGCCTGGGCATTCTCGGCGACAAGGACGCCAAGAAGACGCCCGCGCTCGAACAGGCGATCGCCAAGACTCACGGCGCGTGGGGCGGACATCCCGATGCGCAGAACCGCGCCGCGCACACGCTCTCGCTGCTCTGCCGCGACAAAAAATATGAGCCCCGCATACGAGCCGCCTACGAGCGCTATCGCGCGCTGCCGATGGACATCAAGCGCGTCTTCGATACGGGCATTCCCGTCATCAACAAAATGCCAACAAAGAACTGGGTCTGCTTCTTCCTCGGCCGCGAACTGGGCAATCTCGCCGACGCGCAGTCGGTCGATGCGCTCATCGCTTCCCTGGAGTCTGCCCCCGAAGCCGCCAACGGCCGCCCCGATCCGCTCGGCCCCGGCAATCTGTTCATCCACAACGATCTGACGCCCTGCTGGCGCGCCGCCGCCGCGTGGGCTCTCGGCCAGATCGGCGACAAAAAAGCCGTGCCCGCGCTTCTCAAAGTCGTGGGCGACCTCGACAACGCGCCCGACACCCGCTACGCCGCCGCCCAGGCCCTCGGGAAGATCGCCGACCCGTCCAGCTTCGACGCGATCAAGAAACTGGCCGAAGGTTACCCCGAAGTCTCCACGCGGCAGGCGCTGCTCAGAGCGTCCGACGGAAAATGATGAATGATGAATGCGGAATAATGTTCGTGATCAAGGCTGCGCGAGTGTCGCAGCCTTTTTCATCATTCATCATTCCGCATTCAGCATTTACTTGGTCTTGTTCTCGAACCACACCGGCCCGCCAAACTTCCCGGTCGTGACGACGTCCAAGTCGCCGTCGCCGTCGAAGTCCACCAGCCAGACGTTCATGCCGGAACCAATATTTTCTTTTTCTGAAACCACGTGCCGCGTCCACGAGACGCTCTTGTCCGCGTTGCGCTTCAGCTTGTAGTAGTAGACGCACAGCGGGCCGTTCTCGTCTGGGTCGCCGCCGTTGTGAGCCATGAAGCGCTTGCCGGTCACCAATTCCGGCAGCCCGCAGCCGTCCAAATCGCCGAGTGCCAGGCTGTGCGCCTGCGTCCATGTGTCATCGATCACGTGCTGCTTGAAGCTGATGTTGTCGCCTTCGCGAATCTGCTCGTACCAGAAGATGCCGTAGCCGTGAGCGTTGCTGGCGATGATGTCGTTTTTGCCGTCGCCGTTCACGTCATAGACCAGAATTTGCGCGGTGTGAGCGATCTTGCCGTCCTTCGCGCCGAGCGACAGCGGATGCTCGATCCACTTGTCTTTGCGAATGTCGGCGGGCGCTTCGAACCACGCGTTCGGACGAACGATGTCCGGCCGGCCGTCGCCGTTGATATCCCCCACCCCGCCGCCGTACTCCATCTTCTTTTCGCTGACCGTGAACGTCACGAGTCCCGTCTTTCCGTCCGTGCCCACGCCCCGCTCGTACCAGACGGTGGGCTGGATGTGCGGAAGAAGCGCGTTGATTTTCCCCTTGCCATCGATGTCGCACAGGTCTCCGCATTCAAAATTGCCGTTCTTGTGGACCAAAGCCATCGGCCACTCGCCGTCCTGCCCCAGCGAATTCTTGAACCACGTGGAACTCATGCTGAACCAGTCCACGCTCACCACGTCAAGCTTTCCGTCGCCGTCCACGTCAAACGGCAGATTCGCGAAATCGTGGTAATAACCCTTGCCCTTGTCATCGACTGCGCCTTTGAGCGTCCGAATTTTCTGCGGCTTGAAATCCGGCGCGAGATACAAATTCGGCCCGGCGACAATGTCCAGCTTTCCATCCCCATTGAAATCGCCGACACCGCAGGCTTCGCTGCGGAAGTCGCCAATTTTGTGCAGCACGAACTTCACGCCGCCCTCGGTAGGGACAGCCTTCTCCTCAGCCGAAAAAGCACAGACGCCCAAGAACACGAACAAAACAAAAATCTTTCTCATGACCCCTCCTTTTAGTGATGAATGAGGAATGATGAATGCGGAATGCGGCTCGCAACGCCTTCAGCCAAATTCATCATTCCGCATTCATCATTTGGTTTCCGGCGAAACTAACGGCAGTGTCAACCACGCCAGCCCGATATCGCGTTTCATGTGGCTTTTGCTGTCGCCGCCGGGCGCATCGTAAAGCACCGCCAGGCGCTCGCCAACTTTCAGCACCGACGGCAGCCCGATACACTTGCGGCTCCAGGTACAGTTGGCGCCGTCGAGCACAATTGCTTTGTTATCTGCATTCCACACGTTCAGATCGCGCGTCCAGTACACCCACACCGCGTCCGTGTACTCATGGCCTTCCAACCCGATGTGATTCGTGAACAGGAACCACGTCTGGTTTGCGGGCTCAAAGTACAGCGACGTATTTTCGATCTGCTCTTCGGGCGAAACGATCGGCTGCTCGGAGATCTTCCACGCACTGTCCAGGTTCTTCGTTCGAGCGATCGTGATCGTGCGCTTGGTCGGCTGGTCCTTCGCCGCGCTGAGGAACATCAAATACTCGTCGCCTTGTTTGACAATGTGGCCCGGACTGGCCGTGCAGGCATAGTACGTTCCCGGCTGGCAGCGATACGGCGTCACGTCGCGCTGCTTGACCCACGGCCCGGATGGCGAATCGCTCTTTGCTTTCATCGTCAGATACGGAAAGGCTGGGATCAGGTCCGGCGCCGGCGAAACGTTCGGCGTGCCCATATAAAACATGTGCCACGTCTTCCCGTCCAGATACGTCACGCCATACGACGCCGACGCGCTGTCGTCCTCGCCTTTCTTGCCGAAATCGAGCACCGCTCCTTTTTTCGTCCAGTTGACCAGATCTTTGCTAGTCGCCAACGCGCACAGCCAGCCCTTCGGCCCCGCCGCGTCGTAATGCATGTAGTACGTGCCATCGGCTTCGAAAACCCACAGGTCGCGCGCGCCGAGGATGTCGCACTTGTCCGGCCCGTCGCCGTGCCGCATCACGCGCCCGTGATCTTGAGCGTTCAATCGCCACTTCGCCGCGGGCCTGCCGTCCGGATACTTAAAGGGTGTCGTCGGCGTGAACGGCGTGCCTTCGCCCGCCGCCACAATGCCGCACAACAGCGCAAGACTGATGACAAGACTGGCTGAAAACTGCATAGCCCCCTCCGATGGAGACGTGCAGATTCCTCACTATTGCTGAATTGCGCAAGCGCAGAAGCAAGGCTCCATGCCGCTTCCCCTGCCCGCGCGGGTGTGAGCCATGGCTCGGATCCCTCTCTTCCCCGCGTGCGCGGTCGTAGCCGCTTCGTACGACGCATCGTGGATGATTGGGCAAAAAGCCAATCAGTAGCTTCCAAGTTGTTGTAATCTGTTAGCGAAAGAGGTATAGTTCTGCAGGATTAACACTCGGAATCGGAAGCGGCATTATCGTCTGAGCCAACTTGCGTTGGCGTGGCACAGAGCAGATGCTGCGTGTTACTTCTTTCGGAGGGGGCACGACCATGCGGCGCGGAGTGATCTGTTGTGGACTGCTGGCTCTCGTAGCGCTGTGCATCGTGCAGGTGCGGCAAGTGCAGCCGTCGCGCCCGTGTGCGCAGCCGGCAAGACGCTCGGTGCCGGCAGGACTCTCGTCTTCAGTCTCACAGCCCGCCGAAATCGCTGCCCTTCTCCCCAAGCCCAGCGAAATTCTCTCCCGCATCGTCCCCACGGCGGAAGGTTTCGCTCCGGCCCAGACGCAGGAGTGGGCTGCCTACACCGGCCGCAAGCCCGGCAGCCGCTGGTACAATCCCGCCAAGTCCGTCCTGCCCAGTTTTCCGAAAACGTTTGACGGAGCCGTGCGCGTGAATAGCGGCGTCGCGAGCGTCGCCGCGATCCCCGCCGGAGCCAACCCCGCGAGCGCCGGCACCCTCGCCCCCGATGGCAGCCTCGTCTACCCCAACGCCTTCCCCGGCTGCGACGTCGTCTACCGCACCAGCCAGTTCAAGACCGAAGAATTCATCGTGATCCATGATGCTGTGTGGCACGGGCAGGCCGGCGGAGCGGCTTCTTGCTCCGCCGGATTGCCCGTGCATCCGGGTGCCCCCGTTCAATACGTCTCCGATCAGAACCGCGACCGTAAGGGAGC
>DASXUX010000073.1:0-66280 GCA_036504595.1 Planctomycetota bacterium | reverse complement strand
CGTCACCGTGTTGACGGTCAGCGGACAATAAGCCGGAGCGATCCGAGTGATTCGAATGAAAGTGCCGGCGGTCGTTCCATACAGGTTCGGTCGCTCGTACTGACCATTGGGATCGCAACGTCCGGTAAGAACGCTTACGTGGGCTTCACTGTGCGGTGCCGGACATGTCCACGACGACGCGGAAGCCCGTTCCGGCGGCTGTACGGCTGCGCTTTCAATTTCAAATACGGATCTTGAGGTTCAGCTGCTTGGTGGCAGGCATATGGGAATACGTCCCGTTAGGTCCGGCGGGAGGGTGACGAGCGCGAAACGGGCGTTTTGAATGTGTTATCCATTGCGGTTGGCAGTCCTCCCTGCGAGGCTCCAGGATGGCGAAGGTTCTGCGTGGAAAGCCCTTGCTGCTGCAAGGGCGCAGGTTACGCTCAACTTGAGATCATCTGTAAGACTTGACGATTAGGTAGCAGATGGAAAAGCCATCTGGTGCATAATGTAGGTGATTACCCGTTTGGGAGCAGGTTTGGATGAAGACAATCAGAGTGCGCGTACTGTTGCTGGCTAGAGTGCTGGTTCTACTTGCCTGGAGTCTGAACGCCGCCGACAGTCAACCGGCGATTACCAGCAGTTTGACGGCAAGCGGCGCGGCGAGCGCGGCGTTCTCATATACCATTACTGAGTCTGGAACCGGGCCGATCATGTTCAGCGCTGCCCCGCTGCCGGACGGAATTACGTTGAGTGGTTGTACACTGAGCGGCACGCCAACAGACGCCGGGACGACTGACGTTACGCTGACCGCAGCCAGTGCGGCTGGCAGCGACAGCCAAACGCTGATCATCACCATCAATCCAGCGGGCGCGCCGACCATCACAAGCGCTGGGAACCTGAGCGGCAATGTGGGGACGGCGCTGTCGTATCAGATCGCGGCGACGGGCAATGACACCATCAGCTACAACGCGACGAATTTGCCTGCGGGGCTGGGTTTCGCCGGAAATACCATCAGCGGCACGCCCACCACCACGAGCCGCTCAAACGTCACGCTTTCAGCGACGAATGCGCTGGGCAGTGATACCAAGTTTCTCCAGTTGACCATTAATGCGGCGGGCGCGCCGACGATCACCAGCGCATTGAGCGCATCCGCCCAAGTGAAGCAGGCCTTCAGCTATACGATCACCGCGAAGCCGGCAGGTTCCATAACGTTCGCGGCGACCGGGCTGCCGAGTTGGCTGGCGCTCAGTGGCGCGGTGCTGAGCGGCACACCGGATTCGCCCGGCAACTACGCGGTGCAGCTTGCAGCGACCAACACGTCGGGCAGCGACACGCAAACGTTGCAGATCGTGGTTGCTCCGGAAAATTCGCAGCCACCTGTGGTGACGGCGATCACGATCTCGCGAAATCCAGTGCGAACCAACACGGACGTGACGTTCGCCGTGCAGGCGACGTCCCTCTCCGGTCTGCCGCTCTACTACAGTTGGTACTTTTTCCTTAACCACGTCAGAGATGGCGCGCCTGTCTCGGGTTCGACGGTCACACGGCAATTCGGTACGGAAGGCGAATATGACGTCGTCGCCGTCGCGTCGGATGGCTACGCAACGAGCCTGAAGTACAGCACGGTGACGATCACGCTGGCGCCAAACTCCGGCGGAGATGGGCAGAACATCACGGATGGGGCCACGCCTTTGTACAATCCGGACAGCGGGCTGGGCATCAAAGTCTCAGGCAGCCTGGGCGGCGTGCTGAACGTCGATATCGATCCGGGATTACCCCGGGCAAGCGAGACGTTTCAGACGGATTTTCTCAATGGGCGCGCGGCAGTCAGCGGCGTGGCTATTGCAGGGAAGTTCCAGCACTCGAAGATCTTCGTGGCGACAACGACAGCGTCAGAAAACGGGCAGGTCACGCGCAAGATGCGTCGCATGATTCCGGTTTCCACGCGCGAGACAGGGGAAGGGCTGAACGCTACCGCAGCGCCGGGAAACAGCGGCATCCAGGAAATGAAACTGAAAGGGCATTGCTCGTTTGGAGGCAAGGATTTGATCGGGTTGTCGGGCACCGTTGAACTTCCGGCGGGCATGAAACTAGGCGAGTCCATGGATGTTCCAGTCGGGATCGGAAACCTCGTGGATATCGTACGACTGACCGGCAAAGGGAAGTACGTAAGCAATCAACAGGGATTGGTGGTGAAGATGCAGGTCAGCTTCCCGCGCCTAAAGAAGGGAGTAACAGCAACGACTGCCGGCATGAAGGCCAGACTGGCGCTGACGCTGAGCGGCACGTTGCTGCACGACAAAGGCCTGGACACTGAGGGCATTACGAGCAGCCGTACGCTGACTCAGAAAACCAAGTATCTTCGGCGCATTCAGACCGCGATTGTCCTGGGTGGTGTTTCCTATGAAACGATCGCGCCTGTTGATTATATGTACTCCGACCAAAGCGGTGGAACGTTTGTGGGCAGGCGAGCGCAGTAGCGTCGGGCATTTAATCGGCATCAGGCACCGGGATCGCAACATGAGCGTTTACGCAAGGATACTGTCGGCATCAGGACGAGCGGCGCGCGTGCGCTTCGTGCTCCTTGCGATCACTGGCTGCGGCCTGTTGCTCGGCAGTAGTGCGCGCGCTGAGAGCCTGACGATCACCACGCTGGTCCGGCCATCGGAGCCCGGAGCAGGTTGCCGCGACGGTCCGGCGCTTTCCGCGCGATTCTTCTGCCCCTGGGGAATTGCCGTCGATAGTGCCGGGAACGCATACATCAGCGACAGGAATAACTGCACGATTCGAAAGATGTCTCCCGGCGGGATGGTGACCACCCTCGCCGGCCGTGTCGGAGAAGACTTTGCTTTCGACGGACAAGGCAGCGCGGCCGAGTTCTCCTATGCTTATCACTTGGCCGTTGACAGCGCCGGCAATGTGTACGTTGCAGACAGCAGCCACAATATGATTCGAAAGATCAATCCCTTCGGGGTCGTCGGAACACTGGCGGGGACCGAAGACAGCGGCAGTGACGATGGCATCGGCAGTGCTGCGCAGTTCAACGGTCCCACAGGTATTGCTGTTGATCAGGCGGGGAACGTCTATGTCTCGGATACCCAGAGCTGTACGATCCGCAAAATCACGCCCATGGGCACGGTCAGCACCATCGCGGGCGTCGCCGGTCAGTCCGGGAGCGTCGATGGCCCTGGGATCGAGGCGCGCTTCTCGTATCCCAAAGGCTTGGCCTGCGACAGTTCGGGCAACCTGTACGTGGCCGATTCCGTCAACTACACCATCCGCAAGATTACGCCCGACGGCTTGGTCACCACCTTTGCCGGCAGCGCTGGCAACACGGGCATTGACGATGGCACTGGGGATGCCGCGCGGTTTGAGCAGCCCACGGGGCTTGCCGTGGACAGCGCCGGAACGGTTTACGTCGCCGACTACTCACGGGTGCGCAAGATTACTCCGGGTGGCCAGGTCACTACTTTGGCCGGCCAGTGGAACGCGGGCAGTGCCAGCAATGATATCTGCATCATCGAGGGTACCGGCAGCGCTGCGCGATTCAGGCAAGTTGCAGACATCGCAGTGGCGGGTGGCGGATATCTGTATGTCACCGATTGTAGCGCCAACTGCGTTTTCAAAGTGACGTCCGGCGGCATGGCCACGATCATCGCCGGCGCCGACGATGGCGCCGGCGGTTCGGACGGCACCGGCAACGCGGCACATTTCTATTACCCAACTGGAGTGGTCGCGGACGCGGTCGGCAATGTCTATACGACGGAGCTCAACTGCACGGTTCGGAAGATTACGCCGGATGGGGTCATTACGACTGTTGCGGGACTGGCCGGACTGGACGGCAGCGCCGATGGCACAGGAGCAGACGCGCGATTTGCCGGTCCGACAGGGCTGGCGCTGGATAGTTCAGGAAACATCTACGTTGCCGACCAGAACAACCACACTATCCGCAAGGTCACGCCGGCGGGCGTCGTAACGACTTTTGCCGGACAGGCGGGAGTGCGCGGCCATGCCGATGGGAACGCAAGCGAGGCCCAGTTCAATTATCCCACAGGCATCGCCATTGATCGCGATGAAAATATTTACATCGCAGAAGCCTCTGGAAACACGATCCGCATGATCACACCGGCGGGCGTGGTCAGCACGATTGCGGGATCTCCAGGTGTAAGAGGCAGCGAGGATGGCCCGGGGACGGACGCGCGCTTTTTTTCTCCGCAAAGTGTCGCCGTAGATAGTTCAGGGAATCTTTACGTCGCCGACACAATGAATGCAACGCTTCGTTTGATCACGCCCGATCACGTCGTCAGCACGCTGGCGGGTATTCCCCAAGTGTACGGCGCCATTGACGGCACAGGCGCCGCGGCACGCTTTGTAGAGCCAAGTTGCGTCAGCATCGATGCCGCGGGGAACCTCTTTGTTGGCGACTATTCCCTGATCCGCAAGGTGACGCCCGCTGGAGCGGTCAGCACGGTTGCCGGAAACTTGGATTACAACGGCGACGCCGATGGCACGGGCAGCCAGGCGACGTTCGGCAGAATATCGGGCGTGGGCACGGGACCAGCGAACTCCGTCTTTATTGCCGATCGAGACGCCCATTTGATCCGCAAGGGCGTTCCCGCACTCGGCGATGTTGCGACGATCGACAAGACATCCGCAATTGTTGGAACGGCGCGGCAGTTGGGGACCAGTCCGCAGACCGCGACAAGCTGGGAGTGGACCCTCATCCATAAGCCTTCCTGGTCCAATGCGGATTTCTCTTCGACGACAGTCGCCAATCCAACCTTCACGCCCGACGCCGCGGACCTCTATGTTTTTCGATTGGTGGCGACGGATGCATCGGGCGCGCAATCGATCAGCACGGTTCAGTTCACGGGAACACCCGGGCCGCCAAGTACGTTCAGCATTTTGGATATTCCATCCGCGATTCCGGCCGGAGTGACTGCGAACTCCACCGTACTGGCAATGGACGCGTACCATAACTTAGCCACGGGATACTTGGGTGCGGTGCACTTTACAAGCAGCGATGGCGCAGCGGATCTTCCCACGGACTATACCTTTATCGCCGGTGATGCCGGCAAGCATCTGTTTGCCGTCACGCTGAAGACGGCAGGCGTGCACGCGGTGACAGTGATGGACAAGTTCAACGGCAGCATCAACGGCACGCGAGGAAACATCACGGTCAGCGCCGCCGGCGCGAGCCGATTGCGAGTGAGCGGATTCGCATCGCCCGTGATTTCCGGCACGGCAAGCAGCCTGACCGTGTCAGGCACCGACGCCTATGGAAATGCGGTGGCAACTTATACTGGCACGATTCACTTCAGCAGCACTGACGCCAACGCCGTGTTGCCCAGCGACTACACGTTTGTGAGCGGCGACCAGGGGACCAGGAACTTCACGGCGACGCTGAAGACGGCCGGCGCCCAGAACATTACTGCAACCGACACGGTTGTCGGCAGCATCCTGGGTGTGCAAATTAGCATTGATGTACAAGCGAGCGGGTTTCAAGTCTCGGGCTTTGCGTCGCCGGGGACCGCAGGCAATCCCGGCAGCTTCACAGTTACGGCCAAGGACGCTGTTGGGAATACCGCCACAAACTATCGCGGAACCGTGCATTTCACGAGCAGCGACCCGGCGGCGGTTTTGCCGGGGGAGTATACCTTCACCAGCAGCGACAACGGCGTAAAGACGCTCTCTGCCACGCTGAAAACGGCGGGGGCGCAGAGCATCACGGCCACTGATAAAAACAACTCCAATATCAACGGATCACAGGCTGGCATCCAGGTCAATGCCGGGCCGGCATCCAAGTTGGCGTTTACTACGCACCCTGGCAATGGGAACGGCGGCGCCTATTTGCCCGTGCAGCCGGTGGTAACCGTGCAGGATGCGTATGGCAATACTGCCGTCAGCGACGGCTCGGATGTTACCCTGGCAATTCAAAATAACCCAGGCAACGCCACGCTTGGCGGCACTGTCAAAGTTGCGGCGGCCAACGGGGTGGCGTCTTTCAGTGGGCTGTCGATCGATAAGGTCGGCACAGGATATACCCTCCAGGCAACAGACGGTTCGTTGACAGGCGCCATCAGCATGCCCTTCAACATCAACTATGGTGCGGCGACGAAGCTGGCGTTCACCGCGCAGCCAACCGATTGTGTCGCCGGCACTGCGTTCAGCACGCAGATTGGCGTGACCGTACTCGATGCCAACGGCAACGTTGTGGGGAATGACAGCTCAAATGTGACCTTGGCCATCTACACAAATCCGGGCAGCGGGACGCTCGGTGGGACGAATACGACGTCCGCTGTAAACGGGGTCGCGGCCTTTAGCGGCTTGTCGATCGACAAGTCTGGAAACGGCTACACACTTATTGCGAGCGACGGAAACCTGACCACTGCCATCAGCAGTTCGTTCAAGGTTGCGGCGGGAACGGTCAGCGCCGTTGGGGTCAGCGGATTCCCCTCGTCGAGCACGGCTGGAGCGCCGGGGAGCTTCACCGTAACGGCGCGGGACGCCAATGGCAATATCGCGGCTGGGTATACAGGCGCGATACGCTTCGCGAGTAGCGACGGCGCGGCCGCATTGCCGGACGACTACACTTTTGTCTCCGCCGACGCGGGTACGAAGACGTTTGGGGCCATACTGAAGACGGCAGGGTCGCAGTCGATTACCGCGACCGACAAAGCGATGCCGAGTATCAACGGCCGGCAGTCCAACATCACGATCAACCCGGGGCCGGCGACGACGCTGGCGGTCACGGGGTTCCCTTCGCCCACACAAAGCGGCACGGCGTGGAGCGTGACGGTAAGAGCGAAGGATTCATGCGGAAACACGGCTGCCGGATACACGGGGAAGGTGCATTTCACCAGCAGCGACGCCGGGGCGGCGCTGCCGGGCGACTATAGTTTTGTGAGCGGCGATGCGGGAGCCAAAACGTTCCCCGCCACGTTGAACACGCCGGGCACGCAGAGCATCACCGTTACAGACGCGGTCTCTGCGAGCATCAACGGCTCGCAATCGGGAATTACGATCAATCCGTTGCCGCCGGCGATTACCAGCGCGGCGAGTGCGAGCGGCAGCATTGGCGCGTCGTTCAACTATCAAATCACGGCGACGAACTCCCCGACGGGTTTCGATGCGACGAGCCTTCCCGCCGGCCTTCAAATCGACCGCGGAACGGGGCAGCTCAGCGGCAAGCCGACAGAGGCCGTGACCAAACTTCAGGTGACGATCAGCGCCAGCAACGTCAGTGGCTCGGGTTCGGCCACGTTGGAACTGACGATCACCGGCACGGCGCCCAGCATCAATAGCGCCTTGGCGGCGTCGGGCCAGGCAGGGCAGGCGTTCAGTTACACGATCGCGGCGAGCGGCGATGGCACGCTTAGCTTCTCGGCTTCGGGGCTGCCGTCGTGGCTGGGCCTTTCGGGAACGACGCTCAGCGGCACGCCCAGCGCGTCCGGGAAATTCAACGTTCAATTGACTGCAACGAGCGCATCGGGCAGCGACACGAAGACGCTGAAGATCAGCGTTGCGCCGGCGAACTACACGCCGCCGTCCGTCACCAGCATCAGCATTTCGCGCAACCCAGCGCGCACGAACACCGACGTCTCTTTCTCGGCGGAAGGGGTCGCCGTCTCCGGTTTGCCCCTGAGTTTCACATGGCACTTCATTTTGGACAATGTGGAAAACGGCGCGCCGATCACCGGAAAAGAGGTCACGCGCGCCTTCGCGGCGGAAGGCAGCTATCTGGTGCAGGTCTTCGCGTCGGACGGATACGGCACCAGCCAGCCGGGGACCGCGACGCTGGTCACGCTGGCCCCGCGTTCAGGCGGGCAGGGGATCAATCTTGCGCAGACCCAAGCGGCTGCGGTGGATCCGCTGAACGGTTTGAGCCTTCAGGTGACCGGAAGTTTCGGCGGCGCAATTGACTTTAACGTTTTGGCCAGTGACGCCGGCGAAACGTACGAGACCGACTTCAGCAATGGGCGCGATCCGGTGAGCGGGACGGCGCTCGCGACGGAGTTCGATCGGGCGAAGGTTTACGTTGCGACCACGACGGCTTCGCAAGGCGGAATCGTCACGCGGGTAGCTCGGACCATGATTCCGGTTTCCGGGTCGGAAGTCGGCACTCTGCCGGATATCACGGCGCAGCCGCAAAGTCACGCATTTGAGTCGATGAAGCTTAGCGGCAAATGCCTGTTCGGAAAGAAAGACGACACGCTGACGTTCCAGGGAACGGTGGAATTGTCTGCGGGGATCGACCTGTCGCAGTCAACGGATCTCTCGATCGGCGTCGGCAACATCGTGGGCGACGCGCGCATTTCGGCAAAAGGAAAGCAGCTCACCAAAGAGCAAGCCGTGCTGAAGAAAATCCAGGTCAAGTATCCCAAGCCTGCGAAAGGCAGCACGAGGACCGCCGCGGGGAGCAAAGCCGCGATCACCGTTACGTTTGGCGGCTCGCGATTGGACCAGCTTGGACTGGAAAGCGAAGGCATCACCAACAGCTTAAGTTACAAGCCGAAGCAGAAGTACCCGCTGACGGTTCATCTCGCAATGGTCTTGGGAGGTGTCGTCTATCAAGGAACTGTGAACGTGGACTACAGTTATTCGGATGCAAGCGGGGGAATGTTCGTCACTAAGAAGTAGATGACACTCGAATCTCGAGGCAGAGATACTTCAGGCGCACCAGAACGCTTTTCGGATAAATACCCGGCATGGAACCGAGGCGCGTCCCAAATGTGTGCCGCGGTGCGTGCCAATCGATCACCCTTCCCGTCGCATCCTTCTTGGCGTACGTCCACCGCGATGGCTTGCGAACTGGATCGCCCTCCTGACCCTACGGAATTGGCGTGCCGTCGCGGTCGGGCGGAACGTCATTGGGTTGCCCGCGACAACGAGTTCGTCGTTTCAAAGCCCCTGGTGCCGCAAGCGCAAGCAGTTTGCGGTGCAGACGACCTATAGACGCGCGGAACTTCAAATTGGCTTCTGCCGCCATACCTACTCTGCAAGAGACTGAGACCTGGTCGGCCAAGGGCGCGACGGACACCTTTTGACGTTCTTGTGAGCCTATAATGAATCAAGGGTTTAAGTAGTTTCTGAGGTCTTGGGGTGCAAGAGGTCGAGGGTGCAAATCCCTCCGCCCCGACCAATAAAATCTAGCGCGGTTTCGCGCAAACCCGCGCACGTCAAAGCAATGCGCCTTGGCTTGCGCGGGTTTTCGTTTATCGCCGAAAGTGCAAAACACTGCCAACCGTTGACCTAAAGTGCGCCCTATTCGGCCAAGGAAACGCAAAAGAAACGCAAAGGAAATCGTCCAGAGCCCGTTGAAATAGCGCAATTCCATGACTGTCCACTAGACTGTCAGCGTCAAGCCACGACCTCATTGAGTGTTCTTTCGACGGGTAGGCGTGACCACGCGCGATAATCCGTGCGACAGAGTCGCCCAGCGCCGAGAACGAGCACGTCTTGACAATGCTGTTCAAGCATGGTTGCCTGAAATTGCATTGGGGTGCGTACGCTATGGCCCCTGACGGATGCCGGCTGCGGGAGAAGGGATATGGCAAACGAAACACCCCAGGAAAGTCTCAGGGCGAGTCTACGTGGTGAACTGATTCAGTCGGGTGATAGAACGTATGATGCCGCCCGCACGGTCTACAACGCGATGATTGACCGTCGCCCTAGCATGATCGTACGTTGTGCGGATGTGGCGGACGTTATCGCCGCCGTCAACTTCGCCCGCAACCAGCAGATGCTGCTTGCCGTGCGGAGTGGCGGCCACAATGCCGCCGGCCTGGGAGTCTGCGATGACGGACTGGTTATTGATCTCTCGCGCATGAAGGGCATTCGCGTGGACCCAGTGGCGCGGACCGTCCGTGTCGAGGGCGGTTGCACATGGGGGGACGTGGATCACGCAACCCATACCTTCGGACTGGCCGTGCCCACCGGCATTATTTCAACGACGGGCGTGGGAGGACTCACCCTGGGTGGCGGACTCGGCCATCTGACGCGCCGATGCGGTCTCACCATTGATAATCTGCTCGCTGCGGACATGGTGCTGGCCGATGGCCGCTTCGTAACGGCGAGTGGTGAAGAGAACGAGGATCTCTTCTGGGCAATACGCGGCGGCGGGGGCAACTTTGGGGTCGTCACGTCATTCGTCTTCAAAGCGCATCCGATTCACACGGACTATGCCGGGCCGATGCTATGGGAACTGGATCAGGCTGCCGAGGTGATGAAGTGGTATCGCGAGTTCATCGTGCAAGCGCCAGAAGACATCAACGGCTTCTTCGCCTTCATGGCGGTGCCGCCGGGACCGCCCTTCCCGAAGCATCTCCATGGCAAGACGATGTGCGCCATCGTATGGTGTTGCACGGGGCCGATTGAAAACGTCGAGGGGGCGCTCAAGTCCATCCGCAGTCTTAAGGCTCCGGCCCTCGATCTGGTTGGCCCGGTACCCCACCCGGCGCTCCAGAGCATGTTCGATGCGCTGTACCCTTCGGGCTTGCAGTGGTACTGGAAGGCCGACTTTGTCAACGAACTGAGCGACGAGGCCATTGCGCTTCACATCAAGCACGGCTCGAATATTCCGACCCCGTGCTCAGCGATGCACCTCTACCCAATCAATGGTGCAGCGCACCGCGTTGGCGGGAGCGATACGCCGTGGAGTTTCCGCAATGCCACGTGGGCTCAAGTCATTGTCGGTGTCGATCCAGACCCGGCCAACAAGAACCGGATTACGTCGTGGGCGAAAGAGTACTGGGCAGCGCTGCATCCCTACTCGGCGGGAGGCGCGTACGTGAATTTTATGATGGATGAGGGCGAAGACCGCATCAGGGCGACTTATGGTGGCAACTACGAGCGTCTCGTCGCAGTCAAAACCAAGTACGATCCGTTGAATCTGTTCCGCGTGAATCAGAACATCAAGCCGATGGCGGGACCGAGCCCTGAATCACAGCATGGCGAGAAGAGCTCGCGCACGGCGCACAAGGTCCAGGTGGAAAAACCAACGACGGATCTCACGCTTCAACACCGGCATCAGGGACAGACAACCGCTTAGTCACTAGGCGCAATCCCGTGCCGCCAACGGGCCTCAAGGAAACGCAAAAGAAATCGCCGCCCGCGTTGGCGTTGCGCGAACCGATGGGGTTCTGACGGGGCTTACCACGCCAAGGGTTGCCGCCCAAACGCGCACGTTTGCGCCGTGGGTGTGAGTTCCTCGCGCTTTGGCATTCCTACGCAGACGGCACCTCTCGGGTGGATTGTGTGTCTGGGCTTGAGTCACGGGTTATACGGCGGCGGGATGGACCTTGCCCTCTTGGCGCTGGGAATGATGCCGTCGCTCGCGACCCTGGTGTGGTGGACCGCGCGAGCTCAGGACCGTGCCGATGCCGCACGTCGCGAAACTGAGGCGGCTTTGCGCGAAAGCGAGCAACGCTTGCGCGTCACACTAACGAGCATCGGCGACGCGGTGCTTACGACAGATGCCGAAGGAAATGTGCGTTTCTTGAATCCGGTGGCGATCACACTTGCCGGATGGAAACTCGCGGAGGCCGTGGGACAGCCCGTCCAGAATGTTTTCAAGATTGTCAACGAAGAGACGCACCAGCCGGCGGAAGACATCGTCGCGCGCGTTTTGCGCGAGGGCCACACCGTGGCGTTGGCCAACCACACTGCGCTGGTAACTAAAGACGGCCGCGAGGTGCCTATCGAGGACAGCGCCGCGCCGATTCTGACTGAGACGGGCCAGGTATCCGGCGTAGTCCTCGTCTTCCACGATGTAACCGAAATCGGCAGGGTGATTCCGGCGATGAAGGTCCCAATCGCGATGAACACTGCTCCGATCTTCGCGGCGAACATCGCGAGCACGCCAGTGACCCCGCCAGCACCGAAGGCGGTGACGATCGCGGCTGCTGCGGCGCCGGCGGCTGTCCCGATGGCGCCGAACGCAATCGAGACGGCTTCGAGAAGCACAGGAAATTTCAAGATCGCGACGCCGGCAGCAGTGAACGCGGCTGAGATAATGCCGGGAATCGCCTGCACGGTGCTGACGATCATGCCGAAGCCGCGCACGACTCCAGTAGTGGCAGCCTCCATCCCGCCGATAATCGCGTGCGCAACCATGTTCATGATGCCGCCAGAGTTGGCGAGCTTCGCACTGAAGGCGGTAAGCGCCCCGCCGATCACGGAGAAACTCGAAACGCCCTCGGATGCAAAACGGGCGAACGCGACCGTCTTCAGTCCGCCTGCGAGGCTCGCAAACATCGGCGCCCAGGAAATGTTCACGAACGAGAGCAGCAGGCCATATCCGGTCCGCAATCCACCGATCGCAGAACCGATGCCGCTAAGTGCGATGCCGAACCCGAGAATTGCGGCGCCTGTGGTCGCTAAAACGGTCCCGACCTTGAGCGCCGTCTGGATAAGCCCCTCGTGATCTCCGATCCACTTCTTGGCAGCCACCGCATACCTGAGAAGGTCGTCGGCGTTACGCTTCAGGATTGGCGCTACGGCCTTTCCGATCGCACTGGCGATACCCATGCCGGCCTTCGTGAGCTTGGTGAAAGCATCCGTCAATTCGGCCGCCGCCTTCAAATCACCTCATCGATCCATCGCATCTGCCAGCCTGAAAAGATAAGCGTCTCCCAGAGTTGCGCCGGGCAGTTGGATGAATTCCAGAGCAGCGCCGGACTACGCCATGGCGGAAGTCAGACGCGGCTGGTCACCGACCGTCTCTATTACCCAAATGTTGCCGCTAACAACGCCGCCGTCCATTCGGCCAAAATAGCGCGCAGAGTTAGCGCGCTTCTTTGTTTGGACTACTTCACTGCTTGCCTTCTTCGCCGCCGACGCCGGCTTTGCGCAGCAGGTCCGCCAGGGACGTGCCGCCGCTCTGCTGCTTGTGCATGACTTCGCGGACTTCGTCGCGGGAGGCGCCTTCCGCATTCCGGGGGCCGGCGGTCTTGGTGCGCTCCTTGCGCTTGCTGCGCACGAAGAACTTGGAGTAATCGGGCTTGCCGGGTTCGACGGGCTTTACTGGCGGGCCGCGATGTTCGCCGCGGTCACCCCGGCCGCCTTCGCCTCGGCGGCCAGCGCCAGCACCGGCGAAGCGGTCGCGCCGGCCTTCGGGACGCGCGCCGGTCGGACGTGCGGCGGGTGCGGCAGACTGTTCGGCTGGAGCGCCTGCGGCTGCGGGCGTGGTTGAGGACGCGCCAGTTGTTGACGCAGGCGCCGTTGCGGGGCGAGAGGAATCCGGTCTCGGACGGCGGTCGCGCGGCGGGCCGCTTCGATCGCGCCGTGGTGGACGCGATGCCGCGGCTGCGCCTTCGGCGGTTGCGGGAGCGCCCTGCGGAGCGCCTTCAGGCCGCGGTGGCCGCGGCGGACGAGGAGCACTCGTGGCAGCAGCGGGGCGGGGGCGTGGCTGGCGCTTGGGCTGGGGTTCGAGATCCTTTATGGAAAGACTGATGCGCTTGCGGTCGGTATCGACGGAGAGAACTTTGACCTTCACGCGCTGGCCGACGGTGAGGATCTCCGACGCATCCCGGATGAACTTGTGCGTGATGGCGGAGATATGAACCAGGCCGTCCTGATAGACGCCAACGTCAACGAACGCGCCAAAGGCCGTGAGGTTCGTCACCACGCCGCTGAGAACCATGCCGTCCTTCAGATCCTTGACGTCGTGGACTTCCTCGCTGAACTCCGGCTTGACGTAGGCGCCGCGAGGGTCGCGGCCGGGCTGCTTGAGCTCGCTGACGATCTCGCGCAACGCATGTTCGCCGTACGATTCGCTCTGGAACTTCGCGAGTTCGATTTTGTCGATGAGTTCCGCTTTGCCGAGCAGGTCCTTGACGGGCGTGTTCACCGACGCAGCCATGCTCTCGACGACAGCGTACGCCTCCGGATGAATCGCGGTGTTGTCGAGCGCGTTGGCGCTGTCCGTAATCCGCACAAAGCCGGCGCAGTACTCGAAGGTCTTCGGCGTGCAGCCGGCCATGTCCTTCAGATCTTCGCGGGACTTGAACCCGCCTTTCGCTTTGCGGGCCTCAATGACCGGGCTGGCCTGCTTCGCGCCGATGCCCGCCACATAACGCAGCACGGTGGCCGGCGCGGCGTTCACGTCCACGCCGACGTCGCTGACGCAGCTTTCGAAAACTTCATCGATGTGCTGCTTAAAGAGCACCGGATCAACGTCGTGCTGGTACTGGGCCAGATTCAGCGTGCTGGCGTCGATCTTGCAGAGCTCCGACAGCGGATCCTGCAAGCGCCGGCCGATCAGAACCGCGCCGCGAGCGGTCGCGTCGATGTCGCTCAGGTCTTCGCGCACGGTCTGAATCGTGCCGTGCATGTAGACCATGACCGGCGACACGTCTTTCTGTTCGGAAGACTTCAGCGCTTCACGGACGAACAAGTCCGCTTCGCGGCTGCCCGTTCCACTCCCGATCGCGATCGTCTTGATGCTGTGTTCGGAGAGCAGCTTGAGCAGCGCTTCGCCGGCGGCCTTGCGCTCATCGGCGCCCTTCTCCGGATTCAGCGTCGCGTGCGTCAACAGCTTGCCGCTGGCATCCAGAACGGCGACGCGCAGGCCGGCGGCGGTGGCTTCGATGGCGAGCACCGGCGAACGGAGCGGCGCCTGCATCAGCAGGGCGTGCAGGTTTCGCGTGCAGACGGCGAGCGTTTCGAGATCGACACGCCGCTTGAGATCCTGGCGCAGTTCGTTGTCGAGCGCCGGGCCGAGCAGGCGGTCGTAACATTCTTCGATGGCCAGGACCAGTTCGGGCTTGAGCACGGCGTCCGGATTGGTCAGGAATTTTTCCTTGAGCTGCTGGACGATCTTTTCGCGAGGGGCTTCCACGAGCAGCGTAAGCTGCTTTTCGGCCGCGCCGCGCATCGCGCCCATCAGCTTGTGCAGAGAAACGCGCGAGACGGGCTCCGCGAACTGCGCGTAAGCGGCGTAGCGGCCCTTGCTCAGATCAATGCCTTCGCGGGCCTTGGTGATCAGCTTGCCTTCGCTCAGCAGCAGGTCGCGGGCGAGTTTGCGGCACACAGCGCATTCGGCGATCCGCTCGGCGATGATGTCGCGCGCGCCGGCGAGCGCATCGGCCATGTCCTTCACGCTTTTTTCGGGATTGATGAACGGCTTCACAACTTGCTCGGCGGTGGAGGAGACAGCGGTAGCGCCGGCCTCCGTGCCGGTAGTGGTGCCGGCCTCCGCGCCGGCCGTGAGCGGTGTGGTAGCGTCCAGCGCAGCAGGTGTCGCGGCGGGCTCGGCGGCAGGCGCGGCCTGCGGCTCGGGACTGGCGGCTGCCGGTGCAGGCGATGCATCCGCCGTTGGTGCAGCGGGCGTTGTAGCGGCGGCCGGAGTTTCAACCGGCGCTGGAGTCGCGGCTTCTGCGGCAGGAGCGGCTTGCGCTTCGGCAGGCTTTGCTTCCGGCGACGGTGTGGTAGCGCCGGCCTCCGTGCCGGTAGTGGTGCCGGCCTCCGTGCCGGTAGTGGTGCCGGCCTCCGTGCCGGTAGTGGTGCCGGCCTCCGTGCCGGCCGTAGGCGCCGTGGCGGCCACGACAGCGGTTCCAGCATTTTTCTGGTGCTGCTTGAGAATCAGATCGGCGAGGGGGTCGAGCCCCTTTTGCTTGGCGGCGGTGGAACGGGCGCGCCGGCGAGCGCGGAAGGGCATGTAGAGATCTTCCAACTCGGCACGGTTTTCGGTGCTGTCCAGCTTGGCCTGCAATTCAGGCGTCATCTTGCCGGCGGCCGAGATGGCTTTGATCGCCTGAGCTCGGCGCTGTTCCATTTCGGTAAGCTGCGTGAAGCGTTCATGGATCGTTCGGATCCGCGCTTCGTCCAGTCCGCCGGTGGCGTCTTTGCGGTAACGCGCAATGAACGCGGCGGGGGCCTCCTGCTTCAGCAGTTCCACGGTGGTCTGGACCTGCGGCGCCTTCAGCCTCAGGTCGTCTGCAATTTTACGAATGACATCGGTCATGGCGTTTTTGGCCTCTTCACTGCCGGACGGAAAACGGAGCAGTATGCTTCCAGGCGCGGTGGGCGAAAAACGCCGCGCCAAGATTCCACATCGGTGGCTTTAGTCCGTTTGGTTATCCCGCTCCCTCAAAAGCCTGCTCGGCCAAACTCGGGCGCTGACGCGCATCGCGAATGGCGTGCTACAGTTTCTAAACGCGAACCGTGGCGCATTTCCGCAGATAAGACCCACAGGCAATCAGGGCCGTTGCTGCTGGGGCGCTACAGGCTGCATCCGGACACTATAGTCACTATAGGCAAACGGCGAAAGTTAAAGCGGAAAATAGAGATTTGCCATATCCTTCTTCCGCACCTAATGCCTGACTCCACGCCGGTCCCAAGCGTGAGAGGGTGCTAGGCTAAATCGGCCAGCGCTGGCCCAGCCATCCCCGTTCCATCCCCGTCTCGTCCGTTTTGTCCATCTCGTCCGTGCTCGTCCTTGTCCGTCCGTGTTCGTCCTCCTCCGCGCTCTCTGCGTCCTCCGCGGTGCTCGGTTTCCAGCCTTACTTTTGCGTTTTTAATTTTTAATTTTTAATTGCAGTTACCCCGCCGCCGCTTCCGCGCCCTTGCCTCCTTCGTAGACCTCTTGCCAAACCCTCCGCGTAATCTCTGTAAAAAATTGCACGTGGCGCGCCTTCACCGCTGCACATGCCGTTCGCACCCGCGCCTCCTCTTCTTTTTTCTCAGCCTCGCTTCGGTCGGTAGCGCCGGCCTCCGTGCAGGCCGTTTCGCGCCCGCTTTCCTCCGCGAGCACTTCCTGAATCGCGACCAACTCCAACTGCTGCGGCGCCAGCCTGTAGTAAAACAAACACGCCCGATAAAACCGCAGATAGTTCGGAAACCCAAACCCCAGCGCCCAAACCCCGCGATGAAATTGCGGCCCCTTCCGCTCTTTCTTGATCTCCGCATAAACACTCGCGACCGTCACCTTTTCTTCAAGCCCGTCCTCTGTGTCCTCCGTGTCCTCTGTGGTGAGCTTTTCCGTGCCGTTACTCCTGCCTCCCGCCTCCAGCCTCCCGCCTCCGTTCCGTTTCCCCCCGTCTCCCCGTCCCCCCGTCTCCCCGTCAAGGAATCTCCTCACTTCCTCTTTCATCCTCTCCTTCACCTTCTCCACCCGAATCGCATCCACCAGTTCATGCGCGCTCAACCCCGTCGCCTCGCGGCTCAGTCGCGTCAACTGCGCCCGAGCGATCCCGAGCGCAAAACAAACCTGCGGCAGCGGATCCCAGAACACCGTGTGATAAATGTTCGGCTTGGCCTTCTCCTGCTCCATCTCGTAGCGCAGCAGTTTCATCACCACATCCACGAATTCCTCCAGCCGCATCGCCCGGCCCGCCGGCGACATCACGCGCTCGTTCTCCGGAAAAATCCCCGTCATCGACCGCCACAACGGCGGCGGCGGTTCCGGTTCTTCGTCCGGCACCGCCTTGCAGCACGGAGAATCCTCGATCGCCTTGAGCCGCTGATACTCCAGTTCCTCCTTTTCCTCTTTCGTCAGTTCCCGCCCTTCCTCCTCTTCTTCCTGCTCGGTTTTCAGAGGCAACTCCATCGCCCGCTGAGTCGCCCAAAGCCGCTGCAACCCACCCGACAACATCGTCCTCCCCGGATCCAGCAAATCCTCCGGCTCCAACCCCAACATCCTCACCAACTCCGGATTCCGCCTCCGTTCCGTCGTTCCTGTGCCACGGGCAGCCTCTGTTAGCTGTTGGCTGCCCGTGCCTTCATCCACATTTCCGTTCTCCCCCTTCCCTCCGAGGGAAGGGGGCCGGGGGGTTAGGTTTGCGGCAGCGCCGCAATTCGTATCGCAGGCGTCTCGCTCGCCACTCCGGTCCCCCTCTCCCCCGCGAGGGAGAGGGGTTAGGGGTGAGGGGGCGCTCCCGCCTCCACCAAAATCTCGCGTAGCACTCTCGCTGTCATTCGTGCTACCGCTATCGTGTCCTACATTCTGCATTCTGCTCTCTGAATTCTGAATTCCTATCGCGTCCGTGCCCTCACTCCTGCCTCCTGCCGCTGCCTCCTGCCGACTTCCGTTCATAGCCCCACCCTCCACGATCATCGCAAACGATTCCACCCGTCACCCGCCACGCGTCACCCGTCACGTCACGTAACCACGTGGCGCCTCCGTCGCGTTTTTGTCTTCAATGAGTTCTTGGGTGGACCAGTCCTGCGATATTCGAGATTCGCCCGGTTTCCCTCGCCAGCGCTTAATCAACGCCAGTCCGAGATCAATATGTTTCGGAACGACCTCTACCCATCTATATACCATATATAAGACCAAATATCAACTTAATTCAAGACAAAAGCCGTACCTGGACGAACCATCGCACCGCGCGTCTTCGGCACCCACTGGAAAAACTCAAGCGAAGCAGTACGTTTCTTCCAGCATGAATCACGAAATCGAACGAAAGTACTTTCTGGAGCGCACTGCCGACTACATTCGCGCGTTGGAAGAGCATAGCGGCGAGCTGCATCTGACGGACGACAACCGCGTCCTCTTTCGCGTGGACGGGCGTCCGTTCGAGGCTCTGGCCTGGATCGACGCGGAGTATGACCTGATCACGCTGACGACTCGCACCGCCGATCTGCCAGCCGCCAAGTTCGAAGATGCCGTGCACACCTTGCAGAATGCGCTGCAAATCTGTTGGGATCATTGTGCGGCGGTTATGCCCGTGGAAAATCGTTACGACGTTTCCATGGCCATTTTCATCGGCGGCTTTTCGTTCGAGGCCTTTGAGGGCGTCGTGTACAACCTGATGTCCTGCGCCGAAGCGATTGAAGACGTGTACAAGCAGAAGAAAAAGAAGTGAGGGAAGGGAAGAAGGGTTCAGGGTTCGGGGTTCAGGGTTCAGGGAAGGCTTTGACTTGGCGTTTCTAAACCCTGAACCCTGAACCCCGAACCCTTTTTTGGAAGCGAGGTCGCATGTCGGACGGCACAAGTCAATGGACACAAAAGCGTCCCGCGCCGCAGAGCCAGTTCAGCCTCAAGCGCGCGCTCCTGATCGGCTTGGCCGCCTTCATCGTGTGGCAGGGCGGCCTGTGGTTTTACGACCGCTTTATCCGCAGCGATGAAGACAAAATACGGCTGCTTTTCCAGAGCGCGGTTGAGGGCGCCAATGAGCGCAGCCCGCGCAGAGTGACTGCCATTCTGCACAAGGAATTTGCGGGCCCGGAAGGCTGCACGTTCGACCTGGCGCACAACTTCTGCATCCTGATTCTCGTGCAGCAATTTCGCGTCGTGGACATCAGTTTGAAGCCGCAGCCCTTGAACGTGCTGATCGATCCAAGTGATCCGAAAAAAGCGACCGTCGCATTCCAGGTCCACGCTAAGGGCAAGACAACTGAAACGGCTGAGTGGGAAGAGATAGAAGGACGATACAGTGAAAGCACGAACACCACGTTGAAAGCCACGTTGCTGAAGACGAACGATGGCTGGCGGGTCACGACCATAGGTTTAACGCGCCAATGAGCGCATCCAGATCGCGGAAACATTCGTCCGTCGCCCGCCGTTGGCGTTTTGCGCCAACTCCGGACGCTCACATCAACGCCGCCGCGCACCTTTCCGGACAACTCGGCATTTCCCCCATGTGCGCGCAGTTGCTGCTCGGCCGCGGCCTGTCCGACCCCGCGGCAGCCGACGCGTTTCTCTCGCGGCGCTTCGATCTGCTACACGACCCGCTGCTGCTGCCCGATATGCCGCGGGCCATCGCGCGCTTGGCTCAAGCCGTCGAAAAGGGCGAGAAGATCCTGCTCTTTGGCGACTACGATGCGGACGGAATCACTGCGACCGCCTTGCTGACGCGCTTCTTCGACGTCCTGCGGCGGCAGTTGCATTCAAAAGTGCAGGTGGAATCGCGCATTTCCGATCGCAAGCACGGGTACGGCTTGACCCCGCCGGCGGTCGAGAGGATCCTCGCGCGCCGCCCCGACGTTCTGGTGACGCTCGACAACGGGATTTCCGCGCACACAGCGTTGAACGCGTTGGCTGAGGCGGGGATCGACTGCATCGTCGTCGATCACCATCACGTCCAGAACTCCATCCCGCGCGCGGTGGCCGTCGTCAACCCCAAGCGTCCCGACAGCACCTATCCCTACAGTGAACTTTGTGGCGCCGGCATCGCCTTCAAGCTGGCCTGGGCGCTGGCGATGCATTTCTCGCAGAACAAAAGAGTCACGCCGGAATTTCGCGCGTTCCTGCTCGATGCCGTCGCCCTGGCCGGAACGGGCACGCTTGCCGACATCGTCCCGCTCACCGGCGAGAACCGGATCCTGGCCCATCAGGGCCTGCTGGCGCTCAATCGCAGCCAGTCGCCCGGTTGGCGCGCGCTGATCCGAATAGCCTGCCCGCGCTCGGCAGCCGCCAGCGTTTCCGCGCGCCGGCCTTCGAGCGAAAGCTCTCGTAAAGACGCGCCCATCCGAGCCAGCGATGTCTCCTTCGGAATTGCGCCGCGGCTCAACGCCGCCAGCCGCTGTGGCGACGCGTCCGACGCCCTTGAACTTCTGACCAGCGACGACCCGGCGCGCGCCGAGCAGCTCGCCGCAGCGCTCGACCGCTACAACGTCCAGCGGCAGGAATTGCAGGGCGCCGTTGTGGACAGCGTGCGCGAAAGCGCCGCCGCCGCCCTGGCATCCACGCCCGCCTGCGCCGCGTTCGTGCTCGCGTCCAGCGAATGGCATCAGGGCGTCATCGGGATCGCCGCATCGCGAATTGTGGACGAGTTCCATCGGCCCACGCTGCTGCTGAGCATCGACGCGGGCACGGGCATCGCGCGCGGCTCAGGGCGTTCGATTCCCGGCCTGCATCTGACCGACGCGTTGGCGCGGCAAAAAGACTACCTGCTGAATTTTGGCGGCCACGCCGCGGCTGCGGGTTTCAGCATCGAGGCCGCTCGTATCGGTGAGTTCCGCGGTGCATTTCAGGCGGACTGCGCGCAGCACTTGGAGCCGGAAGATTTCGAGCCGGTGATGGAGCTCGAGGCCCGCATGAAGCTCGGCGAAATCGACGCGCGCTGCTGCGCCGATCTGGAAAAGCTCGAACCTTTCGGCATGGGAAACCCGGCACCGATGCTCGCCGTTTGCGGCGTCAGCGTGAAATCGCCGCCCAAACTGCTCGGCAAGACGGAGGAGCACGTCAGCTTCTATGCCAGCGACGGCAACACCGCGCGCCGCGTCGTCGGCTGGAATCATGCCCCAAATTTCAACGCGCTGTGCGACTTGACGCAGAGCGGCCCGATCGATGTCGCGTTCCGCCCGCAACTCAACAACTATCGCGGCGAAACGTCCGTGGAACTGGTGATGGAAGCTTTCAGGAAGAGTCCAGAAGTCTAGAACGGATGTCAGTGGTCAGTGGTCAGTGGTCCGTGGTCAGTGCTTGCGGCAATCCGCTACGTTGCGGAAGTGGAGCAACGGACAACTGACAACGAACCACTGACAACTGACATTCGCGCGTTATGCTGAAGTTGGGAGCAGTGTATGTCCGAGCCACTGCAATTTGCTTGCGACGCGATGCTGGGCGGACTCGCGCGCTGGTTGCGCGCTGCCGGCTACGATGCGGCGTGGTATCCCGACATTGACGACTGGGACTTCATCCGCATCGCGCGGCGCGAGAGTCGCTTTCTGCTGAGCTGCGACACGCGAATGTTCGAGATCGGCGCTCTGCGCGATGGCGAAATCCCTTCGCTGCTGCTTCCGACCGGTTTGCGAAAGCTGGAGCAACTCGCGTTCGTGCTGGAGAGACTTGCCTTGCCGCTGTTGACGCCGCGCTGCATGGCGTGCGGCGGCGAACTGGTGCTTGTCGCAAAAGAACACGTGAAAGAACGCGCCCCGCCGCGCAGCTTCGCCTGGGTCGAACAGTTCTTCGAGTGCGCGCGCTGCAAGCGGTTGTTCTGGCAAGGCACGCACTGGCGACGGATCGCGAGTTCGCTGCAAACAGCAGGTAGGCAGGATGCAGGAGGCGGGAGGCAGGAGTGACGACATGCGTGATCGCTTCACTAACTATTAACTCTACCTTCTCTCTGTGACCTCTGTGTCCTCTGTGGCTCTGTGTTGAAGTCGTGGCTTTTAGTGGGGAGGGGAAGGGATGCCATCGGTCCGACTCAGCAACGGCACGCAGATCGAACTGTTGATCAAAGGCAGCGCGTTTCTCGGCATCGGCAGAGTCTCCGTTGGCGGAGTCGCGCTGCGCAGTGGCCGCCGGCAGATGTTCGTCTCCATCCGCAATCCAGACGGCATCGAACTCTGCGACTATCAGATCGTTCGCCGCGAGGTCACGCCGAAGAAGATCGTTCTCGATTTGTCGATGTCCCAGCGCGCGGGCGGAATCATGGATTGGATGGTCCATTCCGTGCGCAATCGCTACAACACCGCCGACTGGACCGCGACCGCTCAGCCTGCGAAGAAAACGACGCTGCGGCTGGAAATTCGGCCCGTCACGCGAAAACTGGGCGACGAAGATGCCATCGGCTTCAGCTATCAGTACCGTTACAAAAGCGCCAGGATTCCAATCTACAAGATCCTGGACCGCGGCACGTGGGAACCCGGCGCGCGAGCCGTCGGCAACGAATTCTGGATGCGCAACTGCTTCGTTCCGCCGATCGTGCGGATCAAATCGATCGCTCAATATCACTCGACGGAGTGGTATCTGCCCGACTGTGCGAATCCGAACATCTTCCAGTTCCTTCCGCTGCAAACGGAACTTCAAGGCTTCTCGTTCACAGCCGGGAAAAACGGCACGCTCGTCACGTGGGCCACGCAGGTATCTCATGTCCGGTCTCTTTTTGAGAAACAGCGCGGCGTGGACGAGATCGCGCACTTCCACGAACACTGCGGCGACCTGGGTCTCTCGCTGGAAACCGCTCCCGTGGAAGTGCTGTGGTTCGCGGGGAAGCGCGATTTCGCCGCGCGCGCGAACCTTTACGAATCCGTGAAGGAACTCGTCCACGACACGTTGCACGGCCAGCTCGGCATGCGGCGCGAGCGCGTCGAACCCTACGGCATGATCGAAGAGTGGGGCAACGCCGACGTTGAGCGCTATCAGCGGATGGGCTTGCCCAAACTTCTCGACGCCGGCGCGAAAACCATCGGCGTCGCCAATCATTTCGAAAACAACATGAACACGTGGGGCGTCAGCAACATGTGTTGCACGGTGGACTACAAAGTTGCCGAGACCGTCGGCGCGGACAAACTGCGCTCCTTCTGCCAGGTCGCGAAGGGTTCCGGCGCCCGCGTCGAAATGTGGGGCAACACGTCCGTCTCGACGTTGACCTGGCTTTTCGATCAGCGCAGCGGACGTCCCAACCGCATCCGCTTTCTGCCGGTGGAAGGCTCCATCATGGAAGCCTTCAAGAAAACAAAATCGCCGTGGGTGCGAAATCCATCCAATGCGCTCGAAGCCGATCACTACACGCCTGTCTTCGCCGTGATGAACCTGCGCGATCCGGTCGTTCGCGATTACTGGCTGAAATGCTGGAAGCACGCCCACGACGACGTGGGTCTCGGCGGGATTTTCCTCGACAGTTCATTCAATCTTTCCAGCGACAAGTTCCATTGGGTGCAGAACACCGATGCCGAACGCGGCGGCGCAACGGCCGACCAAGTGGAGTTGCTCTGGAAGACGCGTCCGGCTTCCGAACCGTCGCGCGCGATCCTCTCACAGTATCGAGCGCATCTGGACCTGATGACGAAGATGCAGCAGCTCGGCTACGTTTACTGCAACGAAGACCTCGGCGTTTTCGGCGTTCATCGCCATGGTCCCGGCGCCGAGAAGCGCCTGGGCAGCCTGCCACTCTGGAGCGAATGCCTTTGCTCGTTTGATATCCCCGCATTGGAGAAAGCCGCCGCCGATCCGGCGGACGTCTTCTTCCGCGGCCTGGCGTACCGGATGATGTGGATGCTCTACTGGGACATCCCGAGTGACCGGCTCAGCTTCTGCTACAACACTGTGCGCGGCGATTACGATCTTCCCACGCCCTGGCACTTTTCGCTGATCAAAGCGTTCGGACAGGTGAACGACCTGATGCACACGCGCCGCATTTTGCCGAAAGAAGCCGGCGTGCTCTACGGCCGGCCCGGCGAAGCGCAAGTGTTGTGGAGTTTCAGCGACGCCCAACTGGGATTCGAGAAGCCCGTGCGCATCCAGAATGTGCTCGACGGCAGCGAGCAGGTGAGCGACGTGGCGCTCGCGAAGAAGCGGCAGGTATTGTTGGTCAGGGCGAACGAGTAGCAGCGCTGAAAAAAGATAAGCGCTCAGTCCATCGCAAAAGAATAGCCTTCAACCCAGAGCCACAGAGGATGCAGAGTTTCACAGAGTGTTCGTTTAGTTCTATTCCTTGTCTGTGGTCCTCTGCACTAAATCCTCGCATACCGCGAGGACTTTACAACGCGGACTGGCGCGCCTTTGGCGCTTTTCGGCCGCTCCCTTACGGTCGCGGTTCTGATTCGCTCCGTCGCGGCGTTGCTTCTCCCCGTCCCCCCGTCGCCCCGTCTCCCCGTCCGTCCGTCCGTTACCGCGTCGGCAGCGCGCCGCCCTTGGCTTCCGTGCCGATGCCGCTGAAGCCGGCCTTGCCCGATTTCACGGCGTACTGCACAAACTGGTCCTTGCGGTACGTCGTCTTGTTGTAGAGCACCTCGATGATCAGCGCCTGCACCTTGGTTGCGCCCGTGGTGTCATAATTGCCGTTGGCCTTCAGGGTGTTGCCAAAGCTTCCTTTGCTGAGTTTGATCGAAAAATTCAGCGCGCCACTCTTGGCCGCAATCTTCATGGAGTCTTTTTTATCCGTGGACTTGGCCGAACCTTTGGCGTCCAAAGTGAACTGTTTGACGATGCCGCCGATATTGACCACGAAGCTCTTGTCGGCAGACAACGCATTGCCGGCGACGAACCCGCTCAGGCTGATCGAGTCCGAGCTCGAAGCGCTGGAGAAGTTCACGCTCATCTTCAGGCCCGTCACGCCCATCGCCTGCACCGCTCCGGCGGCTGCGCCACCAAAGGGCGTCGAACTGCTGTTGTTCGGGTCCGTCCCCAGCGCTTGTTCGAGGGCATTGCTGAAGCCGTCGCCGTCGATGTCATTGGCATCGGCAATATGAATGAGCAGGAACTTCTTGTCGGCGCCCGCGGCATTGGTGGCGTTGAGCGTGACGGTGTAGTCGCCCGAGGTCACCGGCGTGCCGCTGATGGCGCCCGTGGCAGTGTCGATCGTTAGTCCGGAGGGCAGGTTGTCCACGGCATAGGTGATCGTCGGCGATCCACTGGCCGTAATGGTGTAGGTGAACGCCTGGTTCTGCACGCCGCTGGCCGACAGTGCGCTGGTGATCGTCGGCACAGCCGCCGCGATGATAATCGTCAGCTTGGCCGCGGTCGTGCCGCCCGTATTCGTGGCGCTGACCGGGCATACGGACGTACCGGGCGTCGTCGGCGTTCCAGTAATCTTGCCCGTGGACTTGTCCAGAGTCAGTCCCGTGGGCAGCCCCGTGGCGTCATACGTCAACGTCGCCGTGCTGGTCCCTGTAATCGTATAGGAGAAAGCTGCCCCATCGGTGCCGTTGGCCGTCGCATCGGCCAGTAAGGGAGCCTGCGGCACAACGGCCCAGGCGAACCCGCCCGAAGGGCCGGCATTGTTGGTTTCATCGCTCTCTTCCTGCTCGCCTTTTCCGGTTGCGTTGGGGTCTGCGTAGTCGGCGAAGGCCCAGGCCGTGTAATTCGCATCGGTACCGACGGTCACCTGGAAGTCCACGCTGGCCGTGGCATTGGCCAGGAGCGAATCGATGCGCGCGCTGGCATCCGCCGCCGTCGCCAAGGTCGGTGCGCTGGCCGAATTCAGGAAGAAGCCGACCAGGAACGATCCGGCGCGGCCGCCATTGTTCTTGACCGTGGCGGTGAAAGTGACTTTTTCGCCGGCCGTGGGCTTCTGGTTCTTGGACGTGATCGAAAGCGCCTGGACCACCAGATCCGGTTTCTGGAAGCGTTCGATTCCGAGCACCACGGTGCCGGTCTGGCCGTTCACGCCGTCCACCGCGATGCGGTACGTGGTTCCCGCTGTGGCGCTGAAGGTGACCTGGCTGGTCTTGGAACTCCCGAAATCGTCGTTGCTGGCCACCTCCGTCAGCATGTTGACGGCCGTGCCCGTATAAACACCCAGCAGCGTGTTGAACGTGCTGCCCGCCGTGGTGATGGTGATCTTCGCAGTGATCGGCGAAGTCCAGGTCCACCAGACGGATGCGCCGCCGGGCTGACCGGCATGGTACGGCTCGCCGACCATATTCTCCTTGGTGGCTCCTTCATTGGTTGGCGCAGGGGTCTGAGTAGACGTTGACAGCGGCAGTGCCCCGTTCATCAAGGCCGCATTGGCGAAGTCGTCGTTGGCGGGCGGCTCAGCCAGGAGCAGCGACACCTTGCCGGTGTCCGCAGCGAACGTCGCCGGATTGTAGTTTCCATCCACGGCGATCATGTAGGTCGTGCCGGCAACCGCGTTGAGGCTCACCGTGCCGATGCTGGAGGAGGCGACCGGCGTCAGGGTCACAATCGAACTGCCGATGTAGATCGCGATTACGGCGCTGAAACTGCTTCCGCCCGTCGAGATCGTGACTTTTCCGGTCTTCGGCGCCGTCCACTTCCACCACACCGAGGCGCCACCCGTCACGCTGGCATGGTACGGCTCGCCAATCTCTTTGCTGGCCAGATTGTTCGTTGTGCCAGTGAAGGTGATGCGGAGCGGCCCGGAACTGGGATTGGGGAGCGTAATGGCTTGCGCAAAGTCGTCATTGGGCGGAGGTGCGCCGATCGTGAGCTTGATGTTGCCGGTGGCGCCGTTCACGCCATCGACGGCCAGCCGGTAGCTCTGCCCGGCGGTGGCTGCAAACGTGATCTGCCCGTTGGTGCTGCTGGCCACAGGGGTCAGGTTGTTCACCGAACTGCCCGTGTAGACGGCCAACGCGGTGGCAAAGTCGCTGCCCGCCAGAGACACCGTCAGATCTCCTGTCGTCGGCGCCGTGAAGGACCACCACACCGAAGCGCCGCCTTTATCGCCGGCGTGGTTCGCCTCGCCAGCCTCCTTGGTGGCTTCCACGTTGCTGCCGTTCACGGTAACCGGCAGTGTGCTTCCAAGTGCGGTCGCGTTGGCGAAATCGTCGTTGACCGGGGAGTTGGCTAGGCGCAATGTCAGGAAAATGTTGCCTGTGCTGCCGAAATATCCATCCACGGCAATGTGATACAGTGTGCTGGGTTCGGCAATGAACGTCAGCAGACTGGTGTTGCCGCCGCCACCGAAATTACCCGCAACCGCCGTCAGCGCATTGACCGCGCCCCCTTTGTAAACGGCCAGCAGAGTGTAGAAGTCGCTGCCGGCGGTGGTAATCGTGTACTTGCCCCCGTTCGATGGCGATGTCCACTGCCACCACACGGACGGACCGCCGGTAAAGCCCGCGTGGTCCGGCTCGCCGGGCTCCTTTGTGGCAAAACGATTCGAATGCGTCTTATCCGACAATGGCGGCGTGCCCGACAACGTGAGCGCATTGGCAAAGTCGTCATTGCTGGGAGGTAGCGCAACGGTGAGCACGATGCTGCCCGTGGCGCCATAGTAGCCGTCCACCGCGATGTAGTAGACTTGCGCGGCTTGCGCATCGAACGTGGTTTCGGCCTGCGTTGAAAAGGACGTGTTGTTGTTGTCGGCAACGGGTGTGAGCGTACTGACATTGGGTCCCGTATAGATCGCCAAAAGCGTGTCGAACGTGCTCCCAGTCGTCGAAATGCCCACCGGGCCGGTGCTGCTGGGGGCTGTCCACTTGAACCACACCGAGGCGCCGCCGACCGTGCCGGCATGCGCTGGCTCACCCGCTTCAAGGCTGGCGTACTGATTGGTGAGGTTCGTGCTGGCCTTGCCGTAGGTGCTGCCGAAAAGGGCATTGAGGTCCGTGGCTGCGCTGAAATTGTCGTTGGCTGGCGGGGAGACGATCGCAAGCTGGATGTATCCCGTTTGTCCGTTGGTGCCGTCCACAGCGATGTAATAGGTCGTGTTCGCTGCCGCGCTGAAGGTCACCTGGGCCTGGCTTGAAAACCCTACATTGTTGTTCTCCGCCGTCGCGACTGCCAAGGGATACGTGCCCCCCTTATACACGGCCAGCAGCGTGTCAAAATTGCTGCCAGACGTGGTGATGGTGACGGATTGAGTGGCCGGAGCTTTCCATTTCCACCACACCGAACTGCCGCCCGGATCGGCGCCATGATTCGGTTCTGAGCTCTCCTTGCTCGCAAATCGGTTGCTGCCGCCGATGGTGACCGGCAGGGCCGACCCCAAGTCGCTGGCGTTGGCCAGGTCATCGTTGGCCGGCGGCGCGGTCAAGAGGATCGAGATATTTCCGGTGCCGCCGAACTTGCCATCGACTTGAAAACTATAAGTCTTGCCAGCAGTGGCCACGAACGTGATCTGGCTCGCGAAATCGAATATGGGGAAGTTGTCGCTCTCCGCCGCCGGTACCAAGGCGGTCAGTGGATAGCTCGTGCCGTCATACACGGCCAGGAGTGTGTCGAAGCTGCTGCCACTCGTCGAAACCGTGATCTTCTGCGAGGCTGGCGACGCCGGCGCCGTCCAGCGCCACCAGACGCTCTTGGTGACCGCAAAGCCGGCGATCGTTGCAGGCTCCGCAGCCACGGACTCTACGCCGGCATAAGCGTTCGTGCCGGAGGCGTTGACGGGCAGGGAGGTATTCGGCAGCACGGTTGCATTGGCCAGATTATCGTTCGGCGGCGGCACCGCCAACACGAGGTTGATGTTTCCGACTGCGCCTGCCTTGCCGTCCACGGCGATCTTGTAAGCGGTTCCAGCGGTCGCATTGAATGACACGCGGCTGGTCACAGAAGCGCCCGTGTTGTCGTTGCTGGCGATCAGGGTCAGCGGGAATGCGTTTCCAGTGTACACAGCCAGCAGCGTATCAATGCTGCTGTTCTCGGTTGAAATCGCGACGGTGCCGCTGAAGTTCGATTTCCATGACCACCAGACCGAGGCCCCGCCCGCGTTGCCGGCATGATTCGGCTCGCCGAGCTCCTTGGTCGCGCCTACATTCGACGCCGTGAGTGAGATGGGGAGCTGTCCTGTCAAGTCAGCCGCATTCCCCAGATTGTCATTGGCCGGCGGCGGGATAATGTCCACCGATAGCGAGATGTTTCCAGTGGCGCCGGCGTAACCATCGACCAGGATGCGATACGTGACACCGCTCGTCGCATTGAACGAGACCTGGCTCTGGCGGCTCCCACCGAAGTCGTCGTTCTCAGCGACGGTCGTAAACGGACCGGTTCCGGTGTAGACGCCCAACAGCGTATCGAAACTGCTCCCGGACAGCGAGATGACAGTGGAGCCACTGCTGGTAGGAGTCCATTTCCACCAGACTGTCTTTCCGCCGGTGGCCGCGCCGGCAATCGTCGGCGGATCAAGGGCTTCGCTCGTCGCACCCACATTGGTGCCAGAGGTCGTGATGGGCAGCGACCCGGAAAGTGCAAAGCCAGGAAAGAAATCGTTTCCCGGCGCGGCCGCAAATGCGCTGATGCAGCCAAAGGCTATCGCCACAAGAAACAGTCCCATCGTGGAAGTCTGAATTCGTCGTGACATAAGATCCCCGCCTCTCCCCAAAGTGGCACATTCGCTGTATCGAGACGAACGAGCCCGCGACATGAGATGCACAATGTTTTGTGTGATTCGCCGGGAGACGTTTACCTCGAAAACAGGCTACTTCAAGGAAAATCTTGCCGTAATCATACAAACGATTCTACGCATGGTAACTTGACCATTTAACCTATGGGGGTGACTAGGTTTTGGAGGATCACGCCTTGGCGCCGTACAGACCGTGGCGTCGGATATAATCTTCGACATCGCGCCGCACGTAGCCGGGGATCTTCTCGCCTTTCTTAAACAACTGCCGGATCGCCGTCGAACTGATATCGACGCGCTCCACCGGGACGACGCCCTGCCGCAACATTTGTTCGGCTGCATCGCCCAAATGCGCGCGGATCTCGCCCCAGAGCGACTCCTGGATGGGCACCTCGCGGCGTTCGGCAACGGCAAAGCGAACCAGACCGACAAGCTCCTGAGCCTTATACCAGTGGGACAGTTCAGCCAGGCTGTCTGAACCGATCAAGAAAAAGATCTCCGCGTCAGGCCCGTATGCATCGCGCACTCGCCGGGCCGTGTCCACCGTGTAGCTGACTCCGCCGCGCCGGATCTCGTAATCGCTCACGCTCAGCCCATGCAAATTGCGCACGGCCAGGCGGCACATCTCCAGGCGATCCTCGGCCGATGAGAGACTGCAGCCTTCTCGTTTGTGAGGAGGCGTCGCCGCCGGCAGCAGCACGACCTGCTGCAACTTCAACCCATTCAGCACCTGCTGCGCGATCGACAGATGCCCCACATGCGGCGGATCAAACGTGCCGCCCAAAACGCCGAAGCGCTTTAGCGGACCGAAGGGAAGGGGAGGGCTCGTCTCCATATTCTGAATATAGACCGGCCACCACGTTGCGTAAAGATTTCGAATTTTGGATTTTCGAATTTCGAGCTGCGACCACGCTCTGCTATATTGGGGCGAATGCCAAAGACTCGCAAACAAATCGAACGCGAAGCTCGCGCCGAGGCCGCGACGCGAATGGCGTACATCGGCTCGGTCGCCTCCGGCCTCGCGCATGAAATTCGCAGCCCGCTGAACGCCATCCGCCTGAACCTGGATCTCTTGAAAGAAGACTTGGCATTCGTGGATGAAGCCAAGCGCGCCGAATTTGGCGGGCGAGTGGGAATGATCACGCGCGAAGTCGAGGGCTTGCAGAAGCTGCTCAATGAGTTCCTCACCTATGCCAAGCCGCCGCGCATGGAAATGCTGCCGACCGATCTGAACCACCTGCTTCTTGAAATGCAGCAGTTTCTGGCTCCGGAATGCGAGCGCCGGCACATCCAGGTCGCCACGGATTTCCAGAAAGCGCTTTACCCGGTGATGCTCGACTGGAACCAGTTCGCGCGCGGCGTGATCATGAACCTGCTGACCAATGCGATGGAGCAGATCGGCCAGCACGGCAGCATCGTCCTGCACACGCGTGAATCTCCGGATTACGTCGAGGTCTCTGTCGAAGACAACGGCGGCGGTGTGGACAAGGCCAATGAGGCGAAGATCTTCGAACTTTTCTATTCGACGAAGGAGCACGGCACAGGCCTTGGCCTGGCGATCGCTCGCCGGATTGTGCAGGAACACGGCGGCGAAATGGAACTGGAGAATCATCCGGGCCAGGGCGCCACGTTTGTCATTCGTCTGCCCAAGAGCAAGATTCTTGAATTCCAGAAGCCGGAGCCGTAGGCTTTTGGCTTGTCGTCTTTCAAGCAGTAAATGAAGTGAAAGTTTCGTCATCTTTAGGAGTAGCGCACCGTTCAGGTTTCGCCCTGTTGGCAGACAGCACACCGTGCGCGGTTCAACCATTTGGAGGGAGCCATGAAGTTCAGCGTGATGATGGTCCTGGCAGCCGCGTTGGCTGTCTGTGCAGTTCAGCGCACAAGTTTCGCCGAAGAGAAGCACGGCGATAAGTTCAAGAGTGAAGCCAAAGGTGACGCTCAAAGCAAGACGGGCGTCGTCAAGAAAGTGGATGCTGAAGCCAAAGAAATCGTGGTGATGGTTGCGCGCGAGCTCACCTTCAAGGTGAATGACGCCACGAAGATCACGAAGGCTGACACGGCCGCCAAGCTCTCGGACATCAAGGTGGACGACAAGGTTACGGTCAGCTATTCGCGCGCGGGCGACACCCGCACCGCCCTGACGATCGCCATCCTGCCCAAAGCAGAAAAACGCAGCGACGCCGCCGAACGCAGCGCCGGCGACTCCACGGAGAAAAAGAAGAAATCCGGCGACGAAGAGAAACTCGGCCGTTAGCACGTGCACGCCGCGCCAATCTGCAATCTGATTTTTGGCAAGCGTTCAGTCCAGCGCAAAAGAACAGCCTTCAACACAGAGGCGCAGAGGACGCAGAGTTTCACAGAGCGTTTTTATTCTACTCTTTCTCTGTGCTCCTCGGTGTTCTCTGTGACTCTGTGTTGAAAGCAGTTAAGTGTCGCTCGTGGAAGATCGCGCGCCCAACTCATAGTGGAGCCAAAGCCTCTACGGCGCGCGATCAATCGCTCCTGCGTCGCGCGGCCCGTTCCCCTTCTTTCCGGTGAAGTCCCGAAGCTGCGGCCCGTCGAATTCCCATGCGTAAAGCTCCTCGATGGTCGTGTCTGCATCGGCCAGCGTGCCATGAGCAATCCGCAGGAAATCGAGCGCCCCGTCCAGGCCGCGGCCCTCCGGTGTGCCGCCCACGAACAGATCGCCCTCGTTGGCGAGCGACACCGTGGCATCCACGCCCGCGGCAGATCCATCTTTCCGGCCGTCCACATAAACAGTCAACGTCTTCGCCTGCCGGTCAGCCTCAACGATCGCGTGATGCCACTGCCCGTCGTTCACCTTCGCTTTGCTTTCAACCGACGCAGACGCATTCGCGCCCTTCACGGTGAACGAGAGTTGTCCTGCCGCGTTGATCACAAGGCTGTAGCCGCTGCCCTTCATCTTCTCCATCAGCACGGTGGTGCCGGCCTCCGTGCCGGCAGGGACGCCGGCGCCACCCCGAGTCTTAAAGTAGACCTCGATCAGCATGTTCGACGTATAAACTTGCGGGTTCTTGAGCGCTTCGCCTTCGACGGTGCATGGCTCCGGCTTGGCGCCTTCGTGGCGGCTCTTCTTGAGATCCTGAAACGCGAACGGCTTCATCATGTCGGCGTTGGCGAGCGTTGCGTACTGCTTCTTCGCGGCCGAGAAGTTCAGCGTGCCGGCCGTCCAGTCTTCGAGCGGGCCGGCGACATAGTCTTCGGCGCTTACGTTCACGCCTTTAAGCGAGAACATCGGCCGTTCGTGGTAGCCTTCGCGAGAGACAAAGTAATCGGTCATGTACCAGTGTTCGTCGAGGATGCACGCGGGGTCATCGCCGGAGTGGTAGAAATTCCACTCGCCCACAACGCCGCTCAGCGCCCACGGCACGAAGACCTTTACGCCCTTCTTGAGCCCCGCCGAACCGTCTGCCGGCCGAAAATCGCCCTTGGCCGGATCGCGCAGCGGATCGACCTTGCTCACCTCGCCTAACTCGCACAGCATGCTTTTATTCTTCTGCAGCGCGCCTTTGAAATCGTCGTACGTCAGCAGCCAGCGGCCGGATGGTTCCAGCGTCCCCATTTCGGCGAAATCGAAGAAGATGTTGCGCCCGTAAGCGTTGGTTTCCAGAGCGAAATGCGACTTCTGCGGGCCCGCATCTTTGGCGTTTCCTTCCGCCGCCGTTCGCGCGGGATCGGAGTGCCGAAAAACGTGTTTGCCCATGCCATCCCAGATGTTGCCCAGATACTTGTTGCGTCCAGCTTCCGGCGCCTGCCGCCGTGAGCCTGAGAAGTAGTTGTAGACGGTGTTCTGGAAGAACGAGTTCTGATAGCTGTGAATTTCCTGGAACGCCGCGCAATTGACGACGGGGCTGGCGACGTCCTTCGCCTTGCCCCACGCAATGTTGTTGAAGTGGTAGTTCTTAAACGCGCCGTCCAGATAGTACGCGTGCCCGAAGCCGGCATCCGTGCGGCTGTAGCGTTCCCAGTTTCGGTAGCCCAGCGCGTCATACGAAAGGTTGTCGTACACGTACGCCGGTCCGCCCTGCCACGTTTCGATGCCGCCGTAGTCGTTGCAGTTCAGCATCGACTCCCAGACTTTGTTGTGATGAATCAAAATGCGCGTGAACGGCACGCCGCCCCAGCAGCCGCTGAGCTTCGCGCCGTGAACGTCGATGCCTTGCGCGTACGAGCGTTCAATCACGTTGCCCGCCACTTCGGCCGTGCGCGCGCACGTCACATTGATCCCCGTGCCGGTGTTGTAGCGCGAGGGACGCGTGCCGGTCTCCAGCGAGTGATTGCGATAGATGCGCACATCGCCCAACCGCCCGCGCGGCTTCGCGTAACCCCAGCCGGAACCGTCCGACACGGTCAGAATGCCGTTGTCCGTATAGCGGAAATCGTTGTCTTCAATGAGCACGCCGTCGATGTACTCGCCTTCCAGCAGCGAACGAATTCGAATCGGGAAACAGACGTGTTCGAAAAGACAGTTTGCGACGCGGATGTCCTTTCCTGAACCCCACACCCGCACGCAGCCCGGACTTACATCGCCGCGGACGGTGAAAGGCTTGGTGTTGAAATTCCAGGTTGCCGCCGTGATTTCCCACGGCGCCGTCGTGAAGCGGAACGTGAGTCCGGAAATATGCAGATGCTCGACTTTCTCGCCATTCACCAGATTGCAGCGCTTGCCCGCTTCGACGCGCGCCGTGTTCGGATCGGCATCGCCCGGCAGCCGCAGGTACAGACGTCCGCCGTTGCCTTTCTTCTCGAACCAATACTCTCCTTCCGGATCGTCGAGGTAGTGCGGCTTGTCCTCCAGATAGTAGCGCATGTTGCGCATGATGACGCCGCCCGCGCCGCCGCCCGTCCAGCCGCCGAAGCCCAGCCCGTGCTGCTGCAGGTCCACGACTTCCACGTCGGTCGGGTACGGCCCGCTCATCACCCAGCCATACTCCGGCCAGATCAGCGCGCCTTTGAAGTATTCCGCGGGCTTTCCGACGATGTGCTTGGTGTCGATGCCGAGGTGAATCACCTGCCCGCCGGCGTTCTTGATCGTGTTGCCGAACGGCTTCGTCGGGTTGTCCCAGACCCACCATTCGCTTTTGACATCATCCGGGTTGGAGCGCTTCCAGTTCGGCGTGCGCGCGAGGGGAACACGGAAGAAAGTTCCTGCCGCAGTGGGGGTGGTGCCGGCGTCCCTGCCGGCCGGCACGGAGGCCGGCGCTACCAGCCAGACGCTGCGCGGTGCGTAATCCAGGTCCGCGCACCAGACTTTTTCGGGCTCAGGGATGTCCTTGTTCGTCGCGCCTTTCTTCCAGCCCGAAACGCGTTCCGAACCGCACAGTACCGCCTCGCCAGTTCCCCAGGATGGATCGCGCGTGAGCCGAATCGGATCGTTCGGCTTGCCCGCTTCTCTTACGGTGAGTTCCCCGCGATAGTAGACGCCGCCTTTGAAGACATACGTCTGAATGCCGCTGCATGCCTTCGCGCTGCCGCTCGCTGCCGCATCCCACGGATGGTGCTTCCAGGGCTTCTCTTTTGACGCGCCATCGTTGGCATCGTCGCCGCCATCAAAATCGATGTACCGCACCGACGCGCCTTTCTGGAACACGAAGGGCTGCGGCTTCCATTTCAGGTCGCCGTTGGGCAGCACCTCGGCCTGCGGCTGGGACCAACTCCAGGGCGCGTCGGCAGCGGAGGCCGAAGTGCCAAGCAGCAGTGTGAGCAGGCACGGGATCAGACGGGGTGAGGAATGCTGGAAATCCATGGGTGAACTCCTTGCAGAACGCCTACTTGTTGGGTGCTGCTTCAATCAGATCCTTGCCACGAATCATCTGCCCTTGGCGATTGGAATAACGCACGCCGACCGGCGTTGCGCTGTCCAACTGCGCACCGAGAGATGCCTTCCCGCCAAGCGGCAAGCTGAGCTCAAAATTCTCCTTATCCTTCAGTTTGAGAACCAGGCAAGACGTCTTCGCTTGGATTCCATCCGCGTTGATTTCTTGATCGGACATGGCGAGCAGGATGAAATGCTGCTCGCCCTGCCACGAGACCTTCACGCCCTTACTGCCCAGCCACGGTTCTACCTTCGGCTTGGGCTCCGCAGTTTTATGCGGGAAAAGCACGACCAGGAATCCCTTCCCCTTCTGGCCTTCTGCGCGGCAGAGCGTGTAGACTTCCTGGAAGGGCTCGTTGTGTTTCTTGCGGTGCAATCCGCCGACGATGCCCTCGCATTCCTTGTTGACGAAGCGGCCTTTTTCCAGCTTGGCTCCTTGCGGCTGAAGCACGAACATCTCCGTGTCCACGCCCAGAGCGCCGGTAAGCGTCGCGGCGGAGCCGGCGTCTGGAACTGCCGGCACGGAGGCCGGCGCTACCGTCATGCCGTCGCCCAAATTCCAGTAGCTGAAAAATGGCGTCTTCTCCGCATACTCGCCGAAGTCATCGCGAACGACAAGATAGTTCATTCCCGCCGCTGTTTCGGCGCGAACGGAAAGAATCCGGCGCGTCCAGGTGAACGGCTTCGCTAATGGCGCCGCTGGGGGCCAGGCCTGGCTGGCGATGGCGACCTCGTCGTTGGCCGGTTTCGTCGGCATCTGCACCAACGCCTTAACGTTCACTTGGCCCTCAAGCAGCGTCGCGCCGGGAAGTTCGCCCGCGCGCGTAATCTTCCCGCGCGTCTCCGTGATCTTCTGCTTTTCCCTGTCGAAGCCGATCTCCCAATGCAGTGTCGGGGTAATTCCGCCCAGATCCACGTGCGGCTGGTTGTGCTCGTGATACCAGTTGCCGGGCTGATCCTTGCCGGGATCTTTCGCTCCGCCCGGCGCGATGTCCCAGGAAATCGTGTTGTGGCTCAGAGACGTGCAGGCCATCGGCTGATACATGCTGCCGTTGAACACTGTCAGCGGCACACCTTTCTCATGCCAATGGAACGCAAGCTGATCGACGTTGGCGTGATCGATCATGAAATCGCCGCCGAGCATCACCAGGTACTCCTCTTCGGGCGTGCTTAACGCGCGGTGCCGCAGGATCGCGCCGAAACCCGGATACACTTCCGGCCCGAGCGCCAGCGGTTTCGGCGCGACGGCCGGGTCGATGATCAGCGCATCGGGCACGCCCATGCCGCCGGTCATTTCGCTGCCGCCTTCGTGCCACATTTGCATAAGCTGCCCGGCCAGTTCCGGATCGCTGTTGCGGAACAGCGTGCCGAGAATCCCCGGCAGCGGCGAACTGCCCGGCCGCGAGTCTCCTTCGTTGATCAGTGTGCGAATGCCCCAGCGCGGATCGATCGGCGTCATAAGCTGCATGTAGTAACGCGCGAACTTCTTCAGCACCGGAGAAGTCGAGACATCCTCGCCGGCCCCACTGTTTGCCATCGCAATCCACGCGTAGAAGGAGGTCGAGGACGCGCCGATGTAGTGCGGACAACTGATCTGTGTCCCGTCGGGCGCGTATTCGGTTTGCAGCAACATTTTGAAATAGCGCCCCGCGTCCTTCAGCCATTCTTTGGCCATCGGATGATCTGAAATCGCCGACGCCATCACGACCAGTCCGCCCCAGCGGCCGACGGGCATGTTCATCGAACCCCAGCCGTAGTTGATCTGTTTGTCGGGCCAGGAATTCTTCGAGGTCAGGCCGTAGATGATGATCGCGAGCTTCTTCTTTAGCGCGCGCGCCTGCTCCGGCTTGCACAGAGGACTACCGGCCAGATTGTCGAGCGCATTGGCGACGACAATGCCGTGCCAGTATCCAAGCATCCAGCCGGGATAGCCGTTCGTGTTGTCGCAGCCGGTGGAAAAGTAGCCGCCGACGATCCTGTCAGCCTGTTCGATCGCGCCCGCGTAGTCCTTGTCGAAATTCGCCTGGTCCTGATGGCGCAGGAAGAAATCCATCGGGTTTCCCGGCGCACCAATGCCTTTGCCTTTCAAGCGAGCATAGTACGCATCCTTATCCTGTGGCTTGATGAACAGGCGCGGGTAATCGAACGTCATGTTCCAATCGGTGACCCACGACCGCGTAACGTCCAGGCCCAGGTTGCGCTTGACGATTTCGGCCGAAAGATTCGTCGGCGAACCGCCCTTCGGCCTGAACGATTCTTCTGCCGTCGAACAGCGAATGCTCCACACGCGCGATCCCAACCCAATCGGGCAATGCACGGAGAGCTTCTTCCCTTCCGACTGCGAAATAATGCGCATGTCGTTGGTGCCCGTGCGCAGTGTGATCCCCTGCGGCGTAGGAAGAATGTTGGGATTGCGCCACGCGCAGACCGAATGCGTGAACAGCGCGACAACATCGGCTTGAGCGTCGGCGTCCCTGCCGGCCGGCACGGAGGCCGGCGCTACCGCGTACCACGTGACGGCATCCGGCCGCCACTGGTCGTGCCCGCAGAGATACTTTTCCAGCCGCTTCGGCGCCGCATAGGACAGTGTGTATTTCGAGCCGCCGCGCTGCTTCGGGTCGCCCTTATCCGGATCTGTGGACGCTTCGCCGCGATAGCTTGCCGCCGCCGGCTGGAACTCCGGGCCGGAAACTTGGAAGACCCAGTAATTTGGATGCGTCTCCTGCGTGCCGTCCTTGTCGCCGTACCAGCTCCACCATTCCCAAGCCAGTTCGTCGCGATCGTCCTTGTACTCTTTGAAGCGGTACTTGTCGTCCGGCCCGAGATCGAACTGCTCCTCTATGTCCACGCAATGCGAGCCGCTCCACAAAGACACCGTCACCGCGTGTTTGCGCCCATTGTCGAATGTTGTCGTCACGCGCGCGCGCAAACGCACGGGGCCGGACTCCAGTAGTTCTGTCTTCGTGCCTGCGGGCTTGCAGGTGGACGTTTCATACGCGCCGCCGCCGGTCCATTTTCCGGACGCCGTCCGCACGGCGAGAATGGGCGAAAACGCTCCAGCGCCAGCCTTCTCGGCATTGCGATTCAGCACTCTGACACCGGCGAATTTTCCGGTGAATACCAGCGCGTCGGCCGCTTTTTCGACCTTCAAGTCCGTGTCAGCCGGTCCGGTTTGACCAAACGTCGCGCGGATTTGTGTCGCACCCTCTTTGTCGAGCTGATCAATCAGGAAGAGAACCTTGGCGCTCTTGACGGAACCGTCCGGGTGCTTCTCCTCAATCACCCCTTGAGCGGTGATCGCCTTGCCGTCGCGAGTGACCTGGACCGATTCGCCCTTCCAGACGCCAGGCTCGCAGCTTAGCGCCCACGCGATCGGCTCGTCGTCCCACATTTTCCCGATGTTGTCGCGGATCGTGAGTTCAGCCTGCCCCGCAAGCACCGCGAGCGGCCAGAACCAGAGAGCAAGCAGCAGATGGCGCATGGTTCGCTACCCTCGCTAGACCTGTTCAACTCTTCAGATTAATCAGCACCTCGCTCAGCGGCAGCTTTGGCACGTGGTGGACGCCGGTGGCATCGCGGTAATAGGCCACGCTTCCGCCGATCTCGGCGGCTTCGAGCACGCACGTCTCCGCGGGAACGCCCAGCGCCAGCACCAGCGCCAGTTGGTATTGATCGGGAATGGCGAATTCCTGAACGACCTTCGCGCGATCGATGGAGCCGATCATGCAGCCGCCAAGCCCGCGTTCAGTGGCTGCCAGCGACATGGATTGCGCCGCGATGCCGACTTCGGTATCCGAGTGCGTGCTGACGGTGGTGTCGTTGAGGATCAGAATGTACGCCGCCGGACGCTCGCCTTCCTTCGGGCCGCCCCAGCCGCGGAGGAGCGCCGCCCAGCGCAGATGCGCGAACAATTGCGCGCATTTTTCAGGCTGCTGCACGATCGCATAGCGCAAGGGCTGGCGGTTGCCGCCGCAAGGCGTTCGGCGCGCGATATCGACCAGTTCCACCAGGGTCTTGTGCTCGATGCGCTGATTCTGCTGAAAGCGGCGGTACGACCGGTTGCGGACGATGAGCTCTTCAAAGTTCATGCTTGGATCCCCATCGAGTTCTTGAAGCAGCCTCCTGCACCAACCTTACTTCGTTTTTCGCGTTCGGCACGTGGGAATTTTAGCTCCTCGCGATAGGCTGTCGGCGTTGCGACACCTTCAGGAGAACTGCAATGAAGCTAGGCTGGCTGTTTCTGGTGACGTTGGTGTACGGCGCGATGGCGAGCGCTGAGGAAAGTGCCGTCCTTGAAAACAAAGTGCTTCTACTGAGTGCTTCAGTCGGGCGGCAAGTCGTGATGGTGGGATCGAAGCTTGAAGGCGCGAGCAAGCGGTTGGAACTGGCGATTGTTCCTGAAGGCGCGAAGGAGAGCGCGGCGATCACGAAGGCCGAGCGCATTAAGAATGAAGCGGGGAAGGACGTGCTGCGGATTGCCGCGGGAGCCGCGGAAGCCGATCTGGCCGTCAACTCGGCAGGCTTCGTGACGGTTACGCCAGGAAAGAACGCTGGCTGCGTAGAGGTCCGCGCGGGCGCGCGCTATGCAGTGCTTCCGGACTTCTTCGCGGACGATGTCGTACTCGATCCGGTCAAGCTGACAGTGCCGATGCTGAACATTCCGGCTGAAAATTTCTTGCTTCAGTTCATCGAAGGCGGAAGCAGCATCGTGATGTGCATCTGGCCGGGGAATCTGAAACTCGGCGCGGCGGCGCCGGCTGGCACTGCTGGGCAAGTCGGCAGTGGCACACCCACCGCGGAGCGGCAGGGGCCGGAGCCGCAAGTCGATCTGGTGTTTTCCGGCGAAGGAAACAGCCGCCGAATCTCAGCGGCGCGGATCGAGTTTCAGGGAAAGCCGGTCTTTGTCGGGCTGATCGAGCAAAAAAACGTGTGGCAGGACGAAGAGGTGAGCGGCAAGCCCGCATACAAGCCGCTGGCGATTTCCTGGAAGCCGCCGTTTCAGGCCAAGTGGCGCGGAGATTTCATTGTTGCAGAAGGCAAGACGATGGCGGATTGGCCGACGCGACATCAGTCGTTCGATTTCCAGAGCACCACAGCGGCTCGGCCGGACAAGTGGTGGGAGCGCGGCACCGACGCGCTCGACGCGCGCTTTGCGGCGGCGGCAAGCAACAGCAATCCGCACGCGTGGATCGAGAAGGGCGGCGAGGACGCTCCGCAGATCTGGCAAGAGTCGCTCGCGGCTTTCTTCATCTACCCGGCCTTTTTCAAAGGCGACGAGACACGCCTGTGTCTCTATGCGGATAAATCCGAACGCGCTAAAGCCAAAGTAGAAACGGCAGCGGCCCGCAAGGCCAACAAAGACGCGCCGGAAGTTTCGCCGCCGAACGTTTATGAACGGGTGCTGATTTATCCGCTGAACCGCACGCCGGCCACGCCGCTCAATGTTTACACGCCGGTCGATCTGATGCGCCAGACGCTGGGAACCGGCCCGTGCGAGTACGTGCTCGACATCGCCGGCGTGAAGCCGCGCGCGGCCGGCGGCGACCGGCCGATTTTATCCTACGCGACGTGCGGGTTGTGGAACGATCACATCAAGCCGATCGCGAAGGGGCTGAAGAAGAAGGCCGATGGAAGTTTCGAACCGCTCGACGCCCCCACGAAGGCGCACCTGATTCAGGCGCTGGAGGAGATGTGGCATTTTGTGCACGCCGTTCACGACCGGCTGCGTGAGTACAAACAATGGAGCGCCGATGCAGCGGCATTTTGTGACCGCGCAGCCGCTCAAAACGCGAAAGTGAAGTCCGTCGTGGATAAAGTGCAGACACACATCGCGAAACTCAATGTCGATATCGGCAGGCACAAGTTCGATGGCCCGGGATCGGAAGCGTACTGGAAGGATCGCGTTCCGGAACTTATCGCTCAGGTCAAGGCAGACAACTATGCGGGCGTGGAGAGCATCGGCAAGATTCGTGACCTCGGCAACGACCAGGACGAGCGCGTGTCGCGCTGCCGGCAGTACGTGAAGGCCGCGCGGCAGGAAATCCTGATGCAGGATACCAGCGATCCGGACGTGCGGAAGTTCGCGGCCGAGTTCCGCGACCGCTGCCACCAGATGCTGCGCAACATGCATCCAAAGGAGGGATTCTAACGCGAGTCTAGAGTCTGGAGTCTGGAGTCTGGAGTCTGGAATCTGGGGACGCCTTGCTCAACTGAGGCGATTGCGCCGCTAGCTGTTTGAATTCTACCACTGAATGAAAACGGAAGATCAGACCGTGGCGGTGCGGGTTATAAGATCACGCACAGGAACGGGTGATGCATAGAGCGGCTTGCGACAAGAGCCAGATCACTCGTCACTCGTCACGCCGCGTTTAGAAGGAGCATCCAAATGAAGAAGGAATTGACTCGTCGCAGTTTCCTCACAAAAGCGGCTGGCATCGGCGCGGTGCTTGGGTTTCCGGCGATTGTGCCGTCCTCGGTGTTTGGCGGCGATGCGCCGAGCAACCGCGTGACGGTGGCGCACATTGGCGTCGGCGGGCGCGGCGGCGGCCTCTTGGGTGAGTCGTCCGGGCACGGCAACGTGCAGGTCGTGGGCATCTGCGACTGTTTCAAGGAACGGCGCGAAGGAAATGCGGCGAATCTGAACAAGCGTTACGGCGGCGACGTGTGCAAGCCCTATCGCGACCTGCGCGAGATGCTCGCTCGCGACGACATCGATGCGGTCGTCATCGCCACGCCGGACCACTGGCACGTGCCGGCGGCGATCATGGCGACTCGCTCGGGGAAGGACGTGTACGTCGAAAAGCCGCTGGGCCTTAGCGTGGAGCAGGATCTCGCGATTCGCGACGCGGTTCAGCGCTACGGGCGCGTGTTCCAGTATGGAACACAGCAGCGTTCGATGCCGCACGTGCGCTTCGGATGCGAACTGGTGCTCAACGGACGAATTGGAAAGCTGCTGTCGGTGGATGTGGTCGCGCCGGGCGGCGGGTCGGGCGGATCGACGGAGCCGATTCCCGTGCCGGAAGGTTTTGATTACGACATGTGGCTGGGGCCGGCGCCGTACAGCCCGTACACGAAGGACCGCTGCACCAGCTCGGGGTCGTGGTTTGTGTGGGACAACTGCCTGGGGTTCATTGGCGGCTGGGGCGCTCACCCGCTGGACGTGATGGCCTGGGGTTTGGGCGACGTGCCGGATGCGGTGCCGGTGGAGTTCGAAGGCACAGGCGTTTACCCGACCGAAGGACTTTACGACTGCTGCATGAAGTGGAACGTACGCGGGAAGTTTGCCGATGGGAAGGACTTCACCTTCAAAGATGGAGGTGACCTGACTGTTTTCACGGGCGAAAAAGGCAAAGTCTCCATCAGCCGTGGCGGACTGAAGACCGAGCCGGTTTCGCTGATGCAGGAGAAGATCGGGCCGTCGGAGATTCACCTCACCGAAAGCCGGCATCACATGGGCAACTTCCTGGACTGCGTGCGTTCGCGGCGCAAGCCGGTCTCGCACGTCGAGGCGGCGGTGCTCTCCGACACCGTGACACAACTCAGCATGATCGCGATCATGACCGGCCGGAAGATCAAGTGGGACAACAAGAAGGAAGTGATCGTCGGCGACGCGGGAGCTTCGCAGTTGCTCACGCGCGGGATGCGGAGTCCGTTTCACCTGTAGGAAATGATGAATGCCGAATGATGAATGATGAATGAGGCTTGCGATGAGCAAGGTGTTCAGGGCCTTATTCGGCATTCGCCACCCAGCACTTCGGAGGACGTCGCGGTAGCGCGTTTGGGAGTAATGGATATGGATGGCGATGCCTGTTGCAATCCTCATTCATCATTCCGCATTCATCATTCATCATTCCGTAGCAAGGAGATTACGATGAGCATTCGACATCTCGGTTTGGTTCTAGCTTCCTGTGCCGCGGCGATGGCGTGGGCGGGCGAGGCCGATCCTTACGCGGAGATTCTCAGCTACAAGCTGGGGCAGAAGCGCGCGCCGATGCTGGCGATTGACGCGGCGGCGCGGGCGGCCACGCCGGAGCAGACCAAGGACATCGAAGCTAAACTCATCAAGGCGCTGCAAGACGCCAACGCCTCGCACGACTGCAAGGTCTGGGTGATCTGGAAGCTGCGCGAACTGGGGTCGGAAGCGTCGGTGGCGCCGCTCGCGGCGCTGCTTGCGGACAAGGATCTTGGCGTGCGAGCGTGCATCGCGCTGCAGAGCATTGCGGGTTCGAAGGCCGATGACGTTTTGCGCGACGCCTTGCCGAAACTCAGCGGCGAAATCAAAGGCACGGTTGCGCAGACGCTTGGCTTCAGAGGCGACAAGAAGGCGGTGGCCTTGCTGGCGGGGCTGATGGCTGATGCGGACACAAAAGTGGCGCACTCGGCGATTTACGGCCTGGGCCGGATCGGCGGGGGTGAGGCCATTGCGGCGCTGAAGAGCGCGAAGGTTTCCGACGAGAATAAAGCGGTGCGCTGGCAAGCTCTGCTGCACTGCGCTGACCGAGCGATGGCTGATGGAACGGCGGACGCGGGCGCGTTGTATGGTCTGATGTGGAAGGATGGCGAGACCACGGCGGTGAAGATTGCCGGGCTGCGCGGGCTGGCGCTGACGGATAAGACGCAGGCGGTTGTGGCGCTGTCGAGTGCGATCAAAGACAAGAACCGGAAGATTCAAACAGCGGCGGTTCAGATACTGGCCGAATCGAAAGACCCGGAACTGTTCGGTAAGGTGCTCGGGGATTTCGCGGCGTTGGAGCCGGAGCAGCAATTGGTGATTCTGGCTCTAGCGGAAGGAAAAGCCGTTTTGCCGGCGGCGCTGAAATCTCTGCAAAGCGAAAACGCCGAAGTGCGACTGGCGGCGATCGGCGCGCTGGGGCGGGCTGGGGGAGCGGCCGAAGTGCCGGCACTCTTGCTGGCTTCGGAAAAGAGTGACGCGGACGCGAAGGAAGTGCAGAGCGCGCTGGGCAAGCTGAAAGATGCTGTGGCCGACGAAGCGTTGCTGGAGGCCGCAAAGAAGCCGGAGCCGAAAGCGGCGAAGCTGGCGCTGGTGGCTCTGACGGGGCGGCGCTGTGCGAAGGCGTTGCCGGCGATGATGGAACTGGCGACCAGCGCGGACGCCGGCGTGCGCTCTGCGGCTCTGGAAGGCGTGCGAACGATGGCCGGCGCGCAGGATGTGCCGGCGATGTTTGCGTTGCTCGGCAGATTGCAGTCAGAGAACGAGCGCGGCGTGCTGGAGACAGGGATTCTGGCGCTATGCCGCGCAACCCGGGCGGGGGCGCCCGGGGCTCCTACAGAAGGAGCGGCGGGCGCCTCGCCCGCCGAGCCGCTGATTGCGGCGTTGGGCGCCGCCGGCGCAGTCCCGCAGCGGCTCTCGATCTTGCGCATGCTGGGGCGCATCGGTGGAGCGAAGGCGTTGGATGCGGTGCGCGGGGAACTGAAGAACGCGGACGAAGCCGTGCGCGACGCGGCGGTGCGGAGCATCGCGGATTGGGCGGGGCCGGAGGCGGCGCCGGAGTTGCTCGCGATCGCCGGCAAGGACGAGAACCTGACGCATCACGTGCTGGCGCTGCGCGGACTGCTGCGACTGGCGACGACGCCGGGATTCTTCCATCCGGACAAAGCGAAGGAGCTTCTGGCTCAGGCGGCGGGCGTGGCCAAGCGCGACGAAGAAAAGGCGATGCTGAAGACGGCGCTGGAGCGGCCACTGAAGGCCACGAATCTCGCTCGCAGCGCGACGGCGACAAACCTGGACGGATTGCAGCCGGACGGCCAGAGCGGCCCGCCGTCGGCGGCGATCGATGGCGATCCGAAAACCTACTGGGACGAGACGGACGGGCAGAACCTCTACCGCCTGCAATTGGCCTGGCCAAACAAGGTAACGGTCTGCGCGTTGCGGATCATGGGCTTCGCTCACCACAATTATGCGCCGAAGGATTTCGACGTGGTCTGCGATGGCAAAGTGGTGAAGGAAGTGCGCGGAGCCGTCTATGAAAACAATTTGCTGGTCGTGCCGCTGCCGACGACGCTCTGCGAAAAGCTGGAGCTGAAGATCACGGGGTACTATGGGCAATCGCCGGGGATACGGGAATTGGAGGTGTATGATACGCCGAATGTGCCGGCGCCATCAGAACCGCGACCGTAAGGGAGCGGCGAAGTAGCGCAATCCTCCTGGATTGCGTTTCTTGCCTCCTAAAGGGTAGAATACGGCACCAGATTGATGCACGCTGATGGGCCGCGCTATGTCGAATAACCAGGAAATCTTTGATCGTGCTGTCGCCGCCGAGGAATCAGGCGATCTTGCGCGCGCATCGTGGTTGTACAGGAAGTGCACGCAACTCAATCCCACATGGGACGAGGCGTGGATTCTGTGTGCACAGGCGCTCATGCACCTAAAGCGTTTTGATGAATCCAGAGACGCCGCGGCTCATGTGTCGGGGACGCCAAAGGATCGCGCGACGGCGCAGCAGTTGATCGGCCGGTGCTACCAGGATCAAGAGGATTGGCCGCGGGCGGAAACAGCGTTTCGTGAATCTCTGGCTCTCGATGTGCGCGTGACGACGTGGGTATTTCTCGGCTTAGTGATCAGCGCGCAAAACCGTGGTGACGAGGCCATCGCTGCGTATCAGCAGGCGCTAACGATTGAACCGGACTATGAGGAGGCCCACTACAATCTGGGATGTCACTATAGCCTGCGCCGCGAATACGAAAAGGCGATTGCGCATTTCAGAGAAGCGATCAAGAAGGATCCGGACTATGCATTGGCGCTGGCGGAACTCGGCTATGCACTGTACTGCACCGGCACGCAGGGGGATGAAGCGAGACAGCTACTTGAGAGGTCTGTCCGCCTCAATCCGGAGTATGGATGGTCCAGGATTTATTTGGCAAACTTGCTGGAAGCACAAAGCGAGATTGATGCCGCCACGGTTCAATATGAGGCGGCACTGAAGATCTGGCCAGACAGCGCGCTGGCGCACTCGCATTTCGGGAACATGCTGGCTAAACATCGTCGCGACCTCGATCGCGCAAAGCATCTCCTGAAGATGGGGGTGAAACTTGAACCCGACAATCCCTGGCACCTGTTTTTCCTGGGATACGACCTTATGTTTTGCTGGCATCGCCGCAGAGATGGCGCAAAGTACCTGCGCAAAGCCGCTCAGCTTGGGCACAAGAAGTCGCAACGGCTTCTTGAACGACTCGCGAGCGGGAGTTACACGCCCAAGGCAGACCGCGTGGAATGCTGCCTGGAGTGCGGTGAGCCGATGAAGAACAGAGGTTCGCACTGGTGGTGTCCCGGCTGTGGCAGCGATCTAAGAACGCCCGCAGACGGGCGAAAACTGAAGTGACGGCATGCTCACAAGACCCTCTCGAAGCGTAGAGGGCGGACGCAATCCAAGAGGATTGCGCTACTTTCCGCTGGTCAGGTCGTCGTAGATATCTTTGAGATTTTCCTGAAGTTCCTTCTGGGTCCGGCCCTGCGTCATGTAGTCAGGGAACTCCTCCAGATAGCCCAGCCACATCTTGCCATCCTGCCAATAAACATATCGAGCTTCCTTCTTCATACGGGTATCCTATCTCGCTGCTGGCGATCCCGCAATTTGATTCCGTTTGCGCTGCCGGTGTATTATAAGCATGCGCATCTACACAATTGCTTTTCTGATCCTCTTTGCCGCCTCCGCGACCATTCACGCCCGCGAGATCACGGTCGAGCCCGATCCCAACGGGCGTCCTGTTCTCGCCAAGGCCATTGAGTCCGCGGCGGCCGGCGATTCGCTGCTCATTAAGAAGGGCGTTTATCGCGAGACGCTGGTCATCACCAAGACGCTGAAGCTGAGCGGCGAGGCGGGGGCGGTGATCGATCCTTCCGAAGCGTTTGCGCCGCAGTGGACGGCGGAAACGGCGATCGGGAAGGGCGTTTATGGAGCGAAGGTGCCCGACAGGTCGCGCGCGCTGATGCTGGACGGGAAGATTCTGGCGGAGATCGACTCGCGGCGCGCGAACGAAGAAGGGGAGTGGTTTTGGAAAACGCTTCTGGCGACAGGCACGCCGAAGAGCAAGTTTACGTACGTGCGCGCTCTGTGGATGTATCACGCGCCGGAAAAGAAGATTTACCTGCACCTGGCCGACGATGCGTCGCCAGAGAAGCTGACGTGGACGATTCTCTGGAGCAAGGAGCCGGTCATTTCCATCCGCGGCGCGGCGGAGGTGAGCGTCACGGGCTTGACCCTGGCTCACGGCTATACCGGCGTGGAACTGCGTGAGAAGGCCTCGCGCTGCACGATTTCAAACAGCACGATCGGGCCGTGGGAAAAACATGGCGTGCTCATCGGCGGCGAGGCCAGCGAGTGCCTCATCGAGAAGAACGAGATTTTTCGCGGCGCATATGAGGACTGGAAACCGCTGGAGCCCAAGGAGCGCTACGAGGTCTGGCAGATTCACAAGAAGGTCGGCTACTACGACCGCGTCGGGATCGATCTGGTCCGGGCGGGAGTTGGCAACCGAATTCACGCCAATCACGTCTTTGAGACCTTCGATGGCATCAACATCGGAGATTCAGGCGTCGAGTCGCTGGACGTGCCGCTGGCCAATCCCGATCACGGCAAAGGCACGGAGATCTGGGACAACGTGATCGAGAACACGCGCGATTCAGGCATGGAATTGGGCGTCGGCTGCATCGACGTGAAGGTCCATCACAACATCCTGCGGCAAACTCACGGCGGGCTGCGCTTCAAGCTGCCGCGCATCGGGCCAGTCTACATTTACCGCAATCTGCTGGTGGACGGATCGCCGTTCAACATCTGGTACAGCATGGACGATTCGCCGGCCGAAGGCTACGTCTATCACAACACGATCGTCGGCGGCAGCGCGGCCATGATCTACAGCAGCTTCAGCAAAGGCGGGCACCAGATCGGCGCGCCGAAGTGGCACTACTATAACAACCTTTGCGTGACGAAGGGATTTTTCGCCAATCATAAGGTGAATGCGCCGCTCAACTTCACGGCCGACTACAATCTGGTCGTTGGCGGCGGCAAACCCTGGCCGGAGGATCGCGCGAAAGACCAGCACTCGCTTTACGTTGAGGAGATCGCGCTTTCGAAGGAGTACCATCCGCTGCCCGGCAGTCCGGCGATCGATGCGGGCCTCGATCTGTCAACGATTCGCGACGGAAAGCCGCTGCCTGGATGTGAAGGGCACTACTTCAAGGGGAAGGCACCAGACATTGGAGCGTATGAAGAGTAGCGCAATCCTCCTGGATTGCGGAGGTCGGTTCGTGGTTCGTGGTTTGTAGTTCATGGTTTGTGGTTCGGTCGCGTGGGAGCGGAAGCGAACGCCACGCAATCCGGGAGGATTGCGCCACTCTCGAGGAACCGGAGCGCGGCTCCTTTACGGTTGCGGCGCTGGGCCGCTGCGCTCGGTCAGGCGTTCCAGCAGGCGGCGGTAGCGCACGTACCCGGCAAACGGGATGTTCGACCGGACGCGGCCATCGGCTAAGGGGATGAAGCCGCCTTGCGCAAGAAGTTCCGGCACGCTGCTGAGCACGTGCTGTTCGAACTCCTTATCGCTGAGTTGCAGGCTGTCGAGGTCGATGCCGCCAATCAGGCGCAGGTCTTTGCCGAAGCGGCGACGAAGGGCTTGGTAGTCCATCGCGTGCGTTTCAGTTTCCATCGCCCACAGACAATTGAAGCCGGCGGCGAGCACGTCTGGCAGCAGACACGTGGCGTTGGCGTAGGTCATGAAGACGATGGTTTCGACGTTGTGTCGATGCAGCACGTCGAAAATGGGGCGGTAGCTTTCGAGCACGATTTCCTTGTACATGTTCGGCGAAACGAGCGGGCCGTGGCTGCCGCCGATGGGTTCGGAGAAGGACGCGAAATCGATTTCGACCTCGCTCAAGACGCGTTCGGCCATCGCGGCGATAAGCGCCGCGTGCGCGTCCATGATGTTGCGGGCGAGCGTTGGCGAATCGGCGAGCAGATACAGGAGGGGCTCCAGGCTGGCCCAATTGCCGACGCCGAACGTGAGAAACAGGCCGGAGTGCAGCGGAAGTTCGAGAATGTGGTCACGGTGTCGCCAGGCTTCGACGCGCTGATGCCAATCCGCCGGCCAGCGCGCGGGGTCGTTGGGGTCGAGTCGCCGGCGGAGTTCGGCGATGTCGGTCAGATCGGGAGGCAAGCCGCCCTTCGGCTTCAGGTCCAATTCGATGCGCTCGCGGCGGTCGTAGTGGAACATCTGCGACAGTTCAGCGCTTGGTGAGAGCAAGGTCCCCGTCACTGGATGAATCGACGTGTGTGCCACCGGCGGCAGACCTTGTTCACGCCAGCGCGCGAGCACTTCATCGCGCAGGCCCTCTTCGAGCCAGGGCACGCGGTCAGGCTGGCCGAAGCGCATGGTTTCGCGGAAGCGGTCGTGGGGAGTCATGGGTCAATTAGAAGTTGAGAGTGGGAGCGTGCAAGTGGAGGTTGGATGCCAACGAACAACGAACGTCGAGCAACGAACGAGGCTTGCGACGATGATCACAAGCCTCGTTCAACGTTCGGAGTTCGTCGTTCGTTGTTTGCTGCTACCTCTTCTTGAGCTGCCTGAGCAGGCGTTCGGCGTCGCTCTTGGTTTTCACGCTGCCGGACGTGCTGATGAGCTTGGTCAGAGCGGCGCGGACTTCGGCGGGGTTGGATTCAGCCAGAAGACGCGCGCACTTCATCAGGGCCTGTTCGGTCTCCGCCTTCACGGCGGCGTCGCCGAGGCAACCTTCGATCAGGGCGAGGGCTTGCGGGTGAGCGACTTCGCCCAGACCGGCGAGGACGCTCTTTTTCAGGTCGGGCGTGTTGGCCAGAGCCATCGCTTCTTTGCACATCGCCGGCTTCTTCTCGGCGGGAACATCTTTCAGGCCGGAGATGCGCACGTAGCCGCGCAGAGCCAGCGTGCCGTAGACGGGCGTCGGCGGATTCTTGGCGATTTCGAGCAGGTCCGGGGCGGCGTCGAGGGCGGGCCATTCGAAGAGCGAGCGCATCGCGGCGTCCTTGGTCTGAGCGTCGGCGTCCTTCGTGGCGGCTCGCACGGCGGTCAGCGCGTTGGCTCCGCCGGTGACGCGCAGGAGCTTGAGCAGCGCGCACTTCGAAGGGCCTTCGGCCTGGCCGAGAGCAGCGACAAGCTTGTCGGCGGCGGGCTGCTTTTCGGTCAAGCGACCGCAGATCGCGGAAATGGCCGTTTCAACCGGCCCGATGTCCTGGGCGCTCTTGGGCTTGAGGAGCTTTGGCAAGAGGGCTTCGAGGCCGTTCATGCCGGAGCTTTCGCCGAGAATACGGACGGCGAGGGAGCGAATCTGTTCGTCGGGATCCTCCATACACTTTAGCAGCACGGGCGTGGCGGAGGCGATGCGGCGATCGCCGACGATGTCGATGGCCAGCAGGCGCATCTTCGTGTCGCCTTTTTCAGCCATGGCCATGATGGCATCGTTGATCGGCTGCGTGTCGGGCAGGCCGGCGAGAGCGAACTGAGCGGCTTTGAGGATGTCCTGCTGGGGCTCCTTGACGGAAAGCGCATCGAAGAGGACGGGAATCACGGAGCCGTCGCCGAACTGGGCGAGCGTCTTCAGCGCCAGAACGCGAGCGGCTTGCGGGCCGGCTTTGGCCATCTGGAGCACGGCGGGCAGGCCGGCGGGGTCTTTGCGATCGCCGATCGCCTGGATGAGCAGAAGCTGGCGGTCTTCGGGCAGGCTGGCGAGGGCATCGCCGAGAGCCTTCGAAACCTCCGCGCCGGGCAGTTCGCGCGCCAGGCGGAAGGCCATGCGGAAGAACTCCTTGTCGGGGCTCTTGAGGTTCTCAATGACCAGCGATGCGCCGGCGGGGCCTTTGGCGAGCACGATTCCGCGAAGGCCACCGGCCTGGATGTACTTGGGCAGGTCGCCCGCGCGAAGTTTCTCGTAGATGGCAACGGCGTCTTCGGTCTTGCCGGAAGCGAGGAGACTGTCGGCACAGCGCAAACAGCCGATGGCAACGATGCCCTTGGTCGCAGCCGGAGCGCTGCCGAGGGCGCCTTGCAGAGCTTTGCCGGCTTCGGGGCCGCCGATCTGAGCGACGGCCTGGGCGGCCATGCGAGCGGTGTCGGGATCGGCATCGGTGATGAACTTGGAAATCGCGGCGATGCCGTCGGGTTTGCGGCGGTCGCCGATCGTGGTGATAACGCCCATGAGCTGGCGGCCTTTTTGTTTGCCGAGCTGGTCCTTTAGAGCCTCATCGGCCGACGCGTCGGGAATGGCGGCCAGCGCGAAGCGGGCCGGTTCGCACATCTTCTCGTCGCCGAGCAGCGAGATCAGCACCGGCACGCAGTCCTTGGTGCCGATAACGGCCAGCTTGCGGCAGGCCTGGTCCTTTTGCGAGAGGACGGGCAAGGCCTGATCGGTGCCTTTTAACAGCTCGATAAGCTTTTGCTCCTCCTCGCCGGCGAATGAAAGCGCGGCGGCAAAGAGCAGGCAGGCGAGTATTGGATGGTGCAGTTTCATGAGCAGCTCCTTAATTCAAAATTCAAAATTAAAAATTCAAAATCGTGGATTGCGATGGCCCCATTTTGAATTTTGCCTTTTTAATTTTTAATTCGTTAAACGCTCCACTGCGGGCGCGAGGGTCGGCGGCGGAGGCGGTTGGCATCTTCGTCACCGATGAACTCTTCTTTCACGCCGTCCCACTTCAGGTTGCGTTTCAGCTTCATGCAGATGTTCCCGGCATGGCACGCGGCCATCGCGCGATGCGCCTGTTCGGGCGGTGCGACTGCTTCGCGGCGGCTCTTGCAGCTATCGAGGAAGTCGCGCCAGTGATGGATGGGTCGCTGCGTGCGCGCGACGTACTGTGCGACCAGGGCTTTGCGCTTGGACAACAAGGTCGCGGGGAAGCAGGACGCGCCGCAACTGTCGGCGGAGTAGGCCCAGCCTTCGGAGCCTTCGATCTTGATGCCGCAGGAATTGGGGAAGCCGCCCTGCTTGAGGACGCACTTGGAGCCATCGGCGTAGACCATCTGCAGTCCGCCGGGGTCGTCGCCATTGTTCGGGAAGACGAATTCGACGGGGCCGGTGTTGGTGCAGCCATGCATCCACTGCGCCTGATCGACGGTGTGGCTGCCCCATTCGCCGATGCAGCCGGTGTGGAAGTCTTCGATGCCCATGTGGCCGATGTAGCCTTTGTTGTACGGACGCCACGGGGCCGGGCCGAGATAGAGATCCCAGGAGAGGACGTCGTCTGCCGGAGTCGGTTCAAAGGGCGTCAGCCAGCCGGGTTTGACGTTGCCGCCCCACACGTCGGCGGTGTAGGTGTGAACTTTGCCCAGGTAGCCTTGCTGCGCCAGTTCGTGGATGAAGATGAAGGGTTCTTCGCTGCGGCGCTGCGTGCCGGACTGATACACGCGGCCGAGCTGGCGGGCGGTATCGGCGAGGACTCGGCCTTCGGCGATCGAGAAGGAGCAGGGCTTCTCGCAATAGACATCCTTGCCGGCTCGCATGGCAAACACCGACATGGGCGTGTGCCAGCGGTCGCTGATGGCGATGAGGACGGCATCGATGTCGGTGCGCGCGAGCAGCTCGCGGAAATCGATCAAGGAGGCGCAGTCCTTGTTGCCGTTCTTCTGGTTGATCATGTTCGTCACGCGGTCGCGGTTGTCTTTGCGCGTGTCGGCCACCGCGACGAACTGACAATCGGCGAAGTGGATGAGATTGCCGAGGTCACCGGTGCCGCGGCCGCCAATGCCGATGCCGCCCATCACGATGCGTTCGCTGGGCGCGACATTGCCGTCGGCTCCCAGAGCTTTGGCGGGAATGAAGTACGGGGCCGTTGCGGCGGCGATGGCGCCTGTCAGGAAACCGCGGCGAGTCGTGCTCATGGGCTTCTCCTTTGTCTGAATTAAGGACTGTGATTGTTTAACCCGTTTCACAGGTGAGCGACAGTGCCTTTGCGTGGTAATGTGCGGGCCACTTCTTGTAGATTATGCGCATCTGTCTCTCTGCGAGGTGGCACGCTGCGCTTCGTCAGAGACTTGGTTCCTTTTGCACTTTGTTTGCTGAATGCACTGCGGACTGGCGGTGCGATCAGGTTTTCGGAGTAGGTCGCACACAGGTCGAAGGTCAACGTATATAGGGCTCGCAGAGCAGGCGAGGCGCGCAGCAGTGTGAAGGAAAACAGCGATGATTATTGCTTTTTGTGAAAAATGCGGACTGCGTTTGTCGGAAGATGCCGTATCGACGGGGGCTGCGAAAGCGGTCGGTGAGAACAAGTATTTCTGCCCACGTTGTGCGGCTGGTAGCTCCCGCGCGCGGCGAACGAGCCGTTTCCTGTTCATGAGTTCCATGGAGGCTCGGCCGGCCGTTGCGCATGGGCCCACGGCGTGGGTGCGCAGCAACAGCGGACCTGCGCCGCGGATTCAGCACAAGGAACCGAATGCCTCGTTGCCAATTGTGGTGGCGGTGTGCGTGGTGAGTGTGGCGTTTCTGGGCGTGCTGGCCTTTGTGGCTCGGGGACAGGGAAAAGCGCGGGACGGGGAGACGGGGGGACGGGGAGACGGGGGGACGCAAGCGGTACGAGTGGCGACAGGCGGTGCGCCGGTGGTGACCCGCACGGGCAGCCAACAGCAGACAGAGGCTGCCCGTGGCACACAACGAGACCGCACGGGCAGCCAAAAGCAAACAGAGGCTGCCCGTGGCACAGTGGGGGAGGAGCGGCCGACGCCGGTGGCTCAGACCTGGAAAGTGATCTGCGATGGGAAGTCGCTGGATTGCCTGGGCGGGAAGGGTGGGGGCGCGTGGAAGATCGACGGGGATGCGATTGTCAACGTCCCGGGGAACAGGCACGCGGCTCAAACGGCGGCGGAGTTCACCGACGGCGATCTGCGCATCAAGTTTGAGACGAAGGGCTCGACCTACATTCAGTTCACGGCTCGGCAGGGCGACGAAGGCGGCTACACGGCGAACTTCGACCGCGGGCAGCTTGAGGAACTGGCGGGCAAGGCGCACGAACTGCTCTTCCACATGGAAGGCGACAAGGTCAGTGCCACGGTGGACGGCAAGAAGTGGGATTTGGAGATCAACGGCAAGCCGAAGAGCGGGAAGCTGCAGTTCTATGCGAAGGACGGGGCGCTGCGCGTGATGAGCATCGAGGTGGCGGAGGCGGGGGCGAAGACGGCGAACAGATAGAGGGGCTTGCTACACGCCGTGAGTGCAGCGGTCAACTGTCCCGCGAATGCGGTTGGCGTGATTACCGGGATTCTGTGGCGTGCAATGGACGAAAAAAAGGTGGCCGGCACGAGTAGCCAGCGGGCACAAGAGCCGACACCAGGCGTGTCTATGTTTAGTGGCTATTTCGACACGCCAGCCCTTTGATTCTGCGTATTGAATCGCTTCTTCAACTTCTTTCTTTGGGTGTCGTGGGCGAGCCATGAAGGGTTGCTTTACCCAGCCCAGTACATTGGGTCAAATACAAGCCGTGTGTTGACAACTGTCAACAACGGTGTAGAGTGCCTTGTAGGAGGTGTAGTCGTGACGTTCTCGTTTGCTCTGATACTCGCTGAACTAGACACCTTCACGCTTGATCAGGCGGATGCGTTGTTTGAGGCAGGCTGCGACGACTGCTCGCCAAGCGTGAGCGCTGGCGTGGTAGTCCTCGAGTTTGATCGCGAAGCGGATTCGCCTCGCCAAGCGATTGACAGTGCGATTCGCCAAGTCCGAGAGCTGGGGTGGAGAATCGAGCGGATCGAACCTGATGATCTGGTCACGCAGTCGGAAATCGCGAAGCGGCTGAATCGTTCTCGCGAAAGCGTTCGCCAGTTGGTTCATGGTGAGCGGCAGGACGGGAGCTTCCCGCGGCCTGTCGCGGCCGTGACGAGCACCTCGCCGCTATGGAGTTGGCTTGAAGTGACGCGTTGGTGCGTCGCGCGCAACATCTGCAGCCCAAGCGCCCTTGAGATGGCGAAAACGATCAAGCTGGTCAATGGGCTGATGGGTTCAGGCCGCCGTGGGCGGCTGAGCGCGAGAACGCAAAGCGCGCTTGCCGAGCAGGTTCAAGAGAAGGCGGCGAAGTACGGCAGCTCGCGAAGAAAGCGGTCTTGAACGTTGCGTGCGCTCTGCTTGACAGAATGAGTTTCGGATGATCTATTGGAGCTATGGCGCGGCTTGGGCCGCGTAGGGTGGCGCCGGCCTCCGTGCCGGTCAAAGGTATCGCCATGGTGGCAGCGGACGGTGGATCGCCAATTAGTGAGGCCCGGGAGATAAGCTCCCAGGGCCGCTGAGCTTTTCGCCGCTGACAGGATTTGAAGTACAATCAGGTGGGAAATGCTCGCGGGCCTTTGAAGGCCCGATTTTTTTTTGAACCGAAGAACAGCAGGGCCTAGGGTTCAGGGTTCAGCGAAGGCTCAAGCGCAGTTTCTGGCCCCCGACCCAAGTTCCGGCAGTTCTTCGCGCCTTTGAGTCTTTGCGGTTAAATAAGGAGACCTCACAAGTGTTCAAGCCGGTTGATACGTCGATGAACTTCGCTCGGGCGGAGGCGGAGATTCTTAAGTTCTGGAAAGAGAACGGGATCTTTGAGAAGTCGCTGAAGATTCGCGAGAACGTGAAGGATACGCGGCACTGGGTCTTCTATGAAGGGCCGCCGACGGCGAACGGCAAGCCGCATCCGGGACACGTGCTCACCCGCGTCGTCAAGGATTTGTTTCCGCGCTACAAGACGATGTGCGGGTACTACGTGCCGCGCAAGGCGGGATGGGACACGCACGGGCTGCCGGTCGAGATCGAAGTCGAAAAGGAGCTGAAACTCGATGGCAAGAGCGAGGTTGAGAAATACGGTGTGGAGCCGTTCGTGCGGAAGTGCATGGACTCGGTGTTCCGCTACACGACCGATTGGGAAAGCCTGACTGAAAAGATCGGTTTCTGGATCGACCTGAAGGACGCGTACGTCACCTATCACCAGAGCTACGTAGAGAGCGTGTGGTGGTCGCTGAAGCAGCTCCACGCGCAGAACCTGCTGTATCGCGGGCACAAGATTCTGCCGTGGTGTCCGCATTGCCAGACGGCGTTGTCCAGTCATGAGGTCGGACAGGGCTACCAGGAGGTCGAAGACCCGTCGGTGTTCGTGACGTTTCGCGATGTGAATTGGGAACAGAACAAGACCAGTTTCCTGGCCTGGACGACGACGCCCTGGACGCTGCCGAGCAACGCCGGGTTAGCGGTGAAGGCCGACACGGAATACAGCTACGTGAAGTTGGGTGAAGAGACGCTGATCATGGCCAGTGCCTTGGTCAAGCAGGTGCTCGGCAAGATGAAGTACGAAGTGGTGAAGACGGAGATGGGGAGTGCTCTGGTCGGGCGCGCGTACCAGCCGTTGTTCGATTACGCGCCGAAGTCGAAATTCAGCGAGAAGGAACAGGTGGCGGTGTGGCATGTGTATCCGGCGGATTTTGTGACGCTGGATACGGGATCGGGCATTGTCCACATGGCACCGGCGTATGGCGCGGACGATTACGCTTTGGGGCAGCGCGAAGGGCTTCCGGTGATCCAGCTTGTCGGCACGGCGGGGAAATTCATCGAAGGTTGCGGGCCGTATACGGGGAAGTTTGTGAAGGCCGCGGATCCGGAAATCATCAAGGACCTGAAGGCGCGCGGTCTTTTGCTGAAGCGCGAAGGGTACAAGCACGACTATCCGTTCTGCTGGCGCTGCGACAGTCCTCTGATCTATTTTGCTCGCGGCGGGTGGTTCATCCGGACCACGCGCGAAGTTCAGCACATGATTGAGAACAACAAGTCGATCAACTGGCATCCGGAGCACATCAAGGAAGGGCGCTTCGGGAGCTTTCTGGAGAGCAACATCGACTGGGCTCTGTCGCGCGAACGCTACTGGGGCACGCCACTGAATGTGTGGGTGTGCGAGTGCGGCAACCAAGAGGCGGTCGGATCGTTCGAGGAGCTGAAATCGAAGCCGGGCGCGAAGGGGCTGGACGCGTTCGACATTGCCAAGCAGAAAGATCCGACGCTGAACGACCACTTGCGCGTGCACAAGCCGTGGATCGACGCGGCGATGTTTGCGTGCAGCAAGTGCGGCAAGGACATGAAGCGCACCAGCGAAGTCATCGACTGCTGGTACGACAGTGGGGCCATGCCGTTCGCTCAATGGGGCTATCCGCACGTGCCGGGGTCGAAGGAGAAGTTCAACCTCGCGTTCCCGGCGGATTTCATCAGCGAAGCAATCGACCAGACGCGCGGGTGGTTCTATTCACTGCTCGCGGAGAGCACGGTGCTGAAAGCCAGCTTTGAGGCGACCTCGGGCAAGAAAGCCGAATACCCCCTGCCGTACAAGACCTGCCTCGTCCTTGGCCACGTGTGCGACGAAAAAGGCGAGAAGATGAGCAAGTCCAAGGGGAATTACCTGGACCCGAATCTCATCTTGAACGAAGAAGGTGCGGACGCTCTGCGCTGGTTCTTCTATTCGGGGACCAATCCGTGGACGAGCGCGCGGTTCTCGCGGCCGGCGGTGCGGGAGGCTCAGAAGGAATTTCTGATCAAGCTGCGGAACGTGTACTCCTTCTTCGTGATCTATGCGAACATCGACGGATTCGAGCCGGACGTGAAGACGATGGCGGCCTTGGCGTCGCGATCCGGAGCGTTGACGCTGCTCGATCGCTGGATCGTGTCGGAATTGCAGACGACGACTCGCGAAGTGCGGCGCTGCCTGGACGATTACGACATCTACGATGCGGCTCAGGCGCTGAGCGGTTTCGTGGACGCGCTGTCGAACTGGTACGTGCGGCGCTCGCGCGACCGCTTCTGGTCGAGCTGGCAGACGGCGGACCACAGCAGTCAGCACGATGTTGAGAAACTGGCGGCGTACTGGACGCTGTACACGTGCCTGAACACCGTCGCGGAGTTGGCTGCGCCGTTTGTGCCGTTTATGGCCGAAGAGATCTACCAGAACCTGACGGCTTCGCAGCGTGCGTCAGGAAAATTCAATATGCCCGAGAGCGTGCATCTGCGCAGCTATCCGCAGGCTGAAGAGGCGATGATCGACACGGAGCTATCATCCGAGTTCGCTTTGGTGCGCGAAGTGGCGAGCTTGGGCCGAGCGGCTCGCGCGGGGGCAAAGCTGAAGACGCGGCAGCCGCTGAGCAAGGTTGTGGTCGTGCTGGTGGTGCCGGCCTCCGCGCCGGCCGGCAGGGACGCCGGCCCCACCATCGTGCGCAAGCATGAGCAGGTGTTGCTCGATGAGCTGAACGTGAAGGCGATCGAGATCGCGCATCAGGCGGACAAGTTTGTGAACTACGAACTGAAGCCGAACTTCAAGGCGATTGGCGCGAAGCATCGGGAACTGGTGCCACTGATCAAGAGCGCGCTAGCAAAGGCGGATGTGGCGACACTGCGCGCGGAACTGTCGAGTGCCGGCAAGGCGAAGCTCGGGTTGGATGGCGGCAAGAGCGTCGAGCTTACGCCGGACGAAGTGGAAGTCTCGCTGAAGGCCAAGGAAGGTTATGCGGCGGCGAGCGGCGGCAGCGTGGTGGTGGTGCTCGATACGCAGCTTACGCCGGAGCTTTTGGAGGAAGGCGTGGCGCGCGAACTGGTCAACCGCGTGAACGGCTGGCGCAGCGATTTGAATCTGAAGTTCGAGCAGCGTGTCAAGCTGGCACTCAAGGGGAGTGAGAAACTGGAGGCCGTCGCGCGGAAGTTCAGCGCGTATGTTTGCGGGGAGACTCTGGCGACGGAGCTGAAGGTTGGCGAGTTGCCGGGCGGATGGAAGACGCTCGATGTCGAGGTGGATGGGGAGAAGGCGGTCTTCGGGGTGGAGATGGTGTGATTTTCACCGCAGAGACGCGGAGAACGGCCGCAGAGGAGGAATAGGAGAATGCGTAGAGGAATCGGCATTTCGTGCGCGCTCTTTGTTGCACTGCAGTGCGCCTTCGCGGAGGATGCCTTCACCAAGATGAAACTCGAAGACGCATGGCTGAAGACGCCGCGGACGTTTCCGGCTCCGGATCTGGAGAAGCCGGGCGTGAAGGCGGTCTACTATGAAGGCGCGCCGCTGAATGGGAAGCCGACGCGGGTGTTTGCGTACTATGGCGTGCCGGCCGGCACGGAGGCCGGCGCTACCCCGGCGGGGAAGAAAGTGCCCGGGATCGTTTTGATTCACGGCGGGGGCGGGACCGCGTTTGAGACTTGGGTGCAGCTTTGGAACAAGCGCGGGTATGCGGCGATTTCGATGGATACCTGCGGCTGCATTCCGCGCGGGAAGACTCCGAATTCGAAGTTCTCCAACCAGTGGGAGCGCATTCCCGACGGCGGGCCGCCGGGGTGGGGCGGGTTCGACCAGATGGACAAGCCGGGGCCGGAACACTGGACGTATCACGCGGCGAGCGCGGCCATCATCGCGAATTCGCTGCTGCGGTCGCTGCCCGAGGTCGATGCGGAGCGCATCGGCGTGACGGGGATTTCGTGGGGCGGGTACTTGACGTGCATTGTCGCGGGGCTCGACACGCGGCTGAAATTCGCGGTTCCGGTCTACGGTTGCGGTTTCTTGGGCGACAATTCCACGTGGGCGCCGGCGATCAAGGGCATGGGCGCGAAGGGCGAGCGCTGGCTGAAGCTGTGGGATCCATCCGTCTATTTGCAGGACGCGACCGCGCCAATCCTGTGGGTCACGGGGACGAATGATTTCGCGTACCCGATGGATTCGCTGCAGAAATCCTATCGCTGCACGAAAGGCGAGCGGACGCTATGCCTCAAAATCCGCATGCCGCACGGGCATGGCGGGGCGGGGGAGAACCCGCCGGAAATTCTGGCGTTCGCCGACAGCCTGCTGCGCGATGGCAAGCCGCTGGCGAAGATCACCAAGGCGGCGAAGACGGGCTTCGACTACGTCGTCAACGTGTCCGGCGACGCGAAAATCACGCATGCCGAGCTGTGCTTCACCAAGGACGTTGGCGAGTGGCAGAAGCGCAAATGGGAGAGCGTTCCGGCGAAGCTGACCGAAGACGGCAAGCGCGCGATCGCCACGATCCCATCCGACGCAAAAGTCTACTACATGAATCTGAGCGATGAGCGGGGGCTGGTAGTGAGTACGGAACATGTTGAAATTCAAAATTAAAAAGTAAAAATTAAAAATGGGGACTCAGAAATCGAGAGTGCTGTCAGTTTCATCATTTGATTTATAATTTTGCATTTTTAATTTTTAATTCAGAGCGGGTTTTCTCCTCCGAGACTGGTCGGTCCCTGGCCGAAGCTCTTTTCGTAATAGCCTTTTCCGCAGCGCTTGTATTGAGTGAAGCCGGCTTGGGCCATCGATGACTCGCTGGGCTTTTTGACTTTGCCGGCGCCGCTGAGGCCCGGGAGCGTGATCACGCGCTGGACTTCGCCGCCGCATTTGGGGCACTGGCTCAGCGCGTCGTCGGCCATGCGCTGAACGATCTCAAAATCCTTGCCGCCGCAAACTTCGCACGGACGCTTCTCGTGGGGCTTCAGAACGGCTCGGTAGACGTACGTGGGCATTTTGAACTCCGTCATTGGTCATTAGTCATTAGTCATTGGCTCTCGTAGTCCGTTGCTGTTAATGACCAATGACCAATGACCAATGACCCTGTTTCCATTTCCGATAGCGATTCTACTCCCGGTAATCAAAAGTCCAGCGATTCAACCGGCGCAACTTTGACATCGGGCGGGACTCCGTTGTAAGCCTGCACCTCCACGACATGAAAGCCGGCGTTGGCGCTATTATATGTGCCGGTCAGACGAATCTGCTGCACGGCGCGCGCGGGAAACTGAATCTTCTGCCAGCTTCGGCACTGCTCGTTGGGACCGGAACGGTCGGCGACCATCGTCCACTGCGGCGACGTCGTGTCGGCGCGGACCTCCAACTTGTATCGGTAAAACCGGTCTTCGGAGCGGTCCCAGAGCAGAATGCGGATGCAGTCGATCGTGGTGGGTTCTTTAAGCGTAATGATGAACGCCGGCGGCGGATCGGTGCGCCACTGCGTCATCGCGTAGCCGCTGCCGCTGGTGTAGTTCGTGTCGTTCCCGTCGATAAGCTGTCCGGGTTCCGAACCGCCCACGGCCGTCGCGCCGTTAGCGGCCAGAGCGTAATTGAGCGACACTTTCGCCGCGGCAGGCAGCTCCGTTTTCGGCGGCGGCTTGATCGGCTTGTAGACGGGCTTCACGTATTTTCGCGCGGTGGGGAGCGAATCGAGCGACGGCGTCAGAATCGGCACCAGATAAAATCCGCTCAGCGCCGCGAACCCCGTCACGAAAACGCGCAGCGCTCGGCGGGGTTCTTTGCCGGTGGGCTGAGCGACGTAGATTCGAGGGCCGGCACTTCCGTTCTGCGTGACCTGCTCTGCGTTCATCGGCACTTCCAGCGGTCATTGGTCATTAGTCAATGGTCATTAACAGCACGACGATGAGGGGTCCCTTAATGACCAATGACCAATGACCAATGACTAATGACAATTTCCGTTCGCCCCTACTTTGCGGAAGTCTCCTTCATCGTTGAACCGGGATTCTGCGCCGCGGTCACCTTCGGACGAGCGCCCGGCGGGCGCGTGTCTTCGGGCAACTTGTTCGGATTGCCGCCGAGTTCAATGAAGCGGTCGTAATGGAGCTGCGCCTTGACGCGGTCGTACAGATAGAAGTCGTAAATCAGCGCGATATTGAAATGTGCGATGCGCCACTTCGCCTTCAAGTCTCCGTCCGCGGCGCTGGGTTCGGCGGGCGGAGTCTTCTTCCATTCGGCTTCTTTTTCCAGAGCCAGGTGGTAGGAATCCAGCGCCTTCTCGTAGCGGCCGCGTTTGCGCCAGATCACGCCCATGCCGATCAGCGCGCCAGGGTGCTTCGGCCGAGCTTCCAGAATCGCATCGTACATTTCCTGCGCTTCAGCCAGGCGGTTGCTTTCGCTCAGCAGGTTCGCCAGGTTCAAGCGGCTGGCGATGTCCGTCGGGTCGAGCTGCATGATGTCCTGGTAGAGCGCAATCGCTTCTTTGACCGCTTCTTCGTGCGCTTCGGCCGGAGTAGCGCTGGCGTCCCTGCCGGCCGGAGTGGTGCCGGCGTCCTTGCTGGAGGCCGGCGCCACCGCGATTTCCTGCAGCAACTGCGTCAGCGCGCGGCGCGATTCCAAATCCTGCGCCTTGATCTTGATCGCCTCGCGATAATCCTGGCAGGCCTTCTCCTTTTCATTGCGCTGGAGGTGCAGGGTCGCGAGTCTCTTCCAGGCGTCGGCGTCGCCGGATTTCGCCAGATTCTCGTAGCTCGCCAAAGCCGCGTCTTCGGCGCCGATCTTCTTGTAGACTTCCGCCAGGCGGCGCTGGCCTTCGGGATCGCCGGGCTTCAGGCCCAGCACGCGCTGCCAGCAGAAGACCGCTCGCAGGGGCATATCCAAATCGACATACAGGCGTCCGGCTTCGCGCAGAGCTTCCAGATTGGACGGCGCGCGTTCCAGAATGGATTCGTAGATGCCGGCGGCGGCGCGCGTCTTGCCCAAATCTTTTTGCAGCACGGCCAGTTGCATGTTGGCGTCGATGTCTGTCGCTTTGAGCGCCGTGATCGCCTCGTACTCCTTGATGGCTTCTTCGCGGCGGCCCAAATCGCGCAGCGAACCGGCCAGCAGGCGCAGGGCTTCTTCGTCGAGCGGCTTGGCGCCGAGGTACTCGCGCAGAGGTAGAATCGCTTCTTCTTTGCGGCCCATTCCGGCGAGGACTTTGGCCAGGTTCAGGCGCGCGACGTCCAGCTTGGGGTCGAGCGCCAGGGCTTTCTTGTACTCGCCAATGCCGTCTTCAAAGCGGGTCTGCCCAATGTACAGAGTGGCCAGGTTTTGGTGAGCCAGCGGATCGTTGGGGGAATATTGCAGCGTCTGGCGGATGTACTTTTCAGCTTCGGTGAAGTTGCGCGACTGCAAATACAGCTCGCCCATGCGGCGGTTCACTTCGGCGTCGCGCGGGTTGTTCTGCAGCACCTGCTGGAACTGCAGAATCGCTCGCCCCTGGAAGCCCGGAAGGTCGGCCATCAGCATGCCCAGACGGCGCCGCGTTGCGTGGTCCTCCGGCATGCGGTTGACGATTTCCTGATAAGCCAGAGCGGCCTGGCGCTGGATGCCGGCGCTGTCGTACGAGCGCGCCAACTGCCGGCGATAACGAATGTCTTCGGGGTCGATGCGCACGAGGCGTTCGTAAATGGCGATCGCGCGAGCGCCGTCTTTCATCCCTTCGGCGGCGTGAGCGGCTTCTTCCTGCAGATCGCGGTCGGAATGATCGAGTTCCGCCGCTTCCAGGCGCGTCTTGGCGGCAAGCTGCGTCTGGTTGGTCTTCTGGTAGATTTTCGAGAGGCGCTTGAGGACTTCGGCGCTTTCAGGGAAGCCGGTTTTCAGCAGCGACAGCGTGGCGACCGCGCCGGTGTTGTCGTTAAGCGACTCCTGCAAGCGGGCTTTGAGCAACTGCACGTCCATCTTGCCGTTCTGTGCTTCTTCGGCGATCAACAGCGTGCGCAGAGCTTCGTTGAGCTGGCCTTGAGCCTTCAGGCACAGCGCCAGGTCGTAGGCTGCTTCGGCACGCCACGTCGGCGCTTCGTCCAGTTCCTGTCCGGTGGGATAGAGCTTGTCGAGCACGCGATTGCCGCGAGTGGTTTTCGCGACCGTCACCGCCGTCTTCGGCACGTTGGTTAACGCCGTGCGGCAGATGCCCGTGGCTTCAGCGTAGCGGCGCAGGCTGTAGTAGAGCTTGGCTTTTTCGAGGTACGCCGGCGTGAACTCCGAATCCAACGCGATCGCTTCGTCGAACTCGCGCACGCCTTCGTCCAGTTTGCCGAGCAGGATTTTCGATTGCGCCAAGTGGAAGCGGATGCGCGCGTCGTCGGGGCTGAGCTTCTTGGCCTTAGTCAGATGGTCGGCGGCCTCGCTGAGCCGCATTTCGTTCATGCAGATGATGGCGAGGTTGTGGTGCGCTTCAGACAACGTGTCGTCGATATCCAGAGCCTTGTAGTAGAGGTCCTTCGAGAGTTGGTAGTTGCCCTTCTTCTGGAACAATTCGCCGATGGCGTTGTAAGCCACCGCGTCGCGCGGATTGACTTTGGTGGCGACACTGAGGTCCTTGATCTTCTGGTAATAGGCGACTTCCGCTCGCGTCAGCCGCCGCCCGCCCACGACGACGTACTTCGATGGCGGCATGAACGGCAGCGAGTTGCGCGCCTGCTCAATGTCCAGACAGCCCGCGAGCAACAGAAGGCACCCACTCACCAACAGAAGATTTCGCGTGCTTTGCATCACTACGCAGCCTTCCCCTTTGCAGATGGAACAGCAACAGCTTTCAACACAGAGGCACAGAGAACACAGAGTTCGCAGATTCTAGTCTTTCTCTGTGCTCTTTGTGTCCTCTGTGGCTCTGTGTTGAAGGCCGTTCAACCCGCACGCCGCAATCCGAAATCCGCACTCTGCAATCGTTTAGGCCACAGTATAGATCGGCAGAAACGGAAAGAAAGCTTAAACAACTGCCGGTCCAGCAGTCGAAAGTCCAGAAGTCCAGAAGCCGGCGGCCTTCCGGACTCCAGACTCCAGGTTCTGCACTCCAAGCTTGCTCCCACGCGTCGTGATAGACGCCTCGCAGCTTCCGACCCTTCACCGCCTCTCGTTGTATCCCCAAACACACCCTGCGTATCAGAACCGCGACCGTCAGGGAGCGGCCGACAACGCGGGTGGCACACCCGGCCATCGTGCCGGGTGTGTGCCGAAGGCACAAGAAGCCCTGAAAGAAACGTCCGGCGGCAGGCCCGGCCTCCTTCTTCTGAATCGCCCCCGCTGCAGTTCCTCCGCCAGATTGCCCGCGAATTCTGTCCACCGCTGCACCTGTGTGCACGCCCCGTACCGCAGGCCTCCGGCCTGCCCTCCACCCCGTAGTGCGGGCGTCCCGCCCGCTTCCCCGGCCGCTGGCCTCCAACTGCCCCTTTTCCCCTCGATTTTCCGCATTCCGCGCCCCGTTTTTCGCCCTCACCCAACACCGCCCCTGCGCCAGTCTCACCAACCCGGCCGACACGCCATTCTGGCCCCGCCTCAGTCGTCTCTACGTCACCGAAACTCCCGCCTCGCGCTTCTCTCCTGGCTGTTCCTCGCCCTCGCCTTTCCTCACCGCCACCGCGCTCCCCGTCGCAACGCGCTCCGTCTCCCGCTTTCCTTCGCTCAAGATTTCTTCGATCAGTTCCATCTCCACTTCATGCGGCGTCTTCCCAAAGCACAACAAACACGCCCTGAAAAATCTCTGGTAAGAGGAGAACCCCAGCCCCATCGCCCAGGATGTCCGATGCCACCGCCCATCCCGCCGCGATGCCTTCAACGCCGCAAAGACCCGGTCTGCTGTGTCCCCAATTTGTTCCTCTGCGTCCTCTGCGTCCTCCGCGGTGAGCCGTATAAACTTCCTCAATTCCTCTTTGATCTTCCCTCTCACGCCCTCAGCCTTGATCCGATCCACCATCTCCATCGCCGACATCCCGGTGAGTTCCTTGCAGTACCCCGTCAACCTCCGCTGCGAAATCCCCAAGTGAAAACACACCGTCCGCAGCGGATCCCACAAATACGTCCGCACTTCCGCCGCATCGATCTCGCTCTTTTGTTCGCCCGAATATTTGATCTCGTACCGCAGCAGCCGCTCGGCGTTCTTCACGAGCAACAGCATCGCCCCGAGCCGCTCTCGCGGCGTCATCGCATTCTCGTTATCCGGATACAACCCCGAAACCTGCTGCCACAGCGGCACGCACAGAATCGCCTCCGCGTTCATCCGGCGATCCTTGCGCTCTTCGCGGCGCCTTTCGGCCTCCGCATCGCCAAACTTTTCGCACTCTGCCACAAAGCGAAAG
>DASXUX010000072.1:0-2120 GCA_036504595.1 Planctomycetota bacterium | reverse complement strand
GCGGCGAGCGACGCGGGAACGTATCCGATTACAGTGAGCGGCGCGGCCAGCCCGAATTACACGATCTCTTACGTGAGCGGAACATTGACCGTTCAGGCGGTCGCCTTGACCGTTACGGCGGACGATAAGAGCAAAGATTATGGCGCGGCGTTGCCGGCACTGACGGCGTCGTACAATGGCTTTGTGAACGGCGACAACGCGGGGAAGCTCACGACGCCGGCAACACTGGCCACCACGGCGACTCAGGCCAGCGATGTCGGGATCTATCCGATTACGGCCAGCGGCGCGAGTAGCCCGAACTACACGATCTCCTATGTGAATGGCACGCTGACGATTCAGCCGGTGGCACTGAAGATCACGGCCGACAACCAGACCAAGGCTTACGGCGCAGATATTCCGGCACTGACCGCGTCTTACAATGGCTTTGTGAACGGCGATGACGCGAGCAAGCTGACCACACCGCCATCACTGAGCACCCCTGCCACCGCGGCGAGCGACGTGGGTAAATATCCGATCACAGCCAGCGGCGCAGCCAGCGGGAATTACACGATCTCGTACGCGGCTGGCAGCCTGACCATTGAGGCGGTGCCGCTGACAATCAGCGCCGACAACAAGAGCAAAGTTTACGGCGCGGCGATGCCTGAGCTGACGGTATCGTACCAGGGTTTCGTGAACCACGATGATGCGAGCAAACTCACGACGCCGCCGGGCCTGACTACCGCGGCGACGGTTGCGAGCAACGTGGGCAGCTATCCGATCACGGCGAGCGGCGCGGCGAGCGCGAACTACACCATCGGCTACCAGGATGGAACGCTGACGATCACGCCGGCGACGCTTACGGTGAATATCCCAGCCTCGATTACCGAGGCTCCGGCAAGCGTGCAAGCGGCCAGCGGCAGCGTGAAACTGGCTTTTGAAGCCGTGTCCGCTGCCGGCATTCAACTGCACTTTGCGGCAAGCGCCACGGGTGTGCTAAGTGAAGCGGTGCCGCTGACGTGGAATCCGGGATCAGGAGCATTCGCGTTGGATACGCCCACCAGCGTCACGTGTTCGACGTTGGATACGAACTACGAAACAGAGTGCAACTTCAGTACGACGGCAGCCAATAGCGATCCGGTTGTCACAAGCAACTTCACCGTCGTCGTGCAGGATACAACGGCGCCAACGATGTCAGTTCCCGCTGGAATCCGGGCGGAAGCGACCTCTGCCGCCGGCGCGCCGGTAACGCTCACAGCCACAGCTCACGACATAGTGGATGGTGACGTGCAGGTGGTCTACAGCACGCTTGACGAGGCCACGCTGACGGCACGCCAGATCAAATCGGGAGACACGTTCCCGCTTGGGTTGACTCTGATCGACTGCAGCGCCACGGATGCGCACCAGAATACCAACGCAATGTATGGGGCGTTCTTCGTGGAGGTTGTGGACACGACGCCGCCCGCGCTGACGGTGCCGAGCGATATGATCGTGGAGGCCACGTCTGCTACAGGTGCGACTGTTGATTTCACCGCTTCAGCGAACGATCTGGTCGATGGCGCGGTCATCGTGAGCTTCTCGGTTGCGCCGGGCAGTCTGTTTTCAATCGGCACGACGACGGTCGTGTGTTCCGCCAGCGACATTCGCGGCAACACCGCCAGCGCTCATTTCAACGTCACCGTACGCGACACAACGCCGCCAGTGTTGGCGCTGCCGGCGGACTTCTCAGTGGAAGCGACAGCGGCCCTCACGCCGGTCACCTTCAACCCCACCGCCTCCGATCTGGTGGACCCAACTGTGACCGTGAAGTGCGAGCCGCCATCGGGCACTGGGTTGTCCGTCGGCACGACCACCATCCACTGCTCGGCGCAAGATGCCGCGGGCAACCTGGCGCAGGGCAGCTTCAACGTGACGGTGACCGACACGACGCCGCCGGCACTAACTCTGCCCGGGAAAATCACGCTGGACGAAACCGATGCGACGCTCGGCAGTGTCGCGCACTATGCTCCAAAGGACAACAGTGTGGTGAATGGCGTCCTGACGATCACCTTTGAAGCCGTCGGCCCCGGGCCTTCGGCCGTCAGCTATGCGCCGGCTGCTAATGACCTCGTGGATGGAGCGGTCGCCGTGTCGTGCACCCCGCC
>DASXUX010000071.1:0-58524 GCA_036504595.1 Planctomycetota bacterium | reverse complement strand
AATTCACGTCGCCGAGTTCCTTCACCGCCAGCGCCTTCCGCGCGTTGAACATCTTCATCACGCCGCCGCTGAACATCGCCTTCCACGGATCCTTCAGTTCCTCCGCCGTCAAGCCGCTGTCCGGCCGCTCCCTCACGGTCGTGGTTCTGATCTCCGCCCCGTCGCGTGTCTCCGCGTCCTGCCGTTCCTTGTCTTCCACGTCCCTGCCCTCCACTTCATCGCAGTCCATTCCACCCGTCACTCGTCACTCGTCACACGCCACGCAAGCACGTGACGGCTCCGGCAACGCAGACGCTTCTAAGTCATGATGAATTGGATTTGCGAAGATCAGGCGCGCCCGGTTTCCCCCGCCGCCTCATAAACGAGATCGGCCCGGGTTCAATATGTGTCGAACGCGCCTGCTACAAATACCCTAATCCGCTCTAGCACAACGTCAACCTAAAACTACGGTTTTTCAGCGGCGCTTGCGAACCAGAAATCAGAGCGAGGACCCTTCTTTTCTCTTTCGCGCCCCGTCATCGTTGCGCTGGCTGGGAAACGGCCTTAGTGTAGGATTTGCGAACAAAGTAAAAAAGGAGGCGAGGCATGGGCTGCTGGGGAACAAAGCCGTTTGAGAACGATTCAGCGGCAGACTGGTTCGGTGATCTCTGGGACGAATTCCCCGTGCCTGGCAGAGTCGAAGAGACGCTGGGTCTGGATTTGCACGACTGTAACGAGGAGATACGCGCGGCCGCACACGTCCTCATTGCCTTTGGGCGAACATACACTTGGCCCGTCGATGACATAGACCGGCAGTGCGACTTGGCGGTCAGGCGATTGCAGGAAATCAAGAAGATGGATATCTACGCCGACGACGAGTTTCAGTTGGAGATCCAAAAAGAAATAGACGAACTCAGTTCCAGAATCTCAGACAAGTACAAACGAGAGAACTTAGGGAAATAGAATACTTTGGCCCGACCTGCTTGACTTTCGCGCGGCAGCGGCTCGAATCAACGCATGGCACAAACCGACACTTTATCCGCTCACCGATCCCCCAAAGCCGCCGACGGCGATACCCGTTTTCTCGACCCGCGAGTCGTCGCGCGGATCGCGAACCTGGAACTCGTCGCGCGCTTTATCGTGCAGGGCTTTCTGATCGGCCTGCACAAAAGCCCGTACCACGGCTTCTCGTCTGAATTCAGCAGCTACCGCAAGTACGCCAAAGGCGACAGCTTCAAGTTCATCGACTGGAAAGTCGTCGCGCGCACCGACCGCATCTACATCAAGCAGTTCGAAGAAAACACCAACACGCGCTGCCACATTTTGCTGGATGCTTCCGCGTCCATGAGTTTCGGCGGCCCCGACGCAGTCCCCGGCGGCACGTCGCAAGGCATTCAGAAGTGGATTTACGGCCGCAACCTGGCCGCGGCGCTCGCGTACCTGATGATCCACCAGGGCGACGCCGTCGGCTTGGGTATCTTCCGCGATCAGGTTGCCGAAGTCATCGGCGCGCGCTCCAGCACCGTGCATCTGCATCAGATCTACCGCGCGCTGAGCGGCGCCAAACCCGAACAAGGCACCGACACGTCAAAGGGCCTCGCGCACCTGCCCGAGCGCTTTCCCAAACGCGGCCTGATCGTGCTAATCAGCGATCTGTTGGACGACACCGACAAGATCATCGCCGCGCTGAAGGGCTTCTCCTATCGCCGCCACGAAATCCTCGTCTTCCATCTGCTTGCGCCCGAAGAACGCGACTTCCCCTATCGCGAAAACACCGAGTTCGTGGACGCCGAAACCAAGCAGGTGCTCACCGCTCAAGGCAGCTACATCGCCGACGCCTACCGGAAAGCTCTGGCCGATCACACCGAAAAGATCAAACGCTTCTGCCGCCAGAGCGACATCGACTTCGTCCCCCTCACCAGCGCCGAACTGCTCAGCACCGCCCTGCTGGCGTACTTAAGCAAGCGTCAGAAGGCGAAGTGAGGGCGAAAGCGTTAGCACGGATAGGCTTTCAGCGTATACTTACTTAGGCATTGAGGAGGATGCTTGTGGCACGACATCCCCGATTCCAGCGGGCACCCAGTGACTTCAAACCTGGTACAATTGCCCCATGGCCGGCGGACAAGCCAACGAGCGAAACCGTGGCTAGCAGGGTGCGGTACGTACCGAGCGGGGAGCACAAGAATCATCCCTCGCCCGATGGCAAGTGGACTTTCAAACGTGTGGCAGGCAAGGCCAAGTGCGACGCCTACCCTGACAGCGAGTGGCCCAAGATCGTTGAGGCGTTGCGATCAGCCATTTTGGCTCCTTGCGTTAGCCAGCAGTTTCGAGGCGACTTTCCAGCTAGAGCCTGGGGTTTTGTCAACGAGGTGCTTCATGAAGCCAGACTTTCAAATCATCAGGCTGGTCAGTATCATGCATTCCCCGTGGAGTGCCCCGAGCAGTACCCTGACGATCCCGGCGATCTTCTGAGGAATGCACCCCATGTCCAGATCCCTGTCCATTGAGTGCGAGTGGCTGGACGAGCCGGGGGCTTCCGACCCGGTAGAACGGCGCACCTGGGCCATGCTGCGTATCGTGGCTGGGGATCGGTCTGTCACACGCTTGCTGGACCGGATAACGGAAAGTGAGCGACAGGCATTGTTCGTTCCTGCGTTCCCCATAGCGCATTGGCTTGTTGCCAACTGGTGGTGCCTCTTACACGAGCCCATGCGGAGTGAAGTGTTGCCAGCCCCGACCGTATTCCAGCACCCCGCTCACAGGCCCTGGATGCTGCGGCATTGTCTCCGGGCCTCGGATTCCGGTCTGTTCCTGCCCCGAATGTTTCTTTACAGTAATGGGCCAAGCGTGTGTGTAAATTGGGCTGCGGATGAAGAGGACGCCTATCCTCACATGCCTGGCTATTTCGTGGAATCCGGACTAGTGTGTGCCGAGCGGGATGTAGTGGACGTCGCACTGCGCGAATTTGTATCCAAGGTGCTCTCCCGCCTCCAAGGAAGCAATGCGCCACAAGTCAAAGACTTGCGGCAAAACTGGAGTGCGATCTCGGAGGGCGATGCAGAGGAGTCCGCGTTCTGCATGGCCTCTGCGCAAATGGGACTCGATCCGTACTCCTCCGATACCTGGGATGCAGCGCTTGTGCAGTTTCTCGAACATCAGGTCGGCGATGCGTTGGAAGAGCCTCTGACCAGGGACTTCTTGGAAGCCGCAACGGCGCCTAGCGCCGTAGCCGCATGGCGATGGGTTGCCGACACCACCCAGTCACTTGGCCTGCAGCGCAGAATGCCTTCTCGGCCTCGCCCGCCAATCGGCCTCACGGCGAACGCAGCCACGATTGGCTATTCACTTGCGCAGCGCACACGTGGAATGGCTGGCCTCAGTGCCCGTGCGCCTGTGGCTGATCTGAGCAGCTTGGCGGAACGCTTGGGCTGGGGCTCCTTCTCGTTCGAGGAACGTAATCATCTCCCGCCATCGAGTGTGCGTGCTGCTGTGGGCTGGCGCTCAGACACAGAGCCAGTGGTCGCGGGGCCGCAACCGGGCCGCTCTGATAGTTTGCGCTTCCTTGAGGCGCGCGGGCTTTACCACGTTCTGTTTGGTTGCGAGAAGGGACCGCGCCTCGTCACCGAGGCGCACACTTGGGACCAGCAGGCTTCACGAGCATTCGCTGCAGAACTCCTCGTTCCGCGTGACGCTATCCTGGACCGCTGCGCGCCAGATACGAACTCACAAGAGCTTGACAACATTCTGGCGACACTGGCCGGCGAATACCAAGTGAGCACGAAGGTCATAGAACACCAGCTTGAGAACTCAGGGATTAGCGTCAGCATCTGAGAGCGGAACCGTTTTTTTGCCGTTGGTCAACCCATTTACGTCGTTCCAGCGCGTAGTCCCCCGAACCGGTTGAGAACTGCTGCAACTTCACGCGGCAATCACCTCGTCACGGACCAAATGCAGCCGGATCATCTTCGGCCGCTTGGATTCATCGTCAAAGTGACAGCGCACGGCATCGCGGATGTTCTCGCGCAGCGTATCCAGGTCAGCGCCCTGTGTGAAGATCGACTCGCCTAGCGCGCGAGCGTTGTAGCCACCAGATGGCTCTTCTTCGACCAGGAAGACAATCTCAGTCATATTCTGCCTCCTCACAAAACATACCCGCGGCGCATCAGGGTAGCAAGCCTCTCGACCGCAACTTCCGCCTCACAGATCAGAACGCGACCACCAGACCAGACCACCAGACCACCAGACCACCAGACCACCAAGTACCACTCACCAAGTACCATTCACCAAGCACCACTCCCCATATTAGGTTTTCTTACGCATTCTCCTTTATCACGCTTGCCATCCCCCACGCCGCACAGTACCATATGGACGACGCCGTATGGGCCGGTGGGTTCATCCTTTCGGGCAGTACAATCGGCTAGTCGTCATGTTGTGCGCAATGGCTCTTCCGCGGATACCAAGGCGGGTGGGCTGAGTTTGGTGTTACCCGGCGCCAAGAGTGCGCTGGAAAAAAGAATAGGGACAAAATGTTGCTCCGGCTTAGAGCCGCTGCAATCCATAGACGTGAGGACGAAAGAAAAATGGAAGCAAACGATCTTCTCAGACTGGTGGACTCGATTCACCGCGACAAGGGTATCTCGAAAGAGTTGCTTTTCGACGCCATCGAACAAGCCTTGCTGACCGCTTCGCGCAAGCGCTGGGGCCCCCACGGCGATCTTTCCGTAAAGATCAACCGCCTGACGGGCGACATTGAAGCTTACGAAGACGGCCGCCGCATGGACCCGAATTCCTTCGGCCGCATCCCCGCTCAAACCGCCAAGCAGATCATGATTCAGAAGATTCGCGAAGCGGAACGCGACGTCATCTATACCGATTACGAAGCAAAGATCGACACCCTGGTCAACGGCACGGTGCAGCGCTTCGATAAGGGCGCGATCATCGTCAACTTGGGCCGCACCGAAGGCGTCGTCCCCCGTCAGGAACAGGTTTTCAACGAACAGTATCGTCCCGCCGACCGCATTCGCGCGTACGTCGTCAAAGTGCAGAAGAAGGGACAGAAGGTGATGATCATCCTGTCCCGCACGCATCCCAATCTCGTCAAAGAACTGTTTACCGTCGAAGTCCCCGAAATCGGCGACCGCATCGTCGAAATCAAGGGCATCGTCCGCGAACCGGGCCATCGCACCAAGATCGCCGTGCACTCGTCCGACCCGAAAGTCGATGCCATCGGCGCCTGCGTCGGCGTGCGCGGCACGCGCATCCGCAACATCGTCGAAGAACTCAACGGCGAAAAGATCGATATCGTGCGCTGGAACGAAGGCCAGGATTTGTTCATCCGCAACGCGCTCTCCCCGGCCGAAATCTCCGCCGTGGAACTGGATCGCGAAACGCAGCGCGCGCGCGTCATCGTTCCCGAAGATCAGCTTTCGCTGGCCATCGGCAAGAAGGGCCAGAACGTGCGCCTGACCGCCAAGCTGACGCACTGGCACATCGACATCATGACCGAAGAACAGGCCCGCAAGGTCCGCGAAGCCGAGCGCGCCGAGATCTACAAGATCCCGATGCTGCCGCAGGGTGTGGCCGAGAAGTTCCTGCTGGCCGGTTTGACGAGCCTGCGGTCCATCATCTACAAGGGCGCTGATTTCATCCAGACGATGTACAGCCTCACCCCGGAAGACTCCACCGCCTTGATCGAATACGCTCGAAAGCGCGAAGAGGAACTGGCGCAGGAACGGGCCGCGGCCGTCGCCGCCGCTCAAGCCAGCGCCGCGCTGCCAAAGCCGGCTGCCAGCGCAACGCCCGAAGGAGAAGTCAGTGTGGCCGGCGAAGCCCCAGTGGCCGCCGCCGCGCCAGTCGAAACGCCGGTGGCCCCCGCGGCGCCGGAAGCAGAAAAGGGCGCCGCCCAGTGAGCGGCGGGTTGCACCCCCTCCGGGTAGCGCCGGCCTCCGTGCCGGCCGGCAGGGACGCCGGCGCTACCAGGAAGGGCGGGACGTGTTAGCCGTGGTTAGCTAATCGAGCCTTCCGGCCCAGTTCGCCGGGGGGCTAACCCCGGCGGGTATGGGTGTGACGTGGGCGGAAAATCCGCCGATAACGTGTCACAACTGGAAGGACTGAATGAGTAGCAAGACCGAAAAGGCACCAGCACCAATAGGAATTAAGCTCCACGAGCTTGCCAAGCAGATTGGCATGCCCAGCAAGCAATTGTTGGAGAAGGCCCACGAGCTCAAGATGCCCGTTAAAGGCATCGCCAGCTTGCTCACGCCCGGCCAGGCCGACCGCCTGAAGGCGCGCTTCGAAAAGAAGATCAAAGCCGAAGCCGAAGAAAGCAAAACCAAAGTAACCAAGAAAAAGAAGGCCGGCGGCAAGGACGAATCCGAAACGGATTCCGCGGTGGCCGAAGCTCCTGCCAGCGAGGAAACCAAGCCCGAGGATGGCGGTGCGACCGAGGAACTCCGCGGTACGCCGCAGCTCGCGCCTGCCGCTGAGCATCCTGTTGAGCCGTCGGAAGCACCTGTAGAAGTCGCTCCACCGCAGCCGTCCGAGCCCGCATTGGCCGAAGCGCCGGTGCTCATGCCCGCGGCCGAAGCGCCTGCGCCAGTAGAGGAGGCCGCTCCACCGGTTGAACCGCCGGCGCCGGAAGCCGAGCCGGTTGTCGCTCCGCCACAGCGCACTGAACCGCGCGTCAGCACCAGTTCCGCATTGCCTCCGCCCGTCAGCACCAAACGCATTCTAGCCGGCCCGGAAGTCGCGCCGCCCATCCAGCGCGGTGTGCGCGCGGTGGATCCCCGCTTCGGCGTCGTGGTGCCAGCCCCACCGGCGCCCGAAAAGCCCAAGGAAACAGCCAAAGGCCCGCGCCGCGGCCAGGCTGTCGGCGTGGAATCGAAGCAAGTTGACGATTTCAAGCCCCAAGTCTCGTACCCATCCATTCCTGAAGGTTCAAGCGACGAAGAAGGCCGCGGCCGGACCGGGGCTGGACGCAGCAGCAGCCCCGTCGCTCGCCGAGGCCCCGTGCGTTCCACGCCGGGGATGAAAGGCTACAGCACGGGCCCGCGTCGCGGTGTCGCGTTGCTGCGCGGCGAAGACGACCGCTTCCGCAGCCGCCGCCCCAAGCAGCGCCCGTTGGCGCCAAAAGTCACGGTGCACCGGGAAGGCCCGGCCGATGTGACGTCGCCGGTGACGATCAAAGCCTTGTGCGAGGCGCTGGGGATCAAAGCCGCCGCGTTGATCGGCAAGTTCTTCGAACAAGGCAAGACCGTCACGATCAACACGATCCTGCCCGACTCCGACGCTGAAATCTACGCGCTGGAATTCGATCCGTTGAAGCACGGCATCAGCATCAAGAAAGCCCGCGACGTTGAAGAAGAAGCGCTGAAGAAGGCCGACGTGGCCGATAAGCCGGAGGACCTCAAGCCGCGAGCGCCGGTCATCACAATCATGGGCCACGTCGATCACGGCAAAACGTCGCTCCTCGATTACATCCGCAACGCGAAGGTTGCAGCCGGAGAAGCCGGCGGCATTACGCAACACATCGGCGCGTACAAGGTGCAGCATACGAAGGGACAGGTCACCTTCCTCGATACGCCCGGCCACAAAGCGTTCACCGAAATGCGCGCGCGCGGCGCCAACGTCACCGACGTCGTCATCCTGGTGGTTGCGGCCAGCGACGGCGTCATGCCGCAAACGGAAGAAGCCATCAGCCACGCTCGGCAGGCGCATAAGAAGATCGTCGTCGCGCTGAACAAGGTGGACTTGCCCGAATCCAACCCGGACCGCGTCAAAGCGCAGTTGGCCGCCAAGGAGCTGTTCGTCGAAGGTTACGGCGGCGACGTGGGCTGCGTCGAAGTTTCGGCGAAGACCGGCAAGGGCGTGGACGAACTGCTCGACCGCCTGCTGCTCGAAGCTGAAATCCTGGAACTGAAAGCCAATCCCAACAAGCCGGCCATCGGCACCGTGGTTGAAGCTCACAAAGACCAGGGTCGCGGCATCGTCTGCACGCTGCTTGTCCTGGAAGGCACTTTGCATCAGGGCGACGTGATCATCTGCGGCCACACCTATGGCAGCGTACGGCAGCTCTTCTCCGACACGGGAAAGCCGATCGACGAAGCCGGCCCCGCCACGCCCGTCCTGGCGACCGGACTCAACGACGTGCCGCTCTCCGGCGAACGCTTCCACGTCCTGGACTCGATCAAGCACGCCGCGCACATCGCCGAACAGCGCGCGATGCGCCTGCGCCAGGAAGGCCTCGTCAAGCGCGCTCACGTGACGCTCGAAACGCTCAGCGACATGTTGGCTCAGGGCGCGGTGGCCTCGCTGAACCTCGTGCTGAAAGTGGACGTGCAGGGCTCGCTGGCTCCGCTCCGCAACCAGATCATGGAGCTTTCGCGGCCGGACGCGCGCGTGGACATCCTGCACGACGGCGTCGGAGCCATCAACGAAACCGACGTGCTGCTCGCCGACGCGTCGGATGCCATCGTCATTGGCTTCGGCGTGGCCGCCGATCCGGGGGCTCGGCGACTGGCCGAAGAACGCAGCGTCGACATCCGCACCTTCGACGTCATCTACGACGTGGTGGATGTCGTGCGCAAGGCGCTGGAAGGCATGCTCAAGCCCATCGAACGCGAGGTGGTCCAGGGCCACGCGACCGTGCGGCAGACCTTCAAGATCTCGAAGATCGGCACGATCGCCGGCTGCTTCGTCACCGACGGCACGATCGCCCGCAACAGCGGCGTGCGGCTGATCCGCGACGGCAAGCCCGTCTGGTCCGGCAAACTCGATAGCCTGAAGCGCGTCAAAGACGACGCCAAGGAAGTGCGCTCCGGCTTCGAATGCGGCGTCAAACTCGCCGGCTACGACGACATCAAGCAAGGCGACGCCCTGGAAGCCTTCACGACCGAACAGGTCAAACGCACCCTGGACGGAAAGTGATTTCTAGACAATGGCGCACATCAGTTCGATTTTTGGGACATCGAAATCTGGATCGGTTCTGTTGGTTCTTTTCATTCCTAGCGTTGATCGGGATGGGAAGCCATGCCGCCAGGAAGCATGGAAGAATTCCGCGCTCGTTATGCTTGGGGAACTTTTCGGCGGAGCCACCGCCTTCCCGAAAGGGGAAGGCGTTTGGCGCGATGACGAGCGCGGCGGAAAACTTGTGTTTGACGAACCCTATATTGTTCACTGCTATACCAATGCTCGCGATCTTCGAAAGAACGCCAGTGACTTGCGCGCATCTCTGGTTAGGATGGGAAAGGAAACGAATCAAGGCGCAGTAGGCTTTGTCGTTGACGGAACGTATTGCGAAATAAGAATGTAGTTTGGGAACAGAACATGAAAAAAAAGCAGCGTGACGAGATCATTCGATTGCTGGACGCCACGGCGATAGGGCGCGTGCCGGCTGGTCACGGCGCATTCGGCGCTGCTCACGTTGCTCATGTTGTCCAAACACAATTGTCATCGCAAGTGCGAAGGACGACCTCACCTCGTGCCAGCGTACCGATCAATGTCAAGACAGCCGAGAAGTTAGAAAAACTCGCGCGGCGAGCCAGCACGCAACGCCATAAGGTATCCCCTACACAGATTGCGGCGGCACTATTGGAACAAGCCGTCAAAGAACGATGTGGATAGCCGTCCTACGCCTCGATCTTCTCATCCCCGGCTCCCGCTCGCTGAAGGACCGCCGTCAAGCCGTGCGCAGTCTCAAGGAGCGCCTGCGCAACCGCTTTGAAGTGGCGTGTGCCGAAGTCGGCGATCTGGAAAGCTGGAATCGCGCCTCGCTCGGCATCGCCCTCGTCGCCAACGAAAAACCCATCCTCCAAGACCGCGCCGACGAAATCTCCCGCTACGCCCAAAATGACCCCAACGTCCAAATCACCGGCGTTCAAAAAGACTTCTTCAATTACGGGGAGTAGCCTCAGAACCGCGACCGTCAGGGAGCGGTAGCTCGCTTTATCTCCAACAGCGCAGCGCCGATAATTAGTGCCGCGACCGCTAGGGAGCGACCCTCCGGTTCCCCTCTCCCCCGCGAGGGGTAGCGCCGGCCTCCGTGCCGGCCGTCAGAGGTAAGGGGGCGTTCTCCGCTCCTTTCGGAGAAACTCCGCCACGTCCCGCTACTCCGCCCGCCTGATTTTGAAAACACAGACCGAACATGATACGTTAGACGCCTCAGCGTTCATCCCTTATCGAAGGGTCAAGCGCAGCCTATGAGCGACCCGAAAAAGCGCAGACTCTTCCAGATTCACCTCAGTACCTGCATCGTGCTGATGTTCGTGGCGGGAGGACTGCTCTGGCTAAACGTCGCCCCACATCGAATCCTCTATGCGGTGTACGTCACGGGATTTCCTCTCTGGTCCTGGTACTCGCATGAAATCATGGCCGGAGATGATAGCAAACAGAACACTGTCATCGAACCCGGCGTGCACCTTTGGCCAGCGCTCTTTGACGCGTTTTGCGCTATCCTCGTGCTGATCATGGCTGCGTCCGTTCTGGAATCGCGTCTACAAAAGGAGCCCCGCCCATGACTCCACTGCTCCGTTTTCCGCTCTTGGCCTTTGCCTGCCTGACCGCCGCCGCCACCTCCGCCGCCAATGCGCCCAACACAAAGGCATGGCCTCTGTGGAATGGCGAGGAGACCGTCGCCCACTACGCCGCGCGAGCCGAACTACCGCGCACCAAGGCCCTCGATTTCGGCGACGGTGTCACTCTCGATCTCGTCCTCATCCCCGCTGGCAAATTCATCATGGGAACGCCGGAGCCAAAGCCGGTTGATGAAGTCGCCTTCCAAAAGCGAATCCAGACCGGCCAGCGCGTTTTGGGAATCGGCGCGGGCTCTCTCCTCGTGCTGATCGGTGGCATGGTCGTCCGGGCCATCCGGCAACGGCGCAGGCCTCAATACTCTTTGGCGCTGTTCCTTCTAATGATCGGCTGTGCCAGCGTGAGCCTTCTGGGTGGGACGCGCTGGCACCAGTCCAAGCAGGCGCTGGCACAGGCTCACACGGACTACAAGGCGGCAATGTTCCGATTCCAATACGCCATCCCATCCGAGAAGCCCGGTCATGAAGTTACGCTGACACAGCCCTACTACATCGGCAAGTTCGAGGTAATGCAGCAGCAGTACGAGCAGGTGATGGGAACCAATCCCAGCAGCTTCAAAGGCGTAAGCTTGCCGGTGGAAAGTGTTTCGTGGAACGAAGCGGTGGATTTCTGCAAGAAGGCCAGCAAGAAGACGGGCCAGTGCGTGCGCCTGCCGACGGAAGCAGAGCGGGAGCACGCCTGCCGCGCCGGAACCACGACGACATATTACAGTGGTGATGCCGAGGACGACTTGGGGCGTGCCGCTTGGTACAATGCGAACAGCAGTGGCAGGATACATCCAGTCGGACAAAAGGACGCGAACACCTTCGATCTCCATGACATGTACGGCAATGTCTGGGAATGGTGTCAGGACTGGTATGATCTGCACCAACCAGGAACGAGCGTTGATCCGCAGGGCCCGTCCGAAGGGGAGCACCGCGTGCGGCGCGGCGGTTCTTGGCTCGACGATGCTGGGAATTGTCGCTCAGCGTCCCGTTTCAGGGGCGACCCCACTCTCCATCTCAACGACGTCGGCTTCCGGATCGTGGTAAACCCCAAGACTCCGTAGTTTTCCCCCTTCCCTCTTCTTTTTTCCCTGCCACTTCCGCGTCTCCGCGTCTCCGCGTCCCCCCGACCCTCCCTTTGTTCCCGCCCCACGTCGCGCTACAATGCCCCCGTCGTCCCGCGAGGTTCGCCCATGGTCATCGCCGCTCTCATTGGAGGACTCGTCTTCGCCGCGCTCGGCGTGCTCGGCGGAATGACCGCCTTTGGCCGCTGGGTGCGCGGATACTCGGGCTACAAATTGCTCGACATTCGCTGGGCGATTCCTTACGTCCTCGGCCTGCTCGTCTCAGGCTCTGTCGTCCTCGGCTGCACGCGCACCGCCTTCAACGATTGGGAAGGACTGCTCGTCCTGGCGCTGCTTCCGTTTGGCATTCTCGGCGCGGTGATGTGGGGCTTTGCCTTCGCGATGGAACTCTTCGTTCGAACGACCACGCCGACGGCCAGCCACATCGAACCGACCTACGATGTCGGCGACGGCCTGATGGTCCGCCAGCGTTACGCCGATGCCGAAGCCGCCTTCCGCCAGAACCTGAACGCCGACCCCGCGGATGTGAACGCGTTTCTGCGCATCTGCAAAGCCCGGCAGGCGCGCGGCGACATCGAAATCGTCCTTCGCGACCTCAACACAGCCTGGCGCGATGCCATCGACCGCACCGACAGCGCTGCCACTCCCCCGCGACCCGCGCTGCTCGAAAAGCTGAAAGAAAAGGAGTACCGGCAGGACCGCATCCTGCGCCTGACCTTCGCCCTCGGCGACATTTACGTCGAACGCCTGAACAACAACGACATGGCTAGAAAGCTGTACGCCGCAACGCTGGAGCATCTTTTCGGCTACCCTCCCGCCGACCCGCTCCGCGACCGCCTAAAGGCATTGGAGAAGCCAGATCGCCTGACAATCGAAGAAGCCGCCGAGGAATCGCAGCCTTCGCGGATCCCGTTTCCAAATGATGAATGAGAAATGCGGAATGATGAATATGGCTTCAACGATACATGCCTAATTCCGCATTCATCATTCCTCATTCATCATTTCTCTCCCCACCGCCGCCTCCACCGCCACCGGCATCGGCGCCGGCTCGCCAATGCGCGCGTTCGGGGGGCGTCCGAGCAGGCGGTTGAACGTCGCCGCATCGATCGTCTCCTGCTTGAAGAGTTCTTCAACCACACGATCGAACTGCTCGCGGTGATCGATCAGAATCTGTTTGGCTTGCTCGTAACAGTCGGCCAGCAGAGCTTTGACTTCCTCATCCACTTCACGCGCCGTCTGTTCGCTGCAATCGCGCTGCATGTGGCCGGCTAAGCCCGGGCCCAGCCAGCGGTTCTCGGGTTGAGCGCTATGCATCAGGCCGACGGATTTGCCCATCCCGTACACGCAGACCATCTGGCGCGCCAGAGCCGTCGAGCGTTCCAGATCGTTCTCCGCGCCCGTGGTCACTTCGTGATAGACGATTTCTTCCGCCGCCCGGCCGCCCAGCATGCCCTTGATCTTGTCGGTCAACTCGGACTGGCTCAGCAAGAACTGCTCGCCCACCGGAAGCTGCATCGTGTAGCCCAGCGCCGCTCGCCCGTGCGGCACAATGCTGATCTTGTGCACCGGATCGGCGTGCGGACTGTAGGCCGCGACCAGAGCGTGCCCGACTTCGTGGCTCGCCACCCGGCGGCGATCCTCTTCATTCAGCCGGCGCGTCTTGCGTTCCGGGCCGGCCGCGATCTTCTCAAAAGCCTCTTCCATGTCGCGCTGCCCGATCGTCTCCGCCCGCCGCCGCGCCGCCAGCAGAGCCGCCTCATTGATGAGGTTCGCCAGGTCCGCGCCCGAGAGTCCCGGCGTCGCCTGCGCGATCGAGTGCAGATCGACATCCGGCGCGAATTTCTTCCCGCGCGAATGCACCTGCAAAATCGCTTCGCGCCCAGCCATGTCCGGAGCATCGACCAAAACGTGGCGGTCGAAACGCCCCGGCCGCAGCAGCGCGCGGTCGAGCACCTCCGGCCGGTTCGTCGCGCCCAGAATGATCACGCCCGCATTCTCTTCAAAGCCGTCCATGCCGACGAGCAACTGGTTGAGCGTCTGCTCGCGTTCGTCGTTCACCATTCCCATGTGCACGCCGCGCTGGCGGCCGATCGCGTCCAGTTCGTCGATGAACAGGATGCAGGGCGCCTGAGCTTTCGCTTGTTCGAACATGTCCCGCACCCGCGCCGCTCCAACCCCCACGAACATCTCCACGAAATCGCTGCCGCTGATCAGGAAGAACGGCACGCCCGCTTCGCCGGCGACCGCGCGAGCCAGCAGCGTTTTGCCGGTTCCCGGCGGTCCGATCAGCAGCACGCCTTTGGGGATCTTCGCGCCCAGAGCGCGGTAGCGGTTGGGGTGCTTGAGGAAATCGACGACTTCTTGCAGTTCGTACTTGGCTTCGTCACAGCCGGCAACGTCATCGAACGTCACACGCGTATCTTTTTCGCCGACCAACCGCGCTTTGCTCCGCCCGAAGCTGAACACCGATTGCCCGGCCGCCGTCATGCGCCGCGACAGGAAGATCCACAGCCCGACAACCAAACCAATCGGCAGTATCCAGCCCCAGAAAAACTCCGCGAACATGTTGGGCCGCGTGGCGCTGAACTTCACGTGCTGCTTCTCCAATTCCGGAACCAGATCCTTATCTTCAACCGGCACCGTCGTGAAGGCATAGGGCTCATTTGCAGCAGCCGCCTTTTCCGGAACCGTCTTTGCCGCGGGCGTTTCGGCTTTGGGCGGCGGCGTTTCTGGTTTGGAGGGCGGCGTCTCTTGCTTAGCGGGGGCTTGCGTTGGAACTGGCTTGGGCGTGATCGTGCCGGTGATCTGATCCGCGCCGATGGTTACATCGCTGACTTCGCCCTGGCGCAGATCCTCTTTGAACTCGCTGTACGCAATGCTGCGCACATGCATTTCGCGAAAGGCCTGCTGCCAGAACCACACCAGCACCAGAGCGGCGAGAACTTGCAGCACCAGAACGTACCAGTTCAGCGACTGCTGAGGCGGTTTGGATTTGGGTTCCGGCAACGTGCACTCCCTTGGTCCCTTATTCGGGGCCGACTCGATCAAAGAGGAGCAATCTAAGTGCCTGCTGCACGCTTCAAAGCGCTACGTTCAGCGTTGATGCGTGCAATGGGTACGTTCATAGGTGTTTCTGGCCCTTTATTTTCACATTGATAAACACAAACCCATAAGTCATGGAATACTTCTCAGTTTGGCGACGGTCTGCGCCATCCATAGCCCGATAATTTTCTTTTGGAAAAACTTGACACAGTGCTGCCGCGTAAACTCTGTACGAGTCAGCCCTTAGTAAATTGTATCAAATGGCACCACTCTTGCCTAAGAGGCAACATTGGCTTCGGCAAATGTGCCTGAGAACGGGATGAGGAGGTGTTGTTGTGTCAACTACGCTAATGAACGCGCCCGCAGTGAATCCGGCCCCGCCTGCGGCTTTGGTAATGCCACAGGTCGAGGGCAACTGTGTTCCACTGTCCGCGTTGCGCCGCGGCGCAACGGTCTGGGGCATGGTGGGCGTCAGTGAATCGCTGCGCAAACTGCAGGAACGCATCAAGTGCGCGGCCACCAGCGATCTATCCGTGCTGATCTTCGGCGAAACTGGTTCCGGAAAGGAACTGGTCGCCAATGCAGTTCATCAGGAAAGCCGCCGCTGTCATCAGCGCTTTGTCGCCGTCAACACCGGCGCCATCCCGCGCGAACTGGTGGCCAGCGAACTCTTCGGCCACGTCAAAGGCGCCTTCACCGGAGCTCTGAAGGACCGCGAAGGCCGCTTCGTGGATGCCGACGGCGGCACGCTGTTCCTGGATGAACTCGGCACGATGGACTCGCGCACCCAGATCGGCTTGCTGCGCGCCCTTGAACAGCGCGTGATTCAGCCCGTCGGTTCCAGCCGCGAAATCCCCGTCAACGTGCGCATTGTGGCGGCCACGAACTGCAATCTTCTAAATGAAGTCAAGGCCGGCAACTTCCGCGAAGACCTCTATTATCGCCTTGAGTCCTTCGTCATCCCCGTGCCGCCCCTGCGAGCGCGGCGCGAAGATATCCCAACTCTCGCCGCTTTCTTTGCTCAGAAGATCGCGCTGGAAGATGGCCGCGAACTCAAGGGCTTCACGCCGCAGGCTCTGCACGATCTGTGCGCTTACGACTGGCCGGGTAATGTGCGTGAGTTGCGCAATGCGGTCGCACAAGCCGTCATCTTGTGCAACACGGGAATCATTGATACCTCCCACTTGCCTGACAAAATCGTTTCCACTCCCGAAGTTCAGCATGGCGAAGCCATCGTCATCGGCGCACCGGTCCATCCAGCGCCGCTTGTGACGGTTGCCAGGCCCGAAGACCAACCCCTGCGCTCATCACGCGCCAGCGGAGCCCAGATCTCCCTCTCGCTGGATGCCGGCCTGGATGCCATGGTTGTGCAGATCATGCAGAAGGCCCTGGAAGTGTGCAACGGGAACGTCACCCGAGCCGCGCAGATCCTCGGCATCAGCCGCAAGACGATTTACAATCGCCTCCGCTCCGACGGCATGGGCAAACAGTGTGGCTTCTCCGACAACGACTCCCCCAACTCCGTCCCGCCGCCGCCTCCGGCCAATGTTTCTCCGCTGCCGCAGCAGCCTGCCGCGGCACCTTTCACACCCCCGGCTGCGCCCGTGAATTCACCGCCCGCTGCACCCGGCGCGCATTAGTAGTGTGGGGTCATTTCCGGCGCGGCAGTGTTGAATCTATCAGCACTGCCGCGCTGTTCTGTCTTGGTACTTGGTGGTCTGGTGTCTGGTAGTCGACTCCAGACTCCGGACTCCAGACGACCAGGCTACCAGACACCAGACCACCAGACTACCAGACCACCAGACCACCAGTTGCTTCTCACCAACTTACTAATAAGCTACCGGCCAAAGCGTCCAGAGGTTAGCGGCTCTGGATTGGAGGAATTTCGACGTGTACATGCGTAATCTTGCGCTAAGTGTGCTGCTGCTGGTTTGCGCCGGCGCGTGGTGCTCTACCCCCACAGGAATTCCCGCCGACGAACTTGATAAGCAGACGGACTTCAAACGTGCGTACGCCAGCCGCGAAAAAGACGACCACCTGAAGGCGCTTCAAGGCCTGGAAGGCTGCACGCATCCGACCACCTGGGAAATTCTGGCGACCGTTGTCCGAGTCGATCAGTTTCCAGACGTTCGCCTCGCCGCCTACCGCATGCTGTCGCTGATGCCGGCGCGGGATGAATCCCTCTCGCGTATCCTGGTCGATTTCTTCCAGTCCCTCAAGCTCAATGACGTCGATACCCGCTGCGACTACGTCAAGTACATGGCCAATTCTGAATTCAAGTACAGCGTCACCGAAGCTATGTGTGACTATGGTGCCAACCGGCTGACCTATCCTGATTTCCGCACGGCAAATCGGGATACTCGCAACAGTCCGTTCATCGGCGACCCCAACGTGAACATCAAGAAACGCCGCGAAGAATTCGAAAAGTACGTCGAAGCCTTCAACGCCGCCACCAAGGCCACCATCACCGCCAAGAACGACACCGCGCCGAAACAGTTCAAAACATGGTGGAGCGAGAACAAGGACAAGCTCTATCGCGCCGATAAGGCTCTGGTGGACAAATTCCGTCAAGAGGACCTCGCCGCCCGCAACAAGAATAATCCCCTGCTGCCCAAATCCGACAAAGAAAAAACGTCGGATAAAGCCGACAGCGAGAAAAAGACGAAGTAGTGGTTTGGTGAGTGGTGAGTGGTGAGTGGTACTTGGTGAGTGGTAGTCTGGTAGTCTGGTAGTCTGGTAGTCTGGTGTCTGGTGTCTGGTGTCTGGTTAGCGTGAATAGCCCGGCCAATAATCCGCAATCCACAATCCGCAATCCGCAATCGAATACTCCTCAATCGCCTAATCCAGAATCCAAAATCCAAAATCCAAAATCACCGGTTCGCTACTTCATCGCCGATTGCCATCTCGACAGCCGGGCGGATACCCCGCGAGCCCAGAACTTCCATGAGTTACTGCTGCGCTTGTCCGATGAATGCGCCACGCGCCCGGTCGAACTCTACATCCTCGGCGACCTGTTTGAATTCTGGTGCGAATACCACCGGCAGCTTTTCGAAATTTACGAGCCGCACTTGAAGGCGCTCGAAGACGCCTGGCACGCCGGCGTAAAGATCTTTCTGATCAACGGCAACCGCGACTTCGCGTATGGCGATTACGTGCTCCGCCGCTTCGGAGCCACCGTGCTCGGCGATGGCCAGGCGATCACCCTGAACGACACCCGGCCCGTCTGGCTCGAACACGGCGACCTGCTCTGCACCGCCGATCGGCGCTACCTGCTCTTCCGGCGCCTCGTGCGAAGCTGGCCCGTCCGGCTGTTCTACTGGATGCTGCCGTGGGCGTTGGCCAAGAAACTCATCGCACGCGTGCGCCAAAGAACCGCCGCTGACAAAGCCGCCAAGCCGCCCGAGACTCTGGCGATCGACCTCACCGCCGCGCGCCGCAGGCTGGAAGAACACACATGCAAGCTTCTCCTCTGCGGCCACTTCCACCGCGCTTACGCCGAAGACCTCGGCGCCGGCTTGCGCGTGATCATCCTGCCCGCCTGGTGCGATGACCCCTCCGGCATGGCCGACGCCGGAAACCTGCAACCCTTCTCCCTAAACGGCTAACCAAAGAGGAAAGCAGGGTTCAGGGTTCGGGGTTCAGGGTCCAGTGAAGGCTTATGTGCTCTTTCCGCACCCTGAACCCTGACCCCCGAACCCTGAACCCTCTGTAACCGGGGTATACAACAGCACACTTCTGCAAGGAGCGCCCCATGATTCGCCTCGTCGCCGCATTGCTTCTCACTTCCGCCGCGCTCTTCGCCGCCGACTTCCAGGCCCGCCTCGACACCGGCGGCATCTACCGCATGTTCACCGCCGGCCAGCCCGTCGTGCTGAAGCTCTCCGCCAGCACCGCTCAACCCGGACAGGTCAGCGTGAAGCTGCGCATCGCAGACATCTTCGGCAAAACGCAGTCGAGCGAAGAATACGCGCTGGGCACGAGCGGCAACGGAAGGCCCGCCGAACTCGAACTCGTCGAAAAGCGCGACGTTGGCTACTACAGCGTGCACGCCGATTTCTCCGATGGCCAGAAGACGCTGCGCCGCTGGACGGATTTCGGCATCGTCCCGCCGCCGGCATCAGGGCTGCGGCCGGACTCGTTCTTCTCCTCAAACACGTCCGGCCTGCGCACTGGCAACGAACTGAAACTTCTGCAGATGATCGGCATGAAAGTCCAGCGCGCACACTTTCAGCCGAACTTGGCGGCAAAAGTTCCGGCCACGCCTGCCGGCGCGCTGCCGCTCAATTTCACCAACCAGGACAAGGCCTGGGCCGCGTCCCAAGAGGCCGGCCTGTGGGTGCTGCCGATTGCCGGCTACGCGTTCGAAGGCACAAAAAGCGAACTGGCCACCCTCTGCCAGATGCACGGCCCGCCGCGCGATTACGCCGAATTCTGCGCAACGTGGGAGCAGATTCTCAAGCACTACCCTGAAGTCACCACAATCGAATTCTGGAATGAGCCCTGGATTTTCGGCTGGACGTGGGCCGCGAGCGGCGAGGAGTACCGCAAGCTGCAAAAGATGTGGTGCGAGATGGCGCTGAAAGTGAATCCCAACTACCGCATTCTCGCCGGCAACAGTTCCATGTTCACCGAAGACCACATCGAACACGACACGTCGTGCTGGAAAGGTCTGCTGCAAGGCACCACACATCATCCTTACTCGTTCTCCACCGGCCAGCCCAACCACCGCGCCGGCGACACCGGCCGTTCGACCGATCATGGCATGCAGGTCACCAACCGCATGGGGCTGCCCTATTATTACCTCACCGAAGGCGGCACCGAATACTCCGTTCCCGATTCGCCCGAAGTCATCGCTCTGCGAAAATCACAGAAAGATCTGCAGGAGCAGTTGAGAGCGTTCCCGAAACAAGACCAGAAGGTGGTGCCGGCCTCCGTGCCGGCCGGCAGGGACGCCGGCGCTACCCTTGCAGCGCTGAAGCTCCAAACCGACGAAATCGCCGCGGAACTATCTTCCATTCCTCTCGCCAAAAACAACAACGGCAACGCATCCAAGATCGTCATCTACAACATTCGCGCCGCACTGCTGGGCACCTTCCAGGGCAACTCGCAGTGGGAAATCGGCTACGGCCCCGGCTGGACGCGCAGCAACGTGTCCTTCGCGACGATGACGCACTTCCTCGAAGACCGCCCGGCCGTCGCCGACATCTGGCCGGAACACGAACTGATCTGGGGCGCCATCTTCGCCGGTCCGCGCCACGTGACGCCCGCCGTGAAAGTCCTTCCCCGAGCCAGCGAGCTGTCTCCGCGCTGGAACGTCGCCGTTCCGAAGGAACGAGCGTTCGATAGCACGAAAGTTGCCGTTGTGTGGAGCTACACCGGCGCGAGCAACGAGGCGCTCGACAGCCAGGGCACGCTGGCGATCGAAGATGCCGCCGATATGCAGGCCTTCGACATGACCGGCCGCCCGATCGAACGCTCCGGCAAGTCGCTGAAGGTGCCCTTCACTCAGAATCCCGTTTACATCACCACCGACGCGCTGGATGTCGTCGAATTCCGCAACCGCCTCGCGAGCGCAAAAATCGAAGACGCCACGCCGCTCAACATGTACGCGCTCTCCCTCTTCCAGACCGCCAATCAATCGCAGGCGCTCAGCATTCGTCTCGAAAACCAGCTCAACGTGGAACTCAAAGGCAAGCTATGCGTGAAGCTGCCCAGCGGCAGCAAGAGCAAAGAAACGAAGTTCGCCATCCCGCCCGGCAAGCTGGTCGAAGTCGCGGTCGCCTGGCCCGGCTGCTCAGTCTCCCAGACAAACACCTACCCGGTCACGCTGCTCGCCGACACCGAACACGGGAAAGTCACGCGCGAACAAACGCTCTGCGTGGCGCGTTTCGTCAAGCACTCCATCACCGTCGATGGCGATCTGAAAGACTGGGCCGGCGTGACGCCCGTCGCGATCGACAGCGCGGGGCAAAACGTCCCGCTCGACCCCACGCAGTATCTGCTGAACCCCGGCCTCAAGCGTCCGGAAGCAGCGGACAGCAGGCGCGTCGCCGCGTGGGTCTACACGGCCTTCGACGACGACAACGTCTACCTCGCCGTCGCCGTCAATGAAGACAAACTGGAGTGCACCGCCGGGCAGCCCACCATCAAAGGCCGCGGCGAAACCAAAAGGGAGCTTCCCTACAAGAACGGCGATCCCGCCGGCCTCAACCACATCCGCTACTGCGGCGACGCCTTCCTCTTCGCGTTCGGCTTCCGCGACCGCGTGCCCGGCTGGGGCCGCCAGATGAACGACCCCTATGCGTGGAAAGGCCAGTTCTACGATACCGATTACCATTACGCCGCGCACACGTCCGCTCAAGGCGACAAACTCATCCGCCTCTGGGGCCCCGGCACCGCGCGCCGCACCGCGTATCAAACCGAAGTCGTCCCCGGCGTGGAACCGGTGCCGGGCGCGAGGATTGTGATCAAACGCGATGAGGCCGCAAAGCTCTCCATCTACGAACTGGCTTTGCCGCGCAGCGAACTCTCCTTGTTCGCTCCCGAAACCGGCCGTTGCCGCTTCGGCTTCATTCTCGCCAACGGCGAACAGGCCGGCGGCGGCGCCCTGCGCTGGTCCGACGCCGCGGGCGTCTTCGACCATTGGCGCTGCGCCGGATCTTTTAGCCCAAGCTGGCAGCAGGAACTCCCCTGCCAAACCTTCTTCGGCATCGAACCGTAGGACATTTCGCCGAATTGTCCGCCGCTCCGGCCCCCCTTGTATGCTCTTCCCCGCGCGGAAGAGGGGTTAGGGATGAGAGGGATGCGGCTTCGGATTCACCTGACAACCCTCCTCGTTCTGCGATACTGTGTGTCTCGTGCGGTCTCAATCGGAAATCCGCAATCCGCATTTAGAGGAGTTTTTCCATGGTCGAAATGAACTGCGTATACGAAGGCGATCTGCACTGCCAAGCCACTCACGGCCCGTCGGGTTCCGTGATCAGCACCGACGCGCCGAAGGACAACCAGGGCCGCGGCGAAGCCTTTTCGCCCACGGACCTGATGGGCGCCGCGCTCGGCACCTGCATGCTGACGATCATGGGCATCTACGCCCGCCGCCACGAAATCAATCTCAGCGGCGCCAGCGCCAAGGTAGCCAAAGACATGACCGCCACTCCTGTTCGCCGCATCGGAAAGCTAACGGTCGTCGTTCGCATGCCGGCCGCCGTCGCGCCCGACCAGCGCAAGCCCCTCGAAAGCGCCGCCCTCGCCTGCCCCGTCTACCAGAGCCTGCATCCAGAGATTCAGAAAGAAGTGAAATTCGAATACGTGTAACTTTTCGGGTCTAGGGTTCAGGGGTCAGGGTCCAGGGTAAATCCTCCCCTGAACCCCGAACCCTGAACCCTGAACCCTTCTTTCCTCTGTGTGGTAAGCCTTTTACCAGATTACTTTTTCTCCGTGAACGTGAATTGCGTCTTCGCCGAAACGTCCAACCCGGACTTCTGCCCTTCCTTCTCGCCATCGATACGATACTTCATCGTGTAGGAAAGAGTGCCTTCGACGAAATGGCCGCTGGCCGGATCGAACAGACACGTGCCGCCGCCGCTGCCATTCACTTTCGTGATCTCGACCAGCATGCCTGCGTCGTTCTCACCTTTCAGGTCGCGGTTGTCCCATTTTGAAATGATATCGATCTGAGCCAGCTTGCGGCCAAGACTCTCGTTCCACCGGCTGAACGTCATGTGTGAACGCACCGACGCGGGCTGCGCCAGTTTGAAATCCTGCATCATCGGCATCACAAACGTGTCTTCCCACGAATCGCCCACCTTCGTCGCCTTGCCGGACAAAATGGGGAAGACCCCCTGCGCCCCGCCGTTCTTGATCGCTTTCACGACCGCATCGTCGCCCTGCACGTCGCTCTGCCGGCCGGCCGGGTCCAGCGTCATGCGCATCTCCGCCGCTTCCATGCGCTTGATGTGCTCCTGGTAGTCCTTCATGCGGTCGAGTCCCACGTCGTTGTCGCTGTCCACCAGCACCTTGCCGTCTTCGATGTACTTCATTTTTCCGCGCGACAATGTCAGTTCTGTTTTTGACGTATCGATGGAACGCTTGTCAAGATAGCTCACGTCGCGCGTGCGCACGGTCACCGGAGTCGTGCTGTCTTTCCGGTTGCCGAGCGAGCCTTGGAGCGCCATGACCATGTTGAAGCCGGTCTCCGCTTTCAGCGTGAAGTTCTTTCCGCGCTCATGCCCGCTCGACTCGCTGTTCGTTGAAATCGACCAATTATAGGTGAGCACCTCGTTGGGCCGGATGTGCAGCCGCAATTCCGCCGTGTCCGCGTCTTCCCCACCCAACCCTGGCAGCGCTGCCAAGATCATCGCCGCCCAAAGCCACCCAAACGTTCGCATGTCGCAAGTCCCTCTCTGATCTGCATTCCGGCGTTGGATTGTTGCGCAGGAAGCTCAAAATCCAAACGCAGATTTGGTGCTTGGTGAGTGGTAGTTGGTGAGTGGTAGTCTGGGCGTACGAACTCACGCATGCATGGGAAATGTGGTAAGATGGCTGTTGCCCAGAGAAGAGTCGCCCAAATATGAGTGATTTGCCAAAAAAGCGCCGCTGGTTCCAGTTTCATCTCAGCACGGCGATCGTGTTGATGGTAGTTTCGGGAGCCTTGCTATGGCTTAACATGCCTGACCGCGAGTACGATTTCAGTCTCTCTACCCGTACAGGCTTCAAAGAAGCTGGATGGCCGTTTGCGGCAGTCTTCCGGGAAACGCATCAGGCACATATCTCTGATCCAAAGTACAAGGCAAGGTGCGAAGAGGCAGACTGCGATTTGATCTTTGTGGAAGAAGACTGGCATATACCCAAAAAATGGCTCGCCGTTGCAGATGTCGTGATCTGCGCTGCCATCGTGTGCTCTGTGGGCTTTGCGCTTCAGAGGCTTTCTCTTCCCCGCGCGGAGTGAGTCGCCCGTTACTTCCCCACCTTCCCGCTCGCCTCCTTGAACACCTCAATCGTTCCCGTCGAAAGCGTCCCTTCCTGATAGATCTCCAGGTTAAAGATCGGAACGTTCTTCCGCTCGATAAAGGACTTCAGCAGTGCAGCGAGTTGCTCCGCGTTCCAGCGCGGCTTGCCGACGGCGCTATCGCGGCGCGTGTGAACCCAGTCGCCTTCGGTAATCACCGTCGCGCACGCCTGCTGGCCTTTGTGCGAACCGCCCGTCAAATGCCCATCCCCGCCCGCCGGCAGCAGCCCACGAACGCTCGCATCCAGGTTGTCCTCGCCGCACCAGTAGTCCTGAAACTCCGTCGCCGATGGCAGAACCCACGGGTTGTACCCGACGACGCGCTGCGGGAAGCCAGCCTTGGCGGCGCGCGTGAGCTGCTCCCACGGCGCGCTGCGGTAGTAGTAGTTGATCGAGCCATCGTCGAACCACCAGCCGGCCAGTGTGCTGCCATAACGCTCACCGATTTCACCGATGATCGCCTGCCAGTTGGCAAAGATTCGCGTCGTGTCCGTGTCCCAAAACCCGCTGGCCTTCAGCCACGCCGGGTCGCTCGTCGCGCCGATATGGTAGTAAAGCATCAGCTTGATGCCGCGCTTGTTCAGAGCGCCCGCCAGATCGGCGACCAGATCGCGCTGAGCCGTTCGCCCCGGCAGAATTTTGTCGAGTGCCTTGATCGGCGCGGGAAAATACAGTTCCCCATGCGAGGTCGTCATCAGAAAAAAGCCCGCGCCGGTTTCCTTGATCTGGTCCGCAAGCTTCTCGACGTCGAAATCCTGCGCCGCTTGAACGTACGGCTTGGGCGGGCCGTTTCGCGGGACGCTCTGCGACGTCCAATGCGACATGATCCCAAAGCGCGCCTGCTGCATCCACGTGGTGTCGGAGCGCTGCTTCAGAGCGGCTTCGTGAAGGTGATCGCGCACGGCAGGGCGCACCAGTTCGACCGCCATCACTTCGGCCTGAAATTCCGGTGCGGCGGTAAGCGACCGCGCCTGAAGCGTGACGGTCTGCTTGCCCTTCGGCAGCGTGAGCGTTCCATCTAACGCATACCGGCTCCAGAACCTCTCGCCGGCCGGCAACGCGGCGAGAACCTGCTGCCCCGCGCACGCGACTTTGGCTTCGATCTGTTGCCCGTTGCCGCGGAAAACCAGGACGTTCACGGCATATACATCTTCTTCAGGAACGTCGATGTCCCAGCTCAGCATCTGTTCCGCGCGCCGCCAGTTCTTAACGGGAAATTTCCCGTGCTGCCCCGAAGGCCCTCGCCTGAGATCCCCCGTGAATTTGGCGTCGTGAGCGTGCAGCACCGCAAAATCGTCAGGCTTGAGTTTGCCATCGGGAAGGAAGGTGTCGGCGGCGTGGATCGTCAACGCGGGCACTACGGCCGAGAAGATGGTGACGAGAAAAAGTAGATAAGACATTTGAAGGGCCTCCGCGAAATCGTCGGGCGGAGGGTCGTCGAGATCCGCAGCCATTTTTATCGCGCCTTTGCGCCCGGCTGCTCTGGGGCGTTGAGGCGCGCCTGCGGCGCTTTTCGGCCGCTCCCTGACGGACGCGGTTCTGATGCGCACCGACAAACGCTACTTCGGGTCCACCACTTCGGCCTTTACGGCTGCGTCGGCGGCGGGGGCCACTTCGTCTTCCTGCGGGACGGTCCACCCGACGGGCAGGGAGACTTGCGCTGTGGCGCGGCTGGCCTTGGCCAGGCGTTCCATGCGATCGCGCGGAGACAGCGCCTGTTCCGCCTGCTTGGCTTTATGCGGTTCAAAGGCATCGGCGACCGCCGTGGCCGGGTCGCTGGAGACCGGCGTGACGGGGCGCGAGCGGCGCGGAGCGTCAAGCTTGTCCTCATTGACCGGAACGATGGGCTGCTGCTGCGACGCCTGACGCGTGCCGCCGAGACCCAGCGCGTAGTTGATCGAGCCAGAGCGCAGAGCGTTGTCGGAGACCTGTCCGGGAGCGCGGTTCGTGCCGCCTTCGCGCGGGCCGACATCGTCGGGTTCGGGGTCTTTGTAATAGGTGCGGCCGCCGGGGGTGATGATCTGGGCTTCGACGATGATAACGAGGTTGCTGCGCGTGGAGGTGGTGCTCTTGGTCTTGAAGAGATAGCCCAGGATCGGAATCTTGTACAGACCGGGAATCTTGCGTTCGGCGACGACGACGTTGGCCCGAATCAGGCCGCCCAGAATGACGTAGCCGTTGTCTTCGACCACGACGTCCGTCTCCAGGCTGGTCTGATCGATGGTCGGACGCTGGATGGAGGGCGGTGTGGCGTTCGCGGCTTGCGTGCCGATGGACGCGGCGAAGTTCTGGAATTGCTGGATGTTCTGGCCTTCCGACAAATCGTCGATCACCGGGTTCAGGTGCAGATTGATCGTCTTCAGATCGCGACCGACGGACGGCGTGACGGTCAGCGTGAAGCCGATGTTTTCGTCGTCGAATTCCGGCACATAGCTGGGCACGTTGCCGGTGGCGACGCCGTTGCCGACGGTGCTGTAGGTTGTCACCGGCCGCAAGTCGGTGATGTACGAGAAGTGCGAGGTGATATCGATCGTCGCCTGTTTGTTGTTGATGGCCAGCACCTGCGGCTCCGAAAGCACCTTAGTGCTCTGATTGTTGAGCAGCGCTTTGAGCGTGATCTGAAATTGCGGGTCGGTGCGGCGGCCGATGATGGTGAGCAGGTTGCCGGGGCCGAGTTTACCGGGGTTGATGAAGCCCTGGCCACCTGTCAGGTTGAAGGAATGGAAGGGGTCTCTGCCGCCCGTCGTGTTCGTGCCTGTTGTCGTGGTGGTTGTGGTGGTGTTGGCATTGCCGGTTGTATTGGTGGTGCCAGTGCCGACGGTTCCGGTGTTGCCACCATTGGTCGTGGTGGTCGTGGTACTGGCCGCGGCGCCGGTAAAATCGGCGCTGCCGATGCGCGTCTGGAGGGCATCGAGGTTAATGCCGATTTCCTTTTCGTTCTGAGCATTGATGGTGAGGAAGCGAGTCTTGATCAGAACCTGAATGGCGGGCTGATCAAAGAAGTCGAGGAATTGGCCGATTTTCTCATGGCCGGCGGCAGTCGTGAAGACAATCAGCAAATTCGACTGGCGGTCCACCATGTAATCGGACCCATCGGGGAAGACCTGCGGATCTTTGCCGTCCTTGATCCACTTCAGCACGGTTTCGAGATAGCTGGGCTCAAGGTTTTGGGCGCCCTGGCCCCCTTGGCCGCCCTGGCCGCCGCCGCCGCCGCGCCCGCCGCCGCCGCCGCCGCCGCGTCCACCGCCGCGCCCACCGCCACCCCCACCGGCTCGGCCCGTGCCGCCGGAGCGCTGTCCGCCCGCCGTGCCGCTGCCGGCCTCCGTGCTGACCAGGCCGAAGTGGATGGGATACACACGTGGGTACATGATCTTCTTGAGGTCGGCTGATTCCGTGGCGGTAATCCACACCGCGTCTTCGGTGACGGAGTACTGAATGCTTTCGTTATTGCGGACGATGAAGTCGAGAACTTCGCGGATGGGCAGATCGAGCACGCGCATGGTCACGGTCTTGCCTTCCAGCGCGGCCTGATCGGCGATGATGTTGACGCCGGTGAGCACAAAAAGGGTGTTCAGCACGAAATCCAGGTCGGCTTTGTTGAAGTCCACGGTGACGCGCTCTTCGAGCCGTTCCATCATCTTTTTGCGCCGGGCGGTCGTGGGTTCTTCGTCGCGGCGCACCAAATGGGGACGCAACGCCTTGAGTTTTGGCGGCGGGCGGACATTGTGTTCTTCGGCTTCCAGCACGGCGTCGCGGTCGCGGCGATCAGCGGCCACGCGAGCAACGAATTCATCGGCATCCTGCATCATGCCCTGTGCTTTGCGGAGCCACTCGGCGGCCGCGATGTTCCGCGGGTCCATCGAGAGGATATTCCGGGCGATGTTCACGGTCTGCTGATAGTCGCCAAGTTTGAACGCGCGCTTGGCATCCTCCAACTTGCACTTGATGTCGGCCATCATGGTCGCACGGCGGGCGGCGCGATCTGCGGCGTCTTCTTCGATGCACAGTTCTTTTGGCGTGGAGAGCAGCTCGCCGGCCTGTTGCTGTGGGATGTTGGATTCGATCGTTTCGGCGGCGGGTTGTGTGCGGACTTCGCTTCGCGGCGGATCGTCAAGCCACTTGCGGATTTTGGGGCGTTCGGGTGACGTCGCCGGCGGTGTGGCTGGACGCGTTTCGGAAGGGATAGCAGGCGCGGTGGGGTCTTCGGCAGCGAGAGCCGGGGACAGCGCGGTGAAAATCAGTGCGGCGCAGATTCCCGAAACCCGAGCCCAGCGGGCACGAGAGTCCGCTCCAAAACAGTGGTGAACAAGCATTCAGGCATCCCCCCTACCGCAACGACAGTGGCACCAAACAGCCGTGCGGCGGTGCCGCCGCCGGTTATGGCTACTGCAACTCCATGCTCTACAAGCACCACCGTGCACAAGTCACGGCAATTCACGAAACAACACAACGGGGCTGCGAAGCACCTGCAGAGCCCCCCACGGCTTACGCTCGTGTATTTGGCGTGTAAGGATAGCGATTACCGCAGCCGTGGCAAGGCGGATTGCGGGAAATTTATATCGCCGAGGGCTTGAGCTGTATTCTAAACTGATGGCCGCTTTTCGAGTCGCTGAGGTTCTTGCAGCAACCTCGCGCGAAGGAGCGTCAGAAATTCATTCAGCTTGATTTCGCGCGGCGGGGTAATACCTTAGTGAAGTCGCTGCACCTTGTATTGTTGTACGGTTATTGATGTTCTAACACCAACTTTGGGGCTATTGCATTGTTGCCAGATTATTCGATCAATCTGTTGCGCATTCTCGATGCAAATTCAAATCGAGCGCGTGAGGGGATTCGAACCGCTGAAGACTACGTTCGGTTTTCAGTCAACGACTCTCGCTGGGCCGCGCGACTGAAGGCGATTCGCGCCTGCATCTCGAAGCTGCTGAGCGCCTGCGTCGGCGATCAGTTGACCAGCGGCCGGGACGTCGCCGGCGACCCTGGCAGCGCGGAAAAAAGCGGGTTGGAGCCGACGAAGGCTCAAGAGCCGCCTCGCGAGGTGGCTCGCCGCGGCCTTAAGCGCGCACAAGAAGCTCTGCGAGTGCTTGAAGAGTATCTGCGCGGCTGGCGTCCGATCGAGGCGACGGAACTGTCCAAACAGCGGTACGTTCTGTATGAAGCCGAGCAGTGGCTGGTGCATGCCAGCGAAGCGGCGGCGACTCTCAACAGCGCGCAGCTTTATGTCTTGCTTAGTCCGCAGCAGTGCCCGCAAGGGCTGATGAAGACGGCGGAGGCGGTGCTGAAAGGTGGTGCGCGATTATTACAGTTGCGTGCAAAGTCTGACTTGGATGATGTTGCTCACTGTGCACAGGCAAGTGATTTGCTTACCCTGTGTAAAAATTGCGGTGCGGTGCTGATTTGCAACGATAGGGTGGATGTAGCGCTCGCCAGCGGGGCGCAGGGAGTTCACCTCGGACAGCAGGACTTGCACCCGGTTGATGTAAGGAAGATAGCAGGCGAACGCTTATTGCTCGGCCGCTCGACGCACTCAGTTGAACAGGCCCGGCAGGCTGCGGAAAGCGGCCAAGTTGATTATATCGCAGTCGGAGCTATCTATGAGACATCGACCAAACCAGGCAGGATTTTAGCCGGACCAGCGCTCGCGGAGCAGGTGAGTGCTCTGAACGTTAGCGTGCCGGTGTACGCGATCGGAGGAATCACGTTGGCCCGCATCCCGGAGTTGAAGTCGGTGGGCATGCGACGCGTAGCACTCGCCAGCGCTATTACCGCTGCCGACAATCCGGAAGAAATGACGAGACGATTTGTTGATGCACTTGTGTTGTGAATTCAGAGGGAATTGTAAAATTCAAGAGTCTCTAGCTTAGGGATCAGGGATTCTTCAACAGATAGAAAGGAACCAACATGAACGGCAACGCGGCCAATCCGCCCGGTTTTATTGCTCGCACGTTCCCGCAGCGCTTGGGGATTTTTGTAGACGTTCAAAACATGTTCTATTCGGCCAAGTTGCTCCATCAAAGCAAGGTGGATTACGGCCGCCTCCTGCGCGAAATCACGGGCACTCGGCACCTGGTCCGCGCCATTGCCTACATCGTCCAGAAGCCGGACGTCAATCAAGCCGGGTTCCACGAAGCGCTGAGCCGCTTTGGCTACGAACTGAAAATCAAAGAACTGAAGATTCGCCCAGATCCCGATGGCCGCAGCGGCACAACCGCCAAGGGCTCCTGGGAAATTGGCATGACGATCGACGCGTTGATGATGGCCCCGAAGCTCGATACCGTCACGCTGGTCACTGGCGATGGCGATTACGTTCCGCTCGTGGAGTGTTTGAAACTACATGGTTGCCGCGTGGAAGTGGTGAGTTTTGAGCGGTCTACGGCCGGCGAACTGATCAAGGCCGCCGACCAGTACGTTCCAATCCAGGAAGCGTGGATCTTCAAAGAAAAGAAGTTTGAGAATCTCGGCCTCGGCCCGCCAGTCAGCCAGGGCGTCCTGGGCAACACGGCCTCGGGCCATGTCTTCGAAGGCCTGCCGCGCGACGAGGATTTGGAAGCCGATGCGGCCGCCGCAGCGGCCGCCGAACAGAGCGCAGTTTATGGCAACACGCAGCCCGCGCCCACTGTGCACCATGGCGATGAGCAGCCGCCCCTCCCCACTACGCGCAGTTCAAAGCGCCCTGATTTAGGTATTTTGTCCTGACAATTTGACAGCAAATTGCATTTTGCAGCTAGAGACGGCTCGGATATCCCGAGCCGTCTTTGCAAAATGCACAAGGGAGTTTTGCAGAATTCGTCGCGCCACGTTCCGCTTGTGCTTTTTCTTTAATCAAAGACAATGCAATTAGATTGCTTCTTAGGCACCGTCGCGAGGACGTCCGCCGAAGTTGCCCCTCCTGAAAGGCCCCCAAAAAATGGGCGAACTTGTCCGAATCCAGAAAATCATGGCGTATGCCGGCTGCGGGTCACGCCGAGCTTGTGAGAAACTCATCGAGGAAGGCCGCGTCACCGTGGATGGCGTGCTTGTGCGGCTCCTTGGCACGAAGGCCGACCCCGAAACACAGTCGATTGAACTCGACGGACAGCGCGTCGCCGGGCCTGGGCGCAAATCAAAGGGTGTGCAAGCCGCCGCGGACAAAGTGTACTACATGCTGAACAAACCAAAGGGAGTGCTCTCGACGAACGAGGACCCTTCCGGCAGGCCGCTGGCGATCCAACTGGTGCCCGAACGACGCCGGATTTACTGCGTAGGTCGCTTGGACCTGGATACTGAAGGTTTGCTGCTGCTGACCAATGACGGCGAGCTGACCAATCAGCTCACACATCCCCGCTACGGCGTGAACAAGACCTACATCGCCAAAGTAGACGGAAGCGTTACCGGTCAGCAAGTCCAGAAGCTTGAACGGGGCGTTCATCTGGCCGAAGGAAAAACGCAAGGCACGCTGGTGCGCGTGCGCAAGCGCGGCCCGCATTCGAGCACATTGGAACTTGAGATTGCCGAAGGCATGAACCGGCAGGTGCGCCGCATGCTGGCCGCTGTCGGCTTGTATTGCCGCGATCTGCGCCGAATCGCAATTGGACCGCTGAAGTTGGGCAGCCTGCCGGTGGGATCTTCACGCAAGCTGACGCCCGAAGAACTCAAGGGTCTGCAGTCGGCCATCCGGCACGCTCAGGAAACTCCGCAGAATAAGGATGCGGAGACGGTCGAACAGGACGACGCGGAAAAGAGGGAGAGGCGGCCACGACAACCCGCAGCCGCGGAGAGCCAATTCGAAGAAGCAGAGGTCTACGGCGGCGAGGAACTCGAAGCCGCTGCGGTGAGCGCCGGCGCTGAGCAGGAAATGGAAGACACAGAGAATCGCGAGGAGTTGGCCGCGATCGACGGCGCGGAAAAGACAGGCGGGGAGACCGCGGAAGCCGAAAAGTCGAAGCCTGAAGTAGCGAGCGAGGAAGACGCCGAAGCAAAAGGCGCGACTCAGAAGCCAGAAGCAGTAACCGGTGAAGAGCCGGAGAAAGCGGACGAGGAAGAGGAGGCTGCCGGCGCATATTCCGACGAGAAGGAAGAAAACGGGGATGCCGACGGTGAATTGACGGAAGAGGTGGAGGCGGAGCTTACGAAACGTCTCGCCGCGAAAGAAGAAGCTAAAGAAGAGGATGAGGACAAAGAAGAAGAAGAGTCTGATGAGGAGCTGACGGCCGAAGAAGATGAGGTTCCCGACGAAGAACTTGAGGGAGTGGAGATTGACACCAGTCCGGCGCCAGTGCCGGCGAGGCAGACGCGGGATCGCGGCGCCAACGATGAGAACCTGAATCGCCGTCCGGAACGACCGGCTGCCGAGCGTGGGCAGCAGCGTTCTGCCAGACGAGAGACTCGCGACCGAGAAGGCGGACGGAAGTGGGAAGAGCGGCAGCCAGCTCGCCCAGAGCAAGGCCGCGGGCAGCGGCCGTGGGAGAAGCGAGCGCCTCGCGAAGGCAGTGCACGCCGTGAAGGCGGCGGCGGATATCAGGGCAAGAAATTCGGTCCGAGCGCAGGTGGACCGCGGACTTGGGAAAAGCGAGCGCCTCGCGAAGGCAGTGCACGCCATGAAGGCGGCGGCGGATATCAGGGCAAGAAATTCGGCTCGAGCAGCGGTGGGCCGCGGACCTGGGAGAAGCGAGAACCGCGCGAAGGCGGTGCTCGCCGGGAAGGCGGCGGCGGATATCAGGGCAAGAAATTCGGTTCGAGCGCAGGCAGCGCACGACCTTGGGAAAAACGAGAACCGCGTGAAGGCGGCGAGCGCCGTGAAAGTCGCGGCGGATATCAGGGCGCAAAGAAATTCGGTTCGAGCAGCAGTGGGGCGCGGACTTGGGAAAAGCGCGAACCGCGTGAAGGCGGCGAACGCCGCGAAAGTCGCGGTGGATATCAGGGCGCGAAGAAATTCGGTCCGAGCGCAGGTGGGCCACGAACGTGGGAAAAGCGAGCACCGCGCGAAGGTGGTGAGCGCCGGGAAGGCGGCGGCGGATACCAGGGCAAGAAGTTTGGTCCGAGCGCAGGCGGAGCGCGGACTTGGGAAAAGCGAGCGCCTCGTGAGGGCGGCGAACGCCGCGAAAGTCGCGGCGGATATCAGGGCGCAAAGAAATTCGGTCCGAGCAGCGGTGGGCCGCGGACTTGGGAAAAGCGAGAACCGCGCGAAGGCGGTGCACGCCGTGAAGGTGGCGGCGGCTATCAGGGCAAGAAGTTTGGTCCGAGCGCAGGCGGAGCGCGAACTTGGGAAAAGCGAGCACCGCGCGAAGGCGGGGCGCGCCGTGAAGGCGGCGGCGGATATCAGGGCAAGAAATTCGGTCCGAGCGCAGGTGGGGCGCGAACTTGGGAAAAGCGACCACCGCGCGAAGGCGGGGCAGAGCGCCGGGACCGCGGGCCGCGGCCGGAAGGGGCGCGGGGCTCGCGGCCGTGGGAGAAGCGCGGCAGCAGCGGCACTCAAGGTGGCGGTGGACAGCAGCGTCACAGCACACGGCCGTGGGAAAAGCGCGGCGGCGAGTCGGCTGAGGAATGAGCGGGGTGATTCACGCTGTGGCTCTTTGCTCCTGGGAGCAACAGCTTAGTGTTCGCTTGCGCAGCCAAGAGCTAAGAGCATTGTCCTAGCAGCACGATGCCGATATGAGCAGCTACGCCACCGATACCATCGTCGCGCTCTCCAGCGCGCACAGCGCCGGCAGCGCGCTTCAAGCCGATCCTGAGCGGCGCGATCTGGCGCAGGCGATCATTCGCTTGTCAGGGCGCAAGGCGCTGGCATTTGCGGGGAAGGTTTTTCCACAAGTCGAACGTACTTTCTTGGAGCGACGCTGGTGCCGGCTGGACGGCACCGTGCGTTGGAAGTCGCACACGCTGACGGTTCAGGCGTACGTGATGTTCTCTCCTCACAGCTACACGCGCGAAGACATTGTGGAACTGCATGTGCCGGCGTTGCCGTGGCTGGTCAGTTCGCTCCTGGACGACCTGCTCAGCGCCGGTGCGCGGCTGGCTCAGCCCGGGGAATTTACCCGCCGCGCCTTTGAGAACGGGCGCCTGTCGCTGGAACAGGCGGAGGCGGTGGGCGCGCTGATCTCCAGCCGCACGGCCGACGAAGCGCGCGCGCATGCCTTGCGGCTGATTTCGAAGCCGAGTGTTCAGCGCCAAAGCGTGCGGGGCGAGATCGAGGAACTCCTGTCGCTCGTGGAACTCGGGCTGGATTTCGCGCAAGAAGATGTGGTCGTGATCAGCCGCGAGCAGATGAAGGAAAGGTTGCTCGGTTTGCAGCGGCGAGCCGCGCAGCTTGCCGGGCCGCGGACCGAGAACGAGGGTTCCTCCGCGGTGCTGAGCGCCGGGTTGCCGCGAATCCTGCTGCTCGGACCGACGAACGCGGGGAAGAGCAGCTTGTTCAATCGGCTGCTGGGGCGCTCGGCGGCGATTGTCAGTTCGCGTCCACACACGACGCGGGATGCGCTGGAGGCGCCCCTGCGCGTTGGCGAGTTCAGCGCGCTGCTCCTGGACACGGCCGGCGGTGGCTTGTGTGGCACGGGCAGGCCGACGGAGCTCGCTCCGTCGGATTGCCCGTGTAACCGAGATCCTTCTCACGCGGGCGCGGGAACAGCCGAACAAAACGGGGCCACGGGCAATCTGGCCGGCAAGAAGCCGCCAGCCAGCCCGCCCGTGCCACACAGCCATTCTGAGTACCTACGTCAGGCTGCGTGGAATGTGACGCTAAGCGCGGTGCGGTGCGCGGACATCGTTCTGCTGACAGTTGACCGAACAGTGCCGCTGGCGCAGCAGGATGGATTGGCGCAATGCCTCGACGCGCTGGCGCAGGCAAACCCATCGGCGCTGGCGGTTCTCTGGACAAAGACCGATCTGCCCGCAGCGGCGGGGTGGGAATTTGATGCCGCGTTATGCGGAACCAACGGGCAGCGCGCGCCAGTGGAACTGGCCCGGCTGAAGATTTCATCGCACGATGGCACTGGAATTTCGGAACTGGAGCAGTTTCTCGCGGCGCGGCTGGCGGAACTGAGCACGCGGCCGCAAGACGCCGCATTGGCCGCGGCGGTTCACGCGCGGCGCGCGGCAGCGTCAGCGGCGGCGGCTTTGGCGCGCGCGGCCGAGGCACTGGAGCAGAAGCTCGGCGAAGATGCGGTGGCCGTCGAACTGCGCGAGGCCATTCACGCATTTTGGGAAACCGAAGGCGTGCTGCTGCGCCACGATGCTCTGACGGAAGCGACGCTGAACCGGATCTTCTCGGGGTTCTGTATTGGGAAGTAGCTGCCGTTCAGTTCTCCCCTTCCTCAAACTGCCCGCAGCCGTCGTGTTCGAACATAACCGTGCGGTCGCAGGCGGAGTCGGGGTTGGAACAGACGCCCCAGTCGGGGCTTAGTTTTCCGGCCAGGCGGAGGTAGAAGCGGCATTTGCAGCACTGCTGCGCTGACCACTCTTCTTTGTAGTCCGGGGAATGCATGTCACGGTTCAGCCGCTTGATCCAGCGTTCGTGGCAGCGGTCGGTGTGGGTATCATCTTCGGCCAGACGCGTGAAAAAGGACATGGCGACCTCCGGAAAAACGGATCAGTCTTGCTCTTCTTTGATCTCTCTGCTCAGAACGGCCAGTTCGTGTTCGCTGCATTCTAGCGGCACAAAGCCGTTTACCGCAAGGACGGGAGTGGCGACTTCGGCGAAGGCTTGAAGCGGCAGGTCGGGCGATGCGCGGAGCGGATCGATCAGCGCATGCATGTCGGCGCGCAAGTGAACGATGTTCAGACCCATGAATTCATCGCAGCCCACGGCGGCGGCTTTCTGGTCAAAGGTATGAGCCAGCGAGAGCACGCCTTTGCGATTGCCGTTTTCCCAATGCACGAAGGTGACCGCGGCGTGGATCAGCATCTGATAGAACAGCTTCTCTTTGCCGGCCGCGTCGCGCCATTCGGCTTCCAGAATTTCGTGGCATTCGAAAAAGTAGCGCTGATTGAAAAGCCAGACGCCCTTGCGGTAGCGCTCGGGAAAATTGGGAGGCGCGGCGCTGCTCATAACTCTACTGTAGGCGCTTGTGAGGCCAGCGCAACCCTTCACCCTCACCCCGCGTTCGCTTCGCTCACGTCGGCCCTCTCCCCTCAAGGGAGAGGGAAGTGCAACAGGTGCCTGTGCGTTATATTTTGGCAAAAGGGTCAAAATTTGATTAAGTCTAGGCCTTGCCTAATCCGATACAAAATACGATGATGGGCTCCCTTAGCTTTTAGTTGGCAGACGTGCTGAGCCGCACAAAGCGATATATGCCGGCAAAATAGTGTCGGCAAACTTGCAATGCGGCTTTAATCATCTGCTGGCTACGGGTGTGGGGGGGAGCCCAACCCGGAGCACGCAATACAATGCATCTCAAGCGCCTTGAAGCGTTTGGGTTCAAATCGTTCGCCGACAAGGTCGTCTTCGATTTCGAACCTGGTGTCACTGGTTTTGTCGGTCCTAACGGCTGCGGCAAATCAAATGTCGTCGATGCGGTCAAGTGGGTGCTTGGCGAACAATCCGCCAAGAGCCTGCGCGGCGGCGAAATGCTCGACGTCATCTTCAACGGCACCAGCAACCGCAAGCCGCTGAACTTCGCCGAAGTCACGCTGACTTTCGACAATGCCGACGGCACCTTGCCGCTCGGCGCGCCAGAAGTCGCCGTCAGCCGGCGGCTGTTTCGCAGCGGTGAAAGCGAATACCTGATCAACAAGGCAATCTGCCGCCTGCGCGACATCCGGGAGCTGTTCTGGGACACGGGCATCGGCACGTCCACGTATTCGATTATCGAACAGGGCCGTATCAGCGCGCTGCTGGAAGCCAACAGCAAGGACCGCCGCAGCCTGTTTGAAGAAGCAGCAGGCATCCACAAATACAAAGAACGCAAGAAGATTGCGCTGCGCAAGCTGGAACGCGTCGAGCAGAATCTCGCCCGCTTGAACGACCTGCTTGGCGAAGTCGAACGCAATCTGAAGACGGTCACGCGGCAGGCCGAGAAAGCCCGCAAGGCTCGCGAAATCAGCGAAAAGCTGCGCCAGGTCAAGCTGGACATTCTGCTTTTCGATACGTTCACCAGCGAAGCGGCTCTGCGGGAGATCACCGCAGGCATGGCCGCAGCCGCCGAACGCGCGGCCGCGTTGACCGACGAGCTTGCCAAAGTGCAGGCCACGACCGCCTCCGAACAGGAGCGCATGGCGACCGCCGACACTCGGCTGGGCGAAGCGCAGCGCGAACTGTCCGAAGCGCAGACGAAAATCGAGCGCCTCAACGCTGAAGCCGAAGCCGAGCGGCGCAACATCGATGACCTTGGCGTTGAATCGGCGCGGGCGCGGGAAGCATCCACGGCGGCCGGCGATCGCGCGGCCGTCATCGCAAGCGAACGCGAGCGCGTCGAATTGGACGGCGCGCGGGCGCAGGAGAATCTCGATCAGCACACGGCGCAGGCGACCGCCCTGGCCAGCGAGGTCGCGACGCAGCAAGACGCGCGCGAGGAACAGGCGCGCACGCTGGAAGCCGCGCGGCGCGAGGCGCTCGATGCCATGGGGCGGCGCTCGCAATTGCAGGATGCATTGTCCCGCGGCGAGGCGGAACTGAGCACGCTGGAGTACCGCGTGCGCAAGAGCCACGCGCAAATGACCAAGGCCGAGGACCAGTTGCGCTTCGCGCAGGCGGAGTCGGAAGAGTTGCGCGGGCGCATGCGCGATGTTTTGCATCGGCGCGAATTGCTCGAAACGGAGCAGTCGGGGTTGCGAGCGCTGCAATCGCGCACGGACGAGGAACTCGAACGGCTCAACCGCATGACGCAGGACCTTCAGCGCGATCTGGAAGGCCGGCGTTCGCGGCTGACGGCGCTGGAAGGTCTGCGCGAAAGCGGCGAGGGACTCTCGCCCGGCGCGCGCGCGGTGCTTACGAATCTGCGCATGGAAGCGGCGTTTTCGGGCGAAGTGCAGGGACTCGTAGCCGATTGCCTGGGCGTCGATCCGCGGCTGGAGCAGGCCATCGAAGCCGCGCTGGGCGGGCATCTGGAAACGATCGTCGTTGCCTCGTCGCAAGCGGCGCAAGCCCTGGCCTCGCGACTGGCCGAACAGGAGCTTGGGCGCGCGACGTTCTTGCCGCTCGACCGCGCGGAAGCGGTCGTGTTCGCCGGCGCATTCAGCAATCGGCTGGACCGGAGCGCTCTGACGGCGCCGGGTTGTTTGGGCTGCGCGGCGGAGCTGGTTTCGTGCGACGAGAAATACAGCGGCGTGGCCAAAGCGCTGTTGGGCGACGTGCTGGTCTTCGACACGGTGGCCAACGCGACGCAGGCGTTTGAGGCCGACAAGGGTTCGAGCGGCTGGCACCGCGTCACGCTGGGCGGCACGTTCCTTGAAACCTCCGGCTGCCTGACCGGCGGGCGCTACCAGGCTCAACGCCTGGGCCTGATCGGCCGCAAGAACGAGATTTCGCGGCTGCATGTCCAAATGGACGAGCTGAACCTGCGAATCGAAGCGCTTTCGGAGCGAACCGGATTCCTGGAAAAGCGCGCGCAGCGGCTGGCTCGCGACGAAGAACGTCTGCGGCTTGATCTGATCGCCCTCGGCCACACGAACACCGAACTGCGCAGCATGCTCGCGGCGATCGAGCGCGAGGAATCGCGTAGCGAAGAAGAGAAGAATCTGGCCGTTCGCGAGATTCACGAGCTGGAAGCCGAGCGTGCCGCTCACGCCGAGCGCGTCCTGAAAATGCGCACGGACCTGGAAGCGTGCAAGCGCGAGGAAACCGATGCGTCGGTGGCCGTGCAGACTCACGAAGCCACGCTAACGCAGATGGACGCGGCGCTCAGCGAGCGGCGGCAGCAACTGGCCGGCCTGGAACGCGACGTGGCGACGTTGCGCGAACGCGTGAAGGCGCTGGAGCGCGAAGCGCAGTCCCTGTCGGCGCAGTTCGCCGAACGGCGCGATGAATCGGAACGCGAGAAGGCTCGCGCGGAGTCGCTGGACGAGCGGCGCGCGACGGCGATTGCAGCTTTGGCGGAGAAAGACAAGAATCGCGCTGAATTGCAGGATCTGCTTGAACTTTACGCGATGCAGGTCGAGTCGCTCACCGGGCAGAAGGAAGAAGCACGGCAGGCATTCGAGGCTGCACGCGGGCGCGAGCGCGAAGTGGCGACCGAACTGGAAGGCGCGCGGCAGGAGCTTTCGGCCGTTCGCGAAAAGGAAGTGAATCTGCGCGTGCGGCTGGAGAACAAGCTAGAGCAGGCGCGCAGCGAATTCCAGATTGATGCGTTGTCGGAACTGGCCACGCGTGGCGGGCCCCCGCCTCTTCCCAAACCGGCGCTGCCGAAGCGCGGTCGTGCTCGCCAGGCCGATGCACAGTTTGCAGACGGAGTTGACGGGGAGACGGGGGGACGGGGAGACGGGGAGATCTCGGACGCGGACGATCAGAACCGCGACCGTGAGGGAGCGGCGGAGACCGAAGGGGATCTCGTTGTCGCGGAAGCAACCGGAGTCCCGGAGTCCGAGAATGCCGCACCGTGTCTCGCGGCCTCAATCGAAGACACCACTCACCACTCACCACTCACCACTGACCAATCGGACATGCTGATCGCACTGGAACTGGCGCGCACGCTGGAGGAGAAGCTGGCGCGGTTGGGGCCGGTGAACATGTACGCGTTGGAGCAGCAGCAGGAGCTGGAGGAGCGGCACAAGTTCCTGAAGACGCAGTTTGAGGATCTGGAGTCGGCGCGGGTCAGCTTGAAAGATGTCATTTCGCGCATCAATCGCCGCAGCCGCACGCTGTTCCAGGAGACCTTTGAGGCGGTGAAGGCGCAGTTCAACGAAGTCTTCCGCAAGCTGTTCGGCGGCGGCAAGGCAGACCTGGCTCTGGAAGCAGGCGAGGACGTGCTGGAGGCAGGCATCGAGATCATCGCCCGTCCTCCGGGCAAGGAGCCGCGCAACGTGTCGCTGCTTTCCGGCGGCGAGAAGACGATGACGATGATCGCGCTGCTGTTCGCCGTGTTCCGTTCGCGGCCGGCGCCGTTCTGCATTCTGGACGAAGTGGACGCGCCGCTGGACGAGGCGAACGTGGACCGCTTCAACATGATCGTGCAGGATTATCTGGACCGCAGCCAGTTCGTGATCATCACGCACAACCGGGCCACGATGAGCTACGCCAACGTGCTGTACGGCATCACCATGCCGGAGCCCGGCGTGAGCAAGCGCATCGCGCTCAAGTTCTCCGAAATCGAGAAGCACCTGCCGATGGACGAGATCAACCGCGCCGCGGAAAAGGCGCGCGAGGAAGCGCTGTCGCAAGCGGAGGCGCCGAAGGCCGATGGCGAAGCGCCAGCGCCGGATGCGGCGCCAGCGGAAGCTGAGCCGCAGCCAGCCGAGGTGGAGAACAGCACGGTCGTTGAGGAGCAGGTGGCGGGGGAGTGATTGTCGCGGTTGGCGAGTCGTTCCAGTACGCAATAGGTGCTCAAGGAACGTAGCACGCGGAGCACTCTAGCTTAGGGAGCGACCTTTGTCTCACTTCTCGTGAGGTCGAGTTCAACAGGTGGGGCGCTCACCTTGCCTTTCCAAGACGTAACCGGAACTCGTCGCTCGCCAATACTCATGGCACTCTCGCCCTCTTTCTCATTGCTGCACTCGAGGACGACTTTGTACTTGTCGTCAGCAAGTCGCTCACTTCTTGGAAGATCAATGAACGAGTAGTCAGGATGCAGATAGACAATGTCGCCAGCAGCCAGTTTACGGCAGAAAACACGTTCATTTTTCCATGTTGCAGATCCGAGCACGTAACGCGCAACTTTGCCAGCGTGGTCAGTAACTACTGCTGTAATCATGCCCGCGCTATTCTCGGTTGGGACGAAAATATCCGTCTCGGAGAGGTTTTTTAACGCGAAGATGATCACCGGTGTTTTCCGCATCGCATTTGGGTTTTCGGGCTGGTAGTTTGGATACACCGCCGCTGCCCAGGCGCATAGGCCATTTACCGGTTCCGACCACTTTCGTTTCTCCAGATTCATGACAATTCGTTGGACATCCGCCTTGCATTTTTCGGGAAGCAAGCCGAAGGAGTGCGAGACGATACCACTGGCAGCAATCAGCCAAATCCCACGGTCGCCCACTTTGTGGACTCTTTGTGGGCTAGAACCACCATAATTTCGATCAACCGAAGTTGCGACTATGAGCTCGACAGATTGTGCCGGAAGCCCTTTCAATGTTTCCGTAACAGCAATGGTTGCACGCCCGGCACGGACTCCATCGCCAAACAGGCGCTGATCGATCTCCTCGATCTTAGTGATCTGTCCAAGAACGACCTGTTTGGCTATGTCCAAATGAACTTCAAGCGGCATCGGTATCGGCCCAGCGGTTACGGAGTTCGCGCCCGCTAGAACGATGGTGGCGCAGAACACTGCGAGGAGTTGGTGTTGAGTTCTCATGTTCTTACCTCACAGAAACAAGGCTTTGCTGTTTTCTCTGTCGCGTGGAAGCCTGCGGCACGAATCGCGGGCCGCTCCCTTACGGTCGCGGTGCTGCTGCAGCGGCCTGGAACGCCTTCCGCAAATCGGAGGCGTCTGAGTTCGGGAAATTCGTGCGCTGGACCATCAGCACGTAGGCGACTTGCTTGACGGGATCGATCCAGGCTTGAGTGCCCCACGCGCCGCCGTGGCCGAAGGTTCCGGGGGAAACCATCGCGGTCACGCCTTGCGGCTCGCGCACGACACACCAACCCAGGCCCCAGCCGTTGCCTTCGGTGAAGCCGGTCTTGATCTGGCCGGTCTGAATGGTCGTCATCAGCTTGATCGACTCGGGTTTGATGTACTGTTTTCCGCCGAACGATCCGTTGTTCAAAATCATCTGGCAGAAGCGAACGTAGTCGGGCGCAGTGGAAAATAGTCCGCCGTTCGCCGCGGGGAAATGGTCGGGCCGCTTGGGATCGAAGACCGGCAGGAACTCCTGTTCGACCAGCTTTCCGTCGGCGAACTTGTACGGCTTGACGATGCGCGGGAGTTGCTCCTTCGTCGGATAGAAGCTCGTGTCCTTCATGCCGAGCGGGTCGAAGAGGCGCTTCTGCACGAACTCCGGGTAGCTTTGGCCGGAAACGATTTCAATGATGCGGCCCAGCGAGTTGATCCCGGACTGGCAGTATTGCCACTTGCTTCCCGGTTCGAAGAGCAACGGGCGCTTGGCGAAGATTGGAATCAGGTCGGCGAGTTTCTGCGCAGCTTTGGATTCTTCGGGCGTCGCTTCGCACATGCCGGAGGTGTGCGTGAGCAAATGTCGCAGCGTGAGCGCGTATGATTTGCCGTCTTTGGTCTTCATGTCGGCCAGTTCAGGGATGTACTTGCCGACCGGATCGTCCACCGAAAGCTTGCCGTCGTCCTGAAGCATCAGCACGGCCGTCGCGGTAATCGGCTTGGTCATCGACGCGATCCAGAAGATCGTATCGGGGCTGACCTGAACGTTGCCCGCAATGTCGGCCAAGCCGACTGAACTGCAGTGCACGATCTTATCCGGCGCTGCGACGATCGTCACCACGCCGGCAACTTCGCCTTTGGTGACGAACTCGCGCACGGCCGCGGTGATCGCGGGGTTTTCAGGATACTCAGCGGCTGAGGCATCTTGTTCTGCAAACATGATCACCATTATCGACACGCACACAACGGACGACAAACAACTGTGAAGGAACATCGCGCCTCCTCTTGTTCGGCAACCTGGCCGCCGATTGACGAGATGGCCAGGATGGACGTTTATCCGACGCAATCCAGGAGGATTGCGCTACTGCCTGTCTCCCGCTTCCTGCCTACTGCCTCCTGCCGCTGCCTACTGCTGTTTCAGGTTCTTGTCCGCGAAATCCATGAAGGCGTCCCAATCCAGTTTGGTCATCGAGTGCTTTCCCGGACGAATGAAGTAGCCGAGCGTGCTGTCGAGCAACTTGCCGGTTTCGGGCATCGCTTTGGCGTCCATGCCGCCGGCGCCGAGGAGGCGGTAGACCGGATCAGCGGCGACCAGAACGTCGAACTGTCCGGCGGGGTTCGCCCACTGGTCATCGGTCGCGTTGGAGAATAGAACCGGACGCGGAGCCATCAGCGCAACGAGGCCGTGCTGGTCGAAGGGCAATTTTTCGGGGCAGGCGTTGAACTTTTTGAACTCATCGCAGAACCAGTGCGGGAAAACCCGGTTGATGCGTTCAACGGCCTCGCCGATTTTTCCGCGGCTGGGCGCGGTGCCGCCGCAGCCGGCCTGCAGCGGGATGGCCATGGCGAAACGTTCGTCGAAAGCGGCGGCGAGCATGGCGGTCTTGCCCAAGCGTGAATGCCCGACGGAAACGATGCGCGTTTTGTCCACGGCCGGATCGGTCACGAGATAATCGACGACGCGCTGCAGACCGAAGGCCCAGGCGGCAATCGCGCCCCAGTCCTGCGGTCCGCGCGGCTGGCCGGCTTTGGCGTAGAACGGGTGAATGCCGTCGGTGAAATCGTTCTTGTCGGGATCGATGTCGCCGCAGTAGAACGTCGCCAGACCGTAGCCGCGGTCAACGAGATGTTCGGCATTCCAGACCTCGACTTCGGCGCCGCGCAGATCCTCGATGGGTTCGTTGCTCTTCATCTTCGGCTGCTTGGGAACCCAGACCGTCGGCAGCGGAATGGTGGGATCCTTCAGCACCTGATAGTTTCCGTTGAAGTTTTCGCCGGCGAAAACAGGCGCGGGTTTCTTGTTGTTCGGCAGAATCAGCAGCAGATGGATCGGCGGCGCCCCGGCGGGGCCGTACTTAATGGCGACTTCCTTCTTGGTTGCTTTCCCTCCGAAATATTGTTTGTCCTCGCGCTCGACGGTGGCCTCGATCTTCTCGGGCGCGGGCGGGAAGAAGCCGTACATGTAGTGCTGGAAGAGCGCCTTCAGTTCGGGGCGGCGCTTCTGCACCCACTGTTCTTTGGATGTGATTTTTTCGCCGTTGAACGCCGTCAGCATGTCCGGCAGGTTGGGCTGAGCCGGAAGCTGCTCGACGGACGGAAAGCCTTCGGCATGCGCTGTCGCCATGATCAGAACCCCCATCGCCACGCAAAGAATGCGAACCATACGTTTCCCCCAGTCTGAAATGCGAACGCTGATACGTCGTAATCGGATTCGGGCAATGGCGCAAGCGGCATTGCTGTGTGGCACGGGCAGGCCGCGCCACGTCTTTTTTGTGGCGCGGATTGCCCGTGGAATCGGGCGCGTCTGCACGGGCAATCCGCCGGAGCATGAAGCCGCTCCGGCGGCCTGCCCGTGCCACACACGTCCACAATGTCATTGACCTGCTCTTCGCGCAGTATTACAGTTTTTCGGGATGTAATACCGTCGAGGCTGCTAGCATGTCCGACTTGATGCGGATGAGTTTCTCGATCGACGAGCCGCTATTCCAGCGGCTGGAAAAGTTGGTGCGCGAAAGTCACTACACCAACCGCTCCGAGTTCGTGCGCGATATGATTCGCGAGCAGCTTGTCGGGCGCGAGTGGGACGAGAATCGCGAGACGCTCGGAACAGTGACGCTGGTCTACAATCACCATTTCCGCAAACTGAGCGACAAGCTGACCGAACTTCAACACCATCATCATAAGACGGTGCTGGCTGCGATGCATGTTCACCTCGACGAACACGTTTGCGCCGAGGTCATTCTCATTAAAGGGAAGGCCGGGCTGATCCGGCAGATTGCCGACCTGCTGCGGCAGCAAAAGGGCGTGCTGCATTCGGCGCTGGCGATGAGTTCCACTGGCGAGGATCTCGTGTAAATGCACCTCCGCGATGTGCTCAGCCCCGAAGTGAATATCGCCACGGCAGCGATGGCCACCGGCGCATGCGCGATTGCGCTCGTTCGCGCGCGGCGTTCACTGGACGAGAAACAGGTGCCGCTGCTGGGCGTGACGGCCGCGTTCATTTTTGCGGCGCAGATGGTGAATTTTCCGATTGGTCCTGGCGTGAGCGGCCATTTTCTCGGGGCGCTGATGGCATCGGTCCTGCTGGGGCCGTTCAATGCGTGTTTGATTATGGCGGTGGTGCTGGCGATCCAATGTCTGTTATTTCAAGACGGCGGATTGACGGCGCTCGGCGCGAACCTGTTCAACATGGGCGTCATCGGCGGGATTTGCAGCTACGGCTGCTTCCGCGGCGTCTATCTGCTTCTGCCGAAAACGCGAAACTCCTTTATGTGGGCGGCCGCGGCAGCTTCGTGGTTCTCGGTCGTTGCCGCGTCGCTGGCATGCGCGGCGGAACTGGCGCTTTCGGGCATCCTGCCATGGAAGGCCGCGCTGGTGGGCTTGGGCGGCGTACATGGGGTGATCGGGATCGGCGAAGCGATCATCACCACAGCCGTTTTGTCCACCGTTTTGGGCGTGCGACCGGATCTGGTGGGCGCTTGGCGACCGGCGTCGAACAATCTCGAGGTCGCCTGATGGACCGCCAAGACGCCAAGGACGCCAAGATTTGGGGATGGCTGCCCAAGATGAGCTTTGTCCTTGCGGCACTAGGGCTGTCGCTGCTGCTAGTGGTTTTTGTTGCGCCGCTGGCGTCCAAGGCGCCGGATGGATTGGAGAAGATGCAGCAGGACGCAGGGGTTCCAGAAGGCACTTCGCAGTGGCAGCACGCGCCCGCGCCGGAGTACAAACTCGCGCCAGTGAAGCACGAGGGGCTATCGACGGCCATCGCCGGCGTGACGGGGACGCTGATCGTGTTTGGCGCGGCATGGGCGCTCGGCAGAGCAATTTCGCGCAGAAAAGCAGCAGACACGCCGCGGAGCGTTCCATGATCGCGACCGGCCTGGAATCCTGCGCGCAGCTTGAGAGCCCGGTTCATCGCCTTTGCCCGCGAATAAAACTGCTGGCGACGGCGTGTCTTCTTGTCTTGGTCGTCAGCACGCCGGCGGCGTACCCGGGAGTGCTCGCCGGCTGCGCGCTCCTGCTGGCATTGATCGCGCTGTGTGCGCGCGTGCCGCTGGGTCTGCTTGTGCGGCGCGCGGCGGTGGTGCTGCCATTTGCGGCGATGACGGCTCTTTTCATTCCATTTCTTCCGAACAACCCGGATGGAGCCAGCTACAGCATCGGCTTCGGGCTGATGATTTCGCACGCCGGGTTGCTGCTGCTCTGGGACGTGCTGGTCAAGTCCGTGTTGGGCGCTCTGGCGGTAACGCTGCTGGTGGCCACGACGCCGTTCCCGAAGCTGCTGGGCGGGCTGGAGGCGCTGTGGCTGCCGCGTCCGCTGGTGCTGATCACGGCGTTCACGTACCGGTACGTTTCGGTTCTTGCCGACGAATTCGCGCGCATGAAGCGCGCGCGCCATTGCCGGTGCTACGAAGGGCGCTGGTTGTGGCACGCCGGCTCGATCGGGCGCATGGCAGGGACGCTGTTCCTGCGCAGTTACGAACGCGGGGAGCGGGTGTACCTGGCGATGCTGGCGCGTGGGTATGAATTCAGAAGTCAGAATTCAGAAATCAGAGCTAACAGCCACGAGAGAGAAGGCCGGTTGCCGGATACGGAAACCAACGAGCGATCTGCAAGCTGCAAGCCGCAAGCCGCCATCGAAATTGCCGCGCTGCAGTTCTCCTATCCGGATGGCTCGCAGGCGCTCGACGGGATATCTCTGCGCATCGAGTCCGGCGAACGCGTGGGGATCATTGGCGCGAACGGCGCGGGAAAATCCACGCTTCTGCTGCACCTGAATGGGATTTATTCGAGCGACGCGGTGACCATTTGCGGGTTGCCAGCAATCAAAGCCAATCTGAAGACGCTTCGGCAAAAGGTCGGGCTGATCTTTCAGAATCCTGACGACCAGCTTTTCTGCCCGACTCTGTTCGAAGACATCGCTTTTGGGCCGCGGAACCTGGGAGTAGCTCCGGAGGAAATCGAGCGCCGCGTGCGCGAGGGACTGAAAGAGGTCGGACTGGCAGGCTTCGAGCAGCGCAGCGCATTTCACTTGAGCATCGGGCAGAAGAAGCGCGCGGCGATCGCGGCGGTGCTGGCGATGCAGCCTGAAATCCTGGTGCTGGATGAACCGACCAGCAATCTGGACCCGCGCGGGCGACGGGAGCTGATCGAATTGCTGGCGAAACTCGGAGGCACGCAGATCGTCGCCACGCACAATTTCGATCTGGTGAGAGCGCTCTGCACGCGCGTGCTGGTGCTGAGTTCGGGGAAGATCGTAGGCGAGGGCGCGCCAGAGGCTTTATTGGCCGATCATGCGCTGCTGACCATGCACGGGTTGGAGTAGGAAGAAGCCAGATCCGGGCCGGCGCTTAGCGAACGGCGCTGTCCAGAGTAACGGGCGCGGCGGTCCAGACGGTGCCCGCCAGGTTCTCGACCTCGGCGGGTTCTATGGGCTTTGAGAACAGATAGCCCTGCACGTGGCCACAGTTCATGTCGCGGAGCTGCGTCATCTGCTCCTGAGTTTCGACGCCTTCGGCAACCACGCTCATTCCGAGGCTTTGCGCCAGAGCGAGGATCGCCTTTACAATGTCGCTGGATTTGCGGTCGCCTGGCCGCAAGGCGGTGATGAACGAGCGATCGATCTTCAGGACGTCCATGTGGAAACGGTGCAGGTAGCTCAGTGACGAATAGCCCGTGCCGAAGTCGTCCAGGCAGAGCTGCACGCCAAGCTTGCGGAGCTGCGAGAGCACGAAGGCCGTCGCTTCGGAGTTTTTCATCAGCGCGGTCTCAGTGACCTCGATCTTCAGCGCGCTGCCGGGCAGCCCGGTTTCTTTAAGGATGCTTGCGATCTCCGACACCAGACTGACCTGTGCGAAGGCCCTTGGCGAGACATTGACGTTCATGGTGACGCCGGCCAATTCGGGGAAGCGCGCGCGCCAGTTGCGCAGTTGCGTGCAGGCTTCTCGGACCACCCAGAACGTAATCGGCACAATCAGACCGGTCTCTTCGGCCAGCGGGATGAAGTCGTCGGGGCACACGCGGCCACGCGCGCGGTGGTTCCAACGGATCAAGGCTTCGAAGCCGGTGACCTTGCCGGTTTGCACGGAGACAATGGGCTGGTAGTGGAGCAGAAACTCCTTGGCTTGGAGCGCCCGGTTGAGGCGGGCGTTTTCCGCCGGCTTTGGCCCCAGTTGGATGACGGCGCGATGAAGTCCGCTCTCCAGGCTTTGCAGGTTGATGGCCTGCGTGTGCATGCCGGATTGGTAGAATTCCTGGCGTGCGCGGCCAGTGGCCTTGGCGCGGTACATCGCGATATCGGCATCGCGCAAAAGGTCTTCGGCGCTGCACCGTTCGCGCGATCCCAGAGCGATACCGATGCTGGCCGTAACGAAAAACTCGTTACGGTTGATGACGATGGCCTGTTTCAACTCCTGCTGGATGCGAGTGGCGATGGCGGCGGCGCCATCCAGGCCGTTGACGTCTTCCAGCAACAGGCAGAATTCGTCACCGCCGAAGCGGGCCAGGGTATCGCTGGGGCGCACGCAGGTCTGCAAGCGATTGGCGAACTCAATGAGCAGTTGATCGCCGATGGCATGGCCGAGGCTGTCGTTGATCACTTTGAAGCGGTCCAGGTCCAGAAAGAGCACGGCGATGTTCTGAGCGCCCTTGCGCTCGGCGCGCACCAACGCGTACCGCAGGCGTTCCATGAAGAGCGGCCGGTTGGGAAGGCCGGTGAGCGCGTCATGAAAGACATCGTGAATAAGTTTCATCTCGGTCGTTTTGCGCGCCGTGATGTCGTTCTGTGTGCCGATGATGCGAGTGGCCTTGCCGGCGCTGTCGCGGACGGCGCGGCCACGACAGAGCATCCACTTGATGTCGCCGGTTTTGGTGAAGATGCGGTACTCGCGGTGGATGTCGGCCTTGTTCTCTTCCAGGTGCCGGCGGAGTTCGCCCTTCAGAGACTCCACGTCTCGTGGATGAACAAGCTGGAACCAGGCATCCTCGGTAGCGTCGAGTTCGTGCGCTTCGAAACCGAGCATGGTTTTCCATTGGGTCGAGAAGAAGATTTCGCCGGTTTGAAGGTTCCAGTCCCAAAGTCCTTCGTTGGCGGCCTGAATAGCCAGAGCGTAGCGTTCTGCATCCGCGCGAACCCGTCTTTCGGAGCGTTCGCGGGTTTCCAGTTCGCGCCGCATGGACTCATTGATTTCAGAGAGTTCGCGTACCTTTGTCCGCAGGTCAACATCGGCTGGGGCGGTCAGGACGTCCATGGAGGCGTTCCGGTTGATTACCATTTGCGATCCCCTCGGCACTTCGCTCGATCTTCAGTTTTTCAGAAAGGCAAGCTCTCCAGCTTGCACGTGCAGCGCCGTGGCAAGTCGGATACCAGTTGCGGTTTTTGGCGCTGAGGATTGACCGTGCGCACTACATCGCGCCAAAATTGCACACTGTGGGTTTCACGTCTCGAAAAAATGCCGCTCAGGCATACACGGTGGCTCTAGGCGAACCGGACGGCATGGGCAAGGGTGACGAAACGCGGCGACCTATGCGGCGCCGTTTTCAAAATGCAGCGAAACGTTGAGATAATGCAATCCGCCACTAGTCCGGCCGCTGAAAGCCTTTTTGCGTCCAACGACGCTCATCGGAGGCGGCGAAGACCCGTTTCAAAGTGACAATGCTGATCTCAGCCGTCTTCTGCGGACCCGGGGTGTAATCGAAGACTTCGACCGAGACCCAGCCGTGATAGCCGATATCTTTCAAGGCCTCGGCTATCGGCTCGAACGCCATTTCGCCCATGCCGGGGCCGCGCAGGTTGGGATCGTTGGCGTGGAAATGAGCCAGATGCGTGCAGCCTTCCAGACGCAGGGTGTCGGCGATGGGGCGGCCTTCGGCAAACATGGCCTTCACGTCAAGATGCAGCTTGAACCCCGGCGAGCCGACGGCTTCAACCAGCAGCGTGCCTTCCGCCATCGTGTTGATGAAGTTGCAACTGTCCTTGGGTGCGAGGGGCTCAAAGGCAATGGTCACGCCGGCCTGAGCGGCTTTTTCGGCGAGGGGCCGGAACACGTCAACCGTGCGCGCCCACACATCGCTCCATTTTTCACCCGGCAGCACGGCACGCTGCTTGGGACTGCCGAAGACCATCACGGTTCCGCCCAGATCGGCGCACAGGGCGATGAGCGCTTCCATGTACGCGCTCGTCTTTTCGCGAAGCGATTTGTCGGCGCTGTTGATGTGCAGCCCCGCCGGCTTGACCAGCAGCCAGTGCAGCCCTGCGATCTGGATGCCGGCGGATTGAGCGGCACGGCGCAGTTCAGCCCGCCGCGCCGATGAGATGTCGCGGCAATCTTCGGCGAGGGTGAAGGGCGCGATCTCGACGCCCTGGTAGCCCGTCTTCGCGGCGTGGTCGAAGATCTTCTCCATCGGCCAGCCTTCATACAGTTCGTTACAGATTGCGAAGCGCACGCGAGCATCTCCCATTTTCGAGTTTGTTTTAGACAACGGAAGTCAGAAATTTCCAATGAAAATGCTGTTTACGGATTGGTGCATTCCGCGACAGCCCATGTTTGTGCACAACAACGCGTACCCACACTTGCAGTTACGGTGAAACCCCTTAACTTGACATGGCGCGGTAGGAGGGGTACAGCCGCATAAGTCCAAGCTGTGGATGGCGAGGAAGGCCACGCTCCATACCGGGAGAGAGGCGCAGGCATGGTTCAGATCAACTTCGCATCACGCGAAGTCAACTGTAAGCTCGTCTATTACGGGCCGGGACGCTGCGGAAAGACCACGAATCTGCAAGTCGTCCACGCCAAGGCGCCGCAGAACTCAAAAGGCGAACTGGTTTCGATTGCCACGGAGACAGACCGCACTCTGTATTTCGACTTCCTGCCGCTGGACTTGGGCACTGTGGCGGGGATGCGGACCAAGTTCCAGCTCTACACCGTACCGGGACAGGTCTATTACGACGCGACGCGCAAGCTGGTGCTGCAAGGCTGCGACGGCATCGTCTTCGTAGCAGACTCGAACCCGGACATCATGGCCGAGAATGTCGAGTCGCTGGATAATCTCGCGAAAAATCTTGCCGAGAACGGCCTGGATATCAATGAGATTGCTCTGGTCCTGCAGTTCAACAAACGCGATTTGCCGAACGCGGTGCCAATCGAAGAATTAAATGCCAAGCTGAATCGCAACAATTGGCCGACCGTCGAAGCGTGCGCCGTGAATGGCGATGGCGTGTTCCAGACATTGAAACTGGTGTCGCAGCAGGTCATCAAACGACTGAACCGTGAGCACGCGCCCGCGGAGCGCCCGCGGTCCGCCAAGCTGCAATCGCCTGCTGCGCCGCCTCCGCCACCCAGGCCGCCGAGCATCGCACCACCACCGCCGCCACCGCCACGGCCGGCGGCTGTTGCACCGCCGCCACCTCCGCCACCTCCGCCAGCGCCTGTTCGTTCGTCGACGTTCGCGCCGGCTGCGATGCGGCCGATTGCGCCAGCGCAGCCCGCGGCAAGTCCGTTTGCGTCGCCTGCTCAAGCCGCGACGGCGCCCACGCCCGAACCAGTCTTGACGCAGTCTCCACCGCATCCAGCGGCGCCCGTTATGAGCCCGGTGCCTGTTGGGTCGGAAGTGCCGCCGGCAACGCCGGAGCCCGCATGGCGTTCGAAAACGGATATCTTCCGTGAGCGAATGGCTGAGATTAAGAAAGAAAAAGCAAAAACCGCAATGCCCAACGAACCGGCGCCGCCAGCGCCTGCGTCGGGTGTGCAGACGATTTCCGCGGCCGAAACGCCGCCGCAGGAGGAACCGAAGAAGACAGGCTGCTTCGGCCGCGCGGCGATGTTTGCGCTGGTCGTGCTGGCTGGAGCCTTTGAAATCTGGACGCGTTGGTAAGACTCAGTACGAACCGCGCAAAGCGGCGCGGGATATTGAGCTCGGGGGATGGAAGCTGAGGAGAGACAGCAATGGCCGAATTCAGCGAGAAGATGCGCCAGGCTCGACTGGTCTTCTACGAGCAGGATATCGAGGAGATCAACAAAATCCTGGCAGACTTCCTGGACCGCTCGCAGGCCAAATGCGCCCTGTTGATCGACAAGGAAGGGCACCTGGTGACGAAGAAGGGCTTCACCAAGTCCTTCAACACCGACTCCATTGCGGCTCTGGTGGCCGGCTCCTTTGCGGCGACGAAACAAGTCGCGCAGCTCCTGGGAGAGACCGAATTCACGGTTCTGTTCCACCAGGGCAAAAATGAGAACATTCATATCGGTCTGGTGGCCGAGCGCGCCCTGGTGGTCGTGATCTTTGACGACCGGACCACACTGGGGATGGTGCGCCTGTACGCCGAAGAACTAACGCAGAAACTCAGCGACACGCTGCTGGCCTCGATCGAACGCAACAAGGAAAAGAGTTCCTCGGTGAGTCAGGAATATGGGCAGGCGGCAGAGCAGGCCCTGGACGATTTCTTTGGAGACCGGAAGTAGCCTCTGGCTGTTTCTGCGCTCTCTTCTAAGCTCGACCTGCTGATTGACCGAACCGGGCAGGCAGGCTGTGGCATCCCGAAGCACGTTGGAGGCAACACCGGCGCATGGGGTTCAAGGGAAGCGTTGAAAGCTTCAGCCTTGGGGACGTTTTCCAGAACCTGGCGAACAACCAGCAGACCGGGACACTCCATGTCTTCATCGCGGGCGGCCCGGAAAAGTTCGTCTTTTTTCAGAACGGGCAACTGCGCAATCTTTCACACGGCCTGGGTAAACCCCTGCTCAGCCCCGACGTATTCTTCGCGCGAGGCTTCATTGACGCCGCGCAGCTCGAACAAGTCCGCCAGCGTTGTCAGTCCACGAACGAGCAGCCCGGCGCGGCGCTGCTGGCTCTCAACCTGATCGAAAGCAAAGACTTCTCCGCGGTTCTGAAGCTGCAGATCGAAGAGGAGGTATATGACCTCTTCGGCTGGGAGAAAGCCGCCTTCGAATTCAATGAAGGTCCCGCGGCCGAAACGCTGTTCCCGCCTCAGCCGGTCGAAAAGCCGATCTCCATGCCGATCTCGCACTTGATCATGGAAGCGGCGCGGCGCGTGGACGAATGGGAACGGCTGCGCAAACAGATCGTCTCCTTTAAGGAAATTTACTGCATTGAGCCGGCGGTGCTCAAAGCGATGGAAAAAGGCGAGATGGAGGCCGATGCTGTCGAGAAGCGCGTGTCCTCGCTGATCGACGGTTCGCGAGACATCGAAGACGTCATCCTCGATTCCTCGCTGTTCAAGTTTGAAGTCCTCAACGCGATCGCCGGATTTCTGCAGTCTTCCCTGATCCGGCCGGCCACCGTGCACGAACTGGTGCAGGCTGAACAAGACTGTGCGCGAAAGGAACTGCCGCGGCGGCGCATCAAGGTCCTCGAACGCATCCTGGCCCTCGGCGGGGAAAACGCCCAGGTCCGCCGCGAACTGGCCAACGCCCTGGCGCGCGACGAGCAGATCGACAAGGCTTGCATCCACTTCACCGTGCTGGCCGAAGCTGAGCTGGCGTTGAAGAAAGAAGAAGCGGCGATGGAATTGTACCGCCGCATCCTGGTCCTGGCGCCCAAGAACGTCAAAGCCCACGAACAGCTCGCCATCATCTACGCCAAACGAGCGCTCAAGCGCGAAGCGTTCGTTCACTACCGGGAACTCTACGAAATTTTCCGCGACCAGAACCATCTGCCGCAAGCCCGGGCTGCCGCCGCGGCCGCCGTGGAATGCGATCCGACTCACACTGACCTGCGCAGCAGCCTGATCGAATTGCTGCTGGCGGACGGGCAGAAAGACGCGGCCGCTCAGCAGTTGGAAGCGATGGGCGATCAGGCCGTCAAAATGGGCAACGCAAAGCTGGCGGTGGACGGCTATCGGCGCGCGATGCAATACCGGCCCAACAATAAGGGCCTGAAGAAGAAGCTCGCGGACGTCATGCTGACCAAAGAGGACCGCACGGCACGCAAACGCCGCGCGGCGCTCGCACTGGTCTTCTTCATCTTCTGCGGACTGGGCGTCGCCGGCCTGGCATTGAAAGAGCACCTGAATTCCCGCGCCTACGGCGAAGCCGAAACGAAGGCCGCCGCTCTGGTGCAAAGCGCCGCGCGTTCCGAGTCCGAAGGCAAGTTCAAGGAAGCCAAAGGACTCTACGAACAAGCCATCGAGTGTTACCGGCCGGCCGCGGAGCTCTTCTCGCCGGTATTCAACTTCCAATCCAAAGCCAGCGCTGAAATCGCCCGGCTGCAAACGCGGGTTTCCGAAGCGGACTCCAACCGCCTCAAGGTGCACGAAGAACTCTCCCACAAGGCCGACGTTGCGCTGGAGAACGGCAAGAGCGCGATGAAAGCCCGCAGAATCTCCGACGCCATTGTCGCCTTCGATGTCGTGATCGGCAACGAAGCGGCTTCCGAAATCGCTTTGGCCGAGGCGAAACAAGGCAAGGATCAGGCGCAACAGATCCTGACGCGCCTGGAACAAGGCAAGGCCCGGCTGACGCGCAACCCGAACCAGGAATTCAAGAACGTCGATGACGAATGGCAGTTCTGGGACAAGTTCTGCGCCGAATTCCGCAACTTCCCGGAATTCAAACTCTCTGACATCCAGTGGCCCTTGCTGGTCGCCACAAACACCGACGACGTAAAAGTTCTCCTCGACGGCCGTTTGATCGGGACGGTCAGCATCGCGGCGTCAAAGGAGTCGAACACGTTCCGTTTCACCACGGCCGAACCCAAGAAATTCGAATTCAAGAAGAACGGCTTCAAGTCCGTCATCCTCAGCACCAGCGACATCCGCGGTCCGCAGTTCACGCTTGAAATGCAGCGCGAACCGGCGCTGCGCGTGGATGTGCGTCCCTTGCTGCCAGCCGACGTGTCTTTAGCCGGTCAAACCACCGCGGACGACAAATCGTTCTACGTCGGGACCAGCGAGGGCGGCCTGCTGCGCGTTGGGTTCGACGGCCAGTTGCTCTGCGAGTTCAAATTCCCGGCCGACCTGGCAGCCCTGAACAAGGAAGTCGTCGGCCCGATCACGCTCGTCCCGCGCGAGAACAAGCCGCCGCTGGTCATCTACGCCGTCAAAGCGGGGCATGCGTTCGGCCTGGAACCCGGCGAGCGCAGCTTCAAGCTCGTCTGGTCGGCGAAAAACCCCAACCAGGGCAAGGATCTGAGCGGCACGCCAAGCATCGTGAAAACCGCGATCATCGGCCGGAGTCCCATGCTCGCCCTGCCGCAGGAGCGCAAGCTTTCACTGCTGGATTGCGAAACCGGCGTCCAAGTCAGCGGCGCGCCTTTCGACTTCAAGGACGTCCTCACCTCCCCCGCCGTCGCCCTCGACCAGGAAGCCATGATCATTGCCGGCTGCCAGGACGGAAAAGTGCGCGGCTTCGCGCTCCGCAACCAGACCATTCGCGAATGGAGCCCCGGCATCGATGCCGCCGCCGTCCGAGCCACGCCTGTATTCTGCGACGGCGACCTGCTGGTCGCGGCCGATGACGGACGCTTCTACATTTTCCGCGGCAACCGCCCGACGGCCACCTCCGTCCCGCTCGACGGATCCGGCCCGATCATCGCGGACCCGCTGGCGCTGAAAAAGCGCGCCTACTTCGGCTCCACCGTGCGCCACGGCTTCTGGTGCGTCGATCTGCTCAGCATGCAGCGCCTCTGGCGCCTGCAACAAGCGATCGCCGATGTGCGCTTCGCCGCCGTCGCCATCGACAACCAGGTTTACTTCATCGACGACAGCGGCGTGCTGTACGCCTTGGACGCCGAGCGCGGCGCGCTGCGTTGGAGCTACCAGACCGAAGGCAAGAAAGCCCCCGTCGGTCCGCCGTGGGTCAATGGAAAGCGCCTGTTCATCGCCACCAAAGCCGGCATCATCCTGGGATTCGATGAATAAGTGGCACGCTTGTGTTCGCGCCGTTCTCTGGGTGCGAACTCAAGCGTGCTTCCGGTTCCCCTCTCCCCCGCGCGGGAGAGGGGTTAGGGGTGAGGGGCAGCGCTCTCGATCGCGCCTCACCCGCACGGCTTACGAGAGGACTCGAACCACCCCATGACCACCTCCGCCATTCCTTCCACCCTGTCCTGGAACGGCCACACGCTCCGTCTGCTCGATCAAACCCGCTTGCCGGCCGAAGAAACCTGCATCGATGTGACGTCCGTCGCCGTGCTGGAAGATTGCATCTACCGTCTCGTCGTGCGCGGCGCGCCGGCCATCGGCTGCGCGGCCGGCTTTGGCGTGGTGCTGATCGCACGCGAAATTCCGGCCAGCTTGCCCGGCGCGCAGTGGCTTCAGGAATTCGATTCGCGCTGCGCACATCTGGCCGCCACGCGGCCGACCGCCGTCAATCTGCGCTGGGCTGTCGAACGCTGCAGCCGCCGCGTGCACGAACTTTCGCCGCTGCCGAAGGACCGCCAGCAGATCGCAAAAACCATCGAACACGAAGCGCAAGCCATTCTCGACGAAGACCGCCGCATGTGCGCCGATATCGGTGCGGCGGGAGCCGGCATGTTGCAGAAACTGCTCGGCAGCCGCCGTGACGCCACGCTGATGACGCACTGCAACGCGGGCGCTTTGGCGACGGGCGGATCGGGAACCGCGCTGGCCGTCATGTACGCCGCTCAGCAGGCCGGCATCAAGCTGCGCGTCTTCGCCGATGAAACCCGCCCGCTGCTGCAAGGCGCGCGGCTGACCGCCTGGGAACTGGCGCGCTCGGGCATCGACGTGACCGTCATCTGCGACAACATGGCCGCCGCCGTGATGCGGCAATTCCACCCCGACGGCGTCGTTGTCGGAGCCGACCGGATCGCCGCCAACGGCGATGCCGCGAACAAGATCGGCACGTACGGCCTGGCGATTCTGGCGCGCCATCACCACGTCCCGTTCTACATCGCCGCCCCCAGTTCGACGTTCGATTTCGCGCTGGCCGAAGGAAGCCTGATCCCGATCGAAGAACGCGCGCGCGCCGAAATCGCCGCACCCTACGGCCGCCTCACCGTTCCCCCCGAGGCCCAAGTCTACAACCCCGCTTTCGATGTCACCCCCGCCGCCCTGATCGCCGGCTGGATCACCGAAAAAGGCGTGCTCCACCCCCCCTTCAACGACCTGCGCCCGCGAAAATAACGGCTAAGCACACACTTTCAGCCGAAGGCTGAAGCCATCCACTCCAACCACTCTTTTGCGAAATGTTCATGCCCCGACCACTCATCCAAAAATGGCTCCGTCGGTTTCTCTTCCGTCCCGTCATAAAGTTCTCTCGCGCAAAACGCCAAAATAGAATCCTCCCGCGAAGCGATCTCGCGCGGCAATTTATCTTCCGCGCACAAGTAATACCGCACGACTTCCTCCACCAGCCCGCGCTCAATCGCCCGCCAAGATTTTCCGAGCACATTCAAACAAGCCCGCTTCATCCGCGAGCCGTTCGCAAACCCCAACTCCAGCGCCATCACTTCGAGACTGCACTCGCGTCGAAACTTAAGCAGCAGCTCTTTCGTCCTCCGCTCCCGCTCCTCAACCTCATCCTCCGTCCGCCACTCCGCATTACGAACTCGGAAATACTGCGGCCGCTTCCCCTCTCCCCCGCGCGGGAGAGGGCCGACGTGAGCGAAGCGAACGCGGGGTGAGGGGTCCGCCTTGCACTCTCGATCTGCGTCGCCGTCCCGTAGCACGTCCGTCCCGGCCGCTTCTTCGTTCCGTTTCTTTTGACTTTTTACTTTTGAATTTTGACTTTCCGTTTCCGTTCTCCCATGCGGCCCCAACTTTTCATAGACCATGTATCCTGGCACGCCCCAAAGTTCCCGAGCTAAGTCTCGCAGCCTCTCAAACATTCCTTTCCGCACGCGCTCAATCTTGAACCCATCAATCAACTCCGAAGCCGAAACTCCACACGCTTCGCGCACCAACGCCGACAACCTCGTCGAAGAAATCTGCAGCCGCGCGCAAATCTCTTCCACCTGCATCCCGCACTTTTTCGCTCTCGCCCACTCGTCCGGTTCCCGCTCCCACTTTTGCGTGATCGAAATCCGCTTCCGGTCCCCCTCTCCCAGTGGCGCCGGCCTCCGTGCCGGCGGGAGAGGGGTTAGGGGTGAGGGGGCATCCGCGTTCGAACGACGTTCGTCGCTCGCCCTTCCCTTGATCCACTTCACGAGCTGCCTCAGCCCCCAGCGCCTTTGCTTCGCCGTCGCCCGCGCTTCAAAATCAAACGTCAACCCCGTGACTCTCCGCCAAACCGGATGCTGCCCAAACTTCTCCTTCTCGCGCCGGTAAGCCGCCAAGCGACTGGCCGTCTCCTCCGCCACCGTTTCGCAGACGCGCACCGGAGTCTGTTCACGGATCACTGGTAACTGTTCATTCTTCACTGACGAAGCAACCATCTCGCACCCCCTTTTTTCGATCCTCAATTTTGCGTTTTAATTTTGCGTTCTGAACTCTGAATTCTGATTTCAGATTTCGTTCTTCACCGTCGTCTTTTTCCTTTTTACTTTTTACTTTTAATTTCAGATACCGTGCTCTTGCCGTTCGTAGCCGCGGAGCGGCGTCACACGGGTAGCCCGCAGCGTAAGCCATTAGTCTCTACACATCTCCCGCCGAACCAGCGGCGCGCCCCATTGCCGCCGACCATCCGGCGCAAAAGCCGTTTGGCCTGAAAGGCCTACCTATGGAAGCCCAGGGAAAGCTCACGAAGTGAGCGCCGCCCTGGGTTCCAGCGCCCTATGATTTCGTCGCCCTGAAGGGGCAAAACAAAGCGCACTCCGAGTTGTGTAGAAACGAATGGCGTAAGCTGCGGGGACGTGTGGCCCTCGATTTCGGAAGCCTCGGAGAGGCGACACAACGATCCACAGAGGGAACGAACGCTTACCGTTCTCAAATTCTGCGTTCTGAATTCTGATTTCTGAATTCGTTTCCCAAGCCCCCGACGGGGCGACACAAAACCGGTGCCCTGTGCCGCCCCATCCGGGGCTCTGCGCACATA
>DASXUX010000070.1:0-88703 GCA_036504595.1 Planctomycetota bacterium | reverse complement strand
GCCGTTGACGTCCAGCGTCGCGCCCGCCAGCAGTCGCACCGGCGTCGTCGTGGGCAAGATGCCGAACCACTTGCACGCAAGATAGAGTTCGTTCTGCCGCCGCTGAGCGTCCGTGAGGGCCGAGTTGTAGATCACGATTTCCGCGATCTGCTGTCCGCCAATCCTCGCGGCGATACCTCTGTCGTTGCAAAGCGCATTGGCTTGGACATTTCCGGCCGTGATCACATCCACAATCGAGTACGCCGCTGGCAGTGCTGTCGCCGTGCCGTCAACCAGCGTTCCATTCAGGTACGTCTGCCCACCACGAATGTTGCCGCTCGTCCAATTGTTGGGTGCCCCTTCCCAAAGCTTATCCGTCACACCCGTCCCGTTGCCTGGCCCGCCGCGATGGAAATCGTAGGCTCCCGTGCTTCCCAGCAAGAAGCTACCGCCTTTCAGAACCCAGAAGACCGATCGGATGTCGGTAATATTGGCATTCAACTGCATCCACAGGCCGGAACCCGGTGCCGCGAAGTCAACGACCGGCAGCCCATTCAACGCACCATAGAGGAGCGTGGGCTGGCTGGCCGCCGTTCCCTGACCGGCATTTATCCCGTTGGACGTGCGATCAGTCCACTGGTTGACTTTGCCGCCAGACACGCTCAGCGTGGTCGCCGCGCTCGCGTCCAGCCAGAACTCTGTGCCGCCGACCGGCGCCGGCGCAGGATTCTGCAGCCTGAGCGTGCCCGCGTTGATGTTCGTGGCGCCCGTGTAGCTGCTCGAATTGCCGAGCACCAAGGTGCCGGTGCCGTTCTTGACCAAAGACCCCGCACCGCTGATCGCGCCCGAGTAGCTGATCACAGCCGGCGCCACGTGGTTGAACACCAACGCCCGGTTGTTATTGATGATCGTGTTGCCAGTCCCCAACGTCCCCGTCGTACCACCGGCGCCGACCTGCAGCGTCCCGTCCGAGAACGTGGTCGTCCCCGTGTAGCTGTTCGCGCCGGCAAGAACAAACGTGGAAGGATCGTTCTTCACCAAAGACACCGCATCGGTAATCGTGCCGCTATAAGTAATCGTCCCGGCACCCCCGTTCAGCGTCAATGTTGATGGAACGCTTGCGGCGGAGTTGCCAACGTGACCTCCCGCGCCGCCGAAATCGGTGAGGACGGCGACGGTCTGCGAGATACCGTTGAGGTCAAGATTTCCGCCGCCGGCAATAAAGACGGAGGTGCTGGAGGGAAGGACGTTGCTGCCGCCAAAGAGGCCGCCGGCGACGATGGCGTTGTAGTACTGCTGCGCCATGTAAGTGTAGCCGGTATCGTTGGGATGAACGCCATCGGGCAGCGTGGTGGCTAGCGGCAGCGGGTAGGTGGTGTTCATGTCCACGAGACCGACGTTGTAGCCGGCGGCGCGCTTGGTCGCGATCAAGTTCACCAAGTCGAGGTTGTACTGTGTGACCCAGGCGGTCGCGCCGTTTTTGGGAATGATCTGACAAACGTAGGTCGTTGCGGTGGGCCGCTGATTCTTGATTTCATCGAGGATGTTGCCGACATCGAGGATGGACTGCGGTTCGGAGCCGCCGGTGTTGTTTGTGCCGATGTGCAGGAGGATCAGATCGGGGTTAACGGCCAGCCAGCCCAATCCGCCGCTCGCGGCCGTCTTCACGCCGTGGAGGATCCCGGTCCCGACATCGCCCGTGACCCAGCCGCCGTGCCCTTCGTGATAGGTTTCATCGATGGGCGCTGTCGGGAGGCTGCCGGGGTTCTGGTTGTAACTCCCGACGAATTGAAAATTCGCACCACCGCCACTCAACAGGGAGTATAGCGCGTAACGATAGCCGGCATTCGTTCCTCCCGATCCATAGGTGATGGAATCGCCCAGGGGCATAACCTTGGCACCGGGCGGCAAGCCGCCCTGCAACTTAATCGTGCCGCCGAGAATGGTTGTCGTGCCAGTGTAGGTGTTCGTTCCGCCAATGGTCAGCGTGCCGACGCCGTTCTTTACGATGGAGAAGGTGTTGTTGGTCGTATCGCCGAGAACGCTGACGATCGTGCCGTTGCCGGCCATGTTCAGAGTAAGTGCATTTGCGCTGGAAGCCGAATTGCTGTCGATGACCTTGTTGACGTTGCCCGAGCCGCTGGTGGTCAGGCCGCCGAGCGTCTGGCTGTGGCCATTCAATTCCAGCACACCGCTGGTGGCGAGATTGCCGAGCGTCGTCGCCGTTGCTGCAGGCAGCGTGTTGTCTGCGCCGAGGGCCAGCGTGCCGTTCTGAATAGCGGTTGTGCCGGTGAAGGCGTTGGCGCCGGAGAGCACCTGCGTGCCAGCGCCCTTCTTCACCAGGCTGACGGCGTTTGCCGCGCCGTTGTCGCTGATGACGCCGCTGAAACTGGTGCTCCCGCTGGCCGGATTGAGCGCAAACATCGCCGGGCGGGCCGGATCGCTATTGACGACCGTGCCGCCGCCGCCGAAGCCGTCGGCCAGCGAGCCGACGGTCGTGGTGCAGCCGGCCAGATCGAGGCTCGCGCCAGGGGCGATCACAAGCGGAGACGTCGCCGGGATGCCAGTGCCGATGCGCGCATCCACCACGACTTGCAGGTTGCGGACTGTGTAGTTAGCCAGGTTGTTGCCTGTGAAGGTCCAGTCCGGGTTGTAATTCACGCGGGCAAGGTTGGGGTCGGCACCGATGCCTAGTTCGCCGCCTCCGCCGTTCCAATTATTGAACGCGAAGAGCACCTGCTGCGTGCCGTAATCGTGAATCTGCATCGAGCCGTAGGCGCCGGGCGTGTCCTGGTCGCCGAAATCGAAGGTGCCGCCATTGGCATTTGGAACATTGTAGGCGTTGGTCTGCGTATAATTCGTTGCCCAGAACTCCACATTGCCGGTCGTCACGCCAGTCCGGTTAACGCCGACGGCGGCAGGCACGTTCGAGAACACATTCATGTTGCGGACCTGGCCGGGCAGTACGCCGGACGCATCGTAGTGATAGAGGATGCCGGAGGTCGCGTTGGGTACGCCCAGTTTGCTGGCGTTCGTAGAGAACGGCGCTGCATCAAACGATGTGTAGACGTATTGGAACGGGCCGACCGTCGGCTGCAATTCCAGGTAGTAGCCGACTCGCGAGAAGGAGCCGGTTGGAATCGCGGCCGAGTTATCGATGCTGTAGGGAACGCCGGCCGCATAGTTGCACCCGGTGCCGATGTGCAGTTCGTAAACCAGAGAGTAGTTGGCGGCTTCCGGAACATTGGCAAAGACGCCAGTCGCGCCACCGGATGGAGGGCCCAAACGGATCGTGCCGGCGTTGATCGTGGTGGAGCCGCCGTAGGCGTTTGAGCCGCTCAGGGTAAGGATGCCGCCGGCAAGTTTGGCAAGACCGCCGCCGCCTGTGATCTGTCCTGCGAACGTCGTGTTCACGGGGCCGACGCCGTCCGTGCTGTTGATCGTGATGCTCCCGGAGCCGAGCAGTACGGCACTGCCGGCGGGGCCTGCGAGCGGGCCAATGGTTTCACTGCTTCCGGCCAGATTCAACGTCGCGCCAGAGGCGACCGTTACGGTCGAAGTGTCGGGCAGCACGTCCGTGACCGACGTGACGACGGTTTTTCCACTGACCGCGAAGAGCGCCAGTTGGTTGCCTGCGGCGCTGGTTGTGTAGATGGTGATCGAGTTAAGGACTTTGGCCTGATCGGCGGCGGATAGCGCGATCTCCCTGTCTGCCATCCATAGGTAGCCAGCGTAGAAGCCGCCGGCGGTAGCGAGCAGGCCGTAGTTGGTGAGACAGCGATCGGCGGGGCCGGGATTGGAGGTCCAGTCGGGATCATTCCATGTGGCAGTGGTCGTCGTGGAGCCATCGGCGAAGTTCAGCTTGGCGTACCAGTTCATGGTGCGCGTGGTTTCGAGGAACTGCAGCGCCTGGAATCGGGCGGGGGTGGCAAGGGTGAGCGTTGCATTTCCGGGGCCGTCGAGATAGATGGCGTTGTTTCCGGCGTATGGCGCGAACTGGAACTTCACGTTTGCATTATAGGTGCTGACGACAGTGCGTGGAGTGGCACCGGAATCGGCTGGCAGGCCCTGCGTGGAACCGGGGTAGCCAATCTCGTAGAAATCCCAGCCGACCATGCCGGTGCTGTAGCCGGGCGCTCCTTCTGTCGCGCCGACGATGATGTCCTGGTTCCAACCCGTCAGCGCCAGAGGCTGTTGAACGCCGAGATCGGGAAGCTGGAGGATGCCGGAGTTGATGTTTGTGGCGCCTGTGTAGGTGTTATGGCCGGAGAGGACGAGGGTGCTCGCGCCGTCCTTATTAAGGGTGAGGGCACCCGTGAAGGTTCCTGAGAAGGTGCAAGTGGCGCCGTTATTGACTGAAAACGTCGTCGGCGCGCCCGTGTTGGTGATGGTGCCTGTATTGACGCTTGCGTCGCTCAAGGTTGAGACTTGCTGAGCAAAGCCGTTGAGATTGAACGTTGCGCCGGCTCCGCCGACGACGAGCGCTGTCGATGGGACCGCGGAGAGATTGCCTTTCACCAACGTGCCGCCAGAAACCGTGGTTGAGCCCGTGTAGGTGTTGGCTGCCGCGAGGGTCAGGTTTGCGACGCCGCTCTTGCCCAAATTACCAGCGCCGGAGATGATGCCGGAATAGGTGGAGTTCACGGTGCTGTTGACGGTCAGGGAACCGCTAGTGATGTTGACGGAGCCGCCGGCAGGGCCGCTCAAGGGGCCGATGATGTTACCCCCGCCCAGGATCTGGAGGGTGGCGCCGGTATCGACGAGTACCGGAGAAGTGATGGGGAGGGCGTTACCGCCAGTTCCCTGGGATGCGACGTAAAGGGCTGCGACCTCGGCCGCGGAGAGGGCGCGCTGGTAGAAATAGAGATCGTCGAGTCTGCTGGCCCAGAGTTGTTGGGAGTCCTGGCGGGCTCCGATGGAATAGATGTCGGAGGTGCTGGCCCAAGTGGTGGCGGAGATGTAGGCGCCATCGAGGTAGAACTGAGTGGAGCCGGGGCTGCCTACCGTGGTGATCATGTGCCAGCCAGTGTCGCCAGCGGGCATGACGTAGCCGCTGTCCTGATTGCCTCCCCACAGACTGTAGAGGTGCCGACTGCCATCGTTGACGATGGTCTGGTAGTCGTCGTTGCTATTTCCGTGGTAGAGGGTGCGCCAGCCGCCGCTGCCCGCGGGCTGCAAGTTTCTGTACCAGATGGAGGCGGTCCATGAGCCGCCGGCGAGGTCGAGACCCCTGCCGGCGGTGAGGGCGACGCGAAGGTGGGCTGTGGCGTCGGCCAGGAACAGGGCGTTGCCACGATGTCCGCCGGGAGCGATGGTGCCCGTGACCGTGTTGTTGATCGTGGCATTCTTGGCCGCGCCGAGGGAGCCATCGTTGTTGACCGTGGCGCCGGCGACGTTGTCGAAAGTATAGATGGCGGCTGCGCCGGGGGGCAGACCGCCGAGTTGGAGAGTTCCGACAAGGACTTGGGTGGAACCACCGTACTGGCTGGCTCCGGAGAGGGCGAGCGTGCCAGCGCCGATTTTGGTGAAACCGCCGGGGCCGTTGTTGCCGACGCCGGAGCCAAAAGTGACGTTGTTGCCGTTGGTGTCGAAGAAGGCTCCGCCGGGCAGGAAGGTGACGGTTCGGCTGGAGATATCGAACGCGGAGGCGAAGCGGAGCGTTCCGCCGCTGAAGCTCAGTCCACCGGCGCCGAAATTAGCGACTGAAGAGGCGAGGATGGCTCCTTGCAGGAAGGTGGTTCCGCCGCTGTAGGTGCTGGCAGTGCCTGTCGGGGTCCACGTGCCTGAGCCGGACTTGGCGACGCTGCCGGTGCCTGTGATGGTGCCACTGAAGGTGCTGTTGGTGTTGTTAGCGCCTGTGGTGAGCGTGGAAGCTCCAAGGGCGACGGCGCCATCGCCTGCCAAGGCGCCGATCGTGACGTTGAAGCCGTTCAAATCTAACGTAGCCAAGCCTGTGACTGTCAGCGTGGGCGTGAGCGGGATTGAGTTCGCTGCGGCTGGGGAGAAGGTGTTGTTTGTCGCGGAGAGGAAGCTGCCGAAGACCAGGCTGGGCGTGGCGAACGTGGAATCCAGGCCCACGATGCTGATGGTGTCGCTGCCGTTGCCGTTGATGGTCAGAGAGGCGCTCGGATTGACGAAGGGGAGGGTGCAGAAGGAGGCATTCAGGCTGCGCAACTGCGAGATGCCGTTGCCGGCGGTGGCGTCGTCTTCAAGAACGGCTTGATCGAAGATGCCTGCGGTGAGGTTCAGTGTGAGATTCGCGACGGTGCAGCCGGACATTCCGATCGTTTCGACGCCGAAGTAATTGGCGGTCAGGCCATCGATGACGAACTGGCCGTCGCGCACGCTGTAGGAGGTGTGCGCGAGGTTGGTGATCGCGTTTGCGCCGGTGGCGTTGGCGATGACGAACTTATCTCCCGGCGCGGTGAGCGGATTGCCGCCTGAGAAGTTCAAGCCGCCTGTGGGAATGGGGTTGCCGCCGCTGAAGTCGAGGATCACGGTGTCGTTGCCGTCGAGGGCGTAGATTTCGAGGGTAGCGGTTCCGGAAAAAGGAACGGGCGCGCCGGCGTTCACTACGTACTGGTAATTCGGGCCGACTTTGCTGACGACAATAGTGTCGTCACCGTTTGTGCCGCTTGCAACGGCCAGCGGGCGCACCAATACGTAGAGGGTTTTGGTCGTGTAGGCGGCGGTGTTCTGAGCGAAGGTCCAGTCCGGATTGCCTGCTCCCTGAGTGCCGATCCCGAGGTCGCCATTCCCACCCCCGCCGCCGTTGCCCCAACGGTTGTAGGCGAAGATCGTCTGGCCTGTCAGGGGCGTCACGAAATGGTTGTGAATTTGCATCGAACCATAACCGGAGCCCATACCAGCGCCGCCGTCGCCGAAGTCAAACGCGCCAGCATTGGCGTTTGGAACGCCAACGGCGTTTGCCTGGTTGTAGTCGCTGGGCCAGAATTCGAGGTTGCCGCCGGTGAGGGCTGAGCCTGTGGCGATGCCGGCGACGTTGGAGGCGACGTTCATGTTGGCGACGTTCTGCTGGTAGAACTCGCCGGAGTTTGTATTTGGGATACCGGTCTTTTTTGCATCGTTGGTGAAGCCGGCAGCGTCGAACGATACTTCGACCCAGTTGCCGTCAAGTTGCAGGTAGTAGGCGACGCGATCGAACGAACCCACTGCGATGTCGTTCGAATAATCCTGGTCGTAGACTATCGTCGTGCCGTTATAGATTACGGCGTTGGGGATGTTCTTCTGATAAACAAGTCGATAACCCGCCAATTCCGGAGCGTTGGCCACCAGCGCGGCGGGCGCAAGCTGTGGGGCGACGGGCGCGATTTGCCGCACCAACACCTGCAGGGTCCGCGAACTGTAAGTGCTAATGTTGGCGGTATTGCCGACCCAGTCCAAGTTCGTGCCCGCTCCACCCGGCTGGCTGCCGATGCCCAGTTCACTGGTGCGCGCAGCGCCCCACGCATTGTACGCAAACAACACTTGGCCGGTGCCGTTGGCGCCGTAGTTGTGGATCTGCATGGAGCCGTGACCATTAGACATGTTGGCGCCGCTGTCGTTCCAGTCGAAGACGTTGGAGCCAGTCGGTATTAGAGCGGTCGTGTTGCCGCCGAAATTGCTGGGCCAGAACTCGATGTTGCCGGTGGTGATGCCCGTGCCCGTGACAATGCCAGCTACATTGGACCATACATTCATGTTGGAGAGGATCTGCTGGAAGAAGGCGCCCGAAGTGGTGTTGGGGATGCCGATCTTGTTCTTGTCAGTCGTAAAAGCGTCCACCGACACATAAACCCAATCGGAACCGCCAGCGGGCTTTTGCAGTTCCCAGTAGTAGGCGATGCGGTCGAAGGCCTTGATGACAGCAGAATTGTTGATTTCATAAGGGACAGCAATGCCGTTCCAGCCGGGCGAATTGACGGGGATGTCCTTCTGGTACACGAGCGTGTACGCGCCCGCCTCCGGCACGTTTGTACCTAAAGCCGTCGCAGCGAGAACTTGCAGCGGCAATAGCAGCAGCGCCGCTAAACAAAACCGGGCGGAACCCAACGCAACGTTGCTCATGGCCTAATCACCTATGTAACCGGGGTTTCCCACGTGCGGCACCACCGTCAGTTTGCACGCTGTGCGCAAATGGGTTAACCCGCCCTTTTTTGATGTTTGTTGACCAGCGAAAAGAGCTTAGCAGCCTCTAACGCTACGTCCATTGAATTCCTGCCTACTTAACGACTTACGGGGCGAGAACTTCGTGTATGTTCTTGTCACTCGTCATTAGTAAGTAGCCGTTGAGGTTCAGAACAGAAAGGGTTCAGGGGTTCAGGGTTCAGGGTTCAGGGTTCAGTGATGGATTGCAGGCAGAGCCTTCCCTGAACCCTAGACCCTGAACCCTGGACCCTGCTGTCGGTGTACCTATTGGAAGCAGTCGTGATGGACCACAGGTATTGCTTGACCCGCAGAGGACTCGACATGGAACGACTGACTTGGACGCTGGCGATTTTAGGTGGGCTGATTATCCAAGCTGCATCCGCAGCCGAAGCCGCGCCTGGTGGCAGCAATTACGCCCGGCCGTTTGAAACACCAACACATCCAGCCTTTCTTGCGTTGCCGCCCGGTGCTGTCGAGCCGCAAGGCTGGTTGCGCGATTGGTGCTTGGCCGCTCGCGACGGCTACACCGGACACATGGACGAGTACGACATTGAATTCAAGCGAGCGTGGGCCGCCGATCACAAGATGACCGGCGAAAAGCTCATGTGGTACAAAGGCGCCTGGGCCTACGAAGGCGGCGGCTACTGGTTCGACGGCCTGGCCCGCCTGGGTTACGCCCTGCATGACGAGGCCTTGATCCACCAGGCAAAGCAGCGGCTTTACGCCGTTGCGGACAACATGAACACGGGCGGCCTGCTCTTCCTCTGGTGGCTCGATAGGAACAAGCCGGAGGACCGCAAGGCCGTCGTTGCCGCTGGCGAAGGCTGGCCCCTTTGGGCCTGCGGACTGCTCGGGCGCGCGATGACTGGCTACTATGCGGGCTCCGGCGACAAGCACGTTTTGGATGCGCTCGAAAAAGCATACGCCAGCGACCCGGACTGCTTGCGCTGGATCACAGGATGCGTATCGAATTCCTGGCCGGCTTATGACACCTACACGTGGACGGGCAATCCAGGCATCGCCGCCGCGCTCGATGCCATGTTCAAAAAGGAAGGCGGCGCGCTGTTGCCCAACCTGAGCCGCTATCGCAAAGCGCCGGACCTGACGCCGGGCACGAGCGTGGACAACGCTCATGTGGTTGAGTTCCTCGAGAGCACGACACCTTGGGCGGTCGGATACTTGTGGACCGGCGATACGAAGTACCTGCAGGCGGCCGTCGGCTGGCACGATCTGCTGGAGCGCGTGGCGATGCAGCCCTACGGCGTGCCGGTCTCCGACGAGTGGTACATTCCGACGGGCGCCTTCCGCGGCAGCGAGACTTGCGACGTGGCCGGTTACGTTTGGAGCCAGGTCAGCCTGCTGGCAGTCACGGGCGAAGGACGCATGGGCGACCGGTTGGAGCGGGCTTTCTTCAATGCCGGCCCGGCAACGGTTTCGCGCGACTTCAAGACGCACGTTTATTTCCAGAGTCCCAATCGCTTCGCCAACCGCTCGCCGGACTTCCCTCACGGGCCCCGGGGCGGAGGCGGCGTCTACCAGCGCAAGCACAGTCCGCTCTGCTGCACGGCGGCGCTCAACCGCGTCGTGCCGTGGTACGTCACGAATATGTGGATGGCGACGTACGACAACGGCCTGGCCGCGACGTGCTACGGCCCGTGCAAAGTGACGGCGCTGGCAGGCGATCGCGTGCCGGTCGTGATCACGTGCAAGACCGACTATCCGTTCAACGAGACCATTGAGTTCTCGGTGCAGCCTGCGCGCGAAGCAGCCTTCCCGCTCGACCTGCGCATCCCCGGCTGGTGCTCGAACCCCTCGCTCAGCTTGAACGGCGCCGCCTTGGTTGTCGAACGCAACGCCAAAGGCTTCGTGCGCATCAGCCGGAACTGGAAAGCGGGCGACACCCTTCAACTGAAACTGCCCATGGCGGCGACCGTGCAGACCGGCCGCGATGCTGCCTCCGGCCCGCCGTACGATGGAGCGCACAAGGCCACGCGCGTGACCATTCCGGAAGCGACTAGTACGCGCGGCTCGCCGTATGCATCCGTTTCCTATGGCCCGCTGCTGTTTGCGCTGCCGATCGCAGACACTCAGGACGCGAACACGCCCGATCCGGCCGCACGCTGGAAGTTCGCGCTGGATGTTCAGGATCCCGGCTTGAAAGTGGAGCGTACTGAGTTGCCCGCCAAATGGGATTGGCCGCTGGGCTCCCCGTTGAAGTTGCGGGCCAACGCGCGTGAGATCGCCTGGGATCCCGCGCCAAAGGCCCCCACCCTGCCGCCCTTCCCCGTCCTGGCGGTGAAGCCGGCGGAATCCATCACGCTCGTTCCGTACGGCTGCACGAAGTTTCGCATTTCTATGTTCCCCATCACTTCCGCACCGGAGGTAAAGAGCTCCGAAATCCGCAAGATTCTGTTCCTGGGCAACAGCATTACCCTGCACGGTCCGAAGGCCGATATCGACTGGTCGGGAAATTGGGGCATGGCGGCCAGTTCCGAAGACAGGGATTACGTCCACCTCGTCTCGAGTGGCATCGCTCGGCACACCGGCGCTGCGCCGCAGATTTTGATCAAGAACATCGCGGATTTTGAGCGCAACTATGCGAACTACGATGTGGACACGCAGATGAAGGACTTCTTTGCGTTCGATCCCGATCTGGTGGTTCTAGCCATCGGCGAAAACGTGCCGGCGCTTGCTTCCGAGGCGGACAAGGCGCGATTCAAGGCCGGCGTGATGAAGATCCTGGGCTGTGCGCTGGCCAGACGCCACCCGCTGGTGATTGTGCGCAGTTCGTTCTGGGCCGACGCTGCCAAAGACGAGGTGCTCGGCCAGGCCTGCCAGGAAGCCGGAGCGATTTTCGTCAACGCCGGCCCGCTCGGCAAAGAAGCAAGCAACGTGGCGCGTTCCGAACGACAGTTCAAACACGACGGGGTCGCGGCTCATCCCGGAGACAAGGGCATGAAGGCGATTGCCGACGCGATCCTCGATGCCGTCCTCAAACGCGGCGCGCGCTAGCCCGAAATTATTCGTATCGCCGGGACCGCGAGATTCAGGCGCGGTCTCAAAGCAAGTAAAGGAGAGTCTCTATGCGTAAAACGGGTCTGATGCTCGCGTCGACGGTGTTGCTGGCGTTGTCCTCTGCGCAGTGCACGGAGACGGAGAACCACGGCATTCGCGTGTTGCCTGCTCCGGGCAAAGTCGTCATCGATGGCAAAACTGACGACTGGGATCTCACCGGCGGGATCTTCGCGTGCGGCGAACTCGAACATCTGCGTAGCCAGTACTCGGTCTGGTTTCATGCCATGTATGACGCCGAGAACATCTACCTGCTCGCGCGCTGGGCCGACCCGACGCCGATGAACAATCCTGAGACCTTCGGCGGGCACGGTTTTAATGGCGATTGTCTGCAGGTCCGTTTCATTATGTTCCCCGATACCGCTGAAAAGACGGTGACATGGTGGACGATGTGGCGCGATGCCAAAGGCGCCCTGGTCGCCGATCGCGCCTCGCCCGGCAAGGACAACGGCGTTCCGGACAACGTTATGGAAAACCTGACTCGCGCCGATGAACAGGGCGTAAAGCAGGCGTTCCTGGTGAATCCCGATGGGCAAGGCTACGCGCAGGAAATCGCCATTCCGTGGAAACTGCTGAGCCCCTCCGGGAAAACGCCGGACGTCGGGACGAAGTTCCGGCTCACTATTGAACCGAACTTTACCGCCGGAGCGTTCGGGCGCATCACGATCAAGGACATCTTCGATCAGAAAGTCTCGGCGCCCGATCGCATCTTCACCTTCCGCGCGTATCAGCACTGGGGTTGGGCCACGCTGGAAGCAAAGGGGAAAGTCGAGCTTCAGCCGGTGCGTCTGGCCGACGACCGCACCTTTCCGGTGACGATGAAGGATGGCCTTCCGACAGTTGATTGGAATGGCCTCATCCGCAGGTTCGAGTGGCCGGGATTCGCGCCGGTGACCTTCGAGATGCCGTTCGCCGGCTACGTCTCGCTGAATATTCTCGATAGCAGCGGCGTCATCGTGCGGCATCTGCTGAACTGGGATCAGCGTGAAGCTGGCAAGCACACCACGCAGTGGGACGGCTTGACGGATGCGACCTTCCGCACGCCGGGGCAGCCAGTTCCGGCAGGGGATTATTCGTGGCAGGCGATCGCTCACCCCGGCGCGAAGATCATTTTCCGCGGCTACGCCAGTTGTGGCGGAAAAGCGCCGTGGATCGGCAGCCCCGATCACTTCTGGCTGGGCGACCACGGCGTGCCATCGGCTGTCATCGCAGACAACGAACGTGTGTATCTCGCCTGCAACGGAGCCGAAGGCGGGCACCATCTGGTCGCGACGGACTTTCAGGGCAACCGCATCTGGAGCCTGCAGAACACGTCCGGCGGCTGGGATCCGCAGTATATCGCCGCTGACGCGGGCGTTGTTTACGTGCTCCATCCGGCCGGGCACGACGCGAGCAAAAACACGATCGTTCTTTCGCGCGTGGACGCCAAGCTGGGCGGCTACACACCATGGAACGAGCGCAAGAACCACATCCTTACCGCAAGTGACGTATGGGGCGGCGAGGCCGGCGCGGTGTCGTTCACGGGCATCGCTGCGCGCGACGGACGCGTGTACCTGAGCGCCAGCGATCCGCGCATCTTCCCCGACGATCTGCTCGACATGAAGGTTCTTGTGCGCACGCTGAAGAGCGACAGTCCAATCGGCAAGCGCGTCCTCGAACGAATCAACCCGAACCTCACGCGGAACCTCGACGCGTTTCTTGCCGGCAAAATAGATGAGAAGAAAGCCTTCGATGGCGGCACGCACGGCGGCTTCGTCGGCGATCTGATGCGCGTTTTCGAACACTTCGTCAGCGGCGAGACACTTAGCGATGACAGCGCGAAACTCACGGCAACCGCCCGACGTTACGCAAATCGCAAAGCTCTCGAAGAAGCGTTCGCTGGTGCGATCAAGTTGCTGGCCGAGGGACGTTTCCTGGTGCTCGACGGCGCGACGGGCAAACTGCTCCGCACCTGGCCGCTGCCGCGCGGTGGGGCGCTGCACGCAGTGGAGAAAAACCGCGTTCTGGCGATCTGCAACGGTAGCGACATCGTCGCGATCGATCCTGACACGGGCAAGACAGCGCCGGTGGTCAAGGACTTGGCCAATGCGCGCGGCCTGACGACGGACAAGGACGGCAACCTCTACGTGAGCGTCGGCGCACCGGACATGCAGGTGCTCGTCTTCGATGCTCAAGGCAAGGAGATTCGTCGCGTCGGGCGCAAGGGTGGCCACGCCCAAGTCGGCCCGTGGCAGGCCGACGGTATGATCAATCCGGCGGGCGTTGCGGTGGACAAAGAAGGCCAGCTCTGGGTAATGGAAGAGTACGCTCACCCCAAGCGCGTGAGCGTCTGGAAGGTAGCGCCGGCCTCCGTGCCGGCAGGAGGTGGTGCCGGCGTCCCTGCCGGTGGACTGGTCCGCGATTTCTTCGGGCCGACCCATTACGGAGCGAGCGGTGCGGCGATCAACCCGCGCGACCCGAACATCATGGTCGGCGAAGCTTGCGAGTGGCGACTGGATCCGAAGACCGGGAAGGCGGCCTGCCTCGGCGGATTCGACAAAGAGTACCACGACTACGCAGCCTTCCGCGAAGGTGCCAACGGCAAGCTCTATCTCTTCACCAATCAGATGCGCTACGGCACTGGAAAAGTTCAGGTGTGGGAGCGGCTCGGGGATGCGCAGTACGCGTTGCGCGCTGAAGTGCGCAACGACAAACCAGGATCGATGAAGGATATCGGTGCGACCGAACTGTGGGTGGACGCAAACGGCGATGGCAAGGAGCAGCCCGACGAAATCCAGCGGCAGGACGGCGCGATGTACTTTGCCGGCAGCAATAGCTGGTCGCTGAACCTCGGGCCGGATCTGGCGCTCTATGGTCTGGATGCAAAAGACAAGCAACTGAAAGTGCTGGTCCCGAGCGGTTTCACCGAGAGCGGCGCGCCCAAGTACGACCTGAGCAAAATGCGCGCGCTGCCTGAGGCGATGAGCGCGGGCTACGAACGCAACAGCGGTTGCGCGGTGCCGAGCGCCGACAACAAGCGGCTCCTGGTGAACCTGCGCGTCAAAGACCATCCGGCGGGCTTCCTCTGGCACTGCTTCGACCCGCAGAGCGGCAAGCTGCTGTGGACGTATCCGAATCCATACTTCCAGGTGCACGGCTCGCACAAAGCGCCGGCTCCGGAAGCGGGCCTGTTCCGCGGCGCGTACGGCCCGATCGGTGCCGTCAACATTCCGGGTGCCGGAAACGTTTGGCTGATCAACGGCAATCTGGGCGAATGGTGGGCGCTATCGGCCGACGGTTACTTTCTCACGCGCGTGTTCAACGGAAATGTCTTCGAATGGAAATGGCCGAGCGCACCCGTGCCGGGGCTTGATCTGACCGACTTGCCGGCCGGCAGCGGCGGCGAGGACTTTGGCGGTTCGGCGACGCAGGGCAAGGACGGCAAGGTCTACATTCAAGCCGGCAAGTACGGCATCTGGAACACGGAACTGACGGGACTTGAGAAGACGGTTCCGCTCGCCGGCGGCAAGCTGAGCATTCGGGACGAGGACGTCAAGAAGGCGCTGGCTCTGCGCGAGACCGCTCTGCAAAAAGCCGCGGGCGCGCGGAAACTCACCGTAAAGAAGAAGACCGTGACGTTGAGCGGCGACTTCGGAAAGGACTTCGCCGGCTGTGAAATCGTTGACTACAAGAAGGCCGAAGACGCGCGCATTCGCACGGCGCTGGCTCACGATGACACTATGCTCTTCATCGGCTGGGAGGTGAAGGATTCGACGCCCTGGGTGAACGGCGCGAAGGACATTTCGCAGATGTACGCCGGCGGCGACACGGTGGACCTGCAGCTCGGTTCCGATCCGGCCGCCGATCCCAAACGCGATAAGGCAGCCAAGGGCGACCTGCGGCTTTCGATCGGCAACTTCCAGGGGAAACCCACGGCGGTGCTCTACAAGTTTGTTTCTGACGAGAAGAAGGCACGCGTGTTCAGTTCGGGCGTGATCCAGGGCTATCAGGTGGACTGGGTGGATGTGCTCGCCGAGGCCAAAGTGAACGTGAAACTGAACAAGGACGGCTATGTGGTCGAAGCGGCGGTGCCACTGACGGCGCTCGGCGTAGCACTGAAGCCCACCGGCAGGGACGCCGGTGCTACCCTGCGCGGCGATGTGGGCGCGACGCACAGCGATCCCGGCGGCGTTCGCACGCGGCTGCGGACGTACTGGGCGAATCAGCAGACCGGCCTGGTGGACGACGTCGTCTTTGAGCTTCAAATCTCGCCGCGGAACTGGGGCGAGATCATTTTTGAGTAAACAAACGGGAGCTTTCTTATGCCACGCTCGCATGCTTTTTTCTTTGCGCTGGTCATCGGGACCGCAGCACTCCTGGCGCGTAGTGCGGATGAACCCGTGCCGGTAGGCGTCAGCATCGCCTACCAACTGCCGGCGGATGGGCCGCTTCCGAAAAGCTATCTCGTCACGCTGGCCATCGTCGCCAAGGACAATCCGGATTGGATCGTCAGCCAGTTCGTGCGCGGTGCAGCGCGCACCGTCACGGCCGACAACCAGGGCAAGTTCACCGATACGTGGGACGGCCTGGACGAAAACCTGATGCCGGTGCCGCCCGGCACGTACGGCGTGAAGGGCATCTGCATGCCAGCGGAGAAGTGGCAGGTCGATAGCGAATACCACGCGATCACGCCGCAATTTGTCGGGGGCGCTTCGTCGTGGATGCCGTCTCGCGAGCAATGGAACGTGCCTGAACCGTTCGGCGGCGATCCATGCGGCGCGCCGTTGGGCGACGTGGATGTAGGCCCCAACGGCATCGCGGTCTTCTACTATGTCTATCTGGAAAACGGCACGAACAACCCGCTGATGGACCTGAAGAAGCCCACCGGCATGGGACAGTTTCTGCGCGCGTTCAATTCGGGCGGCGCCGGCGGCGGGACGAGTACTTGCACGGACGGCGAGACGATTTGGAGTTTCAGCACCGATGGCGGCAAGAAGTACGTGTACCGCGCCGACGGCAAACCCTTCGGCACCGGCCGCGCGAACCGCGCCAACGTCTACCTGCCGGCCGGGTGGGTAAAGGCGATGGCGTGTTGGCGTGACGGCGCCAAGAGCTTCGTCTACGTGGCGCAGGGCGGCAAGATTCTGGAAACGAAAGAGTGGCCGCACTTCGCCGAGAGCGACCAGGAACGCGTGGATGCCATCACCGTCCACGAAGGCGCAACGGGCAAGGTGCTCGCCGAGATCCCCCTACCCCGCCCCATCGGTATCGCCGCTCGCGGCAGCATTTTGTATGCCGTGCATGCGTCCGCCGGCAGGGATGCCGGCGCCACTGGCGCGTTCGAGGTCGCCACGAAAACGATTAAGGCCGGGCTGCCCGACGGCGAGTGGCAGCGGCTCTTCGCTGTTCCGGCGGGCGTCAAGCCGGCCGACATCGAAGTGGACAGCCATGGCCGCGTTTATCTCAGCGACACGGCCGCCAACAAAGTCTATCAATTCGACCGCACGGGAAAGCAACTGCTCAGCTACGGGCGCTTGGACGCTCAAAAACCCGGCGCTTACGATCCGCAAACATTGATGGCGCCCGGCAAACTCGCCACCTGGACAACGGCCGAAGGCGAAGACCGCCTGATCATCGTTGAACACGCCGGCCCGAATCGCGCGAGCGAATGGAGCGCTGACGGCAAGCTGCTCCGCGAATTCACGTCGCTTCAGACCAAGGCTAACGACGGCTACGCCGTCGATCCCGAGCATCCCGAGCAGATCTACATCGGCGGCCAAGAAGGCTGGCTGACGCGCTTCCGCGTTGATTTCGCCAAAGGCACATGGACGGTCGATGCCGTGTGGCCGAACGTCGGCAACGATCCGAAGGCGCCGCACTTCGATCACCCGCAGCTCATCCGCGCCAATGGGAATTGTTATCTGGCTTGCGGACGCAGCAACAACGTCTACCGCCTCGCAGGCGACCGCTGGCTGTTCTCGGCCGCCATCATCCGCGAGAAAAGCGGCAAGGAGATGAAGCACTACGCGTGGCACGACGCCAACAGCGACGGCATTGTCCAAGAGGAGGAGTACCGCAACACTCCGCTGGAGATGCCCGGCTGGCTGCTGCGCTATCACGGCAACCAGTGGCTCGACGACCTTTCGCTCGTGGCCTTGAACCAGGGCGGCCGGGATGTGTGGCGGCTGGCGCCGGCAAGCTTCGACGCGCATGGAAACCCGGTCTTCACCGCGTGGCAGAAATTGCTGACTGACTCCGTCTTTGTGGCGCGCGCCGAAGGCAAGGCCGACGCGATCCACGGCGGCAATGAACTCGCCGAAAGTTACTCCAGCGATTGGGCGATGGTTGACGGTTCGATGAAGGACGGCTTCTACGTCGTTGCGCGCGGCGGCCATAGCTTCAGCGCCAATGAAGGCGCGCAGATCAAAGTCACGCGCTACGTTCCGGACGGCAACGGCGGCTACAAAATGAAATGGCGCACCGGCCGCGTGGCGCTGCAGGGCGTCGCGCAGCCCGGCGAAATGTACGGCGCGATCCACATCTGGAAGCCGCTCAACGGGCTGCTCAGCGTCGTGGACCAGTCGCGCTGCGGCGTGCTGCTGTTTACCGAAGACGGTCTGTACGTGGACACGATTTTTCCCGATGGCCGGCGCCATTCGCATGCCGTGGCGGGCGTCTATCCGCAGCCGGGAGAGTTCTTCGCGGGATCGGTCTTTGCGGACCCGGCGAGCGGCGCGATCCGCTTCGCCATGGGCAAAGTGACGCCGCTGCTCTACGAAGCACAAGGCTGGTCGCTGAAACGAAATCCCGTGCAGACGATCAAGGGCCTGCCGGCGCAGGTGGAACTCACGGCCGCGCAAATCGCGTCTCCGCCCGAAATCGCGCTGACGCTCCGCGGCGGCGCGGGGGCGGCCAAGGTCGCGCGCTTTTCGCCGGCGTTGGGCGGAGCGGTGTTGGACGGTTCGATGACCGGATGGGAGTCGTGCGAACCGGTGCGTTTTCAGGCCGACAAGGAACAGACCGTTGAAGTGCGCGGGCTCTACGACCCGGGCAATCTCTTCCTGCGCTGGCACGTCCGTCTCGCGTCGAAGCTGCAGGTCCGGCCGATGCAGAATCCTGAACGGATATTCAGCCACGACCGGCTGGCGGACACGATGAGCTTTTGCATCCAAGGCGACACGAACGCCAAGCCGGGCGGTCCGTCGAGTGGCCGGCCCGGAGACGCGCGCTTCGTCTTCAGCCTGGTGCAGGACGGCGCCGCCGTGAAACCGGTTGTCGTCGGCATGTACCCGGAATGGAAAGGCGCAGGAAAGGCCAGCCCGGCGCGTTATCAGACCCCCGTGAACAAAGTCGAGTTCGCCCACGTCGCGATGATTCCCGACATCACGCTTGCTCACACGCTGGATGCGGACGGAAAAGGCTTCGTCATTGCCGCCGGCATTCCGCGCACTTTCGTCCCCGGGCTGCCGGCGCTCGGGAACGGCGTGCGCACGATGGGGAACTTCGAGGTAACGTATGGCGGCCACGGAAAATTCTGGTGGTCGAATGCCGATGGCTCCGCCAATCGCGAAACGTACGACGAACCGAGCGAGGCGCGGCTCTGTCCGAGTGCCTGGGCACCGCTTCAGTTCCAGGGACTCGATAGCGGCGTGGTGGTGCGCCACTGGCAAATCTGCGGTCCGTTCGGCGGCCCGGGCGCCGAAAAGTTCAAGGAAGACCTGAATGGCCCCATGCCTGGCACGAGCAAAGACATGAAGACCGCCGGCCGTGACTTTTGCGAAGCCGCGAAGTATCCGCCGGATAACGGCGTCATCGATCTGAAGGCCACCTTCAGCGGCGAAATGGTTGAGGGATATTGGCACAAGCCGGGCGCGGTGCGCTGGACCAAGGCGACAGTGGAGGACCTGGATACACGCGTGATGTGCGGAGCATCGGCCCAAGTCTATTATGGCGCGACGTGGGTCCACGTGGCTCAGGATCTGGCACTCGAATTCCGTTTTCAAGGGCACCCGCAAACCCATTTGCGCTGGTTCCTGAACGGCGAGAAGGTCTTCGATGGCGAAATCAAAGGCGAACTGAAGAGCGCGTTCGCCAGCAAGACGCTCACGCTGAAGAAGGGCTGGAACCAGGTGCTGTTCCGCGGCTACTGCGTGGGCTACCCGAAATTCCGCACGGGACTGGTGTTCGCCGGCCCGCCGGAAAAACTCTGGCAACTGCGGCTCTCGGCAACGCCGCCGGCAAACTGAGCCCATGTTCACTGGCCAATCATGGCTTCGAATGGCGCCGCGGGAAGGCCGGCCTTGTTCCATAGCCGGTAGCGCGGGACGTCCACGTAGTCGTAGCGCAAAACTTTCGGCTCATCCACCTGCGCAGAAGAAACCAGCACGTCGTCACCGTCGATCTTCGCGTCCGCCCACACGAACTTCCGGTCAGCGCCCGCCAGAGCGAACCCTTCGAGCTTCTCGCCCTTTACGAGCAGCCCCCCGCCAATGTGTTCATAACGCACGCCCACGGTCTTGCCCTCGATGGTCGCCGTCTTGAAGACCGGCCCGGAGTACTCCACGGCTTTGCCAAAAATCCGCGCCTGCGCAATCAGCGCCAGGCGTTTGCCAACGTCCTGCTTGTTCTTCGGATGAATGTCGTGCGCGTCGCCCAGGTCCGTGATCACCGCAGTATCCGCGTTGGCAATCGAGTGGCCCACGTCCCACTGCACCGCGCGGATCTCCGCTGCGCCGGTTGCGTCGGGGTTCAACGTGGGCTGACCGCCGAGCACCGGCAACTGAATGATGAGAAACCAAGACTCCGGAGACGCGAAACGCGCGCGCCAGTCGGCAATCATTCCCGCCAACAGCTTTCGGTGCGTTGCATGGCCGCCGGGGCAAGGCGTTTCGCCCTGGTACCACAGCGTTCCCTTGATCGCATACGGCACAAGCGGCGCGATCATGCCGTTGTAAAGCACGGTCGGAAGTTGGAAATCGTTGTCCAAGCGGTGCGGAAACGGCGGCAACTTCGATGCCGGCGTTGAGTCCTTCAGCAGCCGCCGGCCGCCCAGAGAAATCGCCCCCCCCTTGCTGCCGGCAAGCTCGATCTTCGACGCCGCCGACGGTCCTTGGTAGCCCCTCCCTGCTTGAGCCAGCACGCGCACGGCGATGACGTTGCGCCCCGCCTTGACCAACGCGGCCGAAATCTTCGACGTGCGATTCACCCATCCCTGACCGAAGGAACCCACGACGGAACCGTTGAACCACGTCGTGTCCGGCTCCCAAATCCCCGTGATGAAAAGGCTCAACTCCTTACCGGCCCAATCCTGCGGAATGTCCACTTCCTTGCGGAACCAGACGACGCCGTCAAAAGGCGGCACATCGGCCTTGCCCTCCGCTGGCAGCGTCACCTCTCGCCAGCCGGCCGTATCGTGTTCGGACTTGAACCAGCCTTCGTGCGTGCCCGCGTCGTTCTCATCCCACCATTTTTCCACGACCGTATTGAAGTACGCATCGCCGATCTTGTTCTCGCGAACGAGATTCCTCAGCGTCTCCACCGACTCCATCCCGGATTTCAGTTCCGGCAATCCTGCGAGCATCTCTGGCTCGCACCAGGATGTGATCGCCGAACCACCCACCGCAGCTCGAATTAATCCGATCGGAACGTCCACCTCTTTCTGTAAATCGCGAGCAAAAAAATATGCGACCGCCGAAAATCCGCCCACCGTTTCGGGCGAACAGACCTCCCACTTCGCCGCGACCGTGTCTTGAGGCTCGGTGTGCATCACCTGCGGCCCGCCCGGCCGCAGCCCCGCCCATGGTACGCTGAAGAACCGAATTTTCGGATGCGCTGCGGCCGCGATTTCCTCTTTCGCATTCATCGACCCGCCGACCGACATCTGCATGTTCGATTGGCCTGAGCAGATCCAAACATCGCCCAGCAGCACGTCGCGAACCTCCGCCGTCTGCGGCCCGGTAACGCTCAGCGTGTGCGGACCGCCGGCGGGCAAGGCGCCCAGCTTAACCAACCACTTGCCTTGCGCGTCTGCGGTGCCCGTCGCTGTCTTCCCGGCCAGAGCCACACTCACTTCTTTTCCCGGTTGCGTCCAGCCCCAGACGGCGGTCGGAACGTCCCGCTGCAGAACTACATGATCCGTGAACAGCGGGTGCAGGAAGGGCTTGTCCGCCGCCGCATCCTGAGCCGAGGACGTGCCCACAAATCCCGCGAGACATAGCGCCGCGACGACAACTTCGAACGCCGAGAGCCTGCAGATCATGGTGCTGTCTCCTGATTCGTCCACACACTCGCCTGCCATAGACAATCACGATTATTCTATTTGGCAATAGGCTGAGCGGGAAGCGGTGCCTCTTTGACCTTGATCTCTATCGGCTTCGCTTTGATCGCCTTTTGATTGTCTCCGCGCCAATAAACAACTGCGACTTGGACTCTGTAATATCCCTCCATTGAAACGTCCAAGATTCGAGCAACATTACTGTCGAACGTGAAGCTCTGTCCTTTCTGGATTTTACGAGATCGAATGCTCCCTTCTGCCGACCGCACATACTTTCCATACGCTGTAAGCTTCACCTCCTTTCCTCCCAGATTCACTGCCGAGAATTGGATTGCGACGTCGCGGCTCTCGGCGCTCTGTCCTGGCCGCACCAACACGCAAATCTCATCGTCGGCTTCGTTCGACAGCACGACTTCGGCCATGATCGGTTTGCCCGGCTCTGTTTCTAAGGGCAATTTAACAGCGAGAGACACTCCGCCCTCCGTTCCGGTTGCTGTGCCAAATTCTTCCGCTTGCAGCACGGTGGGCAACACGAACAAGCAGAACACAACGACCAAGTTCCTCACAATGATCATCCTCGTATTGATTCTCGATTACCAAAAACGAACGCGGCCCGGACTCGTCTGCCCGCGCTGGCCTTTCCGTCTTCTCTGCGTTGAACCAACCGTCACTTCCTCACCTTCACCGCAATATCTCGTGTAAAAACAGGCGCACTCACCTTCAATCCGCCAGCGTCAGCATTCCCCGTCTCTTCCTTAACGATTTTCCCGCTCAGCGTGTCCCACCACTGCACTTTATACGCCCCCGCCTCTAATCCTGTCAGCGTCACGCTCGCGTCCTTCACCTCGCTCGGCTCGGCTTTGTCCATCAGCACTTTCCACCAAGTGAACCGCGAATCGTTCAGCCACACGTACGCGCAGTCCTTCCCTTGTAGCGCGAACGCGCGCACATTTTCGGGCGAGGACTTCGCGACAGCCGGCTGTAAATGCGCCGCCGCAAACGGCACGTCCGACAGGTACGCGCTCAACGCTTTGTACTGCCCGTAGCCGTCGTTCTTGTCGATCTGCTCCCACCACCAGAACATCGCCGTGCCCGACAGCCCCGAGTGCGCCGACGCCCACAGCGCGTCGTGAAAATGCAAATGAGCCTTATCCTGATTCATGTAAGGGCTGAGGCCCCATTTGTCGTCCGCCAGTCCGAATTCCGAAAGCAGCGCCGGCTTGTTCGGCGCTTTCTCACGCAGGAACTTCGCGCGGTCAATCGCTGCCGCCGCCGAGTCTTTTGAAAGCTCGCCCCACGCCGGCCGCAAGTACCAGTGCAGGTCCGCGCTGTCCAGTTTCTCGTGAGCCCAATCCTTCGGCGCCGGCCCCCACGCGCTCGTCGAACGCATGTGGTGGTAGATGTCGATTTGTTCGAAGTACTCGCCCCATTCCTTGTACGCGCGGTTGGTCGGCTTGCCGGGGTCCTGCTCGTTGAAGTACTCCCACATCGCCACGCTCGGCGAATACCCCCACCGCGCCACCACGTACCGCAGCAGCCGCTTGCCGTCCTCGATCGCCTGCGTGTACTCCGGCGACTTCTCGTTCGAGAGCGTGTTCATGTACAGATCGCGCGTGAAGAACGTCAGCTCGATGTACAGGTTGTTCTTCTCCGCCGATTCAAGCAGCGCGTCGAGCATGGCGCAATCCGGCTGGTTGAAGTACCCGCGCACCGGCCGCCCGATCTCCGCTTCCCACAGAAGCTCGGTAGCGCCGGCCTCCGTGCCGGCCGTAGTAGCGCCGACCTCCCTGCCGGCCGTGGTAGCGCCGGCCTCCGCGCCGGCCGTATCGCGGGCGTCTCGCCCGCCGCTCCGGTTCCCCTCTCCCGGTGGCGCCGGCCTCCGTGCCGGCGGGAGAGGGGTTAGGGGTGAGGGGGCCGCCGCTACCTCTTTCATCGAAATCTTTCGCACCAAAGCCGGCCCGCGCTTGGAACGAAGTTCGACCCGCCCCAGCCACATTTCGTTCGGCCCCGTGGTGATCGTTCGCTTCACCGGCGCCCATGCGTCCTTGCTCTTCACCTCTTCACCGAGCACTTTTCCGCCATACGCCAACTCGAAGGCCGCCTCCTCCTCCGTCTTCACCAACATCGAAATCTCGTACTGCGTACCCGGCTTCAGCGCCACGTCGCACGCCGGCTGCAGCGCCAAGTTTCCGCCTAATGGTGCGCCAATCCGCGCCGCTTTTGCCCCAGCAGGAACACCCGGCTCTACCACGTCCACGAACGTCTGCTTCCCGCCCCACGAGCGTCCCCACGCGCTCTTGCGCGCCTCGATCGCCATCGCCCAATCTTCGCAGCACGCCCAGATGCGCAAGAAATTCGCCCCGTTCGCGCTCAGTTTTCCAAACGCCTCCTGTGCCTTGCGCAGCTTCATGTATTGCCCATAGCCGATGAACGCGAGATTCTGCCCGATCACAAAAAATGGCGTGCCGTCGGTGAACTCAAAAAACCGCGGATCGACCGTCGAAACACGCAGGTAGCCTTTGCGCGCGGAATTAACGGCCTCAAAGGACACTTCTTTGGAGGAACAGGTAGCGCCGACGTCCTTGCCGGCGGTGGGGACGCTTTCCTTTCCGGCCGGCACGGAGGCCGGCGCTACCCCGCTCTTGTCTTTACGAATCGCCTTGCAGGAGTAGGTGCCGACCTCAGCCGGCGCAAATCGCGCGCGGAAGCCAGCCACAACGGACGGATACATCCACTCCCTGCCGTTCGCCTCGCGCCGCTCATACGGCTGCATCCAGAACGCAGGCAGCTTCAGCGTCTTGCCCGAAGGTGTCTTGATTTCCAGCGACACATCCACGTCCGCCGGATCGAACGGATTCCCGGCTGGCGCATCGGTCTTGATAGAAAACTCAATCTTCTCGAAGCGCCCGACCTTCGCCGGCCCGTCAATGCTCAGCTCGATCGTCGCCTCGCCACCGAGCGCAACGCACGCGACTGAAAGACACAACGCCACCGTACCCAAAACGCGCGCGTTCGGCATGAGAAGGCCCTCCCAGAACAAGGGTATCGGGTATGGGGTATAGGGTCTCGGGAACGACCGCCCTCGCAGCCATCCCCATACCCTATACCCCCTACCCCATACCCCGCTTCCCGGGATTCGACAACACTGCGTCTGATTGTGAACCTGTCGGCGCCGACTAACCCATTCCCGCCAGCTCGGTCTCATCCATACGTTTGCAGCATTCAAAAATAATCTGGATCATCGGCTCATAGACATTTTTCGCACGCTGAAGAGGACGGCTCAGGTTGAGGAAGCTGAACGTCCCGTCGTGTTCGCGCGCGCAGACGTAAACAGCCGGCGCACCCCGCCGCCCGCTGGCTTCCGCAAAGAAAATCTGGCCCTGATCGAAGGCGATCAGTCCCTGGTTGCGCGGCCCGTTGACATGCAACTCGCCCGTCTTGGCGTTGGTGTGCAGGAACTGGATGATCTGCGCCAGATTCTGGTCGTGCAGGTTGCCCGAGAGCGCCGACGAGGGCTGAGCACTGCTCAAGGACGGCACTTGCTGCGTGGCGTTGACATCCTCCTCCTGCTTCTCCTCGACTTCGGGGATCTCCACCACTTTGCCGTTCTCAAATTTCAGTCCGCCTTTTACCGTCTCCAGCAACGAAACTTTCGCGCCGAACGCCCGCGGCTCCATCGCCGGATTGTTGGAGATGAACGACAGCAATTTTCCGCCGATGCGGATGTAATCGTTGGCGCACATTTGCGTGCGCTGCTGAGCGGCAAGCTGACGGCCGTTTAAGAACGTTCCGTTGGAAGAACCCAGATCCTTGATGAAGACTTCGCTGGAGTCCGCTACGCATTCGATAATGGCGTGCCGGCGGCTGGCGAGCACATCGGGAAGGCAAATGGAGTTCTGCGGATCGCGCCCGATCGTGAGCATATCGCCGGATTGGACCGCCAGCGGGCGAGCACCTGCTCCAAGCAGAAAACCGACCAGTTGGTTTGTCTGCATCCAACGCGTCTCCGTTACTCGCTAGGCTGAACTCTGAACTTTAGAGCCTCTTGACAATCCAGTCTACTGCATCTGCAAGCGTTCGCGCCATGTATTCCGGCCGGTGCGGGGGTTTCATCTTCTCCAGTACGGGCAGATTCTCGCGGCAAAGTATCGTATGACAGCCGGCCGCACGCCCCATCTCAATGTCGCGGCCCGAATCCCCTACCATAAAACTCTCCTGCGCCGACAACCCATGCTCTTCGCAGGCTCGCAAGATCATCTCGGGAGAAGGCTTCCGGCATGAGCAGCCTGCGTCCGGCGCGTGCGGGCAGTAGTAGATGCCATCCAGTGCCGCCGCTCCAAGCTCCGCCTGCATCCGCGCATGAATCTTCTGCAGCTCTTCCAGAGACATCAACCCGCGCCCGACGCAGCTCTGGTTGGTGATCAGCGCCAGAAACAGCCCCGCTTTCCTCAGCCGCAGAAGCTGCGCTGAAACATCGGGCATGAAGCTGAACAGCTCCCATTTCAGGACAAAGCTCTCCGGCCCCGGCCACACATTGACCACGCCGTCACGATCCAGAAAGACTGCTCTGCGCAACATCAAAACATTTCCCCATCAAACCGGATGAACGCGACCCGCGGCACCGCGACGCCCTGAAACTCAACAATATCAGAGCCAGAAAACAATTCCGGGAAGATTCAGGCCCTTCAAATGCTGTGCAGCAAAACGGCACTGGCGAAGTCTATCTTCTGTGGGAGAAGACGACACGGCTTGAGGGAGATTCCAACATGAACACGCGCATGATGTGGGCAGTCGGCATTCTGACGGCATTGACGTTCTCGACGGCTTGGGCGGCTGAAGGCGAGGCCAGGGACGGCAAAGGCGAGGGGAAAGGCCCACGCGGCCAGGCTCGCGGCAACCAGATTGAGGCGCTGCTCAAACACGCCGCCGACCTGAACTTGACCGCCGAGCAGAAAACCAAAATCGAAGCGCTCAAGCAGAAGTTCGAGAAAGAGCGCGAAGCCATTCAGCAAGACCCCGAAGCCAAGGAGCTCTTCAAGCAGATCGCCGAGGCCCGCAAGGCCAACGACGAAGCCAAGCTCAAAGAACTGCGCGAGAAGGTGCGCGAGGCCATCAAGAAGAAGATCGGCGAAGGCGGTACCGAGGGCCCATTGGCCGAGATCAAGGCGATCCTCACGCCGGAGCAGCTCGCCAAGCTCAAGGAGTTGATCGGCGCCAACCGCGGCGAACACCAGGGTCAGGGCCAGGGCCAGAAGCGCGAGAAGACCCCTGACAATCCCGCCGATCCGAAGAAGGCCGATTTCTAAGATACGCTTTTCAAAGAAAGAAGCCGGAAGACGCCATAAGCGCTTCCGGCTTTTTTTCGCCTTTGCGTTTTCAAATCCGCAAAGAACCGCTTCCTTTTTCCACGCCGCTCTGCCCGCCCATAGGGAAGATGGCGCTGCTGTCACCTGCCAAAAGGAAAATCCAACAAACTTATATGAATTGAAACGGACTCTTGTAGGATTCCGTCGAGTTGCCGGAGTTGTCACATATGAGCTGTTGGTTGGACCTTATTCGCGCAGAAGTTCAGTGTGGTTCGCAGGCCGTTTGGGGAGGGATTATGCAAGTGAAGGTTGCGCTCTGTTTCGCTCTTCTTCCAGCTACGTTGCTGGTCAACACCGGCGTTCGCTCCAGCGATGCAACGAGCCCCGCAACCATTGATTTCACAACACAAATCGAACCGCTCTTCCAGTCAGCAGGCTACGGCTGCACCAACTGCCACAACGCGACCCGCGCCGCTAACGAGGACCTAACCACGGGACTCGCGTACAGCAACCTGGTGAACTTCGTCAGCACCACACGCGCTCCGATGTTGCGCGTGAAGCCTTACGATGTGGCCAAAAGCCTCCTGCCCGCGATCATCAGCGCCGCTCACCACAACATCACCGTCACCGCGGCCGATCAGACAACGATCAACGCCTGGATCGCTCAAGGCGCGCTGCCCGTCGGCGCCAACGCGATTCCGATTGTGCTCTCACCGGCCAGCGCCACGCCCGATGCCGCCCAAGCCGGCACGCCCGTCACCTTCTGCGTCGCGGCAGAAGACCCGACCGGCGGCGCATTGACCTACGATTGGGATTTCGGCGATGGCTGTGCCACGCGCGCCGCGACCGGCGCGAACTCCGGCGCCGCTTCGCACGCCTACACAGCGGGCGGAAATTACCTCGCGCAAGTCACCATCAGCAACGTCAGCACCAGCGTCACCAGCGAGGTCATCGTGGTCGTCGGCAGCCTTCCCCCCGGAAGTGACGTCAGCCTTTCCAGCGATGTTGGCATCGTGACCATCATGACCGTCAACAAGTTCTCAGCGAAAGTCTTCTTCACGAAGACCGGCAAAGATACCTGCAAGGTGACTGGAATCGTCCCCAACGTTCCTGCCAATTTCGATCCAAACCAGAAGCAAGTTCAGGTGACCGTCGGCGGCGTAACTCAGACCTTCACGCTGGATGAGAAAGGCAACGCCAAGACCGACTACGGCTCGTTCAAGCTCCTGCTCAAACGCGCCAAGAAAGATGCCGCAAACAACTCCATCGCTTTCCAGTGCAACATGACCGGAGCTTACGGCCCCACGTGGACACAAGGCGGACTGAACTCCTCCGTCACGACGCGAAAGGCCGCCTACACAATCGTGGTCGGCCTGATCCTGGACACCATCAGCTACACCGCAGACCACTCCGGCACGCTCAGCTCCGTCGCCGACAAGATGGCAAACCTGAACTGATCGCCACGTGTGGCACGGGCAGGCCGCGCCGCGTATGGTGCGTCGGTGTCAAGGACCGACGGCTGTTCGCGGCGCGGATTGCCCGTGAATCCGGCGCCGCCGCACGGGCAATCTACGCCGCAAACGGACGCGGCGTAGCCTGCCCGTGCCACACCTCTCCCAAATGCGTGTTGCCTGAAGCATGACAAAGGCGTAAATCTGCTCTCAGCACATGGGGTTTCCGGAGAGCAGCATGACAACGGATGTCAGCAGAGAAACAAAGCTCGCAATATTGCGGCTGATGCTTCAATCGCGAATCGGGGACGAAGTCGAACAGGCGCTCAAACGCCGCGGCCAAGGCCATTTTCAGCTTTCGTCCGAAGGCCACGAGGGCCTGGCCGGCGTCGCCCTAGCGATGAAGAAAGAGGACTGGCTGCACCCGCATTATCGCGATCGCGCCATCGTCCTCGGCCGCGGCGTCACGCAGGAAGAATGCTTTCTGGATTTCTACAGCAAGGCCGATTCCCCCACCGGCGGCCGCCAGATGCCCGTCCATTACAGTTCGCGCCGCTACCGCATCGTGTCCCTCTCCAGCCCCGTCGCAACGAACATGCTGCAAGCCGTCGGCATGGCGATGTCCCTGAAGGAACGCAAGGTTCCCGAAGTCATCGTCGCCTCCATCGGGGATGCCTCCACGCGCGAAGGCGAGACGCATGAAGCCATCGCGCAGGCCGGCATCGACAAACTTCCGATCGTTTTTCTCATCGAAGACAACCGTTGGGGCATCTCCACACCCACGACCGGCAAGACGTTCTGGACGCTGCCGCACGGATTGGCCAAGGACGCCGATGGCACCGAATGGTTCCTCGGCTGCCGCGTGGACGAAGTCGATGGCCTCGACCCCGTCGCCGTCTACCAGGCCAGCGCGAAGGCCATCGAACGCGCGCGCTGTGGCGATGGACCGACGTGCCTGATCGCCCGCGTCGAACGCATCAAGAGCCACTCCAGCTCCGACGACCAGCGCGTCTATCGCAGCGCCGAGGAACTCAAGGAAGTCACCGCCAAAGACCCCGTCCGCCATTACATCCAGCGCTGTGTGCAGGAGAAACTTCTCACTCACCCGGAACTCGATGCGCTGAAGGCCAGCATCAAAGCCGAAGTCGAAGCCGCCGCTGCGCGCGCCCAGCAGGCCGCCGAACCCGATCCCAACACCATCAAAGGCAGCGCCTTCGCCAAACTGCCCGACGGACTGCCCGGCCACGAACAGCACTTGCCGCACTTCCTGTCGAAGCGCTCCGGCGGCCTGACCATGGCTCAATGCATCGACCATACGCTTGAACAGGAAATGCGCCTCAACAGCCGCATCTGCGTTTTCGGCGAAGACATCGAGGATCCCAAGGGCGACGTCTTCGGCGCCACGCGCGGCCTCTCCCGCCAGTTCCCCGGCCGCGTGCAGAATTCACCGCTGGCCGAAGCCACCATCGTCGGCAGCGCCGTCGGCCGAGCGCTGATGGGCGATCTGCCGGTTGCCGCAATCCAGTTCATCGACTTCATCGGACCGGGCATGAACCAGCTCTTCAACGAAGTCAGCACCATGCACTGGCGCTCCGTCGGCCAGTGGAACTGCCCCATGGTCATCATGGCGCCCTGCGGCGCATACCTGCCGGGCCTGGGCCCCTGGCACAGCCAGACCAACGAAGCCGTCTACGCGCACCTGCCGGGCGTCCACGTCGTCATGCCTTCCAGCCCCGGCGACGCGGCCGGACTGCTGCGCTTCGCTCTGCGCTGCAACCGCCCCGTTCTTTATCTGTATCCCAAAGCCCTGCTGCACGGCGCCGAAGACACTGTCCAGGAACCCAGCGTCGATTGCATCGTGCCCTTCGGACAGGCGCGCGTTGTGCGCGAAGGCCGCGACGTTACACTGGTGGCCTGGGGCAACTGCGTGACACTCTGCCGCGCCGCCGCCACGCAGGCTTCAAAAGAAGGCGTCGAAGCCGAGATCGTTGATCTCCGCACGATCACGCCCTGGGACAGCAGAGCCGTCTTCAAGTCGGTCATCAAGACCGGCCGGCTCATCGTGGTGCATGAAGACAACCGGACTTGCGGCTTCGGCGCGGAAGTCATCGCCGAAACCATCGGCAGCGCCTTCGAACAGCTCCGCGCCGTTCCCATGCGCGTGACGAAAACCGACGACCACATCCCCTACAATTACGCGATGGAACTGGCCATCCTGCCCAGCGTCGATGGTGTCCTGCGAGCCATGCGCGAACAGGTCCGCCAGGATTTGCGCCCCGGACGCAAGGTCATCGATGCCGGCCCCGGCATCGGCACCGTCGCGGCGGCCATCCGCAAGAGCGAACGGGCCATGGCGCCCGTGGTCGTCCCTGCGCCGGCCATCGCGCCCGCCGCTGCTGTTGCGCCCGAAATGCCCCCGGCGGTCAGCGAGACCTCTGAGATCCAGCACATCGATATTCTTGTGCCGCGGCAATCCCCCACCGACGAAGACGCAACGCTCGTGCGCTACCTCGTTGACGTCGGCCAGCCCGTAAAGACCGGCACGCCGCTGCTCGAGATGGAAGCCAACAAAGGCTCCTTCGAAGTCGAATCGACACACGACGGCGTTGTCGCGAAGCTTCATGCAAAGCCCGGCGAACGCGTCAAAGTCGAAACCCCCGTGCTCACGCTCGACGTGGCCGTCGCCGCGGGCAGCCCGGTTCCGTCTGCTCACGTTTCCGCGCGGCTGACTCCGCCGTTGATCAAGGAGCAGCTCATCAGCCCCGCGCAGATGCAGGTTGGCGCGCTGGCGCTCAAGAGCCAGCATGAAATTCCGACGGTCTCCGTGGAATGCGAAGTGGACCTGACCAACGCCGCCAAGCAGCGCGAACAGCTCAAGCGCGAGTTCGAAACTCGATTCGGCCTGCGGCCGACGTTCACGCACATGATTCTATGGGCTCTGGTCAAAGCGATGATGGAGGAGAAACACCAGGGCTTCCGCGGGCGGCTGGCGCCCACCGCCGACCGGTTGCTCATCGAACCGCACGCGAATATCGGCTTCGCCGCGGTCGGACCGAACGAAGATCTCTACTCGCCCGTCGTTCGCAGCGCCGACAAGCTGACGTTTGTGGAGTTCATGCGCCGCGTTCACGAACTCACCGAAAAGGTGCGCTCCGGAAACATCGCCGCCGCGGACCTGCAGGGCGCCAGCGTCACGCTGACCAACATCGGAGCGTTCGACGCCACCAGCGGCACCCCGTTCATCATCCCCGGTCAACTGGCGATGCTGACTTCGGGCACAGTGTTGGAACGCCCGCGTGTGGTCGCCAATTCAGGCAACGGCGACGGCAAGCACCTGGTCGAACCGCGCATGCTGCTGAACCTGAAGCTGGTCTTCGATCACCGCCCCTTCAACGGCTCGCACTCCGCCAGCTTCCTGCGCACGATCAAACATATCCTGGAAGAAATGGATCTGAAGACGTTGATGGCCTGACGTGAGAGCCTTGCGTCTCGATCGGCAAGCGAATATATTTACTCAGGGAGCAACGAAGGAATAACATGAGCACGGTCCAGGAAATCGAGAGCGCGATTGATCGCTTGCCGCGAGAGGAGCTGCTTCAGCTCGTGGAGTGGCTTAAAGTCCGGTTCGAGGAGGCATGGGATCGGCAGATTGAGGAAGACGTGAAAGCCGGGAAGTTCGACGATCTTGCACGCGAAGCGCTAAGCGAGTCACTGCTCAATCGCCGCTGATCGAGGGAGCCAGTGCCCAATCAGTGACAGGGGCTCACCGCCGTCCGAATAGATTGATTTCGATATGCCGCAGCGCTGTCGTCGCGGTCTGAGCCAGGGCTTCGAGGCCCGCGGCGTTCAGATCGCTGCCCTCAAAAACGTTCTTCGCGTCTTTCAGAGCCGTCGCCGTGTCGATCACCGGCACGTTCATCGCGCCCAGCACTGTGTTGCAGGAGTTGTTGAACGCCTCTACTTTCCCCTTATCGACGCCTGGCGTAGTCGCCGCGGGCAGACAAACCACTGGAATGCAGCCGGCATCGAGGATGCGCTCGATCACCAGCTTCAGGTGCTCCGTCGTACGGCCGGGCGCCACAGCATCCTGGCAACTCAGGACCAGAAGCGCGACCTCCGCGTCGGTCTTCTGGACGTTGTACGGAATCAACCCGTAAATGTCCTGCAGCCCGCCAGCCGGTGAGCCATCGGGCGCGCTCAGGGGCAGAACATTGTACGTGCCGGCCTTGATCTTCTGCGCCGCCGCGGCCATGCCGGTCTTCAAGACTGCGCTATCCGCAGGCCGAGCGGGCGCGATCAGAATGGTCTTGGCCTTGCGCGGGCGGCCGGCGGAGCGCGTCGCGCTTTTCAGCGCGTCCTGCATGGCCAGCGTGTAGCTGAATCCTTCCTTGGTTTGCGAACGCGCAATTTCAACGTATTTCTTTTCAGCCTGCTTGAGCTTGGCCAGCACCATGGCCGGCGCCATGCCGTGAGCGACCACGATATCGTCGATCAGCACGACGGGGTATTCGCCGCGCGGTTTGCCCTGAAACCAAAACTCCATTTCGCTAATGGTTTGCTTCGCTTCCGGCCGGTTTTTGTTGCCGCGCATTTCGGTGAACTTGAAGAGCACCGGCGTCCACTGCTTGACGATGTTCACACTTTGCTGATCTTCATATTCGCCGGAACCGTGCCTGCATTTCAGAGCGGCGTAGCCGGGTTGGTCCGTGTACACGAAAACCTGGACAGTGATGCCGGCCGGATCCAGCCCCGCGGGGAACTTTGCGCGCCAGTTCCCCAGTTCGGCTTTCGACATCACCCAGCGCTTCTCGCCTTTGTCTTTATTCTTGTCTCGATCGGTGTTCGCCAGGGCCCACGCATGTCCGCCCGGCGCGCATGGCGCGTCAGCCACTAACTTCCCGTTGTTTTTGTCCGGCTTGAAAATGAACGGCTCGTTTTCAAAGCCCTCATACAACAGGATCTCCGGCACGTCCGGGAACAACCGCCACGGCTTCTCGTGCGCAGGCTCTCCGGCGCGGGAAAGAACGCTCAACCCCGCCACCAAGAGCGGCCAGGCGAGCAAAGAACGGAAGGGAATGCGGAGCTTCATCGCGCTGTGCGTTACTCCTCAATCGCGGGTGCCGAAAACACTACTCTTCGCCCGGTTCCTTGGGCTTGGTGCTCTGCGTTGCGTCCGCCGACACCCGGCAGAAAACGTACTTGTCGAACATCTCCGTCAGCACACCGACGCGCCGCGGAAGCTGCAACGGAACTTTCAGATCCATTACCGGAACCACCACTTCGGCCGCGCCCTGCAGAATGGCATTGCGCAGTTCGTCTTTAATGTCGTTGGTGACTTTCGGATCGGGATTCGCGGACGCGGGAATGACCAGCACGGGAACGGCGCCGGACCGCGCGCATGCCCGAGCCACGTCTTCCCACTCGTAGTGCTCCGACATCGTCAGCTTGCGCGTGAGCGGCAGCGGATCGGGGAAAATGAAAACGGCTTCAACTTTGGTCGCTGCGATAAATTCCGGCAGGGTGGTCAGCAGGTTGTGCGCCGTCGCTGTCGGACCGGTGACCTCTTTGGCGCTCGCCACCTTGTTCCAGTTCGGCGGCGTTTTCGCGGTCTCCAGTTCCTTCGGCAGAGTCGCTCCCACAAACGCGTAGGTATTCTTTGTTGCGACCCCCGTCTTCACGCTGCGCTGAAGAGCCAAAGCGACCTCCGGCCCAAAGATCACTGCCGAACCGTCGTCCAGAGCCTTCTTCGGCGCTTTGGCCGCAATCGCTTCGGGCCCCGTTGCGGCCGGAGCCGGCTTCGGCGCGGCTGCGGGCTGAGCCGGGTTGGCGCCCGGGTTTTGAGCAGCGTTCGGATTTAGCAACGGATTGGCTGACGGTGCGGCCCCGGGCGGCTTCGCCGCGGGCGCGTTTGGATCGGGATCGATTTCGACACTGAAGTCATCGAAGAACACTTCCGCCGCGACCAGATCGACGCGCAGGAAAACAACGATCGCATCGGCGTCTTGCGGAATGGCCGCTATCTTGACCAGGTCTTGCCATTCGGGCCGCCCGGCCTGTAGCGCCACTTCGCCCGGATACTGATCCTTGCCGGCCTTATCCTTGTACGTGACCATCATCTTAGGATGAGCCCACGTTTTGTCGGCGAGCGGAATATAAGTGTTGGGGAACTTGGCCGCGCAGGCAATGCGTATGTTGTGACCGCGGACCTTGGCCGGATCCAGTGTCACGCCCACGCTCGGCCAGGTGTTGCCTTTTGCGGTGATCTTCAGAACTTTGCCGTGAGGAGCTTCATCGATGATCGCAAGCTCCGCCGGCTGGGTGACCTTCCACTGCGCCGGCGGCTTGGCCAGATCGAACGTGTCGAAGCCCTCGGCAAAAAGGACTTCACCCGAAGCTACGGCTCGCGACAGGAAAATCACGCCGAGCACGCTGACGAACAGGCCCGTTCGCGCACGCAAAGGCTCATCTCCCAAAGTACAAGTTCAGCGGCGACAACCACTATCTTTTCCAAATCTACCTTGTGCAACCCAAAACGCAAAATCGAAATCACTGTGGCACGCATGTGACCGGCGCCGCATCTTGCGCCGGTTTCGTGCGTGCTACTCTTTGGACTCCCCACCTGCTCTTCATATTCACCTGCAATAGCGTCCGTACATAAATTCGGTTAGATATGGCACAGCGCTGCGGAGGATCTCCATGTACCAGAAAATCCAAGACGCAAAGCTCAAGACCGGCGAATCCGTGGAACTCGGCGTCGTTCTCGGGCCGGCAACACCCGAGCTGGCCGCATCGATGCGCGCGTTGCTCGGCCACAAAGGCGAAATCTGGAAGTGGCAGATCGAACAAAGCCTCACGCGAGCCGACACAAAAGTCGAAAGCCGCTTCTACATCCTGCTGAAAGATCGCCAGCCCATTGCGAACATCTGCAGTGTTGAACACAACGGCATCGGCATCTTCGGCCACGTCTACACGGCCCCCGCCGAACGCCGCAAAGGCGCCGCCGACATCATCCACGGCCACCAGATCGCCGATTTTAAGAAACGCGGCGGCCGCGCTCTTTACCTCGGCACCGGCTACGACACGCACCCGTTTCACCTCTACGAAAAGCACGGCTTCAAGGGAGTCGAACCGCGCAGTGGCTACATGTACTGGTTCGCTGACAACCAGCAAAGCTTCGAACGCGACGTGTTCGCCAAAGCTCCCGTGCGCGTTGAGCCACTCAGTTTCGAACACTGGCCGACGCTGCCGGCTCTGGCCATGATGAACCATTCGGCACGCGTACGCATCGCCGGCATGGACGTCTTCAGCATCCGCTCGACGGAAGGCGGCTCCCTGCCTTACCTCGTGGCGATGCACTGCCCGGAAAAGAAGGACGACGGCTTCCGCGCCTTCGTCGCCGTTTCCGAAAAATCGCAAGTCCCCGTCGCGATCGCCTGCGTGCGCCCCGACCCGATTTTCGAACTGCAAACCGACATCCTCGACATGTTCTGCGCGCCGGGCTTTGAAGACACGCTTCGCCCCATGGTTGAAAAACTCGCGCTGCTGCCTGCACGCACCGTGATCTGCTACAGCGACGGCCTCTGGCCGGTGAAACCCAAACTGCTGGCTGATCTCGGCTTCACACGCGAAGCGGTGCTGAAGCAGCACTACCGCAGCCCGAGCCAGTCCTACGACGTCGAATTGTGGAAACGCGTGTAGCGCAATCCTCCGGGATTGCGCTCGACAAGCTACGCAATCCAGGAGGATTGCGCCACTATGCGCCTGGCCACCAAGATCACCCTTCCATTTGTGGCGCTCTTCGCGCTGCTGCTCCTGGTTCTGGGCGTCGTGCTGGCTCGTGAAATTCTTCAGGAGGTCGAATCGCGCGTCGAAAGCGAGCAGCGCTTCATCCTCGAAGTCGCCACCTTCCCCGGCTTCGCGCTCGACGAGGAAGCTCTGCGCCAGATCCGCGATCGAGCGGTAGGGCGGGCGTCCCTGCCCGCCGAGCCGCCGGCCGGTGCAGCCGGAACGACTGCAATACAGGCGGGCACGGAGGCCCGCCCCACCGCTCGCAGCGAATTCGTGGTGCTGCAAAGCGGCGCGCCCGTCGTGACCACCTTTACCCGTTCCGACCGCGCCGGGTGGGCCACCGTCGAAGCTCTGCAAAAAGCCGCGAAGACCGCGCCCCTTGATATCAGCGCTCCCGAAATCACCCGCCACATCAGCAACCTGGCCGGTCAGCGCTGGCTGATCCTGCACACCACACGAGCGTCTCGCGGCCCCGCCGCTGCCACGCGGCATTTTTATCTCCTCTATCCCTACGCCGAGATCGAAACGGCTCAAAACCGCGCGCTGCACCGCATCATCTGGACTGGAGCCATCGGCCTGGCTCTCGCCGCCGTCTTGGGGCTGCTCATCGGCCATTGGATTTCCAGCCCCGTCCGCCGCCTGGCCGCCACCGCCAAACGCATCAGCGCCGGAGGCCTGAACGAAGGTGGCACGGACACAACCACACGCTTGAGTCCGCGCCAAGGCGCGAACACAAGCGTGCCACCCTCCGACGAAATCGCCGACCTCGCCGAAGCCTTCCGCAGCATGCTCGATAGTTTGCGCCACTCGCAGGACGAACTGCTCAAGGCCGAGCGCCTCGCCGTAACGGGCAAACTCGCCGCCAGCGTCGCCCACGAAATCCGCAACCCGCTCACCAGCCTGCGTATGACCATCGAAATGCTGAAATCGCGAGCCGGAAGCGGGGTAGCACCGGGGTCTCTGCCGGCCGGCACGGAGGCCGGCGCTACCGCGGCCGACAAAAGCACGCAGGAAGCCTACGCCATTGTTCTCAGCGAAATCGACCGCCTCGCCCTGGCCGTCGAGGAACTTCTGACCTTCGCTCGCCCCCGCCCGCCCCAGCGCCAGCCGACAGACTTGAACAAGCTCGTCACCGATACGCTGGCCTTCCTGGACCGCCAGCTTGCGCACGCGCACGTCAAGAGCCTCGCCGAACTCGACGCGAAGCTGCCCTCCATGCTTTCAATCGATCCCGCAAAAATTCGCCAGCTTCTGGTAAATCTGATCCTCAACGCGCAGCAAGCCATCGTTCGCGACGGCTGCATCACTATTCGCACACACTGGGACGGCGAGAAGAAAAGCGCACTGCTTTCCGTAAGCGACACGGGTCCCGGCATCGCCGAAGAAGTTCGCGCGCGCGTCTTCGAACTTTTCGTCAGCACCAAACCCGGCGGCGGCGGCTTGGGCCTGGCGATCGCCAAACAGATCGCCGAAGAACACGGCGGGACGATCGCGTTCGAAACATCGGCGAAGGGGACGACGTTTACGGTCACGCTGCCGAATGCGGAGTGATGAATGCTGAATGATGAATGCGGTTGGACATGCGCAAAGTCCTCCATGCAATCCACATTCATCATTCATCATTCCGCATTCATCATTCTGGTGTAATCTATTGCACAACCACGTTGAAAGGGACCGAAACTGTGACACGCACTCTCATCGCCATCTTTCTATCCGGGGCCGCCCTTATGTTGCACGCTGAAGACAAGCTGCGCGTTTACATCGGCACGTACACGGTAGCGCCGGCCTCCGTGCCGGCCGTTGGCAGCCAGGGCATCTACCTGTCCGAACTGGACCTCGCCACCGGCAAGCTCACCCCGCCGGTGCTCGCCGCCGAAACCGGCAACCCGTCCTTCCTCGCGCTGCACCCAAGCGGAAAGTTCCTCTACGCCGCCGCTGAAATCTGGGCGCCCAAAAAAGCCGGCGCCGTGAACGCCTTCGCGGTCAATCCCGCGACGGGACTCCTGACGCTGCTCAATTCTCAGTCCGCCCAAGGCGCAGGCACGTGCCACGTCTCCATTTCGCCGGATGGCAAGTACGCTCTGGCCGCCAATTATGGCAGCGGCAGCGTCTGTGCACTGCCGATCGGCCCAGACGGCAAGCTCGGCGAAGCGACCGCGTTCATCCAACACGCCGGGCAAATGGGGCCCAACAAGAGCCGTCAGGAAGGCCCACACGCGCATTCCATCAACATGGACGCAGCAGGCAAGCTTGCGTTCGCCGCCGATCTGGGCATGGACAAAATCTTCATCTACAAGCTTGATCCCGAAAAAGGCACGCTCACGCCCAACGATCCGCCATACGCCTCTGTCGCGCCCGGCAGCGGTCCGCGGCACTTCGCCTTTCACCCCAACGGAAGATTCGCGTACATCATCAACGAGATGGCCAACACCGTCACCGCTTTCAGCTACGACGCGCAGAAAGGCGCGCTGACTGAATTGCAGACCCTCGGCACGCTGCCCGCCGATTTCACCGGAAAAAGCCATTGCGCCGAAGTCGTCGTTCATCCGTCGGGCAAATTCCTGTACGGTTCCAACCGCGGCCACGACAGCATCGCCATCTTCAAGCTCGACGAGCAGACTGGCAAACTGACCGCTGCCGGCCAGCAGCCGTCCGGCGGGAAAAACCCGCGCAACTTCAACGTCACGCCCGACGGCAAGTGGCTGCTCGCCGCGCATCAGGACACCAACAACATTTGCGTGTTCAAGATCGACGACAAAACCGGCGCGCTGATGCCGACCGACAGCAGCATTACCGTGAGCAAGGCGGTGCGCGTACTGTTTGCGAAACCGTAGGGAACAGCCGGGTATGGGGTCTCGGGTATAGGGTATCGGGGAGGCTTGCGAAAAGATCCATCCCTAGACCCGATACCCCATACCCGATACCCTCTTCCGTCCTATGCGTCTCCGCGTTGGAGAATTGATTTCGGAGGGACAAAAGCCCCGTGCTTCGCAACGAAAACTATCGCCGCACCAAAATCGTTTGCACACTCGGACCGGCGTCGTCCGATCCCAAAGTGCTCGAGAAAATGATCCGCGCAGGGATGGATGTCGCGCGCTTCAATTTCTCGCATGGCACGCACGAATCCCACTCGCAGATGCTCAAGACGTTGCGCGCCGCCGCTGAAAAAGTCGGCAAGCACGTCGGCGTGCTCCAGGATCTGTGCGGCCCCAAGATCCGTGTCGGCGAAATGCCCGGCGGCGGCATCGACATCGCCAGCGGCCAAACCGTCGTGTTCTACAGCGGCCACAGCACCGTCAAAACGCCCGAGAGCGCTCTGCCCTGCGAATACGAACACCTCGGCAAAGACGTGAAGACCGGCGACCGCATCCTCTTCGATGATGGCGCGCTGGAAGCTCACGTTGTGGAAGTCAAAGCGCCGCTCGTCACGGTCCGTTTCGACCGCGGCGGAAAACTCAAAACGCGCAAAGGCATGAACCTTCCCGGCGTGAAGATCAGCGCACCCAGCGTGACCGAGAAGGATCTCGACGATCTGGAATGGGGCCTCGCCAACAAGGTCGATTTCGTGGCGCTCTCTTTTGTGCGAGCCGCCGCCGACCTGAAGCCGGTGCGCAATCGTCTGGTGACAGTCAGCAACCCGCCGCTGCTCATTTCCAAGATCGAACAGCCCGAAGCCGTCGGCTGCCTGGACGAAATGATCCCGGCCTCCGACGGCGTGATGGTCGCGCGCGGCGATTTGGGCGTCGAAATGGATTACGCGCAGGTGCCGCTGATCCAGAAGCGCCTGATCCGCATGGCCAACGAGCTCGACGTGCCGGTGATCACCGCGACGCAGATGCTCGAATCGATGACGCAAAGTCCTCGCCCGACCCGAGCTGAAGCGAGCGACGTGGCCAACGCGATCCTCGACGGCACCGACGCCGTCATGCTTTCGGGCGAAACGGCCAGCGGCAAGTACCCGGTCGAAGCGGTTTCCGCGATGCACAAGATCGCCCTCCAAACCGAACGGTTCATGCTGAGCGGCAACAACGGCTATCAGTCCGACGCTCGCGAAACCAAAGCAAGTTGCCTGCACGACGCGATGGCCCTCGGCGTCGAACGTATCGCGCGCGACCTGGAAGTCTGCGCCATCGCCGTCGCGACACTCTCCGGCGACACCGCCCGCTTTATGGCCTCCGCGCGGCCACGCGTGCCCATCGTCGGCATTTCGTCGAACATCAAAGCCGTCCGCCGCATGACTCTGTTCTGGGGCGTCACGCCCGCCGCCTGCGCCCCATTCCGCACCCCCGCCGACGCCATGAGCTACGGCCGCAAAGCGATCTTGGCCCTCAAACTCGGCAAGCGCGGGGAGAAAATGATCCTCGCTACGGGCCGGGGACCATCGCGGGAACTGGCGGCGAGGATACATATACACGAAATCCGATAGCTGTCCGTGGTCCGTTCCGTAGCGCACTCTTAATAGCTCGCAACGCAAACGGCTTCGGTCCGGTCGCACTTGCGCGCGCCGCGGCCAATCTCCGCAACCCGTCGAAGAACCGTGGCGTCGAAATAACGCGCGCCGCACTTGTCACAGATGCCGATCGGCACGTGTTCCAGAATCACAAATTTGCCTTTATGGCGGAAGGCCTCGCGATCCAGAACGCGCTCGCCCACATTCCCGCCGCAGTGTTCGCATGCAAAGCCGTACATGTTCTTTTCCTCATTCGAGCTCGTAGACCGTTACAACGAGCACCTTCCCATCCTCTACGCAGCGCGCCACAACGGCGACACTGGTGCTCTGGTCACACGCTTTGCCATGCACTACGAAACGTGTTCCTCGAGGATCGTCTGTCAAGACCTGCGCGAGCGCACCGGTCAAGATTGCCGATTCAATGTCCAGCACATCCAGATTGTCATCATCCATTTCATCGTACGCGTGTTCGGTCAACACATAGCGCTGATCGAGTACAGCTTTGCGCAAGATCGCAAGTGCATCGACGCCCATTCCGCCTCCGCCATTCAGAATATCCTCTGGCCCTGCGGCGTCAATCCGCCGCTTCCGTCATTCCTCCGCGTTCATCTGGGTCCATCTGCGGCTTGCAGTTCCTTCGCCGAATTTTCAAAGAACTTCTGCTCGGCCTCGAATCCCTGCTCCCTGCAAAGCTCCGCCAGTTTTCCATATCGCTTCAGCGGGTCCGCGCCGGTTGCGACGCAAATCTTCGCCAGGCACTCCGCGCATTCCCACAGCGGTGCGGCGTCGGACTCCGACATATTGTTGCTTCCGTTCATATTGCAGGCGTGAGCGATGCAGTGCTGCAGCGAAAACATGTGCCCCGTCTCATGCGTCGCAACTTTGATTGTCCGCAACAGACAAAGCTGAAACGCGGCGCGGCTCTCGTCCGGATCGCCATACCGAGCCAGTGACCAGATTCCCACGCGGTCGTACAGCGACGCCTCGCCGAAGACGAAATTCCAGGACTCTTCCGGATAGAGATCGACGGCCGTAAAGGCGATGTACGCGGCCGCATCGTCCGGCAGGCGCGGCGAGAGGATATTGTGCAGCGCGTTTCCGGCGTGAATCTGCATCCCGAACCCGCGCGATGCGCGGCGGTCTTTCTCCGGCACCAAGTCCAACGGCAAATCGTCGGCGATCCGCACGTCCGTGCTGAAGTACGCCGCCATGTAATCCGCCGTCAGTTTGACGATCCGGCGCTGCGTCGGCGTCAATCCGCCAAGCGGCTGCACGTACAAAACATGTCGCGCCGGCGTCAGCCGCACTGGCTGACACTTCAGATATTGCTCAAACGTCTGGCCGTCCTCTTTGTGGTGGGCCAGCCAGTCGCTCGGCCCCGGCTTGGGCATCGGCGCGTGGAGCGGTGCCACCGTCGCCATCGCCGCGCGCAGTTGAGCGACCCGTGCCGGATCTTCCTCCTCCGGCGCAATGTATTGCCCGGTCGTACCCAACGGCTTCCGTCGCCCCTGCCAGCGCCACAAGTAAAACAGCAGGCCCAGCGCCACCCCGATGCACAGCCCGTTGATCAGCAGCACCAACCGCCGCCGCATTCGCTGCCGAGAGGGACTCGTTTCCATACCATCCCTCCGTGTGACGCGTGATGTTGCTGTTCCTGCCTACTGCCACTGCCTACTGCTTACTGCGTATCAGCACCGCCCGCTGGTGCGCTATCAGACTCTCCGCTTCCGCCAGCGCCGCTGTGGCGTCGGCCAGAGCCGCCAGGCCGTCCGCGTCGGCTTCGATGATGCTCGTCCGCCGCAAAAACGAGTAGACGCTCACGCCCGAAAACGCCCGCGCCGTCCCGCCCGTCGGCAACACGTGGCTTGGCCCGGCGATGTAGTCGCCCAGCGGCTCGGTCGCGTGCGCGCCGAGGAACAACGCGCCGGCCGTCGTCAACTTCGGCGCCAGAGTCTGCGGCTTGGCGGTCATGATCTCCAAGTGTTCCGGCGCCAGTGCGTTGCCGATCTCCACCGCTTGAGCCAGGTCGCGCGTGACGATCAAAGCGCCCCAATCTCGTAACGAAGTCGCGGCGATTTCCTTGCGCGGAAGTGTCTCAAGCTGCCGGCCAAGCTCTTCGCGAACCTGCTCGGCAACCCGCGCGCTGTCCGTCAGCAGAACGCATGAGGCCAGCACGTCATGTTCCGCCTGAGCCAGCAGATCGGCCGCGACATACGCCGGGTTGGCGCTTTCGTCGGCGATGACAAGCACTTCGCTGGGCCCGGCGAGCATATCGATATCGACGTGGCCGAAGACCGCGCGCTTGGCCAGCATCACGAACAGATTTCCTGGTCCGGCAATTTTGTCCACGGCGGGAACCGACTTCGTCCCAAACGCCAGAGCTCCAATCGCCTGCACGCCGCCGAGCTTGTAGATTTCAGTGACGCCCAGAATTTCGCACGCACACAGAATCCCGTCGTTCACTGCGCCGTTCTTGTTGCACGGAGTCGCGATCGCGATCTCCTTCACGCCCGCCACTTGAGCCGGCACGGCGAGCATCGGCACGCTCGAAAACAGCGGCGCCGTCCCCGCCGGAACATACAGCCCCGCTCGGCGCAGGGGATCCCAGCGCATCCCGCACTTCACGCCCGCCGGCCCGCGCTTGGTGGCTTCGGCCGGAACTTTCGCCGGCATCAGCCGCCCCTGGTATTCCGCCACGCGCGCCGCGCTCAGTTCCAGCGCGTCACGAACGATTTTGTCCGTGCGCTGATACGCCGCATGCCGTTCGGCCAACGTCACCTTCAGCGTTTTCGGATTCAGTTTCACGCCATCGAGTTTCTGCGCGTAGTGGAACAGCGCGCGGTCGCCATCGGCGCGAACATCGGCCAGAATCTTCTCCACCACCTGGTCCGGGCGAAGTTCTCGGCCGAACGCCGCCTTCGTGCGCGCGCGAAACGCCGCGTGGTCGATGTGTTCCAGCGCGCTCAGCCGCGTGGCCAGTTTGGCGATGGCCGTCCTGGCCGCCGGGGTGCCCGCTTTCAGCAGAGGAATCAGTGTCGTCGTTTTCATCGCAGCAATAAACAATGTTTCGGCTCGAAATTCAACCAAAAGCTGTACCGCCGGTCTCCCGCGCTTCTGTCCAATCCTGCACCTGTGCGCACATCCCCTTTGCACGTCGGAATTCGCCTTGCGCCCTTCAAGGGTGCCATCGGTCTAGCGCAGTCCGCGCTTTTTCCGTTTGCGGACTGCGCTAGACCGATGCCGCCCCGCCGTGCACCACCAAATTCCGTTCGCGCTCCCGCAAACTCTCGTGTTTCGCGCCCCGATTTTTGTCGTCACCCAACACCGCCCCTGCGCCAGTCCGCCAAACCCGGCCCGAAACGCCAAACCAGCCCCGCCTTTCCGCTCTCTACGTCACTGAGACTCCGGCCGCGGGCTTCTCTTCTCGCTGCCCCTCGCCCTCGTCCGTCCGCACCGCCACCGCGCTCCCCGTCGCAACGCGCTCCGTCTCCCGCTCTCCTTCGCTCAAGATCTCTTCGATCAATTCCATCTCCACTTCATGCGGCGTCTTCCCAAAGCACAACAAACACGCCCTGAAAAATCTCTGGTAGCTAGAAAACCCCAACCCCATCGCCCACGTCGTCCGATGCCACCGCCCATCCCTCCTCGACTTCTTCAACGCCGCAAAAACCGCATCCGCCTCCTCCGTAGTGCGGGCGTCTGGCCCGCTGCTCCGGTTCCCCTCTCCCCCGCGAGGGAGAGGGGTTAGGGGTGAGGGGGAATTCCCGTTCTCCCCCTTCCCTTCGAGGGAAGGGGGCTGGGGGGTTAGGTCTGCGGCAGAGCCGCAGCGTTCCGTCTTCATTCCGAGAACAAACTTCCTCAGTTCCTCCTTGAGTTTCCCTCTCACGCCCTCAGCCTTCATCCGATCCACCATCTCCATCGCCGACATGCCCGTGAGTTCCTTGCAGTAAGACGTCAACCTCCGCTGCGAAATCCCCAGGTGAAAACAAACCGTCCGCAGCGGATCCCACAGATACGTGCGCACTTCCAGCGCCTCGATCTCGCTCTCGTGCTCGCCCGAATGCTTGATCTCGTACCGCAGCAGCGCCTCCGCTTTCTTCACGAGCAGCAGCATCGCCCCGAGCCGCTCGCGCGGACTCATCCGCTCTTCCCCGCCTGGTAACAACCCCGAAACCTGCTGCCACAGCGGCACACGCTCCACCGCCTGAGCGCGCATGCGCCGCTCGTCGCGAGCGTCCTGCAGCGTATTCGCGTGCGCCTCTCCAAACTTCTTGCACTCCTTCGCGTATCTCTCGCTCTCGAACACCGCATCCGCGTCCCCCAACTCCTTCACCGCCAGCGCCCGCCGCGCCTCGAACATCTTCACCACGCCCGCCGAAAACATCGCCTTCCACGGATCCTTCAGTTCCTCCGCCGTCAAGCCGCTGTCCGACCGCTCCCTTACGGTCGCGGTTCTGATCTCCGCCCCCGCGCCGACACCCCTGCCTACTGCCTCTGCCTCCTGCCGATTTCCGTTCATCACTCCGCCCTCCACATCATCGCAAACCTTTCCACCCGTCACTCGCCACGCGTCACCCGTGCGCCACGTAAGCACGTGACGCCACCGTCGCGCTCTGGCTTTCCTGAGTTGTCCGTGGATCAGTCCTGCGAATTCAGGCCACGCCCGGTTTCCCCCGCCGCCTCATAAATAAGGTCGGCCCAGGTTCAATATGTGTCGAACGCGCCTGCGAACAACAACCCTAATCTCATCCTAAGGGAATGCAAGCAAAAAACGTTCGGTTGCAAATGGACGCCCTTGCCTGCTAGATTATGCGTCGATGAGCACGACCTTGGCTCTGCCACCGATCCCCTCGCTGGAACAGAAGCACTTCCAGCATCGGGTCATCGACGTTCCGCATTTCGGAACCTTGGAAGCGCTCGTGCCCGCGGCCGAACCGTACATCTGCCGCGACAAGAATGCCCCGGCCTTGCTGCTCCTTCCCGGCATGGGCATGGACGGATTGGGATTCCTGCGGCAGCTCCCGCTGGGCGCCATCTCTCGGCTGCAGTTCTTCCAGATGCCCAATGAGCCCGCGGCGGGTGAAACCGGTTTGGGCAACTTCGCGCGCAACGTTGAAGAATATGTCAAAGCCGCCGGTCTGCACGAAGGCCCCGGCCTGTTCCTTGGCGGGTGCTCGATGGGCGGAGCGGTCGCGCTGGCGACAGCCCTTCGCGGCCGGGTGCCGCTGCGCGGACTGATTCTGCTCGGGACCTTTGGCGATTGCCGTCACTTGCCGTTCTGGCAGCGCCTTTTCGCTCCCTGCATCCGCCTGCTGCCGTTGGGACGAGCGCGCGATGCCGCTCGCGGCCTGATCCTGCACACGCAGTTCTTCGGTCACATCAAGCCTGACGAAGCGGACTGGCTGGTCTCGTGCAAACTCGACCGCACGCGCACGTACTACGTCAACGCCGTCATGTCGCTCACACGACAGCGTCAGATCCCCGCCGCTCGGGAGTTGAAACTTCCGACATTGGTCCTGCACGGCACCAAAGACCACATGCTGCCCTACGCCGCCGGAGTGGAACTAGCCAACTCCATCCCCGGCGCGAAACTCGTCACAGTCGAACGCGGCGGTCACGCTTTCTTCTTCACCACGCCTGAGATCGTCAATAGCGCTATCGCCGAGTTCATCCGAACGGAAGTCATTGGTCATTCGTCATTGGTCATTAACGACCGGCCCGCGTCAATGACCAATGACTAATGACTAATGACTAATGAACACAAAAAACCTCGCCTTTCAGCGAGGTTCTTTGTGCACACAAACTACTCGCGGCCGGCACGGAGGCCGGCGCTACCAACTACTTCGTCGCCCAGACAATGAAGCCGTCCATTTCGCGGGGCGGAGTGCCGGAGCCGTCGGCGGTGATGTCTGCGTCTTCGACGTTGTTGCCCAGGTTGCGGAAGAGCGTCGCCATCCACTCGGTCGTGCCTGCGCCGATCACCACGTTCTGACCAACACCTTTCTTGCTCGTCGCGTCGGTGCCGTGATTCGTCGAATTCTGGGCAGCCGTCGATCCATCCATCAGGACACCGGCCAGCGCGTCGGAGCTCGAATGCCCGGCGTCGTACCCGTAAGACGACTTGAAGTTGAAGGTTGACGGATCTTCGTGGCCGGTCGAAGCGACGATGGCGGCGAGTTCCGTCGGCGATCGCGGGTGAGACGGACAGGAGAACACGCGGTTATCGGCAACGTACTGGCGATACAACAGCCCCAGCCACATGTCGCCGCGTTCGTGCCCGGTCGTGTAGTCGCCCGGGAACTGGCCGCCATTAGACGGCACGTCCGCGTACATGAAACAACCCTTGGCAATCTGATTCAGATTGCTCGCACAAGACGTTCGCCGCGCCGATTCGCGCGCGCGGGCCAACACCGGCAGGATGAGGCCGGCCAGAATTGCGATGATCGCGATCACGACCAGCAACTCGATCAACGTGAATCCGTGCTTCTTCGCTCGGATCATGGGACACCTCCTTGTTGTTTGCAGAGGCTGTTGATCAGCCCCGAAACCCTTGCCACGCGCGACATGCGCAAGATCACACTTGATGCCTGATTTTCAAACTTCTGTCAAGAACACTTACAGCCCGGCTGGGTGGAGTACCGTCCTCAAAGACCCAGTAACTATCCCGATTCCTATCAGGCATACGCGGCGGCTGGGGAGATGGTTCGGTGATTTCTGGCAAAAAAAGGGGAGTGGCGCGTGGTAGTCTGTTATCTGTTCACTGGTGACTGTTCATTGGTAACTGGTAACTGACGCCATGCTCTTCACCGCCTCCGGCACCGACACACAGCCCCTCTGCCCCATGTGCCAGAGCGCCGCCGCTGAAGTACAGTACGATTACGTCAAGATCAAGATCGTCCGTTGCACGACTTGCGGGCTGTGGCGCACTTGTCCAAGGCTTTCGGCGGATGAGCTAACCCGTTACTACGCAGAACATTACTACAACCCTGAGCGCCAGCAGGCCGGCCAGTACGAGAAGTGGCGCGACGCCAACAAAGATGTCTGGTCCGTCAACGCCGAAGTCGTCGCCAAGGAGGCCCGCGAGCGCCGCCTCGGCCCCTCTTTGCTCGACGTTGGCTGCGGCCACGGCTTCTTCATGGAACAGTGTCTCGCGCGCGGTCTGCAAGCGCGCGGAATCGAAACCAGTCCGCACGCAATCGAATACGCCACCCAAACGCTGAAACTCGACGTGCGCCAACTGACGCTCGATCAGATCCCGCCCGACGAGTATTACGACATTGTCACGCTGTGGGGCGTGCTGGAGCACCTTCCCGATCCCCTGCTGGCGATGCGACAGGTCCACGCGCACCTGAAGCCCGGCGGCATGGTTTGGGTGATGACGCCGAACACGAACGCTCTTGAACGCTTCTTGAAAGGAGCCCAATACTTCAACTTCCTAAACCAAACCCATCTGACTCACTTCCATCGCCGCACGCTGAAGGCGTTACTGGAGCGCGCCGGCTTCAAGAATGTCCGCCGCTACATCCACTGGGGCGGAGGCACCCGCTCAGGATTCGCCGCCGCCGCTCAATACGCCGCCCGCGTGCTCTGTCTGGGCACGGAGCTGCGATTCATCGCCGAAAAATAGTCATGGCTCATTAACAGCGTTTTGAACCGCAAAGACGCGAAGACGCAAAGGATTTCTTTTGATCAAGATCTGTTCTTTGCGCCTTTGCGTCTTTGCGGTTAGCAAAGCCGTTTCGTCGCGTCCCATATCCCGCGGAAGTTCGCAACCAACTCAGCCGGTGCAATATCGATCAGCGGCAAGTTCTCCCGGTCCGCGCGCCGAATCGTTTCATCGAACGGCAGCGCGCCCAGATAATCCCCCACTGGAAACGCGCTCTCCAGGAACTTCTGGTCCGCCGCGCTGGCGATTTTATTTCCGACCAACGCTGTCCGTTTGACGCCAATCTCCGCGGCCATGCGCCGCACGTCCTGAGCCGTCTCGACCGCGCGGCCGCCGGGTTCGAGCATGATCAGCATCAAGTCCACACCGTGAGCCGTCGCGCGGCCGAGGTGCTCCAGCCCGGCCTCGAAATCCAGAATCACGCAATCGCTTTTATAGAGAACGATATCGTTCAGCAGCGCTTTCAGGATCGTGCTTTCCGGACACGCGCACCCCGACCCGCCACGCTCGACCGCGCCCAGAACCAGCAAGTGAATCCCGCGAAACCGCGCCGACTCTTTCTCGGCAATATCCGAGACTTCCGGGTTCAGCTTGAAGATTTGCCCGTACTGTTTGACCTTCGCGCCCGTGCGCTCCTCGATCAGCGCCCGCCGTTCCGCCAACGGAATGATCGCCTTGCGCTGCGCCGCCGGCATCCCCAGAGCGGCCGCCAGACTCGCCGCCGGGTCGGCATCGACCGCCAGCACGCGCAGGCCGTCAGCGACCGCCAGATGCGCAAACATCGCCGCCAGCGTCGATTTCCCGGTGCCGCCTTTGCCGCTGATGGCTAGTTTCATTCCGAGCCTTTCCTAAACGCAGAGACGCCGAGACGCAGAGAACGGCGGTCATCAGTCATTGGTCATTAGTCATTGCGCAAGCGTTCGGTAAGTAGTTAATGACTAATGACCAATGACCAATGACGCTCGCGCCTACTTCTTCTCCGCCGGCTTGGTTTCCGCGGGCTTGGTCTCCGCAGGCTTCGTGTCCGGTGCCTTCGCCTCGTCCTTCTTCTCTTCGGGCTTGGCGACCGGAGGTGGCGGTGGTGGCGGAGGCGGCGCCGGCGGCATCTTCGGATTGTAGGCCTCGACGGTCTTCAAGTTGAAGAAGCTGGCCGTATCCCCTTCTTTGTTCTCGACTGTCCCGGTGATCACCACCTTCTCGTTCTTTCCGACATAGCTGGCGATCGCCTTCTCGGCTTCGTCAGTCTTGGTGATGTAGTAGACGTCGGCGAGCGCGTCCGTGATCTGCGCACACGCCCCGCCCTTGGTCGTCTTCTCCAGCACGCCCCGAATTTTCTCTTCCGCCCCAAACAGACTCAGCGACAAACTGAGTATTCCCGCCAGTAGAACAATCCTGCGCATGTCTACGACCTCCTTGGCCTCTGTCACAAACCTTTTCAGCGATGACGCGCCGCGCGCGAAAACCTTCAACAACAGGCTTTGGGCTTTGGGCTATGGACTTTGGGCTTTTGTGTCTCGCCTCAAGTCTCAGGCCTCAAGCCTCAAGCCTAAAGCTTCACAAACAGCTCCACCCCCAGCACTGCCACGGTCAGCAGCGTAAGAGCTATCCGCAGCCATCGCAAGCGCGCATGGAAGCGCCGGCTGCTCACCGGATCGCCGCTGAGCCGCGTGACGGCCTCAACACGCTCGGCCGTCGAGCCATGATGCCAGGACCACACCTTGCGAATGTTGCCGGTGATCATCGCCAGCCGCTCCAGAGCGTTCACCAGCGGCCGTGGCGTCCCCATCAGCTCCGCGCTCGCCAGGTCCGCCTCGCGCTCGCACTGCCGCATAATCGTGCCATAGAAGACCCGGATGGAAAAGACCAGCAGCGCCAATGCACAGGCTCCTTGAGCCAGCGGCGACTGCCGCCAGTTCTCCGGCAACGCGTCCAGCACCGGACTGATCACTGCGGAGATGCAGAGCATCAACACAAAGAGCAGCGACAGATGCCCGTAACGCGCATGGCCCAGTTCGTGAGCCAATACGGCCTCAGTCTCCTCCAAGCCAAGTTCATCCACCAGAGCCGGGCTGATCAGCACGTAGCGGTAACGCGACCATGCGCCCAGCACGCACGCGTTCAGCAGAGCTGATTCGCGCGAACCCCACACTAGAATCTCTCGAGCCTTCACACCGGAACGTTGCGCCAGCGCCACCAGCCGGTCCTTCAGTTCGCCGTCCGGCAACGGCTTGCACTGCCAGACCCAGATCACCAGTTGCGGCAGCCCGATAGTCCACAGAGCCCCCATCGACAGCACCGTCAAAAGGATATCGATTCCAGGCCGGCTCGACCACTCCGTGTAGTCCTTCGGCAAGATCTCCGAAACGTCGCGAATCACGGTCCCGAACGCAACCAGCACCAGCGGCAGCCAGGTCAGCCGCGCCTCGGAACTCAAGTATGCCCACAGCGGCACCTTCCGCCCGCGAATCCCGCTGATCAGCCGCCGCCGCGGCAGCCACGAAATCAGCATCGCCAGCAGAAATGGACCCGTGTTCAACAACACCGACGCGATCATGCTGTCGCTCAGCCGCAGATGGGCCAGTTTCGCATCGGCATAAATCCCGAGCCACGCCGGCCAGCGCATCACCCAGAGCGGCCATTGGGTGAGATACAGGATGCCCGAATAGAGTCCCACCGTGAGCGCTTGAGCCACCAGCGTCATCCGGTTGAACGTGACCAGCGGGTGCGATCGCGTCTTATACCCAGACGGGAGAAAGCCGAAGCGCGTGCGCCATTCGACATCGCGAACGACCAGTTCGTTGCTGAGCCATGCGACCAGCAGCAGCCCCAGCCAGGACAGCATCATCCGGCCGGATGACATAAACGCCGGCTGAGTGCCGTGATATTTCAGGTCCAGGTACCGGCCAACGCCTTCAGCGCAGAAGATGGCAGCAATCAGATCAAAGGGAATCCGCATCGATTTTGGATTTCAGATTTCCAGCTTTGGATTAGAACAACCTCGCCACTGGCGCCCATGATACGGGATCTGAGGTCAGGGGAAAGTAGTGTAATTGCGGATTTCCGATCGCGGATTGCGGATTGAACTGCTCACCGCGGAGGTCGCAGAGGACGCCGAGAAAAAAGAACCTAATAAACTCTGTGTCCTCTGTGTTCTCTATGCCTCTGTGTTGAAAGCCGTTGCCGTTCAATCCGCAATCCGAATTCCGCAATCCGCAATCGAGATATCCGAGGAGGTATTCGTGGAAAATTCCAAATTACCCGCCGCACTCGTCACCGGCGGCTCCCGCGGCATCGGGCGGGGCATCTCGCTGGCGCTCGCAAAACTCGGCTGGCGCGTCGGCATCAACTACACCGCCAACGCCGCCGCCGCCCAGGAGACCGTGGATCTGATTCAGCAGGCCGGCGGCCAGGCCGAAGCCGTTCAAGCCGACGTCGCCAACACTTCGCAGCGCAAGTATCTGATGGGCTTCATGCTCCAACGGTTCGGACGCCTGGATGCCCTGGTGAACAACGCCGGCGTTGCGCCTGAGGTTCGAGCCGACTTGCTGGAAGCCAGCGAAAGCAGCTTCGACCGCCTGATCGCGATCAACCTGAAGGGCCCGTACTTCCTTTCGCAACTGGCCGCTCAAACCATGATCAAGCTGCGGCAGGAGGGCACGATCGAGCGCGGCTACATCGTCAATATTTCTTCGATCAGCGCCTACGCCGCTTCAGTCAATCGCGGCGATTACTGCATCAGCAAAGCCGGCATTTCGATGATGACCAAACTTTTTGCCACCCGTCTGGCAGAAGAAAACATCTTCGTCCACGAAGTCCGCCCTGGCGTCATCGCCACGGACATGACCGGTTCCGTGAAAGCCAAGTATGACAAACTTCTGGCCGAGGGCCTCGCTCCAATCCACCGCTGGGGCCAGCCCGAAGACATCGGCGCCTGCGTCGCCGCCATTCTGCGCGGTGATTTCCCCTATTCAACCGGCCAGGTTTTCGATGTGGATGGAGGCTTTCACCTGCGAAGATTATAACGCTGTTACGGATGCAGTGAGACGCCGAGCCGTTCCTCAAGCCTCAAGTCTCAAGCCTCAAGCCTCAAGTCTCAAGCCTCACGTCTCAAGCCTCTCACGGCCTGAACGCGTCCTTCCGGTCGTCCGGCTTGACCGTTTCCATAAAGGACCGCTTCTCCAGCGGCCGGTCGTCCATGGCTTCCTCACTGCGCTTGCACCCGGCGCTCAGCAGCAGCGCGCAACCCACGGCGGCAAGTGCGGCAACTTTCAAACGACGAAATGATACGCACATCCTGTATTCCCCTCCGCCAAGACCTCAACCGGCGCGTAGCATTTGCCGATAAATAAAAGCGCGCCAGTTCGCATTCTGGCGCAGGACTGTTGTTTGGCAAGACTTAATTGGGCAGAGGGCCGAGGAGACGAGCCGCTTCACCGGTCAGAAGGAGTCTTGAACCTGGTGTTGCGTGGACGCGAGCTTCTTGACGATGTTCAAAAATCGCGGGTCGCCCTTCAGGCCTTCCAGATCGCGATCCTGGCGGAGGTGCTCGACATCGTCGTAGCCCAGTTCGACGGCTTTGTTGAGGCACGACAAAGCCTTCTCTTTTTCACCGGTCAGAGCGTAGGAGCAGGCCAGATTGTACCGAATCAGTTTGTTCTCCGGTTTGATGCGTGAAAGGCGCAGGTCCAGTTCCAAGCCCTTGGCGTACTCGCCCCGCCGCGTGTAATTGTCGCCAAGCAGGACCAGCGCCTCAAAGTGGTTCGGATTCGCCCGAAGGACTTGTTCGCAGATGTCAACCTCGACCTCGGATTCGCTCGGAATGGGCAGGTCAATGGCCTTGAACAAATCACAGCTCAACCCGCCGACGTACAGCTTGCGCAGGTCCAACACCATGTTGCTTCTGGATTTACGAGCACTACGTTTACGCACGCGTCCGGCCCTCGGATTCCTCCCCCTCCAGCACGGCCAAGCCTTATACAGGCCGGGCGTAGGCCCAAGCCTGCATTTACTTGATCGTTATATTCTACGTTTAAGGCAGCAGGAAAATTCGTCAAGAGTTAAAAAAGATACAGTCGCTGCTTCGTTTCGGGACGCCAAAGTGAAAAAGTGCTATAACGATTCTGCTTCGCATGGTGCCACGGATGCGTCCGCGCCGACCTTTTGGCGCGGACTCATCCGTGCGAAGTGTGGCACGCATAGTGGCACGCATGCGACTGGCGCGTCCTTTTGCGCCAGTCTCATGCGTGCAGTTGGATTGGGTGCCAGTCCAGCGCGTCCTTTTGCGCCAGTCTCATGCGTGCAGTCGGATTGGGCACCAGTCCAGCGCCGTCCGTTTTGCGCGAGTTCATGCGTGCAACGAATGACTGACGAGCGCACGCTTAAGTTCGCGCAAAAAACGCGCGAACGTAAGCGTGCCACCAGAAAGGCGATCGCGTGAAGAAACCCGTCGAAAAGACAATTCCCGACGACCCCGACCAACTCTTCTTTGAGTTCGCCGCCAACACTCCCGCGGCGCCAACATCGAAGCCGGACGTCGCCGGCCGCGCCATCGCCCCGTCCTGCGCCGCCTCTCTGCGCCAGGATCCGGCATTCATGACTGAATCCCGCGCGGCGGAAATCTTCGACCAAGTGGCTCGGCAGTGGGCCGCTGAACGCGTCCGATCCGTCAAAATGTGTTTTAAGCCCTTTCGTTCGACGCTCTACAGTTTCAGGATCAGCCGCCGCGGTATGGCGCAGGTGAAACTTCACCAGGCCTTCCGCAGCGCCTCTGAAGACGTCCTTCGCCAGGCCGCGCAACTGATGCTGATCAGCCGCCGCGATCAGCGCCGCGCTCTGCCACGCGTGGAATACGACCAGTTCGTCCGCGCGATCCCGCAGACAGACTTCGATCTGCCTGGAGCCCGCAAGAGCCACCGCATGGCCCTGCCCGACTCCGGCCGCGTCCATTCCCTCGCGGCAAGCTTCGACCGGGTCAACCGCGAGTACTTCAAATCGCAGATCCAGAAACCGGAGCTCTGCTGGAGCCCCGTGCGAGCGCGCCGCATCCTCGGCAGCTACCAGGAACGCGCCGACCGCCTGATCGTCAGCCAGGTTTTTGATTCGCCCAAAGTGCCCGAGATCGTGATCGACTACCTGATGTATCATGAGCTGCTGCACAAATTCCTGGGCATCGGACGCAAAGACGACGGCCGCCGCAACATGCACGGCCGCGACTTCCGCCATCTTGAGAAACAGTTCCGCTACTTCCGTGAAGTGCAGGCCTACTTGAAGCGAATGTGAGCTCCGGTTCCCCTCTCCCCCGCAGGGTGGCACGTTTGTGTTCGCCGCGTCCTTTTGCGGCGAACTCAAGCGTGCCGTTCGGTTCCCCTCTCCCCCGCGAGGGAGAGGGGTTAGGGGTGAGGGGGACAAATCATTCGCACCAGGCACCATGTACCAAGTACCAATCACCACTCACCTCTCCACCACTCACCGTTTTTGGCGTTTGAAGCGAATCCCGAATTCCCGTACAAAACTTGCAGTCTTCTTCACGGTCTGCCGTCATACGGCTGAACTTCAGGCGGCGCGCCGCGGACTGAAGTCTTTCTCCCCCGATCCTAAATTCGGGGGCGTGACTTAAAGCAGAAAGAGAGGGTGCGATGAACCTGAAGCGAATCTATCTGTCCCTGCTGGCACTGGCCGGCGCCTGTGTGCTGTTTGCAGGAGAACCAACCCCGCAGGACCAACTGCGGATCATTGATGCGGCGGGCAAGCCCGATCGTGTGCGCGTCACTGCCGTCGAAAAGCTGGGCGATCTCACCGACGCAGCAATTGTCCGGGACAACCGCATCGTGGAAAAGTTCCTCTCGATAGCGGGCAACAAACAGGCCAGCATGTTCTTGCGAAATGCTTGCATCGAAGCACTCGGCAAGCTCCAGATGAATGCCGACCAAAAAATCCTCGTCAAGTACCTGCCCGTTTTCACACCGCTGCTGGCTTCGGCCAAACCAGAACAGCGCGAACACTTCTTCATCCGTAAGACCATCGCTGACGTCTACAAGAACACGCTGAAATCAAGTGTCGAGACCAACGAGGCGTACAGGACGTGCGTTGAAATCGCCAAGAAGAAAGAAGAAGTCCCCGGACTGCGCTGCGCGTGCATTCTGGTCATCGGCAACTACGGCGCGCAAACCGCTCTCGACGAACTGGTTCCGTTGATCAGCGATGCCGATCCCCTTGTCATCGAGTACGCCGCTGCGGGGCTCTACAACGCGCTGAACCAGGCCGCGACGGAAACCGTCCTTCCGCTGCCGGCCATCAACAAGCTCGTTGAAATGCTCGACAACAAAGACATCGGCCCGGAACTGAAAGTAAACGTCATGAAAGTCCTGGCGCAGCTCATGCGCGAGAACAAGAGCGGCATCGCCCCGGACGCGGCCTTCCCCAAGATCTGCGAATTCGTTGCCAAAGCCCAGGAGGACAAGCTCGTCAAAGGCGGCATCGAAGCCCTCGGCATCATCGGCAGCGCCAAAGCCGTCGACCCGCTCAAGCGCGCGTACTTCGATTTTATGCCCGCCCCTGCGGGCGGCGTGGCCCCTCCTGCCGGTGCCGCGGCCGCTGGGAACAGAATTGAAAACTCAAAAGAAACCGAAGTGCGCCAGGCCGTCATGGACGCGCTAGCCTCCGTGCTGAATCTCCAGGGTGAACGGACCGGCGCCGTCGGCCCCGACATGAAAGCTGTCAAAGAAAGCGCTGCGCTGCTGGTCAAGGGCGGCGAAGACGACCCAGCCGTCAGCGTCCAGGAAGCGGCTATTTTTGGGCTGCGCTACATGTGGTACCCGAAGTTCAAAGACGAACAGCGCGAACCAATTGAAATGCTCATCTTCAAAATGCGCGACACCAAGACCGGTGAAGGCCTCAAGCTGAAGATCCTCAAGCCCCTCCAAGCCATCACCGGCCAGGACTTCGGCCTCGACGCCACCCGTTGGGACAGGTGGTTTAACGGCAAGTTCGGTGCCGCCCCAAAAGCAGCCGCCAAGAATAAGTAAAAAGGGGAAGTGCGGCCAGGCAAGTAAACGGCGGGCGCTTTTCGCCCGCCTTGTTTTTGTGTGCCACGGGCAGCCTCTGTTTGCTGTTGGCTGCCCGTGAGGTGTGATGCGGAGTGCCTCACGGGCAGCCCATTCGGCTGTGGCGCCGCCGCCTTGCACAGCAGTGACTCCTCTTCTCCCCTTCTCCTCTTCTGCCGTCACTGCTGCAGTTCCGCGGGCTTCGCCGCCGGCGGCACCCCCTCAAGGCCTGCCGTCCGCGTCGCGATAATGATCGCGATCGTCCACGTCGGCGCCAAGTCTGCGATCGGCAACTGTTCGATAATAAAGCTTGGCAGAAAGGCGATGTGCCAGCCGACCAGCAGCGTCAGCGCCACGCAGACAACGCCGTCCAGTACCGCGTTGAACGGCGAGACAAACCCTTCCGCAAACAGCGGCACAAACGCCAGTTGAACCAAATCGGCCGCCACAGCGATTCCTCGCGCAGCCCAGATTCGAGCAGGCGTAACACTGGCTTTCATATGCGACCGTCCTTCCCCCACTTTAAGGAACCTCTGCGTCCTCCGCGTCCTCTGCGGTGAGACTTCGACGCACCGAACTCAATATAACACATTTCCCCGCTTTCGAAACGAAACCCGCCCCGTCCGACGCTGACTGCCAACCCGAAAGCACTCCGCGCAAAGCATCGCGATTCATACGCTTTTAACCTCAAACATTTTTGCCCGCAGTGGCGTATACAGTCCGGAAAGCATTGGAGGACAAACGAAAAATGAGCAGCTCAAAATTTTCCCGGCGCGGGTTCCTGAAAGGCGCACTGGCCACCGGAGCGGCGCTGGCCTGCTGGCCGAAGGGCACCGTGCTCGGCGCGAATGAACGCATCAACGTCGCCGTGATCGGCGTCGGCGGCATGGGCGGCGGGCACGTGAAACAGCTTGCCGGCCACAAAGGCGTCAATCTGGTCGCCGTGTGCGACGCAGACTCGACCCACATGGCGCTCAAAGGCCTGAAGACCGAAAACGAAATCGTGCGCCACCAGGACATGCGAAAGATCATGGAGATGAAGGACGTCGATGCCGTCTTCATCGCCACGCCAAATCACTGGCATGCCCCCGCCGCAATCCTCGCCTGCCAGGCCGGCAAAGACGTGTACGTGCAGAAGCCGGTCGCGCATTCCATCTGGGAAGGCCGCCAGATGGTCAAAGCCGCTCGCAAGTACAAGCGCATCGTTCAGGGCGGCACGCAGCAGCGCAGCGATCCCTACTACGCCGAACTCCGCGCCGACCTGAAAGCCGGCAAGTACGGCGCGATCAAAATGGTCCACTGCCTCAAGCACAACAACCGCGCCGAAATCGGCAAGGTGACGCAGGAACAGCCGATCCCGCCGGGCATCGATTACAACCTCTGGTGCGGTCCGGCGCCCATGACCCCGCTCATGCGCAAGAAGCTGCACTACGACTGGCACTGGCAGTGGAACTGGGGCGACGGCGAAATGGGCAACTGGGGCCCGCACGTCGTGGACGACCTGCGCAACATCCTCGAATGGGACGACGTTCCCGAAAAAGTCGTCGCCGCCGGCGGCCGCTTCGTCTGGGACGACAATGGCGAAACCCCCAACATCCACATCGCCCTCTTCGAACACAAAGGCTTCAAGGTCGTCGTGGACATCCGCATCCTCAGCGCCAAGAAGGGCTTCAACGTCGAAAGCGCCTACATGCGCTCCCGCGGCCACAACATCATCGTCTGCGAAGGCGGCGTCATCCGCGTCGAACGCGGCGGCGGCAAAGCCGAAGACAACGACGGCAAGCCGATCAAGTCCTACAAAGGCGATGCCGGCGGTGGCCACGCCGACAACTTCTTCAAAGCGATCCGCAGTCGCAAGCCCGAAGACCTGAATTGCGAAATCGAAGTCGGGCATCAGTCCACGATGATGTGCCTGATGGCCAACATCGCTTACCGCACCGCGAAGCAGGCCACGGTTGAGCAAGTCAAGGAAGCGATGAAGGACCACCCGGACGCGCTGAACACCGTGGAGTCGGTCGTCAAACAGATCACCGATAACCAGGGCGATTTCAAAGCCCTCGTCCTCGGCCCGCAGTTGACTTTCGATCCGAAAGCCGAAAAGTTCACCGGCGCCAACGCCGACGAGGCCAACAAATTCGTGCGCTACGAAATGCGCAAGGACTTCGCCGTGCCGGAAGAAATCTGATGGTGGCACGCTTGTGTTCGCGCCGGCCGGCACGCTCCTATTCCCGCCGGCTCGTTGGCGCGAACTCAAGCGTGCATCGATACCTTCGCGCCGGTCCGTGCCCCCTCTCCCCTTGCGGGAGAGGGCCGACGTGAGCGAAGCGAACGCGGGGTGAGGGGACGGATGCCATTCGGCCCCTTACTTCATCAACACCGGCTTTCCCGTCTTCCTGCTCTTCACCACCGAATCCGCCAGAATTTCCGACATCAGTCCGTCGTATGCCCCCGCGTTCTCCGGCTTCTTGCCGCTGGCGATGCTCTCGGCGAAGTGATCGACCGACTTGACCCACCCTTTGTCCACGTCGTAATTTCCGCCGCACATCCGGTTCTGGAGGAACTCGCGCAAGCGCCGGTCGGCGCTGCTGTCGGTCAGGCCGGCATCCTTGCCATTCTGCAGATCCCATTTCATCGGCATCAGCGCGTGCAGGAAGCGCAGCGCTTCGCTGCCCAACGACTCGTACAAAAACGCCTGCGTCCACTCGCGGTCCGGATGGACATGCCCGCGGAAGCGGTAGCGTTTCTCGGCGCCTTTCAACCCGTAAGTCCACATTTCGACGAAATTGTCCACCGTCAGCCCGCCGCGTTCGGCGATGATCTCCAGCGATTCCTTGGGCCAGTCCAGTGTCGAGTTCCCGCTGGACAGAATCGTTGCGACCTGTCCGCCGCGGAACTTCATCGTAACGATCTCATCGTCGGGGCGCCCATCGACGCAATACACGCTCGCGACTTCTGATTCGGTGAAGTAGCGCAGGATATCGAACACATGGCAGAGCTCGTGATAGACTCGCACGCCCGGCGGCAGGTTCTTGCCCCACGTCCACGAATACGTGTCCGATATGCGGTAGTACAAGACCCGCGCGCCGCCGTTTTTGTCCAACAGAGCTTTCGCCTGCCGGTACGCCGGTGCAAAGCGGCGGTTGAATCCCACCGCGACGTGCCGCCGGCTTTTCTTCTGCGCTTTCACGACGGCTTCGCACTCCGCCACCGTCTTGGCCAGCGGCTTCTCAACATAAACGTGTTTCCCCGCCTTCAGCGCCGCGATCGTCAGATCCGCGTGTTGCGCCTCCTTGGTGATGACCAGCACGCCCTGGACTTCATCGTCGGCCAGAACCTTGCGAAAATCAGTCTCGCCATTCGGAATCCCGTATTTCTTCTGCGCCGCCTGCACCGCTTCCGGCCGCGTGTCGCAAACCGTCTTCAGCCGCGCGTGCGGACAGTACGCCAGGTTCGGCAGGTGCTGAGCGTTGGCAAGATTCCCCGCGCCGATCAGAGCAAGAACAGCCTTCTTCATGGCCAGAGTTCTCCCGGTTGTGAATCGTGTCTGAGCTTTGGTGACTTGTTAGACATACACCAAGGACGCAGGGGCGCTACTTCTTCCCTTCCCAGCTTTCGTACGCCTCAGCCAGTTCAAGCATCGCCAGCGTCGCCCACACTTCGCAGTTGATCCAATTGTCATCTTTGAGCTCGCCGTTGGTGCTCCAGTACGTCGGCAGTTCGCCGCTAGGCCGCTGCGAAAGCGTCATGATATTCCCCATGGAACTCGCCTTCGCCAGCCACAGTTCATCGCCCGTCGCCTGGTACATGGTGAGCCAGCCGAAGATAAGCGTCGCCGCACTGGCATTGATTCCCTGCATCCAGCCGTATTGCTCCTGCGCCAGGGGCAGCAGCCAGCCGTTCATCACGCTCGGCTTGAATTCCTTCGCTTTGTTTTCCGGAACGCTGCACCGGTCCCACAGCACGAACTGGTCTTCGGCGTAGCGAATCATCTCCTCGGCCAACTTGCGGCACTCCGGGTTCTCAGCGCGGTGCCTCAGCAGATAACGCGCGGTGAAGATGGCCTGATAGTTTGCCAGGTTGCGATAATGCTGGCTCGGTCCAACGTCCTCGAACTGTCCTTCCCAATTGAACGGAGCGACAACTTGCTCCATCAGCCAGGGCAGGGCCTTCTCGCGCATCGTCTTGGCCTGAGCACATCCCAGCGCTTCCAGACGATGGCTGAGCGGCAGGAACGATTCCGGAATCAGTTTGTTCATCGTCACCGGTTTGCCGGTCTGACCGTTGATCTTCAGGTACCACGAACCATCCGGCAGTTGAAGGCGGCCATAGGTCTCCACGATCTTCATCGCCGCATCGCGATACCTGTTCTCCTTCGTCGCTTCGAAAACATCCAGGTACGCGCTGATCGCCGAAATGGGCTCGGTCATCTGCACAATCGCGTTCTGGCCTTTCGCAGAGTACAGTTCGCCTTGGTACGTCGGTGGGAGGAAGGCCAACGGCGCGGTCTCGGGCGCACTGAGCGCGATCAGCGCGTCACCGGCCGCCCGCGCCTGTCGCAGCGCCTCTTCACGCTCCGCGGGCACCAGCGCCGCATAGCGGCACATGCCCGTCATCAGGGCCGCCAACATCTTGTTCGGATAACAAAAGTACCCGTAAATCTTCGGATCGGCCTTGCCCGTTTCAGCGATCTTGCTCGTTTTGCAGAACTCAAACACACGCTTCAGGGACAGCAGGGCGCACTCGCGATAGCTGCGGATGGGATTCGCGTACGGCCCATGAAACCCTGGCCGCCGGCAGAACTCGCGCGTTTCTCTGCCGCGAATCGAGAGTTGCTTGATCACGTCTCCTTTTTCGTCTACAGCAAACGCCTCCAGCCGCACCGCCGTTGCGGGCAGTTGTCGCCAAAGCTCCACCACCGGCGCCCATGGTTTCTCCTGCATTGCGACGTACACTTTGCCGCTCGCCAGATCGGTGGCTTGCAGTTTGTACCGTGCCGCCCCCTGCGCCTCCTCAATGTCAAACGCCGGCGCGTACGTGAATTGTTTCGCCGCCACATTCCAGAACGGCGACTTCCCCGGTAGCCCGGGCCGCACAGCTTGCAGGTACTCCTCCGCCGCTTTTTTGTTCAGCGCGCTCCAATCGAAGCTCTTTAGGGGCACGTCTCCACCCCAGCCCAGCCCCGCAACGGCCGCCCATATCAGCACGGTGCTCCGCAGCGCAAATGCGTTCATAAAATCCTTCTCCATATAAGATGAACGGATTATGCCTCATCGCATTAGAGCGACGAGCGCATATTCCTGCCCACAGGTTACCTGTTAACACCTTGGCGCAGCGTTCGAGTCCTTTGTCGGCAGCCCGGCCACGCATCGTTCCACAGCATGTGCCGTCTGACCTTCCTCACACCTGCCCACGACCAATCCGTTCGCATTTTCGTTTTGGCTGAGACTGGTTTGTCCGAAACGGCAACCCGGCTATATCTTGCCCTCCCAGTGCGTCGCGTGCTCGGGCTGCGCCTTGGTAGAAATGGAAAAACGACCGAGCTTTCAGCAAGTGCTTAGAACGGCGCTGTCGCCACGCCACCACCCGCCAGCAGCATTTTCAAAATCAGCGGAATGCGTTCTGCGGATGCACCCCTCCCACCCACGGAGCATCACCCAAGCTCTCGTTGAAGTCCAGACTTGCCGCGAACTTGATTCATCCAGTTGGCGAATACTTTGCTCTGCCTGTGGAGTTGCGTCGCGCCTGCCGGCACGGAGGCCGGCGCCACTGGCCGCCACGGAGGCACCGGTCGGCGCCACCCGGCGTTGTGTCTGTCTGAATGAAAGGTGGTGCCCTTATGAGTGGCGGCCTGAACATCGCGTTCTTCGGCTCAAGCCTGGTTTCGGCCTACTGGAACGGGGCGGCCACATATTACCGGGGCATTGTCAAAGCGCTGCATGCGCGCGGCCATCGTATCACCTTCTATGAACCCGACGCATATGAGCGCCAGCAGCACCGTGACATCCCCGATCCTGATTGGGCCCGCGTGGTTGTCTATCCCGGCCATGGCAATGAAGGCGTCCAGCGCGCGCTCGACAGCGCGCGCGGCGCGGACATCATCATCAAGGCCAGCGGCGTTGGGGTTTTCGATGGACTGCTCGAACAAGCTGTCCTACAAATCAAGCGTCCGTCGGCTCGCGTGATCTTCTGGGATGTCGATGCGCCGGCAACGCTGGACCGGCTGAATTCCAACGCCAGCGACCCGTTCCGCGTCCTGATCCCGCGCTACGATTTCATCCTCACGTCTGGCGGCGGCGAGCCGGTCGTCAACGCCTATAACGAGCTCGGCGCGAAGCTATGCGTGCCGATCTACGGAGCGCTGGACCCGGAGACTCACTACCCGGTCCAACCGTTGCCGCAGTATCAGGCGGATCTCTCGTATCTGGGCAATCGACCGGCTGGAACGCCGGCGTTACCCCGCGAAGCGCAGGTGGGCGAGTTGTTCCTGCGCGTCGCCGAACAGTGTCCCAAACAGCGCTTCCTTCTCGGCGGCAGCGGTTGGGACAACAAGCACCTGCCGCCGAACGTCACGTATGTCGGCCACGTCTACACGCCCGATCACAACGCCTTCAACTGCTCGCCACGCGCCGTCCTGGCCGGCACGGAGGCCGGGCCCACTGGATTTTCGCCGACGACGCGCATTTTTGAGGCTGCCGGAGCTGCCGCGTGCACGATCACGGATCATTGGGCAGGGATCGAAGAGTTCCTCGAACCGGGCCAGGAGATTCTCGTCGGCAAAGACTCAAACCAGATCGCCGAGATCATGCAAACGCTGACTCCGGAAAAAGCACACCACATCGGCCAGGCCGCATACCGCCGCGTGCGCAGTCAGCATACCTACGCCCACCGCGTGCAGCAGTTGGAGAGCATCCTTGCCGGCAAACCAAGCGCCGCACGAATCGCTGCCACTGGCGCCGCCAAGTCGATCGCTGCGCCCGTTGATGGCCTCGCGCGGACGAGCGTGGTGGGGCCGGCCTCCGTGCCGGCCGGCGCAGTTGACACGCGCTCGCGGACCGCCAAGCCGCAGCCGCTATCGATCGTCATCCTGGGCCTGTCGATTACCTCGTCCTGGGAAAACGGCCATGCGAGCACCTACCGCGGCCTGATGCGCGAGCTCTGTGCACGCGGCCATCACGTCTTGTTCCTGGAACGAGACCTGCCGTCGTATGCAAACCATCGCGATCTGCCCGGCCCACCCTACGGCCGCACAGAACTGTACTCCAGTTTTGAGGATCTGACGTCGCGCTTCGGCAACATGGTCCGGGACGCCGATCTCGTGATCGTCGGCTCTTACGTCCCTGATGGAATCGAGCTCGGCCAGTGGGTCACACGTACCGCACGCGGCCGAACCGCGTTTTACGACATCGACACGCCCATCACACTGCGGACGCTCGCCGGCGGCACCTGCGAATATCTCTGCCCCGAACTCATTCCCCGCTATTCGCTCTATCTTTCCTTCTCAGGCGGGCCGGCGCTCCGAACGCTCCAGCATTCCTACGGCGCAGTGGCGGTGCGCCCGCTGTACGCTTTTGCCGATCCGGAACTGTATCGTCCGTCCGGTATCGAGCCGCAATGGGATCTGGGATACTTGGGAACCTACAGCAGCGATCGCCAGCCTGCGCTTGAGCGTTTGTTGATTGACCCCGCCCGCCGCGAGCCCGATTTGTCCTTTGCCGTCGCCGGCCCGCAGTATCCGGTGGAGTTGCAGTGGCCGCGGAACGTCCGGCTGATCGAACACCTTCCGCTGTCCGAACACTGCCGCTTCTACAATGCGCAGCGCTTCACACTGAACGTAACGCGCACCGACATGGCGAAGATGGGCTTTTCACCGAGCATACGGCTGTTCGAAGCCGCGGCCTGCGGAACGCCGATCATCAGCGACTATTGGAAAGGGCTGAGCACGTTCTTTGAACCCGGGATTGAAATCCTGACGGCGCGCTCAAAATACGACGTGCTCGAAATCCTGCTGCATCTGCCCGAGAAGACGCGGATCGAGCTTGCCGCAAAAGCTCGCGCCCGCGTGCTGCTCTCGCACACCGCCGCGCACCGAGCCGAGCAACTTGAACAATACGCGCACCAGTTGCTTGTGAAATCGGCGAAGCATCGCGCCGGGCGCGCAAGCGTGCCGGGTGCGGTGATTTCCGCTGCAGCCAAAGGAGTGCCTCCCGCGACCACTGCCCAGGGCACTGATTCGCGGAGCGCCACGATTTCGCCACAATGAAAGAAACATCTCAACGATCAGATATGGCCTGCGTTTTCCGCATCGGGCGACCGCTGATGCTTGCATCTGCCCGTTCACGCCACGACAGTCGCGCTCTGTGCGCGTGACGCAGACGAGCCATGCGCCGAACAGCGGACCGGTCGGGGCGATGGCCTATGGGAAAAGAACGATCGGCGTTACCTCAGCGCCGCCTCAACGTCCGCGACGGTCTTCGGAATCGCCGCCGTAAGCACTTCTGCGCCACGGCGCGTAATCAGCACGTCGTCCTCGATGCGCACGCCGATCTTCCGGTCCGGCAGATAAACGCCCGGTTCAATGGTCACGACCATGCCTGCTTTGAGCGGCCCGTCCGGCGTGGCGTCGTGTACCTGAATTCCCAGTTGGTGGCCAATGCCGTGGCAGAAAGCATCCGCATAGCCGGCCTTGTCGATGACCTTCCGCGCGGCCTCATCGACCACGGTCATCTTCACACCCACGCGAGCGGCCTTGATGGCCGCAGCCTGGGCTTGCAGGACCACTTCGTAGACCTCGCGCTGTTCGGGCGTGAAGCGACCACCGACCGGGAAAGTGCGCGTCACATCGGCGGCGTAGTGGCCGTACTCGGCGCCCGAATCGACCACGAGCATGTCGCTCTTTTGCAGCGCGGACGTGTTGTCCATGTAGTGCAGCACCGTGCTGTTCAGCCCAGCGCCGGCGATGGTGTTGAAGGCCAGCGCGCGTGCGCCCTGCCGGCGATACGTGATCTCCAGCGCCTGAGCTACATCTTCTTCGCTGGCGCCAGGACGAATCACCTTCACTGCGGCCGCGTAGCCGGCGGCGGTGATCGAGATGGCTTTGCGGATCAGACTCAGCTCCGCGGGCGATTTCACGGCTCGCAAGCTGGGCAGCAGATTGACGCGATCCTCAATCGTTACGCCCGGCACGCGTTCGCTGATCTTGCGGAACACATCCATGTCGGGCGAAATGTTTCCGGGATAGACGGCGAACGGATGCAGACAGGAAAGCGTCTTGCAGCGTCGCGCGGCGCCTGTCAGCGCGCCGGCCAGTCCGTCCGAACGCGCGATGGCTTCAAACCCGGTGCGCGCCTTGAGCGCCAAGCCGATCTGTTCGCGGTAGCCATCCCAGCGATCGCGCTCGGGATTCACTGGCCGAAGGAAAAGAACACATCGGCGCTTTGGGCTTTCCGCGCTGGGGTCAAAGAGCACCGCTGCGCCGCCTTCGTTTTCCAGTCCGGTCAGGTAGAAGAAATTGGAGTCCGGCCGCCACTTGCCCACCAGCGGAGCAGAGCCCTCGCCGGAAAATACAACCGCGGCGGAATCCTTCAGCCCTTTCAACACCGCCGCGCGCCGCTGCTGATATTCCGCAAGCGCAATCCCGTCTTCGTTTGCTGCTGCCGTCGTCGCCATCGCGTGTTTTATCCCCCCCGAGCAAGTTTGCAGCGGATGTTCTATATCAAATGAGATTCTGAGGAAAGTAAAGGGAGCGTCCGTGCTCATCGGCCGAACGAACGACAGGGACTAAAGCATCCTGGTTGCGATCACAAGCGTGAGCGCATGCTGAGTATCGCAAGGATACTGCAACCAATTATCGTAGATAGCGCACCAGGAGCAAAGCGGCTGCGATCAGGAACACGGTAAACGCTGTCTGTTTGATCAGTTCGATGCGTGTCCTTCTCTTCATGACCGTTTCGAGCCTGCGGATTGTGTCGCTCATAACTGCCCCCGCAGAGAAGAGCCTGCGCTGACCTGGCCACCCAGCATCGGACCTTGTCCGGCCAGCGCGACGAGCCACTAAGCAAAGCCCTTGCCACGGCGACTCACACTTGTGGTTCTCGGCACCGCAGAGGCTTTGATGTCTTCGTTTCTAGACCCTGAACCCCGGACCCTATACCCTGCTGTTCTCCGGAAAGTTGGTTCTTGGGGCTGCAGGGAACAGGCTAATCTGCGTCACGAGTCGTGTGGATATTTTGCTTCGAGGAGAAAATGTAATGCAGAATTGGAGCCACACGTTCCGTTCTTTGTTTCCAGCGGTGGTACTTCTGACGTTTTCAGCGGCGGCGGCAGAGATTCCTGCGGGATTTCCGCAGTTCGTCGTGCCGGGACACGAGCCGGAAATGGCCTCGATCCGGGCGCTCTTCTGGCATCATTTTCAGCCTGCCGGGCCGCTGATTCCGCTCTGGGATGAATGGATGCCGATGGCAACGCTGTGGCCCGCAATCTCGACTGAGAAGGTGAACGAGATGCGTCTCAAGTGGGCGCGTGCGCTCTCATCAAGGCCGATGAATGGCGAAGGATACATCCTCACCCAGCAGCACGATGGACCGGCGCACGCTGAGGGTTGGCCTTTCCCACTCTGGTCGCAGGCGGGTGGGAAAGGATGGCACTTCCGTGGGACCGGCGTGCCCGGCTATGACGTCGCGCCGTCGAAGCCGGACGGGTGGACGCTCGTCGGCGGAAAAGGCGGCGAGGTGGACGCGAAGGGTTGGGTGATCGATCTGCCCGAACCGCACGCAACGCTGACCACGCCGCCGTTCGCCGTCGAGGCACGAATAGCGCCGTGGCTGCGGTTGAACTGGTGGGCCGCCGGACTGAGCGGGGCGAATTGCTACCTGGAATGGACGACCAAGGAGGCGCCGGAGTATGCGCCCGAGCGGCGGATGTATTTCACGCCTGCGCACGAAGGCGGCGACGCGCATTTGTTCATGACAATGGGCGGCGGCAAGATCGACACGACTGTCGGTGAAACGCGGACAATGATTCCCGTGTGCCGGTTGGCGACGTGGAAAGGAACGATTACTGGCGTCCGTATTCATTTCGACAATCCCGGCCCGGCTAAAATCGTCATTAAGTCGTTTCATACGGCGTGCGACACGCGACAAACGGTCAATAATCTCAACTTCATCCGCGGCTGCCATGATTACTTCGTCTGGACACACGACATCACGTTCCTGCGCAGCCAAATCGGGCGGATGCGGAGCGCCATGCGTTTCATGCAGCGCGAATTTGACACGCAGAACCGCAAATGCCTGTACACGACGTGGCCCGGCCATGAAGGGCGCAGCGGTGTTCGCTACGTTGACGGCAAGAAAAAGGTCATCGCGGGCGAAGGAATCGGCAGCAACTACTGGGATATTCTTCCGTTCGGCGGCGAGGATGCGCTGGGAACAATCTACTATTACGATACGCTGCGGGACCTTGCCGAACTCGAAGAGCAGATCACAAGGCACCCAGAATGGTCCGTCGCGACCGGTGCTGACGCCTTCGCTCCAGTGGCCTTGCGCAAACATGCGGAAGAAGTCCGTGCTTACGGGCAGAAACGCTTCTGGAACGAGAAGACCGGTCGCTTCGGCACGATCGATCTCGATGGCAACATGCACGACTACGGCTTCACGTTCCTCAACAACGAGGCCGTCTATTACGACTTCGCTTCGCCGGAACAGGCCAAGGCGATTCACGCCTGGATCGCTGGCGAGCGGATCGTCGAGGGCGACACGTCCACGGGCGCCGACATCTATCACTGGCGCTTCGGCCCGCGTTCGACGACCAAGCGCAACATCGACTACTACTTCTGGGGCTACTCGAATCCAGAAGCGACGCCGTGGGGCTATCAAGTGCAAGACGGCGGCGCGGTCCTGGGATGGACGTATCATGATCTCATGGCGCGCCTGAAGACAGCGGGCGCGGATAACGCCAGTCCGCGCTTGAGCGAGATTGCGAAGTGGTTTGACGAGACGCAGGCGGAGGGCGGCTACCGCGCTTACTACGGCAAAAACAAAGAACGCGGCACCATGCAGGGCGCCAATGTTGCGGGCGGTCTGGGATTGGACAAAGAGTTCTTCGAGTCGGTCTTGATGCCCCAAGTGATGTTGTATGGTTTCCTGGGATTCATGCCCACCGTAGACGGATTCTCAATTGATCCCAAGCTGCCCAAGAACTGGCCGGCGTTGACCATCACGCACATCGCGCTGCACGAGCATGTTTTGGATATTCAAGCCTCTCAAGACGGGACAGTGAAGATCAGCGGCACTGGACCGAAGGACGTGGTGCTGCAGGTTTCCGCGGCGCAGGGGCTGAAAGTCTCAGCATCGGAGGGACTGTCCATTGCTGTATCCACTGCGAAGTGACAGCCGCTGCTGCGCGGCAAGAGCCAGCATTGTCGGAGCTCGAAATGCTCTCAGTCTGCTCTTGCGTATACCTCCATCTCGCCCAGTCCGCCGTTCTCGGTACCGGTCTTCACTGAATCAATCGTGAAGCGGACCCAAGTGATCTTCTTGGCAGGAAAGGTGACCACCGTCCCGGCCTGGCCGTCGTTCTGCAGCTTGCCGACTGGCACGGAGGAACCATCGCTGAACGACAACGTCCCGGATGTCACCTGGTCCTTTTTGTTCGCTCTGTCGTAGAGCACAACCCGATCCACTGTCCTAGCGCCCTGTGCCCATTCCAAGCGAATCCATGCGCCCATCGCCTCTTTGGCACTCCACTCACGAATCCCGTCGACACAGCCCTTGCTTGCGCATGCCCCATCGCCCGAACTGGCCGTAACGGTTGCTTCCGGTGCGACGTTTTTACCTTCGTCAAAGGTCAACTCCTTGGAGACCGCGATGTAGTCGATCATCACACCTGCCGCGCTGTCGCCTTCATCTTGCCGTATCTCAAGACTGTTGACGCCGTCCTTGAGGTAGTAAATATCGCTGCGCTCGGTCCAGTTCTCCTTCGGCTTGCAGTCCTTGTTGTTCAAGGACAGCATCACGCGCCGTGCTTTGCGTCCATTCACGTAGATGCTCAGTGTCCGGCCGTTGGCCAGCGGCGATGTATAGCGGACTCGCACGACATGCCAACCCGAGCCGTTGACGCCATTCAGCGCGAACTTGGCAGTGTCGCCTGGTTTTTCAAAGCCTGTGACGTATCCGGTGCCTGAGCAGGATGGATATTCCGACCCGATCCGCGTCCCTTGAAGCTCGGCCTTTTCCGCTTCGTAAATATCCACTGCTCCGTTCGATAGGTATAGCGGTATGTACTGCAAGCCGTAGTTCCACAGGTCGCCTTTGTACTCGCCACAGAACACGTACCACATTTTTCTGCCATTCGGCGCGCTGTACTTGTTGCACAAGAGGAAGTTCCAACCCGCCCGGCCCCAGATGCCGTAACTGAGTATCTTCTGCCACGGCCCCCATGGATGCTTCGAAGTGTAAATGATGAATCGTGACTTCCCTGTATCGTGTCCGCCCTCGCCCGGCGCGAAGTAAGCCGACCATCCGGTCGCGACATAGCGTTGCAGGCCGGCGTTGTACACGACGTTGCTGATGCCGCCCTCTTCTTCCTTCGCCATCGCGTCCAGAAATTGCACCGGCTTCCCGTCATCCATCGCCTTCGACCAGCTTGAATCCAACATCCCGTCGAATTCTTTGCCTTTGAAGTACTCGATGTCGTTCTTGTTGAGATCGGCGAGTTTGCTCCGGAGAACTCTGGCCAAGTGAGCGCTCGCAGTCAGATACGCATACTTCTCTGCATTGTCGGCGTTCGGAGCGCGGTTGCCTTTGCCGTACTGGATGAACGTAAGCCAGGACCAGGGAAGAGACGGAAACATCGCCTGCTCTTTGTCTGGGAGCGGCGCGTTCGTTTGCCCCAAGTGATTCACCCAGGTCTTGCCGCCATCGGTTGACTTGATGATGCTGGAGTCAATGGGCGGCCAGAGATTGGCGTCCTTGCTCCAGTTGTGCCGGATCACATAGAGCGCGCCGTCCTGCTCGTAGACAGAAGACGAGTAGCCGATCCGCCACTCCGGCGTGGCAATGTGATTGGGCATCGTTGTCCCGAGCAGTCCCGGATTGAGGTTCACCCCGCGGAATCCGTTCGTTGAGACGTTTGGATCGCCTTCGAGGCGGCACAGCCGGTGCCGGGCGAACTCCCCGCCGATATTGTCGAAGCCAAGTCCATCGTCGTGAATCAGGTAGGCCGTTCCGTCTCCCGCCCACGTGCTGTACCACGTATCGCCGGAGACGATGTCCTTATGGCTGCCGCCCTTTCCGATGGGCTTCGCGCCGTCGCTCATGTCGTAAATACCGCCGAAAGCCGCTGCGGTAATATCAGCGCCGCCCTCTTCGGCGTGAAGGGTCGCCGCCAGAACACAAAGCAGCAAGCAAATGCGGATCGCCATGAGTTGACCTCCCTGTGCACTCGCGTTTCTTTGGCAGTAACGACGCAAAGAATTCGATCACTTCTTCCGGAAATGCCTGATGGCCCGCGCCGGGCACTTCGACCAACGCGACGGTTCTCAATCTCCGGCGGCTTGGGCGGGCATCTTTTGCGCGGTCTTTACTAGACGCGTCAGCTTGCTGAACCGATCCAGCACGATGTACACGACGGGCGTCGTGAAGAGCGTCAGCGCCTGACTGGCAATCAGTCCGCCCACAATCGCGATGCCCAGCGGCCTGCGCATCTCCGATCCCGAGCCGTGTCCCAAGGCCAGCGGCAGCGCGCCCAGCAGCGCGGCCAGAGTGGTCATCATGATCGGCCGGAAGCGCAGCAGGCACGCCTCGCGGATGGCGGTCTCCGGACTCAGCCCGCGCTCACGTTCGGCAGACATCGCGAAGTCGATCATCATGATGGCGTTCTTCTTGACGATTCCAATCAGCAAAATGATCCCGATCAGGCCCATGACATCGAGCGGGTAGCCGCAGAACTTCAGCGCCAGCAGCGCCCCAACGCCGGCGGAAGGGATCGTGGATAGGATCGTGATGGGATGAATCAGGCTTTCGTAGAGCACACCGAGGATAATGTAGATGGCGATGATCGAGCTGAGGATCAGCCAGACTTGCGAGGCGCGCGATTGCTGGAATGCCTGCGCGGTTCCCATGAAGCTGGCGCGCAATCCGGGCGGCGGCTGCAGTTCGCGCATTCTTGCCTCGATTGCTTCGGTGGCCTGGCTCAACGATACGTTCGGCGCCAAGTCGAAGGACAGCGTCACCGCCGGAAACTGTCCTTGGTGATTGATGGCCAAGGGCAGCGTGCCGCGTTCGAGCCGCGCGAGACTGCCCAGCGGCACCTGCTGACCGCTGCGGGATTTCACGAAGATCCTGTCGAGAGAGGACGGATCCTGCTGCAGCACCGGATCGGCCTCGATGACGACGCGATACTGATCGATCTCCGTGTAGATGACCGTGGTCTGCCGCTGGCCGAACGCGGTATAGAGGGCGGCGTCCACGTCGGAAGGCGAGATGCCCATGCGCGACGCAGCGTCGCGGTCGATGACCAGACGCGCTTCCAATCCGCCCAAGGTCTGGTCCGTCGTAACGGAGACAAGCTGCGGCAGCGCGCGCATGGCCCTCAGCAGGCGCGGCGAAAACGCGTTCAACTCGGCCACATCCAGGTCCGACAGCGTGTACTGGTATTGGGATTTCGACGCGATACCGCCAACGCGAACGTCCTGCATGGGCTGCGGGAAGAAAGTGATGCCGCGGACCTTGGCCGTTTCGCGCCGCAAATCGTTCATGACATCGCTAATCGGCTTGGTGCGCACGCCGATCGGCTTTAGGTCGATGAAGAAACGCCCCTGGTTCACAAAGGGGTTGAACCCCGATCCGCCGATGGACGAACTGAAGGCGGCGACGTCGGGATTGGCCAGCAGAACGTCCGTGATCTTGCGCTGGCGTTCCAGCATGGTCTGAAAGGACGTATCGGCAGGCGCTTCGGTCTTGGCCGTCATGCGCCCGGTGTCTTGCTGCGGGAAGAAGCCCTGCGGCGCGATCATGTAGAGATAGACCGTAAAGGCCACCGTCGCCAGAGTGACGGCAAAGGTCAGCACTTTTTTCTTCAGCACCACGTCCAGGCAGGACGCATACAGCCGCCGCAGCAGGTCGAAGCTGCCCTCGCTGATCCGGTCCAGCCACCCGCGGCGCTCGCTCTCGCCCGCCTTGAGAGCACGCGCGAGGTGCCCGCAGATCATCGGCGTGGCCGTGAGCGACACGACGGCGGAGATCGCGATCGCCATGCTCATCGTCACCGCGAATTCCCGGAACAACCGCCCGATAATGCCGCTCATGAACAGCAGCGGGATGAAGACCGCGATCAATGAAATGCTGATGGAAACGACCGTGAATCCGATCTGCCGCGCGCCGGTCAGGGCGGCCTGCATCGGGCGATCGCCGGCTTCGGCCCGCCGAGTGATGTTCTCGATCATGACGATGGCATCGTCCACGACGAAGCCGACGGCGATGGCCAGGGCCATCAGCGAAAGGTTGTCCACACTGTAGCCGCAGGCGTACATCCCCGCGCAGGTTCCGGCCAGCGACAGCGGAACGGTGACCGCGGCGGCGAAGGTGCTCCAAAACCGGCGCAGGAACACGAACACGATGGCGACAACCAGCACGACGGTCAGCAGCAGCGTGTACTGGACGTCCCGTACCGACGAGCGGATCGTGGCGGTCCGGTCGCTCAGGATGGACGTCTTCACGCCCGCCGGCATCCATTTTTCGAGCTGCGGCTCCATAGCCTTGATCGAATCAACGGTCTCAATGACGTTCGCATTCGGCTGCTTGAAAATGATCACCAGCACTGCACGCTCGTCGTTGAACCAGGCGGCCTGCCGGGTATCGACAACACTGTCGATGACAGATGCCACCGCGCTCAGCCGCACGATGGCGCCATTTTTGGAGCGCAGGATCAGCGGCCTGTAGGCATCGGCCGTGAAAAGCTGGTCGTTGTCAGCGATCATGTAGGCGTTGTCGGGGCCATCCAACTGGCCCTTCGGGCCGCGCGCATTTGCCGCGGTGATCAATGCCCGCACATCGTCGAGCCCGATGCCCATCGACGCAAGCGCCGTGGGATTGACTTGCACGCGCACCGCCGATTTCTGCGCGCCGCTGATGATCACCTGAGCCACGCCGGGCACCTGCGCGATGCGCTGCGCGAGGATCGTAGAGGCGGCCTGGTAGACCTTGCCCGGCGCCAGCGTCTTCGAGGTGAGCGCGATGATCAAAATCGGCGCGTCGGCGGGGTTGCTCTTCCGCCACGTGGGTGGATTGGGCAGGTTGGTCGGCAGTTCGCTGCGCGCCGCGGTAATGGCCGCCTGCACGTCCCGCGCGGCCAGGTCTACGCTGCGGTCCAAGGAAAACTGAATCGTGATGCTGGACGAACCGACACCGCTGACGCTGGTCAACTCGCTTACGCCGGCGATCTGGCCGAAGCGCCGCTCCAGCGGCGCGGCGACGGAGGAAGCCATAGTCTCCGGATCGGCGCCCGGCAATGAAGCGGAGACGTTGATGGTGGCGAAATCGATGCGTGGCAGCGCTGAGACCGGCAGGAACCGGTATGCGATAATTCCTACCAGCATGATCGCCAGCATCAGCAGCGATGTGCCGATCGGGCGACGGATAAAGGGAGCCGAGATGCCGCCGCTCATGACGGGAGTCCAGGAGTCGAGGAGTCGAGAGGTCCAGAAGCCGGTGACACTCCTTCGGCCGCCGAGGACTCTTCATCTTCGTTTTCGGCGGACAAGCCGGTGATTCGAATAAACTGCACTTTCAGCCAGTCCATCGCCAGATAGATGACCGGCGTCGTATACAGGGTCAGGACCTGGCTGAGCAGCAACCCGCCGATGATTGCGATGCCGAGCGGGCGGCGCAGTTCCGAACCGGGCCCGGTTCCAAACGCCAGCGGCACCGCGCCCAGCAGCGCGGCCATGGTAGTCATCATGATCGGGCGGAAGCGCAGCAGGGAGGCTCGAAAGATCGCCTCCCGGGGCGATTGTTTGTCAACGCGCTCGGCCTCCAGCGCGAAGTCGATCATCATGATGGCGTTCTTCTTGACGATGCCGATCAACAGCACGATCGCGATCACGCCGATAATCGACAGGTCATAGCCGAACAGCCGAAGCGCGAGGAGCGCTCCGATTCCGGCCGACGGCAGCGTCGAGATGATCGTGAACGGGTGAATGATGCTTTCGTACAACACGCCCAGCACGATGTAGACCGCCACGATGGCCGCGACGATCAACCACGGCTCGCCTTCCAGCGAAGATTGGAACTCGGCCGCTTCGCCGGCGAACGATCCGGCGACTGTGTCCGGCATGCCGATCTCGCGCTCAGCGTCCTTGACCGCCCTCACCGAATCGCTGAGCGCCGCGCCGGGCGCGAGGTTAAAGGAAATGGTGACCGCGGAGAATTGCGCTTGGTGGTTGAGGACCAGCGGCGCGGTGGAGCGCGCGACTTTGGCGAAGGACGAGAGCTTCACTTGCGCGCCCGTCGTGGACGGCACGTAAAGCTGATCGAGGCTTTCGGGGCTGAGCTGGAAGCTCGGAATCGCTTCAAGCACCACGTGGTATTGATTAAGCTGCGAGTAGATCGTCGAGATCTGGCGCTGGCCGAAGGCATCGTAAAGCGTGTCGTTGATCGTTTGCGGCAAGACGGACAGGCGCGAGGCCTGATCGCGATCAATCTGAACATCGGCCAGCAAGCCCCCATCAACCAGGTCGCTTGCGACGCCCTGCAGCAAGGGATTGGTCTTCAGTTTATCAAGCAGGATCGGCGCCCACGTGGCCAGCTCGCTCTTGTTGGCGTCGATCAGCGTGTACTGGTACTGCGTGCGGCTGACGCGGGAGCCGATCTGGATGTCCTGCACCAGTTGCAGGCTCACCTCCGCGCGGCGGACTTTTTTCATCGCCTGGTTCAGCCGCGCGATGATCTGCTGGCCGGTGCTGCGGCGCTCCTCGTGCGGCTTCAGAGCGATCGTGAGATGCCCGGTGTTGGGCGTCGTGTTGATGGTTCCGGCGCCGACAAAGCTGCTGACGGCAGCGACATCGGAATCGTTCTGCGCGATCTCAGCCACCTCACGCTGCAACCTGGACATCGCGTCGAAGGAAACCGTCTGGTCGGCGTCGAGCGTCGCGACGATGAGACCGGTATCCTGCTGCGGAAGAAATCCCTTCGGCACTTCCATATAGAGCCAGATCGTCGCAACGAGCGTGGCAACGGCGATGATCAACGTCTCGGCTTGATGCCGCAGGACGATCTTCAAGCTCCATTCGTAAGCACCCAGCATGGCCTTGAACGCGCCTTCACTTATCCGGGAGAACAGCCCCGTCAATCCGGCGTGCTTTTCAGAGCTCTCGGCTTTCAGCAAACGGCCGCACATCATCGGCGTCAGCGTCAGCGAAACGATGGCGGAGACTACGATGGCGAACGTCAGCGTCAGCGCAAATTCGCGAAATAACCGGCCCACGATACCGGACATGAACAGCAGGGGAATGAACACGGCGACAAGCGAGAAGGTCAGCGAGACAATCGTAAAGCCGATCTGCCGGGCGCCCTTGTAGGCGGCGGCGAGCGGTTTCTCCCCGGCTTCAATGAAGCGGACGATGTTCTCGATCATCACGATCGCATCGTCCACGACGAAACCCGCCGCAATGGTCAGCGACATCAGCGACAGGTTGTCCAGGCTGAAGCCGCAGAGCGCCATGATGCCGAAGGTGCCGACGATCGACAGCGGCAGCGCGATGCCGGGAATGACGGTTGCCCACAGTTTGCCGAGAAACATGAAGATCACCATCACGACCAGGCCGACGGTCAGCACCAGCGTGAACTGCACGTCAGCGACCGACGCGCGAATCGTTTCGGTCCGGTCGGCGAGCACAGAGAGGGAAATGCCGGCGGAGATCGAGCGCTGAATGTCGGGCAGAAGTTTCTTGATGCGATCGACGGTGCTAATGATGTTCGTGCCGGGCTGGCGCTGAATATCCACAATCACGGCGGGCTTGCCGTTGTACCAGGCCGCCGTCTTGACGTTCTCCACGCCGTTAAAGGCGGCTCCGACATCCGACAAACGGACGGGTGCGCCATTCCGGTACGCGATAATGATCGGGAGATAGGATTCCGCTGACGGAAGCTGGTCGTTGGCGCTGATCGTGTATGCCTGGCGCGGGCCGTCGAAGCTGCCTTTCGGCTGATTCACGTTCGCCAGCGACAACGCGGTTCGGACGTCCTCGAAACTCAGCCCATACGCCGCCAGGCGCGCCGGCTCAACCTGGATGCGCACGGCCGGCTTCTGTCCGCCTTCGATCGTCACCAGTCCGACGCCAAGCACTTCAGATAAGCGTTGTGCGAGCACGGTGTCTACGGCGTCGCCCACACGCGAAATGGGCAGCGTATCGGAGGTCAGGCCCAGAATCAGAATGGGCTGATCGGCGGGATTCACCTTCGCGTAGGTCGGCGGATAGGGAAGATTCCTAGGCAGCACGCCTCCAGCGGCATTGATCGCGGCCTGCACGTCTTCGGCAGCGGCGTCAATGTCGCGGGCCAGGTCGAATTGAAGCGTAATCTGGCTCGTGCTGAACGAACTGGTGGACGTCATCAGCGTCAGGCCGGAGATCTGCCCGAACTGCTGCTCCAGCGGCGTCGTGATCAACGAGGCCATCGTGTCCGGCGAAGCGCCCGGAAGCTGCGTCGTGATGCGCAGCGTCGGGAAATCGACTTCCGGCAGCGCGGACTTGGGCAAGGCGAAGTAGCCCAGGACGCCGGTTAGAATCACGGCCACTGCCAGCAGCGACGTGGCGATCGGGCGCGCAATAAATGGCGCTGAGACTCCGCCGGACAAGGAGCCGACGGTGCTCGGCTGCTTTTCCTTGTTCATTGCGGCGCTCCAGCGTCGGATTTCTCGGACGGCTTCTTGCGGCGTTCGCCGCGCGGCTCATCGCCACTAGGCTTTGCCGCCCCCCCGCTCTGCTCCGGCACGCCCGCGGAGCTCGCGCCAGCACCGCCCGGTTTCTGGGGCTTAGCTAGCGTGACCTTCGTGCCCACGCGGAGGCGGTCCTGTCCGGAAACGACGACCATCTCGCCGGGCGCCAATCCGCTGGCGAGGACGGCCTGTCCGTCTTGGATCAGGGCAATGGCGATCGGGCGCATGTCAACCGTCTCATCTTCCTTCACGATGAACACGTACGGGCCGTTGGGGCCCTGCTGCACCGTCGTGGCTGGAATCACCGACGCGCCCTGGCGGGTTTCGAGGAGCAGGCGGACGTTGACGTAGCCGCCGGGCCAGAGTGTTCGGTGCGCGTTGGGGAATGTGGTTTTGAGCTGGATGGTGCCGGTCGTGGGATCGATCTGGTTATCGATCAACTGCAACGTGCCGCGATCAAGTTCCTTCTTCGTGTCGGAATCAAACGCGATGACGGGGAGGGTTTCCTGCGCCATGCGCGTGGTGATTGAATTCAGGTGTTGTTGCGGCAACGTGAAAACGATCGAGATCGGTTCCAACTGCGTGATGACGACCAGTCCTTTCGGATCGTTCACGTGAACGATGTTGCCAGCGTCCATCAGGCGCACGCCGGTCCGGCCGTCAATCGGGGAGTTGATTGTCGTGTAGGACAGGAAAGTCTGAGCGTATCTGATAGCCGCCTCATCCGCCTGGATTGTGGCGTCGTCGGCCGTCAAAGCCGCTTCGTCCGATTTCAGCGCGGCGCTGTCGGCCTGGATGCCCGCTTGGAACGCCTGGATGGCGGCATCGTCGCCTTGAACGGTGGCCTCGAGCTGCTTTACCAGTGCGGCCTGGTCGGTGACGAGCTGTTCGCTCACCGCGGCCGCTTTGTAGGCGTCCTCGTTGCGCTTGAGGTTCACGCGGTCGTTGGCGAGAGTGACCTGATCTTGAGCCTTCTTCGCTTCGGCCTGTCTGGTGTTGGCTTCGTCCTGCGCTTTCTTGGCCTGGTCCTGCTGTAGTCTGGCGCGATCCTGAAGCACCTTGGCCTGATCCTGCGTCTTCTTGGCTTGAGCCTGATCGAGCTGCGCCTGATAGATGCGCGCATCGATTTCGGCAAGCAGATCGCCTTTGTGAACGTCCTGTCCTTCCTTGAACAGCACGCGGCTGAGCTGACCATCGATCTGCGTGTGGATCGTGACCGTGTTGTAGGCCTGCACCGTTCCAAGCCCATCCAGGTACACAGGCACGTCTTTCTTCCCGACAGGAAGGGCGACGACGGAAATCGCGGCAGGCGAGCCGGCCGCAGCGCCATTCTTCGGCGGCGACCCGTTGGTAACCGCCGAGGCAGACTGCCGGACCAGGTACCAGCCTCCTATGCCCAGAGCGCCTAGAAGGACCAGGATCCCGACGACGCGCATGTTACTTCCTCCTTAACGAACACCGTTGCGCTGTGCTGGCTCTCGCATGTCCGAGATGGTCCCAAACACGCTCCCCAATGCCTGCATGGCCTGAACAATGACAACCCGGTCCGCATCCGACAATTCTTCCAGTATTCCTGACAGCTTTTCCTGCGTGGCGCTCTGCATCGAGTGCAGCATAGACTTGCCTGTAGGGGCCAAGTGCAGCACGAGCCGCCGGCGATCGTCCTTTGAGGTCTCCCGCAGCATCAGTCCTTCTTCGACCAGCGCGTCAACAAGCTTGGACATGGCCGAAGGGGTAACGCCGACGTGTTCGGCCGTTTCGGCCAATGATGTTCCCGGGTTGTGCAGCGCGAACGCCATCGCTCGGAACTGCGGCACGGTGATGCCGGCCTTGCGTTGCAGCCGCATTTCCCGGCGAATCGCCTGCATAACGGCCGGGATGGTCGCCAGCACTTCCCGAGCGCAGTGACTGGAGGGTATATCCATCTTATTGACTCCGGAAACAGTTTCCATACTCAATCATTAACTATATACACCCATTTCGCAGAAACGTCAAGACATCAGGATCCAAAATCGCCAACAGCGGCGCTTGCCACGCGGAATGCATATCGTGACGGCTGAACGGAATTATCTCGGCTGTTCCGACGGTCCGGTTTCCTTCACAATTCCATCGGGACCGACTTGAAATGCCTTGCGCGTCGTCGGCCGCTGCTTGTGGCGGGCCGTTGCGGTGAAGCTGTCCTGGGAGGCCACGATCTCGTACGCGTAGTTTCCGCCGATATTCTCAAGCCACCGATTCTCACGCGTCAGTTCATCCAGTGAGCCATAGCGCCCGAACTTTTCTTTGTACCGGCGCTCGTCGTCAACGATCACATGCAGTCTCTCTTCAGCTTCTTCTTCATCCGAAAGTTCGACTGTGCAGCCCATGCTGGTGCGCAGACCCATCGGCAGCAGAAAGCCCGCGGCAAGAACTGCTACGCACCCAGCCGCCGCCGCCCGCCTGCGCATCCGCCAAGCTCGCGCGCTCGCCACCATCTTCCGAAGCTGCTCCTCGGGCACCGCCATCAACATCGCGCGTTCGTGCGGCTCAAGCTCCGCGTCGTTCAGCGCCGCTTCGCGATCGCGCAGCAGCGCCTCGAGGAACTCCGGCTCCGCCGTCGCTTGCCGCAATAGCTCCTGAATCTTGTCGTCGCCCATCTTCGTCGCCGCCCCTTGTCGCCACTCCCACGAGCCAAGAGCCTACCTTCCCGCTCGCGTCGCCAGTTCCTGCGGTTCGATGCGCGGGGAGTGCGCGCCGCAGCTCTCTTTGCTGGGGTCTGCGGCTGTCTTCGGTTTGGGGTAGAAACCGAATTGCCGCAGCAGCTCAAGCTTCGGCAGAACGTTGCCTTTCAGATCGATATGATAGAACCCGGAGAAGATGTCCGGATTCGCCATGATCAGATCGAAGTACGCGCGATGGCGCTGCGGGATTTCAATCTCTCCGCCACGGCAGATTTCATGCCCGGTGAAGACGAACTCCGGCAGCAGATACGGGCAGAACTCCAGCTTCGCGCCGCCTTCGACAACGCACTCGCGATACAGTTCGGTCTGCGGCAGCAAACTGAGCAGGCTGGGGAGAATCCGCGCGCCGAGCATGCGGAACGAAACCATCTGGAACAGCGACTGGTTGAAATCCTCCATCGTCTCGAACGGAAAACCCCAGACGAAGAAGGCGTCCACGCGCGGGAAGATGTCCACGGCCTTTGGGATGAGATCTAGAGACTGGCTGGTGCTGAAGCCCTTTTTGATGCGCGCCAGCACTTTGTCGCAGCCGGATTCGATGCCGAAGCGCAGTTCCACGCAGCCGCAGTCGGCCATCGCTTTCATCATGTCGATATCGACCAGGTTCACGCGGCCGAACGCTTTCCACTCCACGTTGATCTTGCTTTCGCGCAGCTCCTTGCAGAACTCCATCACCTGGCGTTTGCCCGAGACGAAGAATTCGTCCTGGAACAGGAACAGGTCCACGCCAGCCTCGCGGTTGAGCAGCTTCATCTCTTCGACGATGTTGTGCGCGCCGCGGGAGTAACTCTCGAGATTCCAGACCGGCGCGACGGAGCAGAACGTGCAGGGATAGGGGCACCCGCGGCTGGTCATCATGCCGTAGCCGGCGTACTGCTTCAGCGGAATCTTGTGAAACGCGGGAAACGGAATGGCGTCGAGCGATTGGATGCGCTCGCGCGCCGGATTGTGGATCACTCGCCCATTTCTGTACGAGATTCCCGCGACGCTCGACAGGTCGCGCTTCTGCCGCAGCGCCTTGAGCAGATCGATCGCGGTCAACTCACCCTCGCCGCGGCAAATGATGTCCACCGCCGGGAAGCGCGAGAGAATCTTGTCCTCGACGGCCTTGCTGCCCACTCCGCCGAGAACCAGCGTCCGGTCCGGATAGCGTTCGCGCAGGGCCTGCAGAGCCTGCAGCGTAAAGGGCAGCAGATTGGCCATGCAGGAAAGGCCGATCACGGGCGCCGGGTCGCGCACAAAATCCAGGAAGACGTTCATGTCGAACGGATCCGTCGCGTTGCAGAGCTGGTAGTCGCGGAAATCGACGCTGAAGCCCGCGTCTTCCAGCGCGCGCGTCAGGTACAAGCACCCCAGCGGCACGTGGCGCTCGCGTTCGATTTCCTCGCCATAGCGCATGAAAAGCATGTTCAGGTTGACGAGCGTGATGTCGGGCATGTACTTCCTTTCAATGCGAAGGCCTGCCGCAGGACCGTATGCTTGAGAGGCGCCGTCGTGACATGTGACGGGTGGCGGGTGATATGGTTGCGATTTCAGCCATTCCACACGTCACGCGCCACCCGTCACACGTCACTCTTTGTTCGGCCGGACGCCTTTGGTCGGGAGAATTTCCTCTGGGCGGTTCTCAGGCAGGCCGAGCAGCACCAGCACGCGCGCGGCATCGGCCGGAACGTTGGCGCGGCTGTACGTGCGCGTCTTCCACTCGGCGCCTTCCTTCCAGCTCACGACAACGGTATCCGACAGATCCTTGGGCGCGTTGCTGGCGGGAAGCTTCGGCAGCGCGGCGGTGAGTGTGGCTAGATTGTCCGCGTCGATCGCCGGCATCGGAAACGCCGCGCCCGATTTGATCAGTTCGCGCTTGCCTTGCGCTGAAACGGCGGAGTGCATCGCTTTCTCGGCGCGGAACCACGTGGTCAACGCCAGATAGCCGCTGTCCTTCTGCTTGCGCATGTCCTCGTGTTCGCGCATCGCCGTCTTTAGAGATTCAGCGTCGGCCAACCGTGCGATGTCCGGGCGCACGCCGCCAGGCGCCACCGGACCTTCCGCGGCCTTCGTGGGACCGCTCACGCCGACAATCGCCAGCATCAGCGCCGCCGCGGTGCCCAGAAACGCCGCGCGGTGAGCCTCGGGCACTTTCGTCTGCGCGATGATGCGGTCGAGCTGCTCAGATGGCACAGCCTTCAGAAGCAGCGCCTCTGTCGCGTCGAGTTTCAGGCCTAACCCGGCAACAGCTTTCTCGCGGTCAGCCAGAAGTTGCCGTCGGAACTCGGTGTCCACCGCTGCTTTCTTGATCAGCACTTCCATCCCGCGCGGGATCGTGCCCCACAACGTCGTTGGCACCGGCTGGTTCTCTGGCTTGTTCTCGCGCTGTGACATGATGGCCTCCAATCTCACTTCGGCGTCTGATCACAACTATCTTGTCCGCACGTTTGTCCTCGCCGGCCTTATTTTTTCCTCGCCAACGCCTCGTTGAGGCGGTCGGGGCGTATGCCGAGCATAACGGGTCGACCGAGATCGAGGCTTTCGCTCAGGGACAAACGGATAATCCGAATCCTATTCGCCACTTCCGGTCGCATGGTCCGAGCTGCATCGAGCAGCGGCAAGATCGGCTTGCCCAGCTTGATTAACTCGCCCGTCGCCTTCTCGCGGCGCTCGAACTCCGGCGACTCCAGTTCGGCGACCAGTTCGTCAAAACGCTTGCGCAGTTCTGGCGAAATCTCCGCCTTCTCTTCAACTTTCGGCACCGGCGGCGCTGTCTCCGGCCGGATGGGACGTGCTCCGGCCATGTCGGTTGGCGCTTGATTCGCCGGCACTGGCGGCCGGTCTGGGCGAATCCCGTCGGTCGGCGCAACCTCTTTTGGCGGCGTATTCGGCTCCGCTGGCTTCACCGGCTTTACGTCCGGCCGGTCCGGAGAAATTCCCAAGGTCCGACCGGGCGCAATGCCCGCAACGGGAGGCGATTTCTCTTGACCGCACCCCGTCAGCGCAGCCAGCATCAATGCCGCCGCCGCGCCCAGAAACGCGGAGCGTTCCAGTTCGCTGACTTTCGTCCCGCCGATGATGGCTTCCAGTTGCGCGGCGGGTACCGCACCGAGCATCAGCGCCTCGCTGGGCTCCAGCTTCAGGCCGATAACGCCCGCCGCTTCGGCGCGGCTCTCCAGAAGCCGCCGCTTGAAGTCGGGGTCTACGGAAGCCTTCTTGATTAGGATTTCGATCCCGCGAGGGACCGTCCCGATTTCCGTGCCGCAGCCAGGAGGCCGGCCGCCGACGATCGTCGTTCGCACGGCCTCTTTTTCGGAAGGCTTGTCTCGCGCTGGCATGAGAGCACCCTTTCCCAGAGCACGCTTGGTTGTGTTTGCTGCCGGAATCCTACCCTTGCGTATCGCGGACGCCAGAGAAATGCAGGCGTGAGATGAACAGGTGTCTGATAAATCATGTTGCGGGACAGGCGGAGCACAATGAGCGAAGCCACCACTCGTGGTGTATATGAGACAAGGATTTTGAGCATGGCAAGGTGGAGACGAATATGACGCGGCGATACGGAAGCACATGGGCGATTTGCGGCTTGCTTGCACTGGCGGGACTGCTTCACGCCGGGGAGAAGGTGAAAGGATTTACCGCGGTTGACGAGGCCAGCGCCGGGCCGGACTTCAAAGTCCAAGGCGAGTATCTCGGTGAAGTAGCGGGGGCAGATGGCGCCAAGCAGAAACTCGGGGCGCAGGTTATCGCTTGCGGCAAAGGTGAGTTCCATTCTGCCTTTTACCTTGGCGGGCTTCCCGGCGAAGGCTGGGACGGCAAGACGAAGATCGAGAAGGTTCCGGCCAAGCAGGGCAATATCACCCCGGACGCTAAGACCGATGGCGACAAGACTGTGATCGAGCAGGTCTACAAAGGGACCATCAGCGGCGACACTTTAACAGGCGAGACGGACAAGGGCGAGAAGTTCACGTTGAAGAAGGTCTTGCGCCAAAGCCCGACTCTCGGCGCCAAACCTCCCGAAGGCGCCATCGTGCTTTTCGACGGCACGAACACCGATCAGTGGGACAAGAAGGACTGGATGGATGCGCGCAAGTTCCTCAAGATGGGCGTTAACAGCAAGCGCACGTTTACAGACTTCACGCTCCATCTGGAACTCGTGACGTCTTTTATGCCCGAGAGCCGCGGCCAAGGCCGTTCGAACAGCGGCGTCTTCTTGCCAAAGAATCACGAAATTCAGGTGCTCGATTCGTTCGGTTTGGCGGGCGATCCGAACGAGTGCGGCGGCGTGTACTCGATCAAGGGCACAAGCCCGCACATGTGTTTTCCGCCGCTGTCCTGGCAGACCTATGATATCGAATATGAGGCGGCGAAGTACGACGCTGACGGCAAGACAAAGACCAAGAACGCGGTGGTGACGCTAAAACACAACGGCGTACTTGTGCACGACAAGTACGAGATTCCCAGAGCCACCAATGGCCCCAAGAATACTGAAATACCCCCAGCCGCCATTCAGCTTCAAGACCACGGCGGTGACCCGGTGTTCTTCAGGAACATCTGGATCGTGGAGAAGAAGTAGCCTGTCAAAGGCGCGCACGGTTCGGGTTCCGGATCGACGAACATCCTGCGCCACACGCTCCAGACCAGCCCGAGCGAGAACACGACCGACAACGGTTCGATTTCACTTCGCCGCCAGTATCTCGGCGAGGAAGTCCTTCATCGCCTGCCATGAACGGCGGTCGGCCTTCTCGTTGTACGCCGCGCCTTTGGAGTTGTCGTTGCCAGCGGTCGGGTTCGTGAAGGCGTGCACGGCGTTGCCGTACTTCACCAACTGCCAATCCACGCCGCCACCACGCATCTCGCTTTCGAAGGCAGCGACATCTCGATCCGGCACGTGCGGATCGTCGGCGCCATGAAGCACGAGGACTTTGGCCTTGATGTTCTTGCCGTCTGCCGGTGTGGGACTATCGAGCGAACCGTGGAAGCTGACGATGCCGAGAATGTCGGCCCCGCTTCGGCCGAGTTCGAGCGCAGCCATGCCGCCGAAGCAATATCCCATCGCCGCGATGCGCCGGGGATCCACCATCTTCTGCGTTCTCAGGAATGTCAGCGCAGCGTTGACCCGCTCCCGCAGAGGTTTCCGGTCCTGCTTGAACTTCCCGGCTTGTTCGGCAGCTTCTTTGGGATTCTGCGGGCGGACGCCTTTGCCGTACACGTCGATGGCGAATCCGACGTATCCGAGCTTCGCAAGTTCCTCGGCTTTCAGTTTTGAGAACGGGCCGTTGCCCATCCAGTCGTGAACCACGATCACACCCGGCTTGGGATCGTTTGTCGCGTCGTCATGAGCGAGATAGCCCTCGCAGATCACGTCGCCATGTTTGTACTCGACGGTTTGAGTGACGATGGCGGCGCGAACGAGGACTGCGGACAAAAGAAGCGTGAACAGCAGTTGCATTTTCATAGCAAACTCCACGGGTCAGACCCCACTAACGTGATGTAACCAGCCGCACGGTGTATTCACCGGCTGTAACCCCGTGGCCGTCTCAGAGCGAGAACGCGGCTTAACTCGCAACTGAACGCCGCGGGGCACGTCGCCGAAATGACTGCTTCGATTGCGTTCTCCTGGGGTTCGGCTACTGTTCAGCGTGTGGATGCTGGCAGCCTGTTCCTCTCACTGCTTATTTCGACTGTGGGCTTTGCCTACTTCGTCTACGGCAAGAAACGGCCGTCGTTCCCGTTCATGGTGTCTGGCGCGGTTATGATGTTCTTCAGCTATTTCGTTGATTCCTTCTGGTTATCGCTTGCGATCTGGGTTGTGTTGGCTGCCGCGCCGTTTTTCATTCGCTGATCGAAGTTTCCGCCCAGAAGATCCAGAAGTCATGCATTTTCTTGCGCCGTCCTCTTGGCTCTGATTTTAGATTCCAATGCGAACAACAGTGGAGTGATGAGGCTAGAGAGACATCTTGCCGAATTGCCCCTGGTGAAGCTGTAACCCGAAATCTGCGGAGTTACACTGCCGCGATGAACACCGCATCCCCGCTCGGATCCTCGATCTTGCTCGCCCCCAACATCAGCGTTCGCGAATCCAATCTCCGATTTCACTTCGCGCGTTCCGGCGGGCCTGGCGGACAGAACGTCAACAAAGTAAACACTAAAGCCGAGCTGCGCGTTCACCCCAGCGCCATCGTCGGGCTCTCGGGATCTGCCCTTCACCGGCTCATCACGGCGCAGGCGAAGCGCGTCACCAGCGACGGAGACCTCCTGATCGTCTCCGAAACGGAGCGATCGCAGTCGGCGAATCGAGAAGCGTGCCTCGAGAAGCTGCGGGCGTTCGTTGCAGCCGCCGCGATAGAGCCGAAGGTGCGTCGGAAGACTCGGCCGACGAAGGGCAGCCGCGAACGCCGGATCGAGTCGAAACAGGCTCGCAGCCGGATCAAGGCGCAGAGGCGGGGGCTGGATTACTAACGAGCCGCCCAGGACAGCCCGGTTGACCAGCGACGGGTGCAGAAAAGACTACATCTAGATTCTATAACACAAGGAATTTGTTGGTGTTGTGGTGAGTCCTATAAAAGCCACCTCTGGGGATCGGACCCAGGACCTACGGTTTACAAAACCGTTGCTCTACCGCTGAGCTAAGGTGGCGTATTCATATTATCATCTTGACAGCAAACGACTTCCGAGATACGCTTCTGTCGAAAAGGCGTTGCAACAACGTTGCAACAAACGCTCTTGAGGCAGACCACGTGGCGACACGAAAAATCGAGCCCACTAAGGCCAGAAGCGGCTACCGTGTTGTGTTCCGCCATCCCGTGCATCGCGGCGATCCTGTCTCACGTGGTCTGGGCACCGACAAGCACTTCGCCGACGCCGTTTGTTTCGTCCTGAATCTTATATGTAACGACGCGGTGCTCTGTCAAGCTGACATCACTGCAATATCGGAAGTTAAACTCCGTGAGGTGGGCTACGGCAAGGCGGCCAAGAAGGCGCTGGAGATTTTCTACGGCCCGCACGCTGCCATCGAGAAGATCTTCGATGCAGAGAGAGGTCTGACGGACGCAGACCTCGCCCAGGTTCGACGGCTGGCTGAGAAGTGGAACGTCGAAGAGGCCGGAAAGCCGAACAGCGAAGAGTACGACGACGAGAGTGGCAGGCTCATCCAAACTGATCCGGAGCCGGAAATCAATCCACGGGTTGTCTCCCTGGTTATGGAACGTTTCGGACCTGCCTTGGTGCGAGAGCAAAGAACTCAGATTGAGCAGCTTCAAATGCAGCTTCAGGGACTGAGCGCTGTCGCAGCCCAAGTCAATGATCTTCAGGAAGAAAACAAACAGCTCCTTCGGCGACTGAATCTGCATGTAAAGGAGAAGATCGGCATCGCCGAACAGAAATGGCTCGGCGACCTGCGGAAAGATCGATCCGCGCAACACGCCGAAAACGCGGAACGATGGATTGAGAAGTTCATCGAGACGCTTCCTGGACAGAAGGATTTCCCTCTCTCAGAACTTCGCCGCCAGCATGCCATAGCGTGGTTGCGCGGCATGAGCAACAAGCCGAGAACCCTGCAGAACCGGCGCAACTTCGTCACGGGATTTGTCCGCTGGTGCGTCAATGAATACGACATGATCAATCCCCTGCAGAATCTCCCAACCATCAAGGGAGTCTCCATTCAGAATAGGGTTGTCGCGATTCAGAAACACGATGAGTTCAAGCAGTTATTGTCTGCCCTCGACTCAGCGCCGTACTGGAAGACGTTGGTGGCAACGTGCGTGCTGGCAGGCCCCCGAGAAGGTGAAGTGCTGCGACTGAGGATTGATGATGTCAAACCCAACTCGCTGGAGGTTCATGCCACCAAGACCGACCGAAGGTTTCGAGTCGTGCCCATTGAAGAAACTGAGCTGCTGCCATTGCTTAAGGCTCACGTTGAGCGACGGCAGAATGAACGCGAAACGGCGACGTCCCCTGTGCCGTTGAAAAGTGATCTGCTTTTCCCCTCGCTTTCAGCACCGGGAACAATCGAGCGAACAAAGAGCAAACCAGAGCCGTGGTCTGGCCCGCGGGCGTTTCTCACTGCGTTCGAGCGCTCGATGAAGGATGCAAGAGCGACAGAACAGGTCTCTGACAAGTTTCGAGAGTCCGCGATCTGGGACTATACGCCGCAGATCTATCGCCACACTTTCGGCAGCATTTTGGCCCGAACAGGAAAGAGCGCACTTCAGATCTCACGGCTCATGGGGAACTCGCCAGGTGTTGCGGCGACGCACTACATTGACCAGTTCTCGCATCTCGAACCGTGGCCCGTTCAGTGGCCGAAGCGCATCGTAGAGGAATTCTGAGGTGGAGGGTTTCATGGATACACTGTCCGCCGTTGCCTCAGTCTCAACACGACCGAGCCCGTCACCAAACGGCTCAACCGGCCGCAACCCTTCCACCGGCCGCTTCGCTCCCGGCAATCCCGGTGGTCCCGGTAATCCGTTCGCCGCCCGCGTCGCGAAGTTGCGCTTGCAGATGTTGGGATCGGTTTCCGAAGACGACATGCGTTCAATCGTCGCGGCGGTGGTCGCGAAGGCGAAAGCTGGCGATCTGGCCGCAGCGCGGGTCGTTTTTGATTACTTGGTCGGAAAACCACAGATCACAGTCGATCCCGACCGCGTGGATCTTGACGGCGAGGCGCTCGCAAGCGAAAAGCAGCGGCGCGAAACGGCGAAGTACCAAGCTTCGATGGGATATCGCACGATACTGTGATGTTGCGGTGTAGAAATCACAATGTCCCGTCGTCCTTCACACTTGATCGCAACCGCACTACTCGCCCTTCCGTGCATCTCCCTCGCCGCAGACCATCCTCAAAAGGACGTTCTCGTCGGCGTCAATTACTTCGCCGGTTGGTGGGAGCCTCAGCCTAACAAATGGCACGACCCAATCGACAGC
>DASXUX010000069.1:0-145813 GCA_036504595.1 Planctomycetota bacterium | reverse complement strand
CGCCGCGGATGATGAGCTCCTTGTAGCGGCCAGAGATGAAGAAGTAACTCTGGCCGAGCGCGTCGATTTTGAAGAAGCCTTCGTCGCCGCTGCGAAACCAGCCGTGTGTGAAGGCATTCTGGTTCGCGGAAACGTTGTCGTAATAGCCGAGCATCACGTTGTGCCCGCGGATGACAATCTCGCCTTTTCCACCTTCCGGCACTGGCCGGCCATTGTCGTCGTGAATCGCCATTTCGTTTGTGCTGACTGGCAGACCGATGGATGGATAACCGAAGTCGCGCATCCAGCGCTGATGCTCGGTAGCGCTGGCCTCCGTGCCGGAAGGCAGCGGCACGAAACACGAATAGCAGGTCGTTTCACTCAGACCGTAGCCGTGGCAGATCGGCAATCCAAAGCGGTCTTCAAAGCGCGCTGCGAGGTCAACGGTGAGCGGCCCCGCGCCGCAGATCAAATGGCGCAGTGTTGGTGCGAGCTTGCCGGCCAGATCGCCGTGTGAGCCCGCGCGGCTGTGAGCTTCCAGCAAGAACTGAAGCAAAGTGGGCACGACGCTGACGACCTGCACACTATGCCGCTGCACAATCTCAAAAAAGTCGTCCGCAACGAACTTGTGCCGCAAAACGACGCTGCCGCCGCTGAACAAGGGCGTTATGTGCGTGACCACCAAGCCGTTGACGTGATGGACCGGCAGGACACACATCATACGGCTGCCGGGACCAAGCTGGTGCCATAGCGCAATAGAAAACGCGTCGGCGATCAAGTTGTATTGACTGAGCACCACGCCTTTGGGCATGCCGGTGGTGCCCGACGTGTAGACGATCAAGGCTTCGGCTTCGGGTGTGATTCCCTCGGGTTTGGCGAACTGCGGCACGTCCACGGGCAGCACCACGTCATTTAGGCACACTTCGTCGCGCTCGCAGCGGCTCGGAATGCCGTCAGTGATGATGAATTGTTCGATGCTCGACGCCGCCTTACGCAATGCACGGGCGCGATCTAAATGTTCGGAGAGCACGAACAACACTTTTGCGTGCGAGTGCTCCAGAATGTACGCCAGGCGCTTGTCATCTTCAGCCATGTTGAGCGGCACAACCGTGGCACCCAAGTGCCAGGCCGCGAAGTTCACCAGGATCGTCTGGTCGTGGTTGTGCATCGCCGTGGCGATGCGATCGCCTGCTTTCACACCGGCAAAAATGTGGAGCATGACTGCGATGCGCCGGATAACGCGGTAGAACTCCGCATAGCTGTACCTGCGGGCCGCGCCATCTTCGGCCAGGTACGTCAAAAACGGGGCTTCCGGCTGGTTGACGGCACGCAGGTGAAGAGTCTCCGCCACGGTTGCCGGATCGGCAAAGCGGCTCTCGACAGGTTTATTGGGCAGCGTGCGGGCGTGCTCGGTTTTCGCGTGCAGGTCGGCGGGAAGTCGAGCAGAGCGCATAGAGTGCCTCATGGATCTGTGCGCCGGACAGTCGGCGCTCGCGCGCCAGCCGAACGGCCGGACTTACGCCCGGGAACGCAACCCTTGCGCCACAGGGCAATGCACCCTGCCCTGCGGGGAGGCGCAATGTCTTCTCAAGAGGCTGCTTGGCTGAAGCCTGCGGCGGACAAAGATGCGTGCCAGATCATATCGTTTCACCCTGTCGGCGCGGTCCTTTCTTGGGCAGTCGTAAGCGGCTGTACCACGAAACATTTGCCCGCGGCCTCTCGCCCGTTTTCACCAAGAACTCGCATGATCAACTTTGGGGAGATTACGCCCGGTTCAGGTTCGTTCGCCTGGATCAGCCACACAGTCGAGGTGCCACTCCTTACCGACCTCACGTTCGAGCGGTGGCTGAAAACATTTTGTGCAATCGGCGCGAATCCGTCCAACCCGAACATCGAAAAGGGACCAAAAGCCGTGAACGCGCTCGCGCGAAGTTACGAATCGATTTGCATGGACGGCGACAGAACCGCCGCTGCATCTTCGAGGACTTGGGCGAGCGCGAATTCAGCTATGTCCATTCACCGCGAAAGTAACCGTTCTAGCGCATCGGGGTCCGCAGGCTTGGTTAGATGTTGATCGAAGCCGGCCTCTAACGCGCATGCGCGGTCTTCGTCCTGGCCGTAACCGGTCATGGCAACCAGATACACCGACTTCAATTCCTCGCTTTTTCGAATGGCCTTTGCCACTTCGTAGCCAGTCATGCCAGGAAGACCGATGTCGCACAGTATGACTTCCGGCTTGTGAGAACGTGCCCGTTCCAGCCCCTCTGGACCGGAGTGGGCCACCGCGACAGTGTGGCCGGACTGTTCAAGCAGAACCTGTAGGGTTTCGGCGGCATCACAATTGTCTTCTATGATCATGATGCGCTTAGGCCGCGGCACAGGTTGGGTTTGGTTCTGCCCGACGGTTCTCACTTCTCTGGACCTTCGGCTCACCATGGGCAATACGATGCTAAACTCAGAGCCGTGTCCAAGGCCGGCACTTGTTGCGCGGACGTTCCCGCCATGCAACTCGACGATACCCTTCACCAAGGCCAATCCCAGCCCCAGGCCGCCGCGGCTTCGGTCAATACTGCGGTCCGCTTGCGCGAATGGTTTGAAGATTCGCTCTAACGTCGTATAGTCCATTCCGATCCCTGTATCTCGGACCGTCAGCACCGCGTTTTGTTCGCTCTCAAGCTTCAGCTCGACACTTACCAATCCACCTCGATCGGTGAACTTATTCGCATTCACCAGAAGATTGCTAACAAGTTGGGCAATTCGCGCGGCATCACCCCAAGCCCACAAGGTCTCGGCGGTAGAAGCGAACTCAAACCGCAAACCGTTCCCCTCCAGCAGGGGACGATGGTCCGCCACCGCATTCCTAATGACAGCAGTCAAATCGAATTCCTCTTTGCGCAACGTGATTTTTCCACGCGCGATGCGCGAGACATCCAGCAGGTCGTCAATCAGCCGCGCCATATGCGTGACCTGGCGATCTATCATCTCGCGTGCATGCTGCAGAAGCGGATCGAGTGTTCCGGCGCGCTGCATCAACGCTACAGTATTGCGTATTGGCGCCAGCGGATTGCGCAGCTCGTGGCCCAGCATCGCCAAGAACTCATCTTTGCGGCGGGCCTGTTCCTTTAATTCATCTTCTATCCGTTTTCGCGTGAACGCGGACACAATCGCCGGAGCGAGCGTTTCCAGTGCTGTCTGCTCCACTTTACTGTAGCCACAGCGGCGATTGGCGACGGCAAGAATCCCCATAACATGCGTTTCAAAAACCAGCGGAACACCGAGGAAGGAATCCAGTGGGGGGTGGCCTGTAGGCGACCCTACCCGATCCGTGTGCTTGTCAGGTTCATTCCAAGACAATGCCTTGCCTTCGGAAATCACGCGGCTATAGAGTCCTTGGTTCTTGAAGTCGCTCAGTGTTATACTATGGCCGTCTGAATCGATGATAGCGCAACCGTCCCGCCCGGTATTATTTATACTGGCGTCCTTGAGATCCTTCGCGCTGATCTCTCCAATAACGCCGAATTTGCTATGGGTGAGTTTCTGGGCGATTCTCAGACAGGCCATAGCGAGGTCCCTAGACGTTTGGCAGGTGAGGGCGGCTGCGAGCACTCCGTTGACTCCTTTCAAAGTCGCGTTAAGCCGCCGGCCAGCCTGATGCTGCTTGCGCTCAGTCCAGTCTGCGATGAGCACATAGTAGGTGAATGCGGTTTGCGGATGCATGGCATTGATTGTAGTGAAAGTCGGTACGGTGTGACCGTCTTTGCATCGAAAACCCACTTCACCGGTCGCTCGCGTTCCTTTCGCCTGCTGCAAGAGCGCCCGCCAGACTTCTCGGCTACCCGGCGTTACATAATCTTCCAAGGCACAACCCAGGAGAGAGTCATGCGCCCGCTGCAGCATCTTCTCGAAACGGCGATTGCAGAACAGAATCGCGCCGCTGTCGCCAAGCATGACTGCGGCCTCTTGCATCTCCTCAATGAACAACCTGTATGGGTGATCAGCGTTTTCCATGGTGCCACCTTGGTTGGCACTGCCCGCCTGGACGACAAGCGCATCACTGCGGCGCATAGCATCAAACGTCTCGGTTGCCGTCTGGAGCTTGCGCCACGGTTCGGCGTTTTCGCGCTGCAATGCTTCGTCCGGTTGATTGTTCTCCGTCATTGGTGGACCCCTCCCCAAAGCCCGCCCATTGTTCACGCTTTGTTTTCAGGGTACGTCCAGTCCGAGCAGTACCCGCCGCGGGTTCATCAAATCACCCACGCAAACGTAAACGTTTCGGCAGTGTGTTGGTCAATCCAGCGTTGCGCCAGTTCTGCATCTTCGACGATTGCTCTCGGCCGCCCTTTCTCAATGGCGACGGGTGCGTGCCTGAAAGCTATCGTTGCTGAATCAGACTCTGCGTTGTCTGGGGCATGCATATTCGCCCCACTTTTGTTCGCCAAGCAATCGGCACGCCAGTGCCTCAGCGACAATTTCTTTCACGATGCCAGAATTACTTGGGCAGATTCGTTCAAGTCTTCCGTGGCGGTGGCGAAGTCTTGGACCTTCTTGGACAAATCGAAATAGCCGAACCGCAGGACGTGCCGATCTGGCGAAACAACGACACACTGTGTAAGAATCACGATCCTCGCCACCGACGATAAAGAAATGCGTTTGATCTTGAGATCCCGGGCTCCGGCAATCTGTACTTGTTGGCGTCGATGAGAGACGCCATTCTTTAGGTTCCAGGTGGCCGCCTTTGGGGCGCGTGTCCTGGTCCCTTTTAGTTGCGCGTTACCAGCATTCCGATATCGCTGACGAGCACCGCTGGCTGGAACTCTCTGCAAGCAGAGCCCGAAAGTGCTGATGGTCTTCGCTTGAACTCGCCTCGCGGCATACTGAGCTTTTTATCAGCCGGTGACGCTTCTGCTTTCGCCACGGCCCAGTACGCCCACCACGCGGCGATTTCGCGCGCGATCAGCAGAGGCATCTTGGTCAGATGGCCGGTCTACTTGATCTTCCTTGTGCTTTGAATAACTTGCCTGCATGAACCGCATACTGATTGTCACACTCGTCTTCGGAAGCTCCCTGGCAGCAAACGTTCAATGTGCCGAGAGCGCGCCAGCCCGCCTGAAGGTCTCGGGGCAGGAAATTCTCGCGCCGGATGGCAAACCAATCCGACTTCGCGGCTTCAATGTGCTGTGGTGGGGTCCGCCCACTGCGCAGGACGCGGCCGACGTTCAGGAATTGGGCGCGAACTGTGTTCGCTATCAGTTCGGCTACAAGCCGGCCGGGAAGTTCGATCCGAAGCAGCTCAACTTCATGGAACAGCAGATCCGTCACTTCACCGGTCGCGGGATGTGGGTGATTCCGCAGGTGCACACATTCGAGAAGAAGATCAGCGATAAGCAGATCGCCGCGCCGTGGAACGACGCGGAGATTCAACGCGAGTTCCTCGAAATGTGGACGTGGATCATCGAGAAATTCCGAAGCGAACCGTTCATCGCAGCGTGGGAGCCGATCAACGAGCCGCACAATGCCACGAAGGAGCAGGTCAAAGAGTGGTACGTGCAGACCGTTGCGCACTTCCGCAAGCTTGACCCCATCACGCCAATCGTGGTCGAGGGCACCGACTATTCGAATCCGTGGAACCTGGAGGATTATCTGAAGCTCGACGATCCCGGAATCATCTACTCGTTCCACATGTACACGCCGCACGAGTATACGCATCAACAGAAGGAGAAGCCGCAGGACTATCCAGGCAAGTGGAGTCGCGCGTTCCTTGCCGAAAAGATGTCCCCGGTCATCAAGTTCCGCGAGAAACACAACGTGCCAGTCTATTGCGGCGAATGGGGCGCGGTCACGCTCGCGCCAAACTACGAACAGTGGCTGCGAGATGTCGGCAGCATCCTTGAAGAGAATGCCCTGCCGTGGACGCACTGGGCGTGGATGGTCAAGCCGCAGCCGGTCAACGACACCTTCGACTGCAACAAGGCGAAGGTGGGCATCTACAAGGTCATGAGCCAGGTGTTCAAGGACGCTCTACCGAAGAAGTGACTTCAGGCGCGACAGACACGGTGCACAATTTAAGCGCCTCGGCGGGGCACTCCTGCCCTGGCACGGCAAATTACGGAGCTTGAGTCCAATCTAACCAACGCGGAGGCCCGGAAACCGATCAAAGTGGCCGTCGAGTTGATGACCAACTGTCTGCCGCTTAAACCGAGCGCAAAAAGGGCGTAAGATCAGCGCAAAAGTTTTCGACTTGAGAAGGTCGGGAGATGACACGCAGACGCATGATGCTGGTACTGTTCGGCGCGGCGGCTCTTGGCCTGACGCCGTTTTGGCCGCTGATCGGCGGCGCTCTGCTGCTAACAGCGGCAGCGTTGGCGGCGCTATTCCATGGCGAGCAGAGCGGGTTCCCGCACCCACGCCGACACTCGAACGCGACCCCATCAAGCCCGCAATCGCTGTGACCCGCGTTCACTTTCACGGCGACTACCATCTGCCCACGCTTTCCATCCAGATCGTCAATTCCGTCGAACGCATCGCCTGGCGAACCGCGCGGCTGCCCCGGCTCTTTGACAACTTTCTACTCACACCGCGCGACCTCCGCAGGGAAACTCCATCGTCACCACACGCTTCCCGTCTCCCTGCACCTGTGCTTTCTTCAAGTCTCCTGCGGTAACCTATGGCGGCCTGTATTACTGAATGTCGGGCCGCCACAGGTATCGACGTCAAATCACTAATTCGCCAAGCCATACTTCCCGAACAGAGCGGTGTAATGCAGTCGTTGAATCCGCTCGTAGACAATTCCGTTGAAGATAATGGTCACCGTCAAGTCCTTCTGCACGCCTTCCACGGTCATTCCGGTCAGGCCGCTCTTGGCCATCGCCGCCTTAAAATCCCCGTTGTTTAGGAAAACCACGAATTTCGATTTCCTGGCGCTCAGAAGCATCTTATCCGCGCCGCTCTTGGCGGAGCCCTTCGCATCCAGCGTAAACGACTTCATTACACCTCCAATGCCAATTGCGAATAGTTGGCCGTTCAACGACGGCATCGCGCCGGACTGGAAGATGCCCCGCAATTGGATCTTGTCATGGCCGCCACGAATGAAGTCCAGCCTGACGCGTAGCATCGATACTGTCAGCGGCTGCGGCGCGGGCGCTGCTCCTTCGAACGGGCTCGATGCTCCCAGGAACGTAACGAGCTCGTGGGTGTTAGGTGACTGTATACTCATAACGGCGACGACCAGCGTCTTTGACACAGCATTCCCCGCCGCATCTGTTGCCGTCACCGTAACGATATAACTTCCGGCAGATGTATAAGCGTGTGTTACACTGCTGTTGCCGCTGTTGTCCGTAGTCCCATCGCCAAAATCCCACGACCACGTCCTGACCAGGTTCGCGGTTGCTGCACAGGTGAACTGCACTTGTTCTCCAACCTGCGCGGGGTTCGGTGTGGCGGTCGGAGCGCTCGCAAACACCGGCGTTGCATCGAATGTAGCGGTAGTTAACCCTGTGCCGCCGTCTTTGTCGGTCACGCTTAACGATGCCACATAGTTTCCGGCCGCGGGCGTGAATTTCAGTGTCGCGCTGTTGCCCGAAGCGACCACCGCGCCATTTGCGCTAATGATCCACAGATACTGGAATCCTGCTGTCACATCTGCGGCTCCGGGATCAGATACCGAACTGGTAAGCGTCAGTGTGGTTCCCTCAACGGCCGCCGCAGGTGCGGCAACGGCGGCTTTGGGGGCCACATTGGTGACGATGATGGCGCGCTGCACGGTGCCGACGGCGTTTCCGCCGGAAGTCATGCTGAGCGTGACGGTATAGACCCCGTTATCGTCCGGCGTGAAGGTAAAACTCGCGGCGGTGCCCGTCGCAAAGCCCGCCACGCCGTTCTTGGCGACGTTCCAGGCGTACGTCAGAGGCGCCGGAGCGTTCGTCACGCCGGTCAGGGCGACAGCCGTTCCCTCCGGGCAACTGACTGGTGCGCCGACGATCGCCACACTCGCGCCGCTATCCAGCACCGAGATATATTTCGTATCGCTGCCGCTTTGACCAGCGGCATCCGTCACGGTCAGATTCACTGCGTAGTTCCCGGGGACTTCCGGCATAAAGGTGTAGCTTGCCCCGCCGTTGCCTGCGTCGGTGAACGGTCCGCCGACGACGCTCCAGAGATAGGTAAACGTGTCGGCCTGGCCTGGATCGCTGACCGTGCTGCCTAGCGGGATGGGTGACCCCGTCGGACTGACCGCGAACGCGCCCGTGATTGCGACGCTGGGTTTCACATTGTTGATCGTCAGGTCTGTGGTGGTGCTGTCCGAATCGCCGTCCTTGTCGGTCACCGTGACGGTGATTGTGTTGGTGATCGAAGCCTGAACCAGCGCCTGCGTGAAGCTATGCGAAACAGGGCCGAAGCTAAGGACGCCGGCTGCCAGATTCAGCGTATCCGTCGTGCCGTCGCCCCAGGCGATGCCCACCGTGTGCGTGTCGAGCACGCCGGGATCGCTGAAGGTGCCGCTCAGGCTGGTGCTGCCGCCTTCGTTGATCGTGCCGGGAGTCAGCGTGAGCGCGATCTTGGAGGGCGCCACGTTGTTGACCGCGACCGCAAGATCCGCAGGCAACACGGTCGTGACGTAGTCTACCGCCAGACCGGAACTGACCTCGTTATCCCCCGTGTGAGTCACCACGAATCGCAGGGTATAGCTGTCATCCGCCGGAACGGTGAAGCTCGCGCCGTGCCACCCGCTCTGCCGTTCATAGCCGCTGCCTGTGGCATCGACGCCGATCGACGAGTTCGCCGCGAACAGGCGCGCCACGACGTTCATCCCACCGTCGAGCAGTTCGCCGATCGCAAAGTCGTACTCGCTGTATTGGCTCTCGTTGGTCAGGTAGTTCCACTGGAAGCTCAGCGTGGTGCGAGCGGAGAGCGTGAACGTCTGCGTGACGACAGTTCCGAGGGTGCCGGAAGAGACGGTGCCATTGCCGCACAACGCGCTGTACGCACTGGTATCGGTTGCGGACGCGCCGTCTCCGGTATCCATGATCAGGAAGTTGCTGCCGTCTTGAGGCGCTATAGTCCCGAGACTCGAAACCGTATCGGCGATTCCACTCTCCTCTACGGTCCAGTCCGTCAGACCATCCTCGAAGCTCCCATTGAGGACATCGCCATTGTCCTCACCTGCCGCGCCGCCATCCTTATCGGTTAACCACAGTGCAACCGAGTACGACGGTCCCGACGACGGGTTATCGAGATACTGGTGCGTGATGCTGAAGGATGTGCTGCCCGCGTCCAAGTGATACGTCTGTGCCGCGGAGCCGTCGCCCCAGTCCACGCCGAGTGTGAACCAATCCAGCACGCCCGGATCGGTGATATCGCCGGTGATCGTAACGCTTTCACCTTCACTGATGGTGTCCGGCGTTACCAGCAGGTTGTTCAGCGTTGGCGCGACGTTGACTACGGTGATCGTTTGTTGCGTGGCAACGGCCGCGGCCCCGTAGGCATCGATCACGGTCAGACAGACTGTGTAAACGCCGTTATCAAGCGGCACAAACGTGAAGTCGGACGAATACTTGAACATCTGACTGACACCGCGGGTCTGTGCCTGAAATGCAAAGAACGGTCCAGGTCCAGGTCCCGGGCCTTCACCGTTGGTGGTGGTTCCCGACGTGAACGTCGTCCCGTCTTTCAAGATGGTCCACGAGTACGTGAACACCTCATTGCTGGTCTCATCGCTCACGTTACCTGTGACGGTAATGGGCGAGCCCTCCGGGAAGAACCTAGCCTCAGGGAGCATGATCGAAACGCTCGGCGGCACATTAACGACCATTATCTGCTTCGTGTCGCTGCCCGTTGCACCGGCCCTATCCGCCACAGTAAGTGTTACGGTATAATTTCCTGGAGCGGTCGGCGTGAACGTATAGTCCGAGTTCGTTCCGCCGCTTAAGTCGTCCGTGTAGTTTCCGCCGCTCACGGTCCACTGATAGCTGTAACTCTCGCCCTCCCCGCCCGGATCAGTGACGGCGCTGTTAAGGCTGATGCTCGCGCCTTCTGAACTGCTGGCGGGCGCGCCTGTGATCGCGACCGTCGGTCCGACGTTGTTGATCGTGAGGTTGATGCTGCTGGTGCCGGAGTCGCCATCCTTATCGGTCACCGTGACTGTGATGGTGTCGGTGAGCGACGCAATATCCAGCGCTTCGGTGTAAGGGTGCGAAACAGGGCCGAAACTTTGGACGCCTGCAGCCAGATCGAGCGTGTCCGTGTTGCCATCGCCCCAGTCAATTAACACCGTGTGGGTATCCAGCACGCCGGGGTCGGTGAAGGTGCCGCTCAGACTTGCGACGCCGAGTTCGTTAATGGTGGTGGCTGCCAGGCTGAGCGCGATGTTGGACGGGGCGACGTTGTTGACCAGGAGGCTGATGGTGGCGAACCCCGGAATGGCCGTCGTTGTAATCGCATCGAGTTCCAATTGGCCCGGACCTGTGAAATTCTCGGGGATATCTTCAACGAAGACGATGCGTACCGTCATCCCGGCGAAAGCACTTAAGTCTCCGCTGTGAGACAGCCATCCCGTATTCCCTTTTGTGTTTGGCTGAGCACTAAAGGAGTACAACGTCGCAAGCACGTCGCTGGTCTCCGGATCCTGTACCTGGACGCTGTACGTGCGCGCCGCGGTTGATCCAGAAAAGTCCGCCATATTCCACTGCACGCGATCCTGCCACGATAGCGCAGTTCCACCTGCCGGAATGCTGATGTCCTGGTACATCGTGTACTGCATTGGACCGGCGCCATCGAAGCCGTTCCATGCGTCGTAGCTGCCCTCGACCGGCGCGGTGGGCGCTAGACCTCCCTCGCCGCCGCCATTTCCCGCCGTGGAAACCGTCCAATCCTGGAAAGGTTCGTTTGTTACGTTCGTGTTCCAGCCGCTGAAATCGCCGGACTCGAAGCCACCATTGGTAATGAGTTCTGCCGGACCGGTTCGGACGATGGAGAAATTGTCGAACGCAACGATCAGTTCGCTGTTCAAGACAGCGCAAGTGATGTCGAGTCGTACGTGCTGTCCGGCGAACGCCGTAATATCCGCGGAGTAGTTCTGCAGCGGGGATACGGACAATGGATCGCCGGATTGCGTGACAAAGAGGGTTTGGAGAAGGTTATCGCTTGTATCCAGAATACTAACGGCAATTTGTTGATTATTGGAAAAATCGCTGGCGAAGTTTTCATATGACATATCCCAAGTCAAGGTCGTAGCGTCAGATGGAAGATTAACGTCCTGATACATGCGATGAGTGCCGGGGCCGTTCTCGTACAGGTAGGCAACAGAACTCCCGCTTGTGGCGACAAACGAAAGGTTGTCTCCAACAGTAACGCTTGATCCGGTCGCAAAATCATGTACTGAATCGCCATCGTTGATGGTTTGTCCGCTTGTGGCAATTCCCCAAGCCGCATCGCCAAACATCATATTGTGAGAGAGTGTCCAGCCCGTGTAGTTGTTCTCGAAACTGGGGTCGGCGATGAGCGATTGCGCGCCGCCCGCGCCGTCCTTGTCCACAATACTCACCTTGATCGTGTATGACGGACCGGAGGCCGGATTGTCAAGGTATTTGTGCGTCACGCTGAACGTCTTGCTGCCCGCGTCCAGGTGATGGTCCTGCGCCGCTGAGCCGTCGCCCCAATCCACGGTGAGGGTAAACCAGTCGAGTGTCCCCGGATCCGCGATGTCGCCGGAGAGCGTGACAGTATCGCCTTCGTTAATTGTGGTCGAACTCAACGCGACATTGCTCAGTACCGGCGCAACGTTATCGACGGTGATCGTCTGCGTCGCCACAGCCATGGCGCCGCTGGCATCGACGACGGTCAATGACACCAGGTATGTGCCGTTATCGTCCGGAGTAAAGATGAGCGTGTCGCTCGTGGCCATGCCGGGGCCGTTCGTGGCGCTGGTGTAGTCGGCTCCGTTTTTTGTCACGCGCCAGATGTAAGAGAACGTGTCCGTCGTACCGGGGTCGGTCGCCGTCCCGGTCACGGTTAGGGCGGCACCTTCCAGGTACGGACCTGCCGGGAGAACGATCGCAGCCGTTGGCGCCTGGTTGACGACTAACAGCGGCACGTCCTTCCTTGTGACACTCCTGCCGTTGTCCCCGGTCAGCGTCACCTCTGGGAAGAGCACGCCGGGCGGAACCGGACCGAGTGTGTGCGGTGGGCTGTTGAAGTAGGATGGGCCTTCAATGGTATATCCCGGGAAAGTCTGCGGGGGCGTGCCGTCGAGCCAGTCAACCGTGACTGTGTAGGGGCTTGCATTGAATGGATCGTCGAAATTTCCTGCAACGACCACCGTGCCGGTCCCCTCGGAAACCACGTTGGGCGTGATGCTCATCTGGTAAATGCTCGGTGCAATCTGGTACGCGCCGATATCCACAACTCCGTTGCGCACCACGCCTCGTTGATCGGTACTGCCGAGCAGAGATGACTCGCCGTTGCCGACGGCGGTCGAGGAGGACCACGGATCGATGGCATGAGTCTGCGTGAAACCACCGTTGTCGGCGAGGACGTCGAGACCGAGCGTTATGTTTCCGACCCAGTCGGTGCCGCTTGTCGAAATGCCAGTGGCGTCGCCGATCAGGTTGTAGCCGTCGCTCCACGAATTGCCGGACGGATCGTCTGCATCGGGACCGGTGTTGTCGGCTGAGTTGCCGGCGAGAATGGTGTTGCGCAAGGACAGCGCTGCTTCAGCGCCGGAATTATCGGTTCCGGTTTCCGTATAGAATCCGCCACCGTCATTGCTGGCGTAGTTGCCCGTCACCGTACAACTGGTCAGGTGCATATAGCTGTAGGTGGTTCCCCAGTCGTAGCCATCGTTCGCGTAGACGTAAAGGCCGCCCCCGTTGCCATCGTTCACCGAGTTTCCACTAATGGTGCAGTTGTCCAGATACATCTCGCGCGTGGCACTGCCGATACCGTTTCCCATGAAAATACCGCCGCCAACACTCGTGGCGCCGGTCACCGCGTTGCCGCTGATCGTGCAGCGCGTCAAATAGAACGACTGGCTCCCATAGCCATTGCTGTTCTCGGCGAGGCCGGCGCCGAAGCCATTGTCACAAGTAATGGTGTTGTTCCGTATGGCGCAATCGGTCAGATTGAGGTCCGCATACATATTGTGCCAGATTCCGCCGCCATACCCAAAGCTCAAGGTGCTATCGCCGTTGGCCGTGTTGTTCTCGATGGTGCAGCGCGTCAGAGTCAGATTGCTGCGCATCGCGCATATCCCGCCGCCGCAAGCCGCAGTGTTGTAGGAGACGTTGCAGTCCGTCATCGTCACGGACGTCGTGCCACCCCCCGTATCCGAGGTGAGAATCGCCCCGCCGTAATACGTTCCGCTCCCACCGTCGGGGTCGCCATTAGTCAGCGTGAGCCTGTTCAGCACCAGCGCGGTGCCTGCCTCACCTTTCCCGACCTGGAAGATGCGGAAGTTGTAGTCGTTATGGTCGCACGTGATCTCGGCGCTGTTGCCATTAATCGTCAGCGTCTTGCCGCCAGAGATGATCGGCAGGCCGTTGGGGCCGTTGTTGCCGTCGTCTTCTTCGGTCCAGGACAGCGTAAATACGCCGCCAGCCAAGTTGATGACGTTGGCGCTATCGCCGTTATCCTGCGCGTCGTACATCGCAGAGATCAGGCCGTCCACGTCGCCGGAGGCCACGTTGAATGTCGCGGCCCGCGCGGCCCCGAAAAACAAGACCATGCTTAATGCCGCAAGGACCGTCTGTGCCCCCAACCCGCAGCGCCTTCCCTGAGTTGCTGTATGCATGCAATTCCCCTCTCCTCTGTATATCTTATCCACCATTAGCCTACGGTTTGCCACATGAGCATAAAGGCAAGTCATAAAATGTGAATATGGTAAATTGAACATTATTTGAATTATCCGCCAATACCGGAGTGCGTAGTGCAATTGTGGCAGAATCTCGTATGCGGATCTGGCGCTGCACCGAACCGTGCGCGAACTGTGTTTCAGTGTCGAGGTGCCGGGCTATCGGACGGAAACGATCCGGCTGGTTACCGAACCACCGACGACGAAAATGTTGCCGTCACCGCCGCACGTGGGGACGAAATCAGGCAATCTCATTTTTTTGGTCGTAATTGGGACGCTCGTCGGGGTTCTATGGCTCGTTTCCGAGTTACTCAGTTCTGCAATGGCGCACTGAAGCAGCCAACGCAAGACACACTGAAGACACCAGCTGAAACCGCACAGTGCAGCAGCTAACGCGTCTTGTATCTCCTGGCGGCTCATTCATCGAACTATGCCATAACGCGCACTTGGCCCAATTACCATTTTGACACGTGTTTCAAATAACTGTAAATTTATGCTGCCTGATGTGTCTATCATGTAAGATTATTGTCAATAGATCATTTTTCGATATATATCATTTGACACCGTTACTTAATTGTATAACGTTACCGTAATCTTTTGGTAAGTGTATGCCACGGTGTTGGCGGAGGAATTCCGCCAAACCGTGTCTTCTGGGGCTCAAGCAGGCAGAGCCTGCTTGCGAAAATACGGAGGGGAGTCAACGTGCAGAACAGCCGATTGGCTAGTTTGGGTACGAGACTGATGAAGTGGAGCGCTGCCGGCCTGCTATTGGTTCTTGCTTGCTCGGCGCAGGCGGCAACACGCATCGAGTGCGATATTCTGTCGCCCACTGGCGGCGAAGTCTTCGTCGCCGGGCAGAAGCAGTACGTGAAAATCGGACTGCTTTCCTCCGTACGAACCGTCAGCGTCAGCCTCAGCATCGATAACGGCGACACGTGGCCGATCGTGCTGACGGCCGTCATCGATAACACCGGTCCGAATCGAAAGCCGATCCAGACGATTGAGTTCGTCGTGCCGGCCGTCGATTCGAAAACGTGCCGCATCAGAGCGATTGGGACAACCGTGAAGGGTCCGAGGACCGCGATCTCGGGCGCCTTTGTCATCGGCACGCCGACATTGCTGGCCAATACCGTCACCAACACCCAAATTGCCGACGGCTCGGTCACCAACCCGAAACTCGCTGAAGGCGCGGTCTCCGATAACAAGATCACCAGCGCGGTGGGCGGCCCGGGCGGCAGTTCAGCCAACACCAACTTCGTGCTGACGGCCGATGGCACGAACAAGGCCCTCTGGCGCGATCCGAACACGCTCGGAATCGTCGCTCCTCCCGGCGGCGTTGCTGGCGGCGATCTGACGGGCACCTACCCCAGTCCTCTGATCGCGAACAACGCGGTGACTCCGGCCAAGATTGCGCTTGGCGCCGTGACCGAACGCGGTATCGCGGCGACGGCACTGAGCACCAATGGCGGACTGAGCGGCGGCGACGGCACGAAACTGGCCGTGAACACCGATCGTTCGTTGAGTGTGATCGGCAACAATGTCGGCATTACCAACAATGCCGTGGACGGCATTCAACTTGCCAACACGATCACCTCCGACACGCGCGTACAGTCCTGGACCTTCCCGGCGAGCTACATTAACCCGGGCCTCAACTTCTCGTTCGAATATCCCTTGATCGCGAACAGCGTCGCCCTCCTTGAAGTGACCAAGGGCACGGCGCCCGCTCTGCCCGTCATGACGTTGCTTGCCGACGGCAATCTCTCGATCGCCGGCGGAGTGGACGCCACCAGTGGCGGTGCCACGTCGCACTTCACCAACATCGATACCACGACCATCACGGCCGGCGCCTCCAATCTGGGCGTGACCTCCGTGGCCAGCTTGAACGTGAGCAACGGCGGCATAACCAACGCCGGCAACATCACTGGCGTCGGCACGAACATCACCGGAAACGGCGCCGTCACGCTGGCAAGCAGCGCCGGCTCAGTGCTGACCCTCGCCGGCGGGACGGGCGTGAGTCTGCGCCCCGGCACCGGCGTGGTTTCGGCCTATGGCGATGTGGTTCCCGATACCGACAATGCGCGCGATTTGGGCCAAGGCGCGCTGCGCTGGCGGAATTTGTTCCTCGCCGGCAGCTTCACTACCTCCGGCACCTTGACGGCCACCGGCGGCCTGGACTTCCTGGGCGCCCGCATCCTGGGTTCGAACGCACTAACATTCGATGGTTCGACGGCTGGCGATGGTATCACGACCACCTTCACCATCACGAATCCAACCGGCGTCAGTAAGCAGATTACCTTTCCGAACTTGACGGGCAGCGTGATCCTCGACACGGACCTTCTTGATCCAGGCCGGGCGGCCAATCAGCAGCTCAGTAACCTTGGTACGACTGCGGTCAACACCAACCTGCTGCCGGACGTTACGGCTAATGCGCGCAGTTTGGGCAGCACGACCAATCGCTGGGGCGATCTGTACGCCCGAAGCGCCGACTTCTCTGGAAACGCGACGATCGCCAATGGTTTGGCTGTGACCGGCACGACCACCGTCGCAGGCTCTTTCGCCCAGACGGGCGGTGCGGCGGTGAGTTTCAGCGGCCCGGTTACCTCCTCCGGAATGTTGACTGCCAATGGCGGCGCCTCCGTGACCGGAAATGAGACGATCACGGGCAGCCTGAGCGTCAACAACGGCGTCAGCATCGGTGCCGCGGGAAATACCGGTTCGCTATCCCTGCGCCACACCAGCGGCTCGATCACCAGTCTCTCGCCGGCGGCCAGCGTCGGCAACGTGAACTTGACCCTGCCTGGCAGCATCGGCCTCCCGAACCAGTTCCTCCAGACCGACGGCGTTACCGGCGCTCTGGGCTGGGCTAGCGTGAGCGGCATGCTTCCCAGTCCGGCCAGCGACAAGTCCTCTCTGCGCTACAACGGCACGATCGCGCAGTGGGTGGAGAACACCAAGGTATTGCAGGACGGAACCGGCTCCATTGAACTGATTCCGCCAACGGCCGGAAACGGCTCGTTGATTTTCAAGGCCATCAACAATTCTCCGGGCATCGCCACAACCATTCAGAATGCTGCTCAGACCAGCAGCCAGATCTACTCCATTCCGGACACACAGCACGACGCGGATTTCGTCATGAGCTGGGGCAATCAGGTCATCAACGGCGCCAAGCAGTTCAATAACCTGGTGATGGGCGCCGCACTCGACATGAACAACCAGAACATCGTGAATGTCGGCCCCAACATCAACGGCTTCGGAGCGCTGACGGTTCAAGCCGCCAACAACGCCAACACCACCTTGAACGCGCAGGGAACCGGCAGTGCAATCGTCAACTCGGCCTTGGGCGGAAACGTTCTGCTGCAGACCGGCAACGCCACGCGCGTTGCCGTCACGACGGCCAACACGACCGTCAACAACCTGCTGATCGCCGGCGCGGGCGTACAGACTTCGACGATCGGCAGCGGAGCGGGCGATCTGACCCTCAACAGCGCGGCCAATCTCGTACTGAATCCCACGGGCAACGTGACGGTCAAGGCTGGCGGAACGCTCGCCGGCCTGGGCGCGTTGACCATCAGCAGCGGCGCAGGCACGGCCTTGACGTTGAACTCGGCCGACGGCAACTTGCTGATCCCGACGTCGTTCACCGCTGGCAACGCGAATGTTGCCAACTTGGTGGCGAGCGGCAGCGTGACGCTGGGTGACACGGCCGCGGACGTCTTCCAGGTGACGTCGCAGACGTTCAATATGAGCGGCGGCGGCTTGGCGCTGGGCCGCGCAAACACCACGTCCGGTTCGACCAAGTTCTACAATTCGGGCAACGCGTTCGCGGGCACTCTGCAGGCCACGACCGTGGACACGTCCGACAAGACCTATGAACTGCCGAACAAGAGCGGCACGATCATGTTGACCTCGGACTTCCCGGCCAACAATACGCTGGACGCGACGATTCGCGGCACCGGCACCACCTGGGTTCAGAACACCGGGTTGTTGGTGGACGCTGCTGGAAATATCACCAGCACCGGCGGCACATTCCGAAGCATCGGCGCCATGTCTCTGGCCGCCGGCGCGAGTGTTTCCATTGCCAGCAGCGGCGGTGCGACGGTTGATCTGGCTGCGAAGACGGCCCTTGGCGCGACCCTGTCGAGTATCTCGCTGGGCAACAACACGATCACGACGGCGGGGCACCTCCTTCCCACGGCCGACAACACCTACGATCTCGGCAACGGGACGGCCGCATGGCGCGATCTGAACATCGGACGCAATCTCTACGCCGATGGTCTGCTGTACGCCGGCACCCCCAACATCCAGTTGACCGATGCGACCGGGCATATCCTCAGCGCAGCTCTCAATACCGTGCAGCCGGCGCAAGGCGGCACGGGCGTGACCACGGCTCCGACGGCCGGCCAGATTCTGGTCGGCACGGCTGGCAACCTGTACGCTCCGGCGAGTGTTTCCGGCGATGCGACTCTGGCCGCTGGCGGCGCCCTGACGGTCGGCCGCGTCAACGGCGCTTCGGCACAGGCGATCGGCGGCGGGCTGACGACCGGAAACGTTCTCCAGGTCATCAACGGCGCAACGGTGCTGGGCTACGCTCCGGTGAACTTGGCCGGTGGCGCGAACTTCATTACGGGCGTTCTGCCGGTCGCGAATGGCGGCAGCGGCGGACTGACTCTGAACGGCGTGGTGCTCGGCGGCGGCGCCGGTGCGTCAACGGCGACTGCCGTGGGTGCGGCCGGGCAAGTCCTGCGCGGCACGGGTGCGGCGCCGGCGTGGGGAGCGGTGAACTTGGCGATGCCGGGCGGCGACGTCACGGGCGTGCTGGGAATTGCAAACGGCGGCGTGGGCACCGGTGCGTTGAATACCGTGCTGATCGGCCAGGGCGTTGGCACCCCATCCGTGTACGGGCAGCTAAGCCTGACCGCGGGCGTGACCGGTGTCCTGCCGATCGCGAATGGCGGTACGGGCATCGCGGCGGCCCCGACGGTGGCGGGCGAATACCTGCGCTCCAGCGGCGCTGGCACGTGGGCGGTTGGGACGATTGCAGTCGCCGACGTTCCGAATCTCTCCGGACTGTATGTGGACCTGACGACCGGTCAGACCGTCGCGGGGGGCAAGACCTTCAGCAATCAAATCGTCGCAAACGCGGGCATGGGCGTGGCGGCTGGGCAGAGCATCACCGGCGCGGGCGCCTTGACGGTAGCCAGCGGCGGCGGCGCGGGCCTGACGTTGACCGCGGCCAATAACACCCTGGCTTTGAACGCGACGGCGATTCAGGCTGCCGGCGCTCTGAACATCACGACGACCGGCGCGGGCGGCGTTCTCGGCCTGAGCAGCACCGGTGGTTCGAATATCACACTGAGTCCCGCCAGCGGAACAGTGCGGCTGACTTCGGCTCCTGGAGTGATTGAGGGAGCCGGCCAGTTGACGGTTCAAACGACGGCGACCAACAGCGATCTTGTGCTGCGCGGCGGCAACGGAGTGGCCGGCACGGACGGCAACGTTTCGATCAGTGCTTACACGGGCGCGGCCGTCGGCGGCACCTTGACTCTGGCCAAAGGCGGCGGAGCCAACTTGCAGAGCGCTGGTGCGACGAACGTCACCTTGACGGCTGGCAGCGGCATCGTTTCCGTGGCCGGCACGACAGTTCAGGGCACGGGCGCTTTGACGGTGACCAGCGCCAACAACGCCAATCTCGGACTGATTGCTCCGGGCACGGGCGTTGTCAATATCACGGGTTCGACCGTTAACCTGAACTCACCGCTCGGCGCCAACCTGAACCTGGGCGGCAATAGCATTACCGGCGCCTTGAACATCACGGCTACCGGCACGGTGACCGCCGGCACTCTCAGCGGCACGCATACTGGAAACGGCGCGGCCCTGACGGGCCTCGACGCTGCGAACATTGCCGTCGGCACTCTGCCGGTCGCAAGAGGCGGCACGGGTGCGGGCACCCAGCAGGCGGCGATGAACAGCCTGGCTGGAGCGGTGACAAATCAACGCTACCTGCGCGGTGACGGCACGAACGTCACGATGTCCGCGCTGGCGACGGGCGATCTGGTGGGCCAGGTTGCGGTGGCCAACGGTGGCACGGGCGTCGCGACGGCCGCGAACAACGTCGTCTTTGCGGGGCCGAATGGCGGTGGCCCTCTGGCTCCGACCTTCCGCGCTTTGGCGCTGGCTGACCTGCCAAGCCTCGCGGGAGTGGGCGGTTACGTTCAGTTGCACCCGGGTGCTTCCGCGCAGAACGACAACGTGAATGATGCCAACCCCTCTATTTGGGTGAACAAAGCGAATGGCGCCGGAACACTAATGAACGTGCAGTACGGCGGTTTGAACAGGTTCGTCCTCGATAACACGGGCGCCACCACGATGGCCGGCGCTTTGACCGTTTCCGGCGGCGGCGCGTCGATCACCGGCGGACTGAATAACAACACGGGCAATATCACCAACGCCGGCAGCATTACGGGCGTCGGCACGAACATTACGGCCACCGGCAACGTGACGATCAGCGGCGGTACGGCCGCCACGAACGCGGTGAACATCATTACCGGCGCAGGCAGCAATGGAAATATCGTTCTGACTCCGAACGGCACGGGGGCCATCAACCTTGTTGGCGCGACCAACGTGACGGGTGCGATTACCGCGACCGGGAATTTGGATCTGGATGGAACGATCACCGCGGGCAGCGGCGCTGGCACGGTCCTTACAAACGCGACGGGCACGCTGCGCGGCCAGGCGATCGAGCCGCTCTCGGTGGCCAATGGTGCGTTGGCGAACAGCGCAGTGACGGTGACCGCGGGCACGAACCTGAGTGGCGGCGGCGCAGTGAGTCTGGGCGCAGCCACCACACTGAACGTGGTCGCCAACCCGAACTTCGCCACCAGTGTCACGACCCCGTTGGTCTCTGCGACCACCAGCGTCACGACGCCGACAGTCACCAACACGGCGGCACTGACCTTGGTTGCCGGTTCGGGTGCTGGCGCCAACAACGTCGTGGTCACGCCGGGCGCGACGGGCGCTCTGGTTGCGTCCACGAATGCGACGTATGACATCGGTGTGAACGCGACGCGGTGGAGAGACCTGTACCTGTCCGGCAGCGCCACAATCGGCGGCAACGCCACCGTGACCGGCACGATCACGGCTGGAACCTTTAGCGGCGCGCTGGCGGTCGGGAACCTGACGGGTACGTTGCCCGTCACCAGCGGCGGCACCGGTCTGAACGCAATCGGGATCGACAATATCCTCTATACTTCTGCGGCGAATACACTGGCGGCGACAGGGATCACGGCTTACGGCCGTGGCCTGATCAACGTGGCGAATGCCGCTGCGGGGCGGACCAACTTGGGCTTGGGCACGATGGCGACGCAGGATGCCACCGCCGTGGCGATCACGGGCGGCTCGATCAACGGCACGACGATCGGCGCAGGCACTGCGAGCACGGGTGTATTCACAACGGCCACGGCGACCCAGGTCGTTTTCCCGACGGGCGGCACGAATGCGACGATCTCGGCTGCGGCGCAGGCTGCGAACCGGGCGTATTCGATTCCGGACGCTGGAGTGAATGCCAGCTTTGTGATGACCGAAGGCGTGCAGACGATCAACGGTGCGAAGACGTTCGGCAGCACGATCACTGGCAATATCAGCGGCACCGCTGGGAACGTCACCGGAACGGTGGGAGTAGCGAACGGCGGGACGGGCGTTGTCAGCCCGGCGGCCGGAACCCTGCTGATCGGGAACGGCGCGGCGGCGATGGGGCAGTTGGCTGACGTGGCGCTCGGAAACGTGCTGCTCTCCGGCGGCGTCGGTTCTGCGCCCGCTTACGGCAAGGTCGATCTGACGGCGCACGTCACCGGCGTTCTGCCTCTGGCGAACGGCGGTACAGGCTCGAACACGCAGAACTTCGTCGATCTGTCCACCGTGCAGGCCGCTATCGGTGGCGCGAAGACCTTCACTGCGCTGTTGACCGGCAGTGCAGGTGTGAGCACAACAACCGCAACGGCCACCACCAGCGTTACGACCCCGTTGGTGACCAACGCCGGCGCACTGAACGTGCAGACGACGGGCGCGAACACCCTGACGCTGACCTCAGGCAGCAACACTGTCTCAGTGGCTGCCACCTCACTGGTGGGCACCGGTGCGCTGACCCTGGCGTCCACCGGCGGCGCCAATGGCGTCACGATTGATTCTGGCTCCGGGGTCACGAGCTTCGCCGGAGACAGCATCAACAATATCAACAATATCACTGTTGGCGGCACGATCACCGCAGGCTCGGGTCCGACGACGATCACGAATGCGGCTGGCAACCTGTTGGGTACGGCGCTGACCAATACCTCAGTGGATCTAACCACAAAGGTGACAGGCGTGCTGCCGATTTCCAATGGCGGTACGGGTTCGAATACGCAGAACTTCGTGGACCTGACAACTGCTCAGGCGGCTATCGGAGGAAACAAGACGTTCACGGGTGCGACCACGCTGAACAAACTCAATGTTGCCACTGGCGCGGCGGGAATCGCTGGCACGGCGACGCTGGTCGCTGGTCAGGTAACGGTCAATACGACTGCTGTGACTGCTGGCTCTGTGATCATGGTCTGCTACAAGGGTGCGCCGACCGGTGTAGCTGGTAACCTTTACACCGACACGATCACGGCAGGAACCAGCTTCATCATCCACAGCACCAGCGGGGCGGATACGTCGACGGTCAACTGGTGGGTACTGAACTAAGCACATGCGCGAAAGTGGGCAGTGCGAGAGGGAGAGGCCGCGAGCCTCTCCCTCTTTGTTGAGCGAGTGAAAGCAAGTGGAAGATGACGGGTTTGTCACGTAAGCTTTGGCGTCCCGTTCACAAGAGTTCAGGGCTTTTTCGACGTGTGGAAAAGGAGTCGAAATGCATAGAGTCGCGCGTGTTATTCCGGTGCTGGTGGCTGCGTTTCTTGCGCTCAGCGTCTGTGAAATCCGGGCTGCTGAAGCCGATCCGCCGAAGGCTGCGGATACCAAGGCAGCGCCTGAAGACGAAGCCAAGAAGATGCAGACTCAGATCAGTTACCGCCTGGAGCTGGCCGATGTGCACATGAAGTACGGGGCCAACGAGGTCGCCGAGAGCGTTCTCGAACAGGCCATCAAACTCGGCACCAATACCAAAGACCCATTGGTGTTGAGAGCGCACTTCATGCGCGGCGCGGCGCTGCAAAAGCAGGACAAGTGGAAGGACGCCGCCGCTGAATACGAGTCCATCCAGACCCTTGTGACCCAGCCCAACGACCAGGTTGTCCTGGGCGCGCTGATCTCGCAGGCCTACGACAAGCTGAAGGACCCCGCGAAGGCCGAAGCGGCGCTGCTGGCTCTCACCGATGCGAAGTATTCGGTGGGTGTGCGCGCGGAGGGTTGGAAGCGGCTGATCGCGTTCTGGAAAGAGAATCGCGCGCAGCTCGATACCACCCTTACCGCTCTGACGGTCAGCGCCGACAAGGATGGGAAAGACGCGAACACGCTGGAGCGGCTGGCGACGATCTACACGGACATTCTGCCGGACACCAAGAAGGCCGAGACCTACACCGCCAAGCTCGCCGAACTGGGCGCCAAGGAAACCGAACCGCGTCTGCGGCTGGCCGGCCTGTACGAGCGCCAGAAGCAGTATGAGAAGGCGATCAAGGTCTATCAGGACCTGATTCCGGTCGTGGAAAAGGCGGCCGCGTGGGATATCGACGTTCGCTGCGCGATCCTGATGGTTCAGTCCGGCAAGCGCGAAGAAGCCGTGGCGAAGATCGAAAAGGAGCTCACGTCCAAGGCCAAGACGGCGCTCGAGACGGTCGGACTTGCCGGGTTCTACACCAACGCTTCCATGCCGCTGAAGGCCGAAGAGACGTTCGTGAAGGCGGCGAGTTTGTCGCAGTCGGCCGAAGACATCACGTCCTGTCTGCTGGCCGCGGCCGAATCCTGCCGCCGGCGCAAAGATTTCAGCAAGGCCGAGGAGTATCTGCTGGCCCTGCTGCGGCAGTTCCGGGACAACAAGACGGTCCGCACGCAAGTGAACGCCGCCATGGTCAAGCTCTACGACGAGCAAGGCAAGCTCGGCGATCTGAATCTGCAGCAGCCGTAGTAGCTGCTGATACCCTAACCGGACGAGGGAGCATGAAGCCATCGGGGGGAATTCCCGCTACGGTTCTCGTTGTCTGCGCGGCGCTGTGCGTCTGCGCGGGGGGATTCTTCTTCTTTCGGGCTACCCGCGTGGCGCAGGCCAGAGATGCAGAGCGGGCCGCACTTGTTAAGGGCCTTGAAGCGCAGCGGGCGGCGGCCGCCCGGGCTGCGGAGCTGACGAGCAACCGGAGCGAAGCCGCGTCGCTGCCAAATGAGAGCGATGACGTTACCAGCTTCCGGTACGCGATGGATCTGTTGCATGTGCATCTGAATCATGGCGCGCTCGGCCGCGCGGAGGAGATGCTGCGCATAGCGGAGTCGGCGGCAAAAGACCCAGCGGAGAAGCAGCAGGCGTTGACCAGCCGCGGCGTTCTTCTGCAGCGCAAGAAGGACTGGACGGGGGCGGCGGCCTGTTACGAGGAACTGCTGAAGGACCCCGGCAACGGCGCTCAACGCGTGAATTTGGGGATGACGCTGGCCAACATCTACCAGCAGGCCGGGGAGAACGCGAAAGCCGAGGAGCTGCTACTCGACGTTTCCGAAGACCGCGCAACGCCGGGCCGAAGCGAGAGGGAACAACGGCGTGAAGCCGCGCAGAGAACAGCGGCCTGGCGCCAGTTGGTGGCCCTATGGCAGCAGCAAGACGGCAAGCTGGCCAAAGTCCTGGGCGAGAGCGAGAAGGCGCTGGCAAAGAATCCGGAGGATATGGCTCTGCTGGAGCGCGTGGGAGACTTGTACGGCTACGGCAACCACGATCCGAAGAAAGTCAGCGAAGTATACCGGAAACTTGCTGACGCCCGGCCAAATGATGCGACGTGGCTGTCGCGTTTAGCCGATACCTATCAGCAGGCGAAGGAGTTCGGGAAAGCGGCTGACACGTACCGGAAGATTGCGGGCGTGCATCCTGGCATGGCGCCGGGAGCTCATCTGCAAGCCGCGCACATGCTTCTTCAGGCGGGCAAGCAAGAGGAAGCAGTCGCTTGGGCCAAGGAGCATGTGTCCAATCAGAACAACGACGTGGCGGGGCCGACGGCGCTGGAGTCTTTCTTCTGTCAGATGAAGCTGGTGGCGGAGGCCCAAAGTGCGGTGCAGGCGCAGCTAAAGACTGTCAAGGCGCCGCAGTTGAGAGCTGAATGCATGTTCAGGCTCGCAGAATACGCCCAGCGGCTGAAGGACTTCGCCGCCGCCGAGGAGCAGATAAAAGCGTTGTTGGTGGAATTCGAGGACAATGCCGCGGTCAGGGAGAAGGCCACGGCAACATTGCGCCAGCTTAATGAGGAACAAAGGCGCAGCGCGAACATTAACGAAAAGTAACACTTAATTGAGCTGCGGGGGGATCTTCAATGCCGTTGGATAGATATTGGATGGTGAGAGCCACCCTCACGTTCATGCCAAATAATTGGTTGACTGGGAAAGTCATCCAGTATATATATCGATCGGTCTACGTCATCCGAGCCGTTGTCCGCCAATCCTGGTTCGCGAGGTCGACAGCCCCTGTGGCCATATTCTCGAAATCTCAGATGGAGCTTGCGAATCTGTTCGTCTCGGCGGCGGTCTGTTTCGGGTTCTTCTGTGTTCGTTGTTCGGCCGAGCAGGAGCCAGCGCAAAACGTATCGGTGCAGGATGAGCGAGAGCGGCTGCTGAAAGAGAACAAGCAGCTTCAGGTCGATGCGGTTCGTGCAGAAATCGAACGGCTGAAGAAGGCCAACGAGCTTCTGCGCAAGTCGGTGGAAACTCAAGAGAAAACCAATCCAGGCTACCTGCCGCTGACCGAAGAGCAGACCAAACTGCGCTCGGAAAATGAGAAGCTGCGCGCGAAGCTAATCCAGGCCGAATGTGACCGGCTGCGCAAAGAGAACGAAACACTGAAGAAGTCCTCCGCGCCTGGGCAGTCGGCCGGCAGTTCCGAATTTTATCCGGCCAACTTCACTCCTGAAGATTTCGAACGCCTGAAGAACGAGAACCGCCTGCTGCGCGAGCAGCAGCAGGTGGGCGCGCGGCCCATTGGTGCGACAGACAATCTGGTCCGCGATGCGCTGAATGACAAGTACGGTCGCAATCCGCCGGTCACCTCCGGACATGGCAGACTGCAGATCGATGGCCTGCTACAGGTCTGGTACTATTCGTTCCAGAAGGACCTGAAAGCGTGGGTGGATTCCAAGGCTGCGGCTGGGACGTTCTCGCATTACGGCCAGAACGACATCAACACGGCGGATTCATTCCGTATCCGCCGCGCTGAAATCCGTTTCAATCTGGATCTGACGGAAAACATCTCCGCTCACATCATGATCGATCCGGCACGCGAGGCGGCTTCGTTCCCGTCATTCCCAAGCAACCAGGGGACGGGCGTCTCCGGTGAAAGCGACAACTTCACGAACGCCGGTTTCGCGATGCAAGGCACTGCGCTGGAGAACTCCTTGACGCCGGTGCCGATCGACAACGTGCGCGTGGATGCTGTGCGCAACGGCACGGGCTTCACAAATAAACTGCTGCAAGATGCGTACATCAACTACCACAACTTCATCCCGCACCACGATTTTTCGATTGGCCAGTTCAAGCGGCACCTTGGCGAAGAAGGAACGCGTGATGAAAAGGAACTCGACTTCATCGAGCGCTCAATGATCACCCAGATGGCCTCCGTACGCGACGCCGGCGTTCAGGCCCATGGATCCTGGATGGACAGCAGGTACCAGTATTGGCTCGGCGGCTTCAATGGCGCAGGCACCGCGTTCCAGTCTCGCTACAACCGCGCCGATGATAATAACGAGAAAGATCTGGTCCTGACCGTGTTGGGGCGGCCGGTGTGGAATAATGAGAAGTGGGGCGATCTGGAGTTCGGCGGCAGCATCTTGTACGGCTGGGAAGGCCGCTCCGGCAGCACCGGCCGCAACGCAGGCACCGACGCGCTCGAGGGCCTCAATCGCACGCGGGCTCTGCACAAATACTTCTACGGATGGGCGATGTATAAGCCGCGCGGCCCGCTGGCCGGGACGTGGTTCCGCGGCGAAGGCGGCCACATCCACGACCGGTTCGCTCCCGGCGAAGTCGCCAGCTTCCCCGATGCGGCGTCTACGTGGCCCGGGTCGTTCGACACCTTTGGCTGGTATGCTGCGGCCGGCTACAAGCTCTCCGACAGTATCTTCGCGGATGCGCTGAAGTGCAAAAGCACACTTTACAGCAAGATGCTGCTGCCGATGGAATTCGCGTTTCGCTTTGAGAACATGGGCAACCTGTTCTTCCAGAGCTTGGATCAGCCTGGACGGCAGATGCGCATCTTCCACACCCGGGTGCTTACCAGCGGCATCAACTACTACATCTGCGGTCAGGCGGCCAAGATTCAGTTGAACTACAACATGGTTGATGAAGAGAACCAGGGCGTGAGCACCAGCTTCGATCGCCGCCAGCTCCGTGAAGTCAAGAACAACAACCTCGTCCTGAACTTCCAGGTCTTCTGGTAATCTCTCGCGCTAAATGTCTGTCGTTGCCTACGCGGGCGAGGAAGAAGATTACGAGCCGATGCCCGCTGCCCTCTGAGATTCAAAGACTGTACGACGGTCACGTACTTCGCGGATATGCTTACGTCACCGTGGTGCCGCGGCCGTTTCCGCCGTTTCCATTCGCGCCGCCATTGCACTTGGCGTAGCCATTGTTGGAGGGCGCGCTTTTCATTGTTGGCGCTGGCGGAGTGGCCGGACTCCGGCGCCAGTTGGTTGCAGGCACCGGCCCGTTCCCATTCCCGCCATTATTTCCAGCATGTGTGGCCGCAGCGATCTGTTCATCCACGGCCTGAGTGACGAGCGCAAACAGCTCCTGAAGCTTCACCTCGAAACGAACCACCTGGAGCTACGGGTGCTGGCTGACTTGGGCACCGTCGGCAAGCTCACTGCAAAGTGCCGGAGGCTGGCAACGCTGCGCGGAAGTTCTTTCACGGCCCGTTGCACACGAAGCTGATCCGCTCTCCGTTGCAGCGCTTATCTTCAGTGGCCAGCAGCGGGGTTTCGATGGCGCTCCACCCACGGACGCCGCGAAACTCGCTAAGCGAGCGAGGCACGTACAGGTTGACCGAAGCAATGGCGGCGGGCATCGGCCCAGAGGTGTCGCGATTCCTGGAGGATCGCGACATGTACTGCCTGCGCAAGACCCACATCTCGTGGGCGCGCCGGCTGGTCAACGCTGACACCGTGAAGCTACAGGTGGGACACGCGCCGCAGGATATCGAGGAGCGTCTTTATCTGAACTTGGTAGTCGCGCGGGTGTCCGCCCAAGCCGTTTGGAACGTACTCACCGGAGCCCGCACGCTGGATGGAATAAAGGTCGAAAAGGAGAATCGAGGAACAGCAACTCGCGGCTGCGGCCGGAGCTGAAAACCTGCAGCGCGTGGACTCCATACGGGACTACGAAGGGAAAACGCCGGTAATCGGAGGGGAGTTGCGACCACTTTTCCGGATACAACTCCCGCTGCTGTAGTAACTTCTGAGTGGTACGCCCGGCGGGAGTCGAACCCACAACCCTCGGCTTCGGAGGCCGATACTCTATCCAGTTGAGCTACGGGCGCACACTTACCTGCAAAATACTCACGGCTCGCGTTCCACGAGCCGGTGCGACATCTTATGTCGCCAGATTTCACAATGCAAGCGGTTCTCGCGCCACGAAAGCGAGTGGCGCGCGCCGGGGGTAGTCCTGGCACGCACCACTCGATTCAGACTGAACGGTTGACAACTTTAGTGCGCCTCAGCCTTGATCGCGCGGGGGAAAAGAATGTTGTTCTCTTTGTGGACGTGCTGATGCAGATCGTGCTCGAAGGCGTCCAGGCGCTGATACAGCGCGCGGTAGGAGTTGCAGCCGCCATCGGGGACCGTGAACTGCGAACTGAGCCGGCGGATTTCATGGATCGCATTACCGGCGTTGTCGTGCTCTTGTTCCATCACGCGAATCGGATTCGCCACAGACCCGCAGTGAAAATCCCCGCAGCCGCCGGACTGACTAAGCTGCCGGATGAAGGGGAAGAGAATCTGCTCCTCTTTCATCATGTGCTGCTCAAGTTCAGCGCGCAAACCGGCATAGATCCGCGCAATTTCGACCAGTTCGGGGTGATTGGCGCCATGAACGCTGGCCACCTTCTCGCTCAGCACGCTCAAGGCCGGCAGCTCCTCGCGCAAATATTTGTGATGCGTTCCTTCGATGTGATCGCAGAGTTCCGCCAACGGGGCTTGCGTCCAATCCTTGCCGGCCGGCGCCGTCTTGTCGCACTGCTCCAATTCGCGCTCGACCGTGCCGATGTCGAGGCCAAGTTCCGCGCACGCCGCGTCGAGTTCCTTCTTGCCGCCGCAGCAGTAATCGATTCCGAGCTTTTCGAACACCTTTGAGCGTGCCGGCCGTTGCGCCACAAGTTCGCCAACCGTCGGGTATTGCGTTGTCTTCATGATCCGTTCTCCTTTATCGATTTGCCCGAGTTCCGAGTTAAAACCACTCACCAATCACCATTCACCAAATCACTCGCCGCTAGCAGGAACCAGTTCCGCTTCCGGAACGGGCGCCGGCTTGCCTTCAGACTCCAGCGACCAGCCCGTCTTCAATCCGGCGATGAAGTAGACCAGCGACACGGTGCCGATCGCGAAAACCGTATCACCGATCATGCGCAGCCAGCGAAGCACCTGCATGTGATGCTGCTGCATGAAGTCCGCGGAGCGGGCGTACCACATTCCGTTTTCCATGCTGGCGATCGCCTGGAGCACGCCGATCGGCAGCAGGCTCAGCAAGACCATCAGCGCCAGACCGATGTTGATCGACCAGAAGGCCAGCGAGATGGGTCCGTTTTTCCAGGGACGCTGCGGCGAAAGAGCCTTCAGGCAGAAGAGCATCAGGCCGATTCCCAGCATTCCATAGACGCCGAAGAGCGCCGTGTGGCCATGCACCGCCGTCGTGTTCAGGCCTTGGACGTAGTATAGAGCGATGGGCGGGTTGATCAGGAATCCGAAGACGCCGGCGCCGACCAAATTCCAAAATGCCACAGCGACGAAGAAGTAGATCGGCCATTTGTAGGCCAGCACCCACGGCCGCAACTTGGTCAGGCTGAGGTTCTCATAGGCTTCGTAGCCGATGAGGACCAGCGGCACGATTTCGAGGGCACTGAACACCGATCCGAGGGCGAGAATCACCGTCGGGGTGCCGGTGAAGTATAGATGATGGAAGGTGCCAATGATGCCGCCGCTGAGGAAGATCGCCGTCGAGAACAACACGCTGGCGGTCGCGGTGGCTGTTTTCAACAGGCCCAGGCGCGTGAAGAGGAACGCGATGACAACGGTGGCGAAGACTTCGAAGAAGCCTTCCACCCACAGGTGAATCACCCACCAGCGCCAGTACTCGGCGATGGCCAGATGCGTCTGGCGGCCCCACATCAAACCGGCGCCGTAGAACAGTCCAATCGCCAGCGCAGAGATGAGGAACAGCGCGAGCAGGCTGCGGTTTTCGCCGGGCTTCTTCATCGCCGGCAGCATCGCGCGAACCATCAAACCAAGCCACAGGAAGAGTCCGACGAGCAGGAACATCTGCCAGAAGCGGCCGAGGTCAACGTACTCATAGCCCTGATGTCCGAACCAGAACGCGGCCTCCAGACCAAGCTTCTGCATGACCGTGAACCACTGCAGCGTAAAGGAGCCGGTCACGATGATCAGCAGACAGGCGAAGAGGAAGTTGACGCCGGCGCGCTGGAACTTCGGTTCATAGCCCGAAACCGCGGGCGCCACGAACAGGCCGGTCGCCAGCCACGCCGTCGCGATCCAGAAAATGCCGAGTTGTGTATGCCAGGTTCTTGCCAGCGAATAGGGCACGTACCTGGAGAGCTCAAAACCGTAGAAGCTCAAGCCGTCCACGCCGTAGTGCGCCGTGATTCCGCCGAGTCCCACCTGCGCAATGATCAGCGCCGCGACCAGCCAGAAGTACTTGAGCGTCGCACGCATCGACGGGGTCAGTTGCAGTTTCAATAGCGGGTCATGGTCCGGAATCAACACATGCGGCTCCGCTCGCCGCTTCGATGCTGTGTACCAGGTCAGCGCGCCGACGCCGGCCAGCAGCATGACAAAACTCATGACTGACCAGACGACGATCGAACTGGAAGGCGTGTTGTCGATGAGGCTTTCGGCGGGCCAGTTGTTCGTGTAGGTCACGGCCGCGCCCGGGCGATTGGTGCCGCAGGTCCACGCCGTCCAGAAGAAGAACGCGTTCATCAACTCCTGGCGCTTGGGATCCTTTATGGTGTCGGCGGGCACCGCGTACGCCTTGCGCAGGTCCTGGAGCGCTGGATCATGGCCGAAGAGTCCAGCGTAATGAACGCCCACGGCCGCTATGGCCTCGGCGCGCAAAGGCGAGACGGCTAATTCCTTCGTTTCGGGATTATAGGTGTTCGTCCGCAGTTCCTGCTTCAGCCGCGCTTTCAGGGCGGCCTGCTGTTCAGGCGCCGTCTGGGAGAATGATTTTCCGAAATCCGTCGCGGCATACTTCTCCAGAATATAGCTGGCTTCGCGATGCAGCCAGTCGGCGGACCAGTCCGGCGCCACATACGCGCCATGGCCCCAAATGCTTCCGACTTCCTGGCCGCCCATGGATTGCCAGACATTCTGGCCGTCGTGAATGTCCTGTCCGGTGAAGAGGACCTTGCCGGCGGTGGTCACGACGCGCTCGGGGATCGGGGGCGCCTGGCGGTAGAGTTCCAGTCCGAAGTAGCCCAGCGTCGCAAAGGACGCTGCCACCACCACTCCCAACCCAACCCACAACTTCGTGTATCGCATCATTTCAGCCCTTTCCCGAAGGACGCCCATTCCCTGTTCCCAACCCAGTGACTGAACCTTACCCTGACTAATGTGGATGTCAAGACCTTATTATCCACTTTTAATTGGATATTTTACTCCAGATCTGATACATTAGAGCTAGGAACGAATGAGAAAGGATCTTTTCCCATGACCGTCATCTCGCAAACCGCCGAATACGCCCTGCGCGCCATTCTCTTTATGGCCGAGCATCCCGAAACCTCTCACACGACGCAGGAGGTCGCCGAGGCCACACAGGTTCCCGCCGGCTACCTCTCAAAGGTGCTCCAAAGCCTCCACCGCGGCGGGTTGGTTTCCTCGCAGCGCGGGCTGGGCGGCGGGTTCTCGCTGACGAAGCCGGCATCCGAAATTACCGTCTACGAGATTGTCCAGGCCGTAGATCCCATACAGCGCATTCGTTCTTGCCCCCTGAAACTGGAGGCTCACGCGGAATGCCTGTGCCACTTGCATCAGCGGCTGGATGATGCCATCGCGCACGTGGAAAAGTCGTTTCGAGAAACCAATGTGGGGGAACTGATCGCCAGCCGTGGGTTACCGGCTCGGGTCTACACGTTCCCGTACCACGAACCTTCGCCTGCGGCGGCGGGCCGGTAATAAGGAGCACGGGCATGATTGAAATGAGTGCAGCGGAAATCAACGGCCTGCTCAACGCCGCTCACGTCGGCCGCATCGCCATGGCAACGCCAGGCGGCGAACCGTACGTGATTCCCATGCCGTTCTGCTGGCACGACGGCGCCATCTACTTGCGCCTGCCCGACCGGGGCCGCAAGGCCGCCATTTTGCGCGAGAACGACCGCGTGTGCTTCGAGGCCGACACCTACGCCGATGACTTGAGCGACTATGCCTCGGTGCTGATCGAAGGCCGTTTGGTTCCGGTCAGCGATCTCTCGGAAAAAGCTCGCGTGAAGAAAGCCAACGACGAGAAATACCTCCGCTTGCGCCGAGGGTTCCGTCCCGGCCACCAACGCCCAGTCAGTCTGTCTGAATTGCCGCTGCAGAAAATTCTTATTTCAGAACTCAGCGGCCGAAAGAAAGAACCGCGTGCGACTGCTGTCGTGTCCGGCAGCGCTACTAAAGAGGAGTAATGCCATGCTCGCGCCATCTGAACCCGTGCGGCTTTCCGCCGAGACGATGCTGTCCGATCTGCTCAAAGTCCATCCAGAAGCACGGCCCGTTTTCGATCGGTACGGGCTGCGCGGCTGCGGCGGACAGCACGGCCCAGTCGAGACGCTGCGCTTCTTTGCCCGCAGCCACGGCGTTGAGGAAGCTCGCCTGCTGCGCGAATTGTCGGAGCAGATCGCGTCTCCAGCGCCCATGAACGCCGGTGCCGTGCTCGCAACGCCAGCGCTGGCCGATGCGATCTACCGGCGCTACTTGCTGGCAGGCATCGCCGTCGTGCTCACCGCCGGCGCAACGTGGGGCGCGTACATTTTGTGGCAGATTGGCTTCCGCGGCAGCTTCACGGGCGCCTCCATTAATGCCATCAACGCGCACGGGCACGCGCAGATCTACGGCTGGGTTGGGCTGTTCGTCATGGGCTTCTCGCTGCAGGCCTTTCCGCGCCTGTGGCACACGGATCTTTGGCGGCCCACGCTGGCCGTCGCCGCGTTTTTGCTGATGATCAGCGGCATCGCCGTGCGCTCTATCGGGATGATCCTCCCCGATGTGGCCTGGGCGCTGCCGATATCGATGGCAGGTGCCGGAGCGGAACTCGTGAGCGTCGCTCTTTACTGCGGCATCCTGTTGATGACGTTCCTTCGCGGCGAAGCACGGGCGAACTGGCGCACGCAGCCATATCTCGGGTTTGCCTTCTCGTCGTTGTTCTACTTCTTCGCCTCGGGGTGTCTTGATTTGTTCCACACGTATCACACGCTGGCCGCGGTCACGCGCGCCGAACTGCTCTGGTACGTCGCAACATACCAGGCGCCGCTGCGCGATTTGCAGGTTCACGGACTGGCCATGTGTATGATTCTCGGCGTCTCGATTCGCATGCTCCCGGCGCTGTTTGAGGTTCCCGAACTTTCCACGCGCCGCGGTTGGTGGGCGTGCGGAATACTCAACGCATCGATCATCGGTGAAACGCTCATCTTCGTCGCCTATCGCTGGACGAACAACCATGTGCTTGCCGCATTACTGCTGCTGCCGTGGATCGGGCTTCTGACCAGCGCCTCAATGATTGCGCTCCCGTGGAAACTCTGGCGCCCTTTCAGTGTCGCCGACCGCAGCGGAAAGTTCGTGCGCATGGCGTACCTGTGGCTGACTATCTCGCTGGTCATGCTGCTGCTGCTGCCCGTCTATCAGACGTTCAGCGGGATTCCCTTCAGCCATGCGTATTACGGCGCGATCCGGCACGCGATTACAGTGGGCTTCGTTTCGCTGATGATCATGGGCCTCGGCGCGAAGGTCGTCGCGACTTTGAACGGACTCGACCCGCGCAGACTGAGTTCACTCTTTATCCCGTTTGCGCTGGTGAACCTCGGCTGCTTCCTGCGCGTCTCGCTTCAGACTCTGACGGATTGGCATCCGGCGTTCTTCTCGTTTGTCGGCATCAGCGGCGTGCTGGAAGTCACCGGCCTAACGATCTGGGGGATTGCTCTGGTTCGTATCATGCTGGCCGGAGCCGCCGAAAACGAAGCCGCATCTACGAGCGCCAAACCGGCGCGCATTCTTCCTGAGCATCGCGTCGCCGACGTGCTCGCCTGGTTCCCGCAAACAGAAGACGTTTTCTATCAGTTCGGTTTCACACTGCTCAAGCAGCCGATTTTGCGCCGCACTCTTGCACGCCAAGTCAGTCTCGGTCAGGCATGCAGTCTGCGAAATGTGCCGCTGGCGTCGCTGTTGGAAGCGCTTAACCGCGCCGCCGGCTGCACACCGCCTGAACCCACAGAGGCTGAGGCCCGGCCGTTTGAACTCCCAGCGGCAGAGGAAAACTGCAGCACGTGCGCCGACCATCAGCGTTGCCACGTGTGACGCCCCAAACGCCGGGCACACGGCCCGGTGCTCCTGCTCCATCAATTAGCGCTTGCTGGAATCCTTGCTTAACAGCTATTATCCGGCGTATACAGTTGATGACATCAGCCCACGAGGAGCCACGGCCCATGAGCAAGCAGATCACGCGTCGAAAATTCTTCCAGACCGGTGCGGCGGCGTCCGCGTCTTTCTTCATCGTCTCGTCCAGCGCCGTGCGCACTTACGCGGCGAATGAGAAGCTTCGATTTGGGCTCGTGGGCATCGGCGGAATGGGCGGCAAGGGCGTAGGCGTGGCCTCGGGCGAACAGATTGTCGCCGCGGCTGACGCGGACATGAACCACGCGGGCGGATCGGTTAAGAGGATCAAGACAGGCTTTCCGGACGCCAAGTTTTACACTGATTACCGCAAGCTCTTCGACGAACAGAAGAAGCTGGACGCCGTCTGGGTCGCGACGCCCGATCACCACCACTTCCCCGCGACTGTGCGCGCGCTCGAAGCCGGCTGCGCGGTCTACTGCGAGAAGCCGCTGTGCCACGATATTTACGAAGTGCGCAAACTTCGTGAACTGGCGAAGGCAAAGAAGGTCGCCACGCAGATGGGCAATCAAGGCCATTCGGGCGAACACATTCGGCTGCTTTGCGAATGGATCTGGCAGGGATCGCTCGGCGATGTGACGGAAGCTCACGTGCGGCCGCCGTACAACGAGATGGACTTCGGGTCGCGCAACGCCGGCCAGCCGGCTCAGCCGCCGGCGAGCCTCGACTGGGATTTGTGGCAGGGCGTCGTCAAGGAGCGCGAGTACCGCAGCGGCATTCATCCGGCCAAGTGGCGCGGCTGGCTGGACTACGGCACCGGCCTGCTGGGTGATTGGTTCTGCCACAACGGCGACGGGGCCGTGATGGCTTTGAAGCTGAACGAAGCCGACACCTGCGAAGTTGAGTGCGAAGGCGAGGAGACCAACGAGACCAATTGGGCGCACGAAGTCCGTGTGTCGTGGTCATTCCCCAAGCGTGGCGACATGTGTCCGTGCGTGATGCGCTGGAGTTCTGGAGTCTACAGCGACTACACGCAGAAGCCGATGCCCAAGACGATTGACCCGGAACGCATCGTCAAGGACATCAAACTCGGCGCGTATTATGGCACCAAAGGCACGGCGTATTCCGGCTGGTGGATGAACAGTGCGCGGCTCTACCCCGAGACCTTCATGAAGGAAGTCGGAAAGCCCAAGCCCGTGTTGGAGCGCGTGAAGGGCAGTCACGAATCCGACTTCATCAATGCGATCAAAACGGGCGGCCGTTCGTCCGCCGATTTCGACTACACGGCCCGGCTCACCGAGATCATGCTCGTCGGGAACATCGCCACGCGCGTGCGCGAAAAGCTTTCGTACGACTTCCGCACCGGCAAGTTCACCAACAGCGAGAAAGCCAACGCGCTGATACAGCGTCAGCCGCGCAAGGGTTGGGAATTCGGGTACGCCTAAGTCTGCGGCGAGGCAAACCCCTCCCCCGGCCCCTCCCCGAAGCGGGGAGGGGAGAACAGCAACGGGGCGCAGGCTCAGAGACCCAAAGCTCGTTATCGGTTGTCGTGGCTTGCCGCAGGCGGGGGCAAGGCGTATTCTCACAGTTCGGCATCTGTGAGAAGGCGCAGCCTATGAGAATCCGTTCGATCTTAAGCGTCGCTGTTTGCGCTCTGCTTTGCGTCAGCGCCGGTGTGAACGCGTGCAGCGTGCCGGTGTTCCGGTACGCGCTGGAGCGTTTTGACGCGTCGCTTTACCGGGCAGTCGTTTTCACCAACGGGCCGCTGTCGCCGAAGCAGAAAGAACTGGCCGATGCGCTGAAGACTTTGGCGGCGGGGGAGAACGCGGCGGCGAACGTTGAAATCGAGATTGTGGACTTGTCAGCTCCTGGAGCCGAAAAGCCGGAGTGGACTCCGTCGGCTGGCACGCCGCTGCCGTGGCTGGTTGTCGGTTATCCCAACGGAAAGCTGTCGCAACCGGCATGGGCGGGGCCGTTCGAGACAGAAGCAGTGCGCGGGCTGTTCGATTCTCCGGCGCGGCGCGAGATTGTCAGCCGCCTGCTGAAGGGAGACTCGGCAGTCTTTCTGCTGCTTGAAGGAGGAAACAAGAAAGAGGACGACGCGGCCGAAGCTCTGCTGAAGAAATCGACTGAGGAAATGCAGAAGACGCTCAAGCTGCCGGAGGTCGATGACGACGAAGGCCCGCAGCGATTGATGGCCGACCTGCCATTGAAGATCGCCTTCTCGATCCTGCGGATTTCAGCGAACGATCCGGCGGAAAAACTTTTTGCGCAGACACTGCTGAATTCGCGCGAACCCGACAAGCAGCCGCGGCCCGTCGTGTTTCCCATCTTTGGACGCGGCCACGCTCTAGCGGACCTGGCGGGCGAACGGCTGAGCGCCGAAACGCTGGCCGAAGCGGGGGAGTTCATCTGCGGGGCGTGCACTTGCACTTATAAGGAGCAGATGCCGGGGCTGGACCTGCTGGTGGCCGCCGACTGGAAAGCGCTGGGGTCGGGCAAAGTGGTCCAGGACGTTCCGCCGGCGCTGCGCGGCTTGCCGGCACTGGCCGAAGCGGCTGCGGGGATGCAGCCGAGCGCGCCGGCAAGCGCCGTTCCGCTGGCAGCGCCCAAAGGCACACTGACGGCTTTTACGCTGAACATTTCGCTCCTCGCAGTGCTGGGTGCGGTGGTGCTGCTGGTTGTCATCGCGGGCATTGCGCTGAGTATATTCGGGAAGAAGAGGCCGATGTAAGATGAGCATCTGGCGCCTGGTCTTTCGCGAAATTCTATACCGCAAAACAAACTTCATCCTGGGTGTCTTTGCTGTGACGGTCGCTGCCGCGTGCGTCACCGCGGCCATTTGTTTCCTGCAGCGGCATGATGTGCGCACGGAAGAACGCGCCGCGCGGCAAGAGGCTGAGCTGCATGAAAAAATGGCGGCGATGGAGGACGCGTACCGAAAAATCACGAAGGGCCTCGGCTTCAACGTTCTTGTCCTGCCCAAGGAGCAGAACCTGAGCGATCTGTACGCGGAGGATTTCGCGTCGAAGGAGATGCCGGAATCGTATGCGGACAAACTGGGCCAGGCGAAGCTCGCGTCGATCAACCACATCCTGCCACTGCTTCAACAGAAGCTGAAATGGCCGGAGCAGCAGCGGACCGTGCTGCTGGTTGGCACGCGCGGCGAGATGGCCACTTTGGACAAGAACACGAAATCAGCCCTGCTGAAACTGGTGCCGGCCGGCAGCGTCGTGCTGGGCTACGAACTGCATCGCAGTTTGAAGCTATCGGTCGGCGACACGATTACGCTGCTGGGACGCGAGTTCAAGGTTGCGCGGTTGCATGCGGAACGCGGCAGCAAAGACGATATTACGCTGTGGATCAATCTGGCCGAGGCGCAGAAACTGCTGGGAAAAGAAGGCCGCATCAACGCGATTCTCGCGCTTGAATGCAACTGCGCGTCGGACCGGCTGGCTCGGATCAGAGCGGATATTGCCGCCGTGCTGCCGGAGACGCAGGTGATCGAATTCGGCAGCCAGGCTCTGGCGCGCGCCGAAGTGCGCAGCCGCGCGGCCTCCGAGGCGCGCGCGGCGATTCAGCGCGAGAGGTCGGCGCGCCTGCAGGAGCGCGAAGCGCGCGAGCAGCTTTTCGCGATACTCGTGCCGCTGATCGTGATCGCTTGTGCCACATGGGCGGGATTGCTGGCTTGGGGAAACGTACGCAGCCGCGTGCGCGAGATCGGAATGTTGCGGGCGTTGGGCGTCGGCGGGCGTCGAATCCAGGCGCTGATGCTTTGCCGCGCAGGGCTGATTGGAATTCTCGGCGCGACAGCAGGGCACTTAATCGGCTGGCTGGGAAGCTGGGGCTTTGATGCAGGCTCTGGGACGCGGTTGCTGTTCAATGCGGGACTGCTGGGAATGGTGCTGGGCATAACGCCACCGTTCTCGGCACTGATGAGTTGGGTGCCGGCGATGTTGGCCGCGCAGCAGGATCCGGCGGAGGCGTTGAGGGAACGGTAACGGCAGGACGGGGGGACGGGGCGAAACGAAACCGGAGCTGTGGCCGGAGATCTTTGCGGGGCAGGACTACTTGAGACATGCTTGAGATTCAGGGACTGACGAAGAGCTATGCGGGCTCCGCAAATTCGGGCGGAAAGGCTGTCACGGCGATTGATGATGTGAGCCTGACGGTTTCCGCGGGAGAGTTCGTTGCGGTGCAAGGCGCCAGCGGCTGCGGGAAAACCACGCTGCTGCTGAGCGCCGGAGGGTTGCTCGCGCCAACGTCCGGCAGCGTACGATTTGAGGGGCAGGACATCTATAGTTGGTCGCCGGATTCTCGCGCAAAGTGGCGCGCGTCCACGATCGGCTTCGTGTTCCAGCAGTTTCACCTGATCCCTTATTTGAGCGTGCTGGACAACGTGCTGGCGCCGCTGCTGGCGCGGCCTATGGATGAGCCACTCGCCCGCGCGCGCCAGTTGCTCGAACGGTTCGGCCTCTCGCATCGCCTGGATCACGTCCCCGCGGCGCTCAGCGCCGGGGAGCAGCAGCGGACGGCTCTGGCACGCGCGCTTCTGCATCGGCCTAAGTTGCTGCTGTGCGACGAGCCAACCGGGAACCTGGACCCCGAGAGCGCTCGCACCGTCCTGGCGTATTTGCATGAGTTTCACCGAGATGGCGGAGCGGTCCTGCTGGTCACTCACGATGCTGCGGCGGCGGCCGAGGCGCAGAAGATTGTGCGCCTGAAAGACGGGCGCGTCTGCTGACCGAATTTGGCACAGAGTTCACAGAGGACAGAGCGTAGTGGACGCTTCCAAGGTGGTTCTGACATCAGCAGCCGTTTTACCACTGCTGATCATGGTCTTTATTGCGAATAATCGGTGGCGCTGTCACAGGAATACCCGTGACGGCGGCTTCACGTTAAGCTGGGCCGAACTTCTGGCGGCGAGCGTCGGCATCAGTCCATCGCTGATCCTACTGGCCGGCGAGATCCTCTGCGATGATCGAGCGATTTGGAGTCTGGCGGCTGTGATGGCGATACTGCAAGTGGGCGGGGGCTTTGTCGCGAAACTGGAGTATGGCATCCGGCGCGGCGACAGCGCATACAACACCAGCCAAGCAAGCGCATGCGTGCTATTTGGGTCTATCGCCGGTTTCACGCTGTTTCCCGTTTTCCTGTTGTTGCTAAGCATGCTTAGCTGCATCATTTTTGGCTGACGGCATCATTGGAGGAAACATGAGCGGCACGCCGGACTCGTCCGAAGTTAAAGCGCTACAGACCAAACTCACGCTGCCATATCCGAGCGTTCACGTGCACCTGGATGCGATCTGTGCGCGGCCGGTCATCGATCCCACGGCGTGGGTCGCACCAACGGCCGTCGTCAATGGGCGGGTGACGTTGAAGGCTCACAGCAGCGTGTGGTATGGCTGTGTTCTGCGCGGCGATACAGAGATTATCGAAGTTGGCGAGGAGTCGAACGTTCAGGATGGAACCATTCTGCACACAGATGAAGGCTACCCCTGCATCATCGGGAAGCGCGTTACGATCGGGCATGCCGCGGTCGTGCATGGAGCGGTGGTCCAGGACAATGTGCTGATTGGAATCGGCGCGACGGTGCTCAGCCGCTGCGTGATCGGCGAGGGCGCGTTGATTGCGGCCGGCGCGCTGGTGCTGGAAGGCACGAAGGTTCCGCCGAGTACGCTATGGGTCGGCGCGCCGGCTCGGCAAGTCAAAGAAATCACGCAGAAGCAGCGCGAACGGTTCCTGGAGAATTGCCTGCATTATGTGAACAACGGGCAGGCGTATCTGGCCCGGTATGGACGGGAACATATTGACAGGTTGATGCAAGGCTGACGCGGACAGCGCCCCTCACCCCGGTCTCGCTTCGCTCGCTCGGCCCTCTCCCGCAAGGGGAGAGGGGAACGCAAGGCGATTCTTGCCTACCTCAAACGTCTGACTCAAAGCACAGTTTGTCGCGGTTTTTACGCAGGCGGCGCGGGTCGAAGACCTGGCCGTTCATGGCGATGTAAACTCCCGGCGGGAGAGATTGCACGGCACCGAGTGCGACGCCGATGTTGAAGTTCGCGTCGGTGTTGCGGAAGCGTGCGGGCTGCATGGAGCCGGTCAGGACGATGGTCTTGCCGGGAATGTTCTGCAGGGCTAGAGCGGTCTGGATCATCGTGTCCGTGCCGTGCGTGATGACGATCCGCGAGGCGGCATCCGCTTCGACCTTGGCGCGAATCAGATTGCGGTCTTCATCGGTCATGTCGAGGCTGTCTTTGGCGAGCACGGACTCAATGTCGTACTCGCAGGTCGCGTTGCCTTCGCGGAGGACGTCCAGCACTTGCGGGGAACCGACTTTGTACTCGCTCTTTGCGTCGAAATAGACTTTGTCGATGGTACCGCCAGCGGTGATGAATTTTATTTTCATGGCGTGGTCTGGTGTCTGGTGTTGGTGGAGTTCGGAGCGCAAGCGCGTTCCGAACTCCTTCGTGAAAACGGTTAGCGCATTCCTTCCAGGGCGGCGATGGCGCGGTCGAGCGCTGCGTGCACTTGCTCCTTAACGATGCGGTCGATCATCTGCGGGATCGCGCCCAACTGCGCGGAAGCAGGAGCACTTGCGGGGCGGCCACGGCGGCCACGGGGTCTGCCTGGGCCTTTGCGGCTGCCGCGAACGAAGAGCATCAACGAAACCATCCCGCCGTTGTACCCAGCGCCCCGCGCTGCCTTCAGCGCTTCGGGCCACTTTGCGCCCGCCGCGCGAGCGTCCTTTGCGGCCTTGATGATAGCGGCTTTGGTGGCTTCGTCGTAGAGCCGGCGGCCGCGGCCCTTGCCTTTGACTGCTGGCGCGATTTTCTTTGCGCGAGCAACTCGCCGGGCGCGCTTTCCGGCGGGGCGGCCCGGTTTGCGGCCTTTCTTGGTCTCAGCAGCCAGCACCATTTTGCGAATGCCTTGCCGGCTGCCGGTATAACCGGCTTCTTTGGCGGCCGTCAGCACCTCATTCCATGTCTTGCCTTCAGCGCGCGTCTGCGAGGCTGCTTTGAGCAGTGCGGCGCGAGTGTCAGTATCGTATGTCTTTCTTGGCATGGCGATCCCCCCCCTATAAAGTTATGCAGAGAATACCATTTCAGCGAGTACACCGCAAGCTCGATACTCTAACTAGGCACCTCGGGCGGCAAACCTAATAGGGTATTTGCAGCCCCCGTCTTTGCTAATATCCAGGAGTCTCCGGCTTGCGCTTGGAACCACTTACCTCTAGCCCCAGCCGTTTCTTTGCTTCCTCGAGCATGGCCGCGGTCGCGGTGGCGCCAATGCGAGAGACACCTAAGGATCTCACGCGGAGCAAGTCATCCAGCGTACGAACGCCGCCGGCCGCTTTGATCTGAATGTTGGGCGGGCAGTGCTGGCGCATGAGTTTCAGATGAGCCTCGGTTGCGCCTTTGTAGTTGTAATCGCCATTGGGTTGCTTGACGAAGCCATAGCCAGTGGAGGTCTTGACAAACGCAACGCCGACAGCAGAGCAAATCTGGCATAGCCGTATGATCTGCTCGTCCTTCAGGTAATCGTTTTCGAAGATGACCTTCAGGATTGCCTTCTCGGCCTTGACGGCGTCGTTAATTGCTTTGACTTCGGCTTCGACATAGGTCCAATCGCCACCCAGAGCCTTGCCAATATTGATGACCATATCAATTTCGGATCCACCGGCGCGAGCGGCCTCCTGCGCTTCCTTCACCTTGATTGTCGTCGTGCTGTTCCCATGAGGAAACCCGATGACAGGGCAAACGCCGACGCCGCTGCCAGCCAGGATGTCCTTGGCGATGGGAATTGCATACGGTTTTACGCAAGCGGTTGCCACGTCGTATTGACGAGCCAGATGGCAGCCATCGGCGATCTGCGCATCGGTCATGGTTGGATGCAGCAAAGAATGATCGATCATCTTGGCTAGTTCGCGCAACGTAGGCATGGTACTCATCAGGGTTCCCTTTCTTTAGTCTCAGAGCGACAGCAAGCTAGCAGTAGCTTTCCAGAAAGCGCTTGGACTGCAGGAGCGCGCGCTTGCGATCAGCAACGCTGCCTTCGTAGGCACGGTCCTCCACTTCGATGCACACGCCGCCGTGGTAGCGAATGTCTGTCAAGGCTGCGAAGAAGCGGCCCCACGGCACATCGCCTAGGCCGGGGAGCTTGGGCTCGTGGAATTCGAGCGGCGATGAGAGTATGCCAACATCGTTGATTCTCTCGTGCAGCACTCGCGCGTCTTTCGCGTGCACGTGGAAGATGCGGTCGGCGAACTCCCGAATGTGCGCAGGGCTGTCCATCATCTGCCAGACGGCGTGCGAGGGATCGTAGTTAAGACCGAAGTTCTTGCTTGGGATGCGGCGGAACATTTCGCGCCAGATCTTGGGTGAAATAGCCATGTTTTTTCCACCGGGCCATTCGTCGCCGGAGAAGAGCATGGGGCAGTTTTCGATGCCTACTTTTACGCCGCATTTTTCGGCGTGCTCGATGATCGCCGGCCAGCGCTTGTCGAAGACTTTCCAGTTGTCGTCCATCGACTTCGATGGGTCGCGGCCGACGAAAGTATTCACGTTGGAGAGGCCGAGTTTTTGCGCGGCGGAGATCATCTTTCTGATGTGGTCGATGGCTTTGGCGGCTTCGGCTTCATCCGCGCAGAGCGGGTTTGGGTAATAACCCAGTGCCGAGATTTCGACTTCGCTATTCTCGGTCCACTCCTTTATTTCCTGCACGTCCGCGTCACCCAGCTCGTCCACGTCAATGTGGGTAATGCCGGCGTAGCGGCGGTCGGCCTTCATTTTCGGCCAGCAGGCGACTTCCAGGCAGCGGAAGCCGTTGGCCTCGGCGAACTGGACAACTTCCTCAAAACTAAGGTCGGGCAGAATGGCGGTGAAGAAACCAAGCTTCATTGGCTAGCCCTCACTTAACGTTGACCCATTTGTTCTGGCGGTGGCTGCGGAGAATCGCCTCACAGAGAACGATTTCGCGGTGGCCATCTTCGAAGGTCGGGAACGGCGCGGGCGCGCTGAAGTCGCCGGCCGCGATGTAACTATAGAAAGCTTTGAAGCACTGCTTGAACGTGTCGGGGAAACCTTCGGCGTGGCCGCCGGGATAGTTGATGAACTTGCGCGCGGTGTCGCTGACGAGCGATGGATCGCGGATCAGGCTTTCGTTGGGTTGGCCGCGATGGCCGATCCACATGGTATTGGGCTCCTCGCTGTTCCAAGATAGAGCGGACTTGTCGCCGCCAATTTCAAAGCGCAGGCAATTCTTGCGGCCGGCGGTGACTTGGGAAACCCAGAGCACGCCACGGCTGCCGCCTTTGAAGCGCAGGAGGATCGCGCCGCAGTCTTCGGTGTCGATTTTGACGGGTTCGGTCGCGACGATCTTTTCCTCTTTGCCCTTGAAGGTCTGGACTTCGCCTTTGGGGCGCTGACGAACCGGATGCACGGTCTTCAAGTCTGCGCAAAGCGATTCAACTTCGAGGCCGGTAATTGCGTGGATGAGATCGAGCCAGTGCGTGCCGATGTCGGCGACGGCGCGAAGCTCCCCACCCTCTTTGGCCAGGACGCGCCAATTGTAATCCGTCGGCAGAAGCAACCAGTCCTGGACGTAGCTGCCAACAACGCTGAGGACGCGGCCGATCTTCCCGTCGCGAACGCGGTCGCGGGCGTCGAGGCACAGTGGGTAGAAGCGGATGTTGTAGTTCACGCCGGCGGCGAGTTTTGTTTTTTTCGCGAGTTTGACGAGCTGCGCGGACTCACCGGAGTTCATCGCGAGGGGCTTTTCGCAGAGGACGTGCTTGCCGGCCTTGAGCGCACGCGTGGCCATGTCGTAGTGAAAGCGGTTGGGCGTGGTGATGTGAACGGACTGCACGCTCTTATCAGCGAACACTTCATCGAGGCTGCGGTATGCGCGCGGGAGTCCGAGCGAGTCGGCGGCGCGTTTGGATTCGGTTTCGTCCACGCCGAGGATGCCACTAATGGAGACGCCGATGCGTTTGAGGGCTTCGACGTGTACGGGGCCGATGAAGCCGGCTCCGATGACGGCTGCGGTGAGATGGTTCATAAGATAGCCGGTCCTTTTGCGGTTCACTACTTCAACGCAGAGACGCAGAGAACGCAGAGGTCGCAGAGAACAGAGAGACTCTATGGAACCCTGCTTACGCCATTCACGTGCAGTAGGTGGGTTTATCGAGTTTCGTTTTGGCTTCAAGGAGAGTCTGAAGCATAAGCTAGAAAAGTACCGGAAGTTGTGAAATTTGTGGTGGAGGGCGATGAGGGAAACTCGCTAGACTGCGTTGAACAAATCAGAGTACATCGCGAGGAGATTCAGCATGACACCTATCTGCCGATGCGTCTGTGTTCTAGCCCTTTTCTGTGCAGAGGCTATTTCGGACGAAGCGCCGCGGAAGAAGCTGATTGAGATTGGGTGGGATATTCCCAGCACGCGCGAGTTGCGTGAGCATTGGCAGGAGATGGAGCGGGCGCCCTTTGACGGGGTGATCTTCAAACTCGAAGTGGAAGGAGCGAATTCGCAAGCGTTTTGGAATGCGAAGCCTTGGAAGAAGGAGTGGGTGCAGGCGGCGCTGGATGATTTGAAGGCGTGCGCGTTCAAGCGCTTCACGCACAACTTTGTGCGGGTGAATTCGACGCCAGGGAACGTCGATTGGTTCAACGACGCGGATTGGACGACGCTAACGGAAAAAACACAGCTTGTCGCATGGCTGGCTCACGAGAGCGGGTGCAAGGGGATTTGTCTCGATCCCGAACCGTATGGCAAGATCATTTTTCGCTATGACGCGAGCGGCGGACGAACGTTCAAGGAATCCGCGGCGGTGGTGCGCAAGCGAGGCGGGCAGTTCATGGCGGCAATCAAAGGGCAGTTTCCGAACGCGACGGTACTTTCGTTCTTCTTGAACAGTCAGCCAATGAAGGCGGGGGACGTGGACGATCCGCAGTCGGAGCTGTCGGGCGATCACTACGGGTTGCTGCCGGCGTTTGTGGATGGAATGCTGGACAGTATTGGACCGGAGATGACGCTTGTCGATGGGTGCGAGTGCGCGTACCGCTATGACGATGTGCTCGCGTATCTGAACACCTACAACCGCGTGCGCACGCGCTCGGGGCCGGCGATGCGGCTGGTTTCGCCGGAAAATCGCGCAAAGTATCAGGCGCAGGTGCAGGTGGGATTTGGTTTTTACCTGGACTGCTTTTTGAATGCGGAGACGAGCCCGTGGTACATCGGCGGCGGGGGCGGGTCGCGGCTGGAGCGGCTGCGCCGCAATCTGGCGCTCGCTCGGCAAGTGTGCGACGAGTACGTGTGGGTTTATGGCGAGCAATGCCGCTGGTGGAAGACGACGCCTTCGAAGTGGAACGAGAATGCGGTGAAGGACACACCCGGCAAGGGGCGGTTGTGGGAAGAGGCGATGCCGGGGATCACGCGCGCGATCCGGTTTGCGGGCGATCCGGTCGGGGCGGCGCGGGAAGAGATCGCGGACGGGAAGAAGAAGGGCACGCTGAAGAATCTGATCGAGAACGCGAGCTTTGAGGAGGCGGAAGGGAGCAAGCCGAAGGCGTTCTCGACGTGGCAGGCGAAGGAATCGCATGGCACGTTTTCTGCGGATCGTGCTACGGGACGCGGCGGAGCGGGGTCGGCGAAAGCGGTGAATGTGACGAATGGGTGTTTTCTACAGAAGCACGAAGCGAAGGCGGGCGAGACGTACGTTATCGAAGCCGACTGTCTGCGCAAAGGCGGGTCGGCGTGTTCGATTCTGGTGCGGTGGCAAACGAAAGATGGCCGCTGGACGCTGGAGCATTTGGATCAGGCGGTGTCGTTCCTGCGCGTTGAAGGAGTGGAATGGGAGCACGCGTCTGGCGTGGTGACGGTGCCGGCGGGGGCGGAGCAGATCGTCATCTTGTTGCGCGTCGCGGGACAGTCGAAGGAAGAGGATGCGTGCTGGTTTGATGATGTGGGATTGTACAAATTGGAGTAGCGGGTGTAGAGACGCCCCCTCACCCCGCACTCGCTGCGCTCGTGTCGGCCCTCTCCCTCGCGGGGGAGAGGGAACTGCGCCGCTCCCTTACGGTCGCGGTACTGATGCGAGGATGCGGCGGACTTCTTCGCAGTCTTTGTCGCCGCGGCCGGAGAGGCAGATGACGACGTTTTTGCCGGGGCCAATTTCCTTCGCGACGTTGCAGGCCTGATGGACGGCGTGGGCGCTTTCGAGGGCGGGGATGATGCCTTCGAGTTTGGCCAGGCGCTGGAAGGCGGCGAGAGCTTCGGCGTCGGTGCAATTGCGGTATTCGGCTCGGCCCGTGTCTTTCAACCATGCGTGTTCGGGACCGACGCCGGGGTAATCGAGGCCGGCGGAAACGGAATGGACCTGCGCGGTCTGGCCGTCATCATCTTGAAGCACGTATGTTTTCATGCCGTGCAGAACGCCGGGCTTGCCCTTCGCGAGCGTCGCGGCGTGCTGCGGAGTATTCACGCCGTGACCGGCGGCTTCAACTCCAACGAGGCGGACGGCCGCGTCGTTGAGGAAGGGATAGAAGATGCCCATGGCGTTGCTGCCGCCGCCAACGCAGGCGACGACGGCATCGGGGAGTTTTCCTTCAAGCTGTTGAAGCTGCTGGCGCACTTCGCGGCCGATGATGGCTTGGAAATCGCGCACCATCATCGGGAAGGGATGCGGGCCCATCACCGAACCGATCACGTAATGCGTCGTTCCGACGCTCGACATCCAGTCGCGCATGGCTTCGTTGCAGGCATCTTTGAGCGTGCGCTGGCCGCTTTGCACGGAGACAACTTTCGAGCCGAGCAGTTCCATGCGGAAGACGTTGAGGGCCTGGCGGCGGACGTCTTCGGCGCCCATGTAGACGCAGCATTCCATGCCGAAGAGCGCGGCGGCGGTGGCGGTGGCGACGCCGTGCTGGCCGGCTCCAGTTTCGGCGATGACGCGCTTCTTGCCCATGCGGCGCGTGAGCAGGATCTGGCCGAGGGTGTTGTTGATCTTGTGCGCGCCGGTGTGATTGAGGTCTTCGCGCTTGAGCCAGATTTTTGCGCCGCCGACGTCGGCGGTCAGGCGGCCGGCGAGCGTCAATGGGTTCGGCCGGCCGACGTAATCGCGCAGCAGGTCGTCGAGTTCGCGCTGGAAAGCCGGGTCGGCTTTGGCCGCGGTGTACTGTTCGTCGAGCTGCTGGCAGGCGGGCATGAGGGTTTCGGGGACGTAGCGGCCGCCGAAGCCATTGTCGCCGCCGAAGTAGCCGCGGGGGTCGGGTTGGGTGGAATTCTGAGAAGCGCTAATTGGGGCATCCTCCTTTTTCAGGGCTTTAGGATAAATTCAAAACGCAAAACGCAAAACGCAAAAATAAGGCAGAAGGAAAGGACTTCAACACAGAGCCACAGAGGACGCGGAGGGGCACAGAGTTTTTTGAGACGAATTCCTCTTTGTGGTCGCGACGAAACAGTAAAGGTTGCAGCGATGCCGGACATGCCACCAGACCACCACTCACCACTCCACCATTCACCACTCACCAAGTACCACTCACCAAATCCGTTTTTGCTTTTCACTTTTTGGGCGGAGGGGACTAACGTGTACGGCCGGACTTGAATAGAGCGGGTTGGCTTGGGGCGTGAGTTGAACGTGGCGCGCGTCATATCGATCATGAATCAGAAGGGCGGCGTGGGAAAGACCACCACGACGCTGAACTTGGGCGCGGCTCTGGCGGCGCGCGGCAAACGCGTGTTGCTCGTGGACCTGGACCCGCAGGCGAATCTGACGCTGGGGCTGGGGCAGCGGGCGGCGGACCTGAGCGTTTCGGTCTATGAACTGTTGACAGATCCCAAGTCTGACGCGGCGAAACTGATCGTTCGCACGAAATGGGACGGGCTGGACCTGCTGCCGAGCCACATCGATCTCTCCGGCGCCGAAATCGAAATGATTTCGATGATCGGGCGCGAGACGCGGCTGGCGAAAGGGCTGGAGAGGCCCAGAGAGCAATACGATTACATCCTGATCGACTGCCTGCCGAGCCTGTCGCTGCTGACGGTGAACGCGACGGCGGCATGCAGCGAAGTGCTCGTGCCGCTGCAAGCTCACCCGTTCGCTCTGGAAGGCCTGGGCAAGCTTTTCGAAGTCGTCGGCATGATTCGCGAGGCGATGAACCCGAGCCTGAAGGTCAGCGGCGTGCTGGTGACGATGTTTGACGGGCGTACGAATGTTTCGCGTGTGACGCTGGAAAGCATGCGGCAGGACGAGCGGTTGCGCGACCTGATTTTCACGACAACGGTGAAGCAGAACATTAAGGTGGCCGAAAGCCAGAAGGAAGGCGTGCCGGTCATTCATTTCGATCCGGCCTGCCACGCGGCGAAGGCCTACTTGGCGCTGTGCCTGGAAGTGCTCGAGATGGAGACGGGCTGTCCTGTGTGCCAGTGCGCCGAACGCATTACGGCGCGGGAGCAGTCGGCCGGCGGAAAGCTCACATTTACGGCTGATCTCTTTGCGAGTCCACAACGGCTAACCGCGAAAGACGGGGAGACGGGGAGACGGGGGAACGGGGAACAGCCAGGAGGCAGGAGGCAGGAGGCAGGAGCGAGGGCACGGCTGAGCCGCAGACGCATGTGGCGCCGGTAACGGCGCTGGTGGGGCAGCCGAAGAGTCTGGAGTCTGGGAGTCTGGATTCTGGAGTCCTGGACGGAAACGAACAGCGGGATGGGGGGACGGGACGGACAGTAGGCAGGAGGCAGGAGGCAGGAGGCGGGAGCGACGGCACGACGAACGGAGACGGGGTACAGCCGGGAGGCAGGACGCAGGACGCAGTAGGCAGGAGCGACGGCACGAAAAACGGCGACGCGGAGACGCGGGGACGCGGAGACGGGGAACAGCCAGGAGGCAGGACGCAGGACGCAGTAGGCAGGAGCGACGGCGGAGAAGATCAGAACCGCGACCGTGAGGGAGCGGCGGCGGCGGGAACAGCGGTGGCAGTAGAGGAAACTGCGAAGGCGGCCGTGGTTGCGGCGGAACCAGCGAAGGTTGAGACGGCAGTGATCGCTGCGCCGGTCGTCGGCAGCGAACCTGCGACAAGCGAACCTGCGGTGATTGCTGGGCCGACTATCGCCGATGAGGCTGTGAAGGGCGAGGCGGCTGCGAGTGCGCCGACCGAGCAGACCGCGGCGATTGAGGCCACGATGGTCACTGCGCCCGTGGTCGTCGAAGCCGCCGTGGTGACTGCGCCGACAATGGCTGAGCCGCCGACGGTTGAGGCGCCGGTGATGGCACCCGCAAGCAACAGTGAATTTGCGAAGGCTTTAGAGCCGGTCGTCGCGGCGCCCGTGGTCGCTAACGAGACTCCTAAGGTGGAGGCCGCAGTCGTTGTTGCGCCGGTCTCTGAAACGGTTGCGCTACCGGGGAACAGCCCCGAGAACGAGAGCATTCATCCGGCGGCGGTTTCAGCCACGCAGGTGAGCGAGGCGACGCCGGCGATGATCGCGGCGGCTTCGGGGGTGAGTCAGCAAGTGGTATCCGGATCGGCCAGCGTGCATGATGAGGATTACCGGCCGCGGCTGACGCTGAAGCCGGGGTCGTGCAAGATTCCGCTGCCGCCGGCGGAGACGGAATAGTCATTGGTCATTGGTCATGGGTCAGTCGAATAGCGGGGACGCGCACGAAATTACTGGTTCCCGTTCAGTCCGGCTCGATCCGCTCCCGCCCCGCAGAGTTTGTGAATAAATTGAAAAATGGCATCTGTCAGGACCGATGGCAAAGGACTTCCAAGATTCGCCAAAGGACTTACAGAAGCGAATTCAATTTATTCACAACCTCGCAGGGGCCGTACAAGTCAGCCCAGGGCAAGCGAGCAACGCGAGCGCCGCCCTGTGTTGCGTCGCCTCCCGCATCTCGCCGCCCTGAAAGGGCCGGACACGGGGGCATTTTGTCGTGCCCTTTCAGGGCGCCGAAATCCCAAACGCGCCGCGACCCAGGGCGGCGAGCCGCTGCGCGTCTCTTGCCATGGGCTGACTTGTACGGCGCTTTCAGCGCAAGAGCTGGGCTGACTTGTACGGCGCTTTCAGCGCAAAAGCTCGTGCAGACTGAACGGGCACAATTACTTTGAGATTGTGTTGAAAAGTTTCGTGCGCATCCCCGTTCCCCTCTAGCGATCTCCTCACTTCCGCTCCAGGGCGCTCAGCCGTGACTCGATCTGCGCGAACTTTTCTTCGAGGGCGGCGTTCTTCTTTTTGAGCTGGTCGTTTTCGGTGACGAGCGCCTTGATGGCGGCCAGTTCGACGCCGTCGAATTCGAGGGTGGTGATGCTCTTATCGTCGCGGCCGGGGTAGAACGCGCCTTTGAAATCCTGCGCGACCGGCCCGATGTGCGGGACGGACTTATCGTCTTCCCACTTGTAGTTCCAGCGGGAAACATCCAGCGCGGCGATCTTGGCCAGAATCTCCGCGCCTGAAACCGGCGCGAAATTCCTCTTCGCGTTTCGGTCGCAGAAGGCGCGCGCCAAAGGTCGCGTCGCGCAGAATTTACTCCTCTACAGCTTGGTAACCGAGTTGCTGCCATAATTTGTGATCCATACGTTCGCCCCGTCGAAGCCGACGCCAAAAGGGCTCGCGTTGAACGTCCCATAGCTTCCGAGGAGGCTGCCGTCGCTGGCCCTCAGCTTTTTTATGTTAACAGCGTTAGTTGAGTTCAGATTAGGCACCCAGATACTCGTGCCGTCGAAGGCGACGTCACATGGAGTATTGCCAACGGCGTATGTGCCAATCACGCTGCCATCGCTTGCCTTTAGCTTCGTAACGTTGTTAGAGCCGGAGTTTGCCACCCAGATGTTGGTGCCGTCGAAGGCGACGGAATAAGGTTCGCTGCCAACGGCGTATGTCGCCACTAGGCTGCCATCGCTCGCCTTCAATTTGGCCACGTTATTGGACTGGATATTCGTCACCCAGATGTTGGCGCCGTCGAAGGCCACCCCAGCGGGTCCTGAGCTTACCGGATAGGCCCCCATGACGCTGCCATCGCTCGCCTTTAACTTTGTCACGCTATTGGAGCCCCAGTTTGTCACCCAAACGTTGGTGCCGTCGAAGGCAACACCGAAGGGCGCGTTGCCTACGGAGTAGGTCCCAACAATGCTGCCATCGCTGGCCTTTAGCTTGGTAACACTGGCGGAGCCGCTGTTTGTGACCCAGATATTAGCGCCATCGAAGGCCAGCCTGAATGGCTTGGTTCCGACGGCATATGTTCCGACGAGGCTGCCATCGCTGGTTCTTAACTTAGTGACGTTGCCGGAACCATAGTTTGCCACCCATACGTTCGCGCCATCAAACGCAACGCCTTGGGGCTGAGTGCCAACGGAGAATGACAGCCCCGTCTGGTTGGCCGGATACCAGCGCAGGAGCGCGATCTGGAGAGGATTAGCCGTCAGCGTCCCCGACGGCAGGTCCGAGGCCTGGATTGCCGAACTGGTCCAATTGGTGCCGTCACTGCGCAGGACATTTCCCTGAGCGCCCGCCGCGCTCAGCCCCGTCCCACCGTTGGCCACCGCGACGGTTCCCGTCACGTTGCCTGCGGTCCCGGACACGTTCCCTGTAACGTTGCCCGTCAGCGGGCCTGAGAAACCGCTCGCCGTGACTGTCCCCTGCACCGTCGCATTGCCGGTAGCAGAGATGGTAAACGTTTTGGTTGGTACTCCCATGCCGTTCACCGCCGTCACGAACCGCATCCCGCCAGTTGCCCGGGTAGCAAATTCGTTTGCCGCTACGGACGTGAAATCCGCACTCGTGTAGTCGGCGAAAAGGAAGACGCCGGAATGGTTAATCCTCGCTCGGTGCCCAGCCGCAAAGCTGAAGTTGCCTGCGATAGTGTTCTGGTAGCCTCCGCCGACGGCGGAATACCAGCCGCTAACGCTGTTCGCCTCACCCCCGCAGACGGCGGCGTACCCGCCGCTGGCGGCGTTGAGGTCGCCTCCGGCAACAACGGAGTAGTCGTTGCTGGCGGTATTGAGGTTACCCCCGCCCACGGCGGACCAGTTACCGCTGGCGTTGTTGTTGATACCCCCGGCCACGTTGGACCAGCCGCCGCCGGCGGTGTTGCCGTAGCCCCCGCTCACCGTCGCGTATGGGTGGTCAGCGGTTGAGCCAGCATTGTCGCCAGCCCGATTGCGGGCGCCGCCGGCCACAGTGCCATAGTCATCCGTAACAAAGTTGACGGCCGTAGCCTTCCCGCCGCCGGAAATGGTCGCGCCGTTCACGCCGCCTGTAACGCTGTTGCCCTGAAAGCCCGCCACCATGCCCGGCGCATTATTAGCCAGATCGGCCGCCGGATCAATCCTCAAAGCGCGCATACCGCCGACCTTGAATTCCAGCGCCGTAGCATCGCTCGTGCCGATGTAGTTTGGGCCGGGCATAGTGCCCGCGTTGCCGCCCGCCAACCACACGGAGTTGCTTGCCAGCTTCGCAGCCGTGACGGCCGCATCCGCGATCTTGTTTGTCGTCACCGCGCCATCCGCAATCGCAGTCGCCCCCTGCGTCCCCGTCACATCGCCGGCCAGGTTGGCACTGAAATTTACAGCGGTCGTCGCATCTGACACCGTGCCCGTAACTTTCGTGCCCGACACGTCATTGATCTTCGCATCCGTCACCGCCCCGTCCGCAAGCTTCGCGGTCGTGATCGACCCATCTGCGATCGACGACTGCTCGACCGGCTGCCAGCTTGCTCCGCCCAAGCCGTCTGCGGTGAGCACTCGGGTGTTGGGAGCGGCGCCGCTGTTCAGTTTCGAGGCTGTGATGGCCGTGTCCGCAACCTTCGTCGTCGTGATAACATTGTCAGCAATCGCCGTTGCGCCTTGCGTTCCCGTCACATCGCCGGCAAGGCTCCCGCTGAAATTCACAGATGTCGTCGCGTTCCCCACAGCACCAGAAACTTTCGTCCCCGAAACACCCGCGATCTTCGCGTCCGTCACCGCGGCGTCTGCGATCTTCGCTGTCGTCACGGCATTGTCCGCAATCACCGTCGCGCCCTGTGCTCCCGTTACATCGCCGGCCAGATTGCCGCTGAAATTGACGGCGGTCGTCGCGTTGGGCACTGCGCCTGAAACTTTTGCGCCAGAGATGCTGGCGATCTTGGCGTCGGTCACCGCGCCGGAGGCGATCTTTGCTGTGACAACCGCATTATCCGCGATCACGGTCGCGCCCTGGGTTCCCGTGACATCGCCTGCCAGATTTCCGCTGAAGTTGACGGCGGTTGTTGCGCTGGGCACTGCGCCTGAAACTTTCGCGCCGGAGATGCCGGCGATCTTTGCGTCGGTGACGGATGAGTCGGCGAGCTTCGCGGTGGTGATGGCGGAGTCCGCTATCTTAGCTGTGATGACTGCGCCATCGGCGATTTTGGCGGTGACGACCGCTCCGGCGCTGATGGCGGTCGCGCCCTGTGGTCCCGTCACGTCGCCGGAAAGGTTTCCGCTGAAGTTCACGGCGCTGGTTGCATTCGCCACGACGCCCGATACTTTCCCGGCGGCAACCCCCGCTATCTTCGCGTCCGTCACCGCCCCGTCCGCGATCTTCGTTGTGACAACCGCATTGTTGGCTATTGCCGTCGCGCCTTGCGTTCCAGTTACGTCGCCCGCCAAAGTGCCGCTGAAGTTGACGGAGTTTGTTGCGTTGGCGACGGCGCCGGTCACCTTGGCGCCGGCAACGTCAACGATTTTGGCATCGGTCACTGCGGCGGACGCGATCTTTGCGGTCGTCACGGTCGCGTCGGCCAGTTTCGCCGTCGTCACCGCTCCGACGCCGATTTTCCCCGCCACGACTGCGCCGGCACTGATGAGCGTCGCGTTTTGCGGACCGGTTACGTCGCCCGCCAGGTTCCCGCTGAAGTTCGGAACTGTTGCGGGCGACTCCACGGCTTGCCAGTCTGCTCCGCCAGCGCCATCGGAAGTCAGGACGAAGTGGCTGGATGCCGCGCCGCTGCTGATCTTCGGTGAAGTGACGGCTTTGTCGCTGAGCTTCGGCGTCGTGACCGCTCCGTCGGCCAGCTTGGGAGTGGTCACGCTGCCGTCGGCCAGTTCGGCGGTTTTGACGCTGTTGTCGGCTAGCGCGTCGGTGGTCACCGAATTGGGCGCCATCGCAGCGGCTCCAACGGATGCGACGGGCAGCGTGCCGGTGGCGGTTTCTGTCGAGCCGATGCTGAAGACGCCGGAAAGGATGGCGACTTGCTTGGAGCCAAACGTTCCGGTTGCTTTGAGGATGCAGTTGGTGGACGCGGGACCGGTCACTGTCCAGGCCAGCGTGAAGTTGCTGGTCTTGCTCAGCGAGCCGAGGTCGGAGAACGTCTGGCCACCGTCGCGGCTGATTTCCACACGCGTGCTCGAGGCCTTCCAGCGCAGGCCCATCTTGATCTGCTGAAGCTGGCCGGGAAAATAGACTTCGCCGCCGCGCGGGGCGGAGAATTCCAGAGGCGTCGCGGCCGAGGCGCTCGAGAGCAGGCAGATTGCGGCAAAGCACGCCATCGCACGGAGGCATGAACGCATGGTAATCTCTCCTTTATTAAGGCAGCATAGGGCATGGATGTTTCGCTGCATTATACCCTTTCAGCATAGCGTTGGCAATTTCCGTGTGTGCGTTTTTGGGGTGAATGTCCGAGGCTGATGACATAGCATGTTTGTGCTAGTATTTTTGAGCAAGATATGAGGTGCTGAGGGTCGGTCTTCGGTATGTTCCACGTGGAACATTTTAGGGGGGTAAGGGCAGGGTTCAGGGGTCGGAGTTCAGGGTTCAAGGTGCACACGTGCAGGTTTGGACAGAATTGGTGGAGGCTTGAGGCTTGAGACCTGAGGCTTGAGGGAACGGTGAGGCGGAGGGACTACGATGTGCACTTCTGGACAGGACGAAGTTGGTCACTCTGCCGCTCCCTTACGGTCGCGGTTCTGATGCCGGTGGACAGAACGACGGGACAATTTAGCAAAATGTCCTACATGGCGGGGGTCTGATCACAACTTGCAACCCCTGAGTCACAAGAAGGCGACCGACTCTTTACGCGGGGAAACCTGTCACGGGGTAGTCTTACAAGAAGCAAAGGCTATCAGCTTGGATTGATGGGAGGTCACACCGTGGCGCATTGGCGAAAGTTGGCGGTCGTTTTCGTATGGGTTGCGGCGGCACTGCTGGGCAAGCCAGCGGTCGCACACGCGGAAGTGTGCAACCTGAAGGTTGTCACCGATGCGAGTCCGGATTATTCGGACTTGAAGAGCATGATCCACAGCATCACGGCGGCGTGGCCGACGGACAAAGAAAAGTGCTGGGCGATGTTCTACTGGAACCACATCGCGCGGCGGCAGACGCAGCCGATGATCTTGCACGGCACGGAACTGACCGATCCGATCCGGCAGTTCAACGATTACGGCTACACGATGTGTAGCACGATCTCGGGCGTCAACTGCGGCATCTGGCACAACATGGGGCTCAAGCCAAAGTTCTGGGACATCTGCAATCACACGGTCTGCGAAGTGGAGTACGACGGCAAGTTCCACATGTACGACAACAGTCTGTCGGCGTTGTACACACTCTGCGATGGCGTGACGCTGGCCGGCGTCGCGGAGATCGGCGCGACCGGCGCTTGCGCGGCATCAGGCGGAAAAAGCGAGCCGGGGCATATCGCGCGGTATCACTGTCTCACGTCCACCGGGCCGAACGGTTTCTTGATGGGCGCGGACACGGCGCGATCGCTCACGGAAGAGTACGGCTGCTTCAATCCGAAGGGCCTGAAGTATCGCAGCTACTACTTCAACTGGGATTTCGGGCACCGCTACGTGCTGAATCTAAAGGACGGCGAAGTCTATACGCGTTACTACCACAAACTGGGGGACGAGCCGAAGTACTGGACGCCCAATAACGGGAAGGATCCGGAGTCGGTCAATACGCGTTATCGCATTCGGGGCAACGGGGTGTGGAAGTACACGCCGCCGCTGGGCGATTTCAAGAAAGCGCTGCACAGTTTCGCAAACCTCGCGGCGGCTCAACCGGGCGGACTTCAGCCGGAGAAAGCCGGCGAGGCGGCTCAAGCGGTGTTCAAGATTCAGTCGGCGAACGTCGCGACGGGATTGAACGTTCAGGCGCATTTCGCTCGAAAGAGCGCGGACGATACGGCGAAGCTCTTCGTGAGCACCAGCAACGGGCTGCACTGGAAGGAAATCTGGAGCGCGCCCTCACCCCTAACGGCCGGCACGGAGGCCGGCGCTACCCCGCGCGGGGGAGAGGGGGACCGGAGCGGCGAACTGACCGCCAAGGTTGATCTGGTTGCAGACGTGAACGGGTCGTACGAGATTCTGGTGAAGGCGGAACTGCTGGCGAAGAACGCTCCGGCGGACGCGGTGCTGAAGGACATCCAGTTCGAAACGTACACGCAGGTGAATTCGAAGACGCAGCCGAAGTTGAGCCTGGGCAAGAACACGATCTATGTCGGCGCGGGCGAACAGACGGAGACGATCGTCTTCTGGCCGGACTTGCAGGGCGACAAATATAAGGAGCTTTGCGTCGCCGAGGATAACGTCGCGACGCAGAAAGAAAATCAGGGATGGAACGCGGTGCTGTATCCGGCCAAGCCGAAAACGGACGCCTTCATCATCTATAAGATTGAGGCGCCGGGCGACATGACGCGGCTGATTTATGGCGGCCGGTTCTATCCGCGCGCGCACGGCCACGGCGATCTGCTGTATTCGCTGGACAACGGCAAGACGTGGACGACCTCGTGGACGATCAAGGATGGTCCCGCGCCGTGGGATGTCATTCACTACGAGACCGTGGAACTGCCGAAGGGCACGCGCAGCGTTCTGGTGAAGTATCTGCTGAACTGCATCGACGCCAGCCCGATGGGATTCGGGTTGTACGGCTTGCGGATCGAAGCGAACTATCTTCCGGCCGGCACGGAGGCCGGCGCTACCGGCTTCAAGCCGATGGAAGTGACCTATGCCTGGAAGGAAGTTCAGCCGGACGGGACCAAGGTCGAACGCAGCCATTGTCAGCTCATCGAAAAAATCCCGAGCACGTACACGATCAATGTCGGCGGAGACGATCTGCCCGTGATGGAGTCGCTGCGGATCAACTTCAAGGAGGTAGCGCCGGCCTCCGCGCCGGCAGGAAGGGACGCTGGTCCCGCCAAGTACGGCTACAGCGACAGCAAAGACGTGGGCGGCGAAAAATGGGTTGGGCGTTGGATCACGCTGGGGAATAACCTGGCGCTGGGCAAGCCCTACACCGTATCGATCCCGTCCGGAAAAAACTGGGGCACCGGCGATCCGGAAGGAAAGAAGCTGACGGATGGCGTGGTCGGGTCATCGTTTCCGGGTGGGACGGCGCCGGCGTTCGGTCTGTTGTGGGACAAAGGGAATCCGGAGATCACGGTCGATCTGGGCGAGGAGAAGGCGTGCGGCGTGTTCCGCATTCACCTGACAGCCGGGTGGCCGTGGTGGGACGCGCTTAAGCGTGAAGTAAAGGACAAAGTCGAGGTGCTCACGTCAAGCGACGGCAAGGATTTCAAAAGCAGTGGGCTGTTTGATTTCACGCTGCGGCAGCGCGACATTCCGTATAACCACATGCTGAACGACGAGGAGACCGCGCAGGGATTCAACTTCTCGCTGACGCCGCCGGCGCCGGTGAACGCGCGGTATGTGAAGTACAAGATTTCGCCGGCGAGAGCTCTGGTGGTGACGGAAGTTCAGGTGTTCGATACGATCAAATATGAGCCGTTTGATATCAAGATTTCGTTGCCGAAACAGCAGTGAGTGGTTCTTGGTTCATGGTTCATGGTTCATGGTTCATGGTTCATGGTTCATGGTTCATGGTTCATGGTTCATGGTTCATGGTTCATGGTTCTTGGTTTGTGGTTTGTGGTTTGTGGTTCTTGGTTCTGGTTTGTGGGCTCTAGAAGGAGGGGACTGTGGCCACAGTTACATGCTTTCAAGACCTGGAGGCATGCAAACAAGCTCGCGAGCTTGTCCGCGCGGTTTATGAAATCACCAAAACCGGCCCCCTTGCTAAGGATTTCGAGCTACGTAATCAGATGAGAGATGCGGCAATCTCATCTATGTCCAACATCGCGGAAGGATTCGATCGCGGAGGGACCCGGGAGTTCATCCAGTTTCTTTCAATCGCAAAAGGCTCGGCGGGAGAAGTTGAGTCGGATCTATATGCAGCGATCGATCAGCAATACATCAGCACGGAACAATTTGAAAAGGTAAGGGCGAGGTGTTTATCGGTGAAGCGTCTGGTTGGTGGTTTTATGCAGTACCTACAGCACACTTCACGTAAGGGCGTTAAGTTCAATAGGTCGCTTGCTGCCGAAGAGGAGGCGCCTCTTCAAACGGATAGTTAGTTCGCGGTTTACAGCTCCTGGTTCCGGGCTTGGGCGAACCATGAACTGTAAACCACGAACCATAAACCACGAACCGCTCTACACGTCCAGAAGTTTGACGGCCTGCCGCAGGCCTTCCATCGTGTTGCGGGTGGGCAGGTATTCAAGGCCGACGTAGCCGGTGTAGCCGACTTCGATGAGCTTGCGCATGATCGGCGGGTAGTTCATTTCCTGGTTTTCGTCCATTTCGTTGCGGCCGGGGCTGCCGGCGACGTGGATGTGGGCGATCAGGTCTTTGTACTGGCCGATGCGGCGCATGACGTCGCCGTTCATGATCTGGACGTGGTAGCAGTCGAAGAGAAGCTTGATGCGCTTGGAGCCGACGGCTTTGATCATGTCGGCGCAGTAGTCCATGCAGTCGCCCTGGTAGCCGGGATGGCCCTTCATCGGGTGCGTGCCGTCGCGGGAGTTGAGCATTTCGAGGCAGACGTTGACGCCCTTGAGTTCCGCATGCTGAGCCAAACGCTTCATGCCTTTGACGCAGTTATTGAAGCATTCGTCGCGATCGATCTCGCCGCTCTTGGGGTCGGTGGGGTCTTTCCATTTGAAGCCCGTGAAGCAGATCGTGCTGGGCATGCCGGCTTCGGCGCAGGCGTCGATGGTCTTGCAGGTGGTGGTGACGATTTCGTCGTGGAATTTCTTCTGGTTGAGGCCGCGGACAAACGGCGCGCCAGGCATGCCGCAGTTGGTCATCGCGCAGACGAGGTTGTGCTTCTTCAACGTCGGGAACATGCTGGCATCGCACAGTTCGACCGACGGAACGCCCAGTTCCTTGGCGACCTGGCAGATCTTTTCCAGATCCCACTTTTCGCCATCGACATTCAGGCACCAGTAACACAGGGACTGCTTGATGCGGCCCTTGAGCACCGCTTTGTCTTCAGCGGCTCGCGCCAACGTTGGAGCGCCCAACAGCGCCGCGGCTCCGACCGACACCGCGCCGGTCAACAGGCCGCGCCGCGAAACGCTTGTGCGACTTTCGTTCGTCATCGTTTTGTTCCTCCGGAAACCGGGCGGGAACTATACCACGGGGGCGGTGGTTTGGAAGTGGTGGTTTGGTACTTGGCGAGTGGTACTTGGTGAGTGGTGGTCTGGTAGTCTGGTGTCTGGGTGCCGGGGAAGTTAGATCATTCCGGTGCTCAGGCCGATGTTGGCGACGGCGGTTTCGGAGTCGTCGCGGCAGGTGTTGAGGATCTCGGTGGCCAGTTCGGCGGCGCTGCCCCACGAAATATTGTGCGCCAGCCGTTCGATGCAATCGAGGCGGTCGGGCGCGTAGCGGACCTGGAGCGAGATCATCAGCGCGCGCCGGAGCAGATCGACAAAGATGGTGCTGGGCTGGTGGGTGACGACAATCGTACGCGTGGCGGCGAGCGTTGCGACGCGCGCGTTCTCTTCGGCCAGCGCCATTTGCAGCAGGCTGCGCAGGCGTTCGGCCGGATCGTCCAGCAGGTCGATCAGCTTGCCTGCATCTGCAACCAGCGGAGCGGCGAGATCCTGGAATCCGGCGTTGAGCAGCGGTTCGGCGGCGCTGAGCAACGCCTGAAAACGAGCTTTGGCGCCGACCACGTCGGCGATTGTTTTCAGCGCATCGGCGACGCGCACTTCGGAGCGGCCCTGTTCAGAGCGCAGCGCGCACGCGGTGGCCAGAAGTCCAAGCAGGGCGATGCGATCGGGCGGGGCCGAGACGCCTCTGAGGATTTCCTCGGCAGCGGGCAAATCGCCGCTGTACACCTTTGAAACGGCCAGAGCGCGCAGGGCCTGCGTCTTGGGCAGTGCGAACGTGATCTTGATGCAGAGCTTCTCGGCATCGGCCGTGTGGCCGGTGCGGGCGAACGCCTGCGCCACTTGCGAGAGCGTATGCGAGAGCGTCCAGGCGTCATCGATGAGCGCGGTCGTGTTCAGGGCGTCGTTGACCAGACTGGCTTCAGCCTGCGCTTGCGCAACCGTGCCCAACGCGGCTTCGAAGCTCGCGCGGATGGCCTTGGTGCCGCTGAAACTGGTCGTGGTGCCGGTGAACGAACGCAGGTCGGCGGAGGTGCGGCGGAACAGCATCGCGGTGGTGCGGCGCGACGTCGGCTGCATGGGGATGCCTTTGGTGTTCGCTTCCCCGAAAGCGGTAATCGCGCCTTGCAGCATCTTTGCGGCGGCGCCGCGGTCGCCATAGGCTGTCAGCGCGCGGCCGACTTCCAGCAGCGCGCGGCCACGCTCGCTGGGGTCGGTCAGCGATTCGGCGGCTTCGCAGCTCTCATCCAGGTACGGGCGGAGACCTTCGTTGACATCGTTCTGGATCGCCGCAACGACCGCCTGCGCCAGTCCGACCACGCGAGATTGTGCCTTGCGCGAAGTGTCCTGCAGGATTTCCTTGGCATGCGGCATGTCGCCCGCTTGCGCGAAGGCCAGCCCCAGGCGTTCCATCAAGGCCTGCCGCAAATCGCCTTCCGGCAGAGGCATGATCTCGTTTCGGGCCAGCCCCAGCCACGAGGCAATGAGTTTCTTCGGCAAACGGGCGCGCGCTTGCTCAACGCGGGTATCACCCTGCCGCTGCGAACTCAGCCGCAGCAGTGTCTTTTCCGCCAGATCCCAGTTCCCCGTTGTTGCGGCCTTGTTGGCGGCGTTCAGTTGCTCTTCGAATTCGATTTCGCGGCGGCAACCTTGTATGCGCGCCTGAACCGTTTCGGCCCGGTCGGCGATGGGGAGCGCCCTCTGCCACAGGTCCAGAGCATCGGTCCACGCCCGCTGCGACTCAGCGGCTTCAGCGGCTTTGACCAGGTTCAGGTACTGCTGGCGCCGCTGCTCGATAGCCGATTCCGTAGGATGCCGCACGGGCACCGCAGGCGGCACTTCCAGCACATGCGCCGCCGGGCTGTCCGGCGGTGGCTCCGGGCCATCGACATACGTGACCGCCACGCGCGGGCCCGACTTTCGCGCCGGCGGGTTGTCCTCGAAACTCAGTGCCGCTCGCGGCCCGGACTTGCGAGCAGGGCGCGGCACGGCGTCGTCGGCCAGCCGCCGCTCGATCAGCCGCGCAGCCATCTGGGCGACGTCGGCGGCGGATTGAGGCCGCTCATGTGGCTGCTTGGCCATCAGCCAGAGTGCCAGCCGGTCCAGCACGAACGTCTTGGCCAGATCGCGGTTGATGTGAGACGGCACCGGAGGAGCGGCGTGAAGATGCTGGTACAGCCAGCCTTCCATCGTCTCGGATTCGAACGGCAGCCGACCGGTCAGCATTTCAAAGAAGACCACGCCGACTGAATAGAGATCGGCCCGGCCGTCCACGGGCGCGCCCGCGACCTGTTCCGGCGACATATACGCCGGCGTGCCGACCAGCAGGTTGGCCGTATCCATGCTGATGCTCTTCAAGTCCGTCTGGCCGCCGATGATCTTGGCCAGGCCCAGGTCGAGCACCTTCACCCAGTCGCCGCCGCGATGATCGCGGCAAATGATCACGTTGGAGGGTTTCAGGTCGCGGTGCACCAGACCGGAGCTATGAGCTTCGGCCAGCCCTTCGCAAATCTGGCGCAGCAGATCGCACGCGCGAAGCGGCTCGATGATTTTTTCCGTGCGGATGATGCTGCGAAGATCCTTGCCCTCAAGAAACTCCATGACCAGGAAGGGATGCCCTTCCTGCGTGATGCCGAAATTCAGAATCGTCGCGATATTGGGATGGTTGACGATCGCCTGCGCACGCGCTTCACGCAGGAACCGCCGCTCGCCCTGCGGATCGGCACGGTAGCGATCGGTCATGCACTTGATGGCAACCAGGCGATCCAACGCCTGGTCCAGGCACTGGTAGACCGTTCCCATGCCGCCCTGGCCGATCTTCTTGATGGGCTTGTAGCGCTGCGGCAGAAACCGGGCGACCTCGGCCACATCCGCCAGCGTCTCGGTTCCCACCGATGCGGTGAGCGGCTGATCTGTTCGTGGCGCCAGATTGCTGTCGGCGCCCGTCAGAGGCTTGACGGGCCGGCCACAGCCGGGGCAGAACTGTGCAGCCAACGGCAACCGGTCACCACATGCCGGACATGCAGCGGGCGATTTGGTGCGAGTATGTGTCGACGAAACGCTCAAGGCGAATCACTCAACCGGGAACTCGACTGCACCTTCATGGGCACTCCAGGATGACCTGTGCAAACGCCAGCGCCTGACTGTGCGTGATTGTAACGTGCAAGTGGGTCGCTGCCAACTCACGCGCGCGCGCAATCGCTTTATTATGCAGAATCAGCGTTGGCTTGCCCCGCTCGTCCGGGAGGATTTCGACGTCGCGCCAGCCGATGCCTTCCGCCAAACCCGTGCCCAAAGCCTTCAGCGCGGCCTCCTTGGCCGCCCAACGTCCCGCCAGGCGCTCGCTCGGGTCAGCGTAACTCAGCACGTAGCCCTGTTCCGCGGCCGTGAGTATCCGGTTCACAAAGCGCTTGCCGTGCCGCTGATGCATCGAGCGGATACGTTCGATTTCCACAATGTCGATGCCGATGCCGACGATCACTGTGCGCCCCCGGATACAAAAATCCAGAACGTCACAACAACTTCCGGGGTGGCGTGTGACCAGTGGCGTGTGACGAGTGAAATGGCTCGCTTCAACGCCAACTGCCGCTGCCTCCCGCCCACCGCATCCTGCCTACTGCCGCTGCCGACTGCTTACTTCTTTCGTTCCAGGTACGCCTTGATGTCCTTCTCGTTGACGGGCGCCGTCAGGTTCAGCACTCTGACGACATCGGCGAGATCAACCCCCTGCTCCTTTGCCAACCGCCGCGCGGCGGGAGTCGCCCGAACCGCGCCACCGCTCACGTTCGACCCGGCGCTCTGCGTCGTCGCCGCGCCGCCGACGCTTGGGATAGCCGTTGCAGCAGCGCGGTGGGAGGCCAGCAGCGCGTCGTTGCGCGCCGCCAGGTCTGCGGGCGGAACTTCGCCTGGAGCGCCGACGACACACATGACATATCCCACGGGCAGCACGGCACGTTCGGGGCCAAGGATCTTCAGGATCTGGCCGGCAGCCGGAGAAGGCATCTCGAACTTCGCTTTATCGGTGATGATCTCGCAAAGGCCCTGGTCCTTGGCGACCGGCTGGCCTTCTTTGACCAGCCAGCGCTCCAGCGTGGCTTCAGTCATGTTCTCGTTCGCTTTGGGCATTTCGACGTTGGTCATGGGTCCCCATCGTGTGTGGCACGGGCAGGCTGCGCCACTGCTTCTTGTGGCGCAGATTGCCCGTGAATCCGGCGCGTCCTGCACGGGCAATCTGCCGGAGCAAACGGACGCTCCGGCAGCCTGCCCGTGCCACATCACACCTGCTCCAAGAACTCGCGGCCGAACCTAATCGACTCGGCCACGTTTTCATCACAGCTTTCGTCTTCCAAGGCGAACCAACCCTGGTAGTTAATCGCTTCAAGCGCCGCCAAATATTCCTTCCACGGCACGCTGCCCTTCCCGACGGTGGGCTTGCCGGTCTCCGGATGTTTGTCCTTCGCGTGCGTGTGAACGATGTACTTGGCCAGCACGGCCACGCTGCCCACGGGATCGCGATGGATCATGTTCGCCGGATCGAAGTTGACCTTCAGGTTGGGACTGCCGACGTTATCGATGAACTGCTTCAGGCATTGCGCGCTTTCCTGGCCGGTTTCCAGAGCGAAGATTCCGCCGGATTTTTCAGCGTCCTTCATCACCGAGCGCACCGAGTCGATGAAGCGCGCGTACTCCGCGTCGTTGGGGTTTTCCGGGATCGGTCCGATGTGTGTGGTCACGATCGGCGAACCGATCTCCGCGGCCATCTGCAAAGCGCGGCGCGTCTTCGCCAACCGGGCGCCGAGATTCGCATCGGTCTCCCCGAAACCGCCCAGCGTTTTCGGACCGGCCAGTTGCGCACAGAATGCGCTGATCGTCCGGCCGCGCTTTTCGCACGCTCGGCGCACTTCGCGCCGCTGCAGGGCCGTTGTGCAGCGGTCGGGGTCGAGCGCACAGACCAAGTCCCACTTGGGTTCGTCTACGCACCACGGCTGTACGCCGGTCACGCCAAGGCTGGCGGCTTTGTCGAGGCTGCGCTCGAATGCCGCAAAGTCGCGGGTCTGACCCAAAGACCAGAGTGCCACACCGATTTTCAGTTTTGCCATGTCGGCCTCCTCTTTAGCGTCAACTTCCGGGACTCTCAAGTACCGCTTGCTCGGCAACAGGCAAGAAGAGTTTCTGTGCTTCGGCAATAGGCCCGTTGAACGAAAAGCCGGCCGCCTGCCGGTGTCCGCCGCCGCCAAAGCGCCGCGCCAGTGCCGCTGCATCTATTTTTCGCGTGGAACGCAGGCTGACTTTCGTCTGCGCCCCGCCGTTGAGCGCGTAGAAGAATATGGCCAGATCCACGCCCTGCAAGGAACGCGGGATGGAAATCATCTCTTCCGTGTTCGCTGGCCCGGTGCCAGTGGCGAGAAAATCTTCTTGCGCCAGTGTCATCATGCAGATGCGCCCGCCCGCGATGCATTTCAGGCTCGCCCGCACGCGGTTCTCCAGTTCCAGTTCCGCGTGACTCTTGTTGAGGTAGATGCGTTGCCAGATGGCTTCGGGGTCTACGCCGCGTTCGACCAGTTCGGCCGCCATCCTCAGCGCCCGCGGCGTGGTGTTCGAATACGAGAACTGCCCGGTGTCCGTCACCATCGCGGCGTACAGAGCTTGCATGCCCAGCAGCGGCACAGGCCACTGGCAGCTCGCCGCCAGCCGCCAAACCAACTCGCCCGTCGCGCAAGCGCGCGTGTCAACCCAGTTGACCGCTCCAAAATTCGGATTGGCGAGATGGTGATCCATGTTGACGATCGCCGGCACGCCCTCGATGCTCGACTTGACCCGCCCGATGCGGCTCAAGTCCGTGGCATCCAGCACAAAGCACAGATCGGCGTCGATGCGCTCGCCCGTGGCCGCGACACGCATCGGCACTTGGGGGTTTCCGGGAATAGGCGGACCGCCTCCGCAGACGAGAAACTGATATTTAGGCGGCGCCGGATCGGACGCGATGATCTCCGCCGAGAAGCCGCTTTCGCGCAGAATGGCGCACAGAGCGACTTCGCTGCCGATGCAGTCTCCGTCGGGTTTTTCGTGGCCCGTGATGACAATGCGAGCGGCGCGCTGAACCAGAGCCTTGATCTGCGCGGCCAGTGCGGCATCACCCGCTTCACCCCAAAAAGGCAGCACAGAAGGCTTGGACGGTGGGAAAAACGTGTTATCCGCAGCCATCAAACGTCACCTCTTCCATGGGACAAGGTGACCGCCGGGTCGTACGAGAAATGGCTCTGCACCTAAGCCTCCAAAACCGGGAAAACTGAACGCTGTGCGCTGAATTTCCCCCAAAGTTGAAACCTATAGTAGCCTGCACGACGCGAACTGTCTATAATGGACCCCAATCTGTTTGTGATTGTTCACCAAGGCTGAGGCTCGCCGTATGGGCTTAAAAGGCAATCTTGCGACCATCAATTTGGCGCACGTCTTTCAAGCGTTGAACAATGGTAGTTCGACGGGCCTCCTTCGTATCCAAGCGCCCGAGGGGCCGCGTTTTGTCGAACTCAAGAACGGCGCGATCTCCATCGCCGGCCGGTCCGCCGGTCGCGTCATGCTCGGCGACCTCCTCATCTCCCGCGGTCTGATCGACGAGGGCAAGCTCGATAGCGCCCTGCAGATGCAGAAAGAAAGCGGGAAGATGCTCGGCGAAGTATTGCTGAGCACCGGCGCAGTAACCATCGAACAACTCGAAAACGCGTTGCGGTTTCAGGTGGAAGAGGAGGTGTGCGAACTCTTCACCTTGCGAAGCGGCGAATTCGATTTCCTTGAAAACGCGGGGCTCGATGCCCGGCTCGCTCCCGCCGGCGGGTTGGTGCGGCTGAACCTGAATCTCGCCCAGCTCCTCGATGAGGCCACGCGCCGCGCGGAAGAATGGAAGATTATCGAGCAGCGCATTCCGCGTCAGTCGATGCTGTTTCAGACCGGAGCGGCCGGAGACTCCATTTTGCAGGGTGGAGAAGGCGTTTCGGCTGAAGGCATGATTTTGCTGCGGCTGGTCAAGACGCAGCGCACGATCGAAGCTATGGTTCAGAAGGGGTGCCTCGGCCGCTTTACCACCAACCGCATGCTGCTGGAATTGTGGGACGCGGGATTGGTCGAGCCGGCGGCGCTGAGCACGTACGAAAAAGCCGTGCACGCGCATCTGGCGCTGAATCGTTTCGACGAAGCCCAGCGCCTGGCCGAATTCCTTAGCGAGTTTGGCGACGCCGATCAGAAGAACCGCGGGCGCAGCCTGCTCGTCGAAATTTCCAAGGCGCGCAAACCCACAGCGCCGACGTCCAGCGCCTACGTCAAGGCCGACCCGAAAGTGCGCTCTGAAGTGATCCGCCGCAGCCAGCCGGGGTTGATCCTAAAGAAAGAGCAGTCCTCCTGGCCCCTGGTGGTGGTTTGCCTGGTGGTGCTCGCCGGAGCCGGCGCCGGCATCTGGTGGTTCTATCTCCGTAATAGTGCGCGGCACGACGATCCGTCCGTCAGCCGCAAGCAGCTCGAAGAACTGGCCATGCAGGCGCAACAGTACATTGTGGACAAGCACTATCGCGAGGGATTGCAGATCCTGAGAGAATTCCGCACCTTCGACTCCGAGGTGCAGAAACAGGCCAACTCCCTGTTCGATCAGCGCCAGAAAGACGTCGAAGCGGAACTGAAGACGGCAATCACTACGCTGGACGATGCATTCCGAGCGGGAAACGCCGATGAGATCGAGAAGAACGTCGCAGCGCTTGAACCCCTGCTCGAAATCGAGCTCCTCAATCAGGACCTCGCCAAGTATCGCGCCGAAGCCAAGCTGAAGGTCAGAGCACACCGCGACCGCCAGCGTATCAACCAGTTCGACGGCCGTATCGCTGAAGCTGAAGCTGCCGAGAAAAGCGGTGCTGGAGACAGCGTCCTCAAAACCTACGAGGATCTGCTCGCGCAGACCCCGCCTGAAGCAGCCGCGGCGCGTATTCGCGACGGACTGTGCCGTTTGCGCAGCGCAAAAGCCGAGGCGCTCGCCGCAGCCAAACGGGCGCAGGTTTACCGCGAAGGCGCCGATTCGGATGCCGCCAAGGCTTCGCTTGAAAAAGTGAAGCAGTGCTATCCGAAGTCCAGCGTTGCCGAAGACGCTGAGAAGATGTTGGCGGAACTGGGGACGCAGATCAATAACGCTCAAACGGAATTCGACCGCATCCAGGCCCTGGTCACCGCCGGCAAGACCGCCGAGGCCCGCGAAAGCCTGCCCAAGTTCCTCGCCAGCCGCGCGCCGCGCAACCTTACTCTTCGAGCCGTCGATATGCTGCGCGATCCCGAGACGGAAAATCAGGTTGCGGCGGCGCTGAAAGCCGCAGCGGCTCTTCCCGATGCGCAGGCTGCGGAAGCGCGAAAGAAAATTCTCGAAGTCGTCGAGAAGTTCCCGCTGTCCAAAGCGGCGATGACGGCCACGTTGAAAACCAAGGTCTGCACTCAGCCTGAAGGCGCCGTGCTGATGCTTAACGGCCGCGTCTGCGGTCCGGCGCCGTTGACGCTGGACCTGCCCGCAACCGGTCTCGTGGACCTGGTGGCGACAAAAGAAGGCTTCAAGCCAGAGCAGGTGCTGCGCTGTAACGTGCGCGACGAGTCCCTTTCGCTGTGTCTCGAACGCAAGCCCGTTGCGCTGCGGCAACTGCCGTTCCCCGCCAGCGCCGGCCTTGCTGCGAAGGGTGACACGGTGCTGCTGGCCAGTAACGAAGAAGTCTGCTTCAGCAGCATCGACCTGAAAAGCCTCAATCGGATCAAGCTCCCAGCGTTCAGCGGGAAGGCCGAAGCAGCCCAGTACCTCGCGCCCGCATACTCCGATGGCCAGGGCTTCTGCACGCGCGCCGGCGACAAATCTGTCTTCAGCATCAACCGCGAAGGTGCTGTTCAAACCATGCGGACCACGGGTCTTCCGCTCAGCGCTCTGATTTCCTTTGAGTCCGCTCAACCGCCGGCCAAATTGGTCGGCCTGGCCACGACCGGCGGATTCGAAGTGTTCCGTTGCGACACTGAGCAAGCTCACCGCGCATTCAAGTTGACCGACACCCCGCCGCCGCTGGGCATCGCTTTTGACGGCGACACGGCGTTCCTGCCGCGGTCCGCCGGCGTTCTGCAAGCCGTCACGGTTGCAACGTGCGCCCGCAAATGGCAGGGCAAGATCGACGGCGAAATCAGCGGGCCGCCGGCCTGCATCGCCAAGAATGTGGTCGCCGTCGCCAACGCGAAAGGCACGCTGGTCGCTTTCGAATCTGGCACCGGCAAAGAAAAATGGCGCCAGGAGCTGGGCGCCGAAGCGCCCTTTGGCGTGGCCGCGGTTCCAAGCGCGTTCGTCGTCGGACTGAAGGGCGGCAAGATTCAGGCGCACGCGGCAGACGGCGGAAAGATCGCTTGGACGGCGCAGTTGGCTGGTGAGATGGCTCTGCCGGCCGCCGTTGTCTCTGGCGCCAAGCCGGCACTCGCCGTGTGCATGCGCGAAGACAGCCGCTATACGCTGTCTCTTCTCGACGGCGAGAGCGGCAAGGTGCTCTGGTCCAGCGGCTTGAGCGCCGCGCCGGTGGCGCTGGGGGTGGATGGCGAACGCCTGTATGTCAGCAGCGCCGATTCCGTGGTGGCCGTGTTCGACTGCAAGTGAAGTGCGGGCTCCTCGCCCGGCTATAGCCGCGGCAAAGCGCTCAGCATGTCCGCGCATCGTCGCTCCGAGAATTGCGCTGCTGGGGTTGCTTATTCCTTGCTCTTAACCAGCCTCAATAAACTCGACGTTGGAATACACTGCCGCAAAACCATCTGCAGATTCTTTGGCGCGTTGGCGTCCGCCGTATCGTAATAAATGCAGTGCGTGCTGGCCACAAGCCCTACCGCGTTGCCGCACTCATCGATGATCGGCGCGCCGCTCGACCCCTTCGCGAACTCCGCCGTGATCACCATGCACGGCGCATCCTGCTTGTTGTGTTTGTACACGCAGTACCGCGAGATAATCCCTTCGCTGAGCGTGTAGAAGTGCCCGTCGGGATGGCTCACCAGCGAGATCTTCGACCCCACCGGAGCATCGACTTTCAGCGGCAGCGGGCGCAAGCCCTGGCCGTCGAGTTGAATGACCGCCAGATCGTCCGCGGCGCTGGCGGCTAGAACCTCCTTTACTTGCAGCACCTTGCCGTCCGGTGTCAGCGCGACCAGCGTCTCGTTCTTCGGCGAATTGATCACGTGGTAGTTGGTGACCGCGATGCCGGAGGAACTGATCACAAAACCGGACGCCGTAGACACGTGCCAGTGCGTGCACTTGTCGCACTTGTACAGTCCCGCCACGACGAGAACGCTCTGCCGCGCTCGGGAGTACACTTGCGTTGAGGTCAGTTTTTCGTCGGATGCCGGCGTGAGCTCGATGCACTGCTGCTCCCGCCGCGAGAGCTGCGCAATCAGATCCTTGACCTTCACGACCTTGCCATCGGCGACAAGGCTCTCCGCGGTCTTCAGAATCTTCGCACTTATTTCTGAATCGTTGATGAGTACCGGCGATTCGCTGCCGAATCCTGCCGCGCTCAGAAGCAGAACGACCGCGCAAGCCAGCAGCCTTCGCATCACAGTCCTCTCTTCGGTTGCCATCCCGCGCCGTTACTCTGCCTACTGCTTACTGCCACTGCCTACTGCCGTTACTCGCGCCCCAAAGCCGCCCACACCGCGGCGTCTTTCAACCGAGCGGCAATGTTTACGCCGAACGCCTGCGCGATCGGCGCGAGCAACTCCGGCGCGGTCGCCTGGACTTTGGCCAACGCTTCCCGGCAGCGCTCCACGCCCGCGCGCGTCATCTTACCCAGCGGCCTGCGGCAAAGTCCGACCGGCATTCCCAGGCCCGCCATCATCGTTTTGACGGGAACTGGATTGCGGAACTTGTCCTCCGTGTTCACGGTCTGGCCGTTGGGCAGCTTGCGCGAACCCGGGACTTTGCAGACGACCAGTTTGAAGAGCGGCTCAAGCTTGGCATTCAAATCCTTCGCCGTGGCTTTGTCGCCCGAACGCGATGCGGCCACCATCTTGGCGACCGCGCCCGGCACGATGTTCGTCATCACCGAAATGACGCCCGCCGCGCTGATCTGAGCGTCTTCCATCATCGTCAGCGTCAGATCGTCGTCGCCGGACATGATCGCCAGGCCCGATCCGGCGAGCGCCCGGTCCTGCCGCATCCGAGCCAGATCGCCAGTCGCCTGCTTGACCGCCGGGAAGCGCTTCGGCTGGTTGCGGTGCAGAATCGCCAAGTCCTCCGCGCCCAAAGCCGTTCCGGTGCGTCCGGGAATCACATATGGAATGATGGGAATGTCCGGCACCCATTCGGCCACCTGCTCGTAATATTCGGTGCGCAATTCCAGGCTCGACGGTCCGTTGTAGTAGCAGTCCACGAGCAGCACCGCGCTGGCTCCCGCCGCGCGCGCGTGGCGCGTCGCGTCAATCGCTTCCTCAGTGCTGTTCGAACCGGTGCCGGCCAGCACGGGCACGCGCTCCTTTACGAACGCGATCGTCTCTTCGATCACCTGGTTGTGCTCGTCCCACGAAAGCGTCGGCGATTCGCCCGTCGTGCCAACGGGCAGCACGCCGGTGATGCCTTGAGCGATCTGGAATTCGACGAGACGCTTGAGCGCCACGGAGTCCACTTTGCCCTTGCTGTCGAAGGGTGTGACTAACGCGGTCCAAGCTCCCTCAGGTCGAAATGCTGCCGGCATGATGCTTCTCCAATTTCAGGGTTCAGGGTCCAGGGGTCAGAGTTCAGGGCTGCGCTTTCTTTTCGGTGGCGGGGGCCGCCGGCGCTGCCGTTGTCGCTTCCTTCTCCTTTAGCTTAATCCAGCCGAGGCCCAACGTCGGCGGCCGAGACTGCCAAAGTATCGCCGCGTTCTTGGCATCGTTGAACGCCTTCTCCGCTTTCGCCTTATCTTCAAAATCCGTACGGTCCGGCGGCAAACCTCGGCCGGAAAACACCTGGAGCACGTACCCAATTCCTTCGTCGGCCACTGCAAGCCTCCCCATTTTTGTTCGCGCAGACTCTAATATGCCACCCGCACGCTGTCCAGGAAAGCGATTCTGCGGCTAAAGCCTTTCAACTCGATCGTGCCACGGCTGTGTTCGCGCCTGCTCGTTGTCTAATCCTGCACCTGTGTGCACATCCCTCCTTGCCCGCCCGACCTCGCCTTGCGCTCTTCGAGGGTGCCATCGGTCTGGAACGGTCCGCGCTTTTTCCGTTTGCGGACCGTTCCAGACCGATGCCGCCCCGCCTTGCACCACCAAATCTCGTTCGCGCCCCCGCGAACTCTCCTGTTTCGCGCCCCGATTTTTGCCGTGACCCAACACCCCACCCCCGCCAGTCTCACCAACCCCAGCCCGAAACACCAAACCAGCCCAACTCGCGCGCGCTACGTCACCGAAACTCCCGCCTCGCGCTTTTCTTCTTGCTGCCCGTCACCCTCGCCTTTCCTCACCGCCACCGCCGTCCCCGTCGTCGTACCCGTCTCCCGCTCTCCTTCGCTCAAGATTTCTTCGATCAGTTCCATCTCCACCTCATGCGGCGTCTTTCCAAAGCACAACAAACACGCCCTGAAAAATCTCTGATAAGAGGAAAACCCCATCCCCATCGCCCACGATGTCCGATGCCACCGCCCGTCCCGCCGCGATGCCTTCAGCGCCGCAAAAATATCGTCCGCTTCGTCCGTACCGCGGGCGTCTCGCCCGTCGCTCCGGTCCCCCTCTCCCCCGCGAGGGAGAGGGGTTAGGGGTGAGGGGGAATTTTCGCCCTGCCGTTCTCCGCGCCTCTGCGTCTCTGCGGTGGAAATGAACTTCCTCAACTCCTCCTTGATCTTCCCTCTCACCCCCTCAGCTTTCAGACGATCCACCATCTCAATCGCCGACATCCCCGTCAGTTCTTTGCAATAGCTCGTCAGCCGCCGCTGCGAAATCCCCAGGTGAAAACAAACCGTCCGCAGCGGATCCCACAAATACGTTCGCACTTCCGCCGCATCGATCTCGCTCTTATGTTCGCCCGAATATTTGATCTCGTACCTCAGCAGCCGCTCCGCATTCTTCACGAGCAGCAGCATTGCGCCGAGCCGCTCGCGCGGACTCATCTTCGGCTCGTGGTCCGGATACAGCCCCGAAAGCTGCTGCCACAGCGGCACGCGCTCCACCGCCTGAGCGCGCTCGCGCCGTTCGTCGCGAGCGTCCTGCAGCGTATTCGCGTGCGCCTCTCCAAACTTCTTGCACTCCTTCGCGTATCTCTCGCCCTCGTCGATCGAATTCACGTCGCCGAGTTCCTTCTCCGCCAGCGCCTTCCGCGCATTGAACATCTTCATCACGCCGCCGCTGAACATCGCCTTCCACGGATCCTTCAGTTCCTCCGCCGTCAAGCCGCTGTCCGGCCGCTCCCTCACGGTCGCGGTTCTGATCTCCGCCCCCGTGCCGTCGCTCCTGCCGACTGCATGCTGCCCACTGCCTACTTGCTCTTCCACGTCCCTGCCCTCCACTTTTATCGCAGTCCATTCCACCCGTCACCCGCCACGCGTCACGCGTCACCCGTCACCCGTCACGCGTCACCCGTCACGCCACGTAAGCACGTGACGCTACCGTCGCGTTTAAGAGTTTCTAAATTGTCCGTGGATCAGTCCTGCGATATTCGAAATCGCCCGGTTTCCCTCGCCAGCGTAATCACGCCGGTCCGAGATCAATATGTTTCGGGACGATCTCTGCCCAAATATATACCGTATACGCATCCAGATTTCCAGCCCCATTTATTCAGAACTCTGCCCGCCTCGCGTCATCGCTCGGGGCGCACGAACAAGTATAGCCAGGGTCGCGCACCACAGAACGGCCGAGCCGTTCCTTGCCCCAAAGGGGCAATCTATAAAAGCCAGGGCGGAGCCCTGGGTAGCGACGTCGTCGCGGGAGAAAAGCCCCAACGGGGCGAACTAGGCCGAGCGACAAAGGCAAGTGCGCCCCTTTGGGGCTTTGCCGATGGGACGCGCCAATACCCAGGGCTCCGCCGGCTCCGCCCTGGGCTATTATAGTTCGCCCCATTCGGGGCTGAATGATTACCGCCGTCGCATTTCCCAAACCGCGCGAGCGTGGTACGCTTGGGCCGTCCAGGACACCGTATCGATGGATGACGCAGCCCCAACCCCGGCCGCCCCAACCCCGCCCAAGCGCCGCTGGCTTCCGCGCCCGCGCTTCTCGCTACGGACGCTGATTATTTTCGTGTTGTTGATCGGCAGCGCCGGCGGGTTGTGGTGGAGGTGGGAGGCGTGGGGCCCCGCACTCGTGCTTAGAGGACACAGTAAAGCGATCACAGCGTGTGGGTTGTCCCGTGACGGAAGCAAGATCATCACCTGCAGTCAGGAAAAGACTGCTAAGGTGTGGAGCGTGGGGACCGGAGCAACGCTGGCCACCCTCGATATCGAGGATGCCGCTGTTCGATTCGCAGCACTTTCTCCCGATGGAACACGAGTCGCAACGGCGAGCGAAAACCGCACGATCACAGAATGGGATCTCCAGACCGGGAGAAAACTGGGATCAGCGTCTGCCTCGGGTGGGCAAATATGCTATGCCTCCCCAGAAGCACCGCTGTTCTTCTCTGCGGACGGTTCGCTCTTAATCGCCGAAGAAGGTTGTCTGCAGATCTGGGACGCATCTTCGTTTGAAAAGCGTTACGCCTGCTATTTCGAGCGTCGTTGGGATTGGGGAACGCCGTATGAAAAGCTGTTAGCCTTTCAGGCCGAGGAAACAGCAGGGAAGATGCGAGCCAAGAACGCTCAATCCCTTAAGGACGTCATTCCGTATGAGTACCTCGGAATACGCGCCGCGGTGGAACGCAGCGGAAACCGCGTTGCCACGATCGTCGAAGGCTCTCCGAAAATAAAACTCTGGGATACCAAGAGTTTCGAAAAGGTCGGAGAGCTAACTTTGTCGGGGCATTCGGAGTTGCTTTACTTTTGGCTTTCGCCGGGCGCCAGATTTGTGGTCCTTGTATTCAGAGACGATGCGCAGGTGCTCAGCACACAGACGGGCAAAACGGTGCTGAGGATAACCAGACCCTATGAGTCCTTTCTCATTCCCTTCTCAGATGACAGTAGACTCATTATGACCGCTGGCGAAGCCGGCGTCACGCTCTGGAGTACCGAGACTGGAGAGCCCCTGAACAAACCTAGGCGCTGCGGTAGGCCGACCCTCTCGCATGATGGTTGTCGGAGCCTGGAGGTCTGGGATCTTGGCGAGGATTCGTCCATGTTAGCTCTTTACGATTCGCACACAGGAGCACAATTGGCTGAGTTCTGGCCCCCTTGCAATGAGCATCTGCGGTTCGCGCATCTTTCACCCGACAATAGGTCTGTTACCGCAGTTGAAGGAGAAAAGCTTTGCATTTGGCACCGCCGCCATCCCGAACCCTGGTGGGGCCTCGCCTGGCTTCCCGAATTCTGGCTGGCCGTCGTGTTCTCATGCGCGCTGCTCTGGACCATCCGCAGCGACCGCCGCAGCTTGCGCTAAGACCACAAAGCCCAGAGCCCAAAGCCCAAAGCCGCCCTTCCCACCGGTGACTGCCACCCCCCGCGCGCGGTTAAATCTGTCGAGAAGTATTCGATATAAATTGAGTAAGGTTGCTGCGGCAGTTCCGGTCTTGGTTATGGGCGAGTTGGTGTATACTGCCTCGTCCTAAACGCAAGAACGGCGGAGAGAGGAAACGGTTTGGCTCTGGAACCGGTGGCACTTCAGAGGGAAGTCGGGCGGCGCGTAGAACCGCCGGTGCTGATCGTCCGGCGTTTCACCGCCCGGCGCGTCGGCGTCGCTCTGCTGCTGGCCATCACCGCTGGAGCGATTGCTTTTCGAGCGCCTCTGCTCAGCATGCGGCCGATGCACACCGATGAAGCCGTTCAAGCCGTGAAGTTCGGCCAGCTCTACGACCAGGGCTACTACAAGTACGACCCGTACGAATACCACGGCCCCACGCTCAACTTCGTCACGCTGCCGTTCGTGTGGCTGAGCAACCCTGCGGAACATTCCTTCGCCACGACGAGCGAAACGGCATACCGCGTCGTCCCCGTGGTCTTCGGCATCGGCACGTTGCTGCTGATGTTCCTGGCTGCCGAAGCGCTCGGCTGGCCTGCGGCCGTGATCGCCGGCCTGCTGCTCGCGATTTCGCCGGCGTTCGTGTTCTACAATCGCTATTACATCCATGAATCGCTGTTCGTGTTCTTCACGTTCCTGTTCCTGATCGCGCTGTGGCAGTCCTTGCGTTCGAAGAAACTCGGCTGGGTGCTGCTGGCCGGAGCGGCCGCGGGCCTGATGCACGCCACGAAGGAAACCAGCATCATCACTTTCACCGCGGTCGGTTGCGGCCTGGTTGGAATCACGCTCTGGCGTCGTTACGGTCCGTGGGTTCCTTCGGAAGATCGCCGTCCGCTGAAGTTGCCGCCGCTCAAGCCGTGGGGCTATGCGGCGCTGGTTGCGCTGGCCGTCATCTTCGTGACGTATTCGTCGTTCTTCATGTATCCGGCGGATCCGGAACACCCGCGATCATTTTTCGGCCGGTTGATGGAAGGCCCGCTCGACGCGATCCGTTGCTACACGCGCTACTTTAACCGCGGCGTCGGCAACGAATCGCACGTCCATCCGTGGTATTTCTACCTGAACATTCTCCTTTACTTCCGCAATGCGCCGGGCCCGTACTTTACCGAAGCGCTCATCGTGGTTCTTTCCATCGCCGGCATCGTGGTGGCGATCACCGGCTGGGCATTGTCTGGCGAGCGCCTTTGGATCGCGCGATTTCTGGCCATCTACACGGTCGCGTTGACGTTTGCGTACTCGATGATTCCGTACAAGACGCCGTGGTGCATGCTCAGCTTTCTTTTCGGAATGATTCTGCTCGCCGGAATCGGCGCGGTCGTCCTGGTGCAGAACATGCCGCGCTGGTGGCTGAAAGCGCCGGCGTGCCTGGTCCTGCTGATCGCCGCCGGGCATCTCACGAAGCAATCGTACATCAGCAACTACAAGTTCCACGCCGATCCGCGGAACCCGTACGTGTATTCGCACACCTGCGGCGACATCAATAATTTGTCGAAGCGAGTCGAGGACATCGCGGCGGTTTCCAGTGACGGCGACAAAATGTTGATCAAGGTCGTTTCGTCGGAGCACTATCCGCTTCCGTGGTATTTGAGGCGCTTCCCGAACATCGGCTATTGGCGTCAGCCGCCGGAAAACGCCGACGCGCCCGTGGTGATCGCGTCCAGGGACGTTGATGACGACTTGACCAGCAAGATGAAGTCGAAATATCACACCGAATATTTCGGACTGCGCCACGGCTTCCCCGTGCTGGTGTATGTGAAACAAGAACTCTGGGATGAGTTCATGCGACGGCGAACTGCGTCAGTAGTCAGTAGCCAGTAGTCAGTAGTCAGTATGACGGAAACGGACAACGAACCATTGGCAACGGACCCAAGACCGCTTCCTGGATACGCAAGTTTCGATCGTCCCGCGGCGACCACGGTTCCAGTTGCATCTATCGTCATTCCCGCTTTCAACGAAGCCAGGCGCATCGAACCGTATCTGAAGCAGATCGCCGCTTTCTTCGAAGCCAAAGCGCAGCCCTACGAGATACTTGTCGTCAACGATGGCAGCCGCGACAACACGGCGGAGTTCGTCCGTTCGCTGCTGCCGCGTTTTCCCGCGCTCGGTCTGATCAGCTACGACGAAAACCGCGGCAAGGGCCACGCCGTGCGCCTGGGTATGCTCACCGCGCGCGGTTCGCTGCGAGCCTTCGCCGATGCCGACGGCGCTACGCCCATCGGCGAATGGGAAAAGCTTCGCGCGCAGATCGACCAAGGCGCGGCGCTGGCCATCGGCTCCCGAGCGATCCGCGACCATGGCAGCGTCTCCATGAGTCTGCTGCGGAAGTTCATTGCACAAGGCTTCCGCCTCGTGCGGCGGATGGTTCTGCCGCTGGACATAAAGGACACCCAATGCGGCTTTAAGCTCTTCACCGCCGCCGCCGCTGAGTCCATCTTCCGCCAGGCGCGCCTGGATGGCTTGGCCTTCGACGTGGAACTCCTTTACTTGGCCGCCTGCATGAGCCTGAAGGTCGCCGAAGTCCCCATTGAATGGCACGAGGCCGGTGAAAGCCACATCAGCCTTCTGCGCGACCCGCTGCGGATGTTTGTGGATCTGCTGCGCGTGCGAAGACTCCACGCGGACATAACGAATTCAGAATTCAGAACTCAGAATTCAGAATGAGCGCACCATTTGACGACTCAGCACTCAGCACTTTCAACTCAGCACTATTCTGTATTCTGGTGTACTCGTACAAAGATGTCACAGAAGCAATCAAAGGCGATTTCTGTAGCAGGAAGGGGATTACAATATGAAGACGATTTTGGGCATGATCAGCCTGTTCGGGCTGGTGCTGGCGTGCAGCGTGCAGGCTGAAAGCGAACTCGAAAAGAAGGTCGCCGGTCTGAACCCGCAGGTTCTTGAGAAAGTGACCGCCGCGGCTCCTGAGAAAGCCACCGTCGCGCCGAGCAAGCCGCGCAAAATTCTCATCTACGGCAACGCCACCGGCTTCTATCACGGCTCGATTCCTCTCGCATGTAAAGCCGTCCAGATCATGGGCAAGAAAACCGGCGCGTTCGATAGCGTGATCACCGACGATCCCGCTGCCTTCGACCCGGAGAATCTCAAGCAGTTCGACGCCATCTTCCTGGCCGAAAACACCGGCGAGATGCTGAAGCCATCCTTCCGTCTGGCGGAAGAACCGCTCCGCCCGCTCGAAGACGCAATCCGAAAAGCCGAGGATCCGCTGCGCAAGGAAGAAGACTCGCTGAAGAAGCAGGAGAAGGCCGGCACCGACGTTGCCGCCCAGAAAGCGGAGTGGAAGAAGAAGTGGGACGCCTTGCAGACCGAACTGGCTCCGAAGAAGGAAGAACTGAAGAAGCAGCGTGACGCCATCAACGTGGAACTGGCCCCCAAGCGCAAAGAGTACGAAGCCAAAGAAGCCATCTACAAGAAAGCCCTGCTCGATTTCGTCAACAGCGGCAAGGGCATCGCCGGCGCGCACGCCTGCACCGATTGCTACTATGGCTGGCGCGAATACGGCGAAATGATGGGCGGCTACTTCAGCGGCCATCCGTACAACAAGCACATCGCCAAGATCGACGATCCGCAGAGTCCGCTGATGGCCGCCTTCGAAGGCAAGCCCTTCCCCTACGCCGACGAAATGTACGTCTTCGGGCCCAAGGGCAAGAACAAAGAGGGCAAGGACAACCAGACCTATTCCCGCGAAAAGCAGCGCGTGCTTATGAGCATCGACGCCGAAGCCTCCAAGATCGACATCAAGGCCGGCGGCCGTGGCGACGATGGCGACTACGCGATCAGTTGGATCAAATCCCAGGGCCAGGGCCGCGTCTTCTACTGTTCCTACGGCCACAACGATTCGACCTGGTACCAGCCAGTCATTCTGCGCCACTTCCTGGACGGAATCCAATTTGCCTTTGGCGACCTCAAGGCCGATACTACGCCGAAGCCCTTGGCAAAGTAGCGGTCCTCGGTCGAACGAATGACCCATGACGAATGACCATGACCAATGACTGAAACTAACGACCCAAGAAAGGAATGATCATGAGGAAACTCGCACTCGTTCTGCTCGCTCTATCCGTCCTCGCGCTCGGCGCCCGTTCGTCAAAGGCCGAGGACATGGCCGCGGCGCTCGACGCGCTCCTGCCGGACATGGGCAGTGAGGACGTCAAGAAACAACAGGCGCCGCAACAGAAAATCCAGCAGATGGCCTACAACGCCGGCCGCCCTGGCGCGGACGAAGAACGCGTCGCGCTGTGCAAAGCCATGGCCGCCAAGATCGGCGAAGGCACCCCGGTCATCGCTCGCGTCTGGCTGCTCCGCCAGATCGAAGCTATCGGCCGAGCCGAAGTCGTCGATGCCGTCGCCGCCTGTCTGAAGGACAAGGACGTGCTCGTGAAAGAGACCGCTCGCCGCTGCCTGCAGAACAATCCAACGCCGGAAGCCAGCAAGGTTCTTGTCGCCGCCATGGAAGGCGCCGACACGCCCGCCTGGAAGGCTGCCTTGATCGATTCGCTCGGCTATCGCAAGAACGCCGCCGATGCCGCCGTGATCATCAAGCAGGCGGACAACGCGGATGATGCCGTCCGTTCATCGGCCGTCGCCGCTCTGGCCAACATCGGCGACAAGTCCGCCCTGGAAGCCGTCGCCGGCGCCGTCGGCAAGGGTTCCGAACAGGCCAAGCGCGTTGAGACCGATTCGTACCTGCTCCTGGCCGACCGCATCGCCGCCGCTGGCGACAAGGCCACCGCGTTGGGCGTCTACAAGAAACTGATCGCCAACACCGGACACGTGAAATGCGCGTCGATCATCGGCCTTGGCAAAGCGGGCGGGATTGCCGAACTTTCCGCGATCTTTGAAGCCATGGAGGACAAGGACGTTCGGGTTCGCGGAGCGGGCCTGGAAGCGCTGTGCCTGATCCAGGGACCGGAAGTCGTCAAAGCGATCTGCGACAAGGTCAAGACGGCTCCGACCGACATGAAGATCATGCTGCTCCGCGCTTTGATCCTGAAAGCCGACGCCGCCGCACTACCGACGTTCGTCGCCTGTGCTGAAGACGCCAACGAAGACGTGAAGATCGAAGCGCTGAAAGGAATCGGCGCAGTCGGTGACGCGGGCTGCGTTCCGCTGTTAGTGAAAGTAGCGGTCGCGGGCGGCAAGACTCAGGACGCGGCGCGTCTCAGCCTGGATCTGCTGAAGGGCAAGGAAGTCGATGCGGCGATGATCGCCGCCTTGGGCAACGCCGATCCGAAGAGCGCCGCGGAACTGATTCGCAGCCTGACCGCTCGCAAGGCCGTCACTTCGACACCCGCGCTGCTGAAGTCCCTCGAAAGCGCCGACGCCGGCGTGCGGACCGAAGCGTGGAAGGGCTTGGGGGCGCTGGCCGATGCCCCGGCCGTTCCGCAGATGGTGAAGTTGCTGTCTAAGGCTGATCAGGACGGCGAACGCAACGAAGCGATTCAGGCCATCGTGCTGGCCTGCAAACGCCAGCAGGACGCCGATGTGCGAGCGCAGCCGGTGCTCGATGGCGTGGCTGGCGCTCAAGGCCCGACGAAGATTGCGCTGCTGAACGTGCTCGGCCGCATCGGTGGAAACAAATCGCTCGAAGCGCTGCGCGCGGCGATCAAGACCGAGGAAACGCAGGAAGCCGCCGTGCGCGCGATGTCCGAATGGCCCGACGCCGCCGTTGCAGACGACTTGCTGGGGATCGCGAAGGGAACCGGTCCGGAAGTTCGCCAGATCCTGGCGCTGCGCGGCTACATCAAGGTGATCGGCCTGCCCAGCGGCCGTCCGGCTGCCGAATCGCTGAAGTTGTACAAGACCGGCTTAGACACCGCAAAGCGCCTGGACGAGAAGAAACTGGTGCTCAGCGGTCTGGCCGAAGTCAAAGACTACGGCGCGTTCCAGATGGTCGAGCCCTTCCTCGCCGAAGAAGCAACCAAGGAAGAAGCCGCGCAAGCCTTGGTCAAGATTGCCGAAGGCGTTCCGGCCAATAAGTCTGAAGAAGTCCGGCCGGCTCTGCAGAAGATTCTGGAAACGGTCAAGAATCGCGACGCCAAGAACAAGGCCAAAGAACAGCTCGAAAAGAAGTTCAAGGCGAAAGCAAAATAACCGCGGGAGGTCTTCTCTTCGCCTGCAACGAAGCAGGCCGCTGATCCCCGCCGCCTAACGGCGGGGATCAGAGCCCAACGGCGCAGATGCGCCGTAACATGGGCATCCTGCCCATGCTGCATCGGCAGGAAGCCGATGTCACGGGCCGGAAGAGGGACAACGGTATGAACCATCCGAATGGCTCAACGCACAAGTGTGATAGGGTGGCGCCGGCCCCGTGCCGGCCCAACTGACAGATCGGGAGTGCAAATGCGAGAACTGTTGCCGGCCCTGACAGGGTGTGTTGCGAAAATCGCGCAGTGGGCAAGCCCAGGTGGCACGCATGTGTTCGCGCGTTTTTTTGCGCGAACTCATGCGTGTTTGGCGCTCCTGATTTTCTGCGTCAGCGCCATTGCCGTCGAAGAAGAAGCCCACAAAGTTCCCGCGCTCGGCGCAACGCGCTGCCCGAAGGTCCACCGCATACCGCTTCTGGCCCCGGCGAATGCCGAGTGGAAGGCCGACAAACCCATCAAGCCAGCCGATGACCCCGCGCTGCCATTCTCCACGCGCTTCACCTGCGGCCATTGCCACGAGCATCCGTATGATGAAATCAAGAAAGGCTGGCACTTCAACGCGTCCGACCCGAAGGTCTCAGCGGGCCGCCCCGGCGAACCGTGGGTCTGGTCCGAACGCGATATCGGCGTGCAACTTCCCATTTCCGAACGCGGCTGGCCGGGCACCTTCAAGCCGGAAGAGGTCGGCCTGACGCCGTGGGGCTTCGTGAAGCGCTTCGGCCATCACATGCCTGGCGGCGGAATCGGCGAAAACGCCGTCGAGAACAGCAAAGATGAGCGCTGGAAGAACACGCAGCGCCTGGAAATCAACTGCCTGGCCTGCCACAACGGCGACACATCGCAGGAGATGTTCCAGTGGTACGGCAATGTCTCCGCGCAGCCGAACTTCATGTGGGCCTCTACGGCCGCCAGCGGTCTAGCCACGGTATCCGGCGCCGCCCCGCCGCGTGGAGCGTTCGATCCATTTGCTGGGAAGGCCCCTGGCCCGGTCGTCAAGTGGGATGCGAATCGCTTCAACGACAAAGGCGAAGTCGTCCTGAACATCCGCCGCGAAAGCACGGCCGCGCGCTGCCTCTTCTGTCATTCGACCACCGAAGTCGGCAAGGACGCTCCCGAACGCTGGACGATCGAGAATGACGTGCACATGACCGCCGGGATGCTCTGCACCAACTGCCACCGCAATGGGGTGGATCACGACATCGTCCGCGGCGCGCCCTTGAGCGCCGAGGAAGCCAAAGAACCTGACGCCGCCGTCGAAGACTCCTTTACCTGCAAAGGCTGCCACCTGGGCGACAGTGAGCACGCCGTTGCCGGCCGCCGCAAAGCGCCCAAGCCCAAGCACCTCAAACTCCCGCCGGTTCACTTCGAAAAACTTTCCTGTACCGCCTGTCACTCCGGCCCCATGCCCAGCGACACGGCCTTCCGCGTTCAGACCTCGCGCGCGCATCAGTTGGAGTACATCGGCAAGCACCGCCTGACGACGTTCGACGCCTCGCCGCTCATCGTCGCGCCGGTTTTCCTGCGCGGCACTGACGAAAAGATCACAGCTCAAAAGATGATGTGGCCGGCCTACTGGGGCCGCAGGAAAGGCGACAAAATTGCGCCGATCGTCCCCACCGACGTGCTGAAGATCGCCGAACCTGTTCTAGCCCAGGACGCACCGGCCGGAGAAGCGCAACTTCGCTCCGACGGCACGCGCTCCCTGCCGCTCGATGAAAAGAAGGTCGCGGGAATCCTGAAGGCGCTCGCCGCCGATGCCTCCGCCGGCGCGCCGGTTTACATTTGCTCCGGCAAGATGTATTCGCTGAATAGCGGCGGGACTTTGACGTCAGAAGAGCACGCGGCGGCCAAGCCCTACGCATGGCCTTTGGCGCACGACGTCCGCCCCGCCAGCCAGGCGCTTGGCGCGAAGGGCTGCACCGACTGCCACAGCGGCAGCGCGAAGCTGTTCCACTCGGAGGTGCCGACGGAGACGTTCATGGCCGGCGTGACGCCGGCGGCGATTTCAATGACGAAGTTGCGCGGCGAAGATCCGGTCCTGCTGCAAGTGTGGGAACTGTCCTGGCTGGGCCGCCCGTACTTCGTGATCCTGTGCGTAAGCGTTGCGAGCTTGCTGTCGATCCTGCTGTTCGTGTACTTCGTCAGAGGAATGATCGCGTTGTTGAAGCTCCGCGGCGGACGTGAGTAGACCCAGAGGCAGAGGATTTTAAGTCCTCTGAGTGTGTGAAGCACGCAGGTTTCGGAGACAGTCATGTACTCAACAATTTCGATAGCCACGTTGGCAGTTGCGGTAGCTCTCGTCTGCGCGCACGCCCTGCTGTACAAGCCGAAAAGTGCGGCCCTAAAAGGCGATCCCAATACGCGGCTGGGCCTCGTCAGAGTTCTGGTGTATCTGGGCCTTGCAGCGGGGTTCCTCTCGCTGATCGCCACCGGCTTCGTCCCGACCGTCGCCGGCATGAAACTGCACGGTTGGATTCTGATGGCTCACGTGGGCTCCGGGCCGCTGTTCATCGTCTGCTTGCTCGTGTCATTGTTGATCTGGGGCGAGACGTGCTGCCTGACGCCGTCGGACTTCAGCGGCACGTATCCGGTTGAACCCGCGCCGCGTTGTTACGTGGGCCAGAAGATCACGTTCTGGTGCGGGATGTTCCTTGGAACGGTTGTGCTGATCTCGGCGATTCTGCCGCTGGTTTGGGCGACCGTCGCCGAGATACAACATTGTCTTTTGGCGATTCATCGGTACAGTGCGCTGGCGCTAATTGTGGCGGGCATCGTTCACGCCTACCTGCTGCTTGCCGGCAGGCCCGGAGTGCGGACGGTGTTCAGGGCGTCGTAGAATCTGGTGAGTGGTGAGCGGTGGGCTACCGAGGTAGCGGGCACCAAGTGGAGAAAAGGAGAAACGAGCAGATGAAGACAGGGAGCAAAGCAGGTGCATTGGTGGTTGCAGGGCTGCTGTTGAGCGCGTGTGCGTTCGTCCGCGGTGAAGACAAGATGATCGACATGGACCAGTTTGTGAAAGACAAGCTGCCCAAGCCGCTGTTTGAAGGCACGCCGAAGGCTCTGAAGAAAGCCGACCTGGAAAAAGAGCGTCCTGAAGCGCCGTACATGATTCCCGAAGGCTTGGTGAATGTGGCGCTGAACCGGCCCGTGACCAGCAGCGATCCCGAACCCACCGTCGGTAAGCTCAGCCAGGTGACCGATGGCGACAAAGACGCCGTCGAAGGCAGCTTCATCGAACTCGGACCGGGCCTCCAGTGGGTGCAGATCGACCTTGGCAAGCCCTGCGAAATTTATGGCCTGATGATCTGGCATTTCCACAAGGAAGCGCGCATCTACAAGGCCACCGTGATCCAGGTCGCCGACGACAAGGACTTCATCACTAACGTCAAAACGATCTACAATAACGATTCGGAGAACTCGTCCGGTTTGGGTGTCGGCCAGAACCACCAGTACGTGGACACGTTCCTCGGCAAACTGATCCCCGTCGCGAACGCTCCCGTAAAAGCCCAGTTCGTCCGCTGCTACAGCAAGGGCAACACCTCCAACGACTCCAACCACTACACCGAAGTGGAAGTCTGGGGCCGCACCGCGAAGTAACCTGATAATGTGCCACGGGCAGCCTCCGTTCGTTGTTGGCTGCCCGTGCGATACTCCCTAAATAGTTTTATTCGGGCGCCTTTGGGCGCCCGTTTTTTTCGCGGTGACGCCACTCGTTGTGACGTGTTAAATGAAATGCGATGAAAATCTTTATTGCGCTAATCTGCGTTGCCGCCTCTTGTCTGGCCGGCGACGATAAGCAAACTCCCGAACTCGTCCCTTTGAAGCTGGCATTGCCGGATTCTGCGTGGGACACGGGGTGCATCCTCAGTCGGCCCAGCCCGCCGCTCGCTCCTTTTCGCGCCCACGATGAGACAATGCTTGTCCCCAAAAGGCTGCAGAATCTAGCTCTCAATAAAACCGTAACGTGCGGTGCCCTGCTGCCAGCGTCTGGCAAGCTCGAGCAGGTTGTCGATGCCGACAAGGAATTCGGTGACGAGCGCGTCGTGGTACTCGGCAAAGGCTTGCAGTGGGTGCAGATCGACCTGGGCGAAATGTGCGAAGTCTTTGCTGTGGTGATCTGGCACGATCACAAGGAACCGCGCGTCTGCCACGATGTGATCGTGCAGGTGGCCGAAGACAAGGACATGCTGGTGGACGCCAAGACGCTTTTCAACAACGATGCCGACAACTCTGCCGGCCTCGGCGTCGGGTCAGATTTGGAGTACATTGACAGCGCCGAAGGCAAGCTGATCGACGCCAAAGGTGCGAAGGCGCGCTTTATACGCTGTTACAGCAACGGCAATGGGACGAATGACCTTAATCACTACATCGAGATCGAAGTCTGGGGACGAAAGATCAAGAAGTAGGTTCGTAATCATGTGACCCTTGGCAGACGTTGCGGTATGAATTCCCAGTAGAGTACCCGAACCACCCACAACCCGATCTCAGGAGGGGCCGCCATGTCGCGTTGCCGCAGAGATGTTCTGTCACGATTCGCACTGGTCAGCGGCATCGTTTTGGCTGGTTTCGTCGCGTCAAGTGTGCGAGCGACGGATGCCAAGATGATTCCGATCCCGCTGCAATTGCCGAAAGCGATGTTCGACGGTACGCCGCCGGTTCTAAAGACGGCAGGGTTGGAAAAGGAGCGCCCCAGCGATAAACCGTTCATGGTTCCCGAGGACGTTGTGAACGTCGCGCTGAACAAGCCCGTCTCGAGCAGCGATCCCGAACCAACTGTCGGCAAACTCAGCCAAGTCACCGATGGCGACAAAGATGCGGTCGAAGGCAGCTTCGTGGAGCTTGGGCCGGGGCTTCAGTGGGTCCAAGTCGACCTCGGCAAGCCACACGAAATCCACGCAATCATGATCTGGCACTTTCACAAATCCGCCCGCGTCTACAAAGCCGTTGTGGTGCAACTCGCCGACGACAAAGACTTCATCACTAACGTTCAGACGATCTACAACAATGATTCGGAGAACAGCGCTGGGCTGGGCGTCGGTACGAGCCGGCAGTATCTGGATAGTTGTTTGGGAAAGCTCATTCCCGCCGGCGGTGAGAAAGCTCGCTTCGTGCGCTGTTATAGCAAAGGCAATACAGTCAACGATTCGAACCACTACATCGAAGTCGAAGTCTGGGGCAAGCCGGCGAAGTAACGAACATCACGGAGCGAACGCCGCGCGGACTTCCTTCTCCAGGTCCGCGCCGGCTTTCGCCAGCAGGTCGTCCGCCTTCTTCTGATCGCCATTGTTCAGCATGACATAGAACGCGGCCAGCGCCTGGTTCTGCGCATTCTCTTCTTTCGCCAAAAGAGCGAGAGCTAGATTCAGCAGTGCCGGCGAATCAAATTGCTTCCATGACATGTTCATGCTGCCGCCGCCGACGGTGACGCTCATCTCGCCTTTGTCGTTCAGCGAGTTGACCACGACGCTCGATTTCAGCTTAGGCAGTTCGAACGCCGGCTTCTTCCCAGCAGCGATCTGCGCGCGCGCGGCCGCCTGCAGTTTCTGCGCCCAGGACTCAACAGCCTGCGGCGTGGCTTTCAGCACCACGGCAGGCTTCGGCGGTTCGACAGCCTTCGTTTCTGCCGTCGGCTTGCTGTCGGTTTTCGACGAACTCGCCGCAACGGCTGCCGGCTTGCCCAGAATCGGGAACGGCTTCTTGTAGTACGCCGCTCCGCGCAGGCGCAAGTATCCGCCATCGTCATCCGCGAACTCCGATTTGTTGCCAAGATTGCCGGCAATCGGATCGGGATTGGTGATGCCGTCCTTCTTCGCGTCGTAAGGATGCGAACTCTCATTATTTGAGCCGAAGAAGATCCAGCCGCAACAACCCGCCTGCACGAAACGTGCGATCATGTCGTTCTTCGGATAATCTTCCAGCAGCGCTTGAGCCAGTCCGTCGGTGCCGTGTCCGGCCGAATTGTCGCACGTGCGGAAATAGGTGTTGCCGAGCGGCACCTGCCACATCACGATCCACAGGCCGGTGCGCTTGTGGAAATCTGCGAGGTATTTGAAGAGCGCGTCCCAGCTCTTCTGAAATGTGACCAGATCCTTTTCCTGGTACGGCGGCGGCTTCGCGCCATTGCCCGGCCGGCCCTGGTCGCCGTCGTGGAACTGGTAGACGGCCAAATCCCATTCGTACACCCCGCAAGGCTCCAGAGCCTTCGCCCATCCCGCCGGCGAAAGCGCGCCCTGCCAATCCCACGCCGATGGATTGGTCGCCAGCAGCACATTGTTCGGCGCGTAAAGATCCCGCATGAGCTTCCATGCCTTCGCGTAGCCGATCATGTTGTCGGGCAAGTCCTTGAGCTCTGGCACGCCCGTCGATCCAACCTTCACATCGACCTTCAGCGGGTCCATCTGCGCTGACAGCAGCAAATGTCCCCATTCGTCGGGCTCCACCTGAATGACGAATGGCTTCGGCTCCTGCTCTTTGCAGAGCTGCATGATCAGCTTCACTTGCTCCCAGTACGACTTCATCGTCTTGGCAATTTTGGCGTTGATCGGCGTGGCCTGAGCCGGACCGGGCTTGTAGTTCGCCGGATTGGCCTGCGCGAGGTTGTACATCGTGATCCAGCCGACGTAGTTGTTCTCCGCCGTCGGCTTGATAAACATTTTGCGCGCCCACACGCCGCGCTCTTTCTTCGGATTCTCCCACTGATTGTCCCAGAACACGCTGTCCCACGAGCGCGCGGCTGGCGGCTCTTTGTCCGCGCCGCCGGAGAAGTAAGCCGTTCGAATGTCCCACTTCGCGCCGAACTTGTCGCGCGTCTCGTTCATCCATTCGATCGGTGCTTCGACACCAATGCAGAAATGATCGAGTATTCGCTCCTGCAGTATTTTCTGCCGCGCCGCCTTTCCCGGATCGGCCTTGAGCATGTCCGCGACGCGATGCTTCTCCAGCACGGCCTCCGCATCGCTGCGATTCTTGAAAGGCCGGCCTTCCAGCACAACCGTGGGCTTCTTCGGCGCCGGCTCGGAAAACGGCTTATACTTGTTCTTGGGATCGCTTGGGTTGTACTCCGCCTTGCGTTTCTTCCAGTCGGCTTGAGCGGCCTCGTATGCCGCCATCGCTTTCTCCAGCAGCGGCTGCAACTCTGGTGGGTTGTTGCTCTCCGCGTTGATGCCAATGAGCTGCCGACTGACGACGCCCGCATGATCCGTCATCACCGCGATCGCGTAGAACGGCGAGCTCGCGGCTGCATCGCCGCTCTTCGGCGCGTCCTCGGCTGCCGCCATCGCCACAAGAAGGACCGCAGCAGCTTGAACTGCACTTTTTAGCCGCATCTGTTTCCGTTTCGCCCCCTCACCCATAGCTAGGATCTCCGAAGCGCGCACGGTTTACCCTCTCCCCCGCGGGGAGAGGGTGCCGCGCCAGAGGCGCGGCGGGTGAGGGGGCCACTCTGTGCGCGAATTTCGCATTCGTTCCAAATCGCCTGCAGCACTTGATCGAGATGTTCATACACGTCTGGATTCCAGAAACGCAGAACGCGGATGCCGGACGATTCGATCACCTGTTGTCGCTCAGCATCGTGTTCCTCTTTTCCGACGTGAGTCTGGCCATCGAGTTCAACCGCGAGTTTCAGTGCGGGGCAGTAGAAGTCGAGGATGAAGCGTTCGAGCGCGTATTGACGGCGGAACTTGTAGGAGCAGAAACGACGGCCTCGGAGGGAGCCCCAGAGGATCTTCTCGGCCGGTGTAGATTCCCGACGCAGGCGTCTGGATCGAGTGATTTGTGTGCCGTCCCTGCGCATGCATGGCCCCTCACCCGGCTCGCTACGCTCGCCACCCTCTCCCCGGCGGGGGAGAGGGTGGCGACGACCGCTCCCTTACTTACGGTCGCGTTGCTGTTTCGCCCCGTCTCCCCGTCCCCCCGTCTCCCCGTCCGGCGCAGCGCGCCGCTCGCGGTCCACCTTCTCCCATTCTTCAAAAATCGCCATGCCCACGGCCGGATTGGACTCGGCGCTCAGCTCATATTGCGCGATGACTCCGCCGCGCGTGTCGTAGAAATGTCGAGCGGCTTTTCGCACGGCATCGCGACCGTCCTGCGGGTTGGGAGATGGGAGCACGTGCTGGCGATCGATCTCGCCCCAAAAGGTGATCTTGCCGCGCGCGCGCTGCTCCAGGTCCGCCATGTCCATGCAGAAAAGCTGTGAATTCACGGCGTCCACGCCGATCTCAATCAGGTCATCGTAGACCGCCGCGATGTGCCCGTCCGAATGCATGAAGATAGATTTTCCGTGGCTGTGAGCGATCTGGCAATATTCGCGGTACAACGGCTTGAACAGTTCTCGCCACACGGCCGGCGAAATGAGCAGCGCGCGCTGAGAGCCCCAATCGTCCATAAAACTCAAGGCATCGACGCACGAATCCGCCCAGAACGCGTACTCCGCCAGATAGAATTCGTGAATACGCTTCAGCAAGGCGCGAACGTCGTCGTCGCGCACCGCCATATCGATCATAGCGTTTTCGCTGCCACGCAAGAACTGATAGCGCTCCCACGGCCGCGGGCAGCAGCCGCCCATCATGAACTTCTCGGTCTCTCCATACGCTCGCTTAATCTTCTCCAGTGCGTCCGCTTTGTTTTCGGGAAGAGTCTCGTACGGCGGCTGAAGTTGGCGCCAATCGCTGGCCTCGGCAATCAGCGGCTTGCGCACTTCGCCGATGATGCCGGACTGCAAGTTGGTAAAGCAGCAGCCCCACTCGTCAATGTGCTCTCCCTTGGCGTATGCGTTGCCGCGCACGCGCGCTGACGGACGGTAAACGCTTGGCGCGCCCGTCAGGTCGGAAGGGAATCGCGCCTCGATCTGCGCGACCTCCGCCGGGTGCTGCTCGCGCGCGCGCGGCAAGACCCACAGGTCGCGAGCGATCCGCTCTGGAGTTTCGAACTTCAGCGTGCGTCGAACAATCTCGCGTGGCGTCATGTCGGATCATCCCAAGAGAGTGCGCCTATCTTCCAATCTGGCCGAACGGAGTAAAGCCGCGATTTGGGTGCCTGGTAGTCTGGTCGTCTGGTGTCTGGTGTCTGGTAAAGAGCTCGTGACAAGATGACCAGACACCAGACCACCAGACCACCAAACCTTTTCCCCAGTTGACGAAAATCTCCCGTTACGTATGGTTTTGTAAGCTATTCGAGTTGAGGCTCGATACGCATTTTCGCATTCCACGGAGGGTACGACGATGGGACGACCGGTCACGCTGTTTACAGGTCAGTGGGCAGACCTGAAGCTCGAACAAATGTGCGAAAAGGCCAAGGCCTTCGGCTACGAAGGACTGGAACTGGCCTGCTGGGGCGACCACGTCGAGGTCGATAAGGCCGCCAAGGACATGGCCTATGCGAAGTCGCGCAAGGAAATCCTGGCCAAGCACGGCCTGAAACTCTTCGCCATCTCCAACCACCTCGCCGGCCAGATGGTCTGCGACGAAATCGACGAACGGCACAAGTCGATCGACACCACCGGCGGCCGCATCTGGGGCGACGGCAAGCCCGAGGGCGTGCGGCAGCGCGCGGCGGAAGAAATGAAGCTGACTGCCAAAGCCGCGAAGAACATCGGCGTGGACATCGTCAACGGCTTCACCGGCTCGTCGATCTGGAAATACCTCTACAGCTTCCCGCCGGTTCCGGCTGATTACATCGATGCCGGCTACAAGGACTTTGCCAAGCGCTGGATTCCGATTCTCGATGAGTTTAAGAAACTCGGCGTCAAGTTCGCGCTGGAAGTTCACCCGACCGAAATCGCCTTCGACATCGCCAGCGCGGAACGCGCTCTGGAAGCCGTCGATCACCACCCGGCCTTCGGCTTCAACTTCGATCCGAGCCACCTCGTTTACCAGAACGTCAGCTACGTCGGCTTCGTCCGCAAGTTCGGCAGCCGCATCTTCCACGTCCACATGAAGGACGCCTACCTGTCGAAGCTGCCCTGCGAAGTCGGCGTCTTCGGCGGCCACATCAATTTCGGCGATCCGCGCCGCTCGTGGGATTTCCGCAGCCTGGGCCGCGGCAGCATCAAGTTCGAAGAGATCATTCGCGCGCTCAACGACGTCGGCTACCAGGGTCCGCTCTCCGTCGAATGGGAAGACGGCAAGATGGACCGCGAACATGGCGCCAAGGAAGCCTGCCAGTTCGTCAAGGACATCGACTTCAAGCCCAGCGCGATCGCCTTCGACGCGCAGTTCGACAAGAAGAAACAGGCGAAGTAGTCCGTGGTCAGTTGTTAGTTGTCCGTTACACAGCGGGCCGGAAAGCGCAGGTTTTCCGGCCCGCTTCACTGATGCGCCGGTATGCCTCGCCTTCGACGGGGAAGATGTTCATGCTCGATAGCCCGGCTTCGGTTGCCGTTATCTGCATCGCCGCAAACTGTGTTTTGCCAGTTGCGATAGCCATTACGTCCGCAAAACGGCTCGCGCGCGCGAGCAGGCTTCGATTTGGCCTTGGTCCGCTGGTGCTGTTTGTGGCTGCACTCGGCAGCATAGTCGGCCTGATGGCTATTTCATACTCTTTCAGTTTTCTGTATTGCGGGTGGCCGTTCTGGCTCACTGCGGCGACACTGGTCAGGAGAGAGTGGCAAGACTCGGGAACTCTGGACTGTAACGATGTCGTTTTTGGCGCGCTGGTCGGAACAGTTCTGCAGTTCTTGTGTACGTTGCTTCTCTTTGGTGTGCTAACCAACTGGGAGTTCAGTTTCCTGCCGAGACACTCGTAGACCGATGGAGGGAATGTTGCATGCGATCGTTTTTCGCTCTGCTGCTGGCGATGTCTTGCTTCGCGCTCCTCGCCGCCGAAGCCGCCCCGGAAATCCAGATCAAGGACGTGAAGAAGCAAACCACCCTGGTCATCAAGAAAAAGATCAAACAGTCCGAGATCGGTGCGGCGCTCGGCCAAATCCTGCCGAAAGTGTTCGCCTTCGCCGGACAAAACAAAATCCAGCCGTTCTCTGCGCCGATGACGCGCTACACGAAGGCCGGCGAGGATGAGTTCAATATCGAAGCCGGCTTCGTCGTCGCCGAAGGCACCAAAGGCCAAGGCGAGATCGTCGTCAGCGAACTTCCCGGCGGCAAAGCCGCCAGCACCGTCCACAAAGGCCCGTACGAGAAGTTGTCCGCCACCTACAAGGCGCTCAAAGAATTCATCAAAGTCAAGGGCCTCAAGGAAGGCGGCACCGGCTGGGAGTTCTACGTCTCCGATCCCGACAACACCAAGCCCGAAGAGCTGAAGACGGAAGTGTACATGCAGGTGGAAGAAAAATAATCACCGTCGGTGGTCCGTTGTTTTACCACTGACAACGGACTACTGATCACCGCCCCCTACCACTTCTCCGTCACGCGTCGTGCAATCACTCGCCCGATGTCTTCCAAGGCCCGCTTCGTGCCCAGATTTTCGTCTTCGCCACGCCGCAGATTGAAGACGCCGGATTCCAAGTTCTTTTCGGAATTGGTCACGAGCTGGTCCTTCAGCAGATACTTGGCTTCCTTCACATCGTAAATCGAAATCCGCGCGCGGATCACCAGCCGGATTTCCGCCGGATCGCCGTAGCGGTCTGAACGAAGCACTTCGCGGTCGAGCTTCATGACCGCGCCTTCCAGGATCAGGTCTGCGTCTTCACGGCCGGCCAGTTTGAGTTCCCCGGCCTGGATGAACGCGTTGCGCACAGCTTCGGTGACCTGCACTTCGATCTTTCGCGTGTAATCGCCCGTGAACGTGTGATTGGTGAACACCGGCACCGCGACGGTCTTGATGTGCGGCGGCAGCGATCCCTTTGTTCGATAAGCGCAGCCGCCGGCCACCAGCAGCAATCCCAGCAGCCCCAACGCCAATACAGTTCTCTTCATTCTCTAAGCCCCGTCCCCCGAAACGTCTTGTTGCCGTTTCGCCCCCGTCGCGCCTTTCGGCGCTTTGCCGCCGCTTCCTAACGGTCGCGGTTCTGATGCGCGCCCCTGAACCCCGCGCCCTGAACCCTGCCGTTATCTCCGTCTCAGCTTATCCAGCTCTTCCTTCCCCTTTACCGCCCACTTGCTGTCCGGGAAGCGCGTCTTCAGCAGTTCCAGGTACACTTCAGCCGCGCGGAAATGGTTGTTCTTCGCATAGAACAGCGCCTGCTCGTAGCGCTTGCGAGCTTGCCGCTCCGAAAGCAGCTTCTCGTTTTCTTCCAGCGCCACGACGTCCAGATCGACATCCTCGGCCGTCGCCTCATCGCGAGCCTGTTGGATGCGCTTGCGCGCTTCTTCCGTCTCAGACTCCGTGTACTCCGGCTGCGGCTCGCGCTTGTTGATGCACGACGCGATATGGCCTTCAGCCTCGGCGCGAAGCTCCGAACGCGGATACTTCTCGAGCAGTTCCTTGAACTTCTTGATCGCCGTGTCGTAATCGTGGAGGACTTCGGCGCACTGTCCCAATCCCATCAGCGCGTCATCGGCCCAGCGTCCTTCGGGGTCCATGTCGAACTGACGCTGAAAGATCAGGTTCGCCTTGCGCAGGCGGCTCCGGAGCCGGTACGTGCCGCCTTCGCCTTTTCCTTCCAGATACCCGCGCCCCAGCGCAATTTCCACTTCGCCGATGGAATCCAAAAAGCTCGGATTTGCATAGCGCCGCCGCAGTTCGCTTAGCTGATCGCGGCACTTGGTGTAATCGCCGGCCGCCAGATAGTTCTTCGCCGAAAGCACCAATCCTTCTTCGGCCAGATCCGATTCGCTGTAGACGTCCGCCAGCCGTCGATACTGCTCCGCCGCCTGCCGCGAATCCCCGATCTCCTGCAATCGCTTGGCCTTGCCCGACTGCCGGTCCGGCGTCGGCTCCACCGACAGCGGTCCGCGCGGCCATTTGCCTTCGTTGACCCACTCCGCCAGATCGGTCTCCGCCGCGCAGAGCATCCCGCTTGCGCAGAGCGCCAATGAAATCAAAAACAATGCCTTGCCCGGTCGCATGACCACCCTCAGACTGCTTGCCTTGCACCACGGAAACGCCACAGTTTTAGCTGGCCATCCCCTCAAGTGCAATAATACTTATCGGTTAAGATGCCCCAAAGCCCCACGCCTTTCATCTTTGCATCGCCATTTCCCGTCTTTGAACCCTGAACCCTGAACGCTGCTCCTCACCGCGCTCCAAGCGCCGCAACGAGCCGCATCGCTCCCGGCAGTGTGCGCAGATCGCGCTCCAAAGTCCCGTGCACGAGCACCGCCAACGCCTGAGCCAACTGCCGCGCTGCCGCGGCGCTCACGCCCACGGGTTTGTCTGAGCGCTGTACGTGCAGCAGCACACGCAACGCCTCCGGGGAAAGCCAAACGCCGCGTTGGACCGCGACCCCGGCGTTCTGCACGTCCACCCCCTGCATGCATTGCCCGCAGCGCACGCCTTCGCCGGTCAGCCAGACCGGTTTGAGTCCCTTCGTATCCTTCAACAAAGGACTCTGGCATTCCGTGCAAACGTCCAGTTCCGGCAGCAGCCCCTCATTCTCCAGCGCGCGCAGCGTAAAGGACAGCAGCAGCGCTCCCGGCCGGGAGCCGTTGCTCAGCGCCTCCGCGGCCTCCGCCAGCAGATCGTAAAGCTTCGCTCGCGTGACCGCCTCGTCGGAGCCACTATTTTCCTCGCGCACCGACCCGGCCGTGTGCCGCGTCAGAGCCTCCGTCAACTCACAGAGGTAGCTGCCCGAGCGCAGCAGAGCCATCGAGCGCCCCACCGCCGGCCTCGCCCGCTCGTCCCACTCCTTCAGCAGCCACAGATTCTCGCCCGCTCGCGGATAGACCACGACCTGCCCGCGCACCAGCAAATCCAGCCCGCCCTCAAACCCCTTCTTCGGCCATCGCCGCCACCCTTTCGCGTGAGCCCGAAACTGCCCCAACCTCCGCCCAAGCATCACCGCCACCAGGCTGGTGTTGCCCGTCTCATAAACGTGCAGGACTTGAGCCACGTCCTTGAGGATCGCCATCTATCCCTTATCGTCTATCCGCCTTCAGTTGTCGTGTCCAAAAGTGCACGCGTGCAGAGGGTGCGATCAGTCTGCGCCTTTTTCGTTCGCAGACCGATGCCTTCAGCCTTCAGCTTCGCCGTGCATTATCAGCGAACCAAGTGTGGCGGTAGCGAAAGACGAATTGCCGAGGCGTCGCGTCAAACCAAGCGACGCACTCGCTACGAACAGCAGCAGGAGGGTACTGTATGAAAGTACTGATCACCGACGACTCGGCATTCTCGCGACTGATCCTGAAAGGCATGCTGAAGGATCTGCAAATCACCGATTTTATCGAAGCTCCCAATGCCGACGCGGCTCTGGAAGCAGCGTTGAACTGTTCACCCGACCTGATTCTGCTGGATATTCACATGCCAGGAATGGATGGCCTGAGCGCGCTTCAGAAGCTCAAGGACGACCCGCAAACCGCCAGCGTGCCGGTGATCATGATCTCGTCCGATGCCACGCCGGAACAGATGTCGTGGGCGGATGTTCTGGGCGCCGCCGCGTACATACGCAAACCTTTCCGTGTCGAGTTGCTGCGCCAGGCGGTCGTTAAAGCCACCGGCGCGGACGAAACGGTTCGGCTGGTGCCGGCCGGATAATGGCGTGTTCGAGTTCTCGGACATGCGGCACCGAATAGCTGACGCCATCGCGCGTGATCGCCGCCACGTCCTTCGGCGCCTCGCGCTTTGCATACGCATTCATCGTGATCAGGATCAGAACGACGGACAGCGCTCGAATGGCTTTCACCATGCATCCCTCCAGACTTCGGCGCTCCAACAGTGATCCCCCGCGTCTCTTGAACCCTTTGACGAAAACGGCACCAACGAGTTCCGTAAAATCAAAGAGAAAGATGCTACGGACGCGGTTCTGACTCCTTCATGCGCGACTAGATTATCCGGGCTGCACCGCCGCAAATGACAAAAGGAATAGGAAAAAGCCCAGAGCGCGCTATGTTGACTGGGGAACCTTATCTACACTCCGGAAGGCAACCGATGCGAATAACAGTCGTTCTTTTCATAATCGCGCTGCTTTGTGGCTGTGGTAGCGACACGCCAAAACACGCAGCGCAGTCAAACCCGTCGCCCCAGAGCACCCAACCTTCATTGATCGAGTCCGCCATGGCGGGTGACGTGGGCAAGGTAAAGCGGTGCCTTGACGCCGGTGCAAACGTAGTGCTAGCAGACGGTGAGATGCACACGCCGCTGCATTTCGCGGCCATGCTCGGACACACAGACGTTGTTAAGCTGCTTCTGGAGCATAAGGCTAGTGTTGACGCCCGTGACAATTATGGCTACACGCCATTGTGCTTTGCCGCACGTAGGAACCAAGTCCCCACAGCAAGAGTGCTGCTTACCGCTGGTGCCAACGTAAATGCAAAGACCAACACTGTAGGCACCTCGTTACATCTGGCGGCCGAAAATGGCTATCTTGAGATGGTGAACCTTCTGCTCGAAAACGGCGCCGAAGTGGACGCCCGAGACAACAAGAACATCTGGACCCCGCTGCATGCGGCATCTTACAAAGGCCATCTGGAAGTCGCGGAAGCACTTCTGAAGAAGAACGCAGATCTTAAGGCCAAACACCGTACGGGATGGACGGCGTTGCACTTTGCCGTTCAAAGCGGGAACCCCAAACTTGTTCGTGCACTCGTGAAGAACGGAGCCGATGTCGAAGCCTCGGATGCAGATGGACGTACGCCGATTGCCTATGCAAGCTCCATCGAAATCGTATCGGTGCTCGTCGAATGCGGCGCCAAAATGCATGATAACGGTGGGCAACCCAAACCATCTGACGATCCCGCACTCAATCCCCAGGCACCTCACATCATCGATGAGACGCACTTGGCCCAACATGAGGATCATATGTACACAGTGCAGATCGATTCCGACGCAATATGTCAGATTGCCGACATGCCTGCCCAACGAATGACGGGCCAGACCAACTTCCGTTACCGCAGGGATCAGAAAAGGGCCAAAGTCTCGCTCTTCGAGATTTCTGATTACCTGAAGTTCTATGTGAACGGGGAATTCGAACGAGAATCGTCCTCGGACAAAAATGGAATCAGGAAAAGGACGCGAAATGAAAGTCGCGAAATCCTGTATGAACGGGACGCGAAGCCAGAATTTCGGGAATTCATCAAGGAGAGATATAGTCTTCTTCAGCGGCGGCAACTCTCTCGTGAAAGGCGTACTTGAGTACACGAAATTGCCGCCCGAAAACGGAGAAGATCCATGCGTCGTACACGTAAAGGTCTCTGGCACAGTCCATGGAACTCTTCCACTGCCCGACAGTGACATTACATTAAACAACTCCGTTTCTGGCGAACAGACTTACGACACCAAAATCAAACAATGGATCGCTGGAAAACTGGACTTGGCGGTTTCTTCCAGTCAGAAACCAGGAGCGAAGATTAGCGGAAGCATGGGTGGCAATATGAAACTCTCGATGAAGATGGAGAAGGAGGTCGGGAAGCAATAGGAGCTTCTGGGCCGAGCTACCGCCCGCCCTCTGCTTTAGACCTGATCACCCCATCCCCCACCCTCGTCTTAATCACCTCGCCCGCCGCCACATCGCCGACCGACCGCACCACCGCCCCGTCCCGCTCGCGCAACGTCACGCTGTACCCGCGCTCCAACACCTTCAGCGGCGAGAGCGACTCCAACCGCCCCGTGGCTCTAGCCAAAGCGTGCCGCGCATTTTCCAGGCGCCGACTCGCGGCCGGCGTCATCCGCGAAAGCAAATCGTCCAGTCGCTGCCGCAATCCGGCGATGCGGTCTTCCGGATGCCGCAGCGCATAGCTCTGCTCCAGCCCGTTCAGCCGCTGCCGAGCCAACTCCACGCGCTGCAAGAGCGCCGCCGGAAGTTGCGCGCGCAGATTGTCGAGCCGTCCCAGCACTTCGGTCATCCGCGGCGCGACGATTTCGCCGGCGTGGCTCGGCGTTGCCGCGCGTACATCGGCGACGAAATCCGAAATCGTAAAATCCACTTCATGTCCGACCGCGCTGATGATGGGAATCCGCGACGCCGCAATCGCTCGCGCGACCACTTCTTCGTTGAACGCCCACAGATCTTCGAGCGACCCGCCGCCGCGCCCGATGATCAGCACGTCCGGTTTGTTCAGGTCCGCCAGCCGGTTGAATGCTCCGATCGCGTGCGAAATCTCCGCCGCCGCGCCGTCGCCCTGCACGCGCACGCCCGCCAGAACAATCTCCACCGGCCAACGATGGTGAATCACCTTCAGCATGTCGCGGATCGCCGCGCCCGTCGGACTGGTCACAATCCCGATGCGCCGCGGATAAAGCGGAATCGGCCGCTTGCGCTCCTCGGAGAAAAGCCCTTCGCCCGCGAGTTTGGCTTTGAGCTGCTCAAACGCCGCCGCCAGAGCGCCAATCCCCAGCGGCTCCAGCTTTTCGACGACCATCTGGTACTGCCCGCGCGGTTCGTAGACGCTCAGCCGCCCGAACGCCAGCACCTTCGTGCCGTCCGTCGGCGTAAAGCGCAAAAGCTGCGCTTCGGTCCGCCACAGCACCGCGGAAAGCTGCGCGCCTTCGTCCTTCAGCGTGAAATAACAGTGCCCCGACCCATACACGCGATAGTTCGAAATCTCGCCTTCCACCCACACGCAGCCAAACGAACCTTCGATGCGCTCCTTAATGAGCCGCGTGATCTGCGTGATGGTATACGGCTTCGGCCGCGCCGGCGTCGCTGGACGCACATGCCCCGCCGCCTTGGACGCCTCCGTCCGCCGCTCCGGCTCTTCCGGCGGAAGCGAATCAAACAGGTCAGAATCATGAAGTCCGCGACGTGGCATGCGTTTGTCCGGGGTCAGTTGTCCGTTGTCAGTTGTCTCAGTTGCTGTGTGAGTGCGTCGGAAAGGAGTGCAAAAGAATCCTGCGACACAAAAATGCCGCGCCGTTCGTAGCCCCGGAGGGGCAACACACGGGTAGCCCACGGCGTCAGCCATGGGGTCAGGGCGCCCCGTGCGACCGTAGCCCCGGAGGGGCGACACAATCGCTCACTCCCAAATGTACTCATCTGGTTCCAGCCCGTGCTTCTTGAGCAACGCTATGAACTCGCGCTTGAAGTCCATCTTTTGATGATGCTTCTCCTGATCCCTAATGTATTGCTCCACGTCCTCAAAATCCGAACGGCTGACGCTGAACGCACCGTATCCGATCTGCCATGCGAAGGCTTCGCGCGGGAACTGCTCGCGAATCCATTTCGACGAATTCGCCTTCAAAACTCGCAGGAAATCAGAAACCGCAACGGTGTGAGGCATTGTCAGCAGGAGATGAACATGATCCGCAGGTCCATTGATAATATAGGTGTGCGCTCCCAATTCGCGACAAATCCCCGCCATGTACGGAAACAACGGGGTGCGCAACTGCTCTCGAATCAGCGGCACGCGATCCTTGGTGCTGAAAACCAAATGTGTTAACAAGTCGGTAAACGTATGGGCCATTTGTATCGCCCCTCCGGGGCTTTTAACAACCACGGCTCCGATTCCCACGGCTTACGCCGTGGGCTACCCGTGTTTCGCCTCTCCGAGGCTCCGAACGCCTGCGTCTTGCACCATCCGACTCTCCAGCAGACTGTGACAAAATCTGCGCATCAAACACTGACACAGCCTGTGTCAGTTTTGCGGATCGTTGTGTTTCTCGCGCCGGTTGCGCGAGAATTGTGCCGTCCAATTCTCCAACAGGCTGCTGAAGATTCTGCGCACCTTCTCGTAAAAGGCGCCCATGTATCGAGGATCACGGCACAGCCCGCACCGAACTCACACTCTGAACCCTGATCCCTGAACCCCGAACCCTGCCGTTACGTCCCCATCGTCGTCGCCGTCGAAGGAATCGGCACCTGGAAGCGCTCGATCGACACCGCCTGCCCCGTCTCCGCGTTGATCTTCACCGCCACGCCGCACGCGCGCACGTCTCCTTCGGCCACATCGAAGCGCGCAGGCATCGCCGTGCGGAAGCGTTTGAGCACCGGCTGCCTTTCCCGGCCGAGAACCGATTCGTAGGGCCCCGTCATCCCTAGATCGGTGATATAAGCCGTTCCGTTCGGCAAGATGCGTTCATCGGCGGTCTGAATGTGCGTGTGCGTGCCAACGATGGCGGAGACCTTCCCGTCCAGATACCAGCCCATTGCAATTTTCTCGCTCGTGGCTTCGGCATGAATATCCAGCAGGATAATCTTCGCCTGATTGGACGTGGCCTGCAGAATCTCGTCCACGATTTCGAACGGACACCGCAACGGTTCCATGAAGATGCGGCCCAGAACATTGATCACAACAATGCGCAGCCCGTCTTTTGTTGTGTAAAGCCCCCAGCCGCGGCCGTCGGCCACCTTAGGATAATTGGCCGGCCGCAGCAGGCGCAGTTCGTTGATGACACCTGGATATTCTTTGTTTCTAAAAATATGATCGCCCGTCGTAATCACGTCCACGCCAGCGGCCAGCAAGCGGTTCAGCGTCGTCGGAGTCACCCCCGACCCCGCCGCTGAATTCTCGCCGTTGGCCACGACGAAACTCGCGCCGTATTTTTCGCGCAGAACCGGAATGGCGTAAGACAACGCATTCCGCCCGGGCCTTCCCACCACATCGCCAAAAAACAGAACCGTAAATGTGCTCACGCCAATACCCCCTCGTTAAGTTGCTGTCATGATACTCCCCGGCTTGGATTGCAACAAGAACAGTGGGGGTGGCACGCACGTGACCGCGCCGTCCGTTCTGGCGCGGTCTCGTGCGTGCGGTGCACGCTTGAATCCCTGCCTTACCGCTGGCACGAATACAAGCGCGTTACTTATGCGCTTAGACTGGCAAACGCTCCCCCAGTCCTTTACAATAACTTTTCCCTCGCGGACTGCCCGCGGGTTGGTTGCATTTTGACTGAGGAACGGCATGAAACTCGAATGGTTCAGGCATCATAAGAAGTTTGTGTATTGGATTCTGCTGCCCGTCGTCGGCATCGGCATGGCCTTCTTCGGCGCCACCAGCGCCATTGAATCCAGGCGCTCCCATTCGGGTCCCAGCGTCAGGTACACCGTCAATGGCCGCACCCGCAACATGAGCGCCTCGGAAGTGGTGGCCTTGCGCTTCCTGCTGACACAGTTCGGGCAAGGAATCTCGCCCTGGGGTTACCCGCAGCGCGGCGATCATCACATCCGCACCAGCGACGAAGCGGCGATGCATCAGGTCGCCTTCCACACCGCCGCTCAAGCCGGCTTCAACATCGGCAAGGACGAGGCCCGCGACAAACTGATGGAGGAGATCAAGGGACAAATCCTCCAACGCGACGGCTCGACGCCCACGATCAACGAGAAGGTCTACGATAAGCTGCTCAGCATCATGCAGATCTCGCCGCCGCAGTTCGAACGGCTGGTCCGCGACTTCTCCGTCCTGAACAAGTACTTTGGGTACCTGAGCCAGCAGTCGCTGATCAGCGACCCGGAACTGTTCCTCGCGTTCTGCCGCGAAAAAGAAGTCGTGCGGATGCGCTACAAGGAGTTCAAGAGCGAAGACTTCATGGCGCAGACCAAGGAGCCCAGCGAAGAGAAGGTCCGCAAGTTCTACGACGATAACAAGAAGAATGTCACCGACGACCTCAAAGACGTGATGTTCACCAAGCCCACGCTGTCCGCCGACGTGCTCTTCATGGACACCTCACGCTTCTTCACCGGCGATGCCAACCCGACCGATGCGCAGTTGCAGAAAATCTACGATGAGAACAAAGCAACCTGGAAGCTCCCCCCGGCCAAAGCGGGAGAGCCCGACAAGTTCAAACCGTTCTCCGAAGTGAAGTCTGAAGTCGAAGCCAAGTGGCGCGATCAGGAATCCAAGAACTTCATCAAGCCGGAAGAGAAGGATCTGCAAAACTTCTACGATGAAAACAAGGAGATGTGGAAGATCGAAGCCAAGCAGGGCGAAGCGCCGAAGTACAAGGAATTCAAGGATGTGAAGGCGGAAGTTGAGGCCAAGTGGCGAGAAACCGAATCGAAGAAGTTCTACGACCGCCGCAAGGCGATGTTCTGGAAGATCGAACCCAAGGCCGGCGAGCCGCCGCCGAAGCCCGGCGAAGAAAAAGTCAAGCCGTACGAAGAAGTGAAAGCGGACGTCGAGAAGAAATGGTATGAGGACTGGCAGCTTAACCAGTTGGGTTCCCGGCCCCGCGCGAAGATGACGGCATTGCGGAACGAGTTCCAGAAGGACGAGGAAGCGTGGAAGAAAGAACAGGAAAACAAGAAGCCTGAAGAACGCAAGCCGTTCGACCTGGACGACTGGGCGAAGAAGCACAACTTGGTGCACTGGACGACCGACGCGCTGACGGAAGATCAGTACAGGGCTGGCAAGCGCGAAGCGAACGCGAAGGACTTCGCGAATGTCGGCAGCCTGTTCTTCTTGAAGAAGCCCAGCCAGTACCAGTCGTTGAACGAGGCCAACGAGAAGCGTGCCAGGGAATTCGAAGAAAACCCGCAAATCCTCTTTGATAAAGGCAACAAAGGCCTGACCGTCTCCCGCATCAAGGAATACAAGGCCGAAGAAGCGATGCCATTCGAACAGGCGAAGAAACCGGTCGCCGAACGCCTAAAGGTCAACGAGGCCATCGAACTGGCCGAGAAAGAAGCCAAGAAAGTGCACGACGCATGGGCGGAAGGCAAGGAGCTGCCGCCGATCGATTCGCTGCTGGAAGCCCGCGGTGACAAGGAAGCCAAGCAGGACATCCTCCGCAAGTTCTTCAGCAATCCCAAGCAGGTCGGCGACGTGATCGACGTGGCGCAGGGACCGGTCGAATCGCCCGGCTACGGCGCTCCGCCAAATCCGCACGAACGCTTCTATGTCGGCTTCGCGGTCGAACGCGAATTGCCCACCTGGCAGACGTTCAACCAGGACGCCACGACCGCCGCGCCAGGCAAAGCGTTCTCGCGCGACACTGAACGCGATCAGATCGCCCGCGAAGACTACATCGCTCTGATTCGTTCCATGCTCAAGCGAATGGAAGATCAGGCCGAACGTGACCGGAGCCTGCGCGATGCGCCGCTCTTCGACGAAGCTCGCGGCCGCCACGCGGACGACGACCAATAACCGGATGTGGCACGTACGTGATCGCGCCGGCTTCATGGCGCGATCTCGTGCGTGCCGGTCAACAATTGGGCGTTCGCTGGGCATGCTTTCTTGGCGCGATCTCGTGCGTGCAGCCAATCACTGCACGCTTAAGTTTGCGCAGAGTAACGCTTGCGTGTAATCCGCAATCCGAAATGGAGAGGGGCCGCGCGGGTGCCTGACTTCGAATCGCGAATCTTCGAAAGATTGGGCGAGGCGGCCTTCCTGGAGGACGCCGCCGGCATAATCCTCGACGTAAATTCAGCCGCGTGCGCGCTGCTCGGCTATCCGCGCGAAAGCCTCATCGGCCGGCGCGGAAGCGATCTGCTCTCACCCGCCAGCCAGCAGCGACTAGAAGAACAACGCCAAGCGCTGCAGCATGCCACGCACCACCGCTTCGATGCGCAATTCACCAGCGCCGCCGGCACGCCCGTCAACGTGGTCATCGAGACCGCCGTGCTTTATCCCGAACACCAGATTCAGCCCGGTGCGGCCGCGTTTCTGGTCATCGCACGGCAAGTGCTGAAGCGCGATGAACTGGAACGCGAACTGCGCCTGGTCCGCCACAGCACAGCCACCGGCCTCACACACGTCACCTTCTTCATCTCGTCGCGCCACGAAATCACGCGCTACCCGCCGCTCGCCGCCGGCGAAACTTCAGACGCGTGGGACTGGGCCGCGGCACTGCTCCGGATGCCGATCTGCAAGCCCGCTCTGGACAAGGCTTGGGCCGGCGAAGAGACGGTCTTCGAGCCGAATTGGTACGCCCCTCAGCAGTCTAGCGCGGACCCGGCGCCGGTTTCACAGCAACGCTGGTTGAAGCTGTCGTTTCATCCGCTGCGCCTCCGGGGAACGGATGTCACGGACGTGTGCGTCCGCGTGCATGATGAAACGGCGATGCGCCTGAGCTGCGAGGAGGCCCAATGGGCCGTCCAGCGCCGGCATCTATCGCTCCTGAACGCGGCGCTCAGCCACGAATTGAACAACCTCCTCGGCGTCATCCTCGCGCAAGCATCCGGAATGCGGCTGGCCGTCCCAACAGGCCACCTCCCCTCCCCCGCCATCGGAGCCATCAGCGACGCCGCTCAACAAGCTGCGTCACTGCTGCGCACAGCCAACGAGGAGCGTTTGCCGCGCGCGCGAGTGGACGTCAACGCCGTCGTGGCCGATTGTGCGCCGCTGATTGCGCACCTGGCCGGCGGCGAATTGCAGGTGTCCTTGGAGACGTCCGGCGAGGTTCCGCAGACCCAAGGCGATGCGGAGATGCTGAAATCGATGCTGGTCGCCGTCAGCCGCCATGTGATCGACAGCGCACGCGGAGCAACCAGGCTGATCTATCGGACCTACGCAGCGCCCTCCGGGCTGGCAGACGTGCCGCCCTCAGCGGGGATCTCGGTTGGAGCAGACCGGGCTGCGCGGCCGATGTCCCCGGACATTGAACGCGGCATTCCCGAATTGGTTCTCGCCAAAGCCATCTTGCGTTTCCATCGCGGGCAACTGGATGGACTTTCCACCCAGGCGCAGGGCACGCTGTGGAGCGTCACTCTGCCGCCCGCCGAACCCGCACCGAAGACCCAGCAGCCGAAGGGCGTGATGACGCCGGCCTCTACGGCAGCGGCTCAGCCGCCGGAGCACAACGAGGCGGCGCGGCGCATCCTGTTGGCTGACGACGAAGAAAATTTCCGGCTCTTTACCTCGTGGGCTCTGCGTCAGCAAGGATACGACGTCATCGTGGCCAAAGACGGGCAGGAGGCGTTCGAACGTTTTCAGGATGCGCCGCAGAGCTTCAATCTGGTGATTCTCGACGCCTACATGCCTCGTATGGGCGGACTCGAAGCCTATCTGCGCATGCAGGTGATCCGGCCGGATCTGCCGGTAATCTTTGCCAGCGGCTTCGCGCGCGGCCCGTCCATGGATGCCCTGATCGCCGGCTGCCCCGGCCCCGCGAGCGTGCTGCCGAAACCATTCACCGCCGAAGAACTCGTCGATGCCGTCGGAAAAGCAATGACCCCGCAGTAGCGCCCACTCACCACTCACGACTCACCAAGCACCAATCACATCCAGTCCGGTATATCCTTCAGCCCGCCGCCCTTTGTCCCGGCAAAGTGCCGCAGAAACGGCTTGTAGATTTGCGGCGGGACATACTCGCGAACCACTTTCTCCCAGCCGTTCGGGCCCACCAGGCCTTTAACGAAACTAGAGGAGACTTCGCTGATCTCGCGGGAGGGCATCAAATACACGGAAATAATTCGCGGGTCGAGGTCGGAGTTGATGTAGCGCATGCCGCGCTCGAATTCGTAATCGTTGGGATTGCGAATGCCGCGCAGAATGTAACTCGCGCCGACTTTGTGCGCGTAATGCACCAGGAACATATTGCTGAAGTGATCGAGCGTGATGTTGGCGATGCCGCGCGTCGAACGCCGCAGAAAATCCAGACGCTCCTCCAGGCTGAACGTGTACTTCTTTTCCGGGTTGGTGCCGATCGCCACGATCAGTTCATCGAACAACCGAGCGCCTTCGCGAATCATGTACATGTGACCATTAGTAATCGGATCGAAGGACCCCGCATACACGCCCTTACGGCGGCCCCGCATTGTCTGCTTTGTGCGCATATGGCTATTGTCACTCGCCTGCGCCCCGTCGCAAGTGACCAATGCCTACTACCTACCCGACCACCAGACACCAGACCACCAGACCACCAACCCTAAATCATCCGCCCCTTCTTCCGCAGCAGCCATTCAGCAGTGATCAGGAATGCAAAGATCGTGAAGGTGAACCAGTTATCCCAGAGATCGAATGAGGCTTCGCGCGGGATCTCAAGCTTGATCGGCGCAACCTTCGCCGGAACGTCATGCAAATGATCGATCTCGTAGTAGCCGCCGCCGTCCTCCCCGGCGCGAGCGATCGTTTCGAGCAGTTCCTTGTCCAAGCGCGGATTTTCAAACTCAAGCTGCGGCTTCTCCACCTTGAACGTCACTTCCGACTGATGAGCCTCCGGCTGTGCCTCATCGCGCAGCCAAATCGTGTAGTCGCCCTGCAGCGTGGGATAATGGTTGCCTTCGTAGTTTCCCGGCCGGTCGTGCAGGCGCGTGAGCTCAACCGTGAAGTCTTCGCCCTTGGGCGTCTTGCCGTGCACGGTCGCCTTTTCGGCGGTGAGCTCCTTCTGATTCTCGTCTTTGATCACGGCGTTGATGATCAGCCGGTCGCCGATCGCAACGGTGTTTCGGTCCGTTCCCAGATAGAAGCGTTTCTGTCCGCCCAGTCGCTTGGCCATGCTCAAGTACCGAATGGCCTGGTTGTAGAAGCGGTAGTGGTAGCGATCCCCGACCGCTCGCCGCCAGCGCCACAGGCTGTCCACGCCGATGAACATCGTCCGCCCGCTCCCGTACGGCATCGTCACGATCAGCGGCATCTTGCCGCCGGATTCGTCTTTGTCGTTGGGATGCACGGCGACCGTCGTGGCCAGCTCCTTCTTGCGCTTCACCGGGAAGTACCAGTACAGGCGCGGCAGGTTGTCCCAGATTTCGCGATTGGCGTTCTCGTCCGGATCCAGATGCGTCCACGCCAGCTTGCGGCCCTCGGGCGTCAATTCCACCGGGAAGGATTCCTGGAATCCGCCTTCCGGCGTCTGGAACGCGGCGCGCTGCGGCACAATCGGCAGCATTTCGGCCCATACGCTCGCCGTGTATTCCGATGGAGCGAAACGCTCGCCGGCGATCATGATCATCCCGCCGCCTTCGCGGACGAAATCGCGAACCAGATTCACCTGCTCGTTGGTAAAGATCACCGGATTGACGTCGCCGATGATCAGCACATCGTAATCGTTGATCTCTTTCTTGTTCATCGGGAAATTCTCGAGCGGCGTCTTGCCGTCCGTTCCGTCCCACAAAAACGCGCCGTCCCCCGTGGCCAACAGCACGTCCACTTCGGTGGTGTGATCACGACGCAGAGCGTTCTTCAGGTAGCGGTATTCCCAGCGCGGCAGATCCTGGCCTTCAACAAAAAGCACCTTCACCTTCTTGTCCACCACCTGGAAGCTGTAGGTCGCAACGTTGTTGTCCGTGCGCAATTCGCCCGCTTGTTCGGGAATTCGCAGCGTATAGGTGTACTTGCCGGGCTTGGATTCCTTGAAGCGCAGGAGCACCGGAGTTTTCTCGCCGGGCTTGCCCAGTTTCAGGTCTTCGGTGGCGACAACCGTGTCGCCGTTCTTCATCTCCACTTTGATCGAGCTGATTCCGCTGTAGCCCTTGTAACGCACCAGAGCCGTGACTTCGCTCTGGTCATCCGGCAGGATCATCTCGGGGCCTTCAACGGCCAGTTCGAAATCTTTCGGCTCCGATGGGTCGCCGATGCCGACGGTATAGAGCGGCACGCGCTGGCTCTTGCACAACTGCGCCACTTGCATCGCGTCCTCGCCGGCGTTCTGGCGCCCGTCCGTGATGACAATCATTCCCGCCAGCGGCTGTCCACGCAGGTCTTTCAGAGCGGCCCGCAAGCAGTCGCCGATGCGCGTCTCGCCGCCGCGAGTATTGCTGGATTCGAGAGCATTCACGTCCAGCGGCTTGCCATTGTCGCCGGTCGCGGAAAGTGTCCGCGAGAAGGCGTAAAGCCGCACGTCGTGTTTCTCGCGCAGTTCGTCGAGGAAATTCTTGCCTTTGTCGCCTTTTGAACGCATTGCCGCGGAGACCACATCCAGGCGCGTAATGAGCTTGAAGTGCTGCGGCGAAAGCTTCTGCGGATCGACTTGCGCAATCTTGCCGTCCGCCTCTTTCACCGAGACCGGAGCGTCGCGCATGGCGGCCTGAAGCTTCTTGCGCAAGCCCTCCTCGGCATCGGCGAACGCCAGATCCATCGAATAACTGTCGTCCACCAGCACCGCGACCACCGAACGCCGGGTTTCGACTTTCGTGGCCAGCAAAATCGGTTCGGCCAGAATAAAGATCGCCAACGCCAGCAGCAGCGCGCGCAGCACGCCTAGAAACGCTCGCAGGAACGGCGAAGCCACGCCGCGCCCATCGCGCCGGTAAACCCAGATCGCGAAGCCGATCACGCCCACCGCCAGCAAGAACACGTGCCAGCCTTCCAGCGCCCGGTTCCAGCGCAGACTAAGCTCCGCGTCCGGCCCGATGGCCTTCGCATCAACACTGAATAACCACGACAGTAACGACCGCACTCGCTTCACTCCGTTCAGCGAAAGTAAAAAGTGAAGAGGCAAAAGGCAAAAGAAACCGATTCCATTCTGATTGCCCCTTGGCTCCTCACTATCCTTCCTTCTTTTTCCTTTTTACTTACCTTGTGAAGTCCCCGAACCGCCGCGCCAGTATTGATTCGATCAACAATAGGCCCAAAACAGCCCCCGCCAGCCAGCGCCAGATTTCCCGGTTGCCCTTCGTCTTCTTCAGAGACTCTTCGACATTCTTGGTGTCCTCGCCGGTCAGCAGCAGGTCGGACTGCGTCACCGCTGGCCCGAGCGCCGCGTGCGTCTTGCGCGCATCGTTTTCGATCGGCAGGTACGCAAGAATTTCGCGGTCCTCGATCGTCGAAAGATCGGACTCGTCCAGGTTGCGGTTCGCCGCGAAATGCAGGCGGCGGCGCTTGTCCCCGGGAAGTTCTGCCGTGTAGATGCCGGCCTTTTTGATCGGGCCGCTCTCGGCCAGATACTGTTCTGTGAGAATTTCCATGTTGGAGAGTTCGCCGGCCGGATCGGACAGACGCAAGCCTTCGCGGCGCACCACGCCCAATTCCTGCCGCGGCAACTGCATCACAAAGCGCTCGCCGAACATCCGGTTCCGTTCGGCGTACGCCGGCTGGATCAAGTCCAGCGCGATGAAGTTCATCAGCGGCATGTACTGATTCTTAGCCGGCCAGTTATTCCAAGCTTTATCCGCGGTCGTGCCCACCAGCAGCACGCGGCCGTTGCTGGGGCCGAAGTGCTTTTCCACCGCCGCGGGCTCACCGTTTTCGTAGCTGAGCATCGTGCGGATCGCGGCGTCCGGCTGCAGCGGCGGCAACAGCTTGAAGCGGCGATAGACATGCAGGTGCGACAGCGGCAGACCTTTGATCCCTTTGAATTTCGCAATCGCCGGATGATCCGAATCCTTTTCGCTAAGCGCGTCATGCGGGCCGTCCGGATCGCCGCTGCCCACCAGTTCGCCCAGCGGCATCGGTAGCAGATCGGCGAGATCCTTGTTGTAGATGGACGGGTCCACGCGGTCGCCGACAAAGATCCACAGCGCCCCGCCGCGCTTGACGAACTGCGTCAGCGCCTGCACTTTCTCGCGCGGCACATTGGCGACGTTGGCCAGAACCACCAGACGATAGTTGTCCAGATTCGCTTCCGGGAACGCGCTGTCGCTGATCACCTCCGGAAACAGCGGCATCTTGCCGGCCTTGATCTCGTCACTCTTGCTGGGTGCCAGCGCCTGCCGGAAGTAATCCATTTCACTCGCATTCGGCCCGACGCGCTGCTGGCCGTCCACGCAGAGCACGCGCATTTGCTCCTCAACGTCGAGCGCCAGATAGGCCGCGTTGTCCGCTGGCAGCGAGTCGCTCTCCAGTTCGATCGACACCGCGTGCGACCCGGCTTCCGGAAACGCGTGATAGAAGGAGACGGTTTCGGGCTTGTCCGGCGTGAGCATGGGGACTACTTCGGCCGCGACTTCCTCGCCATCGATGCGCAGTTTGACCTTCACGTCCCTGGCCGGCGCTCCGGAACAATTCCGCACGGTTCCCAGCAGTTGCGTATCGACGCCGGCCGCAACGACCTTCTCGTCGGGTTCGACTTTAACGGCGGCAAGATTCTTCACATCCGTTTCGCCATGCAGGCGAGCCACCAGAATCTTGGGGCGGCCGAGCGCGTCGCCGAAGGCTTTGTTGACGGCCGCCTCGTCTTCAGCGCTCAGCGTGCGCGGCTGATGGTCTGCGCGTTCCCACGCGGCGCGCGTGCAGTCCGTGATCACGATGATCTCGCGGCGCGACTTGCCTTTCCGTTCGCTGAGCAACCGGCAGGCGGCCGCGATGCTTTTGGGGATGTCCGTGCCGCCGTCGCTAAGCTGCGCGGCCTTGATCTGGTTGAGAATGTCCTGGCGTTTGGCCGTGCGGCTGGCCGCGATTTCCTCGACGGTGTTGTTCGCCAGCAGCACGTCAACGTCGTCCGAGAGCGAAAGCTTCTCCGTCAGATCGAACGCGAGCTGCTTCGCTTTTTCGAAGAGTGGCTTGCCGCCGACAAGCTGACCCATGGAATACGAATTATCGATCACGATGACGCGATGCACCGACGCCGTTCCGGTCAGCAGGCCAATGCCTTCCTGCAGGGCCGGCCGGGCCAGAGCGAACGCCAGCAGCACGAGGATCAGGGTGCGGACGAGCAGCAAGATGAGCTGCTCGATTTGCAGGCGGCGCCGCGACTTCTTGTACGCGGCCCACAGCCAATGCATCGCGCCCCACAAGATGCGTTTGAAACGCTGCCGGTTGAGCAAATGGATGATGATCGGGATGGACCCGGCCATCGCGCCGCCCAACAGCATTGGATTCGTAAAGAAATTCAGAAACGACAGCATTCTTTGTCAGTTGTCCGTTGTCAGTTGCCTATCACCAAGTACCACTCACAACTCACCAATCCACCACTCCACCACTCACTTCTGTCTAAAGTTGGCCCTCGTGGCCAAGTACGCGCTCAGCACCACGTCCAGCGGATGCTTCGTGTTCACCGGCACGAAGTCGATCTTGTTGTTGCGGCACCCGCGCTTCATCTTCTCCGTAAACGTCGTGTATTCTTCCATGTAGCCTTTGCGCAGCGACCGCGGGTCGCAGAGCAATTCCTGCCAGCCTTCGTAGCCGTCGAAAAGCGTCATGCTGTCAAACGGGAAGCCGCTCTCGAAATCATCCAGGATCTGAAAGACGATGCATTCGTGCCGCTTATGCCGGAAATGCTGCAAACCAAAGAGCAGTTTTTCCGGATCGTCGAACAGGTCCGAAAGAATCACGACCAGGCCTTTGCGCTTAATGCGTTCGGCCAGGTCGTGGAAGATGCCGCCGGTGTCTGTTCGCTGCTCGGGGACAATCTGCCCCAATTCATGCAGCAGCAGCCGCAGATGCGCCGGCGATGCCGAAGCTGGCACGAACTTCTTGATCTTGCTGTCAAAGAGCACCATGCCGACCGAGTCCTGCTGGCGGATAAGCATATAAGAAAGGCTGGCGGCGATGTAGCTGGCGTATTCCAGCTTGGAGATGTTTCCCGGCGAGGCGTACTTCATCGACTCGCTGGTATCCAGCAGGATATAGCTGCGCAGATTCGTTTCTTCTTCGTACTGCTTGATGTAGAAACGATCCGACTTCGCAAACACCCGCCAGTCCAGATGCTTCAGGTCGTCGCCCGGCGAATACTCCCGGTGCTCGGCGAATTCGACGCTGAAGCCGTGGTACGGCGACTTGTGCTGGCCGGAGATATAGCCTTCGACGATCAAGCGCGCCTTCAGATCAAGATTGTTGATCTTCGTCAGCGTCTTGGGGTCGAGGTATTTGGACAGTTCAGTGGGCATTTAGCGGCTCTTGGCTCTTCGCTCCTGGCTCTTGACTACCCTGCGAAATTAAACGGAAACTCTCACCCACGTGATGATGTAATTCTCCTCGGGCAGACGCTCGCTACGTGCACGCAGGCTTTTGCAGTATAAGCGCACGGCGTCGCGAATGTTCTCCAGCGCATCCTCCAACGTATCCCCGCAAGTATGACAGCCCGATAGCGCGGGGCAGAAGGCGTGGTAGCCGCCCTCGTCGGACTCCAGGATCACCGTGTAGCTATGCGCCGCGTGCCTGACCGTTTTCTTCTGCCCCTTCTTCTTCATCGCCTTCTTCCTCGGCACAGTCAAAGCAGCTCCGCAAATTCGTCGGGGCTCAAATTCAAATCTTTCAGTATCCTGTGCAACGTGCCAGGCTTGAGATTGCCTCGATGCATCGGAATGACAACAAGTCTCTGGTCCGCGGCGCGCTTGTAGCTCGCGTGGCTCCCCTTCTGTCGCGCAAGCACGAACCCAAGCATGCGAGCAACGCGCGCGGCCTCATCCGCCGTGACTTGTCGCAGGCGGCCGCTCATACTGATGCGACAACCTGGCGCACCACGACCTTATCTTCTGGCAGAGGCTTACCGTCTTCTAGTAATGTCTCACAGTAAAGATCGACGGCTTCCTGGATGTTGCGCGTCGCTTCGGCCAAAGTCTCCCCCTGTGAGTAACAGCCTGGCAGCGCCGGGCAGTAAGCACTGTACCCGCCGACGTCTTCGGGCTCCAGGATCACCGTGTAGGTATGCTCCGCATGCCTGATCGTTCTCTTTGTCGCCTTCTTCTTCATGGCCTCGCCCTCTGCCTCCGCTCATGCGCTGACTGCCTTTGGCCAGAGTTTACCGCGCGGCTGTGTGGGGGTCGAGATATTTGGAGGTCAGTGGGCATCTATCGAGAACTCTTTTCCTCTCCAGCGTTCGCCGAGCGCAGACATTTGTTGTCCAACTTCAGGCTGTCGATCTCCTTCAGCAGACTCCGCACCTCCGCCTCGCAGTCCGCCGTAGAGCCGCCAGGCGGATTCGATTGCAGCCGCACGACTCTTGCGACGAGCGCACAGTACTCGTCCATTGCTTTCTGTATCGCCGCCGCCCGTTTGCGTTCGTACTCCAGTTCGTCCTTCGTCTGCTCCAGTTCCACCTGCATGCGGTCCCGCCGCTGCGCTTCGAACCACCAACCCAGCACCGTCCCCGCCAACATCGTCACCAGCACCAGCGTCGCCAACGAAAACCGCAGCCGCCAGCGCGGGCGCGCCTTTCCCAAATGCGGAGCTGTAGGTTGCGCCACATTCATGCGTCAATCCGGTTTCTCGCGCTCCGTCTGCTCCTTCACTTGCTGGAGCCGCATGCGCAATTCTGGTTGCAGCGACGTCTCGATTTCTGCCGTGATGAGACCGAGGTCGAGCAAATCCTGAATGTGCACTTGGTCCTTCAGTCTGTACGCCGTCAGTTTTATCACCACAAGGTCGCGTAGATTGACACATTCAAATCCCCGTGGTGACGGAAAGGTCTCTCCCAGTGCCGGCGCGGGTAACAGCGTATCAGCGCGCAACTTCTCGCCAGTCCAGACGATGTGAACAGCCTCTCGAAACCCCGCGCCTTTGGGCACAAACGCGTCGATCCCCGCGCCCTGCTGGAAAACAAAGCCCGCAGTCTTCAGCACATCCCGCGCGCGCTCGAAGTCCGCGCGATTCAGGAGAATGTCGATATCCTTCGTGCCTCGCTCCGCCGCCTCATCCACACGCGCAACATGCGCAGCAACAGCCATCCCGCCCACGACCGCGTGGGGAATCTTGGCGCGCTTCAGGGCGCTGCTGAGAGCTTTCGCTCGCTTCTGCAGCTTCTGCATCCAGCGTTCCCCTACCCCCAGCACCGAAAATGGCATCGCAACGGTCGTGGCGACGTGCGTCGCCGTACCGTACGGCGCCGGCGCATCCTGCACTTTCCGAGCATGTCCTTTCGTTCTCGCCATGGTTCCAACGAGCGTCCACCCGTCCTGCCGTTGCCGTTCCTGCCTCCTGCCTCCTGCCTACTGTCTACTGCTTACTGACTTCCGTCCCCGTAACCACGGCCATGCGCGGGTCGGCCAGCGCGGCGCTTTCCTGACGCGGGACGTATTCCAGCAGTTGCTTGATGATCTTGTCGCTGGTGATGCCTTCAGCTTCGGCGTTAAAGTTGGTGATGATGCGGTGGCGCAGCGTCGGCAGCGCAACCGCGGCGATGTCTTCGGTCGAAACGTAGTAGCGCCCTTGCAGCACGGCGCGCGCTTTGCCGCCGAGGATCAAATACTGGCTCGCGCGCGGTCCCGCACCCCAACTCACGTTTTCCTGGATGAACGGCGGCGTATCGCCCTTGCTGACGCGCGTGAGGCGAACGAGCTTCATCGCGTAGCGGATGACATGTTCCGAAACCGGAACGCGGCGCACGATCTCTTGAAGCTCGTTGATCTCGGCGGATGAAAGCGTTTTGTCCAATTGCGGCTTGAACGGCGCGGTTGTCATACGCACGATCTCAAACTCTTCCTGTTCGGTCGGATAATCGACCAAGATCTTGAACATGAAACGGTCGAGCTGGGCTTCGGGCAGCGGATACGTGCCTTCTTGCTCGATGGGGTTCTGCGTCGCCAGGACGAAGAATGGATCTTCCAGCTTGCGCCGGATGCCGCCGGTCGTGACCTGGTGTTCCTGCATCGCTTCCAGCAAGGCGGCTTGCGTCTTGGGCGGCGTGCGGTTGATTTCGTCGGCCAGAATCACGTTCGCGAAGAGGGGACCGGGTATGAACTTGAATTCGCGCACGCCGGTGGCCCGGTTCTCCTGGATCACCTCCGTCCCCGTGATGTCGGACGGCATCAAGTCGGGCGTGAACTGGATGCGGTTGAACTTCAGGCTCAGCGTTTCAGACAGCGTGCTGATGAGCAGCGTCTTGGCCAGGCCCGGCACGCCTTCCAGCATGCAGTGGCCGCGCGCGAAGATCGCAATCAGCAGCTCATCGACGACGCTGGTCTGGCCGACAATCACCTTGCCCAGTTCGGACTTGATCTGCCGGTAACTGGCGGTGAGCTTCTCGACGGCCTCCAGGTCCTTCTCGGTTTTTTCCAAGGGCGCATCTGACATGAACGCATCTCTCCTCGAGTATTGTCCGTACCGTCGGCGTCTCGCCGGCCGGTACACATCTTACTGCTTCTCCTGCAAAACGCCTTCGGCAAACAGCGCCGGCCACGGCGACCCGATCAGCCCGGGGCTCGAGCCTATACTCTTGCCAACCGTTGCCCCGTCGTCCTGGTCATTGACCATGAAACAGAAACCAAACTTGCGTGCATTCTCAGCCTTTAACGTCAGGTTAGCCAGCGGCAGCGTCAATTTGTAGACGGTTTGCTTCGTTTGCTCGTTTCGAACGACCTGCGCCGCGGGTTGCAGCGGCGTGTTGCCGCTCAGGTACTGGCCATGCTCCACCCAGCGCCAGCTCAATGCCGCGCCGGCTTGATTCAAACACGCACCCACGACAAAATCTTCCCCGCGATAGCCCAGCCCGCCGTCGCGGTCGATATCGAACGCGACCTTGACGCTGTCGCCAACATCGCAGTACGCCCCGTCGCTCTGCTCGTTCTTGTGCTTATCGTCCTTAACGACAAAAAGCATATACAGATTCTGGTTATCGTACGCGCCGCGGAAGGCCACCGAGAGATCCTCGGGCCCGCGCCAGCCGTCTTTCCGGATAGCACCCGACGTTTCGTCGTCGCTGGGGAAGTACACGTCAAGCCAGTTAGACATGTTCGTCACCGGAACGCCCGCCCAACTTTCGGGAGTCATATCCAGCTTGCCGCCGTCGGCCACTTTGGAAAAGACGAACGAGCGCTTGTGCTGCTTCGCTCGTTCCTGGCGCAGGCGCGCAAATTCCGCAAAGAAGGAGACGAACTTTTCGTCGCTGATCTGTTTGCTGCCCAGCACCGCGGCCAGATGCGGCGCGGCGGCATCGGCATCGCCTTTTTCGAAAAGCTTCAGCGCGAGCTTGCCGCGCACGTCCAGGTCGTCCGGCTTCTGGGCAAACTCCTGCTGCAGTTTGCTGATCTGCTGCTCGATGTTTTCCGTTTCGGGAACCAGCCACGCCGTGCGCCGGCGGGATTCGGTAATCACCAGGCCGCCGTCCGCAAGCTGCACGGTGAATGGCGGATGCATGAAGCCGTCTGCATCAGGCATGTGATGTTCGCTGGCCAGCGTCTCCGCCCAAGTGCGCAGGCCGGTCTTGCGGTCGATCAGGACCACGGCGGCGGGCTTGTCGCCGGTCTGGTCCCACAGCGTCTGCGTCACAGCCACGTGTGAGGTAGCCACAGAACATTCATTGACAGGAATCGAATCGAGCTGATTGGCCGAAATGTCGGCGGCCCACAACTTCTTGCCTTCCAGTCGCACGGAGAAGGCGAGCAATTCCGACTTGCGCCCGTCAGACCCAGCAACAACGTAAAGGTCGTCGCCGTCAGCGTAAACGTCGCGAATTTTGGACTCTCGTTCCAGCACAGGGCTCCACGCCTTCGGCTCCCCAGCCTGTTCGGCGTTCAGGGCGATGACACTGCGGTCGTTCACCACCGCCACAATCAGTTCGCGGTTCCCAGCCAGGCGCGTGATGGCTCCGCCCGCGTTGTATTGCCACAGCAGCTTGCCGGTGGCGCCATCGACAGCATTCAGCGCGGTCCTTTCGGAGTAGAACAACCGGTCGCCCTGGGCGATGGGGAACGCCGGCAGCCCGGCGCCCGGAGCCGTTTCGATCGCGCCTTTCTTGGCTCCGGTCTCCAGATCGAAAAGCGTTATGCGGCCGGGATTCAAGCTCGTCAGCGCAACGAAGCCTTCGCCGACCGCGGGCGCGGGCGCGAACTGGTTCCCGTCCACTTGTGTTTCCCAAAGCTGTTCGCCGCTGATCGCATTCAGGACGACGAGATTGCCGCTGGGGTAGCCGAGAACCACGCGGCCGTAATTCACGCGCAGCGAACAGCGCTGGTCGGGGATCGGGTTTTTAAGTTCCCTGCGCCAGACAACCTTGCCTTTTTCGCGGCTGTCGTAAGCGACGACTTCTTTCGACCCGAGCACCAGCAGCACCGGACCGGCCCACGCAGCGACAGGTTTGGGCGAAACGAATTGGAAGCGAGCCAGTTCCTGCTGGTTCGGCTTGGGCATGACCTCGGCAGGCAGCGCCGGCCGAGGCGTCCAGAGTTCCTGGCCTTTTTCGGCGGCGCTGATCACAACCAGTTCCGTGCGGTTCTCGACATAGAACAGGCAACGGCGTATGTCCTGGGGCGGCACTCCGCGCGGCTGCAGTGGAATGCTGGGTTCTCCGGCCGGGCGCGTCCAGGCCTGCCGCAGTTTGCCATCGCCCATGGACAAAATCGCGGAGGACGGCGTCTGCTTGAACGCGTTCTCAGCCAGCCGCTTGGCGGCCCATTCTGCCGCCTTCAAGGGCGCCGGCGGTGTCGCGGCGGGAGTCAGCGGATCAAAGCTGAGCGTTTGTTCGGCCAGATCCTTGCGCGAGGCCAGGCGCCGCAGCAGGTCCTTGGCGGCGCTCAGCAGATTGCCACGTTCGCAGGCGACGGCGAGCACGGCAGTGGCGGTGGCGGCTTGAGGCGAGCGGCTATAGCGGCTGAGAAACAGCAGCGCGTATTGCCGCGCCTGGTCCGGATTTTTATCGAGCGAAAGTTGCGACAGCTTCAATAAGGCTGAACCGCTGGCCTCGGCATTCGGGTAGTTGGCCAGCGCCGCTTCAAGCTGCTTGGGATCGTTGGCGGCAGCGGTCAGAGCGGCCTTGGCCTCCTCTTCGATCTTCGCATAGGCCGCCGCGTTCTTCTGCTTGATCTCCTCAATGCGTTCCTGCGCGAAGAGTCGCGCCTTGGTCGAAGAGCCCGGAACGTGCGCGTACACAACGTCGCCGCATTGGCGGATGATCTGCTGATAGTGCAAGACCGCCAGCGTCAGATCCTCGCGCGCGGCCGCGATTTCGGCCATGGCGCGCAGCGCCATCACGGGCAGCACTTCCGGCAGGCCGGGTTGAGTCGCGACGGCAAGCGCTTTCTGGAACGACGCATACGCACCGGGCAAATCGGCCGCGGTTCCGCCGCCGCCTGCCTGCTGTTTCTGTCCCTGCGCCATCAGCACATCGAACTTCCGGCGGCGCAGATCGGTGAGGAAGCCGGCGACCTTCGGCTCGTCCTTGCTCTTTTCGGCGAGTGCCAGCCCCGCATCGAGCTGGGTCAGGGCCTGCTCGAAGCGTTCCACTTTATGGTACACGTCGGCAAGCTCGCCATAAGCAGCCAAGTCCGACGGATTGTCTTTAATGCGGTTCTTAAGCCGGGCTTCCATTTCCTCCCAGACGAAGAACGCATTCACGTGCGTACCGCTGGTCGTGTAGAGCACGTCGTCGGAAATGAACAGGTTGCCCGCTTCGGCATCCTTCTGTTGCCACTTGTATGAGGAGTAGACCTTTGGGCGCAGTTTGCCATTTTCGATAGCGGCATCGATGCTGACGAGCGCATCGGCCGTCGGAACCAGCACGATGTTTCCGGTGACCAGCCCGCGTCCTTTGATCTGGCTGTCGAAGTTGATCGGATTGTTGACATCGCCGGTTTCGCGACCGCCTTTGAGTTCGTAAAAATGAACACCGGTGCCGCTGATCACCAGCGCGTTGCCCGTAATCCCCAGGATGTGCTTGAGGCCCTGGTCGCGTTCGGTGCGGGAGACCTCCCAAACGCGCCGGCCAGTCTCGATGTCATAGGCGTACAGCATTTCGGAATCTTGCGGCGTCGCGATCACCAGATTCTCATGCAAGATCGGCGGATTGGGACCCCAGAAATCGCGCAGCATCCGGCCGCCGCGATTTGGGTTCATACGGTCCACCGGCTGCAAGCGGTCGTATACGCGCAGCCATTTGATCGAGCCGCTCATGGCATCCAGCGCCGCCACGGCGCCCAGATTCGTGACCACATAGACCGTGCCATTGGCCACGGCCGGCGGCAGCCCAAGGTCCGGCTGCACCGGGCCGCTGACGCTAAAGGCCGTCGCGGAGCAGACCATGGTGCGCCAGAGCAGCCGGCCAGTATCGGCGTCGAACGCCGCCACCCAGGCCTCGTTGAGCCCGCTGGTCTGCGCTGCGGTCATGTAAAGGACGCCGCCTTCGTAGACCGGCGCGCTGCAGAAGAAAATGGTCTTGAGCCATTCCTGATCGGCTTTGGCTTGAGCGTTCAACGCATCGGAATGCGCATCGGGCTGGAGCGTCCAGATCAGCTTGCCCGACTGATAACCCAGCGCGACGAGCCAGTTCGGATCCTGCTTCGGCTGGTTGTTCATCCCGAACCAGACCATGTTGTCCGGATCCTGCGTGCGCGCAGTCGCGCCCTGCACCACATACAGCCGGTCGCCGGAAACAGTCGCAAAGTAGGGATGCTGCCGGATGGCAGAGGAAACGTTGCGTCCGAAACGTCGAATGCGCGCTTCGTCAGCATTGGGCTTTTGCGGCTTGACCTCTGTTGGATAGAGGAACTTCACGTTTCCGCCGGCATTGGTAAGGCCCGGCTGCGGATTGCCCGTCGGGTACGCCGCCAAGACCTGATTGTCGCACAGATAAAAGTACCCGTCTTTGGCGACCAGGTGGAAGTTCATGGTCGGATCGGGAATTTGGTTGTTTTCGGTGCTCAGATTTTTCGGGCCGATGTCTTGCGTTGGCCCATAGAGCAGTTTCTGGATTGGCACCGACCACTTGCGAATCCCAATGCTCGTCCGAGGCTGAAGCACGCGGTCATGAGCGGCGTTGCCGAAGTAGGTCTCCCATGAACGCGCGCCGTCCACCTTTACGTCTGTTTTCCCGTCGCCGGCCTTGGCCACTCTGGCGCGCAGCAGGTCCAGCGCCGCCCCGCCTTCGGCGTGACCGACACGGAGCTTTTCCGCGCCGGCGGCTTCAGAGGCGACCTGCAAATCCCGCAGCGTCTTTTCGGCAGCGGCGCGGTCGCCCACACTGGCCTGTGCTTGCAGCAGGCGGACGAGCAACCCAAGTTTTGAAACGCTGGGGTTGGGATGCTTGAGCGCCTGCTTCAGATAGACCAGCGCTTGGCGCGGCATGCCGCGGTCCAAAGCCTCTTCGGCCAGCCACACCAGAGCCTTATCGCCGAAGGAGGTCGGATAGTACTCCTGCGCGACCTGCTCCATCTTGCGTTCGTCGAGTTGCTCCTGCGCATCGTTGAAGATCGCCCGAGCGGCCGGGTCGTTGATCATGCGGTAAATGGCCAGGCCCGCCGGAAGCAGACTGGCGATGTCGCCAGCCACTTTTTCGCGCGTGGATTTGTAGAGGCCGTTCTTATAGGCCATATCCGTCTTGTCGGGGCCTTCCCAACGATCCAGGTAGACCGTGTTCGGATACTTTTTCAGAATTTCAGCGTAAAATCGGACGCACTCCGGCCAGACTTCCGGGTCTTTTTCCGCGCGAACCCGCGCTTTCTGCGCCTTGTTCAGCAGTTCCAGCACACCGGGCTCTTCGGCCAACGTCACGTTGTGTTCCGGCCCCTTGGCCTTAGCGTCAGCCGCCGGTTGACCAGCGAGAAGCGGGAGGGCCGAAAAAAGGGCAATCAGAGCAAACGTAGTAAAGGCGCGCATAATGGCATGCTGTCGGCCAAGTGTAGACGGTCTCAAAGCTTGGCGACTAACCGTTGACCTCCGCACTAGACATCGTATCCACACTGTAATACGACTCGCGAGAGCCGTTTCCGGCACCGATTTTATCCAAAATTCTCCGCGAAAGCCGCAGTGTTGTCGATTGTTTTTCTCCGTTTTGGGAACAGGCGCTGGCATGAGGCTTGCCCTTGCCAACGCGACGGTCGTCACGGAGGACGCACCATGGACGCGCTGATCATGTTCGGAATCGTTTCGCTCTGCGCTCTGGCCGCCGCGACAATCTTCGTGCTGACCTGCGACAAGCCCCGCCGAAAACGCTAATGTGTGTGGCACGGGCAGGCCATCGGCGCGGCCTCTTGCGCCGATGGATTGCCCGTGTGGCGCGCGTCTGATTCACGGGCAATCCGCGCCGCGAACAGCCGTCGGTCCTTGATATCGACGCACCTTACCGGCGCGGCCTGCCCGTGCCACTCATCACATCACGGCTGGACGCGTTCGCGCGGCGGCTTGGAGTTGCTCCAAGGTGCGCTCAACTTCAAATTGCGAGTAGCGGCCGGGGCAGTCGGGGCCGAGCAGGTAATCGAGCAGGCGCTCGTGCAGTTCTGGGCCCCAGCGCTCCTTCTTCAGGTTGAACGCGGGAACTGTGCGGCCGGCGTAAGGGCAAATCCAGGCTCCGGTCGCGTCGCAAAGCCTGAAACGCGGGTCGGCGGCCAGCATTTTTGCCAGACGGGACCGTTCGCCGCCGGTGCTGGTGATCTCATTGGCGTTCTTGGCGCCATCGATCGGATCGGCCTGGTACTCCGGGCACTGAGCGAAGTGATTGAGCATTTCCGGCACCGTCATCTTGGGGTCGGCGTCCGAACCATCCCAATTCCGGATTAGAATCGCTGTCTTGCCCAGACAATACGGGCAGACCCACTCGCCGTGCGGCGCGGCGAATCTGTAATTGGCGGCCAGTTGAAGGCGCTGCAAGACAGTAATCTTGACCAGTTCCTCATAGTCCTTCATCGGAGCGTCTAGGCCTTCTTCCTTTAACAGCGGCAGGTCGAGCAGATGCTGGCGAATCTCCGGAATCTGAAGGACTGTCTGGCTTGAACCATTCCATCCGGGCGCGGGGACCCGTTTGCCGCTAAACGGACAGAGCCAATCCCCGCCGATGACGCTGATGGCAACTCGCGGGTCGCCAGGATCGACGATCTGCGGAAGGACCTCAGCCAGCGGCTTCCGCCCCTTGAGAACGTTATTGATGGACTTCAGAAAACCGGCCATGCAACTCTCCCTGGGCGCAGAACACAAACGGTGGGAGCATAAATCAGCACAGGGGAAACGCAAACGGAGCGGAAGACGTTCGGTTCGTTCATCGATACGCTCCTCTATCTGGGTAGGTCTGAATCGCAAAGACGCAAAGACGCCAAGGCGCATAGAACAGCTCTGTTCTGCGGTCCGTGGTCAACATCCGATGCCGCAAAGCACCAACCCTGGACCCTGGACTTCGTTTATCAGCCGCAAAAAACGTTTTTTTCGGTACAGCCTCGCGATACCATCCCGCAAACATGACTCAGGGGGTACCTATGGCTGAGGAGCTGTCTCCGGGCTGGCACTTGTTCGATGACGACGGCAATGAACTCGATCCCAACTTGATCGTGAAGCCCAGCCTGTGTGTCACGTGCGTCAACGGCGACGTCGAAGATCCCGAAGAGGATATGCTGTGTCTGCTGAATCGTTGGGACCAGCGCAACGATGAGGATTTCAAGTGCGGTCAGTACGTGCCGAAAAAACGCGACTAAGCCATAGCCTACTGCGCCTTCGCTCCGACGCCGATCAGCCCGAGTTTTTCCGTGCTCAGCCACAGCACTTCTCCGGCGAGAACCGGCGGGCTGAGGACGCGGCCGATTTTGTCCTGCTCGCGGAAACCCCACACCCAACTCGAAGTGTTCAGGTCATAGGCGCCGACACGATTGTCGGCCGCCAGCAACAGAAGATTCTGCGCCATCACTGGAGCTTGCCCGCCGGCGCCCAACAACACAGTGTGGGTCTGCTCGCCGCAGGACGTGTTGACGCCCAGAACAGTCCCGTCCGCAGCGGTGAAGGCCAGGAACATGCCGCCCGCTGACAGGTGACTCGCCGGCGCCTTGTCCACGTCGCAATCCCAGAGCTTCCCGCCATCCGCCAACCGCCGCGCAATAATCTTGGCATCCGCGGCCGTCTTCCCCGCGACTGCAACAAACACTTTTTCCGCCGAAACGGTCGGCCCACCGAGCGGTGCGGCGGGCAATTCCACATCCCACAGTTTCATGCCGCTGCTATCGTCCAGACACAGCAGGCGCTTGTCTATCAGCGTCACGAATAGCAGACCGTGAATGCTCGCCGGTGAACCGCATATCTTGGAAAGTTCGAGTTTCCACTGCACCGTGCCATCGCTGCTCCGCAATGAAACCAGCGCGCTCTGCCCCAATTGAGCGAAAAGGCTGGTGCCACTCAGCGCAAAAGCTGTTGGCGTCTGCGGATTCTCCTGCGACCAGACCGTCGTCCCTTTTTCTGCCGAAAGTGCGGTCAGTTTGAACCGCTCACCCATTTCGGCGGAGATGTAAACCTGCGCAGCGTCAGCAAGCAACGCGCGGATCGGCCCGCCGACGTCCACTTGCCAGATTTCGCGCCGCGCCTTCGCGTCGATATCAACGCACGCGAGCAGGTTTGATCCTGGTTTGGAAAGGTCCGTCGCGCCAAAATAGAGGTGCTTGCCGCACGCCGCCAGCGGCCCGCCGCTCGCGCGGCTCGTGATGCGGCCGTCTTCGGTCAGGCGCTCAGCCTTGCCGCCTTCCGAAATTCCTGGCGGGCCGCGCTGGTCGCCAAGACCGGCGTGTTGAGCGCTCCCGCCGGCCGCCGTCCAAGGCCGGCTCGGCGCATTGGCCGTGGCTTTCGGGTCCGGCGCTAGACAGAAGACGCCCCGGTCCGCCGAACCCAAATACAAATGGTCGCCAGAAACCGCCGCCGAAGAAAAGATCGCCTTCCCCGGCGTCAGATTCACCGACCACGCGAAGCTCACCATGCCGGTCTGGCTTTGGCGCGTCAGCCCGAACACTTTCCCCGCGCCAGTGCCCACGAAAACACCGTCGCTGGTCACAGCCGGGCCGCACGTCAACGGCGCACCGGTCGCAAAACTGGTGACCGGCGCTCCATTGACAACGGGAATCACGTACACGTTCTGGTCTTTGCTGCAGGCATACGCGAAGCCGTCCTTCACCGCGACCGCGCCAAGCACGCCATCGCGCGTCGGGACTTCCCAGAGCTTCTCGCCCGTCAGCGCCTTGAGGCATAGCACCGCGCCGGCCGGCTGGCCTGCTGTCTTGTCGAACGTCCCGTTGCTCAAGCCGAACAAAACCTTGCCGTCGGCGAATGTCGGCCCGCCAAACGCCGGATAGGTCGTCTTCACTTTCCAGATTTGCTGGCCCGTTTCGGCGTTCACGCACGCGGCCGCCTCGCCATCGATTCCACAGCCGAAGAACAGACACGGCGTGCTCTCGGGCGTGCCGGCCTCTACAGCATTTCCATCTTTGTCCAACCGCACGCCGAGCGGCTCGCTTTCGGCGTCCGGATAGAAGCACGCCATCTTCAGTTTCACCTTCGACGCGCCCGCCTCTTTATTGGCCGGCTTCTCGTCAATCTCGACAGTCCCGACGACGCAGCGTAACGGCTCTTCACCCAGTTTTACGGCCGGCGGAGGCGGTGCGACCGTCCTGTCCTTTGGATCCGCTTCGCTGAAGTCCTGAATGTCCAGAACCATGATGCTGAAATCTTGCGTCTCGTCGGGCTTGTAGCGCTTCACCGTTCCGCGCGCGACGACGTTCTTGCCCGCGAGCTTTGCCAGTTCGGCGGCTTTCGGCGTATCCGCCGCAAAATAATGCGAGCAGCTTTCCAGGCGCCACTTGATCAGCCCCGTCGCGACTTCGACGCACCACCAGCCATCATCGCCGGCCCCGGCGTATGCCTTCCCTTCAAAAATGCACGGGCTGCTTTCGACGTGATTGGTGGTGGTGTACGCCCAGACGGCTTTTGGCGATTCCTTCCCTTTGCTTGCGCTCACCGGCTGAAGATCCAGGCAGAGAAGGCGCGCGTTCAAATCGGTGTGGTAACCTTCGCCGCAGACCAGATAGCGCGCCTCGTCATCCTTCGGGCCGCCGCCAATGGCTGGCGACGAAAACACCGGCAACAGCGGACGCGGCAGGTCTTCGCCCTTGTAGATCCGCGGCCAGGCGTTCGCCCCAGTATTAGCATCCAAGCAGCAAATCGCCCCCCACGACTTGAAGGGCGACGCGCCGTTTACGCCAAAGTAAACGCGGTTGCCATTAGCCACCGCCGGCGACGAATCGATTTCCTTCAAACCGCTTCCGTCGGGCTGGAAATTCCATAGAGCCACAGGTTCCGTCTTCGGCCCCGTCGAACCCGGCGTCGCGCCGCAGCGCATTACGCCGCCGCGAAACGCCGGCCAGGCGGTGGCGCTTTGCTGCTGAGCGGCGGTGGCGTTCGATCGGAATAGATTCCAGACGGAAAGCGAGACCGCTGCAACAACCACCAGCGTCATCGCCTTGTGCGCGCGGAAGTAACGGAAGAGCGCTCGATATGTCGCCGGCTTGAAGAACGCCAGCAGCCCCATGCCCAGCAGCACCAGCAGATGGGGCAGCAGCGTGAGCAGCGCCTGCAGCGGGCCGATCGCCGGAACAATGATGGCAGGTTCAAGGTAAAAGGACGTCATCATTCTTGATTACCTGCGAAGGCTGGATCGCGTTTAAGGCAATTGCGGGCATCTGGCAAAGGCAGCGCACCGCAAACCCCTCCCCCAACCCCTCCCCTCGGCGGGGAGGGGGGAACGCTCCGGCTCCCCCTTCCCTTCGAGGGAAGGGGGCTGGGGGGTTAGGTTTGCGGGCTACTTGCCCAAGCCTTCGACGGGCTTGCCGTCCTTGTCCAGTTTGTCGGCGGCCCACAGCGTGCCGTTGACCAGCAGCTTGATGAACTCCGGCGTGCTGATGGTCTTCATGTCGTGACCCAACGTCGTGCCGAACACCTTGGACTTGCCATAGGTGTGGCACCAGGCGATCACGTGGTCTTTCTTGCTTTCGATGCTGTTGGCTTTCAGCAACGCGGTGGACGTCTCCGGGAAGGCGATGTTGCGGTACAGTTCGTCACCGAGCGTCTTCCATTCCTCGGGCAGGGCTTTGACAATCGGATGATCCGTCGTTGCCTTTGTGATCGTGAAGTTCCGGAAGCCGTCGTGGCTGCGCGTGCGCAGTCCACAGCAATCCGTCCAGGCATCCGAAGCCATGTAGGTGTGCATGGAGCAGTGCATCATCACCGTGGGCTTGCCTTCCCGCATGACTTTCAGAGCGCGCTCGATAATCGTCGGGTCCTTCTCCGCGGCAAAGCAGAAGTTGTAGATGACCACATCGTAGCCGTCGGCGTACTTCTCGTCCGGAAAGACCTCGGAGGTCGCCTTTTGCGCCCACTTCACGTCGAACTTGAAATTGGCCAGCTTGGCCATCTCCGTTGGAATGTACTCGGCCTGCTTCTTGTAGTCATGGTAGCCGCCACCCGTCAGGTACAGCACCTTCAGCTCGCCCGCCAGGCCGCTCACAGAAACCAGCAGCGCCAGTACCGCACACAATCTTGAAAACATGACGTTCTCCTCATCTCCAGAGTTCGAAAAATGCACCTGATAGATACCCCGGAGCTGGCGCGGCGTCCACCATTCGATTGCGGATTTCGGATTTCGGAATTCGGATTGCGGATTCGAGCTTGGCGAGATAGACAGACAGCGTGAGCAGCGAACTTGCCTCAATCTATCTGGATTCGAACATTCTTTCCGTGCTGCACTATCGCCGCGCAGACCCAACCGTCCGGCACCAGTTGTTTCTGACAAGACTCTGGTGGCAAAGCGAACGGCAGTGGTTCATGCTGCACTCGTCGCGCCTGACTGAAGACGAACTCTCTGCAGGAACCTATGACGGCCAAGAGGATGCGGTCGCAGAAGTCCGCCGCCTGTCGTATCTCGCCTTTAATGCGGACGTTAAGAAGTGCGCCAGGGAGTACTTGGAGGAAGAGGTCATTCCTGCAAACAAACCTGGAGACGCATTTCATCTCGCTTTCGCAACCGTTCACATGATAGACTATTTGTTGACGTGGAATCACGCGCATTTGGCCAACGCCGAGGTACAGAAGAAGCTGATTACCATCAATGACAGGAACAAACGACGGACGCCGTTGGTGGTTTCGCCTTTAACGATTCCAAAAACCATGCTGGGCCAGACGATCCGGAGAAAGCATGAAGACTAATCTAGACGTGCTCTGGGACGGTGAAGAAGTCGAACGCCTGCGCAAGGTCCGGCGAGCCATCGAGCGACGCTATAAAACGTTCGAGGGACTATGTGCGCATCTCGAACGTCTGGAATCCAGGGCGGGCAAGGCCAAGACCGTGTCATCAAAGAAGAATAAGTCCAGGGCTGCAAGTTCAAGAAAGAGCCCAGCCCACCCGCGCGCCTGATCATGCGCTACGGAGATCTCAACTGACAACGATCTGCTGACAGCGTTATTTCCTCAGCGCCCCACGATGGCTGCTGACGGCAAAGCTCGCGGTAAAGACAGTCTGAAAACGTACGCCGTTGAACAGAACGATCACCGGCACCGCTCGGTCGCCCGATCCGGACGGCGTAACCCCCAGATGCGCAAGCGTGTCGGCAAAGCTGCCCGCGCGCATGGACACAGAGAAGGTGGCATTTTGCGCGGCGACAGGGCCTCTGCTGTTGCGGCGAATCGCCACCTTAAACGTATTGTTCCCGATCTTGCCAACTCCATTCGCCCCCAGCGTGAACGCCTGGGCAATTCCGCCCATATCGATCGCCACCGGCTGATTGGCCGCAAGGAATCCAGCCGGCACCGGCAAGGTGCCGATCAGCGCAAGCGTATCGCCGCCGCCGCGACCGAAGTTCACGCGCACGTCCAGTTTCGTAACCGTCAACGCCGCTACCGCGTCGGGCGGAATATCGAACGGTGTTGAGGCGCCGTCCGTCGGCGACGAACCGGTGGCCAGTTCGAGCACATCGGGGAAGCCATCCCCATCGGAGTCAGCATTGGCGGCGGGGTCGCTCACAGTGATCACCAGTGTTCGAGACTCATTCCCCGCCACGTTGCTCGCGGTCAGAGCGACCGCAAAGCTGCCGGCCACTGTCGGCGTGCCATAAATGGAGACGCCGCTGAAAGCCAGCCCGGGCGGAAGATCGGTCGCGCTGACAGTCACCGGCTGAGTGCCGCTGGCGGAAATCATGTAAGTGAAGTTCACCCCCAGCACGGCGATGACGCTAAGCGGGCTGGTGATCGTCGGCGGCGTCGGCGGAACCACACTTAAGTTCAACGTTCCCGTGCCCGTGCCTCCAGCATTTGCCGCGGAAACCTGAACGGCGAACGTTCCGGTCTCCACCGGCGTGCCCGAGATCACGCCCGTCGTCGTATCGATGGTTAGCCCGGCTGGCAGTCCCGTCGCGTTGAAACTCGTCGGGTTATCGCTGGCCGTCACATTGAAACTGAACGGCACCTGCGCCGTCGCCGCAGCGCTGGTTGCGCTGGTCACCGTTGGCGGCGGCGGCACAACGACAATAAACGTCATCAACAACGTTCCGGTCCCGCCTTTGTTCGTGGCCGAAACGTTGGCGGAGAACGTTCCCGCGGTCGTCGGCGTGCCGAAGATAATGCCCGTGTCCGAATTGATCGAAAGCCCCGGCGGCAGCGTATCCACCCCGAAACTCGTTGGCTGGTGCGTCGCCGCAAGCACCAGCGCGAAGAACCGCCCCACCGTCGCATTGTTGAAGGGATTACTCAGGATCTCAGGCGGCGGCGGCGGCAAAATCGTGATCGTCAGCGAGCTCGTTGCGTTGCCCCCGGCGTTGCTGGCCGTCACCGTTGCGGTAAACGTGCCATCCACGAGCGGGGTTCCGGAGATGACCCCCGTTGCGGAGTCGATCGATAGGCCCGGCGGCAACCCCGTCGCACTGAAACTGGTCGCACTGCTGGCGCTGACCGCAAAGGAGAAATGGGAATCCACCCTGCCCGTTGCAGTGCCCGAAGGGTTGATCACTGGCGTCGGCGGATTCTGGACCGTCAAGACGAGTATCGCCGAGCCGGTCCCCGTTGCGTTGTTCGCGCTGATGAGAATGTTGAACTGCCCCGTCGCCGACGGCGTCCCCGAGAGAATGCCCGTCGCCGAATCGAAGGTGAACCCAGCGGGTATCCCCGACGCCGCGAACACAGCCGGCCCGTTGGTGCTCGTGACCGCATAGCTGAAGGGCACTCCGACCGTTGCCGTTGCCGTCGCCGCGCTCGTGATGACAGGCAGCGTCGAATTCGAGACCGAAATCGACAGCGTCGCCGTCCCGGTGCCGGCGGCGTTCGTCGCAGAAATGGGAACGCTGAATACACCCGGCAGTACAGGCGTACCCGAGATCGCTCCCGAACTGCTATTAAGGCTAAGGCCTTGCGGCAATCCCGTGGCGGTGAAGCTGGTCGGGCCGTTGGTCGCTGTGATGACGTAGTTGAAAGGAGTATTGACGGTGGTCCCAATGGTCAAAGAACTGGTAATCACGGGCACCTGCGCCCCGCCCGTGCCGCCGGCCGTCACGACGATGGACCCCGTCATGCCCAGCCCCAGATCGAACTTCGAGCTGTAGGTGAAGGTGCCGACATTGTTGAACGTGAAGGAAAACTGTTGCCCCGGCACAATGGTACCGGAATCCCACAACCCCGTGTCGCTGGTGCTCGAGTGCACCAACGTACCCAAGTTTGTCCACGTGACCGTATCGCCCACCTTCACGTTGAGCACGTTTGGCTGAAACGAAAATTCCGTAATCGTAACGCCGACCATCGCGCGCACAGCCGCGCTGTGCCCGCCGGCCGGAGCAACATTGTCCTGCGCGCCAGCCCACTGCATGACCAGAGTCGGCACCAGTATCATTGCCAATCTGACGACACGGAACATACGACGCCCCTCTCTAGACGATTGCACGCCTTCATAGGGCGAGCAGGGTCTTGCAGAACCGGCAGCAGCGCGCCTCTTCATTAGTGATCGATCACCGTCGCCAGGATACTAAATTAACACCCTCACATAAGTCGGCGCAAACTTTGCACACCTACGACTCTTGCGAGGCCTTCCACGCAACTCCCGCACCGCAGCGTGGTGCCACTGGCACGCGGCCGCCGTCCGTTCGGCGGGCGCTTGCCAGTGCGGCCTGCTCCAGGGATTCCGCACTGGCTAAGCCGCCCAAGAAGCCGGCCGGCTGAGCCAGTGGCACCACAGGCAATCCGCGCCACACTCCCTTGACGTCCACGCCCGTCCCTACAGAATGACCCATGCGGTTCTTCCAACGAACCGCACAGGAGGAACTTTGATCGAGTCTGCTGGCAGTGTCGAAATCACCACCCCCGCCCCACCCGAGGCGCCGCCCGCACCGGCCGAAGCCCCGGTGGAGGTCAAGCCCGTTCTCCAGCGCAAGGTCGCGGTCGTTGGCGAAATCCCCTTTTCGGGCAAAGCCTTTGTCGCCGCGCTCGTGCAGCAGGGACTCGCCGCCCGCGTGCTCTGCCCTGATCAAGCCGCCGAAGACGCCGTGATGCGAGCGTCACCGCCCGCCGACACGGCCGCCGCCGCATTGGAAGCGCGCACGGAGGCCGTCCCTACCGTTGAAGTTGTCCGCGGCGATCTAGACTCCGCCGAAGCCGTCGCCTCTGTCCTCCAGGGGGCCTACGGCGTCTGCTTCCTCTCGCCGGTTACACTTGGCGGCCGGATGTACCGTAGCGCCACCCACCTGCAAGACGTACAGCTCCTGGTGCGCGCTGCCGAAAATAGCGCGATCCGCCGATTGGTCTATCATTCGACCTTGGGCGCGCATCCGCAATCGATGTCGCTGGCAATGCGCCAGGCCGCGCAAGCCGAAGAGATCATCCACGCCTGTAAGTGTGAAGACTACCGCGTCCGAACAGGCCCGTTGATGGGTCGAGGCGATGGGTTCCTCTCGCAGATCGTGCAGGCCGTAACGTCGCCGCCGCCCGTGATGTGCGTTCTGGGGTATGGCGACACGCGCCTGCAACCGCTGCACGTCAACGATCTGGGGCGGTGCATCAGCCGCATCTTCCGCGATCAACCCGACGACTTGCGCCCCGGCTATTACTGCCTGGCGGGGCCCGAAACGTGCAGCGAAATGGAACTGCTCGACAGTGCCGGCGAACGCCTCGGCCGCTCCAAACTGCGGATACACATTCCCCTCTTTGTCCTGCGCTTGATAACGTCCTGGCGCAAAGGCAACGGGTTCAAGGAGCGAGTGAATCTGCTTTTCGATAACTTCTACACGGAGCAAAACGACGCGCCACTGCTGCTCTCGCCGGGCTCCCAACTGATCAGCGTCCGGCAGGCGCAAGAAGAAGTCTTGGCGCGCTAAGCGCGGGTTTAAGGTTAAATAAGCCGCGAACGGCCCGCAGCCGCGACTGCAGACGGCTCCCCTCAGCGGATTCAACGCTAAACCTCGCGGCCTGCGCAAAACCCGAAACCAGAGACCTTAAACCAGGAACGGGCTGTTATGCAGGCAGGGCGAGGCTGGCGATCGGGAGATTGCGCACGCGCTGCTTGGAAACGCCGCAACGCTGACAGATGAACGTTTCGCACGCGCGGACTTCGTGGCGCGTCGTGCATTGACAGCGGTTGCAGTAATGGTTGTCGAACGGTTGTCGGCGATGCATAGCCTTTGTTCCTCCCTAAGCCATCTTGCACTTGCCAGACATTTCTTGATCTTACAAACCTCTTGCCAACGGCGGCAGTCCGCCTTTTTTTCTTTCGCCAACAGAGTTCATAGGCAAGACTCCGCCCTTGGCCGCCGACAACCGAATTTCACGCTTGACGGGCCTCCGAAAAACGGCATCCATGGCCGAATTTCGTCAGCATTGATACCAAAGTGGTCGATAAGCCGCAGTATGCACACTTTGATCGGCGGCAACTGGTTTGCAGAAGTAAACTAGCCGATATCGTCTGGCAGGCGAGGGCGAGCCACTATGACCAAGCTGGTAAGGGCTTTCCGCAATGCGCACCATGCAGTTTGCACTCTAGATTTGCCGGAAAAGCGGAATCCCATCTCGAAAGCGATGCGCCAGGCGCTGATTGAAACCCTTGAAAGCCTGCGCGCCGACCCATCCGTCAGATCCGTTATTATCACCGGCGAAGGCAGCGCTTTCTGCTCCGGATTGGACCTGGACGAGTTCGCTGCGCTCCAGTCCCTGAGCGCTGAGCAGCATCGCGCCGACTCGCAGTCTATATGCGATTTTCTCTGTTACCTGGCCGCTTACCCCAAGCCAACCATCGCCGCCCTCAACGGGCCGGCTATCGCTGGCGGCTGTGCCGTGGCGCTGCTTTGTGATTTCGCACTGGCAGTCCCGTCAGCCTATCTGTGCTTCAGCGAGGTGAAAATCGGCTTTGTGCCAGCCATCGCGGGCGTATTCCTTCAGCAGATGCTTGGCCCCAAGCGCACCCGCGACCTGCTGCTGACGGGCAGAAAAGTAATGGCTGACGAGGCTAAGGAGTTCGGACTGCTCAACTCCGTCGTTGAGAGCGCGCAACTGCTGCCTAAGTCCCAGGAACTGGCCGAGCAGCTCGCTCTGAACAGCCCCCAAGCCCTTGAATCAACCAAAGCGCTGCTGAGTGCCGTTACTGGCTCGCTCAGCAGTGCGCTCGCTCTGGCGGTTGACGTGAATGCCTCAGCGCGAACATCGTCAGATTGTGTGGAGGGAGTGAAGGCGTTCTTGGAGAAACGGGCTCCAGATTGGCGAACTTGATTGTGTTATCTGCGGGGGCAGATGCAAATTGCAACGGGCGGAATGGGCCGGGATTTGTTAGAACGAAATGAAGTTGACATTTGCGCTCCCATAATTAGATGACATACTGAGTTTCGGTGCACCTCGGAGCCTGACTGCGTGATAATGAGTGCCGATCAGGACCAGAGAGCTTCGGAGTCCCGGCGGAGAAGCGAAAGCCAGCTCTTCCGCGCGGCGCTTCAGGAAGCCGAAAAACACAAGTGGATCGAGTCCCAGAAAGCCGGCCGGGATCTGGGCGAAGCCGCTTTGCGTGATTGGTCCAGGCGCTACTGGTGGCGCTGGTGCAGGGAGCGCTGGATCGAGCACCTCTCCGGCGACAGGTTCTGGAGTGAACTAGACCAGCAGGATTTCGGACTTCTACGGCGCAACTTCCATCCCAACACAGTCTTAACCCAGTCTATTATGACCCGTATCAAGGCCGGCGGCGAGAACCTTGACATCATCAAATGGGCTCAAGACACCGGCCAGAACCTCAAAGAAGTCATGGAAATCCTCAAGCTCCTCGACATTAACTCCCGCCGCCTCACCTTCTGGCCCGCCTGACCACAAACACCGCCAACACAAAACAATACCGCGACGCAGGACTAATTATCGAAGCTCCGCACATAATCTGGCGGAGGATTCCCCCGATGGCTGAGTCGAGAAAACCACTTTGGGACGAGAAGTATAGAATCGGCGTGCCTGAGGTTGACGCTCAGCACCAACGCTGGTTCGAACTGGTGGACGCAGTTTTGCAACTGGTCGAGTCCGGCGAGGCCGACGCGCTCGCCGTCAATGCCGCGATGCTCGAAGCCATCGATTACGCCGAAGAGCACTTCAAGGAAGAAGAAGCCTTGATGCGCCGGGTCAATCTTCCGTTGGATGAACTTGAGTCCCACTGCTCCATGCATCACGCATTTCGGACACGCATCAACGCGCTGATGAGGCATTGCCGCGACGAATACCCGAACGTCGCCGCCGAAATGGTCGCGTTTATGCACGGCTGGCTGGTTCACCACATCCTCGAAACCGACATCAAGTTCCTTGGCTTCTACAAGCAGAACGGCAGTTGGAGCCCCTCTCACACCAGCGCCCGAACGTCTCGCGGCGCCGCCAATTAAAGCGTGCCCGCCCGCCGCTCCCCGGCGCGTCGCCGAATAGTAAGCCGATTGGTAAAACCTTCAGCAGAAGGTGTGCCCGCCTGAACGGCGCGGCAACGGCTTTACTGTCACACGCGCCGTGATACTCTGACGCCAGTATCAACCCAAAAGGCGGCGTATGGACAGCAACGAAACGCAGACCCCGGCCGCACCCGCTCAGACCACGCCACGGAAGCGCCGCTGGCTTCCGCGCCTGCGCTTCTCGCTGCGCACGCTGATCATCTTCGTGCTGCTGGTCGGCAGCGCGGGAGGGTTGTGGTGGAGATGGGAACCGTGGTATCTGAACGCGGCCCTGTCAGAAGAGATTTCAGCGCATCCTGCGGCGTCGCTGTCATTGCGGGATAGGCTTACCGCACCTGATAGCGTTCGAGCGATATTGTACGAAGATGGCAGCCTCTGGAATGTTAGGAATCACGAACTGCAACCGCTTTACCGCTTCTTCCCAATGGGCAAACCCAACACGATAATCCCTCGTGGGTTTATTGATGACGACACAGTGGTCTTTGCGTGGATACAATGGAAGATAACTACGGATAAGGACGGCAACCGTGTGGATGCTGTGGATACTGGCTATCGTGTCTACTCCCGTCGCCGTCCCGAATACTGGTGGGGCATCGCGTGGCTCCCCGAGTTCTGGATGACGCTCGTGTTCTCGGTCGGGCTGTTCTGGAGCGTGTGGCGGGACAGGCGGAGCTTATGAGCGAGCAGCCAAAGTCCGGCATTTTCTGGTCACATGCGCTCCTGGGTGCGTTCGCGCTGTCGCCTACGTATTTGGCGCAGTTCGTGGTGACGACCTACAACCGTCGTGAATTTGAAGTCGCCGATTACGCTTTGGCGGTGCTAATGTGGGCAGGTGGCGCTGTCGTGATGGGCTACGCCGGGAAAATGTCCGACGAGACGGGAAAGCTCCTTCAGATCAGTCTTTCAACCGCAATCCTGCTGATGGTTACGGCGGCACTGCTGTTATGGCTCAATCTGCGGAACCGGTCCGGGTGGCCCTTCGATGCGCGAATTAGTGTGAAACATTATTGGACCGCGGGCAAAGAGGTGTTTGAGCACGTTGATGAACTCGGCTCGCTATCCGTATCAGCCGACACCGTGATTGCGTATTTTGTGCTGTTCGCCGTTGGCGCTCTCAGTGAATGGCGCCTCCGCCGCCGAGAGCGCCGCCCATGACCCTTCCACTTCGCCTGCTACTATCGCTCGCGCCCATTTGCACCGTCCTTTTCGCCGCCGACTCGCCGGACACCAAGCCCGCGCAGCCTTGGCCGCTCTGGGACGGCAAAGAATCCGTCGCCGATTACGCCCGCCGCGCTGGCCTCGAGCCGACGAAGACGCTCGATCTGGGCGGCGGCGTGACGCTGGAGACGGTGCTGTTTCCAGCGGGGAAGAGGACGTGGCATGCAATAAGATGTCATTGAGCCTGTCAATTCAGGAGCGCAATGCGGATTACGTTCGTTTATCCATCAATGGGCGGGAAGATGCGTGCGGCCCAAATGCAGCCATTGACAATGGCTGCTCTGGCGGGGCTAACGCCGCCGGAGATCGCAGTCTTGCGACTGGACTCACCCCAGCCGCTGCGTGCGGAACTCGGTGGAATTTCCGTTAGTCGTGTTATGGGGCCGTGCCGGTGCCGCGCTCGCGGTGCGATCGCATTTCTTTGAGTTTGTCAGCGCAGATGGGAAGGTGAGATTAGCACACGAACTCTCAGATGGGGCTGAGTACTCAGTCCTGTTGACCACCAGCGGCGGATTGTGGCGTTACCCGGCCAAATATGGCGAGACGGGGCGTCGTTGTTTCGTCCTTCTGGACCGCGGTCTTCTTTACCAGGCTGATCTCGGGGCTGAGACTGCCAAGGCAGTCGAGCGCATGAGCGACTTCTCCGCAGATGAGAAGTGGACCACAACTGGCAACTAGAAGAACATGTGGGGGACGCGTCACGCGACCCCCCAGCATTCCCATCCGCTCCGGCTCCCTTAGCCCATCTTGCCACGCTCGACCGCTTGATAGACCTCCGCTTCGGCCTTTTCTGCACACTCCCTGCACACGCCGCCAAAGGCAACTGGGCGTCCGGGAATGTCCGCCAGTGTCCGTGAACGTCCGGGTCGGAGATCGGGCCCATCGCACAAGTCTTTGATGTGCAACAGAAAGCGCTGCATCAGCAGGGCTTGGGGGGAGTCGTTTAGTTTGTCTGGTATGGTACCGGAGGAGGGAGTCGAACCCTCATGCCCTTGCGGGCGGTGGATTTTGAATCCATGTCGTACCTATGGAAAAGAGTCGTTTTACATAACATTTGCATAACGTAAATGCATAACGCGGACGCTGACGACTCTTGATCTCAAATCAGCGCCGCGTACCGTCGCAGTTCCGCAACCGTTTGCGCCAGTCCTTGTCGCTCCAACGCAGCCAAATACTCTTCAACGGTCTTGGGTGGATTGCGCAAGTTCTCGCGGTGCCGCTTCGCAGCGGCGCAAACCTGATTCGCGGCGAGGTCGATCAAGTGCGTAATGAACGCATCCGGGTGCTGCGCGTCGATTCCGTAGCGCTCCAGAACATCGTCCGGGAAGTGCTTCACGTTGTACGTGACGATGACACTGGCGCCGGCACGAATCGCTGCGGCCAGCACGTGGCGATCATTCGCGTCGGGGAGGGTGAGCGAAGGAATCAGTTCTTCGTAGCCGGTCACAAGACAATCGCGAACATGCGCATTCATGAGATCGCGCGTCCGCTCCAGTTGCGCGCGACCCAAGTCCTTGCGCTGCTCCAGCAGGCTTCGAATCCATTCCTCGTGAATCTCGTCCGACCACTTAGCGCGGAACAGATCAGTCAGCGCCAAGTGCATTAGGAGATCGCGCAGCGGGGCCGGATAGAGGACGCAAGCATCATAAAGCGCTGTGAAGTTACTCATCTGCGTGGCTCAATATCCCATGTTTAGGTCTTGAGCCTGGGCAGCCAGTTCATCAAGAGCCTTCAAGCGTTTGGCGTCGATCTTTCGCTTGTAGTTCAGCAGATCCTCAAATCGGATGCGGCGATGCGTGCCGACCTTCCGGAACGGAATCTTCCCTTCCTCGATGAGCCGCACCAGAAACGGCCGCGATACGTTCAGAACGTCTGCGGCCTGCTGCGTCGTGATTTCAGCGTGTACCGGTATAAGCGTGACAGCATTGCCGCGAGCCATCTCAGTCAGAATGTCTGTCAGCAGCCGGAACGCCAAAAACGGCACCGTGACCACTTCTTCAGCGTCGTCGGTCCTGATCCGTACGTTCAGTCCGGAGCGTTTCTTGCCGAGCAACCGGACCAACTGCTGGCTGGATTTCTGAGCCAGTTCAGTGTCGGCTTCTGTCGGCTGCACCGTCTCCGGAAACTCCGAAACCATCTTCACCATGGACTTGTTCCTCGATCCCCAACAAGAGCATACCCTATAAACGAAACAAACGCAATAGCCGCAATATTCGAATGCGCTTATAGCCATCCTGCTGACGTCTGCGACTCGGTTTGACTACGGTGGAAACAGACGATCGGATCGCCTGTGCGTAAGTGCTCGCAAAATTGCATCAAGCACGTCGTCCAGACACTTGCCAACGTCCTCCGCCAGGAATCGAAGGACAAGATACCCGTTTTCTTGCAGCAGATAGTCCTTCCGTCGATCACGGCGGTAGGCACGCACATCTGTCAGATGCTGAGGGCCATCGACTTCGATGACAACTCGGGCATCGGCATAGAGCAGGTCCACCTCCATGCGTCCCCAGCCATCAAAAGGAGTGGGTAACTCGGCATTAAGCCGAAAACGTTTCGCCGTTTCTGGCAGGGTCTCGAGTCGTCGAAACAGGAACGCCTCTGTTGCGCTCCGCGCTCGTTCAGCGCCTTCCGACTCAGCCGCTACTGTCCTCGCAGCCGCAACGAAGAGATTCCCCAGCGGCGTGTCAACACCATCGCGGATCAGCCGTTGGACGCTGGCTGCGTAATCCTTCTTCCACTCTGGTTCGACTGGAAGCGGCACGTCGGTAGGCCAACCGGGTACGGCACTGGCGGGTAGGAGTATTGAGTAGCCCACCGCTTCGTACCCGCGGCAGCGCTTGTCGAACATCCTGGACAGCATCGGCACGTTCAGATCGGCGTAGTCATATACCCGCACCTCACGTTTTCTGTCACACAACCGATGCAACCGCCCGACATACTGCGCAATCGTTCCATGCCACGAAACGGGCAGGGTCAGAAACAGCGTATCCAACCGAGCGTCATCGAAGCCTTCCCCGATGAACTTTCCGGTAGCCAGTATCGCTCGGCCTTCGTCCGCCGGAATGGCGGCCAAGCGCGAGGTGATCGCCACAAGCTCCTTCTTGCCCATCCCGCCGCGGAGCACGACAAGGTGCTGGATCTCGGGCGATAGCCGATTCTCCATCAGATCAAGGTGCTCATTGCGTTCGGTCAAGACTACCGGCGACCGCCCTTCTCTAACCGCTTGAATGACCTCGGCGCAAATAAGCTGATTTCGAGCATCGTCGGCGATCAATGCGTCGTACAGGTCATGGAACTGAATTCGAGCGTCAGGGTTGGCTGGTTCCGTCGGGCGAAAAGACGTTGGGCGGACATATACCGTATGCTGAAAAGGCCGCGCTGCCGCCTGTTCTTTCGCATTCACGCGGTACCGAACTGGGCCACATTGCATGAAGATGATGGGATGATGGCCATCTTTGCGCGTCACAGTTGCCGAAAGCCCAGTGACGTACTTGGCCTTTGCGCGACGGGCCACCTGCTCGAAGCTGGAGGCTGACAGGTGATGGCATTCATCGATGACAATGTGCCCATATTCCCCGACCAGATCAGAGACGACGCCTTTCCGCATCAGGCTCTGGATGATCGCGACATCCAGGGCTCCCGTCGGCTTCTTGCGGCCACCGCCGATCTGGCCGATAGACTTCGCTGGTATTCCCAGAAACGTGGACAAACGTTCAACCCACTGCTGCAACAATTGACGGCGGTGAACGAGAACCAGAGTGTTCACTCGCCGTTGAGAAATGAGCCACGCAGCAACTACCGTCTTCCCGAAGGCTGTCGTGGCGGCCAGCACGCCTGCATCATGCGCCAGCATCGCTTTCGCCGCATCATTCTGCTCAGGGCGCAACTCGCCTTGGAACAGAACGTCCAAAGGTCTACCTGCCTGCCGTTCATCCTGGATGACGGACTCAATGCCCAAGTCGGCCAGGAGGGCACATGTCTCGTCAAGGCATCCACGAGGAAGGCCAATATGTTGCGGATGGTCCTCAGCACAGGCAATGATCCGCGGTTTATCGAACGTCGGAAGCCGCATGGCTTGCGCTTTGTAGAACTCGGGATTCTGAAAGGCGGCCAACCGAATCAGCCGATTGCGCAGGGCGGGCGGCAAGCCCTCTTTGGCGATATAGATCTCATTTCCGCACACCAGTTGGAGCGTGGTTGGCAGTGGCCCAGAGATTGGCGGCTCCTTCCGACGGCGGGATGGCGGAGCGGCCCATGGAGTATCATCGTCCCCGTCCACGACGGCGAGACGCACTCCGAGAATGCGACCTCGTGCTTCCGCATTTCGGACAAGATCGTCGGCCTGCTGACGCGTGATCCTGCGGATGCCGGAGAGGAATTCCCATTGGTCCACATGCGGGACGAAGCTGTCGTTGAGAAAGATGCTGTTGCCTCGTTCCCGCGGAGCCTTTTGCAGGGGTAGGGCAATGAGATTGCCGAATCCGCCCTGCGGCAGCGTGTCTTGGTTCGGGAAAAATCGATCATACGAATCCAAGCCGATATCAGGCATGTGTTCCATCGTCTCGGTCAGCAGGTATGAGCCCAGTTTCCGCGCTGTGTGCGCGGGGATTGCATAATCGAAGAACAACCAGATGTGGCCGCCATTGCCGGAGCGTGAGCGTTCCAGGACCGCTGGCACAGCCAACCTGCGACATGTCTCCAGGAATGCGCCTGCATCTTCTTGCCAGTGAGTCTTGTCGAAGTCCGCCGCCAAGAAGAAACAGGTCTCGTCCTGGAGCATGGGGTAGACACCCATGACGAACTCACGCCCATTTGCGTCTCGTCCGGAGAGGTGCCAGCGAACGATTTCGTCGACGACGGGGGTGAACCGGCGATTGGGGCATTCAGTACACTTCAGCTTCGGTTTCTCACATAGCCCCCGAACCCACTCGTTGGCGCAGGCTGGTTGGTAGCCCGATTTTCCTGTCTTCCGACTTTCGAATCGACGGGGATAGACGTCGTCCCTTCCACGAAACAGCGAGCGAAACAAGGCAATCTTGGCTTCGGGCGAGGACTGATTATTCACTAAGGGCGCAGCATTCTGAATCATTGGGTGAGTCCGATAGGCGTTATCGCCTTGCGGACAGAATACCTGTACTGTCACCACCTGCAAACTGAATCAAAGAGTGGCGCCGAAACCGATTCATCTTAGCCTCCCAGCCGCGCGCTCGCTGCGATGGCGGTGGCACGCGTGCCGGGGCCGTCGTCTTATGTCGAGCGTCTGAGCCCTGCGAGAAGATTCAATTAGGGCTGCTCTGGAGATATTCCTGGTGCTGGATTCCCAAGGACTTCGTCATAGGCTCAAACGCCATGCCCGAATCATCTCTGCCGGACGGTTTGTATGACGCCGTCGTGACCGGCAACCTCGCGCACGCGCTGCGTGAGCTTGCGAGGCCCGACCAGATCTCTACTGAGCCGCTCAGCCGGGAGGAAGCGGCACAACGTCTCGCGCGCGTTCTGTCGAGTTCGCTGGCCGACGCTTTGGATGCGATGCCAGGCGACGGCGCGAAGAAGGAACGGTCGCAGGTCGATCTTGTCAACGCGCTGCTCGCCAGCTTGCACCAGGCCACACCACGGATAGTAGCCGAAAACACGATCGTTCAACCGCCGCCGCGCGTTTTGCGCGCGGTTCATCAGAGCAGCGATCCAGCCGAGTCGCCACGGACGGGTCTTGAGCAGGCATGGCTCTTTACTGCCGGTCGTTCGGAGCCCTCGCTGCTGTCGGAGCTTCGCCTTGAGCTCGGCGCTGTAAACCAAGTCGATATGCTCGTCAGCTTCATCACTCGCGCTGGTGTGCGGCGCATTTGGGACCTCCTGCAGCAAGCAACGGCAGTTAATGCCTCCGGCGCTCCTCGGACGCGCATTCGTGTCGTCACGACGACGTATACTGGCGCTACTGACGCGGATGCTCTTGATGATCTCGCGCGTTTGCCGGGAGTCGAAGTGCGCGTTTCTCTCGATGGGCGCCGCACTCGGCTACACGCGAAGGCGTGGATTTTCCATCGTGCGACCGGCTTTGGTTCGGCATACGTGGGAAGCGCGAACCTGTCGGGCGCGGCGCTTCTGGGCGGCTTGGAATGGACCGTCAAGTTTACGGAAATGGGCCAGCCTGACCTTTTCAGGCGTGCCGCCGCTCACTTCGAGACGCTCTGGAATGATCCAGAGTTCCAGCCATACAATCCAGATAAAGCTGAGCAAGCACAACAACTGCGACGTGCCCTGCAAGTTGAGAGCGGGGAGAGCTCGCCCGTACTCCAGACGTGGTTCGATCTGCAGCCAAAGCAGTACCAACAAGTGATGCTTGATCGCTTGGCGGCGGAGCGTCGTCATGGCCGCGACCGAAATCTCGTCGTGGCCGCAACTGGCACAGGGAAGACCTTGATCGCGGCGTTCGACTATCGCCGTGCCTGTGCCGAGACCGGCGGCAGGCCGCGCCTGCTATTTGTTGCGCATCGCGAAGAGATTCTGCGCCAGACGCAGCGTATGTTTCAGGCGGTACTTCGCGATGGCAGTTTCGGCGAACTGCTGCTCGGCGGTGCGCAGCCCGGCAGCCACGACCACCTTTTCGCAACCATTGACAGTGTGGCATCGCGAGGGCTTGTTGAGCGGCTCGGCGCTGACTACTGGCACAACGTCGTCATTGATGAATGCCATCGGATGGCTGCGGAACGCTTTGATGCATTCGCGCGCGCAATCCGCCCGCGCATCTTGCTGGGACTCACTGCCACGCCGGAACGCGGCGATGGTCAGACGATCTTCCGGTACTTTGATAACCGGCCCGACGGCAGCCCCGCGGTGGAGTTGCGCCTGTGGGATGCCCTCGACCAGCAGTTGCTCGCGCCATTTGAGTACTACGGATGCGACGATCCGGCCACAGACCTGAGCGAGGTGCCATGGGATCAGGTTGGCGAACGCGCGGCACTGGAGAGAGTGTTGACTGGCAACGACGCCCGAGCGCGTTTGGTCATCGATGAATGGCGTCGTCTGACCGGCGATGTGCGGCGCTCCAAGGCGTTGGTGTTTTGTGTCAGCGTGGCGCATGCGCGTTTCATGACTGCGCGCTTCAATGCTAACGGCATCCCTGCCGCTTGCGTCGTCGGCGAAACGCCGGATGACGATCGGCGAAGGGCGCCGGAGAGACTCGCGCGAGGGGAGGTCTGCGCGCTCGTCACGTGCGACCTCTACAACGAAGGCATTGACCTCCCGTCAGTCAACACGCTCCTTCTTCTGCGCCCGACGCAAAGTCCTGTTTTGTTCCAGCAGCAGATTGGTCGAGGATTGCGCCTTTACGAAGGCAAACAGAGCTGCCTGGTGCTTGATTTTGTGGGCAGGCACCGTGCGGACTTCCGCTTTGACCGGCTGTTTTCGGCAATCACTGGCCTCACGCGCACGCAGCTTGTGGACGCAGTACGCTCGGGTTTTGGAAGTCTGCCGCCGGGTTGCCACATTCAGCTTCAGCCGGTAGTGCGCGAACGGGTGCTGGCAAGCCTACGCGCGGTAGCGAATCAGACGTGGCCGCGCCTGCGTGCAGAACTGTCAGCATTCGTTGCGCTAAAGGGGCGCGCAAATCTGACACTCGCAAATTTCCTGGCGCATCAAGGAATCGAGATTGAGGACGTTTATCGCGACCGCGCGCCGAGTGGATGGGCTGCGCTGCGCCGTGCCGCTGGACTTGAGACATCGCCAGCAGGCTCTGAAGAGGAGTACTTCGGCCGGCGTTTTGCCGAATTGCTGCACGCCGATGACCCAGAGTACCTGAAGACGTGTCAACGTGCGGCAGAGGAATCTGCAGAGTACAGCGCCTTCGAAGAAAAGGATCGTAGGCGATTGCAGATGCTGACGTACCAGATCGACGGCAGATATGATCAGGTCGGCAGCGGCGAACAGTTGCTTCAGCGACTGGAGAACAATCCACATGCGCGCGACGATCTTCGCGAGTTGGCGCAGGTGCTGGTCAACCGGACCACAATGGACGTGCGGCCGATTCCCGGCTTGGAGGATATTCCGCTGTGCCTGCATGCGTCGTATCAGATTCGCGAGATACTGACCGCCGTTGGATGGCTGACAGCAGAGCACCGCACGCCATTTCAAGCAGGCGTCTTGGCGCTGGATGACCGCCGGACAGAGCTCTTGTTCGTGACGCTGGACAAAAGTGAGGGATACCACGCCGGGATCGCCTATCAGGACTACGCAATCAGCCGAGAGCTGTTCCATTGGCAAACGCAGAACGCTGCCGGACCAACCACTCCGTCCGGCCGACGCTACATCGAAAGCCCGGCTAATGGCTGGACATTCCAACTCTTTGTCCGCGAGAGCCGGGCACATCCGTATCGGCCGCTCGGGCCCGCGACAGTTGAGAAGTACCAAGGCGCCAAACCGATGAGCATTCAAGCTCGATTACGGGTTCCGCTGGCGGAAGAGTTGTTCGGCCGGTACAGCGTGCTGAGGGGGTAAGCGTAGAACGTCCGATGGCTGGGTCGAAAAATGGATACGGAAGCATCTCCGGAGGCAACCAAACACTGGCTGGGGCGGCTTACCAAGCTGAACCCCGCGACTGGGCGTGGCGAGTGTCGAGGAAAGGCGCCGCACAAGCCTCTGCTGCTTCTTGCGCTTCTCGATATGGCTGAAGCCGGCGAACTCTCCGCTCGCGCGATCACGCGAAGCCCCGGGTTGGTCCTAAGATTTCGCAGTTACGGCGCAATAGTGTGCGAGCGATGGCCGACGCGCCTCGATGTGAAGATGCCTTTCTACCACCTCAGTACGCAGGGCTTCTGGCAACCGTTTACAGCCGCGATGCAGACGGCAAGCTCACCCGATAATTGTGCGGTCTGCGAGATGGATTCCGAACTCTTCACTCTTCTGGCTGACCCCGGATTCCGGCTCAAGGCTCGAATGATTCTCATCTCCAAATACTTTGAACCTGCGGAGAGAATCGCGTTATTCGAGACCTTGGGTCTGCAGGTTGGGTCCGAGGGCGCGCCGGAGCGCGTCCTGAAAGAAGCTGTCGAAGCTGCCAAACGCAAAGGGCGCAGCGCGCGATTCGCCGTCCGCGTCGTTGCCGAATATCGCTACACTTGTGCGCTCACCGGCTACCGCTGCGATACGGACGAGGGAGCGACCATCGTAGACGCCGCGCACATTGAGATGTGGGCAGCGACACAGAACGACGATCCAACCAATGGCCTTGCGCTCTCAAAGAGTGCCCACTGGATGTTCGACGAGGGGCTTTGGTCTGCAGACGATGATCTGCGCGTGGTCGTTCACCGTCATCGTTTTGCAGAACGCGGCCCTGAGTCTTTCCGGCTGAACTCTTTTGTTGGGCGTCATCTGCAGTTCGACCCGGCCGCGAAGTTGCGCCCCGCGCTCGAATACCTTCGCCGGCACCGCCAATATCATGGCTTCCGCGAGTAGTTGGTGCCCCTATACTCCGCTCAGCGCGACTTCGGCTCGTCTCTTTCGAGAGGCGCATCCGGTGCATTAGGTCGGCTGGTTGGAGCCTGTGTTCTCTTTTTGGCATCATCCTCCAAATATCATTCGACCAGCAGCTCTGCAAGAATTTCAAGTCCCTTTGGGTTCAACGTGCCGACAACGACGAGGTTCTTCTTGAGAATCTCGTACTCTACGCGTTCGCGCCACTTGGACATGCTCTCGCCGGGCAAACGCTCTTTGCGAACGCGGCATTTGGGTTTGGCTTTAGTCTTACGCTTACGTTTCATTCTGTCTCTCGCAAAGAGACCCGATCGGAAACCAATCTACCATCAATTGTCCTCGGGATGCGCCTCAGGCACCTAAACAACATGGTCGCGCGCTGAGTCGGCGTGTATTTGTCCCACGTTTCAGCGTAAAAAGTGATTTGATAACGTTGGTTTTCCCACCTTACGCTGTCTTCCATTGCACCAGTTTTGCTCTTCTTCGGCTCGATGGCGAAGCATCCAACGATCGACGTGCCGGCAATGTGAGCGAACTTCTTGGGATACTTTAGAATAATTTCAGAGACCATGTTCTCGGCACCATCGTGCCTGCGCCAGAACCGCTCAGCTTTGCCCATATTCTCAGCCCCGCTGAAGGGATCGCGTGCCCTAGTAGTCCTGATCGGCGCCGTATAGTTGAGGCGCGCACATTTTCGAGATCAGTTCAGACATCTGAACTCGCCGGTGCAAACACCCAAAAGAGGGGCGCGGATTATACAGTGTTCCCGATCGTGTCCCGGAAAAATCTACATAATTCTCACAACTCACCGCGGTCATGCGACTTAGCGCTTTCTCGCTGTCT
>DASXUX010000068.1:0-22964 GCA_036504595.1 Planctomycetota bacterium | reverse complement strand
TGCTCCAAAGGACAACAGTGTGGTGAATGGCGTCCTGACGATCACCTTTGAAGCCGTCGGCCCCGGGCCTTCGGCCGTCAGCTATGCGCCGGCTGCTAATGACCTCGTGGATGGAGCGGTCGCCGTGTCGTGCACCCCGCCATCGGGCAGTTTGTTCGAGCTTGGGCATCCGGTCACGGTTGATTGCAGCGCGACGGACGCGCATGGAAATACCGGCACGGGCCAGTTCGTGGTCAGCATTGTCGATACCACGCCGCCGGCAGTGATCGCGCCAGATCCCACGACGGCCGAGGCGACCTCCGCAAAGGGTGCAGCGGTGACGTTCTCGGCCAGTGCGTGGGACGTCGTTGATGGCCAGCTCTCGGTGCAATACACAGTGAACGGCGTCGTCGTGAACTCGGGCGACACCTTCCCGATCGGAACAACAACCGTGGCCTGCTCGGCAACGGACAGCTTCGGAAATACGGGGACCAGTGCGTTCACTATCACGGTTGTGGATACGACGCCGCCCACGCTGGCCACGCCAGCCAACATGGTCGCTGAAGCGACTTCCGCCGCTGGAGCGATTGTGAACTTCGCTGCTCCAGCGGCAGCGGATGCCGTTGGCGTGGCCTCGCTGACGAGTGTTCCAGCCTCCGGCAGCCAGTTCCCGCTGGGCGTCACCACCGTAACGTGGACCGCGGCCGACGCGGCGGGGAATTCAACCAGCCGCAGCTTCACGGTGACCGTGGTGGATACGACTCCGCCCAAGCTTGCATTGCCGGCTGACATTACCGCGGAAGCGACGAGTGCCAACGGTGCCGCGGTGACCTTCAATGTGCCGGCAACCGATTGGGTGGATGGCGTGTTCGCCGCATCAAGCACTCCGGCGTCTGGTAGCACGTTCCCACTTGGAACGACGACCGTGAACTGTGCTGCGAAAGACGCGCATGGGAACGCCGTCAGCGGGCACTTCCGCGTGACAGTGCGCGACACCACGCCCCCGGCGATCACGTCGCCGGATAACCTCGTGATTGAGGCAACTTCGCCACGTGGGGCCACCGTTGTGCTACCGCGGCCGGCCTGCATAGACAATGTGGGTGTGGTTTCGATGTCTTGTGACCACAGTTCGGGCAGCCAGTTCCCCCTGGGCGTGACGCCCATTACGTGGACCGCCAAAGATGCTGCTGGGAACATGAGCCGGAAGTCCTGCACAGTTACGGTGCAGGATACGACTCCGCCTTCCAGCGTCATCGCCAAGCCGAACGTGCTCTGGCCGCCCAATCACAAGCTGGTTCCGATCCAATTGGTGGGAACGGACAAGGTCAGCGCGGTGACGAAGTACTCGAATATCTCGGTGCGCTGCAACGAAAAGATTCTCGCGCCGGCCGCGGGTGTCACGAACCCCGACTGGAAGGTCGATGCCAGCGGCGTGTTGAGCGTCAGGTCGGAGCGCGCGGGCGACAGCACCGATCGCGTTTACACGGTTACCGTGACCTGCACCGATGCCTGCAATAACAGTTCGGTGCTCAACTGCACGGTCCTGGTTCCCCACGATCTGCGCCCCGAGGATGATGGGAAATGCAGTCAAACCGACAGGTAGCATCGCAGCGCGGACCCGTCGTAACTGCAGTTCGCGGGTCGTTCTATTTCGGGCCAAGAGCGCTGGAACGGAGACCAAGGAAGTTGCTGCCATCGAGGAGCACGTCGGCATCCGCTGGGACTTGCGTGAAACCTATACAGGGGGCATCCCCTCATCACCGCGGCATCAGCGCGAACACACCCCAGCCCAGGTATTCACGCGTGTAAGCTGCGTAGCGCGCGGGTTCCGAGGTCAGTTTGGTTCGAACATCTTTCGCGAACTCGTCGTCGGGATTGGCTTCAAGCCATCGGCGCATGGTGAGCCACTTGGCCGCCTCGTATCTGTCCCAGCCGTCTTGGTCCGCCAGAACCATTTCAACGACGTCGTAGCCAAGATGGTCGAAAGACGCGAGAAGTTCTGGGAGCAGGAGAAAGTCGGAGATTGAGCCGGCAAGACACCCCTTGGCAACATCTTCCGTCGGCGGTAACTGTCGCCAGTAGGGCTCGCCGATGAGGATGATTCCTCCGGATCGGAGACTCTTTGCCAGAAGCTCGATAGTGCCGGCGACTCCCCCGGCGATCCAAGTGGCACCGACACAGGCTGCCACACTGACCTTTTCGTCGGCGATGTAACCGGCAGCGTCGCCGTTGATGAATTCGACTCGATCGGCGACTCCGAGTTCTTCAGCCCGGAGTTTCGCTTGCTCGGTGAACAACTGGCTCATGTCGATGCCAATGCCGATGACGCCGTGATCGCGTGCCCAGGTGCACAGCATCTCCCCCGAACCGCTGCCGAGGTCGAGCATTCGGGCCCCCGATTCTAGACGCAGCGCCGCGCCGAGAGTGGCGAGCTTTTCGGGTGTGATCGGGTTGTGGATGCGGTGAGCACTCTCAGTGATGTTGAAGATCCGTGGAATATCCAATGCAGAAAACCTCCGTTCGGATGTGAATAGTACCGGACCATCGTAGCACGCGGACGTTCACGGGTAAAGGCACGGGGTTGGCCGACAAACGCGAACCGGCGCGCCGGGGCGCGTGTTGTGGTCCTTGGCGTCGTTGCGCGCGGGTCTGGACAGGCCTCTGAACCGCGTTATACAGTCTATCAAACGTGCGCGAATGCGCGCCGGCTCGGGCAGCAACGAACAGCCTGCGTTCGCCGAAATATGAAGGCGTGTCTAAACTCTACTATGCGACAGCAGCGACGAAAGGGTTCTTGGCATCCGCTCCTCGTTAAGCTGATGCAGTTCGCGACTAAGGATCCGAAACTCGCGTGCAAGCTCGTAAAGGCTCATCCTGAGGTGCTAGACTTCCGAACGGGCCTCGGAGAAACGGCATTGCATTACCTCGCCGTCGAAAACTGCGCGGAGGCGGTCCAACTGCTGATCGATCTCGGTGCCGAGGTTAACGTCAAGAACAAGTTCGGCGCGTCAGCACTTGAAGAAGCAATGCAGGTCGAAGCGAAAGAAACCGTGGAGGTTCTTCGGCGGGCGGGAGCTGTCGCATAACCAAAGAACATTGAAAGTAATGGTCGGTGGACGAACTTCCGAATGCGATTTAGCGCCACGATCTGACGGCACTATCACAAGGGTTGCTTTGCCTTGCGTTTTCTACGCTCGTATTGTCGCAACCGTTTCTGCGATTCTCGTTGCTTCTGTTTGCTCCAACTGAGAACAAAGGTGTCCCAACAGGTCCATTTGCGCCGAACTGTGGATGGCTTTTCAAAGCGCATGCGCTTCCCCAGTTCGGCATCAATGCCTTCATCGTCACGCAGTTCATGAAGGTGTTCGATCGCTCTCTCAAGATCGGCGGGACTACGCACAACCACGCGAAGCATGTCGGAGGGCCGAATGACTTCAGCCAAGGAAGATTCCATTAACATATTGGAGAACCTGTTCGGTTCAACAACTATATTCGACGTGGATAGCAGGTTGGCACCGTAAGTTTCGCCTGCCAATCCGACATTTCGAACCACGGCCGGGTAAGTACCCCCCCGGAAACCTGCCAGACAACGCGCTGATCGCCAAGCGAAGGCTGTTGTGGGCGCTCATCCACGAGGAGCCCGCAGGATCGCTGCCGCCAACATGACAGTCCATGCCAACAGAGTTTGCCCTTAGTTCAAAGCCCATGCCGTCGGTCCGTTCCGGCGGTCCCATCATCATCAACCCGCCGGCCCGTCGGTTCCGTGCCAACGATGCCACTCTGCATCGCCAGGCACTCACGGCCTGGCGACCTGCCTTTACAATCCGCCTTCTTTCACCACCTAGTCACCGAGACCACCACCATCGTTGGCACCATCGACACCGGCCATCCCAAGGAGGCCACCATGTCGAGTGGCAGAAGACGATTTCAGAAAGGCCAAAGAGTGGCTGGCAAAAGCGCAGCGCACAAGACAAACACGATGAAGCCGGGCCGTCCCTTCTCGGGGGCGGCTTGGCAGCTCTTCTTTTGCTGTCAGCAGGTGAGAGTGATGGACGGCTTGCCGCGGTTTGGCGGCGAGCACCATTTGCTCAATCGTGGTCAGCCGCGTGGCCAGATAACCTGTTCTATGAAGATTAAATTTTCGTAATTATATATGCCGTCTTATAGTGCACGCATAGTTTTGTTTCACAGTTTTACATCTTTTCACTGTGGCATGGGAGGTTGCTCTATGATATGTAACTGCTGAATCGCCCAAATTAACATCTGTTTGCAGTGCCTTGTTAGCGCCAGAGCTGCCTTAACAGCAGCCGCATATGTAAGGAGGGGGTCGGATGAGGAAGCTCCATTCCGTCATCGGGATGTTCGCGTTCTGCGTTGCGCTGAGCGCCTTGGGAGCGGACGCGCCAGCCGCGCCAACGGACTTCACCGCGACGGCTGTTTCGGCCACAGAGATTGATCTTGCCTGGACGTCCCCAAGCGGCACCATCACCGGCTACTCTATCACGGTAGTGCCGATGGCTGGTTTCTCTGCAGATGCCAGTGCCACATCATATGCGCATTCTGGGCTGACGCCGAACACGCAGTACACGTACTGGATCGTTGCGTTCAACGAATCGGGCTATTCGGAGTCTGCGACGGCCAGCGCGACAACTCCCGATGTTCCGCCGGCTGCTCCGGTGAGCCTGGTTGCGACTTCGATAAGCTCATCTGAGATCGACTTGATTTGGATGGACCCTGCGAGCAACGAGTCGGGCTTTGAGATTGAGCGTTTCAATGGCAGCTACTGGAGCGTGGTCGGCAGCGTCGGCGCGAATTGCGTGTACTATGCGGACACGTCCATGTCAGCAGGTCCAGCGCTCGCCTACCGTGTGCGTGCGTATAATTCTTGCGGGTATTCAGACTATTCCAATGAGCTTTGCATACCGAACGCGCCTGCGGATTTTTCGGCGGTGGCGCTTTCAGCTACGCAGATCAGCCTTAGCTGGACCGCTGTACCGGGCATGACGGGATACCAGTTGTTCTGGCGCGGCGGAAGTTGTGATGCAAGCGTGGACCAGAACACGACCAGTTACCTGATTACCGACGCGGGGCCCGCATCCTGGACGACCATTTCGATCTGCGGGGTCAACGCAGCGGGCATTTCGGCACCGGCGTCGGCAACTGTAGCCGTTCCGCCGAACACTCCCAGCAGTTTAATGGCAGCCGCGCCGAATTCATCGCAGGTCCAGCTTTACTGGTCCGACAGCGATACCTCGAACATCTCGGGCATTGAGATTGAGTCTTCGTCGGGAGGCGGAAGTTGGAGTTCCTGTGGCACGGCATCGGCTGGAACGAGCAGCTACACGGTCTATTGCTATCCGGGTGCGTACTCGTATCGCGTTCGGGCGCTCTCGTCATACGGAGTATACTCAGAGTACTCGAATGTAGCTTCAGTGACGGTCCTGATGTACACGTCCATCGTAGCTTTGGTTTACGGACAGCGCGTTGAGCTGAGTTGGTCAGCGTCAATAAATGCAGATGGCTACGAGTTGGTGCGCAGCGATTACAGCTCATCGGCAAGCTTTTCGATTTCGGGCAACAGCAACACCTCGCACATTGATACCGGACTGACGCCGTGGACAAGCTACTCGTATAACGTTCGTGCTGTTGCCGATGGGAGCTACTCGGACTGGTCGAACGTCTCCGTGTACACCTATTGGGTGCCGCCCGATCCACCGTACCTATGGATCGCCAACTCAACATGGAATGAAGTGGACCTGGCCTGGACGGACACATATCCGGACGAGTTGGGCTTCCACTTCGCCCGCAGGGACTCAAACTGGAACTACTGCTATTGGGACGTTGGGCCAAACGTCACGGCTTACGCCGACACGACGGTTCAGCCGGAGACGAATTATGTTTACACCGTCTCGGTCTTCAACCAATGGGGGGCATCGAACAACTCGAATGAGGCATGGACGAACACGGGAACTCCACCCATTCCCGCTGCTCCCAGCAATCTCCAGGCGGTCGCGGTCTCGCAGACTCAGATTGATTTAAGTTGGACCGACAACTCGTCCAATGAGCAAGGCTTCCTGATCCAGCATTACGACGGATGCAGTTGGGTTTACCAGGACAGTGTATCTCCGAACGTGGCCAGCCTAAGTATTACGGGGTTGCAGCCGGGTACGAGCTACAGCTTCCGCGTCACCGCATTCACCTACCTCGGATACACCTCCGGATTCTCAAACGATGCCGCAGCCACCACTGTACCTGAAGCACCCTATTCGTTGTGGACCTGGGTTGACACAGAGCCAACAACCCGAATAAACGTTGCCTGCTGGTTTGCAAACGTGATGCAAAATACGAATGTGGTCTTTGAACGTTCGAGCGATGGAATAACGTTTTCCTACTTGAGTTCCGTACCGATGCAGGGCAACACGGTTGTCTGGCCCGATTGCGGCCTTTCGCCATTAAGCACATGGTATTACAGAGCGAAGGCAGTTAGTAGCGGCGGAGAGTCCGCATATTCGAACACAGCGTCCTCGACCACGGCTGGTCCGCCGTCCGCGCCAACTAACTTAACAGCTACCGCTGTAAGTTCGTATGGCGCGAATCTGACCTGGACCCCCGGTTCCGGCGAAGTCAGTGGTTGTGTTTTGTGCTCAAGAGCTGATCCCAACAGCTTATTTACAAGACTAGACATATCCCCAGGCAATTCCTGGTTCTTCGAGGCCGCAAGTGGCGCGAGCTACGAATGCGTACTCATGCCCTGGAACCAATATGGGCAATCCTATTCCGAGACGATATACGTGACACTGTCTCCTCTCGTTGCTAACGTTCAGTACGTCACTGTTCTCGAAAACACCTCAATCACTTTCGCCCTGGATGCCGGCACATCGTACAGTGCCCCCTTAAACTATACTCTGCTCATTTCGCCAAACAATGGCTCGCTTAGCGCTTTTGGTGGAAATGTGACCTACACGCCAAATACCTGGTACCATGGCATGGACAGTTTCACGTACCGCGTTGATGATGGAGATTCTGTTTTGTCTTGCGCATCTGCAACGGTATACATTACAGTGAACCAAGCGGCCCCCGTGGCAAATCCAGACTTCTATGGCACCGTGTCAGGACAGACACTAGCCGCGAGCAGCGTGCTGGCGAATGATACAATGGCGGCTGGGTATACACTGACGGCGGCGTTAGTCGCGGGCTCTGGACCCTCGCATGGCGTGCTCAACTCCTTCAACCAGGATGGAACCTTCTCCTATACAGCCGACTCGAACTTCTATGGCACAGACTCCTTTAGTTACGTGGCCAACGACGGCCAGGCGGAGTCGAATTCTGCGACCGTGACCATAAACATCAAGGGAGTACCGGTTGTCACATGGGTGAATCCCGCCAGCATAGCTTACGGCGCGGCGCTGAGTTCGGCGCAGCTTAACGCAACGACGGACGTTCCGGGAACGTTCGTTTACACGCCAGCCACCGGGAGCATTTTGGATGTTGGCAACAGCCAAAACCTCTCAGCTAGCTTCACGCCGACAGATGCTGTTAGCTACACGACCGCGACGGCCACGGTGAGCATCGACGTTACCCAGGCCACGCCAGAGATCACATGGAATAATCCAGCGGCTATGATCTACGGGGCTGCTCTCGACGATTCGCAACTGAATGCGAGCGCCAACGTGCCGGGGAGGTTCGCCTATTCACCTGACGCGGGGACCTCCCTGGGCGCTGGCAACGGTCAGACTCTTGCGGCAACTTTCACTCCGGCAGATGCGACCAACTATACGACCGCAACGGCGACAGTCAGCATCGACGTTGCGCAAGCGGTGCCAGAGATCACCTGGAGTAACCCAGCAGACATTGCCTACGGCACGGAGCTTGGCGCAGCGCAACTGAACGCATCGGCCAACGTTGACGGGACCTTTGCCTACACCCCGGCCGCCGGGACCGTTCTGAATGTCGGCAATGGCCAGACCCTTTTGGCACTCTTCACCCCGAATGATCCCGTCAATTATTCCACGGCCTCAGCGACCGTGAACATCAATGTCTTGGGCGGAGACGTGCCGCTTGCGCCAACAAATCTCTGCGCGAGCGTCGGCAGTCAGGATGGCTGCGTCGTGTTCAATCTCTCATGGATGGACGCCTCGAATAACGAGTCGGGATTCGAGATCCAAAGCTCCTCCGACGGCACTTCATGGAATTACGCTGGCAGTGTCGGGGCGAAGAGCTCGTCGGCGGTCATGTACGTATATCCAGGTGCGGAGTTCACGTACCGCGTACGCGCGTACAACGAGAGCGGCAACTCAGGTTTCTCGAACCAGGTTCTGATTGGTGCAGCACCGGATGCGCCGTCAGGTTTTTGGGCAACGGCGACTTCAACAACGGAAATCTCGCTCTCCTGGAGTGCTCCTTTTGGCAGCATCACTGGCTACCAGGTCACCTGTTCCGCGTCGGGCTCAAGCGGTACGTTCTCCGTGGGTTCGGGGGCAACTTCATATATTCACTCCGGGCTCTCACCATTTACAGAGTACACGTACTTGATAGTCGCGGCGAACGCGTGGGGGCAGTCGTCGGCGGCTACGAGCAGTGCGACGACTCCTGATGTGCCTCCGGCAGCGCCGTCGGGGCTGTGCGCGTATGTGGTCTCATCCTATGAAGTGGACATGTATTGGGCGGACAACTCGAATAACGGGTCGCAATTCATCATTGAGCGCAGCATTGACGGGGTCAACTTCAACTATTGCGGCTCCTCTCAGATGTACAACTGGCCGCCGTTTCAGGACTCCTGTGTTTCGTCGGGCAATCAATACTACTACCGCGTGAAAGCGAGCAATTCGGCTGGCGACTCAGACTATTCAAACGTGAGCATGGTGACGATCCTGAGCGCGCCATCCATCGTCGCCGTGCTCAACGGCTCCCGCGTGGACCTGAGCTGGTCGGCGTCAGCATATGCGACTGGCTACCAGATCGTGCGCAACGACTACAGTTCGTCGGCCTCGTTCTTCGTTTCCGGCGGCAGCAATACCACGTTCAACGACACGGCGCTTAAGCCGTGGACCAACTACACCTATAGCATTCAAGCCGTGGGCGACTCGGGTTCCTCGGGGTGGTCGAGTGTTTACATTACGACCGGCTCGGTGCCCCCGGACTTGTGGATCACTTTCACGTCCTGGTGCGAAGTCGATCTGGCGTGGACGGATCCATATGATGACGAATACGGTTTCGTGATCCATCGGACGGATTGGCAGAACTATGCCACACAAACGATAAATACCGGCTCTGCGGACTTCACGACCGGACCAAACGTGACGGCCTTCGGCGATACGACCGTTGTGGCCGAGACCAACTACGTCTATACGGTCTCCGCTTCTGGACCGTGGGGGTCTAGTGGCGACTCGAATTCCGCGGCGACCACCACCGGCACGCCGCCGGGCATGACAGCGCCCACGAATTTCCAGGCTGTTGCCGTGTCGCCAAATCAGATCGACTTGAGTTGGATGGACAACTCGTCAAGCGAGCTTGGATTTTACATTCAGCAGTATGTCTGGAACCGTTATACCTATGCCTGGGAGTGGGCTGGGATCGCCAGTGTAGGATCCAACGTCACGGTGTTCAACGTAACAGGCTTGGAGGAGGCGACCGGCTACAGCTTCCGCGTTGCGGCCTATACGAACGGATACAGTTCTGTTTCGGAGGCGGCTAGCGCCGCGACACCCGCTTATCCTGTACCCGCACCAACAAATCTCATTGCGCAGACATCCATCTCTCCCAGCAACATCGATCTGAACTGGATGGATACTTCCGATAACGAGACCGGTTTTGTTATCGAGATCAGCACTGACGGGAACAACTTCACGCTCTGCAATACCGTTGGACCGAACACGACCTACTTCGGCGCCAGCATGCTCTCGTCAAGTACGCAGTATTGGTTTCGAGTAAAAGCCGTCAGAATGGGCGCGAGCGACTCGGACTACTCGAACGTGGCGAGCGCAACCACTCTTGGACCACCGGCAGCGCCATCGAACTTGACCGCGACGGCGGCTTCATCGACTGCAATCCATCTATCTTGGACGGACAACTCGGGCGGTGCCGCGAGCTTCAAGCTTTACGAAGGGCTCGCGCCTAATCTGTTGTACGAAGTCACGCAGATTCAGGCCGGAACGACGAGCTGCACCCGCTATTCGCTCACGGTGAATAGCACTTATTATTACCAGGTTACCACCTTCAACATAGTGGGCGACTCGCCGTTCTCAAACACGGCAAGCGCCACTCCCAGTCTTCTCGCGAACGATTTGGACGTTACGGTTCAGGAAGATTCCTCGATCACGTTCACGCTCGACGGAAGTGGAGTGCCCGGCGCTTCGCTCAGCTACGCGTTGTACTCTTCACCCAGTCTTGGAACTGCGAGCATTTCGGGTCAGCAAGTGACATACACTCCCTGGTTCGGCAACTATGGGGCGGACAGCTTTACTTATGCCGTCACTGACAACATGGGTTGGTCACCATCCGCGAGCGCCACGGTCTACATTACCGTGGAGGAGATCCCGCCGCCCGCCGCGCCATCCAGTCTTGTTGCGACGGTTATCTCGCCTTCGCGTATCCAGTTGAGCTGGTTGGATAACTCGAACTGCGAGACCGGATTCACTGTGGAGCGGCGGACCGATGGAAATCTCTTTGGTTACTACGGCTGGGTTGGGTCGGGCGCAACACAGTTTCAGGACACGTCAGTTACGCCAAGCATAGCCTATTACTATCGAGTGAAAGCAAACGGCGCACACTCCGATTCGGCTTTCTCCAACGAAGCACAAGCAATCGCATATCTGCCAGTCGCGCAACCACAGACTGTTGTCACGAACGAAGACACTTCGATTCCCCTTACACTGACAAGCTCAGGGACCGGGAATTTCATCTTCATGATAACGAGCCCGCCGACATCGGGGTCACTCGTGGGCATATCCCCGAATTTAACGTATGTTCCTGGCTATGACTGGCATGGAGAGGACACGTTCACGTTCGCTGTGACTGACGGGATGGTCCACTACAGCGAGGCGACAGTCTGCATAACGGTTCATTCCGTCAATGACGCCCCGACAATGGCTGGCATTTCCGATCTGAGCCTGGCCGACAATGCTGGCGTTCAGACAGTTGACTTGCAGGGAATCTATCCCGGAGCCACGGACGAGTCCATGCAGTTTGTGACGGTTACAGCGGTATCCAGCAATCATGCAGTGCTCGCGGACCCCACAGTGGTGTACATGTGGCCCAACACGACGGGCTATCTCAGCTTCACGCCGTTATCTCCAGGCAGCACCCAGATCACGGTCACCGTTCAGGACGATGGCGGGACGGCCAACGGCGGAGTTGATAGCATTACGCGGACGTTCAATGTGACGGTCTACCGTGTCAATCAGCCGCCATCGTTCACCGCCGGTGGCGATCAGGCCGTATTTGAAGACGCCGGACCGCAGACGGTTGCCGGGTGGGCGACGAACATTTCGGCGGGACCGCCGCGAGAAGCGGCGCAGACGTTGACGTTTCATGTAACGAACAATAATGCAGCGCTATTCTTAGTTCAGCCGGACGTTTCGGTCGATGGCAGGTTGACCTATACGCCAGCGCCTAACGCAAACGGGAGCGCATCCGTTACGGTGTGGCTGCAAGATAACGGCGGCACGGAGAATAGCGGCATGGACCGTTCTTGCGAGCAGACGTTCACCATTACGGTGACACACGTGAATGCGCCGCCCACTGCGAACGACCAGGTTGTTACCGTTACCGAGAACTCACCGAGAACGTTTGTTCTGGATGCTAATGATCCTGAGAACGAACCGCTCACGTTCGATTTCAGTTCGCCTGCGCTCACCCAACCGACCAAGGGCACGGTGACTGGCACCGGCCCTTCGGTGACGTATACGCCTGGCCAGTATTTTGTAGGCGACGATAGTTTCACGTACTCGGTCACAGATGGAAGCTCGGCGGTGATCGCAACGGTTACCTTACGGGTTTATCAACGGCCGCAGTACGGGCTGAGTGCTATGGCCGGATGGGGGAGCGTCACCTTGAGCTGGAATCCGTATGGCGCGATGGGTGTGTACTATGTTCTGGAGCGCCGACGGGGGGCGGCAGATTACATCCCGGTGAACTCCGGAATCATGGACACCACCTATGCGGACAGAAATCTCGAATCTGGCGCAACGTATACCTATCGCGTTCGCGCGGTCGTGTCAGGGCAGTCTTTGGACTGTTCGGAAGAAGTCACTGCCACGATTCCGACGCTGCCGTGTCCCGCGATGTTCACTGCGACCGGAATTTCGAGCACGCGCATGCAGCTTGGCTGGGTGGCGAACACCGGAATAGAAACTGCTTTTTCAATTGAACGAAGGACGGATGGCAGCGCGTTTGTCTGCGTTGCGGCTGTGGGTGCAACCAGCAGCTCTTACGTAGACGTGGGGCTTTCGCCAAGCACACACTACATTTACCGAATCTGCACGATCACGAACTTCGGCAACTCCGATCCGGTGCAAGCGGATGGGAGCACGCTGGACCTGCCTCAAGTGGGCTTTGCCCTGGCGCAGTCATCAGGGCTGGAGAGTACCGCGAGCGTGAGCATCCAGGTGCAGTTGAACGCGGCAACGGTGGAATGGGTGTCGGTCGATTGCGCCGTGAACGCGGGGTGGGCGAGTGCGTACGAAGATTACGATTTTACCGGCGGGACGCTTACGTTCAGTCCGGGCGAAACGACGAAGACCCTGTCGCTTTCCGTAATTGATGACGATCTGAGGGAGGGCGATGAGACGATCGTGGTGTCGCTATCCAATCCACGAGGAGCTGTCTTGGGGGCGATTGCCTCGCACACGTACACCATCATCGATGACGAGCCGCTGCCCACGATCAATTTTGAGGCCGCGACATCCTCCAGTCCCGAACGGGTTGAATTCCCATCTATCCTCGTGCGCCTGAGCGTGCCGTGTGCAAACCCTGTTTCGGTCGGTTGCGCGGTGAGCGGCGGCAGTGCGGTGCCGAGAACGAACTTCGTCCTGGAATCGGAGACTGTCACGTTTACACGGGGACAAACGACGGTGGCTGTTCCATTGCACATCTGGATGGATGGAGTTCATAGCCAGGACAAGACGATCGAGTTGACGCTCAGTTCTCCCGTTGGCGCTGGTCTGGGGACAACGACCGTCCACACGCTGACAATATGCGAGCCGGCGCCGTATGCGGAGTTCGAGACAGCAAGCAGCAGCGGCCCTGAGAATGCTGGCTCGGCCGGTGTGGCAGTTGTGCTGAGCGAGGCGGCCACCGCGGCCGTCGAAGTTAGGTATGACGTGAGCGGCGGAACGGCAAGAGACGGCGCGGATTTTGAGTCTGCGGCGGGAACGTTGATATTCAGCCCGGGCGAGACTCGCAAGAGGGTCTATTTATCCATCTTGGATAATTCGGTGAGCGACGGGGATAGAACTGTGGTTCTGACGCTAACCAGTACTGGCAGCATGGAGCTGGGCCCGCAATGCACGCATGTCTTCACGATCACCGATGACGAGCCGGTTCCGAGCGTCGAATTCGAATCCGCATCGCTGTGGATATCGAAGTCTGTGCCGAATGCCACCGTTCCGCTGCTGCTGGGTGGCGTCAGCGGGCAGGAGATTGGCGTCGTGTATTCCATTACGGGCGGAACGGCGGTGAACGGGGTGGATTATGTGCTGGTTCCGGGGAGCGTTGTCTTGGCATCAGCGGCGACAGAGCCCGGCATTGCTCTTCAAGTCGTAACGGACACGCCGGGCGACTCGCCAAAGACAATCGAACTCACGCTGTCGAGCGCGACGCAGGCCGTTCTCGGAACGCAGACAGTGTGCACGGTGACGATCGTGGCGCCGCCTGTGCCGGGATCGCAGGAGATTACGCTCCAAGAGGACGATTCGGCAGGAGTCACGTTGACGGCGGCGGACCCCGGCGGCTTCCCGGTCACGTTTGAGCTTGTGGACTATCCTACAAAGGCATCGCTGTCCGGAGTGTTGCCGGACCTGGTTTATACACCACGTCCCGCCATCAGTGGATTGGACAGCTTCACTTTCACAGCGAGCAACGGCACGGCCACAAGCGCGCCTGCAACTGTCAAGCTCCACGTGGCGCATGTGAACCACACGCCAGTGGCAAACAACGACTGCTACAATATTGCGGCTTATTCCCTGTCCCAGGAATCCTCTTTTGACACTGCGCATGGAGTCCTCGCAAATGACGAGGATATCGACGGAGACGTATTAACCGCGCAACTGGTGACTGAAGCGCAGCATGGCACGGTTCAACTCCAAAGCGATGGATCCTTTACGTTCACTCCTGTGGAAGGCTATCTCGGGCCGGATCAGTTTACGTATGCCGTCAGTGATAGCCAGGTTCTATCGCCCCCGGCGACCGTAACTCTTTACGTTACCAACCAGGTTGAGCCAGTCATATCCAGCGTGCAGCCGCCAGATGGATCGTGGACGAATCAGGCACGACCGCAGATATCCGGCGATCTGTCGGGTGCCGCTCTGAACCTGAACAGCCTGCTGCTGCGCGTCTGCCGGCAAGTGGGAACGCGCCGGTTCCCCGTGATGGGCGGAACGCCGACGGTGTCTTCGAATCACTTTATGCTCGACACGCCCTCGGACTTGGTGGAAGGGGAGTACGAGGTGACGGCCAGTATTGACAATGCCAACGCGGTGAACGCTACGCTGACCTGGCATTTTAGCGTTGACCTGACGCCTCCGGAGGTATCTGACTTGCCGGCGATGTTCGAAACGCCGGAACGTCGCCCGATCATAGGCGCAACGTACTCCGATGCACTTTCCGGCGTTCAGAGCGCGGTCTTCACGCTCGATGGCAATACGGTTCTGGAGACAAGCGAGGCAGACTTGACGTGGCAACCTGACGAGGATCTGGTGTACGGCACGCATGAGATCTCCTTAACGGTCACGGACAACGCCGGGAACTCGACGATCAGCCTGGGGTATGTGCGAGTCCTCGACCCGGGCCAGTTGATTGGGCCGCCAGTATTCGGAGCGGCATCGCTGGGCGCGGGAAGCTATGTATCCTGCAACCTGACCACGGCCACAGTCCTGCACGTGCCCTATAGCAACGCGGACGCGTCCAGCGTGCGGCTGTCGATGAACGGCGTCGAGATTGCGCTTCCGGAGGGCGCCGCCACCGAGTCGGCCCTGACCTACACGCTGCCCGCGGAGCTCGAGGATGGACGTTATTCGTGGACGATCCGTGCGTATGACTCGACCGGAGTAATATCAGGAACTGCGGCCTCGTACTTCTACGTGGATTCGACCGCGCCGGTGCTGCTGTCGATGCTGCCTAAGGATGGCTTGATTGGGGACGAACCGCTGACGACGATCCACATCGCCGTCTCCGACGAGGGAAGCGGTGTGAACTGGGAGACGGCGGCGCTTTCCGTCATTGTGAATGGGAACGAGCTTGGCCTCGGCACGCCGAAGAACCTGGGTTCGACGGTAACCCTCGACCCGCCCAGCCCTATATACGGCGAATGCCAAGTGGCGTTCACAGTCGCCGACGACGCGGGGAATATGCTGAACGTGAACGCCACGCGCACTCCGGCGCTTTCCGCTCTCGGCTCGGCCGATGACCTGAACGCTCAAACATGGACTGCTCTGGCGACGCGCGATGTCCGGCTGCCTTACCAGGAGCAGAGGGTCTATTATTTCCGGGTGGCTTTTGCGGAAGGCGCAGATCCGGACCAGTTTACCGTCGCAGGCGCTGCCGAGTTGGGGCTGGTACGCTCCGCGCGAGGCGACGAGGACGGATATATTTACTTCGAAACGGTCCCGCTCACCGAGCCGGTTAGGTACTCACCGGTCGTGCTGACGATTGCGGGCAGCGATGGCCAAACCTACGACTTCCACGCATCCTTTGGCATTTTTGACGACAGTGCCGTTCCCCAGATATCCATTTGGCATCCCGCGCCGGACGCGAACGGGAATGCAGCGGGAACCTATGGGCCCTTCACCGAAGTCTGCTTTACAGCGAGCGATGATTGGGAAGTCTGCGCGGTGGAACTGAGCGTCAATGGCGAAGCCCAGCAGGCGACACTGAGTGCGCTTCGCTCGTCCAGTGTGACCGGTTCGTACCGGCCCAGCCCAAGTTCTCCGTACGTGAAGGGCTCCAACACAGTCTCCATCACTGCCCATGATCCGTCAGGGAAGACGACAACCCGCACGGTGATTTTCAACGTGGACGACACTTCGGCGCCGGCGATTTCACTCACTCCGATAGGGCCGTTCATCAACTCTCGCGCACCGGTTATTCGGTTCTCAGTAAGCGACGGGGATGGGTTTGGGGTTGATCCGAACGCGACGAGCATCAGCTACGCCATCGATGGCGTGCCGCACCAGACGATGTTAACGGCCGACCGCGATACGCTGGGCGTCCTATATTACAGCGTGCCGCTGGCCCTGGCGGACGGCAGTGTAGTCGCCTTCACGATAAACGCTGCCGATAGAGATCCCACCAGCGTACACAGTAGCACTCTCAGCAGCGGCTTTACCGTTGATCTTTCAGGTCCTGTGATCAGCAATATCTTGCCGCCGGCGGGCACGCTTGAACTGGACACGGCCGCAATCGCTTTCGATGTCGCGGACACTGGCAGCGGTGTCCAAGCCGTTCATGCAGACCTGTTGGACAACGCGAGCGGCATATGTGTGGCAGTGCTGGTGGTACAGAGCGGAGGCACATTGCTGCTGGATATCCCTGCGGAGGCGCTCGAGGCCGGGAGAAGCTACCGGCTGGACATTGAGGCCACCGATCAGGCTGGGAACACGACGCGAGCTTCAACCCGGTACTTGGCAGGCGGCGACACCAGCGGTCCAAGCATTTCGATCGATGCTAGCACCGCGACGACCACGCCGAGCCTGAGCGCGCGCATTGTTGTCACCGATACCGGTTCAGGAGTGAACTCGCAAAAGCTATACGTCTGGCTGGACGGCACCGGTCGAAACGCCGCAAACGTTACGGTAAACGACACCGGCACTGTGCTTACAGCGGACGTTCAATTGAGTGGCATTTACAACGGCGCGCACCAGCTTTCGGTGGAAGCGTACGATGGGGCTGGCAACTGGACGATTGAAGACAGCTACTTCACGCTGGCGCGGCCGCTACCGCCTCAGCCGGCCGCTTCCGCGGTCGCGACCGGCACGCAGTACATCACGATCATTGGCTTCGTGCCGACCGATCCCAAGAATCTGGTGGATCTCGAGGTGTCGGTCACTGGCGCGCAGGTGGTGTCCGCGGAGCTTGACCGAACTACGATGCAGTGGAAAGTCGTCTTGTCAAAGACGGACGCAGACCAAGTCTCCTATTCGATCTCCTTCAAGGATGTTGACGGTTTTGTCAGTGGAACAGCGCTAAGTGGTTCGGCCACTTTTGCGGCTGGACCGAATCAGCCGCCGGTTGCGCAGCCGCTCCCGGCCGCGGCCGCCGTCCTGATCGCCTCACCCGGAATACAGGGTGGAACGACGACGCCGGATACCGAAGACACGCTGACGCTGTATTGGGACTTTGCGCCCGAAGACATCACGGGCGTGAGTCGGCCGAGCATAACCGGGTCTTTCTGGGGATTCTTTAGGGGCTGGGTACCAGGCAACAATACGGGCCAGGTGCGGGTGCGCGGCACAGTAGTGGGCTCGTCGCCGCCGTTTTTGGTCCGCATTTGGGACAAAAATCAGTATCTCGAGCGCCAGACAAAGAGGATCTCGAAACGCAACTTCGAATTCGTGTTGCCGGACATGAGCGAGCGCTTTTACGAAGACATTTCAGTCTCCGCGACCGACGCGCGAGGACGGACGGCAGTATTCCATCCGCGCTCGTTGTATGTGGACATGCAACCGCTGGGGGCCGAGCCGGGCGGCGACTTGGAACTGGACGTGCGGAGCGCCGTGATCGCGCGGTCCGGGGCGAGCAATCCGGTCTTTGCGTCGATGCAAAGCGTCCCCGGTCTTTTCGAGGAATTCCCAGACGACTACGACCCCGAGAACACCTTTTGGCCGCGCGGAAGCGGGTTGACGAAGGTGGAGTTCTGGCAGGGGAGCGGAGCGCCGGTGCCGGGCCAGACGATCATAACGTCAATCTATCCGCGGGACATCGACCTGGTTCCGGCGGAGCGCCGGCTGAGCGATTCGGGATGTGTGAACAATGGCGGAGTCTACGATGGCTGGGGCGCGATCATGCCGCTCCCGGAGATTCCTGCCACAGGCGATGAGACGCCGTTGCCGTCGTATTCAACTCCCTTTTCGATGAACCTGACTGACGGCGCGGGCAACGCGACACCGCTCCAGGGCACGGTAACGCTCCGCGGGGCCGACATGCCTCTTTTCCTGCCCGTAAAAAGCCGGTTCTTTGTACAGGAGGCGGACGGCATCCATGCGCTTTATTACGAAGAGCCGGGCGTATACGTGCACAGAATGAAGGGCGGAGACCCATCGAAACCGGGTAACGTGGATCGGAAGATCCGCGTTTACGATCCGACGTTCAAAGTGGATGAAGACGGGGATGGAACAACGGACAACGAGGACAGCGAGCGTCAACTCGCGCACGGCGCGATCACCCACACCAACGATGCGCTCTGCCCCACTCTGCAGCTTGTCACGTTCGACACGGAACTGCAGAATCCAGAGGCAGTGGGAGCTCCGCGCGAATATTGCTGGGGCAGCAAGTGGAACGGAGCCATTCCCATCGTGACGCTGTGGTGGAGCCGCAATGTGCGGCTATGGCGCACGCCGGAAATGAGGCCGGAGGACCTCCTGCAGACGGTGGCGGATGACGGGAGCGTGCTGCCATACAAGACCTGGAATTTCGCGGATCAGAACAAGCAGCCGGGTGAGGACGAAGATGAGGGAACGAAGGCCCGCAAGGACTTCGCGAAACTCGCCGGCCGGGTGTACCTGGAATGCCTGCCGGAACCGGCGACGTCGCCGCGGCTGTACGGTTCGAATTCAACGTGGCTCGATCCGGGCATGCACTACTGCGATGAGAGAGGCAACTTACGCCTTAATCAAGATGGAACAAGCATTCCGCCGTTCTATCCGCGCACCGACAGCCGGTTCATCGAGTTGTCGTGCCAGATGTACACGGCTCGAATCCGCCTGTGGGCCGTTGACGATAAGAATGAGGGAATCAAGGAGGGGGAGCCGAGCGTCGGGATTGCCGGGCCGGCGGCGGCGCAGCTTTCTTCAGGCGCGCTGACGGCAGCCTGGCCGGTGGCGCGCAGCGCGTCGCGCATCATTCCGGACATTTACGTTTACTACAACAGCCGGGACCACTTTGCTCTTGAACTGGACGAGCGGTTTCCGAGGGGCTTGCTGGAGCGGCCGTTTGTGGCCGTGCCGCTGGGAGAAATGCCGCCGCACATGCGGCACAACCTGGAAATGCGGGTCATTCGCGGCGATCACACGATCGTGCTGGTGGAAGGCGACGGCACGCGTGTCTTCTTCCACCCGGATGGCGATCTGCCGCCCGGAAACATGGGGGATGAGGCCTACGCCGCCGACACGGAATCGGAAATAGTCTGGCGGCCGGAAGCGCGGAAGGGGCACTTCTCGGAACTGACCACCGTGACGCGGGCCGTTTTTGGAGCCCCCCGCAAGTACTACGTCCTCAAGCAGGCCGGAAAAGGCCTGCAATACGTGTTCGAGCAGGCCACCGGAAAGCTCAGCGAGATCCGCGACGGCAAGGACAACTGGGCCAGGCTGGAGTATGAAGAGTACGGCGGCACGCGCGGGCGGTTGAAAGCCGTCGTGGACAATCGCGGCCTTTGCGTGCGCTTTGACAGCAGTATCGACCCCGATGGAAATATGAAGCTGATTGTCACGGACGTTGCCGGCAGGAAGACGACCGTGGACAAGGACGGCGTTGATGGGCCGATGGGACGCCATGTCTACGGGCTGGATGACAAGCAGCGTATCAATCGTTTCACCGACGTTAGAGGCAACCAATATCTCGTCACATCGGACGATAAGGGCATCGTGAACTCCGTCTTTTCCGCGATCGATTCGCGGCGGATGTCATTTGCCTACAACTTCTCTGGCGGCAGCGCGACGGTCAATCACTTCAGCGGGATGGGCGAGCCCTCACGAGAGGATGCGTATAGCTACGATGCGGAGCTGAACGTCTGGAGAGCGCTGCGTTTCGGCGATGGAGCGGGGAACTTCTACAATCTCAGCCAGCAGGCATCGAAGTTCGGGCAGGTCGCCAGCCAAACGGACCTTCTGGGCGGAAACTGGCCGTTGGAATACGACAGCGAGACGGGTTTGCAGAAGGGAGTCACGGATCCGGATGGGCACAAGTTCAGTGCGATTCCCGATCCCATCAAGAATCCGCGCTATTCGGAAATCGGGCCCAACTACTTGCAGAACTATGCCGTGTACACAAAGCAGATCGATGGCAACAACAAGGAGGTGAACTACAGCCACAGCAATGGGTTCCTGGCGGGGATCGCCGATACATTTGGCAACGGGAGGGTCACGCAGTGGGACGACTACGGGCTGCCGACGCGCATTGTTGGCCCGCGGTCGGGCTATGCCAAAGCGATCAAGTACGATGATCTGGGGCGCCCGGAGCGCATTACCGAGACGGGCGGCAACACGCTTTCGATATCGCGTTACACGACCGATGCGTACGGGCAGGTGCGTGAGATCACACTTTCCGACAAGCGCGTGATCCGGCGCCACTTCGATATGGCCGGAAGGCTGCTGTTGACCGAAGGCCCGCTGGTCACTGATGCGGAGAAGCAGCAGGGCATCGCGGACGGCGGCGCCACCGCGACGTTGTACGAACCCGGCGGGCAATGGGTTGCGCAGTTAGACGCCAATGGCGGCGTCGTCTCGCGCAGAATCGACGTGATGGGCCGGGTGACCTCTTTCACCGACAAGTCGGGGGCAACGACGTACTATCGCGAGTTCAATAATCTCGGGTTACCGCGGTACACGGATTTGCCGGCGATCTCGCAGCAAGGGTGCATCCGGACGACTGAGCACACCTACGATCTGCTCGGACGCGAGATCCGGCGGGTGCTGCCAACCGACGACATTGCCAAACCGCGCGTGGAGACCATCCAGTATCTTTCGGGTGGGCGCACGATCGAACATACGGATCCAAGGGGCATCGTCACGCGATACCTCCGGCTGGCGTCCGGACGGCTCAAACGTGTGGAGATACCGAGCGCGGGGACGAGCACCGACTTCAGCTATGACGGCAACGGTTCGCACAGCACGACTGCCGTGCTTGGCCTGGCGTCGAACACGACGGACTATGCGCAATATGGGCTGCCGCGGCAGAGCGGCGTGCCGGAACTGAACCTGATGACGAAATACGAGCGTGATCCCGCAGGCGACGTTTCGCACGTCACCTTGCCCGGACCGATCGATGTCCACGCTCCGAAGGATGCGCGTGGGCGCGTGCAGCGGGTGAGCGTGGGCGGGAACGGGGTGGCGGAATACTTGTTCGAGGACGCGGCGCGCGCAACGGTGCCGACGGGAGCCAGGGATCTGGAGACGGCGGCGCAGGCGGCGTTCTCGCGCGTCGATGCGTACTGGCGGACGCTGCGGTCGGAAGTGACGATCAAGAGTCCGTCGTTCTTCGGGCCGTATCCGGTTGACGAATTTCACACGGACACTTTGCCGCAGGAACAGACGCTTCACACGGGTGTCACGTACCGAAACACGGGGGAAGTGCTGTCGGCGACCGACGGGAACGGGCACGTCAGCACGAACACCTATGATGCGGCCGGACATTTGACTGCGGCGCAGGACCAGGACGGGCTGGGGCCGCAGACGGAGTATTACCAGTCGGGGGCGATCGCGCGGACGATCGACGATCGGGGGAAGGCGACGGAGTACATCTATGCGGCGGTGACGGGGTTCCTGAAGGCGCTGCGCTTCCCCGACGGCAAAGGAGTGTCTTTTGAGCGTGACGAGGACGGGAACATCGTCGCGGCGACCTACGCGATGCGACTCGACGCGATTGGCGACCCCTTGCCGCCTGGAGACGGGCAGCCGGAGGCGGTGCGGTATACCTATAAGTACGATGATAGGAACCGGCTGGTTGAAAAAAGCGATCCGGGGCAGCACCGGACGAAGTATGAGTATTATACGTCCGGATTGCTGGCATCGGTGACCGATCCGGACAACCGGACAAACTACTATTACTATGATGGCGCGGGGCGGTTGAAGCAGACGACGTGCATGCCGGGGCCGCAGGTGACGTTCTACAAGTATGACGCGAATGGGCAGATCGGGGAGATCACGTATCCGGATCTGCGCGTGACCAAGTTCAAGTACGACAGCCGGGGGCGCCTCGCGGAGAAGACCAGCAAGGGCGAGGGGACGACGCAATACTCCTACAATGCGGGCAACTTGAACGGTATCTGTGACGCGCTGGGGAACTGGACGTGGTTCGTCTACGATTCGGCGCATCGGCTGGTGGAGACGCAGTATCCGGGACTGCAGTCTGGTGTTTGCCCGAAGAAAGCCTATGATGCGGCGGGGTTCCTTATTGGCGCCAGCGACGAAAAGGGGCAGGTCTTTCAGTACGAGAATCATAGCAACGGGCGGCGGCGGCAACTGTACCTCGTCAATCCGACTCCAGCAACGGGGCAGCCGTGCCGGACGGCGCTGGCGAGCTTTGCGTATGATGGGAACACGGCGGTCAGCGACGGGAACTTGAGCTGGAGTTTGGACGACGCGGGGCGCGTGACGAGCGTCAGCGGCGGCGCCGGCGCGGGGGTGACGTACGCGTACAACCATCCGCTGGGCCATGTGACGCGCAAGAGTTACCTGGGGACGACGCTGGATTATGCCTATGATAGCAGCGCGTACCTGGCCAGCGTCACGGACGGGACGAATTCGCTGACCTATACGCAGCGCACGGCCGCGGGGCTGCCGGTGGCGGCGGAGTATTCGAACGGGATCGATGTCAACTGGCAGTATCAGTTCGGGCGG
>DASXUX010000067.1:0-574413 GCA_036504595.1 Planctomycetota bacterium | reverse complement strand
TAGCAGCGCGTACCTGGCCAGCGTCACGGACGGGACGAATTCGCTGACCTATACGCAGCGCACGGCCGCGGGGCTGCCGGTGGCGGCGGAGTATTCGAACGGGATCGATGTCAACTGGCAGTATCAGTTCGGGCGGTTCGTGTCGGAGGTGCGGCTGAATCGGCACCACGAGGGACCGGGTTGGCTGATCGGGCAGTGGAACGCGACGTACGATCCGAACGGGCTGCGGCGGCGTTTTGATCTGGATCGCAACTTCCTCGTTCAGTCCGGCAGCGAGTTTGCGCTCGCTGCGGCCCGAATCGACGGCTTTGCCGTCCACCGTAAAGTCCCACTCCAGCGCAATCGGGCTCTCGTCAAAGGTGTCGTTGAAGATCTTCAGACGCCGCGCAAACGAGCCCGCAGCGAACTGATTTCCGTCATAGTCCCGCGAAAACACAGCGACCGGCGCAAACGAGTTGCGGATGCTGACGCCTGGAAGCGAACCAGCGCCCACGAGCAAGTTGAACCCGGCGACGTCCTGCCAGCGGTAACCGCGGGCGAGCATGCTGGCGAACCGCACGCTGGCCTCGTTGGCCGCGAAGCGGCCCGAGAGCGCCTCATCGCCCCCGACCCAGCATTGCCACTTCACCGGCCCGCTGTAGAAGTACGACTCGCCGACAAACAGCGGGCGTTTGCGGTCCCAGTTGCGCGACTCGCATTGCGGCGACAGGCGCGCAAACGTGAACGCGTTGTCCGGATAGACGGCGCCGACGCCTTCCTTGCCGCGCTGCGCCATTGTCTGCTTGTCGTTGGGATCGACGATGGGTCCGACTTCGCAGTAGTGCCAGTTGCAGATTTCGCACTCGCCCAAGAGATCGCCGGCGCCGTCGCCCATCACGGGGCGGCTGGGGTCGATCTCATGCGCGATCTTCAGCATTTCCCATTCGCGCTTCTTGAACGGCTTGTCGTTGCCCATATTCGAAATCAGGTCGAGCTCGTTCTCCGCGACCCAAACGATGATTGACGGATGATTGCGGAAGGCTTTGACGAACTGCTTGAAGTAATCGGTCGAATACTTCCAGAAGCGCTCGTCGTCCGTAGCCACGTCAATGGACATGCCGTTGATCTGCGAGCAAAAGCGGACGCTGATGCCCAGTTCATCCGCCCAGCGCAGCATCGCGCTCTGATCCTGGGCGAAGTAGCCGTTAAAGCCGCCGTCAGGCAGGCGCATAATGTTGCAGTTGTACGCGCGCCATTGCGCCAGCGACTCCTCCAGTGACTCTTTGCCGCCGGCGAGCACATAGCGGAAGTTGCAGCGCTTGCCATTGATAAAGAACGACTTTGCGCGAAGCTCGATCTCGCGGTAGCCAAAGGTGTCTTCGGCGACGTCGAGCACCTTGCCCTCCGCACTCAGAACTTCGGCGCGAATCGTGTACAATGTGGCGTTGTCGGGCCACCACGGCGTCAGCTTTTCAGCCGAGCCTGTGACGGACAGTTCGGTGTTCTTGCCGGCGTCGAGCTGCAACGGTGTCTCGCCGATGGCAACGGGCGCGTCGGCCGCCGCCGTTCCCTTACGGTCGCGGTTCTGATACAGCACGCTGAAGCGCAATGTGCCGGAAAAAGCCGCCCCGCCGCGGTTGTCGATTTCCGCCGAACAAGTGATTTGTTTCTGTGCAAACTTGGAGCGCACAAACAGATCGTGAGCGGCCACCGGCGCTTGTGTCTCCAGCCACGCCGAACCGAAGACGCCATCGCTCTGTTTCCTATCCCACCCCGTGCGGCCGGGGACAAGCATGGCGCGCCAGAACGCAACATCGAAGCCCCACGGCACTTCGGGCCGGTACTCCTTGCGATAGTACGCGATGCCTTTGACGCCGACGACGATCTCGTTGACCTCGCCGAGCTTGGCCGCGTCCGTCATGTCCAGCGTGAACGGAACGTATCCGCCGACATGCGTGCCGCAAAGTTTCCCGTTCACGAAAACGGACGCCGTGTAATTCACTTCGCCGAAGCCGATGACCAGGCGCTTGCCCTTGAGGTCGCTGGGCAACGTGACGCGTTTGCGATACCAGCGCCGGTGCAGCGCGACTGTTTCCGGCCGCTCCTCTACGTGCGGTACGTTGACGCCCATCCACGCCAATGTGTTCAGGTCCGGCAGTTCGGTAAGCGGCCCGCGCAACTTCACTTCATCGTTCTGCACGGGCGATGGGATCGGCTCCTGGTCGCGCGCGAGTTCCCACAGGCCGTTGAGCGAGAATCGTTGACGCGATCCGTCATCGGCAATTTTCTCATCGCCGAGATAATGAATGGCGTCGCGCGCGGGAGCATCGAGCCACGCGAAACGATTGATCTCTTCGCCGGCCTGCAGCGTTCCGCACGGATGAAACGGCACGCGCGTGACGACGAAACAGTCGGCGGAAACTCCCCAACCCGGACCTTCGCTCTTGGGAGCTTTGCCTTTGGTGGGAACGGGCTCGACCTTGCCGGTAAGTTCGTCGAGCGTCGCGTCCATCGATTTGTCGGCCGCCTGTTCTTTTGTTTCCGGCTTGGGGACTTCGATGTGAAGAACATGCTTGCCGGGTTCGAGTTGCCGTTCCCCCAGCCGCACCCAGCCCAGCGTGAACCAGAAAGCCATATCCCACATGTCAAGGAACGGATCTTTGCGCGTGATCTGACTCCACTCGCCTTCGTCCACGCGCACTCGGAACGGGGAGTACACGTTCGCCGGACCTATGCGCGCCCACAGGACGTACCGGTCCGCCTTGTCCGCCAGAAACTCATACGTAACTTTCAGCGCGCGGTCCTTCATGTACTGCGGCTGTTCTCCGCCAAGCTGCGGACCGGCAGGAGGCTGGATTTGAAAAAGCTTGCCGCCGCCGAATCGCGGATCGGCCCATCCGCCATAGATCTTCTTCCCTGTCGGCTTGCCGTCGGCGCCTTTCTCTTCGACCGATGGCGGCACGTTGAAGTTCGCGAAGTTTTCGGCTTCCAGCAAGATAAAACCGTCCGGCGGGACTTTCCGCGCCGGCCGCGCGGACGTGAGTGTCGGCACCTTATCGAGCAGCGTCGCCGCAACGATGATCGGCACGCCCTGGCTGCCAGTTGACTTAAACTCAATGCTTTCGATGGCAACATCGGGCCGCGGATTGGCCCACGCCCACGCGTGGACGCAGACGTTCCGCGAGGCCAGGTTCGACGATTGCACGGCGATCTTGACCTGCTCGCTTTCCTGCGCGCCCCACCAACCCAGGATTTCCTTGCCCTGTCGGATCGCGATCGTCTCGTTCTTTCGATCGGCATAGTTGATGACGTAGTTGGCGACAGGCTTCTCGTCGCCCCAACCCAGCGCGTGCAGAAAAACGAGCGCCGCGCCTTTGCGGCCCACAACAACCTTGGCGCTTTCAGGCAGAAACTTCAGTTCGTGCCCGCGCAACACCAGGCAGCTCTTGCCGCCGTTCTTCGCCGGATCGATGATACGAAACGGCACGCCGCACAGCGTCTGATCGCCCAGCGGCATGTTGCGGAAATCGTTGCCGCCCTGGTCCGTCCAGCCGCCAGCGCCGTCGCCGGCGACTTCATCGCGAAAGCCCATGTTGGCCGCGCCGGACAGATCGAGCGCGAAGGCACCTTCGGTCGCGCATGCTGTAAACTGAAGCGCGGCCAGCAGTGTCAGCGCGCAAAGTTTCATTCGTTGCCTCCGTGGCATATTTAACGTTAAATATGAGTACACCGGAATCCAATCGAGCCAAGCATTTTTCGCATCAACTCTGCCTGTCGCAGAGCGGGATATTCCGCCAGATATGGCAGCTATTACAGAGCCGCAACGGATTCCCAAAGTATCAGCGGACGGGCCAACCAAGCGCTGGGCGATCGACGGGTAAGGCGGTGTAAGCAGTCGCGCTCATGGCTCAACGTAATCCCATCCTGGCTCTCGGCTTCGGCTAGACTGGTATGCACGGCCGGTATATTCTAAACGCGAATTTCTGCAGGACGGTTTCCAGAAGCTGAACTGCGCGCTCCGCAAAAAAGCGGTGTAGGATTGAAGGACGCGCCACCGTCGGAACTTTACAACAGGGCTGGCTGCTCCCGTGAGCGAGAATGCGATTGTTTGAGCCCTGACCCAGGTTATTACGCCGACTCGGCCGATGCAGTGCAGACGAGGGAGGTGTTGCTTTGGACGTCTTTGTCATAGGGCCGAGAGACGATCAGCGGGTTCGCGATCTCGAGCGTCTACTACGCGCCTCCGGCAGCACCGTCCAGCTCACGATTCTGGAAGATGGCGCCGTCCCGGTGTTTGGCGCAGGCGGGGCGGTCTTGGTGCTTTTCGAGGGATCCCACAGCCGGGCGGCGGAGTACGCCTCCAAGGTCCGCGAAGGAACGCGTTACCAGAGCGTGCATCTCATCGTCGTGCGCGCCTCTGAGGGGGCCGAATCGGCGGCGCGGCTTCTGGCCGCAGGGGCTGCCGCGGTATGCGAGTCCGACTGCAATGTGGAGCAGATTGCGGCCGAGGTGCGGACGCGCTGCGATATGCAGCCGGTTTTGGACGAGATTCGGCAGACGTTCCTGGGCCCGTTTACTTCGGCGACAAAAACAACGATTAAGGAGATGGCCGGCCTCGACGTCGAGGTCAGTTCAGTTTATCAGAAACGGGGCTATCGCATGTTCGGCGACATCTCGGCGGTCCTGGGATTGGTGGGACAGTCCGAGGGCTCGCTGGTGCTTAGCTTTCCCGATGCAACGGCAACGCGCCTGGTGAAGCGCATCCTGGCGGACTTCGATGGCAACGCCGAAGAAGGTGTCGTTCGGGATTGCATCGGGGAAGTGGCCAACATTGTGGCGGGCCAGGCGCGCGGACCGCTGGCTAACACCCCGTATCACTTCACCCTTTCCACGCCGACCATCATTTCCGGGGCGAACCACGAGATTCGGCACAAACCCGGCGCACCGTGCCTGGTGGTCGCGTTCACCTCGGAATTAGGCGATTTTGCCTTGCAGATCTGCATGGCGCTCTAAATGCTTCGCGAAGGCTGGAGAAACAACGATGAAAGTTCTGCTGGTAGACGATTCGACGACCATCCGCATGATGCTCAAGGGACTGCTCAAACAGTTGCAGATAGTGGACGTGGTGGAGGCTGGCGACGGTCTGGAAGCTCTGACCAAGCTGGAGAGCGAGAAAGTCGATCTGGTGCTCCTCGACCTGCACATGCCGCACATGGATGGCTTGGCCTTCCTTGCGGAGATGCGCCGGCGTCCCGCTCTGGCGCATCTGCCCGCCGTCGTCATCTCCTCGGATACTGGCCCGGAACAAACCGCGCGCGCCATGGAACTGGGCGTCGTCGCGACGATCCGAAAGCCGTTTCGGCTCGATAGCCTCAAGGCTGCAGTGGACGCAACACTCGTGTCGCAGGCTCCGCAAGCAGCGCCGGCTGAGGCCCCCAAGCCCTGATCGGTTGTTGAGAACGCTGTGCCGGACCCGGCCTGAGTTAGGCCGGCTTGGGAGCACCGAAGATGCCGGACAACATTATTTGTCACAAATGCCAGTATGAGGTGAAAGCGGGCCCGCCCGTCCCGGCCGCGTGCCCCAAGTGCGGCAGTGCCTTGTCTGCCACTCCTGGCTTGTCCAGCAGTGGGCGGAACCAGATGACGTTGATCGAAGCGCCCGGCAATCGCCCCTCAAGCAGCTCCAGTTCACGGCTGGCCATCACTGGAGAAGGCTTACCGCTGGCGATCGACGGCCACCCTATTCTCTCCCAGTTGGGCGCCGGCGGTATGGGCGCCGTCTACCTCGCGTACGATGCGCTGATGGATCGAGAAGTGGCCTTGAAGCTGTTGTTGCCCAGCCCCACCGAATCCCATCGTGCCAAACACACCGCGCGTTTTCTCTCCGAAGCCGTGCTGACCGGCAAGCTCGGCCACGCCGGCATCGTTCCCATCTACAAAGTGGGCTTCGATGAGCGCTTTGGTTATTACTATACCATGCGCTACGTCAAAGGCAGGACGCTCGCGAATATCGAGCGCGCCATTCAAGAGTACGATCCACGCGCGACGGAACAATACACGTTGATGCGTCTGCTCACGATGTTCCTGCGTGCCTGCGAAGCGGTGGCCTTCGCGCACCGGCACAATGTCGTCCATCGCGACCTCAAGCCAGCCAACATCATCGCCGCGGACTTCGGTGAAGTCCTCGTGCTCGATTGGGGCCTGGCCAAGGACGTTGACGCCAGCAAGACGGCCGTCGATGCGGAGCTGGGCGAAGAAGCGTCCAAACTCGCCGAACTCCGCCAGCGCCATGACGTGGCCAAGCAGATCTTCCTGTCCCAGGAACGGCAGAGAACCAGCCAAACCACGTATCTGCGGCGCTTGCAGGCCATCCGCCCCGTTGACCGGAGCAAGCAGAAGATCACCGATGCGGCGCAGATCCTGGGCACCCCGGGATACCTGTCTCCCGAACAGGGAGAAGGCCGCTCGGTCACCCCAGCCAGCGACGTTTACTCGCTGGGAGCCACACTCTATGAGTTGCTCATGCACGCCCTTCCGGTGCCCGGTGAGACCAGTGAAGAACGGATTCTCAACACCATCACCGGCAAGGTCATCCCGCTGCAGTCGCGCCCCGAGGCGGCCCGCCTGCCCAAGGTCTTGTGCGAGATGATCGGTCGCGCGCTTTCCTTCAAACCCGAAGATCGTTACCAGAATGCCGGCGAGCTGGTCGAAGAGCTGACCTTGTACCTGGAGGGCCGCAGCGCCTGGCGCCAACTGGTGCCGGCCGCTCCGCCAGCCGCCGCCGCAGTCCCGCCCCCAAACCTGGAGCCGTGGCAGGTGCTGGCTGGAAACGTGACGTCCAGCGCCGAAGGCCTGCTCATCACCCGGGGCACGCGCATGCACTGTACCTCACGGCCATTGGGAGATTTTCGCGGGCAGTTCGAGTTCTGGGCACAGGGCGAAAACGGACAGTGGAGCGTCGAACTGCGGCTGTATGAAGTCGAGGCTGAACAGGCCGCCGATCCGCGTTATTGCCTTCGCTTGGGCGTGGGAGAGCGCCCCTTTATCGAACTGCTGCGCCGCGACAAGCGCGTGCAACGCCGCCTGGATTTGCGGCTGCAGTCCGGCCGATGGTATACGGTGAAATTCGAGCTGGAACAGGAAGCCCTGCGCATGTGGCTGGGCAACCGCAAGTATATCGAATACCACGAGGTATTCCCGCAGACGGGCGGGGCCCTCGAAATCGCGGTTCCACAGGGCTTTGTCGGCTTGCAGAAGTTCTCGATGCAGTCACGCGGCGCGCCACTGCGCCTGTCCTTCATGGCATTGCCCGATCGCCTGTTCCGCGATGGCAAGTATGCGGAAGCACGGGAGTTCTACCGGCGTCTGGCGGGGAGCCATCCCGACCGCGAAGAAGGCCTGGGCGCACGCTACAAAGCCGGGTTGTGCTCGACTTTGATGAAGGACAGTGACGACGCGTTCCAAGAGTTCACGCGCCTCGAAAATACAATGTACGACCACTGTTGCGCCTTGGGGTTTGCCGAACTGGGCATGCTCGACGGCAACATCGACTGGGCTTGGGAGGCGCTAAAGAACGGCTACCGCCGCCACCAGGAACAGGACGTGCGGAGCGAGCTTTGGTTCGGCCTGCTGAACATGATCGAACATCTGCCGAACGAGCGCCACGCCGAGAAGATCGCGCGTTACGGCGAACTGCTCGGCGACATCCGCGCCGCGCCCGAAGAATCGGGGCGCGTGGCTTGCGAACTGCTCGATCTGTTGCAGGAACACCGCTCCTCCGTCGAGACGCGGCGCGAGGCCGCGCGCCTCCTGGAGGCTTACGCCGGCAACGTTTTCGTGGCTCAGGAAGCTCTGTTTGCCTATGCGAAAATCGGCCTGGATGAATCCGCGCTCCCCGTGGTGACCCCCGCTCTCGACTCGCTGATCAAATTCCTCGGCCCCGATCCGGCCGCCGCGGCCCTGCACGTCCTGCGTGCGGAAATCGACGTCGCCGCCGGCGATTCTGAACGCGCCCAAGACCGCCTCAAGGACGCCGTGAGTCTGGCGGGAATCGGCAGCCCCGACGGGCTGTGGGCCAGGCAGTGGCAAATCCTGTTGAGCCTGTTGGCCGGCCAGCACCAGCAGGCGATGCTCCAACTGCACGAGACCTTATCGCGGCTGCAACAGCTCCGGCCTGCGCAACTGGGCTACTTCCGGATTCTGGAGGCGCTGGCGTACTGGTATCGGGGCAAGGCCACCAATGCGACAACGTCCCTGCGCAAGGCCGCCGAAACCGATTCGCTCTGGGGCCGCGCCGCGCATCATTGGGCCGTGCGCCAGCCCGCCTCGTTGCTCCCATCCGCCCTCATCGCGCGCAACACCACCAAGTTCGCCGAGGCCAGCTTCCTGATCGGCGAAATTCATCGGCTGACGGGGCAGCCCCAGTTGGCCTGCGACCACTTCCGCTTCTGTTTGGAGCCCCTGCATGAGCGGGCCATGTTCACGCACTTGGCCAAGCAGCGTCTGGCCCAAATCCTCGGGGTAGCGTCGGCCTCCGCGCCGGCAAGAACGCCAACACCACCCGCGTCAGCAGGGTAGTGTCGGCCTCTGGAGCCTCACGAAAGTTGCTGGGCTGAATGGACAGTCTCGGCCGCGATGCTTTCGAGCGGCAACACCGTGCACGCAGCGTCGAGCTCAATCGCGGCCCTCGGCATGCCAAAGACAACGCACGACGCTTCGTCCTGGGCAATCGTGTATGCACCGGCGTTGCGCATCTCCAGCAGCCCTTCAGCCCCGTCGCTGCCCATCCCCGTCAGAATCACTCCCACCGCGTTCCGTCCGGCGTATCGCGCCACGGACTTGAACAACACGTCCACCGATGGCCTGTGGCGGCCAATCATGGGGCCGCTCTTCACTTCCACATAGTAGTTTGCGCCGCTGCGACGCAGAAGCATGTGGTAGTTTCCGGGGGCGATCAGCACCTTGCCCGGTACGACCGTATCGCCGTCTACAGCCTCCCTGACCTCGACGTCGCACAGTTCATTGAGCCGCACCGCGAAGGAGCGCGTGAACTGCGCCGGCATGTGTTGCACGATGACCGTGCCCGGCGCGTCTTCGGGCATGGCGGCTAGAACCCGCTGCAGAGCCTGCGTTCCACCCGTCGAGGCGCCGATCGCCACGACCTTGTTCGTCGTCCGCGCCAGCGAAAGCCGCTGGGTGGTGCCGGCCTCCGCGCCGGCAGGGACGCCGGCACCACGGAGCTTGGGGCGGAGATTCGCGTGCCGAACGGCTTTGATCTTCTCGCCCAGAGTCAATGAGAGATCGCCGACCGTGTAGGCTGCGCCGGGTTTGCACACGACTTCGACCGCGCCCGCCTCCAGCGCTTCCAGCGCCAGTTCTCCGCCGGCTGGGGTCAGCGATGAAACCACCACCACCGGCATCGGGTGATAGTGCATGAGTTTTCGAAGGAAGGTGATGCCATCCATGCGCGGCATTTCGATGTCGAGCGTGATCACGTCTGGCTTCAACATCACGATCATGTCCCGTGCGACATAAGGATCGGGGGCCATGCCGACGACTTCGATCTGCGGATCGCGCGAAAGCTCCGCACTGAGGATCGTGCGGACAACCGCGGAGTCATCGACGATAAGAACGCGCGTGACTTCTGGCTTCATCAGCTTGCCCCTGCCCGCCCTTCGCGGCTGTTCAGTACGACACCGGCATACACTTTCTCTTCGTCAGCCAGCACCAGACGCTGCGGCCGCAAACTTCGCTCCCATTGGCTTTGGACTTGATCTTTCGGGACCAGCCGAGGGATGCCCAGTTTCCGCCGGGGCGCCTGAGGCACCAGCGAACACACGCTGCCGGCAATTACGTTCGCCAGTTCGCGGACCACGTCGTCCTGATCTGAATCCGTGGATTGCCCGCCAATGAAGTGATCGGACACCATCGCCGCGGCTTCTGCCGTCAGGAACACCGCGACCGCGCCTTCTTCCGGTTCGCCCAAACTGACTTCCGCACAGACGTGGAACTCGATGGAACGATCTGCCTCCTCGTCCCGCGCCTGCAGCTCGAGATACGCGAAGCTCCGAAAAATGTCTTCGAGCGCCGCGTGCAACGCAGCCTGTTCCGGCTTCATGGCATTTTCTCCTTAAGCCTCTCGAATAGCTCGCGCACCAATTCCGGCGTAAGCGGTTTATGGCTGAGGCACGTGGCGCCGAGTTGCAGCAGTTCGGCCGTGGTTTCCTCGTTGCGGTCGCTGGTCAGCACGGCAACCGGAATGTTGCGCCAAAGTTCGTTCTCCCGCATGCGGCGCAACAGCTCGCGCCCATCCATTTCTGGCATGTACAGATCCGTGAAGACGCAATCGATCCAGTGGGTGTTAAGAATTTCCAGCGCCTGCTGGCCGTTGCCGGCCTCGTAGCATTCGCCCGCGTCCGGCTCGGTTAGCTGGATGATTCGCTGGATGACACGGCGCGCTGTGGCCGAGTCGTCAACGATCAACACCTCGATGCTCATGCGATTAGCTCCTCGTGCCCAGTCGGAGACACGACCGTGATGCGGCCGCTGCCAACGTGCAGCCGGACCGTCCGCCAGGATTCGCCGCCCACCACCTGTTGCGAGGGAATCAGCCCATGTTCCCATAGTATGCGTTTGACGGCCAATACGTTCTTGCGGCCGATCTGAAAGTACCTGTTCGGATCTGCGACCAGGGCGCCTCCGACCAGGGAGACGCGCAAGCGCTGCCGCACGGCACCCAACAGATACAACCGTGAGATCAGTTCCGGCACGCCGTCCTCGGCGTAAGCCCAGGCCGGTTCTCCGTTGCCGCGCGGCCGGGCGCCGCGGCGATCGGGCAGTTGAATGTGCGCCATGCCGCCAGCGCGGATGTTGGGGTCGTAGAGAATCACAGCGACACAGGAGCCCAGCGCGTAGGCGGCCAGAACATCGCCGGGCTCGCGCGACACGTACAGTTCGCCGATTCCGACAGGCACGGTGGACGGCAATCGCCCGGCGGGTCCGTTAATGGCTGCGTCCATCCATTCCCCCGCCAGCTTGCGGTCAACGCTTGGTGTAAATCGACGGCCGAATGGCTTTGAACGAACTCACCAACCCGGTCAGGCTTTCGGCGTGCCCCACGAGCAGGTAACCGTCCGTCCGAACGGTACGGTATATCTCGTCGAGGAGCCGCCGGCGACCGGCATTATTGAAGTAGATCATGACGTTCCGGCAAAGGACCAGGTCGAACGGCCCCTTCATGGGAAAAGGCGGCTGGGAAAGGTTCAGCCGTGTGAAGACGATCATCTTTTGCAGAAGCGGCGAGACCGTCGCGACGGTTTGTTCTCCTTCGCGGGAGAGCTTGAACCAGTGCCGCAGGGCGGATTGGGGCACGTGCTCGAGCTTTTCCACGGGGTAGGTTCCTGCGCGACACTTCCGCAGCGCGCCGGTGGAGATGTCCGTCGCCAGAATCCTGCAGTCCACCTCATAGCCACGCATCGTCTCGGCGAGAACCATGGCCAGGGAGTATGGTTCTTCGCCCGTGGCGCACGCCGTTGACCAGAACCGGAAGCGCCGCTGGCCTTGAGCGAGCCAGCGCGACACTGCCGCGCGGACGAAATCGAAATGCGCTGGTTCGCGAAAGAAGCTCGTGACGTTCGTCGAAATCACATCCAGCAGGTGCACCACTTCGTCCTGCTGTCCGTCCGCTGTCACGTACTTCAGGTAATCCGCGTGCGTTCCGATGCCCAATTGGCGCATGCGTTTGCCGATGCGCGCCGCGACCAGTGCCTGCTTGTTCTCGCCCAGCGCAATGCCGCTATGCTCGTACACGATGCGCCGGAACTGCTCAAAAGTCTTCTGTTCCATGTTCGCTCGCGGCCAAGGGCTGGCGCAGGGTACGGCGTCCCAGATCCCCTCTTTTCCTAAAATTTCTTCGCCTCTTCGTCGTCCAAGGGGATCATCTCGGCCGGTTTGGGCAGCGTCCCGGCGTTCGAATGCTTGATCCGGTTGTTGCCGTTGCCCTGTGCAATCGATGCTCGGGCCGGAGTCTCGTGGCGAGCGACGTGCATTGCCTCTGCTCTGGGGCCGCCGATCGCATGAACCGCGTGCGGGCGCAATGCAGGTTGGCCGGCGGCCTGCGCGTTCACGCCGCGAACGATGTCGAGCAGAACGCGAACCAGTTCAGTCAGCTCGCCGGCCTGTGCGGAAAGCTCCTCGCTGGCGGCCGCTGACTCTTCGGCACTGGCGGCATTGGACTGCGTCACTTTGTCCATCTGCGCCACGGCTGTGTTGACCTGGTCAATGCCTTGAGCCTGTTCGTTGCTGGCCGCGGCGACCTCGCCAATGAGCTGGGCTACGTTCTGGGAGGCCTCCACGAGTTGCTTTAGGACAGCACCGACCTCGTTCGAGGCCGCCACGCCCCGTTCGGAGTTCTTCTGCGCTTGCTCGATTAGATCGGCCGTGTTCTTGGCCGCTTCCGCACTGCGCCGGGCCAGGTTGCGAACCTCTTCGGCCACGACCGCGAAGCCCTTGCCGGCGTCTCCGGCCCGAGCCGCCTCGACGGCGGCGTTGAGGGCCAGCAAGTTCGTCTGGAACGCGATCTCGTCGATGGTCTTGACGATCTTCGCGGTCTGGTCGGAAGACGCCTTGATCAGGTTGACCGCCTCGGCCATGCGCCGCATCGATTCCTGGCCCCGCTCGGCCGACGCGCGCGCCGCGTGCGCCATCGTCTTGGCCTGTCCACCGTTTTCGGCGTTCTGCCGGGTCATCGCGGCCATTTCTTCAAGTGAAGCCGACGTCTCTTCCAAAGAAGATGCCTGTTCGTTGGCGCCAGCCGCCATCTGCTGACTGCTGCCGCCCACCTGTTCCGACGCGTTCGCGACTTGCGTGCCACAGATTTCCAGGCGAGTGGCGACGTGTTCGAGCGGCACGGCGATGCTGCGCGACATGAAGAACGTCGCGAGCAGAATCACCAGGGTGGCCGCCGACAGTGTCAAAATCCAGCCATAGGTGTTGGCCCGCATCTCGGCTTGGTAGGTCGTGGCATCCTCAGCGAGCACCATCGAGCTGGATTTGTCATTGTTGGCTTGCGTCTTGAGCGGCACGAAGGATGCGAACTTAGTTCCCTCGCTGGTCTCAAAGAAGCCCAGTGTGTTGGCGTCATCGCGGGCGCTGTGGCGCAGTGTCGCGGCGTCCAGTTCCACTTTCACTCTTGCATTGATACTCGACGCGACGGTGGCATTGCCGAGCAAGAACAGAATATCGATGTTCGCACCGCCCTGTTTGCCCAGTTTCTGGAGAAACGCCGTATCCAGACGCACTTCCATGCGCACGAAACCGAGCAGGCCCTCGTCGTTTCTCACAGGGGCGTGGCCGGCGATGAGAACACCTTTGTCACTGACCTCATACTCGGTGCGCGATTCGGCGACTTCGGCGCCAACGGTCCCCGCCGAATCACCTTTGCCGATGCGAAGGGCGCTCTTGCCTTTCTTGTCAAAAACCTCGATGGCATCGACATCCAGGTTGGCCGCGATCCCTTTGAGCATGCGCGAGCCCACGTCCTTGTCGCCATAGTTGGCGCCCTGGTCCACCGCTGTCTCAAAACTTGGATTGCTGGCCAGGAATCGCAGATAATTGGTAACCTTGATCTTCTCACGCTCAAGCTGCGACTGCACCAGAGCGACGTCACCCTTGACGTTTTCGAAGTAGATCGCCCGAAGCTTCTCCCCGGAACGCCAGGTCATGATCACCCCGGCTATAACCAGCACGGGAATCACGGCACCCAAACTCCAAACGATCATGCGACGAGCAATCTTGTTAATCATCAGTCTGCTTTCCACTCAGGGTGCAACTGTCAGTTGCAGCTATTTGACTTTGGCCACCTCAGCCTTGAGGGCATCGATGACCCTCTTGGCTTTGGCGGACGGCTCTCCCACGGTAATGACGCCCAGCGGGCGCTCAACTTTCTTGTCCGATTCGAGGATCTGTACCTTATAGCCCTCCGCGAGCTTCTTCGACAACCCGCCAATCCCGTTCTTGAACTCAGCAACGGCTTGGGGTACCTGCTTCACAGTGGGCTGCGCTTTGGTGGTGGAGGCGTATTCCTCTCCGTCCAAAACCAACGCCTTGATGGCGGCGCGGGTCACCCCGGTGGCAACTTCGGCAAAAACCACGATGGGAGCGTCGTTGCCGCCAACCAACTGCCAGTTCTTGATCGTCCCGGTCAAAACCCCCTTGATCTGCGCCATGGTAAGCTTCTTGACGGGATTGGCAGGGTTGACGAAGAAGACCACCTCGTCCGTCATCACCGGTGTGAACTGCAGCTTCGAGGCGTCAACGTCCTTGCCGGTCTTCTTGGCGGAGTCCACTGCCGACGCCAGATCGCCGGCGGTAAGCGCGAGATCACAACGGCCTTCGATCAGATCGATGAGCCCCTTGCCGCCGGAGTTGCCGACGGGCACCAAGGTCAGACCCGTTGCTTTCTCAACGGCCTCTTTGTTGGGCATGACCATCAGATCCACCGCTGTGACCGCTCCGTGCAAGCGAATGTCCTCAGCCACCGCCACGCCGTACAACAGACTCGCCAGGACCATCGCCAGACATGTCTTGCGCATTGCTTGTTCCTCTCTCTGCCGTGTTCGTTGTTCACGTACCTGAATCATGCGTCGGTCTGCGGCACTAGTTCCGCTAATGCCTTCGTTTGTTCGGGACGCAGAATTTTGTCGATGTCCAACAGCATGACGACCTTCTCGGCGACCTTGCCCATGCCCAGGATGAAGTCCGTGGAGACAGAAGTCCCGAATTGCGGCGCCGGTTCGATCTGGTCGGCGGTGATATTGAGCACCTCGGAGACCTCATCTACGATGATCCCAGTCGTGACACGCCGCTCGCCTTGCACAATCTGCACGACGATCACGCAGGTGCGCGCATCGTCCTTCGCCGCCTCCATCCCGAACTTCACGCGCAAGTCGATGACCGGGATGACCTTGCCGCGCAGGTTGATGACCCCGCGAACGAACGGCGGGACCGTCGGCACGCGTGTAATCTTCATCAGGCCAATGATCTCCTGAACCTTCAGGATCTCCAGACCATGCTCTTCCGCGGCCAGCTTGAAGGACAGGTATTTGCCCGGCTTTGCGGCCTGCGCTGCACTGCTGGGCAAGGCGGCGGTGCCGCTGCCGGAAGCAGTGGCACCCGCAGAGTTGGTCGTAGTGGAATTCTCAGCCATCGCGCGCCTCTCTTTCCCCTAACCTCTCTCCCTTATGCGAAAAAGGAGAACCGAACATCACGCAATCCGGGAGGATTGCGCTACGCCGCACCCCTGGAGGTCGCGTCTGCCGGGCTGCCCTCCGGTGGCGACTGACGTGCCAGACGCACCAGGCCGCCCACGTCCAGAATCAGTCCGACTTGCCCGTCCGGCATGATGGCCCCGCCAGAGATCCCCGGCAACCCTTGCATATCCGGCCCAAGGGTCTTGATCACGACCTGCTGCTGGCCAATCAACTCGTCCACGAGTAATCCGATCTGGCTGCCTTCGTCCTCCACCACACATACCAGCGCTTCGGTGGCGTTCTGCGTTGCACCAGCGACCTCGAATATTCGGTCGAGACGGAACAGCGGAAGCACTTGCTCGCCCAGTCGCAGCAGTTCGCCGCGGTTGAGCACCGTAGCGACTTGCCCGGGCGCGGGCCGAACGGAACGCACCACGGAAAGCGTGGGCAGAATATAACGTTCAACGCCGACCCGCACAACCATGCCGTCAATAATCGCCATGGTTAGCGGCAGCCGAATCGTGAAGACGGAGCCTGCGCCGTGACGAGTGCGAATGTCCACCTGGCCGCGCAGCGCTTCGACGTTGCGCTTCACCACATCCATTCCCACGCCTCGGCCCGAAAGGTCGGTAATAGTCGTTGAAGTCGAAAAACCCGGCAGGAAGATCAGATTGTAGATATCCCGATCGCTGGGAGCGTCCTCTTCGCGGAGCAGGCCCCGGGCGCGCGCTTGCCGCAGAATCGCTTCTCGATCCAGGCCGCAGCCGTCATCTTCGATCTCAATGTGTATGCTGCCACCCTTATGGTATGCGCGCAAACACACGCGGCCCGCTTCGGCTTTCCCGGCCTCGCGCCGTTTTTCAGCCGCTTCGATTCCATGGTCAACGGCGTTGCGGATCATGTGCACCAGCGGGTCAGAAATGTGCTCAATGACACTCTTGTCCAATTCGGTGTCTTCGCCCGATGTGATCAGGTCTACGCTCTTGCCTGTCTTGTGAGCCAAGTCGCGAACCAGGCGCGACATCTTCTGAAACAACGGCCGTATGGGCACCATCCGCAGCGACGTGGCCAGGTCCTGGAGTTCGCGCGTGATCTTATCGAGCTGAGCAATATGGCCAATCAGCGGCGTGCCGCGCGCCGCGCGCAGTTCCGGCGCGCGCGCCACGATCGACTCCGCAATGACCAGTTCGCCAACCATGTCCAGCAAGCGATCCAGTTTCTCGGAGTCCACCTTAATCGCCGCTCGCATTTTTGCGCGAAGCTGCGGCTCCGGCAAGTGTTGCGTGCGCAACGCTGTTACAATCGCCCGCGCCGATACCTGTCTGTCCCGCACCAACTGCTCGCCCAGACGCTGCGTATTGCCCGGTTTCTGCTGCTTCTGCACTGCCTGTTCGATCACCTCGGGCGCAGCCAAACCGGACTGGACCAGAATCTGGCCCAGTTTCGACACAGGCTTGGCGGCGCGCTCAACTACGCCACCGCTTGCGACTGGGGCGGCCACAGCCGACTCCAGACGCCCCACAATGTCCGCGATTTCCTTCTGGCGGGATGGCCGCCTGCCGCTCGCGCAAGCTCCCACCAAGTCCTGAATGAGCTGTTTCAGCAGGTCAATGGCATCAAACGTCAGATCGATGCCGGCACCGCAAAGCTGCACTTCCTTGCGCCGCGCGCGCTCTAACACGTCTTCGGCACGATGAGCCAGCTCGGTGATATCCGTAAGGTTCAGACAGGCCCCAATGCCCTTGATGGTGTGGAACGCGCGAAATATTGAGTTCAGCGCCTCATGGTCGCCAGGTTTCGTCTCCAGCGCCAGCAGGCTGACCTCAGCGGTCTCAAGATGCTCGCTCGCTTCATGGACGAACTCGTGGATGAGCGGCAACTCGTTCGCGTCAAATGCCTGCTCCAGCATTGGGGCGGACACTGGGGGCAAGCTCGCCGCACCGGTCGGAGACTTCCACCGCGCCGGCTGGGAACCGCTGCCGGCCAGATGCTGGTACGCCGCCGCAAGCCAGTCCGTTGCGCTCAGCAGGACATCCACCCAACCTGCAGGCGAGCGTGCCATCGCGTCTTCGCATTGATGGCAGACCTCTGCCGCCTCCTGCATGCCCAGAAGTCCCGCGTCCCCCTTGAGTGTGTGGAGTAGACGCTGGATGGCCTGCCGCGGCTCGGAACCGGGAGATTTTTCCGCCTGAACGATACAGGTTTCCAGCTCCTCAATTGCGCTGAGTTGCTGCTCGGCTGCCGCGATCAGCGACTTGGGATCGAGCTGGGCAGGGTCAACCCCTGATGGGGCGCCACTGTGCTGCTGAGAAACCGCCTCCTGTAGCGCTCCGATCTTCAGCACAACGGATTCTTTGAGCGCGGCGAGGTCAGAGCGTTGTTCCAGGGCAGAGGAGATGCACGCGCTGATCTCCCGCAGAATGCCCGTGGCTTGGACCGTCGTCGATATAGGGATCAGTGCGCTAACCTTCTGGCCGTAAACTCGCCAGAAGTCGATCGACATCGACTCAGCCAGCACAATCTCTTGTGCGAGCAACTCCACTGCGTTCCACATCCGATCTTCCCGGTGCACAGCAAATCCTTCCGCGCCCGGCAATAAGCAGAGCCCGTCGTGAACAGTGACCTGTGACACGTCTACCCAGCCGCACAGTCCTGGGAGCGTGTCGGAGAAAGGGCGTCTTGCGTCACAGGTTGTGGTCCGGCTCTTAACACCCACGACCGATTGCGCCGTAAAAGGGTCAAAACGCCATTGCTCCGACAGACTTCTAGCACCCAATACGAGCTTTACAAATATGCTCAATTACTACACAGCTCACGAAAGTCAATCGCGTTTATTTTTACAGAATGCACATTGCGCATTTCTGACTCGAATAGTTAAGCTAAGCTCGTTCTTATAACAGTTTAAGGGAACTTCAAGGTACTTGTCCGTAAAGTCCTGGGGCCATTCGTGAAGCAAAATCTGCTGCGGCCGCATCGCTTGCCTTTTTTGTCACATGTGCTAGCTGGGCGTGATTTCGCCCACCGTTTTGAGCGAACCTGCTCATGGTAAGATCCTCGCAGTCCTGCCACAGTTTTGTAGACCGCGCCCTTTTCAAAATCTCGCCTTATCGCGAAACGCTGTTTTGTGCCGACCAAAAACAACTGTTTATTATTAGGCACGCTCTAGTCATGGCCTTTTGTATTTAGGCCGCGCGATGTGCAATTTGGTCTTAACCGAAAATTATTACTTTTTTATGAACTATTCGGCGTCAAAATCGTCTAAGATAAGCTGCTGGCACGCGAGGCGAAACTGTGGTATTGCGGCATCTGAAGCTTGAAGGGCATTCGACGGAGCCGACAGATCGGTCTCGTCTGGGCCAGACAGTAGATGGGAGTGCAGCCGCTGCCATGAGCGCCGTACCTGGGAAAACCGGTGTGATGCGCAAGCCTTCAGAGCGCTTTGTGCGCAGACCGCTGAAGGCAAAGTCGCGCGCCTCGCAGAGCGAGCGGATTCGGGTCTCGGCACTGGCCAGTTCACTGCAGCAGAAGACACAGACGGAGGCTTTACAGAACGGCGAGACAAAATTCAAAGATTACCGGCCCGGCATGGATGGTTCCGAGGGCGCCGGATGACAGGGGCTTTCCGACGAAAAGGATACGTCAGGCAAGCCCCGGCCGAGAAGAGAAGCCGGGGCTTTTTCTTGGGCCCAAAGGCGGAAACGAAAGGGAGAAGGGCGGGAAGGCATTGGAGCCAGACCGTCAAAACGAAAGAAACGATATGAGAGGGGATTCGTTGAAACGAAAGCAGAAAAAGCCGGTTGGCGGAGCGGTTGCTAAACCACTCCCGAAACGCCAGGACGAACTGGCGCGGACCGGGCAGCAGGCTATTGGAAAGGCATCTTCAAAGGCTGGCGAAACGAACATGAGCACGATGACTAAGGCACTTCCCACTACTGATACAGTGACGGCTCAGTTGCGAGAACCAGCCGAAGAATTGTTCGATCCGCGCGAATGGGCCGCGCTGCTCAACAGCTTCGAAAACGATGGCTCTTCCGCAGCACCTGCTGCCACAGGCGACGATTCATCCGATGATCTGTGGGAGAAGCTCTCCAGCACGCGCTGGCTGCGCCGGCCATCGGGCGCTCAGCCGTCCAGCACGTTGACCGAACGGCCTTCTGCATAATGGGGGCAAGGAGCGGGATTCCGAAGTAGCATAAAGATTTCGGAGGGCGGGGCGGGGGTGCGCGCTGAGACCACGAAAGTGTAGAAATTGCTGCAAAACCGGTTAGAATGCCGATTTGACAGGGAACAGCGCGGGAGGGCTCGACTATGCGTTTTCCCAAAGCAGCGGTGCTTGCGATCAGCTTCACGGTGCTCTTCTCAGTTCCTGCGTTCGTTCGGGCCGCGGAAGAGCCGGCGAAAGTAACGACCTTCGAACTCAGCGACGGCACAAACGTCAAAGGACTGCATTACGCGGTTCTTGGATCGGCGGAGTACCGTACGTACATCGTCGATTCGATCTACGGCAAGACGCTGACGCTGGTCGGCAGAGATGTCTGCTCGGTCCACGCGGAAATGGTCCCGCTCAACGAGCTTCCGAAAGCAGCACAACAGGACGTGCTCAACGCTCGCGCCATAGCCAAGCTGGCGCGCGCAAAGCTTGAGGCCGCCGCACGCGAAGAGCGGGCGCTGGCGGAGCCGAACGCGAAGGTGAAGGCGTTGCAGGCCGAGCTACAGAACGCGGAGCGCGATGTGGTGCTTGCGCGTCAGGTGCTTTCGGGCGCGGAACAGATTCTGAAGAACGCGAAAATAGAAATCGTGCGCGCGGATGCCAAGTACGATGCGGCGAAGACAGAATTGGCCTCCGGCGGCGCGAGCAGCATTCAACGCGTCGGCTATGGCTACGGGTATGGATACGGCGGCTATGTGCGAGCCGATAAACTGCGCGACCAGATGATGGACGCCGCCGAGCAGAAAGTAAAAGTCGAGGAAGACAAGACTCAAGCGCAGGCCGTCGTGGCGCGGACGAACGAGAGCCTGCCGCGGCTTCAGGAACGTGTCGAGGCGTTGCGCAAGGATCTGGACGCCGCGCGAGGAGCTTTGGACAAGGCGCGCGAAGAGATTCACAAGGCCGAACAGCAGAGGGCAGAAGAAGAGATCACGATCAAGCCGACAGCGAAGATGTGATGGGTGATAAGGATTGTGGGATATGCCCAAACCCATTCACTTCGTTCTTGCGGCGACGCTCTTCGCGGCGCCTTTTTTGTCGGCTGCCGAAGAGGATGAAGATGAACTGCTCTGGCCGGGCTTAAGGAAACGCGTCCAGCAGATCACGATGAAGGCCGTTACGTTCCTGAAGGACTTCACTATTTCGGGCGAAGTGAAGCTATGCGACTCGTGGGACGGTCGCGTACAGTTTCAAAAAGAGCACTGGATGCCACGGCGGGATCACGGTGGCTGCTATGAAGGGCTGCTCTACATCAGCGACGCGCAGTGGATGTACTTCATCGTGGAAACGAACCACAGTGACTTTGATTCGAACTTGGTCTTCGCGGTGGACCAGGATCGAAACTTGTACCGCGTCAGAACACACGTATGTGGAACACTGCGGCTCACGGATCATGGCGCGGCTCCGGATTCGGTTGAGGCAGTACTGAAGACGGAACAACAGGATGCAAAGCCTGAACGGCCTTTTTCCATGGGAATGTATAAGCGGGTAAAGTGGGAGAAGATTTCCGAAGAAGAGCTGGCGAAGTTGGCCGAGGAGGACAGCCAGCGGCGCCGCGACTGAATCCATAACCAAGTACCACTCACCAAGTACCATTCCATGCTATAATGTCGCCAGTGCGGTTCTGCCGCGTAGGCCTTTTTTGAGTCCGCTATTCCGAAGTTGGTCCTGAAGAATGAAATCCACACATCGTCATAAAGCACACCACGACGACGACGCGCCGGCGGTCATCAGCATGATCACACTGGGCTGCGCCAAGAATCTCGTCGATAGCGAACGCATTCTGGGCGGACTGGCGGAAGCCGGCTTTCTGATCGCGCAAGACCCTGCCGTCGCAGAACTTTGTCTGGTTAACACCTGCGGCTTCATCAATGACGCTCGCGAAGAAACGGCGGGCGTTCTCCGTGAAATAGCCGACCTGAAGAAAAGCGGCAGCCTTCGCACCCTGGTCGCGCTGGGCTGCCTCGTCGAGCGCGTCACGGACGCCCCGGAGTTCACGCGTTTCCTGGAAGCGGCCGACGCGCGGCTGGGCTTCAAAGATTATCCGCGCCTGCCACAAATCTGCCGCGATCTGCTCGATGCGGCGCGCGGACAGCAGACAGCAAAATTGGCTGTCGGGGCGCTGGCAGCGCAGCCGCGCCAAAGCGCCGCGCGAAAGCCCGTCCCGCAGAGCTACAACGATTTTCTGGTCATGCCGCGCATGCGTATCGGTTCGCCGCACACGGCATTTCTGAAGATATCCGAAGGTTGCAGCAATCCGTGCCGCTTCTGCGCCATTCCGCGCATGCGGGGCCTGCAGGTCTCGCGGCCGATAGAATCGATCGTTGCGGAAGCTCAGGAACTGGCCGACGGCGGCACGCAGGAGCTCAACTTGATCGCGCAGGATACGACCAGCTACGGCCGCGACCTGTACAAGAAGTACGCCTTGCCGGAGTTGTTGCACGCGCTGAAGGCCGTGAAAGGTCCGCGCTGGCTGCGGCTGCTGTATGCCTATCCGCGCTACCTGAATGAAGCGATGCTGGACATGCTGGCCAGCGACGAGCGCTTCTGCCGCTACATCGACATTCCGCTGCAGCACATCGCCGATCCGGTCTTGAAGTCGATGGCGCGCGGCGTGACGAAGCAGCAGACGATCGATCTGCTCGACCTGATCGAACGCAAGCTGCCGGGTTGCGCGATCCGGACCGCCTTCATCACCGGCTATCCCGGCGAAACGGAGCAGGACTTCCAGGAGCTGCTCGCTTTCATCACGGAAGGCCGCTTCACTCACGCCGGCGTGTTCCTGTACTCGAACGAACCGCTGACGCCGGCCGCCAAGGCCGCGGACAATATCCCGCTGACCGAGAAGAAGGCCCGCCGCGAGGCTCTCATGCTGGCGCAGCTCGAAGTTTCGCGCCGGCGCATGCGCGAGCGGGTCGGGAAGCAGATGGAAGTGCTGGTGGATGGCCCCGTCAGCGAAGCGCCCGTGCGTGGAGCGAAGGCCATCGGCCGCACGAAGCACGAGGCGCCCGAGGTGGACGGCGTGGTATATCTGGCCGGCCGTGGTATAAGCAAGCTGTCCCCCGGAACGTTCGTCCAGGCTGAAATCACGCAGGCGCTGGACTACGATGTGGTAGGGAAAGTCGGGCAGTAAACTCTGCGCGCTGTTGGCGCAACGGCATCTTGCCCATGAACATCCAAACCCCGGCCTTGCCTGCAACTCAGGAACGGATAGGATTGTTGCAGGAGCGGACAGATGACAAACATTTCGACTGCACAAGCCAAGAGCAAGCTGGCGGAACTGGTTCGTAGCGCTGCTCTGTCGCATGAGCCGATTCGAATTAGCGGCCGAACATCGAATGCAATCTTGATCTCCGAAGAGGATTGGCGTGCCATACAAGAAACACTGTATCTCCTTTCAGTGCCGGGCATGCGCGCTTCCATTCGAAAAGGTCTAAAAACGCCGCTTGCCAGTTGCTCTGAGAAGATCTCCTGGTGAGCTGGCGCGTCGTCTTTACACCGCGTGCCCTGAAGGACGCGAAGAAATTATCAGCCGCAGGGTTGCGTGGCAAAGCCGAGCAGCTTCTTGCGGTGTTGGCCAGTAACCCTTTTCGGACTCCGCCACCCTACGAGAAATTGGTCGGCGATTTAGCCGGAGCGTATTCGCGTCGTATCAATATTCAGCACCGGCTGGTTTACGAAATTCGAGAGGAAATTCGCACGGTCAAAGTCTTGCGAATGTGGACGCATTACGAGTAGGTCTTAGTGGTCCGGGAACCGGTTGACGGCGACACGCTCCTCAAGTAATCAGAAACCCTTGCAAGAAACCTGGAGATACCCTTCGTCATGTCCACCCGCATTCTTTCCGGTGTTCAGCCTTCGGGCAAGCTTCACTTGGGCAACTACTTCGGGGCGATCAAGCAGCACATCGCTCTGCAGGATGACATGCCCAACGCGGAGCGCTTCTACTTCATCGCCGACTTCCATGCGATGACGACGGTGCAGGACGCCGTTCAGATGCGCGACTACATCCGCGGAGTGGCGATCGATTATCTCGCCCTCGGCCTGGACCCGAAGCGCTCGACCTTCTTCCGCCAGAGCGATGTGCCGGAAGTGCAGGAACTGGCGTGGATGCTGAGCGCCGTCACCGGCATGGGTTTGCTGGAGCGCGCGCACAGCTACAAGGACAAGATTGCCAAGGGCATCAAGCCATCGGTCGGACTGTTCTACTATCCGGTGCTGATGGCCGCGGACATTTTGGCGTACAAATCCAATCTGGTGCCGGTCGGCCAGGATCAGATTCAACACATCGAGATGACTCAGGACATGGCCAACTACTTCAACCAGACGTACAAAGCTGAAGTCTTCGTTCGTCCGGAAGGCAAGCTGAGTTCCACGCCGAAAGTCCCCGGCGTCGATGGCGAGAAGATGAGCAAGTCCTACGGCAACACGATCGACCTGCAGTCCGAACCGAAAGAGCTCAAAAAAGTCATCATGAGCATCAAGACCGACAGCACCCCGGTCGAGCAGCCCAAGAATCCCGACAATGACAACGTCTTCGCGCTCTATTCGCTCTTCGCCACCGATGAAGAGAAGGACGCGCTGGCGCAACGCTACCGCGCCGGCGGAATGGGCTATGGAGACGCGAAGAAGCTGCTGCTGGAAAAAGTCGTCAACTACTTCGCCGCCTATCGCCAGAAACGCGCGGAACTGATCGCCAATCCCGCGTACGTGGACGAAGTCCTTCGCGACGGCGCCGCACGCGCCCGTGCTGTCGCTCGCCAGACACTCGACGAAGCCAAACGCGCCAGCGGACTGGCATAGGCGAAGTGTGGCACGGGCAGGCCACGCCGCGATTGCGCCAGCTTATCACGGGACAGACACTGTTGCGGCGTGGATTGCCCGTGACCCTCGGCGCTCCCGCACGGGCAATGAACGCCGCAAAAAGACGCGGCGTTGCCTGCCCGTGCCACACCCGTTACTATTTTTAAGCAAACGTTCGGGATGGCGAGCGTCACTGACTACATGCTTTCCAGCGGGAGATTCTGCCGCCCGTTTTGTGGTTTGGGCAAATCCGGAGCGCTGGCGCAATGACAGTCGCGCATGCTGCAAAGCGTGAATAGCAGAGGAGTTTTAGCGGTTGACGGCCCGCTTGAGCGAGATAAGGTGCTTGCCAGACCATCGCTTAAAAACGGCCATTTCTCCGGCCGAAGGAAACGCAGGCTTCAAGCAGTCAGCTCAGGAGTTGTTGTCGTTGGGTGTAAGGGAGAAGACCATGGCAAGTCTGGGAGCGTTCGTGCGCCCGTTGTTCGTAACGGCGGCCTTCATGGGCTGCGTTCTCGCGCCATCAACATGGGCGGCGGCTTTTCCTCCGCCAACCATCACCGGCGTTTCCCCGGCAAGTGGGCCGACAGAGGGCGGCACGCAAGTGCAGGTCATCGGCAGCGGGTTTGTTGCGGGATCCGTTGTAAGCTTTGGAGCGACCGCGGCGCAGATGACTTCGATGATCGATGCGGCGACGTTGACCTGCACCGCCCCCGTCGGCACCGCTGGCACCGTTGACGTCACCGTCACGAATCCGGACGGGCAGAAGGCGGTCAAGGCCGCTGCGTTTTCTTTCTTCAACACGCTTCCGGTCATCAGCAGTTCCACGGACGTCACCACGACCTTGAACACACCGTTCAGTTACTCGATCACCGCAAGCGGCAGTCAGCCCATCCAGTACAGCGCAACCGGTCTGCCGCCGGGCGTGTTCCAAAGCGGCGCGTTTATCTCCGGCACGCCGTCGATGTCTGGCACCTACTCCGCTACGATCAGCGCCACCAACCCCGGCGGCACCGTCAACACGACGCTGCTGATCACGGTTGCCGCTGCCACGTTGTGGGTTTCAGAGAGTGCGTTCCCCGCGCCATCCGCGACCATTTTGCTTCCGGCCAACGCGCCGCAGTCGGATCCGGTTCTGTTCTCCGGGCCGACGACGGACACCAGCGGCATGCCGGTGACGGTGACTTGGAGCTTCGGGGATGGGACGATGGGTACGGGCGCGCAGGCCAAGCACTCGTATACGGCCGAGGGCGCGTACCAGGTGCTCGCCAGCATGTCCGACGGGACAGAACGTCAGATGACGGTGATCGTGGAGAAGCTTGTGGATTTGGGTGTTTTCCATCTGAGCGTCAACCGCGGCCGGCTGAGTATGCACCTTCCCGCACCAACAAGCTTTGCGAAGAATGATCGCGTTAAAAGCATGATGATTTCCGGGAGCGCGGGCTCGTTTATAAAGTTCCGCAACTCGAAGCTATCGGGCGTGCTCGAAAAAGGCAATTTCTCGTTTACGGTTGAATTCAATTCGGCGAAGCGCCACATCGTCATTCGCCGGGTCTACAAGTTCAGCGTCGTAAACTGAATCGTCGGATGCTTGCAGGTGAGAAGACAAAGCGGCGGCCATTACGGCCGCCGTTTTATTGGGCTGCTATCCAAACGTTCACTGCGCGGAGAGAAGTGCAAGCGCGTTGTTGCGGTCTTCGGCCATCTGCAGGATGGGCGTCAGGCCGAGAATATCCAGCACGTACTTCACGCTTTGGCTGGGGCGAACGAGAACAATGGCCCCCTTATTCTCATTGGCTTCCGTCTGAGCGACCACCAGCAGGCTGGCGCCGGCGGAGGACATGTACTTCACGTGCGAGAGGTCGATGATGACCTTGTAGCAGTTGGCGGCGAACAGTTCGCCGATGTACTTCTGCAGAGTGCGGCTGGTGTGCGCGTCAATATCGCCGCGCAGGCGCAGGATGGCCGGTCCGGTTTCCGAGATCAGCTCCTGCTCGATTTTGATGTTTTGCCCAAGTGCCATAAGGCCCGTCTCCGACAGCATCGCCCAGCGAGTGCGTTCACGGATGAAGCGCTGTCATTAATTAGTGTCGCAAAACCCCACTACGTATACTTCTTTTATACGGCAATTGTTGCACACGTGCAAACGATTAAAAACTCATCGCTGCTCACGGATCTCCTGCCAGCGCGGGTGTGCCGCAAGCAGAGCGAGCGCTTGGGTAAGCAGGCTCTTGCCGGGTTCGCGCTTAAACCAGGTCGAAGCACCCGACGGGTGAGGCAGTGCGATCAGATCGCAGCGGTGGCCGAAGACCTCCACGCGGCGCTGTGAACCGATGATTTCGGAGAGCGGCGCGGCCGGAACGAAGCGCTCAATCGCCAACCGCCCGACCGGAATAATCAGCTCGGGTTTGAGGATTTCGATCTCCCGCTTCATCCAGTCGGCACAGGCGTCGATCTCCTCCGGCGAGGGCACGCGGTCACCGCCCTGTTTTGTTTTTCCGGGAAAACAGCGGCACACCGCAGCCATGTAAACGCGCGAACGGAATTGCTCCTCGTCCACTCCGATGCTCGAGAACCACCGGAACAGAGTCTTGCCTGCCGTCCAAGCGAACGGCCGCCCGAGCTGTCCTTCATGAGGGCCCGGCGCTTGCCCGACGAGATAGATTTTCGATACGACCGGCCGCGAAGTCACGACGGGGCCGACCATCTTTGAGCAGCACTCGCAGGCGAGAAGCTCCTTGAGGAGCTTCTCGATTGCGGATTGCGGATTGCGGATTGCGGATTCTCTCACGCGCTCTGGCTTACCCAATACCCTGGACCCTGAACCCCGAACCCTGGCGTCACTCGTCGTTCTTCATCGCGGGTGCTTCGGGGATGAAGGACTGACTGGCTTTCAAGTGGATCGCGACCTGCGCGAGCAGTTCCGACGCATTCTCCACGTCTCTCAAGCTTACCATTTCGATCGGGGAATGCATGTAGCGGTTGGGGATCGAGACCAGGCCGGCCGCGACGCCGCGACGTGAAACCTGGATCGCGTTGGCGTCGGTGCCCGTCGCTCCGCCGTCGCCAGAAAGCTGGTAGGGAATGTTGTACTTGTCGGCCATGCCTTCCACGATGTCAGCCAGCGGCGGATTGATGTTCGCTCCGCGGTGCAGAATGGGTCCGGCGCCCAGCTTGAACTCGCCGACAATCTTCTTGTTCTCCGAGGGATAATCGGTCGCGAAGCCGACGTCCACCGCGATACCCACCTGCGGCTCGATCTGGTAGGCGGCCGTTTGCGCGCCGCGCAGGCCAATTTCTTCCTGCACCGAACACACGGAGTAGAGCGCGCAATCGAGCTTGGCGCTGGGCTTTTTGCGCATGTAAGCGGACACTTTCTTCAGCGTTTCGAGCACCACGAAAGCGCCGATGCGGTCGTCCATGGCTCGCCCCACGGCCAGGTCATTGGCCATGCGTTCGAATCCGGCGATCAACGTGATCGGGTCGCCGTGGCGCACGCGCTTGAGCGCCTCGTCTTTGTCTTTCGCGCCAATGTCCACGAACAGGTCTTCGAGCTTGGCGCCTTTGGTCCGTTCATCCGGCGGGGTGTTGTGAATGGGCTTGCGGCCGATCACGCCGAAAATGGGCCCGTTCTTGGTGTGAATCTGCACGCGCTGGCCCCAGTGCTGCAGCGGGTCCGGGCCGCCGATGCGCGTGACCCAGATGAAGCCGTCGGCGTCCACGTACCGCACCATCAGACCGATCTCGTCGATGTGTCCGCTGAGCATCAGGCGGATCTTCCCCTTGGGGTTCACCACGAACCACTGGTTGCCGTGCACATCCCGGTGGACTTCGTCCGCGTATTGCTCGTAGTGCTCGCGAACGAGCGCCTGCGCGCGCGCTTCAAAGCCCGAAGGAGACGGAGTATTGAGGAGTTTCTCCAGAACCGTGAGGGCTTCTTTTGACGGTAGCGGCATGGCGTGTGGCTCCTATGAAAAAGTTGGATGCAAACTAAGCGCTCGCAGCGAAGGCGTAAAGTGCAGGTTGTGGCACGCATGTGTTCGCGCGGTTTCTTGCGCGAACTCATGCGTGCGGCCGGAACACGCACGAGACTGGCGCAAAAAAACCGCGCAAGTCACGTGCGTGGCACCTCTTGACATCTCCGTCTAAACACTGAGAACAGGAACTGGAGGGACTCACATATGGATTCGCGCGAACTGAAGATTGCATTTATCGGCGCTGGAGCGGCGAATTTCGGCGGCGGGGAAGGTCCGTGGGATCACGCCTCGCGATTGGAGAAACTCAACGACCTGCGCGTGGTCGGGATTGCCGACCCGGATGTTTCACGCGCGAACTTCAGGCTGCAGCAGCGAACGCTTCCGCTGTATCGCGATGCGCGCTGCTATGCGGATTTCCGGGCGATGATCGCTGAGCAGCGGCCCGACGCAGTCTGGATCGGCGTTCCGCCGTCCGCTCACGGCACGCTGGAACCCGGCAAGGACATCGAAGTCTTCTGCGCGGCGCAAGGCGTGCACATGTTTGTCGAGAAACCACTTTCGGCGGCGCGGCCGGAAGCAGTGCGGCCCGTTGCCGGGATATTGGCCAAATCCAAAGTGATCACGTCCGTCGGCTACATGTTCCGCTACAGCAAAGCGATTGAGAAGCTGAAAGAGATCATCGACCAGACGCCCGGCGGCGCGAAAGTTTTCGTGGGACAATATAACTGCGCCTACAGTGAGATCCGCAAACGTGAATGGTGGGACGTGCGCCCGATGGGCGGGCCGATTGTCGAACAGGCCACGCACTTTGTCGATCTCGCGCGCTGCCTGATGGGCGACGCCGACTTGGGCTCCGTGCGCGCGCTCGCGCTGCCGGGGAATTCGCCTGCCGGACAGCTCTGCGATATCCCGAAAACGGCCGATGGGCGCCGGTTCGACGAAGATGTTCCGCTTCAGTTCCGCCATCCGCGCGCCACCGTTGCCACGTGGCGTTTTGCGAGCGGCGCGCTGGGATCGCTCACGCATGCGACGCTGCTGCATCGCGAGAAGTACGACACGCAAATTGAGGTCTGGGGCGATGGCCTGCGCGTGGCGCTGATCGATCCCTACGGCAAGGCGAGCCTGCTCGTCCGGCGGCCGCACACCGAGACGCTCGAACAGATCGTTGTCGATAGCGACGATCCTTATCTCACGGAAGACCGCATCTTCGTGGATGCCGTCCGCAGCGGCAACCCGTCTCCCATCCGCTGCACCTACGCCGACGCACTGAAGACGTTTGAGTTGACCTGGGCGATCACGGACGTGGCGGCGAGCGCGGCGGAAAAGGAGTAGCCAACGAAATGAAGATCGCAGTCAGCGAATTTGTGAAGCGTCAGACGCACGACTCCAAATTCTCCTACTTTGGCGGCACGTGGGATGAGTTGCTCAAGATGGTGGAAGCCAACTTCGATAAGCGTGTCGCTGGCTACCGCGATGGCGTTGCTTTGGTGCCGGTGAGTCCCACGAACTTTTTCGCCGGTACGGTCAAGGCAACGGCTGAGACGAAGTTCAAAGTGAAGTTTGAAGCCCGCCGTGAAGGTGAGGCGCCTTACATTCAGGTGCTTGCTGAGGGCGCAAAGAAGACTCCTGCGAAACGTGCTGAGATTGTCCTTTACCGGCATGATGTGTTGATGGAAGGCAACGAGGCTTCCAGCGACGCTGATTGGGAAATCATCTGTGTTCTGGCTTATCCCACCGAAGACGAAGAGCCGATGTCGCCTTTGACGATGGCTCGCAACTTTCTGAAGTTGCCCGGCGGGACAAAGGGCGAGTACACAGCGGAGCAGTTCGCGACGGCGATCGTGTACTGGAGCGACAAGGTTCATTGCGGCTAGAAAAAACGGCGAGCTTTCGCCCGCCGCTTCCTGCCTCAAGTCTCAGGCCTGAAGCCTCAAGCCTATTTCTTCGCCCCGTATCCGGGCTTCGGCTGGCCTTTTTCATCGATCTTGTCGCAGGCCCAGAGGATGCCGCGGGCCATCAGGTCCATGTAGGTCATGTTCTGGAATGTTGCGTTGGGATGTCCGAGTGACACGCCGAAGACCTTGGCCTTGCCGTCCGTGTTCGCCCAGGCGACCGTGAAATCCTTCTTGGCATCTTCGGCAAACGCGGTGGCTAGCGGCACGCAATTCGGCCATTCCTTTTCGATCACGTACAGCTCTTCCTTGTCAAGCTTCCAAGGAGTCACGAAGCCGGCCATGATCGGATGATCGGCTTTGACGGTCTTGATCTCCAGCGTGCGGCCGCCTTTTTCGTGACGCACAGAAGTCACGCCAAGCAACTTGCGCCATTCGTCAGTGACTTTGTCGGCGGAGCGATACGCATGCAGCGAGCCATGGATCACGACGGCCGCGACGCCGCTGTCCGCGTGAGCTTTGGCGATGCTTTCGACGGCGTCCTTGTCGGCGACTTCAGCGTAGCATTCGTTGTGGATCACGATGTCGTAGCCCTTGATCCAATCTGGTTTCTTGTAGAGATCGATCACGGTGTTGCCCGGAATCTCCTTGCCCGTCGGCAGCGTCGGGTGCTCAACGGTGACCTCCGCGTTGATGCGTTCCTTCAGCCCTGCGGGGATTAACGTCGATTGGTTCTTGTAATCGTGAGCGTTTCCGCCGCAGATCAGCAGAACTTTGATCGGCTTGACCGCGTCTTCCGCGCCCGCCTGAAACGCCATCGCCATAACCGCCATGCACAACATCAGCCCGAACTTGTTCATTGTTTTCTCCTCTATGTTAGGTCCCGGAATGATTACACCGCGTTCATGTTTTCAGTAGTCGAACCTTGAATTCCCAGCCGCTAGGATGACGATCATGGCGGCGAAGCATTCAATGTGAACCTCTCTGACGGGAGCAAGATGAAGGCACTTGTCAACACCGCGCCCGGCAAGCTGGAAATGCAGGACTGGCCTGATCCGCAGCCGGGATCCGGGCAGGTGCGCGTCCGCACCGCTGCGTGTGGAATCTGCGCCACGGACATTGAGATGATCGCCGGGTGGAGCCGCACCGGTTTTCCGGCCATCCCAGGCCACGAATGGTCCGGCTACGTGGAGGCGCTCGGTTTCGCAACGCCGCCCGAATTGCTCGGCAAACCCTGCGTGGCAGAGAACGTTTGGACCGATGGCGGCGAAGTCGGCTTCGAACACCCCGGCGGCTACGGCCAGTTCCTGATCACCGAAGCGAAAAACGTCCGTGTGCTGCCGCCCGAATTTCCAATCACAACCGCCGCGCTCATTGAACCGCTCGCGGTTTGCGTGCGGGGGATGAATCGGCTGAAGGTAGCGCTGGCGTCCCTGCCGGCCGGCACGGAGGCCGGCGCTACCACCGCTCTTGTGATCGGCGATGGCCCCATCGGCCTGCTGATGGTTCCGCTTCTGCGCCGCGCGGGCGTAAAGCAGGTCGTACTGATCGGTGGGCGCGAGACGCGGCTATTGCTTGCAAAGGAATTCGGCGCAGCAACACTGAACCGCCGCGAACTGGGCGAACGACTGAAGGAGACGTTGATCGCTTCACCGAACTATCCGTTCTCATGCGTGATCGAAGCGTCCGGTTCTCCCGACGGCGCGCAGATGGCTCTCGACATGGTTGCGCGCGAGGGGAAGGTGTTGGTGCTTGGCGATTACGACGATGCGCACGCGAACTTCCGCTGGAATCACCTGCTGCATCGCGAAATCGAACTTGTCGGCAGCAACGCCAGCGCCGGAGCGTGGGACGAAGCGGTGCGCTTGGCGACAACAGGGGCAGTGCAGCTTGAGAAGCTCATCACGCATCGCATTCCCGTTTCGCGTTTTGCCGAAGGCATGGAACTGGTGCGCGGCCGGCGGGCGGATGTGATCAAAGTCGTGATGGAGTGGTGAGCAAACAAAAGTCTGGAGTCTGGAGTCCTGAGTCTGGAGTCGTCGTCGCCGCCGTGGCCGTTGAAGACTCCAGACTCAAGACTCCAGACTCAAGACTTGGAGGATCGGATGAAACGCGGCGCTGAACTCATTCACGATATCGACGCTTGCTCCCTGCGTCGCGGCGAGCTCGGCCTCTGGTGGCTCGGGCAGCACAGCTTTGTCGTGAAACTCGGCGCGGCGATCATCTACATCGACCCCTTCCTCACACCGATGAAGGGCCGCCTGATTCCGCCGCTGCTCTCGCCGACCGATCTCGCTCACGCAGACCTGATTCTCGGCACGCACGACCACGCCGACCACATCGACCGGCCCGCTTGGCCCTCCATCGCCGACGCCGCGCCGAAGGCGAAGTTCGTCGTCCCGGACCTGCTCAAAGAACGTCTGTCGCAAGAGCTGAAGATTCCGTTGGAGCGCTTCATTGGCCTGGACGATGGTCCGTTGATCGGGGCGGCGGGAGCCGGCGTGTCGAATAGTTGGACCCATGACTTTGGCGCGGTGCGCGTGTACGGCGTCGCGGCGGCGCACGAGTTCCTTGATCAAGACCGTGCGAGCGGGCGTTACCCACACTTGGGCTACATCGTCGAAGGCAACGGCTGCACGCTGTATCATTCCGGCGACTGCTGCATCTACGAAGGCCTGCAGACGACGCTGCTGCGGTGGAAGATTGACGTCGTCATGCTGCCCATCAACGGTCGCGACGCCGAACGCCTCGCGCGCGGCTGCATCGGCAACATGACCTATCAGGAAGCCGCCGACCTGGCCGGCGCGCTGGAACCGCGCTGCACGATTCCAGCACACTTCGACATGTTCGAAGGCAATCTGGGCGATCCGATAGCATTTGCCGACTACATGCGTGTGAAGTATCCAAAGTTGCGCGTGCACGTTCCTGTGCATGGGGAGCGCTGCGTCGTTGAGGCGAGAAAAACGGAATAAACGGGAATGAGTGTGGAATGAATGGTTGTGGCGCATTGACTCCGGTACAGACTGGCGCAGTGAAATGTTCAAGAAACTCTGCGCTCTCCGCGCTCTCCGCGTCCTCTGCGTCTCTGCGTCTCTGCGTTGAAGTAGTGAAAACTGTGAGGGAAAAATGACTGAGCGCACGTCCAAACTCCGCCGCGAGAGCCTCGATGCGCGGCCGTCACTGACCGCCGAACGCGCGGTGCTGATGACGGAGTTCTACCAGGCGAACGACGGCCGCTTTTCGCCGCCCGTCATGCGCGCGCGTGCCTTCCACCATCTGTGCGAACGCAAGACGATTTATCTGGGCGAGACGGAATTGATCGTCGGCGAGCGCGGACCCAAGCCGAAGGTTGTGCCGACCTATCCCGAACTGACCTGCCACAGCGCTGAGGACCTCGAGATTCTCAGCTCCCGGCCGAAGACGCATTACGACGTTCCGCCGGAGTGTCACAAGGTCTACGCGGAGAAAGTCATCCATTACTGGCGCGGACGGAGCATGCGCGATCGCATCTTCAATACCGTCTCCCCGGAGTGGCGCGCGGCGTACGACGCGGGCATCTTTACCGAATTCATGGAGCAGCGCGCGCCCGGGCACACGGTGCTGGACGATAAGATTTACCGCAAAGGCTTGCGCGATTTCAGGGACGAGATCGCCGCGTCGATCGCTGCCCTGGACTTTCTGCGCGACCCGGAGGCGTACGCAAAGCTGGAGCAGCTCAAAGGCATGGAGATCGCTTGCGATGCTTGTGTCCTCTTTGCGCAGCGACACGCGAAACTGGCGAGGGAACGCGCAACGACCGCGAAAAATGCGGCGCGCAAGGCCGAACTGTTGAAGATCGCCGATGTGTGTTCGCACGTGCCGGCCAACGCGCCGCGGGATTTCCACGAAGCGCTGCAGGCCTACTGGTTCTGCCATCTGGCGGTGATTACGGAACTCAACGGCTGGGATTCATTCTGCCCAGGGCATCTCGATCAGCATCTGCTGCCGTTTTATCGCAAGGGATTGGAAGACGGAACGTTGACGCCTGAGTCCGCGCGCGAGTTGCTCGAATGCTTTTTCATCAAGTTCAACAATCATCCGGCGCCGCCGAAGGTCGGCGTCACGGCGGCCGAAAGCGGCACGTATACGGATTTCGCGAACATCAACATTGGCGGCCTGCTGCGCGATGGTACCGACGGATCGAACGAAGTCTCGCACATGCTGCTCGACATTGTGGACGAGATGCATCTGCTGCAGCCCAGCACCAACATTCAGCTTTCGAAAAAAACGCCCGACACTCTGCTGAAGCACGCGTTAAAGGTGATTCGCAAGGGCTACGGCTTTCCGTCGATCTTCAACACGGACGCAGTGATCGCCGAACAGATCCGGCAGGGCAAGACGCTCGAAGACGCGCGCGCCGGCGGATGCAGCGGCTGCGTCGAGACCGGCGCATTCGGCAAGGAAGCGTTCATCCTGACCGGATATTTCAATCTGCCGAAAGTGCTCGAAGTGACGCTGCACAACGGCGTTGATCCGCGCACGAGCCAGCAGCTTGGGCCGAAGACGGGCGCGGCGGAGAGCTTTGCCAACTTCGATGAGTTGTTCGCGGCGTTCCACACGCAGCTTCGGCATTTCATCGACGTGAAGATGCGCGGGAACCAGATCATCGAGCGCATGTACGCGACGCTGATGCCGGCGCCGTTTCTGTCGGTGATCACCGACGATTGCATTCGCAAAGGCAAGGACTACAACGCGGGCGGCGCGCGCTACAACAATAGCTTTATTCAGTTCGTCGGCATCGGCAGCCTAACCGATGCGCTGTCGGCTCTGAAGCAGATCCTGTTCGAGGAGCGCTCGACTTCAGCGAAAGAGCTGATCGAAATGCTCGATAGAGATTTCGCCGGCCGCGAAAACATCCGCCAGAAGATGCTCAACCGCACGCACAAGTACGGCAACGATGACGAATATGCCGACGAGATCATGCTGCGCGCGTTCAATCTGCTCTTTGAAGAAGTGGACGGCCGGCCGAACACGAAGGGCGGTTGCTACCGCATCGAAATGCTTCCAACGACCTGCCACATTTATTTCGGCTCGGTTACCGGCGCGATGCCGGACGGGCGCAAGGCGACCCTGCCGCTGTCCGAAGGCATTTCGCCGGTGCAAGGAGCCGACCGCCGCGGGCCCACGGCGGTGATCAAGTCGGCCGCAAAAATGGATCACATCAAGACCGGCGGCGCGCTGCTGAATATGAAATTCACGCCGTCGCTGCTCTCAAGCGACGAGAACCTCGACAATCTGGCGCACCTGGTCCGCAGCTACTTCAAGATGGATGGACATCACATTCAGTTGAACGTCGTCCGCGCCGACACGCTGCGGAAAGCGCAGGCGACGCCGGAAGCACACCGCGACTTGATCGTGCGCGTCGCCGGATACAGCGACTATTTCTGCGATCTCTCGCGCGAACTGCAGGATGAGATTATCGCGCGGACGGAGCACGCCGATTTTGCGGAAGCGACGCAGTGACGGGGATAAAGGGTATCGGGGTCGCGCCGACCTTCCTTCCATACGCCGAACCCTGAACCCTGAACCCTGCCGTTTCACTCCGCCAGTTCCACCGAGCCCCACATTTTCGGCCAATTCGCCAGAGCCCAATCCGTCTTCGTCCAGGGCCAGTAGACTTCGCGGCTGAAGCGCTGGCCTTTGACGGTCAGGTTGACGCTGACGCCCAGGTGCGCGCCGACTTTCGGCTGGTACTTTTGCAGAGCGGACGCGGGCAGGAAAAACTCCATCGTGTAGCCGTCTTCTGTTTTCGTCGCGTAGCTCTTCACGCCCTGCACGTCGTACTGTGTTTCAGCTATTTCGTTCTTGCGTTTCCAGCGGCCGGCGTAGACGCGGTGTTCATCGACCTGCGGCACGAGCCAGAACTGGTGGTCGCCGACGTCGTATTCGCGGTGCGCCTTGTTGTCGGCCGTATCGACGAACAGTTCCAGGCAGTCGCCGTTCCAAAAGCTGCGCGGATCGGCGGCGCTCAACTTCGAATCGTGAACGTCCACCGCGCCGTACAAGCCGTCGGGACTCCACGCCAGGAACGCGCGGGCCTTCGCTTCGCCCAGCGTGCAGCCGAGCAGCCACGGCGGGAGTTCGCAGGCGGCAGGCCAGTCGTCCAGCTTGCCGTCCATCTTCAGCGCGGGCGCTTTGTGCAGACGCAGGCTCTTGGGGATGATCGGGCGCTGAGCGGACTTGCCGTCGGCGGTCGCGAAGACGGCCATGGCGGACTCCCCGGTCTTCCAGTCGGCGCTCCATTCCAGCGAGCATTTCACGTCGCGGATTTCTCCGGACTTCAAGCCTTCGACTTTCTGTTCGGCAGTAATGGCCTTCCACGCGGCGGGAAGTTTCAGCGTCAGCGTTCCATCGACCGTCTTTGCGGACTGGTTGCCGATCTTCACGTTGATGTCGGCCTTGCCCGGTTGGCCCATGATCGGACCGACCTGCATGATCAGCGCTTGCTGCACGAGAACCTGCAGCGGGATTTCCTTCACGCTAGGGATCGCGATCTTCACGGTCTTCTGTCCGATGCCTTCTTTGGGACTGACGGTGATCTGCATGGGGAGCAGCATCTTCTCCCCGGGCTGAACTTTGAAGGCGTAGTCCGCCGTGGCGGCGCTCCAGCCTTCGGGTACTTTGAGCTGCGCACTGCCGGAAATTTGTGCGGCCTGATTGTTTTGAATCCGCAGCGTGGCCGTGATCTGATCGCCGGCGGTGGCGACGACCAAATAAGGAGAGTCGAGGCTGAAAGCGGTCTGCTTGTAGAGCGGATCGTCTTTGCTCAGGCCGACGGCGTAGACCGGCGCCAGTCCGAGCTTGGCACTTTTGCCGGCCAGCTTGTTGCCAAGATAGTCGTGAAGTTGCTCAGCGTTAAAAGTCACCTCCGGGCCGTTACCCTGACCCCCGACCCCTGAACCCTGAACCCTGCCGTCAATTGCCCACAGAGCGGCAACGAGTTTGCCTTCGCTTTCGAACACGTAGCCCCAGGTGTTTTCGCCGGCGCTGATTTCGCCCACGCACTTCGGGTTGGGCATCAAGGCGGTTAGGCCGGCCAGCGCGCAAAGCGAGAGCTTTGGGCTGCCGTCGAAGGCGAGGAGGCCGCAGCCATCGAAGAACTGCTGCGATTTCGCGGCATCGTAGTTGAAGAACCAGAAACACTTGTCGGTTCCGGCAGCCAGGGCCAGGAGCCACGCGCGCGGCAGGAATGCGGCCTGTTCGTATGGCGTGACGACGTTTCCGGCCAGCGTGTCCCAGCCGAACTCCGTCAGCCACGATTCGCGCGGCTTGCCGTCGCTGACCGCGACGCGCTTGACGGCGCGCAGGCGATCGAAGAACAAGCTGGGCGCTTCGTCGCGGCGCAGCGTTTCGAACCCCGTGTTGAAGTTGCCGTAGTTCACTTCGGGCGCTTCGATGCCGCAGTAGTGATGGGTGTTGATCACGCCGATGCCAGCGAAATCGCCGCTCGACACGCAATCCTTCGCGCGCTCCGGCCAGATGCCCGCGCGGCCGTTTTCGACGGCGACCACTTCGCCGCCGGTCAGCACATTGATGACCTCGGCGAATTTCTTGTGATACGCGCGGTAGTTCGCCCACCGGATGGCTTCTTCGGCTTTGGCGTGGTTGTCGACCAGGTCGTACTCGTTGCTCAGTTCCCAATGCGTGATCTTTGGGAACGCGCTGAGGATGTCGGCCAGTTCCGTGGCCCAGGCGCGGTCGGGGCCAAAGGTGGCGCCGGCGTCCCTGCCGGCCGGCACGGAGGCCGGCGCTACCGGCGGCTTGATTGCGCCCATCAGGCACGGGAGGAGTTTGACGCCCAGATCTTCGTAGCGTTTGGCCAGCGTCGGGAAATATGGCCAGCCGGCGTAATGCTTGTCGTTGCCTTTGGCGCGCAGCATCCATTCCCAGTTGAAGGCGTAATCGCGGAACCAGACGAGACCGGCGGCGGCGAAGGGTTCCAGCCGCTGGTTGTCCGAGCCGCCGTGGACATTCAGACCATAGGGAGAGGCGCGCTTCTGCGCTTCGGTGAGCTGGCGCGTCGCGGGAAGTTTGGCAAAAGCGATTTTCTGCGTGCGCGGCGCAGCGCCGGCGAGCGTGAGGCTTGCGGTGAGATTGTAGAGGCCGAACTTTTCGACCTTTATTGGGAACGACAAGCTCGCCGCGCTTTCGACCGAAACCGGCTGCTCCTGCGTATCGATTTTCTGACCGGACAGATCGGTGACTTCGCACTGGAGCTTGCCGGTCAATGCGGCGGGCTTCCAGTTGCGCACGGAGACCGTGACGGACGGTTCGGCGCCGGCGAAAACGTTGCAGACGGCGTTCATGGAAAGATCGGTGCTGACCAGCGGCGTCTTGGGTGGCTCCTTGACCTGCTTCTTCGGGTCTGTCTCCCCAGTGTTGGGCTTCCACGTTTTCAGCACGCCGGTTTCGGGATCAACGTTAGAAATGTCGGTCGTGGCTTCCAGGTGATCGAGCCACAGGTGAATGGTGCGGGCTTCGTTCTGGAAATCCCAATTGTGAGCGAGCACGGAATCGATGCTGACCGGCTGCACCCAGTCCGGTGGAACCTTGAAATCGATCGTGGTCCATTCGTTGGCATTCTTGACGATTAGCGCGTGCTCGAGTTTCTTCTTGTCCACTTCGATGCGGCCCCAGCCGTCCTTGAACTTCAGCGCGAAGGTCAGGCGCGGGTCGCTGCTGCGCACACGGACGCGCACGGATTTCAGTTCGCCGGGAATCGCAATGGCTGATACCGGCTTGACCGCGAACCACTGGAAGCCTTTGCCGCCTTCCCAGTGCGCTTCGATCTCCAGGCTCTTTTTTGAATCGGTGCCGGGGGCGACTTCGGACGACAGGGAGGTCTTGCCCTTTGCCATGGCGTACGGATCGACGCTCCACAGCGGCCCTTCGAAGGGCTCGGCGACTTTGGTGACCAGCTCGGAGCCGGTGGCACTTATGGCGATGAACATGGCGGCACAAATGAGCGATGAACGATTCATGATTCATTCCCTTTCATCCCGATCTCCGGGAACCCCTCCCCCGGCCCCTCCCCGATGCGGGGAGGGGAGAACAGCGGCACATCATGCGGACTCGCGGATGATCAGCTTGACCGGTAGCTTGACCAACGGCGGCGGCTCGATGCCGGTCGCTATCTGGCGGTGGAGCAACTGGGCGGCGCGGTAGCCTTTCTCGCGCAATGACTGGTGAATCGTGGTCAGCGGCGGCGAAAGCAACTGAGCGATCGTCAGATCGTCGAAGCCGGTAACCAGGATGTCGCGGCCAATCGTCAGGTCGCGCTCTTCGGCGGCTTTGTAAAGGCCCCACGCCACGTAATCTTTCACGCACGCGACGCTCAGCGGCGTCGAGGCTTTGTCGAGCAGACGCTGCGCGGCTTCGTATCCGTGCAGCCATTTGCAGGGCTCTGCCCAATAGCGCGGGTCGCTGCTTCCGAGGGCGTGTAAAACGGTGTGGTTTTTGGCCTGTTCGGCGAAGCCGGCATCGCGCATGGCGCACGTGTAACCGTGCAGGCGGTCGATGTCCGTCTGGTGGTCGCAGCGCATTCCCAGAAAGTAGACAGGGCGTCTGTATTTGCGGAGCAGATAGTTGACGGCGCAGTACATTCCCCCGGAGCTGTCAGGCTCAACGGACGGCAGCGGTACGCGGCTGGAGCGTCTCTCAACGCATACCGCCGGAATTTTCTTTTCGCGAATGGCGCGCAGCACGGCGAGATGTTCGGCGCCGGGATACGGCAGCAGTATCAGGCCGTCCACGCCCAAATCATCGGCGTGCGAGAGCTTTCGGAACGGCTGCCCATCCTCCTTTAAGGAAATGTATTGCAGACCGAGGCCGTGTTCGCCGGCGTACTGGTCGATGCCTTCCTGAATGCTGACGAGGCCTTCGTCGGGCTGCGCGGCGAGCACGGATCCCAGCAGGATCTGACGCCGAGATGATTTATCCCCGGTGATCACCGGCGCGCTGATGACGGCGGGCACCTGGCCGGCGGCGCCCGCTTTCACGATGACGCCGCGATGAGGAATGCGCTGCAGGAAGCCGCGCGCGGCCAGCCGGTCCAGTATGCGGCGGATGGTGACGCGCGAAGCGCCGTAGGTCGTGCAGAGGGTGGTTTCGGGCGGTAGAAGCTGTCCTTGTTTGTGCGTACCGCCGGCGATCTCAGCCAGGATGCGGTCGCCGAGACGCTTGGATTTCGATGAGTAGTTTCGGCGCTGCGCCATCCCTCTGCTCCCTGCCTTGAAATATATACACTCTGTATACAGAAGTGTTTAAACTTTAATTTTGGCGCGGTGATGCAATGTGAGCCCACGTCCCATATGCAAGGGGTATTCGCCGTTTGTCTAAGCCGGGCGCGGGAGCGGTTTTAATTCTCCCGAAACGGCTAGTAACCGGCCCTTATTTTTGTTAAAATTCAGTCTAGAAAATCGCGCTGGTTTGTGCCTGATTTTCAGGCCGTGAGATTGCATCTGCGCCTTGTTTTCAGCGTTCTCGAGGACCCGTGATGAGCGATGTGACGGAAGTGGTGAACCGCGACATGGAAGCCGAAAAGGCCCCGGCTCAGCCGGCAAATTCAGACCCTGGAAAGCAGAAGGATAAGGCTCCCGCGCCAGACAACAAAGACGGTCAAATGCCCGGCGATGCGGGGATCACCGACAATGGAGCCGTGGGTGAGGGGAACTACGGCGCCGATGATATCCAGGTGCTGGGCTTCCCCGACGCCATTCGCAAGCGGCCTGGCATGTATGTCACGGGCGCCAACGAAATCGGCCTGCATCATCTCGTGTACGAAGCGGTGGACAACGCTGTCGATGAAGCGATGGCCGGTTACTGCAAGCACATCAAGGTGCAGTTGTACAAAGACGGCTCGGTCTCATGCGAAGACGACGGTCGCGGCATTCCGGTGGCCGAACATTCCGGCGAGGGAATCAGTACACTTGAAGTCGTGCTGACGATGATGCACGCCGGCGGAAAGTTCGGCAGCGAAACAAAGGGCTACAAGGTTTCAGGCGGACTGCACGGCGTGGGCGTCAAGTGCGCCAACGCGCTCAGCGAATGGCTGCGTGTGACGGTGCAACGCGATGGCGGCATCTTCGAGCAGTATTATGACCGCGGGATCCGGCGCGGGCCTGTCGCGCGCATCGGGGACTCCAATCGCACGGGCACAAAGATCCAGTTCAAGCCCGACCCGTTGATCTTTCCGCAGCCGGAACTCAAGTACGAATGGCTTTCCAAGCGTTTCCGCGAAATGGCCTTCCTGAATCCGGGGCTGAACATTTCGCTCACGGACGAACGCAACGGCAAGAGCGAGGTGTACGATTATCCGGGTGGAATCAAGGCCTTCGTCGAACACCTCAACGTCGGACGCAATCCCGTGCACAAGGACGTGATCGCCTGCCACGCCGAAGAAGGACTACTGCAGGTCGATGTGGCCTTCCAGTACAACGACGGCTACGATGAGAAGATTTTCTGCTTCACCAACAACATCAACAATTCCCTCGGCGGCACGCACCTTTCTGGTTTCAAGACGGCGCTGACCCGCGTGTTCAACAAGTACGCTCGCGAACACGAACTGGTGGACAAGGACACCACCGTCACCGGCGAAGACCTGCGCGAAGGGCTGACGGCGATCATTTCGGTGAAAGTCCCGGAACCGCAGTTCGATTCGCAGGCCAAGACCCGCCTGGTCACCGCTGAGGTCGAAGGCCTGGTCAACAGCCTCCTCGGCCAGAAGCTCGAGAGTGTTTGCGAGACCAACCCCAAGACGGCGCAGATCATCTGCAAGAAAGCCAACGCGGCGGCTCAAGCGCGCGAAGCGGCGCGCAAAGCTCGCGAACTGGCGCGGCGCAAAGGGGCGTTCTCCGGCGGCGGGCTGCCAGGCAAGCTGGCAGACTGCCAGTCGCGCGATCCGGAAGAGACCGAGCTATACCTGGTCGAAGGCGATTCGGCCGGCGGCAGCGCCAAGCAGGGCCGCGACCGGGAGTACCAGGCGATCCTTCCGTTGCGCGGCAAAGTGTTGAACGTGGAAAAAGCCCGCGCAGAGAAGATGCTCGGCAACGCTGAAATCTTCACATTGATCCAGGCTATCGGCGCCAACATCGGCGAAGAGTTCAATATTGAGAAGCTGCGCTACGGCAAGGTCATCATCATGACCGACGCCGACGTGGACGGTTCGCACATCCGCACCCTGCTGCTGACGTTCTTCTATCGCCAGATGCCGCAGCTTGTCGAAGGCGGCCGGATCTTCTGCGCCCAGCCGCCGCTGTTCCGCGTGCAGCGGGGCAAGTCGGTGGAATATGTCACCAGCATCGAGGCGATGAACGAGAGCCTGTTGCGCATGGGGATCAAGGGCACGCGCCTGGACGTCACGGGCCGGATCGCGCAGATCGAGGGCGCCGATCTGGAGCGGCTGCTGAAGTCGCTGGAGCGTCTCGAACACGTGCGGTTGAGCCTGAAGCGCAAGGGCATCACCTTCGAAGAGTACATGCGGCTTGAGGACGAAAGCCTCTTCCCCGAATGGCACGTCGTCGTCGGGACCGATGAAGGCTTTTTCTTCAACGAAGAAGACGCGGAAGCGTTCCGCAAGACAAAGGTAGAAGCCGCGCAAGCGCGCTATGCCGCCGAAGCTGAGGCCGGAGGCATGACGAAGAAAAAGGCCAAAGCCGCCGATGACGAAAACGGGAACGGTGACGGCGAGGAGGCCAGCAGCGAAGACGATGCAACGGCGCAAGCCACTCTCGTTGCAGCCGGGCTGGGCGTGGAGAAGCGCCGGTTGGGCGAAGCGCTGGCGTTGACCGAATCGTTTGCGGATCTGGCGGTGAGCGGATTTTCGCGGCACGACTACCTGGGCATCAGCGGCGCGGAAACCGGCTACAAGTTCAAGATCATTGAAGAGAAAGGGGACGAGCACTTGATCGGTTCGCTGGGCGGCGTGCTGAAGAAAGTGCGCGACCTGGGCAGCCGCGGCATTGAGATCCAGCGCTACAAAGGTCTGGGCGAAATGAACCACGACCAGCTTTGGGAGACGACGATGGATCCTGCTCGGCGCACACTGCTGCGGGTGCAACTGGAAGACGCTTACGCAGCCGACGACATGTTCAAGATTCTGATGGGCGACGGGGTCGCCGCGCGCAAGGAGTTCATCGAACAGCACGCGCTGGAAATCACGGACCTGGACGTGTAAGGCACACGTGAAAAGGTCTGGTGCCACGGATGTGTTCGCGCCGTTTTTTGGCGCGAACTCATCCGTGCTTTGTGCACGCCCCACCACATCCGTGGCACCAACTTGTGCAGGCCAGAGGCCTGCGGTACAGTCCTTTCCCCGACATGCAGATCGCGTTCTTCTATTTTCTTCTGTTTCTGGCGCAGGGAATCATCATCCCGTATCTGCCGCGGTATTTCTATGCGCTCGGCTTTTCGGGAAAGCAGGTCGGCACGATCTTGGCGCTGCTTCCGCTCCTGGCGATCTTCGGGCCGCCGTGCTGGGGTTTTGTGGCGGATCGCACAGGGCGGCCGGCGCGGGTGCTGAAGCTGATTTCCGCCGGCGCGGCGCTGATGTTTTTGCCGATGCTGAAGGTCACCAGTTTTTGGGCGGTGGCGGCGGTGTTTATCCTCTACTCGCTGTTCGCGCCAGCCGTGCAGTCGCTGACCGATTCGATCGCGGTCTCTGAAGCCAAACGCCTGGGCACGCACTACGGGCGGTTGCGGCTGTGGGGGTCGATTGGTTTTATCGTGAGCGCGCTCGGCTATCCGTATCTCCTCGAGGCGGGGCTGTCGTTGAACTGGACCGTGGTGTTTGCGGCGGGAGCGCTGGGGCTGTACGCGCTCGCTTCGCACCTCGTGCCAAGCACTGCTGGTCGAGCCAGCAGTGGCACACAGGCGCATGCGACGTTGCGCGATGCGCGCGACTTGCTGGCTCAACCGGCGCTGCTGGCGTTTTTGCTGGCAGCGATGACACACTGGACGGCGATGCAGTGCTATTACCAGCTTTACGCGTTGCACCTGGACAAGCTGGGAATTCCGGCTCGGTTTATCGGCTGGGGGCTGACGCTGGGGGTGTGCACCGAAATCACGGTGATGTTTACGTTCCGGTCGCTGCTGAAACGGCTGCCGCTGTTCCTGCTGCTGTGCATCGCGTTTCTGGGGAGTTCGCTGCGCTGGTATTTGGTTTCACGGCTGAGCACCGGACCCGCGTTGGCGGCAGTGCAGATGTTTCACGGGCTGAGCTTCGGTATTTTCTACGTCGGATCGTTGGGTCATCTCGAACAAGCGGTGCCGGAGCGGCTCAGAGCGACGGGCTGGGCGCTCTTCACGGCGGTCGTGTTTGGGTGCGGCGGGATTCTGGGCAACAAATTGATGGGCGCGGCGTATGACGTCGCCGGAGCGAGCGCGGGGTTCCAGGTTTCGGCGATGCTGGAATTGCTAGCGCCGCTGCCGCTGATCGTGCTCTGGCTGCGCCGGCGCAAAGCGCCGGCGGTAGTCAGTAGTCAGTAGCCAGTATTATGCGTACGGATGCTTGTAGGGCTCGCGGTAGTCGCGCTTCAGCAGCTTCGCGCCGAGCTCGTTGTTCTTAATCTGTTCGCTGGCGGCGTCCCATTCCACCGGCAGGCCGGTTTCGTAGGCGATCATGGCGAGCTGCACGGTCAGCGTTGAAAGATAGGCGTCCTCGATCGCGCAGGACGGGGCTTTGCGCGAGCGCACGGCTTCGAGGAATTCCTTCATGTGCTCCAGGCCGGCGTCGCCGGTGACTTTATTCTCCTGGCGCTCCTTGCTCTTGCCGGCGGGAATGACCACCCAGCGGTTGTCGGTCGCGAAGACGGTGGCTTTCTCTCCATAGAAGAAAATGCCGTTGCTGACTTCGGGCGTGTATTCCTCGGCGCCCCAGATGCGGTGGCGCCAGACGACGGGGCAGCGCTCGAAATCGAATTGGACGGTCAGCGTGTCGGGCGTGGTGATCTTGTCTTTCAGGAAGTATGTGCCGCCGGAAGCGGTGACGCGCTTCGGTGCGGACTCACCAAGAATTTTACGCGTCGCGTCGATGAGATGGATGCCCCAATCGACAAGGTGGCCGTGGCCGCTGGTTTTTTCGAGGCGCCAGTTCTTGTGTCCGACCTGCGGGCTATAGGGGATCTTCGGCCCCGGACCGCACCACAGTTCCCAATCCAGCGTTTCGGGCGAATTTTGTGGTGTCGCATCCAGCGGTTTGGCCTGGTAGTGAATCTGCACGTCCACCTGCACGATCTTCCCCGCGTTGCCGGCGTCGATGAATTGCTTGGCGTCCTGATAGGCCTTGCTCTGGCGGCGCTGGAAACCGACCTGGACGATGCGGCCGGCTTTTTTGGCGGCTTCGACCATCGCGCGTCCTTCGCGGACATCGTAGGCCAGCGGCTTTTCCAGATACACGTCGAGCTTCTTCTCCAGCGCGGCGATAAACTGCAGCGCGTGCCACTGCGGCGGCGTGCCGATGATCACGCCGTCGAGGCCGGGCGTTGCGAGCAGTTCGGCATAAAGCTTGAACTCTTTGGGGCGTTTGCCTTGCGCTTTCTCCAGATCATCGGCGCTCTTCTTCAGGTGCGCGCTGTCCACGTCGCAAACGGCTGCGATTTCGGCTCCGCCGGCCTTCAGCGCGGCTTGAGCGTCCACGTTGCCGTACCAGCCGGCTCCAATCAGACCCAGGTTCACTTTTTTGTCCTCCGCTTTTGCCGCTGCACCCAGCATCGCCGCGCCCGCGACTGCTGCCGCCGTAGTGATGAACGTGCGCCGATCAGTGGTCATTCGAAATCTCCATTGAAGATAGGTGACAAAGGCGCAACCTTAGCTTTGTAGGCGGGCGGCGTCAACAGCCACTGGCTCTCGGGTATGGGGTATCGCGTATAGTTGAGGCATTGCCTTACCAGCCTTCCCTAGACCCGATGCCCCATACCCGATACCCTTTGTTTCGACCACACTCAGAGATTGGAATTCGGTTCGAGGCACTTTTACAAGGAGAACCCGCATGGCCATCTTCAAAGCTTTCAAAGCCGTCCGCTATGACGCCGCCAAGGCCGGCGCGACGATGGGCAATTTGATTTGTCCGCCGTATGACGTGATCGATGCGAAGATGCAGGACGAGCTTTATGGCAAGAACGAGTACAACGTCGTGCGCGTGGAGTTCGGCAAACAGAATGCGGACGACAAGGCCGGCAGCGACCGGTATTCGCGCGCGGCGAAAACGTTTGCGGAGTGGCTGAAGGCGGGCGTGCTGAAGCCGGAGAAGAAGGAATCGTTCTACATTTACGAACAGACCTTTGACATCGCGTCGGGCGGCGCGTCGCGGAGCAAAGTCGTGACTCGGCGCGGGCTGCTGGGTGCGATCAAGCTGGAACCGTTCGGGACGGGCTGCGTTCATCCGCACGAAGAAACGTTCGGCGCGCCGAAAGCTGACCGGTTGGCGCTGATGAAGGCGTGCGAGGCGAATTTTTCGCCGGTGTTCGGCTTGGTTCCCGACGAAGACGAGGCCATGACGAAACTGTTGGCCAAAGGCGTGACGCTGAAGAAGGCAGACGTGGAGTTCAAGCAGGACAACGGCATCGTCGAGAAACTGTGGGTGATCGACGACGAGACTTGGTGCGCTCAGATGAGCGAGCAGCTTAAGCCGCGCCACGTGTTCATCGCCGACGGGCACCACCGCTACGAAACCGCGTGCAACTACCGCGACGAGCGCCGCAAGGCCGAAAACGATCCGACGGGCGCGCAAGGCGCGGACTACAACTACGGGCTGATGATGCTGGTCCCGATGAGCGATCCGGGGCTGTATATTCTGCCCACGCACCGGCTGATCCAGACGGCGCCGGGGCTGTCCAAGCAGGGCTTCCTCGCCGAATCGGCCGCGCTGTTCGAAGCGCGCGATGCCACGGAGCAGGAACTGTTGAACGTGGCCGAAGAGGAAGAGGGGCCGGCGAAGTTTGGCGTGATCTTCAACGGTGGCAGCCGCAAGATCCTTACGGCGCGCCCGCAGGTGGCCGACGCGATGGCAAAAGCAGCGCCGAAGAAGTCGGAGGCGTGGCGCGGGCTGGACGTTTCCGTGCTGCAGGAATTGGTGCTGAAAGGCATGCTGCGGCTGAGTGAAGAAAAAGTTCTGCGCAAGGAAGGCATCAGCTACACGCCGGACGCTCGCGCGGCGCTGCAGCGCGTGACCGATTCGAGCGGCGCATACGTGATGGGCTTCATCTTGCGGCCGACGCTGATCGAACAGGTCAGCGCGGTGGCTGGCGCGGGCGAGAAGATGCCGCAGAAGTCCACGTTCTTCTACCCGAAGCTGCTGACGGGCTTGGCTATTCGGAAGCTTTAACGGCAGGGTTCAGGGTTCGGGGTTCAGGGGCGGATTTCGCGGGGTTTTACTGAACCCCGGACCGTGATCCCTGAACCCTTTCGTTTTAGGAGGGCCTATGCGCACACGGCAGCTTGGCTACACGGATCTGGAGCTGACGACGGTTGGCTTTGGCACGTTTGCGGCGGGCGGAGAAGGGTGGCAATTCAGTTGGGGGCCGCAGGACGATCGCGAGACGATCGCGGCAATTGCGCGTGCGGTCGAGAACGGCGTCAACTGGATCGATACGGCGGCGGTGTATGGGCTGGGGCACGCGGAAGAAGTCGTCGCGAAGGCGCTGAAGGAGATCAAGGCGCCGGTGATCGTCGCGACCAAATGCGGGCGGCGCGAAGGGCCGGACAAGAAGCTCGTCGGCGATCTCGATCCGAAGTTTCTGCGCAAAGAATGCGAGAACAGTCTGCGGCGGCTGGGGCTGGAGCGCATCGATCTGTACCAGGTTCACTGGCCTCTGCCGGACGAAGGGATCGAGGCGGGTTGGGCGGAGATTGCGAAGCTCGTCAAAGAAGGAAAGGTGCGCTACGCGGGCGTGTCGAACTTCAGCGTGGCGCAGCTTAAGCGGGCTCAGGCGATTCATCCCGTCGCATCTTCGCAGCCGCTCTACAACATGATGCGCCGGCAGATCGAGGGCGAGCATCTGCCGTTCTGCAAGCAAAACCAGATTGGCGTCGTCGCGTACAGCCCGCTGCTCAACGGCCTGCTGACCGGGGCCTTCAGTAAGGAGCGCATTGCGAAGCTTCCGCCGACCGATTTCCGCACGCGCGCGGCGCAGTTCCAGGAGCCGGAAGTCTCGCGCACGCTTGCGGCCGTCGAAAAGCTGAAGGCGATAGCCGCTCAAGCCGGCCTAACCTGCAGCCAGCTTGCGATTGCGTGGATTCTCCGGCGCGAGGAAGTGACGAGCGCGATCGTGGGGGCTCGCAAGCCGGCGCAGATTGACGAGACGGCGCGGGCGGGGGATGTCGTGCTGGGCGAGGATGTTTTGCGCGAGATTGAGGGCGTGCTGCAGGAGTGGGCGCGGAACTGATTGACGCGGAGACGCGGAGATCAGAACCGCGACCGTCAGGGAGCGGCGCTCCGGTTCCCCTCTCCCCCGCGAGGGAGAGGGGTTAGGGGTGAGGGGGGCTCCTTCGGCCGCAGTTCGCGCCGGTCGCGCCGCACGCTCCAGACCAGCGCGCCGGAGAAGAGCAGCGTCAGCCAGAACTCGGGGAGCCAGGCGAGGCCCCACCAATGTTCGGGACGACGACGGGACCAAATACCGTTTGCCATTAGCATGTAAGTCTGGTTGGGGGAGACGCTAGGCGGCCGACCCGGAAAATGAGCTTCCGCCCCCTCGCCCGGCCAATGCGGCACAGTCTTCAGCCAAAAAGGACCAATTCCATCCTCTGCAACGCCAAATTGATTGCCGTCCGCAGAAAAAATGCGAATTGGGCACAGTTTTGGTCTACCTTCAAAAGTCAGTTCTGAGCGCATCACGCCATCGACGGTCCATGAGCGTGTTGTGCTCCACTCATCAACCGTCACAACGCGGCTACCGTCCAATGTGAATGCAACGGCCGTGATTCTGGGAAGGCCGCCGACATGTTCGCGGTCCCATTGGGAGAATCCGCCCCCATACCAAGCGTAGAGTAACTTCTGCGTCCTCAGATCAAACACACCTAACATGCAATTATCGAAGCTCACCACAATTGAGCGTTCGTCAGGTGAGTAGCTGATTGCCATTGGAAGAGCTTTGGTCTTCGAATCGATCTGCATGACCGTGTGCGTTCCACTTTCACCCCAGATATGCACAGAGCCATCCATCAGCGTCGACGCAACGGCTCGTCCTGTGGGCGAAAATGTGGCGGCAGTCACAGTTTCGTCGTGCCGCAACGTCTGGACACTAAGCTGTCTGCGCCAGTCCCAGATTCGGACGTCGCAACCTTGACACGTCAGAAGCCGCTCACCAAAAGGGGAGAAGGAGACGCACACGACTGGTGCCTCATTCGAAGGAAGGCTGGTCCGCGTTCCGTCGAGTCTATTAAGTTCAAGTTTACCGTCGGAAGTACCAACAGCGAAACATGTTGAATCCGGCGAGAACGATCCGGCGATGGCACGCACTCCGAGTTGCCTTCCGAGCGCCCACGGCTCCCACCTCCACCACAGACCGCCGGCGCTGCCGAGGAGGAGCACGAAGATGATCAGGGTTCGGAGCGAGAAGCGCACGGTTTGCGGTGCTCCTGCCTACTGCCTACTCAAACCCAACCGCACGGGCAGCCAACAGCTAACAGAGGCTGCCCGTGGCACAAAACACTGCCTACTGCCTACTCCCGTTCGCAATCCAGGAGGATTGCGCTACTCACTTCGGCGGCGCCGGCTCGGCCGGCGCGGGCGGCGCGGGTTGGTTGGAGCGCCGAGCGGGGGCGCGCAGGGCTTTTTGGATTTCTTCGAGGACGCGTTCGCTGCCGTTGCGTTCGCCGACGGTGCCGATGCGGGCTTTGACTTCCGTCCCGGTCGCGGCTTTTTGTTGAACCAGGACCAGGACCGTGGTTTTGTCCTGCTTGGCGCCGGCGATGCGGCCGCCGGTGGTGGTGCGCTGTGATTCGCTTTGGTCGAGCGCGAAGCCCATGCGCTGCAAGGCGTCCCACGCTCGCGCGAAGATGACTTCCGGCGCTCCTTCCAGCGTGATGCTCGACATCGTGCCGTCCCAGCGATACAGCGGGCCGACGTCGCGGCCCATGAAGCGATCGACGGCGGTGACCTTCTTGCCGTCGGCGCGGAGGACGGGCGCGTCTTTTTCTTCCGGCGGAGAAGCGTTGTTGCTCTTGCGGCAGGAGCTGAGGGAAACTAGAACCACCACGACGAAGGCCATCAATTTGAAATTTTCAATTTTCAATGGCCAATTTTCAATGAGCCGTTGCCGCAACGTATTGCAAATTGAAAATTGAAAATTGAAAAATGCAAATTGAACTGCTCTCTGTGACCTCTGTGGCTTTTCGTTCTGTTCGGTGCTCACGACACTCTCCTCATACCAAACATGCCGCTGAACGGCCGGCTTCGGTTTCCGACACGGGCTGGTTGTTGAGCGCGGCGGCGGCCCGGGCGATGCGGTCGGATTCCTGGCGCGCAAGCTTCTTGTCGAGCGGCTTGGGCGTGCGGCCGATGAGGCGTTCGTAATTGCCGCGGCAGATTTTCTGCACGACGTCGGCGGGGAGTTCCAGGCCGCGCATGATGCCGTCTTCGGGCGGCCCAAGGAGGAAATCGGCGTCGGCGGTCAGACGGTATTCCTGGCTGCTTTCCAGCCAGCGCGTGATGATGCCGGCCCGGTGGACGGCCTCGGGGCGAGTCATTTCGCTGGCGATGTCGGTGCCGTAGACGATGCGGTCGGCGTACTTGATGAAGAAGGCGCGCGCGGCGGGAACGTTCTTCGACATGTTGTAGAGCAACTCAATGCCGGGGGCCAGATCGAGGTGCACGCCGGGGAAGCGGTCGAAGAGGGCGGCGGCGCGCTTCAAATCGGCGGAGAGGAAGTAGAAGTGCGCGAAGATCACCGTCAGCTTGGGGTGGCGCGCGAGGACGTTTTCGACCTCGGAGTAGAGCTGCTCCTTCCTCACGTATGAGCTGTCGTAGACCCAGCCGCGTTCCAGCGCCCACTTCGGCGCGATCTTCGGATCCCAGAATTCTTCGGGGTCGGCGACGTGCCAGAGGATCGGCATGCGGGCCTGTTCCACGCGCGCGAAGTACGCGGCGAAGTAATCGCTATCGACGGGGATGTCGAGCTGCTTGCGCGTGGCGGGCTTGTTTTCGAGCATCTTGATGCCGTCGCAGCCGATGGCTTTCATGATATCGACTTGTTCGGCCAGCGACGGGCCTTTCAGCTTCCCGCCGCTCCAGAACTGGGAATGATCAAGCGCGCCAAAAACGAAGACCTTTTGGGGATGCCGGGCCTTGGCCACCCACGCGGCCGGGTTCATGTTGACGCACTTGGGTTCGGGAATGCAGACGATGCCGATCTGGTCAGAACCGGAGGCGGCGGTGATATCCAGGAGATGGTCGATCTTCTCGTGATGCCAAAGGTGTACGTGAGCGTCGAGGCGCATTTCCGATCCTCCAAGTTTCTGATGGATGTGTACGCCAGTGAGCTATGTAAGGCCAGTCCAGAAACGCACGGCGACGGGGAGACGCGGGGACGGGGCGACGGGGTGAAACAGCGACGCGGATTTCGCTGGTCTAAACGCGCGCCTTTGGCGCTTTTCCGCCGCTCCCTTACGGTCGCGGTTCTGATTCGCAATCCGCAATTATTCTGGTTTCGGGGTAAGCATACAGAGGTAAAGGCCTTTCTAGACAACTTAGACAGGGGGACCAGAAGATGTTGAGTCGGCGCGGGTTTTTGAAGGCGGGTGCGGCGGCGGCGGGAGTGGCCGTGGCAGCTCCGTATGTGATGGCGGACACGAGCGCGGGCGGGAAGTTGAACGTCGCGGTCATTGGCGGCGGCGGAATGGGCGGCTACAGCAAAGACCAGGCGATGAAAGAGAACTTCGTCGCGGTGGCGGATGTGGACGAAGGCAACATCGCCAAGGTGATGGCGGACTGCAAGAAAGCCGGCAAGCCGGAACCCAAGGTCTTCTACGATTACCGCAAGATGCTCGACGAATGCAACAAGGACATCGACGTGGTCCTGATCGCCACGCCCGACCACAACCACGCGCCGGCCGCGATTCGTGCGATCAACCTCGGCAAGCACTGCTTCAACCAGAAGCCGATGGCTCAAAATATTTACGAATGCTACGCCTTGGCCAAGGCCGCGAAGGAGAAGAAAGTCCTGACGCAGATGGGCAACCAGCGCCATTGCGGCGATCCCATCCGCAGGCTGTGCGAGCGCGTCTGGGCGGGCGCGGTTGGACAGATCACCGAGTCGCACACGATCCTGGGCCGCAACTTCGGCGGCAGCGGCGGGCGTCCGCCGACGAAGCCAGTTCCGAAAGGCCTGCATTGGGACGAATGGATCGGGCCGGCGCCGTACCGCGAATTCCACGACGGGCTGCATCCGTTCAGTTGGCGCGATTACCGGGCATTCGGCACAGGGACGGTCGGCGACATGGCTTGCCACCATCTCGATTTCCCGTTTATGGCGCTGAAAATCGGCGAGGTCAAGAAGTTCACTGTCGAGTGCCTCAACACGAAGAACGGCAGCGAAGAGAAGTACGCTCAAGACAACATCGTGTGCTGGAGCATGCCGGCTCGCGGCGACATGGCGCCGGTGAAGATCTACGCCTACGATCACGAAAAACTTCAGAACGACATGATGAAGGAGAGGGCCAAGGAGTTCGCGCGCAACTGGAACGAATCAACGCTGTTTGTCGGCGAGAAAGGCCTGATCGGCAGCGATTCGCGCCTGATTCCGCAGCAGAAGGACAAGGAATACCAGGCGCCCCCCAAGACGTTGCCGCCGGCCAAGGGCGGGCCGATCGAAGACCTGTTCGCGTGCATCAAGACCGGCGGCACGCCGTGCGCGAATTTCGTGGACTACGCCGGACCCATGGCGGCGTTCATCTTGACGGGCCTGCTCGCGCAGAATGCTGGCGTGGGCAAGAAGGTGGAGTGGGACGTCGAGAAGATGCAATGCACGAACATCCCGGAGCTGAATCAGTATGTGAAGCGGGAGTATCGGAAGGGGTGGGAAGTGTAAGGCTTGAGGCTTGAGTCCTGAGGCTTGAGTAACGTGCCGCCTGAAAGTAGGGCGGCACTTTTTCTGGGCTTGGGCTTTGGACCATGGACTTTGGGTACAGCGCTTTGCAGCAGTCCTAAAGCCCAAAGCCTAGTTCAGATCGATCTGGTATTTCTCGAGGTTGCATTCGGGTTCGTGGCGGCCGTCGGAGAGTTCGCAGACGGCGTGGGGGTCGCGCGGATAGATGCGGCGGATCGTGAGCAGCGGGCCTTCGGCCGAGCCATTCTTCTGGACCCGGCGGACTGCGTCGCCGACGAATAGCTGAAGAGGGGTCATTGTGTGCATGGTCGTAGTCCTGTATTGCTCCGTTATTGATTCGAAAAATTAGACGCCGCAGGAGACGGAAAGTTGCAGAAAAATCGTTGGTTTGTGCTCATTTTTTCAGCGCGAATCACGCACCGCTCCAACCGTCACTCGCCACGCGTCACTCGTCACCCCGAACGGTTGTGTGATTGATTCGCTCTGAGATTGCGTTACTTCTCAAAGGAGCGAGGGGGAGCTATGCGCGTCACGATCAACGATTTGCAGAAGATGAAGGCGGCGGGCCAGCCGATACCGGTGCTGACCTGCTATGACTATACGTCGGCGAAGATTCTCGATTCGGCGGGGCTGCCGGTGCTGCTGGTGGGCGATTCGCTGGGCATGGTGGTGTTGGGGTTCGATTCGACGCTGCCGGTAACGCTCGACATGATGGTCCACCATTGCCGTGCGGTTTCTCGCGGCGCGAAAAACGCGCTGATCATCCTCGACATGCCGTTCGCGACGTACTCCGCGGCCGATCCGGGCATGAGTCTGCGCAACGCGGCTCGCGCGCTGGCGGAAGGCGGCGCGAACGCGGTGAAGCTCGAAGGCGGCGCGGCGATGGCGCCGCTGGTTGCGACGCTGATCAGTTCGGGCATCCCGGTGATGGCGCATATCGGGTTGACGCCGCAATCGATCAACCAGCTTGGCGGGTACCGCATGCAGGGGCGCGACGAGGCGGCTCGCAAGCGACTGCTGGAAGACGCTGTGGCGTTGGAAGCGGCGGGGGCGTTCGCGATTGTGCTGGAACTGGTGCCTGGGGAGCTTTCGGCTCAGATTTCGGAGCGGCTGAAGATTCCGACGATCGGCATCGGCGCGGGAAAGAACTGCGATGGCCAAGTGCAAGTGTTCCACGATCTGTTCGGGCTGTATGAGGATTTTGTGCCGAAGCACACGAAGCGGTACGCTCACGTGGCGGAGACGATTCGCGAAGCGGCAAAGGCGTATGTGGCGGATGTGAGCGCGAAGAAGTTTCCGGAAAAATAGGCTACAGGGTTCGGGGTCCAGGGTTCAGGGTGATGGAATTTCCTGTACCGTGGACCCAATTAAAAAACAGGTGCCAACAGTCCCGCGATTTCGCTGAGTTCCACAGAAGCACCCAGCGTGTCGCCGGTTTGACCACCCAGCGCGCGCGTGAAAAGGTAGCGGACGGCGAGAGCGCTTGTGATGCCGGCGGCGAGGGCGGGCAGGCCGCGGACCCACCCGACGGCGATGGCCAGAGCCAGCGGGATCAACGCGCCGGCGGCGAGGGACCAGGCGCTGGCGGCGGCAACAAAATCGCGGCCGAGACCGCCTTCTGCGCGCGCGTAGGTCGAGCGGAAACTGACGATGAGGATACTCAAGCGCGCGGTCGAACAGACCAGCGCGAGCATAAGAACGCGGTGCGGAAGATCGGCCGTGGCTTGCTGGGCGAGAACGGCCGGCAGCGACGGAGCGGCGCCGCTGGCGCTGGGGTCGCCGAGGCTGCCGAGGAGGCCTTCCAGGCTGGCCAAAGAGGCTGCGGTGGCGCTCAGCGCCGCTGAATTTGCGAGCACGGTCAGCGCGGAGTATTTCAGCAGCAGCGCGCAAACGACCGCGACGACGCCGAACGTGCCGATATGCGGATCTTTCATGATCTTCAGGCGGCCCTCGCGCGTGTAGCTTCCACCGAGGCCATCTACGCAGTCGGCCAGACCGTCCAGATGCAGGCTGCGCGTGAGCCCCACCCAGATGCAGACCGTCAGCGCGCAGGCCACCGCCGGCTGAAAAGTGAGCAGCAGTCCGTGGAAGATCAAGCCCAGCAAAGCGCCGAGGACGGCTCCGGCGAGCGGGAAGACCGCGACCATCGCGGGGATGTCACGCGACTCAAAGTGTCCCAGCCGGCCGAAAGGCAGGACGGAGAGGAAGGCCAGCGAACGGGCTACGGATCTCATGGTGTGAAGTTAATTCAAAATTAAAAATTCAAAATGCAAAATCGGCACGAACAGCACCGCTTCTGCCCAGCCCGGACAAGCCGGACACGGCGAAATCCGAACCTACATCCGAACGAATGATGAATGATGAATGCGGAATGATGAATATGGCTGCAACGGCGCAAGAGGCAACGCCATAGACCAAATTCCGCATTCATCATTCCTCATTCATCATTTCTTCGAGTTTCAAAATCTTGTCCAAAAAGCACAAGATTCAAGCACGAAGGGACTACTGCCGTTCACGGTCCGAGCAGCCACATGCCGAGGGCGACGGTCGCCAGCAGTTGCAGGCACAAGGCCAGCGGCGGCCACCACGGGACGCATTCATCGGGTTCGCCCAACCATTCGCGCAGCAGCTTGACCGCGGCCCAGATTTGCAGCAGGCCGAAGATCAGGCCAAGCAGACCGCTGAAATATACGGTGTCGCGAAGCTGCGGCCACGGCAGAAAGGGAGCTCGCAGTGAAAGGAGGAGCAGGCCGGGCAAGACGGAGATTTCTACGATCGTCAGGGCGTCGCGGCGCCAGCGTTCTTTGCCCATGATGGCGTAGACAGTGAACGTGCCGACCAATCCGCCGGGGAGCAGCGCCAGCAGCACGAGGATGACGTGTTTGATGCCGAAGCCTTTTTTGCGCTTGGGCGCTTTGAGCGCTTTGCGCGCCTTGGGCCAGCCGAAATGTCCGGCGAAGAAGCGGTTCGTCGCGGCGATGGAACCCAGCAGCGAGACGACCAGCAGCGTGCCGATGGCGAGTTTTTCGCCGATGTAGAGTTCGGAGATGCGTTCCCAGTGGGGACGAAGAACGGGGAGCCAATGAGACTGCTCGAAGAGGGCGGTGAGGGACGCGAGGGACATGGCACTCCTGATTGACTCCATCCGAATGATGAATGATGAATGCGGAATGATGAATATGGCTGCGACGGCGCGATAGGTGACGCCACATAGACCTAATTCATCATTCATCATTCCTCATTCATCATTTGTTTTGCGTTTTTCGCCAGACGAAGCGCAGGAAGAACTGGTCCACGAGCCTGGGCGAGATCCATTGCAGGAAGACGCCGAGTTTGCCGGCGGGGGTCAGGTACACGTTGCGGCGCGGGCGGCGGGCGGCTTTGAGCAGCACGCGGGCGACAGCTTCGGCGCTCATTCCGCCTTGCAGAAAATTGTCGGGGCGCGTTCCGGCGGCGGCGTGGCCGAATTCGGTCTGCGTGACGCCGGGATTGACGACGGAGACGGCGATGCGTTCGTCGCGAAGTTCGACGCGCAGCGTTTCGCTGAGAGCTTCGAGCGCGAACTTGGTGGCGCAGTAGGAGCTCATGTTGGGAATTGTGCGGCGGCCGACGATGGAACTGACCATGACGATCGACGCGCCCCAGCGGCGGCGACTGGCCGCGGCGGCTTTGCGCAGCAGTGGGAGCGCGGCCTGGGTGCAGCGGATGGCGCCGAGATAGTTGGTTTCCATGTTGGCGCGGAAGAAATCGATCGGCGTTTTCTCCACGCTGCCGTAGACGCCGTATCCGGCGTTGTTGATCAGCACGTCGAGGCGATCGAATTTCGCGGCGACCTGATCGAAGGCGGCCTTCACGGAATCGTCGGAGGAGACGTCGCAGGTCAAGGGAATGATCTGCGCGTCCCGATAGGTCTCGCTGGCGCGGCGGGCGATCTCGTCCAACTTCTCTTTGCGCCTGGCGGTGAGAATGACGTTGTAGCCAGCGGCGGCGAAAACGCTGACGGCGGCGGCGCCGATTCCGGAGGAGGCGCCGGTGATGAAGACGAGTGGGCGAGTGATTTTGTCAATCATACGACGACAACGATAAGTTCAAAACCCAATCATGCAAGTGTGACGAGTGACGGGTGACGAGTGACGAGTGACAGGTGGAGCGGATGAAGTGCCTGTTTCCTTGCGCTGCGTTAGTTGTTTCTCCTCTTCTCCCCTTCTCCCCGTCCTGTTTGTCACTGCGCCTCCAAGATGCCCAGGCGCCACGGTATTTCACCGTACTTCTTGCCGGCCATGTCTTTCTGGAGGACACCCTGGAAGAGGAAACGCAGGTGGGCGGGGTCGATGGTCAGGTGCTCGTCGTTCCCGTCGCGCAGGAATTCGCCGTGGCTGATCGAGTCGGTCCAGTGGTCGGCGGAGTCCTTTACGTTGGCCTTTGCGGCGAAGGGATGCTGCAGCGTGTCGGCGAGGGGTCTCCATTTCCCGTCGAGCTGATCGGCGAGGTAGGCCTTGTAGTAGCGGATGCCGGCCTGCGCTTCGATGACGGTCAGGTACTGCTCCTTGTCTTTGATCTTGTACGTGTGGCTGGCTTCGAAGATGTCGCCTTGCAGGACGACTTCGGGTTTGCCGAAGCCTTTCGGGAAATCGGCGAGCTTGGTTTCAGCGCGCCACATGCGGCCGTCGTTGGACGTGAAGAACAAGTGCGCGCGCGTGGCGTCGCAGATCACCCAGAAATCGATCCAGCCTTTCAGGTTGTCGGGCTTCTTCTCGTAGAACGGTTCGAACTTGGACCACGACGCGGGGTCGGCAATGTTTTCGGTCGTGGAATACGACGGACCGTACAGGATACCGCGAGCCTTGTTGGCAGCCTGAAAGACCAGATACCATTTCTTGTGCGGCGTGAAGTAGAAAACTTGCGGCGCGCAGTAGTATTCGTCGTTGATCGAGTTCAGCAGGTGGCGCGGGGCTTTGTCGGCGTCCTTCCAGTCGGTGAATGAGCAGTATTCGATTTGATGCGTGCGCTTCTGGCTGCGGATCGTGCAGAACAGATGCCAGCGGCCTTCGTGGAAGACGACAGTGGGATCCTTTACTGAACAGCAGGGATCGTCGGGCCTTTGCGCGGGCGAAAACAGCGGCGGGCTGGCGGTCCAGCGGAAGTTGCCGGTGGTCAGAGCGTCCTCGGCGAGGACGGAGAGGTTCAAGAACAAAAGTGAGACCAGCAACGAGCGGCATTCTGAAGTCACAGGTGGCCCCCTCACCCCTAACCCCTCTCCCTCGCGGGGGAGAGGGGACCGGAGCAGCGTGCTTCGGCGCCCGCACTACGAACGGAGCGGCACTGAAAGGCCCCTCACCCCGGTCTCGCTTCGCTCGCTCGGCCCTCTCCCGCAAGGGGAGAGGGGAACGCCATCACTTCGCGGAGCCCGAGTTGCCCTTGCTGGAGTAATTCAGCGTGAAGTCGGCGAAGTAATCGGCTCGGTCGCTGGAGAAGGAGACGTGCGCGACGGGCTTGGGCGTCGTCTTCGTGGCGGCGTTGAAGCCGAAGGCGCCGCTGGGCGCCTTAAGGCGCAGATTCACCTGGCCGTTGCGCAGGTTCAGCTTCACGTCGGCCGAAACCGTCTTGTCTTCAGAAGCGGCTTTGAAGGTGGCTTTGCGGTCCAGAATGATGTCGGAAGGGAGCGAATTTGGATTTTGATTCCAGGTGAAGGACTTGATGGTTCCATTGGGCAGCGTGATGGAAACAGTCAGCACATACTTCTGGCCTTCGAACTCGCCGTTAGCGATGGCTTCGCGGGCCTGCTGGGAGGTGCGGGGCCAGATGGCGCCGTCGGCGGCGGCAACGCCGCTGAGGCGGATGGGATCGTTGGCGATGAAGGAGAACTGCAGGTCGTCGGGGCGCTTGCCGCTGAAATCGAATTTGGCTTTGGCGCTGACGGGGAAGCTCTCGACCTGGCGTTTGCCGACCACGATGGTCTTGACGTCCTGCGACGAGATGCCAGCGGAATTGGTGGCGGTGAGCGTGACTTGATAGAGGACTTCACCGGACACGGCCAAGTCCGCCGTCGTGGGACTGAACGTGTAGGTCAAGGCCGGGCCGACGGGATCGAAGTTCGTGACTGTAACCGGATCGCCGTTGGGGACCAGTTTCACAATAGACCACGCGTACGTGATGCCGACCGACGGGCTGCCAGCAGCAAAATCGACGCTTAGGGGGACGGGGCCCGATTCGGTGGACGCGACAATAATCGCCAGTGGCGGCGGGGTGCTGGGAGGATTGTTCGGCGGCGGGGTGGGCTGGGCGGAGGGAGCGTTCACGACGACGGCGAACTTCTGCGGGCCATTGGGCACGCTGAAGCCGACCACTTTGATCGTCCAGGTGCCGTCAATCGGATTGGCCAGCACGGTTTGTTCAATGGGGTCCACCCGGTTGGCGGCGGTCGCCGTGGCGGCGGCGGCGGCGTTCGAGGCTGAGAGCGAGAAGGGGTAGTACAGTTTGCCGTTGGGGTCTCGCAGTTCGAGGTCGAGGTCGTTGACCAGCGCCTTGCTGGCCGTGAGATTGCCGGCGGGGTCCATCCAGCACAGGGTAGCTTTAATTCCCACTCCGGATGCCACGCTGAAGGTGAAGGTGGCCGATTGCTGATCTCCAACCTGGCCTTCGAAGAAATGAGCGTCGGTGCCTGCCTGGGCGAAGGTGATCGTGTTGACGGCCATTTCGGCATCGACGATGCCAAAGCCGTAGGTCGAATCCGGGCCGGGGTCGCCCAGATCGGTGGCCGTGTTGCAGAGCAGCGCCTTGGTGAGCGCGGCGGAGGGTTCTTTTCCGCTGAACAGAATTTTGTACTGCTGGAACGCCAGTGCGGCGACGCCCGTGATGACCGGCGTGGCGAAGGATGTTCCGACATCGGATCTGATCAGATTGGTGCCCCAGTCGAGCGTCACGTCTCGCGGGTTGCTGCCGGCACCGCCATCGCCACCGAAGGCGACGAGGTCGGGTTTGACTCGGCCATCGGTCATGGGGCCGCCGTCGGAATAGAAGGAAATGCCGCTGGCTGGCGTCACGGGTGGATTCTCGTCCGAATCGGCAGCGCGCGCGCCGGAGTTGCTTGATGCGATGCAGAGGGTGTTCTTGGCTCCGACGATGAAATCGATGTGCGCAAGCTGGCGGTTGCCGGATTCTTCGTTTCCGGCCCAGACGGTGATCAGATCCTGGTCATGAATGGCGGTGTCCCAGTCGGCGGATTCAGTCTGGTAGGAGCCGAAGTCGGTCGGTGCAAGCTGAGTTGGGCCATACGAATGGTTTGAAAGGCGAATACCCTTGCCCGCGGCGTTCAGCACATCGGTTGTGGCGAAGGTGTCCGGGCCGCCACCGGCGTTGCCAACGGAGTAGGCGACGACGTTGACTTTAGTCGCGACGCCTTTGGCCTGCGGTTGGGCGCCGCCGTTGGAGGCAATGATGCCGCAGACGCCCGTGGAGTGATCGATCGATGTAGAATCGGTCGCGAAACCGGTATCGGAGACCGTCAAGCGATCCTTGAAGTCAACGTGCGCTGTGGGCTGGCCGAGTTCGCGCAGGACGACGGTGACACCACTGCCGGTGAGTGGCACGTTGGAGGGCGCGACGGGGTTATCGCGCACGTCGCTGACGTTGGAGGAAGCGTCGATGATCGCATCGCGCAAGGCGACCGGCGGCGAGGTCCACTGGACGAAGGCGACGGAATCCAGGGCGGCGATTTCGGGCGCCCAGCTCAGGTCAGCGGTGATGTCAAAGCGGGGGCCGACCGTGCTGGCCGGACCATCCTGAAACAGCCACGGCTGCACCACGTCCTGGTTGCCGCATTCCTTGACCAGCGTTTCGCGTGTCGTTCCTGGGTAGGTCAGAATGCGAAAATGGGCTTCGCCGTCGGCCGCGGCGGAATATTCGGGAGCTTCGCCGCGCGGTTTATCGACGCCGTCATCCCAACTGGCGTAGGGGAACGCTCGGTAGACGCCTTCCTGAAGTTTGTCGCGCGGGTCGATATCGGCGACGGCGCGGACGAAGTCCAAACCGAGCGCGGAATCGAACGCGGCTGGTGTCGCGCGCGCGGTCCAGGCGAAGCCATCGACGTAAGAGAGCAGGTGGATGCCGCTTCGATCGAGTTGCTCCCGCTGGGCGGCGCTGGGGTGCGCGAAGAACTGAAGGTAAGCGGTGCGGCTGGGGGAAGTTGCGGATTGCGGATTGCGGATTGCGGATTGAGCTGCGCGGTTGGCCAGCGGCAGGAGAGATCGGGCGTGCAGGTTGATGACATACTTGGACAGATCGGGCTGAACGGAAGAGGCGAACTGGCGTGCGCGGGAATAGTCGAAGAAGCCGGTGCCGTCTTTTTGAGCGGAGTTTTGCGCGGCGCCCCAGACGGGCCAAGCCTGAGCAGGGGTGACGGGTGACGAGTGACGGGTGACGGGTGAGGCCGGAGTGGCGGGTGAAGTGGTCGGTGGCGGCGCGCGGTGCGTAGCGACGAAGACGAGCCAGAAAAGTGGCAGAAGTGCGGCGAGTACGGACAGGCGCTTGAGGAGCCGCGCGGTGGAAGGTTGGATTTTCATTCTGTGGCGCGTCCTCGTTTGCCGCTCCCTTACGGTCGCGGTTCTGAAGTGTGGGCTGACGCCTGAGTAACAGGGTACAGGGCGCCAAAGTCACCGAACACTTAGTGCAGCGGACGGATATAGCAGTTTGAAAGCTTCTGGCAAAATAAAAACCGGGAACGGTGACGTTCCCGGTTTCTCTAAGCGATGGCTCGCGCGAACCTGTGGGGGGGAGAAAGTCCGTCCAACCACCGCTGTCGAGCTTAAGATTCCGGTTTGGGCCAGTTCTCCGGGGCACTACATGTTGGATTGAACGCCCAAATCTATACCATTGGTCTGGCGGGGAGTCAACGGTAAAAGTGCAATTTTCTAGCTAATTTATAATTAAATAACATGCCAGGAGTTATGTGGGTGGTGGTACTTGGTGAATGGTACTCGGTGAGCGGTACCTGGTGAATGGAACCGCAGCGCCGGACACCAAGTACCAAGTAACCACTTACCAAGTACCGTCCCACCAAAAAAGCGTGACACGCGAGGAATCGGGCGTAAGATGCTTCGCTGGAAAGTGGATGGCTTCGCGTGTTTAGAGATTCTTAACGATGGCGGCGTTTGCCGGTGTGATTCGTCAGCGCACAGAGTATCTGGTGCGGATTCAGCGCGTCTCGAAAGAGTATGGCGCGGGGCACACCGGCGTCAAAGCGCTGCGGCAGGCTTCGCTGACGCTTGAACCGGGCGAGTTCGTTTTGCTGCAAGGTCCCTCGGGCAGCGGGAAGACGACGCTGCTGTCGATCATGGGCCTGTTGATGAAGCCTTCCGGCGGCCGGGTGTGGCTGTGCGGGAAGGATGTGACGGAGATGGGCGAGGCCGAACTGCCGCGCATGCGGCTTAAGCATATCGGCTTTATTTTTCAGACATTCAATCTTTTCCCGGCGCTCAGCGCATTTCACAACGTGGCGCTCATCCTAAAACTGAAAGGCTACGGCTGGCGCGCTCGGCGCAAAGAGGCCGCTCGGCTGCTGGAACGCGTGGGATTGGGCGAATGCATGCATCGCAAACCGGGAGACATGTCCGGCGGGCAGCGGCAGCGCGTATCGATTGCGCGCGCTCTGGCGGGCGATTCGGATTTAATTCTGGCTGACGAACCGACGGCGGCGCTCGATACGGCTACGGGCCTGGAGATTATGACGCTGCTGAAGGAACAGACGCGCAGTGGACAGCGCGCGGCCTTGATCGTCACGCACGATCCGCGCCTGGAACGCTTCGCCACCCGCGTGGACCGGATCATCGACGGAACGCTGAGCGTCGGGAGCGGTCTGCACGCGAAGGTGCTGTCGCCGCACGAGTCGATTCTCTCGGGCGTCTCGCAGAACACACCCGTGGGGATGCAGGGGATTACGCCGGCGCCGGTGTAGGGATGGACGGGGAGACGCGGCGACGGGGAGACGGGGCGAAACAGCACGGAGACGAGAAGCCGCGAGTTGCTCAAGAAATCAAAAAGTGCGGTACATCGCAGCTTTATTTCCACTTGCCATTACCGTGTTTTTGAGTTTTGAATTCGCCCTTTCGCCTGCGACAATATTCTCATGAAGAAGCTTTTTACTTACGGCCTGATTCTGGCGCTGGTCGATCCGGGACTGTTGTGTCTGATCTGGCTTTACTATGGGATCTGGCCGGCGGCGGGCATTGTCGTTCTCTCGCCAGTCATTGGCGGACGCCTGCTACTGTGGGCCAAGGCGCGCGCGCGGGTGCAGGATCCGACCAGCAACCCGGGCGGCGTTTTCGGGGCGGTTCATCAAGAGATGAGCGATCAGGTTCTGCTGACGTTTGGCTACTTCTTGTTCCTCTACCCCGGCCCGCTGACGACATTGATTGGCCTGCTGCTGCTCATCCCGGCCGCTCGCCGCATGCTCACCGCGCGCTTCACCCGCAGCATGGCGAAAAGCGGGGGTGGCGCTTCAATGTTCCCAGGCGGGAATGGCGTCGTCTTTACGGCCATGTCCGGCGCGCCGAACTTTGGCGGCGCAGTTCCCTCGGGCGGCTTGAAGCAAGCTCAAGGCCGCGAAGTCGATCCGTCCGATCCCGCCGAGAGCCCGCAGCTTCCGCAGCCGTAGGGCATTTTGGATTTTAGATTTTAGATTTTGGATTGGCGCGAGGCCGAATCCAAAATCCGCGCTCACGCCGTCTGCAACTGCATTCCCTGGTGCTCGCGCACGTACTGGCAGGCCTGCTGGATTTCCTGCTTGAATTGATCGTAGTCGAGCTGCATGCCGTTGACGTAGGCGCTCCATCCGGCGCTGCACTTGGCGAAGTGGACGGCCTCTTCAATTTCCTGGTCGGTGGCGCCCATCAGCTTTGCCATCTCGGTGTGATACAGCGAGCAGAATTTGCAGCGCATCGCCGCTGCTATCCCAATTCCGATCAGCTCGCGGTACTTTCCCGGAATCGCGGACTCGTCGATCTGCAGGCGCCTGAACAGCCGCCACTCCTCTTCCAGAGTGTTATCTGGAATATGCTTGAACATGGTGGGCACCAACCCGAATGCTTCTTGAATTTCTGTGTAGACTTCCTGCCGCGTCATACTCGCCTCCTGGGCTTTCCTAAAAGGCCAAACATTTTTCCGCGGAGGCAAGCAAGCAAGGAACCTGCCAACGGCGGCTGACGGATGAAGCGGACGGAGAAGCGGTCAGGCCAGATGCCTGCGGCGCAAACTGAAGCGTGCAAGAGGCCCGCACGACGGCGTTGAGGTGTGTTAGAACGGGAGCAGGCCGATGTGCTTTCGCGCGGTGGCGCGCGCGTTCTTCGGCACGTCGTAGAATAGCCACGGCTTGGTGAGTTCGACGATCGCGGCGGTGCCGGCATCCAGAATCTTCAGCTTCTTGTCGTTGGCGATCAGCTCCAGTTTTGCCTGGAAGAAGGAGCGATTAAATACGTTGAGCGGCAGCAGCCGGATCAGCGCCGCCTCGCGCTCCAATCCCTCCAGCGAATGCTCCAACTTTCCAAGCGTCGCCTGCATGCCGAGCACCAGGCGCTCGTTGAACGATACCATCGCCGTCGCGCGCTCTTCAAGCATCCGCAGCGGCACCCGCCGCGGCGAGAAGGTGAACTTGCACAGAGCGACCATCTTCCCTTCGCAGCGCCCGAAGAGCTCGATGCTGAAGCGCGTCACCTTGTCGTTGCCCAGCGCAGAGGCCTTGGCGAAGGTCGCATCGGCCACGCCACCGCCGCGATTGGCCAGGCTTTCCATCAACTGCTGGCGATCGACCTTGACGTCCAAGCCCAGACGTTCGCAGACCCAGTCAAGCGGATCGCAGAATTGACCGAAAATCGGTCCCAGAACCAGAGCAACGGTCAGATGCGGGTCGTTAGGTGTGTACATTGATTACACAGTCCAGGGAACCAGGGTTGAAGGGCCAGAAAGTTTAGTTGATCTCGGGATATTGCTCGATTGACAACCACCGGGAAAAGAGCATAACACAAGAGAGCCTCGTGTACCAGCCGGACAAGTTGCAGACAGGCGGGGCGCGTGCCGATACAATTTACATTGGCTGGAAGCTATTTATGAAGATCGCACTGATCAACAATAAGGGCGGTGTGGGCAAGACAACCACTGCCGTCAACCTCGCCGCCGCGTATGCGTCCGAGGAACATCGCGTGCTACTGCTGGACCTTGACAGCCAGGGCGCCGCGGGCCTGTCGCTCGGCGTGCCGCGCCAGCAGTTCCGGCCGTCGATGGTCGATGTGATGATGGACGGCAAGCCGCTTTCCGCGGTGATCCGCAAGACCGAAGTCCCCGGGCTGGACCTGGTCACCGGCGGCAGCGAGCTCGCCGACTTCGACGTGACCCTGGCCGTGATCGAACACCGCGAACAACGCCTCAAACGCGCGCTGGCCGAAATCGAAGCCGATTACACGCACATCATCATCGACTGCCCGCCGAGCTTCTCGCTGCTGTCCATCAACGCCCTGCTCGCGGCCGAACATTACATCGTGCCGGTCGTTCCGAACGTGCTGACGATCAGCGGACTGGCCAGCCTCATTGAAGAAATCAACCGCCTCTGCGACCGCATCCCGGACGACGTGGCCGACTTCATGGGCGTGGTGCTGACGATGGTCGATTACCGCAACGGCACGTGTTCTCGCACAGTCGAAGCCATGCGTTCGCAGTGGCACGATTTGGTTTTTAAAAGCGAGATCCGCATCAATGTCAAGCTCGCCGAAGCCCCCGCCGAAGGCCGCAACATTTTCGACTACGCGCCCAAATCCACCGGCGCCGCCTGCTATAAGCAGCTCGCCGCCGAAGTGCTGAAGCGCTGGAAGCGAGAGGAGGCGCAGATGCAAGCCGAGACGGAAGCTGAGCCACAGCAAGAACCGCCGCCGGCCGCCGAAGCTCCTCCGGAAACTGCTGAAGGCGCTCCGGAGGTTCCTGCGCCGCAAGCGGTGGAAGCGACGCCGGCGAGCGAGCAACCGCAAGCATAGCTTCAGGCTTCGACCTGCAGACTCTTGTTGACGATGTCCAGGCTCGCGACGTGATCGTCACGGCTCCGCATTTCCAAACACACCTGAGGCGGCTTTTCCATCGCCGCTAGCTGGCGGATCAACGCGGGCGCGTCGAGCACGCCCCGGGTGAAGCCCCAATGATCATCGCTGCGCCCGCAGTTGCTGTGCGCGTGCACGTACGCCAGGCGCGGCCCAAGCTGCCGGACCCACTCCGCCACGGGCGTCGCCGCCGTCATCGTCGCGTGTCCGGTATCCAGGCAGGCTTTCAGTGCGGGCGAGCCCACGGCGTCCACCAAGGCGCTCTGCGCCTCGGGCTCGGGCTCCCACGTGTTTTCCAGCACGACCGTGACGCCCAACAGTTCGGCGCTGCGAGCCAGATCCTTCCACGTGGCGGCTCGCCGCGGCAGCCACCCCGGCACGCCGCCGTGATACTTCATCGTTGGATAGTACCAGCAGTGAAAGATGACGAAGCGCGCGCCCAGTTCGTGAGCGATCCGCATGCTCAACAGATAGCGTTCTCGCGCGAGCGCCTGGACGCCCGAATCCCAAGCCGCCGGGTCCAGGTTCGGGTAGTTCGGGCCATGCAGCGAAAGCGTTCCCGAAAACCCGCTCAGGACCGGCTTGAGGCTGTCCGCCACATCGCGCCAGGTGCCGTCCATCAGCGAGCCATCGGCGAAGTGCTGGATCTCCAGACCCACGCCCCGCTCTTCAGCCAAGGCCCGGTAAGCCGTCAGATCATTCTCCAGCCCCACGTTGAACGAAACAGGCAAACTCGCCATGATTTCCCTTTTGCGGATCCGCTAGACTTCAGCGTATTGATTGATCTTGCTGGGCACCCGGTAACCCCGCGATGGCTTTAGCGGACGGAAATACCCCTTGATGCAATTCGGATTGCGCACACAAATCTGGATATGGTTGTGCGAGCGGAAGCCTGCGTGCGGATACAGTTCCTTGCCTCCCCAGAAAACACCGCGAACACTGTCGTATGCCGGACGACCGGCTTCTTCAACAAGGCGATGAACGGTTTCCAAAACGGCGCAATCCAGATGCCGGAGCAGAAGATCGCTGCCCCCACGCAGAGGCTTGTTTTCTGGAATCGGCTTGCCGGCTTCGCGGCAGAGACCCACCAGTTCTTCGTATCCATCTTGCAGGGCTCTGAGGTTCTCGGTTTCGAGAAGGTTGAGGCAGTGCCCTAAATCAATGATCGCGCCGATAACGAACGGCTCCTCAATGCGCGGCGGAATCTTGCGCTTGGCGAGCCAGTTTGACCACTCCACGGCTCTGCCGTAATCGCCTTCCCAGAAGTACCGGCCGAATCCAAGCCAGTCGTACTTGTTTCTGCTCTCTTTAAGCCCGGACTTGCCCGCAAGTATCTTCTCGCCGACCGCTCGGTCGCACCCGTGAAAGCCGAGGAACAGATTGGACGGGGTGCCGTACATCGTTCACCGATACCACTTGGTAAGGCGGCCCTTCTTATCGCATATCCCAGCACGAACCAGGAATGCGAGGGCGCTCTTCTTGGTGGCGGCGGCCTTACGGCCCTGCGTTTTGATTGCGCGGATGAGTTCGGCGGCTTCTTTCTTAACTACTGCTGAATCTCGATACATCATCGCAAGCACTCCTCTTCAAAAAACTTTATCGCATGCTTTCGGCGTGTGCCAGTCTGAAATTCAGCCCGCACGCTTCGCTCGTTTCGGCGCAATCCATAGAGGAATGCGCTGCGCCAGACTACCTCTTGTAAATCGCCCACTGCGGTTGACAATGTTCAGTCGCAGGGAGGAGTACGTCATGAAGAAGGTCGGTATTCTCACCGGCGGCGGTGATGCGCCGGGTCTTAACGCCGTCATTCGAGCGGTGGTTATCCGTCTGGCTCGCGAAAAAAGCCAGCCCTTCCACGCGATCGGCTTCGTGGACGGCTGGGCGGGCTTGCGGGACAATATCACCTTGCCGCTGGAGACGTTCAAGGTCGTTCAGATTCTGCACGAAGGGGGCACGATTCTCGGCACCTCCCGCACCAACCTGTACAAGAACCCCGAAGACGTCAGCAAAGCCGTCGCGGTTTACAAGAAACTGGAGCTTGACGCGCTGGTCGCCATTGGCGGCGACGACACGCTCGAAATCGGCTACTACCTCCATCGCGATCACGGCCTCAACATCGTCGGCGTTCCCAAAACGATCGACAACGACGTGCTTGGCACCGACTTCACCTTCGGCTTCTGGTCCAGCGTTGAGCAAGCCACCCATGCCGTCGATGCCCTGCGCGTGACCACCATGAGCCACCACCGCGTGATGGTCATCGAATGCATGGGGCGCCACGCCGGCTGGATTGCCGCCTATACGGGCCTGGCCGGCGAAGCCGACTTTATCGCCGTTCCCGAAAAACCCGTCCACATCAACGATATCGCGCGGGAAGTCAAGCACGCTCGCAGTCTGGGTAAACTGCACAGCATTGTCGTCATCGCCGAAGGCGCCTCGATCGCCGGCATCGAAGTCAAGCCGCGCGTCATTCGCGACCGCAACGGCCAGTGGGCCTTGTCCGAGAAAATCGAACGCGACAGTTTCGGCAACGTGGTCATGAAGTCCGGCGAAGTCGCCGATGCCGTCGCGACCGCAATCGAAAAGCTGACCGGCTTCGAAACGCGCGCGATTGCGCTCGGCCATTTGCAGCGCGGCGGAGCGCCCAGCGCGTACGACCGCATCTTGGGCACGCGCTACGGCGTGCAGGCCGCCGAAGCGGTGATCCAAGGGCAGTTCGGCAGCCTGGTCGTCCTGCGTGGCCTGGACGTATTGACCGAGCCGATGAAAGGCACGCTGCGCGAGACCCAGACAGAAAAGAAACGCTACAAGTATCTGCCTGAAGCGTTCCTGAAGATATGCGAAGTGTTCTTCGGATGATGAGTCCAGAAGTCGAGCAGTCCAGGAGTCTGTGGCCTGTGACGGGCATCACGTAAAGGCCCAGCCACAAACCATAGACTCCTAGACTTCTGGACTCGTAGACTCTAGACTGCTGTTCTCTCAGACTTTCTATAAAGGAGCGCGCAATGCCCCCCACCAATGTAACGAACGAAGGCATGTTGATGTGGATTCTGCTGGCGATCGTCGCGGTCGTGCTGATGCTCGCGGTGGCCGGCGTCGTCTGGCGCTTCGGCAGCCTGTGGGTTCAGGCGCAGCTTTCCGGCGCCCCGATTGGGATCTTCGACCTGATCGGCATGCGTCTGCGCAAGGTCAACCCGGCCGTGATCACGCAAGCGCGCATCATGTCCAAGAAGGCGGGCATCGATATCACGTCGGACCGATTGGAGGCTCACGCTCTGGCCGGCGGAAACGTGATCGCCGTCGTTCAAGCTCTCATCGCCGCCAACAAAGCCAGCATCGCGCTCTCGTTCGACCGAGCGTGCGCGATCGACCTCGCCGGCCGAGACATCCGCGACGCCGTGAATACCTCCGTGAACCCAAAAGTCATCGATTGCCCCAACCCCGCCAAAGGCCGCCAGACCATCGACGCCGTGGCGATGAACGGCATTCAGCTTATGGTGAAAGCCAAAGTCACCGTCCGCACCAACATCAACCAGCTCGTCGGCGGCGCCACCGAGGAAACGATCATCGCGCGCGTCGGCGAAGGCATCGTCACCGCCATCGGTTCGTCGCCGTCGCACATGGAAGTGCTCGAGCACCCCGACCGCATTTCGAAGACCGTGCTCGCCAAAGGCCTGGATGCTCAGACCGCTTTCGAAATCATCTCCATCGATATCGCGGACGTGGACGTGGGCGAGAACATCGGCGCCAAGCTGCGAGCCGATCAGGCCGAAGCCGACAAGCGCATGGCTCAAGCCGAAGCCGAAAAGCGAGCCGCGATGGCGCGAGCGCAGGAACAGGAAATGCGCGCGCTGGTCGAAGAAAACCGCGCCAAGGTCGTGCTTGCCGAAGCCGAAGTGCCGAAGGCGCTCGCCGCCGCTCTGGCCGGTGGCCGCATGGGCGCGCTCGACTACTACAACCTGCGGAACGTACAGGCGGACACTCATATGCGAGATCAGATCGCGGGCGGCAGAGCGGGGAATGTTTGAGGCGTCCGTAGTCAGTTGTCCGTTGTGTTGTGACGAGTGACGGGTGACGCGTGACGAGTGGAGCGGCTCTTACCACTCACCACTCCACCACTCACCAAGTACGCTGCGGAGCAGCAAAATGGAAGTTCTCGTTCAACTCGTTATCGCGCTTCTCCGCGCCCTTTTCGGCGATCCCGAAAAAGGGCCGGAGATTTCGCCGACGCGCCGGCCGCCGGGCAAAGCTCAGCGCGGGCCGTACAGCTATGGCGACAGCGGCGGCAATCGGCCGAAGACGCTCGAAGAAATTCTCGCGGACGTTCGCCGGGAAGCGCAGCAGCGGCAGACGGGCGCGCCGCCCGCGCCTCCGCCGCCTGTTCCCCAAGCGAGCGCTCCTCTGTCTCGCCCCAAGCCGGCTCAGAAGCCCAAACCCGTACAGCCGCCGCCCCCGAAACCAGCGCCTGCGCGTACATTTCGTCCGACGTTCAAAGAAGAGCCCGCGCCGGTCGCAGCACCTGCGCCCGCGCCCGTTCCACCGCCGCAGACAACTCAGCCCGTGCAGCCCGCCGTTTCAAGCTTCGGCTCGATCTCGAACGTGGCAACCATCGACTCCATCGTCGCTCCCGCCGCGAAAGCTGTCATCGCGATGGATGTCTCGTTGCAGGACCGTAAGACTGTGTCGGCCATCTCCTCAAGCGCTTTGGACTTGCTCCGCGGCGCGGCTCAGACTGACCGCAGCTCCGCCGCCCGCGAGGCCTTCATCCTGATGGAAGTCCTCGGTCCGCCGCGCTCCCGCCGGCCGCACCGCCTCGCCTCCTTTACCACTCGCGGCGAACAAGACGTGCCGGTGCTGATACGGTGAGACGGCACGCTGAAACCGTTTTCCTTCCCCAGAAATAATCCCGTCGTCAGTCCGCAATCAAACGCACCCCAGCCCGCGCAGGCGTTCGATGGCGCGCGTGAAGGCCAGCAACGTTTCGTCCAACTCCGGCGTGCCGTGCATGCAGCTTACCCACGCCTGGCGGCCGGGCGGCAGGTCCACGCCTTCGAGCTGCAGGGCTCGGCGGAGCAACGCGTCCACCGGACCTTTTTGTTTGAGGATCGGCGGGTCGATGTCGGCGGCTTCAATCTGATGGTCGCGCAAAGACTGCCCGGCGCAGGGATCGGACGTGAGAATGTGGAAGACCGAGCTGAATCCGTACGCGGCCCACGGAAGGTTCTCGTGGCGGAAGAGCGAGTTCAGGCCGGCCTTGAGCTGGCTGGTGAACGAATCGGCGCGCTTGCTCGCTTCGCCGTCAGCGACCAGACCGAGAGCCACTTTGCCCGCGGCGGCGGAGATCGGGTTCGCGTTGAACGTGCCGTACTGAACCACGCGGCGATAACGGTCCTGCTTCGGGTCGCCTGAAAACTCCATCGCGTCGAACGCGTCGCGCGTGCCGCAGACGGCTCCACCCGGCAACCCGCCGGCCAGCACTTTGGCCAGACAGGTCAGGTCGGCGGTCACGTTGAATTTCTGCTGCGCTCCGCCCGGCGCGACGCGGAAGCCGGTGATCACTTCGTCGAAAATCAGCAGCACGCCGTGGCGGTTGGTGAGTTCGCGCAGGCCGCGCAGGAAATCGGGGCGGATCGGCACGGTGCCGCCGGACGCGCCGGTCGGTTCCAGAATGATTGCCGCGATGTCGTTGCGGTGGATCAGCACGTCTTCGACCTTGTTGAGATCGCGCGCGGGGAGGACCACCGTGAGCGCTCGATTGGCGGACGGCACGCCGGCGCTGAAGGGCGTGTCGAAGGGCATATCGACGCCTTCGACGGCATGGTCCATCCAGCCGTGGAAGTGGCCTTCGAACTTCACGATGACCGGCTTCTTCGTCAGCGCTCGCGCGAGGCGGACGGCCAGCGCGGTCGCGTCGCTGCCGGCCGCGGTGAAGCGGATGCGTTTGGCTTCGCGGAACATGGAAAGGACTTGTTCGCCCCACAACACTTCGCGTTCATGGCAGGCGCCGGGATGCGTAATGTCTTGAGCCGCGAGATGCACGGCCTCGATCACTTCATGCCGCCCGTGGCCGAGCAGCAGGGAACCGTGGCCCATCCAGTAGTCGATGTAGCGGTGATTGTCCTGGCAGAATTTCGCCGGGCCTTTGGCGGAACGGATGAAGAGGCTGGGGCCAGCCAGGTGGCGGTTGTCGTGCGTGACTCCGCCGGGGAAAAGCTGCTTGGCTCGGTGATGCAGCAGAATCGACTGCGGGCAGCGGCGCGCGAAGGCCTGTTCGAGCGCCGTCTGAGCGGCGAGGATCGATTCACGTTGCGAGACGCGGTTGACCACGGCGGTCGCAGAAGCGGACGAGGGAACAACGGCAGCGGAACTGACGGACGTTTTCATGCAAAGAACCCCCACGACGGATGATGACGTCTGAACCTTATTTTTATCGGCCGCGCCGACAGGCGGCTGAAGCCGAACACAAGAAACCCGCGTCCTCTGCCTTGTCCAAAACTGCACCTGTGCTCTGTACCGCAGGCCTCTGGCCCGCCCTATGTTCCATAATGCGAGCGTCCCACCCGCATCTCCGTCCTGTAAAATAATGCACATGTGGTGGTGTGCCGCTGCATCCGGCTGCGGTACCGCCGCCATGAATCCGCTCCAGCAGACTTTCCAGCCAGTGCGAGTCGTGTTTCTGTCCAAAACTGCACGTAGTGGTGAGCCGACCGATGGATTAGCCCTTCAGCGTCCTTGTTGTCCAGAACCGAACAATGTAGGACATTTTGCCAAATTGTCCCGCTCTCTCATCTCTATGGTCTCTGTCCAAAGCTGCACCTGTGCGTCCTTGTCCCCCAACTGTTCAGCCCCTAAGAAAAGACGTAGATCACTCCATTCCATACTGTCCATTCCGTCCATCCCATCCATCCCATCGGTCCCATCGGTCCCATCGGTCCCATCGGTCTATATGACGTAAAAGACCCCCAAATTGTTGCAAAGATTTTGCATTTTATTTGGTTAATGTATATGTTCCGCTACGCGCCCAATCCACGCTCGTGACTGGACCTGCAGCCCGAACCGTGTATCGTCACGCAGAACCACTGATCGCAAGCGCCGGCTTGGACGAAACCATAGTAGCGCAATCCTCCCGGATTGCGACGTGTGAGGTGTGCGTGAACAAACCCCAGAAACCCGCCGCCGCCCAGGCGCCCGAAGCCCCCGTTCTCCGCTCGCGCAAGCAGTCCCTCGCCACTTTTGTCGAATGGGCCGCTCAACACATCACCGGCGACGAAAAAGGCGAAGCTCAGATCTTCCTCGACCGCCTCTTTCAAGCCTACGGTCAGCAAGGCGTCCGCGAAGCCGGTGCCACCCTCGAAATGCGCGTCAAGCGCGCCGACGCCAAAGGCACCGCCTTCGCCGATCTGGTCTGGAAGCCCTACGTTTTGATCGAGATGAAAAAGCGCGGCGAAGACCTCTTGCGCCATTACCGCCAGGCCTTCGATTACTGGGTCCGCCTCGTCCCCAACCGCCCGCACTTCGTCGTCCTCTGCAACTTCGATGAATTCTGGGTCTACGATTTCGAAACCCAGATGGACACGCCCAAAGATCGCGTGCCCTTGAAAGATCTGCCCGAGCGCAACGGCGCGCTGTCGTTCCTCTCGCCCGTCCATGAAAAGCCCGTCTTCGAACACGACAACGTCGCCGTCACCCGCGACGCCGCCGACAAACTCGCCGTATGCTTCAACAGCCTCACCGCCCGCGGCATCGCCCGAGCCGACGCGCAGGCCTTTATCCTGCAAATCATGGTCGCGCTTTTCTCGGAAGACATCGGCCTGCTCGCCCAATACACCGTCACGCGCTTGCTCGACGAATGCAAAACGCCCGCTGACACCTACGATCTCATCGGCGGTCTATTCGCCGCGATGAATAACCCCCAGGGGAATTCCGGCGGCCGATACAAAGGCGTAGCCTTCTTCAACGGCGGCCTCTTCGCTCAGCCCGCACGTCTCGAACTTCAATCCAATGAGCTAAACCTGTTGCGCGCCGCCGCGGCCTTTGAATGGTCCCAGGTCCGCCCCGAAATCTTCGGCACGCTCTTCGAACATTCCCTCGGCAAGGAACAGCGCCACGCGTTCGGCCAGCACTTCACCAGCCCCGCCGACATTATGAAGATCGTTCAACCCACGATCGTCAATCCGTGGCGGGAGCAGATCGAGAACGCCACGACCTTGGCGCAGCTCAACAAGCTTCGCAACCGCATCGAACATTTTACGGTCCTCGACCCCGCGTGCGGCAGCGGCAACTTCCTTTACATCGCCTATCGCGAACTTAAGCGCCTCGAAAAACGCCTCTTCGAACGCATGGAAGAAAAGTTCCCGAGCGAAGTCGAACACACCGGCCGCCTCAGCTTCCTCTCGGCCCAGAACTTCTATGGCATGGACATCAGCCCCTTTGCCGTCGAACTGGCCAAGGTCACGATGGTCATCGCCCGCAAGCTCGCCATCGACGAACTGCACATCAACGAAAGCCCCCTCCCTCTCGATAACCTCGACCAGAACTTCCGAGCCGTGGACGCGCTGATCGATGAAACAGGCATCCCAACCAAATGGCCCAAAGCCGACGTCATCATCGGCAATCCGCCGTTCTTGGGCGCGAAGCTCCTCAAGCCCCAGCGCGGGCCGGACTACGTGAACCTGCTCCGCAAAGCCTACCCGGACGTTCCCGGCATGGCCGACTACTGCGTCTACTGGTTCCGCCGCGCACATGACCACCTAGCCGAGTGCACCGCCGACGATCCCGTCGCGGGCAGAGCCGGCTTGGTCGGCACGCAGAACGTCCGCAACAATCAGTCCCGCGTCGGTGGCCTCGACCACATCGTCAAAACCGGCACCATTGTCGAAGCCGTCGATAACCAGCCTTGGTCGGGCGAAGCCAATGTCCACGTCTCGATTGTCAGTTGGGCGAAGACACAAGACGCCGCCTTGCTGCCGAAGAAACGCAGGCTGTGGTTCAAGCTCCAGCCGCACGCTGGCGGAAAGGCACGCCGCAGGCAAGGGGAAGGACCCGCGACGAAAGACTACGAGCTCGATTTTCGTAACTGCGACCAGATCAACCCGGCTCTGTCCGATCTGCAGGACGTTAGCGCGGCAAAGGCACTGGTCTGCAACACACAGCCGCAACGCTGCTTCAATGGTCAAATGTTGGGACACTCAGGCTTCTTGCTCACGTCCGACGAACGAGACCAGATCGTTCGCAGAGACCCCAAGTCGGCGGCGGTGATCTTCCCGTACCTGAATGGCGTGGACGCTCTGACCGGCGCGGACCTTGATCGTTTCGTTTTGGATTTTCAACAGGCATCTCAACTCGAAGCCGCTGCCTTTCCGGGGGCTTTTGAATGGGCAAAGACAAAGGTGCTGCCCGATCGTGTGCGAAAGACCAAAGAGGGCATCGACCGCGACGGCAACATGCGACCTCACCACAAAGCGTTTCTTTCCCGATGGTGGCAGCTCTCCTTCGGCAGGCCGGAAATGCTTTCGGTGATCAAGCCGCTGACGCGCTACCTCGCCTGTGCGTATGTAACGAAGAGACCGATATTCATGTTCATCTCGTCCCGCATACGGCCGAGCAACCTAATCCAAGTGTTCGGCTTCGAAGATGATTTCAGCTTCGGTATTCTGCAATCACACGCCCATTGGCTGTGGTTCGTCACGAAGTGCGGCAAACTCACCGAGCGTTTTCGCTACAGTGCCGAATCCGTCTTCGACACTTTCCCTTGGCCCCAGCACCCCACCAAGAAACAGGTGGACGCTGTCGCCAAAGCCGGCCGCGAAGTCCGCCGCATCCGCACCGAGGCCCTCAAAGGCATCAAAGGCGGCCTGCGCGCCCTCTACCGCACCCTCGAACTCCCCGGCAAAAACCCCCTCAAGGACGCCCACGCCGCCCTCGACGCCGCCGTCCTCGACGCCTACGCCTTCTCCCCCAAAAAAGACATCCTCACCCAGCTCCTGGCCCTCAACGCCGCCGTCGCCCAGCGCCTCGAAAAAAAAGCCCCCGTCACCGCCCCCGGCGTCCCCGCCGAGTACCCCGATCCCGCCCGCCTTATCTCCGCAGACTCCATCCGCCCCCAACCCGACTAAACGCAGGGTGGCCCACCCGGCCATCGTGCCGGGTGGGTGCCGCAGGCACAAGACGCCCTCCAAAACGCCTCCAATAGCCTTGAACGTCCCGTTCATCCAAAGACCACTGTAATTCCGTTTAGGGCTTCCTGTCGCTGCGCGACCCACCCGAAAGCTGGCGCTTTCGGAGTGGGCCACCCAGCGCTCGCAGCATCGCGTTTGCGGTACTGCCACCCGCCGCCGTTTTCCCCCTTCCCTCCCAGGGAAGGCGGTCGGGGGGTTAGGTTTGCGGCAGCGCCGCAACCCGCCCTCCGCGCCCCGCGTGTCTTTGCTTTTTCCCTCGCCCTCAAATACCCTCCAACCTGCATGAGCGCCGATATTGAACTCAGCGTGCTTGTCCCTTGCTACAACGAAGCGGAAGTGCTGCCGCTGTTGCGCGAGCGGCTGGTGGCAGTGCTGCAGAAGCTCAACCTTTCGTGGGAAGTCATCTTCGTCGATGACGGCTCGCGCGACGGCACCTGCGATATTCTGTCCAAATTCAACGCCGAAGATTCGCGCCTGAAACTGCTTTCGTTCTCGCGGAACTTCGGTCATCAAGCCGCGGTCATGGCCGCGCTTTCGTACGCATCAGGCAAGGCGGTCGTCATCATGGACGCCGACTTGCAGGATTCGCCCGAAGTGCTCGAACAGTGCGTCGCGAAGTGGCGCGAAGGCAACGACGTCGTCTACATGATTCGCAGCAAGCGCCAGGAGAGCTTCATCAAGCGCCTCTGCTATGCCGGCTTCTATCGCGTGCTGAGGCGGCTGGCGAACGTGCAGATCCCGCTCGATTCCGGCGACTTCTGCCTGATGGACCGCCGCGTCGTGGACGTGATGACGCAGATGCCCGAACGCAATCTGTTCTTGCGCGGGATGCGCGCGTGGGCGGGCTTCAAGCAGGCCGGCATTCCCGTCGAACGCGGCCCGCGCGCGGCGGGGCAGCCCAAGTACACTTACGGCAAGCTGATCGCTCTGGCGACCGACGGCATTTTTTCGTTCTCGCTGTTTCCGCTGCGCCTGGCGACGTATCTGGGGCTGCTCACGATCGCCGGTGGTTTGCTGGTGACCATCTTTCTGTTAGTCTGGCGCTTTGCGGGTTTCAGCTTCATGGGACATGTCGCCGCCGAGGTGCCCGGCATCACGTTGCTGGCGCTTGGCCTTTTTGTGTTCAGCGGCGTACAGCTCTTGATTCTGGGCGTCATCGGCGAGTATCTCGGGCGGGTGTATGTCGAAGTAAAAGCGCGGCCGCGCTGGATCGTGAACAAAGCTCTGGGGCTGGTAGCGCCGGCCAGTGGCTCAGCCGCCCTCGGCTGGGATACAGCACAGGCGAGGGCGCCTGTGCCACAGGCCGGCCCCGTCTCTAACAAGGACTCCGCTCATGCTGGTCCGGTGGTCACAGGCGTCTCCCAGCCAGAACATGCCCGAGGCGATCCTGGTTGAATTGACGGCGCGCCTGCGGCGCCATCCATGGTGGACCGCCCGCGCACGTTTCATTCTCAGCCTGCTGGGTTCGCTGCACATCGGTCCGCCGGCGACAGTGCTCGACGCCGGCTGCGGCTGGGGCACCAACCTGGAAGCGCTCGAACGCGCCGCGTACCTGGTCACCGGTCTGGACAGTTCGCGCGAAGCCTTGAAGCGCCTCGACAGCCCGCGCCGTACGCTGATCGAATGCGACCTGTGCCAGGCTTTTCCCACCGAAGCACCGGTCTACGATGCCGTCATCGCGATGGACGTGCTGGAGCATCTCGACGACGACAAGGCCGCACTGCGCCGTCTTTCCGAACGGACCAAGCCCAACGGCGCACTGATCGTCAGCGTGCCCGCGTTGCCGGAACTGTTCTCGCACTTCGACGAGGTCCAGGGTCATCGCCGCCGCTACACGCCGGAGAGCTTGAAGGAACTGATCGCCGCCGCCGACTTGCAGGCCGACCGCGTCTTCTTCTGGGGCCAGTCGCTGATCCCGCTCATTCGCAGTTCGCGAAAACGCCGCGCGCCCGCGCATTTCAGCGAAGCCGAAGCGTATGCCTACTACACGCGCCTGCCGCTCTGGCCCGCGCCGCTGCTGCTGCGAGCGCTCCTGTCGTGGGAGAACGCGCGCGCGCTTGGCGGCCGGGCGCACACAGGGAGTTCGTTGTTTGCGGTCGTGCGGCGTAGGCAGTCGGCGCGAATGTAGGACATTTCGCCGAATTGTCCGCCGTGGATAACGAAGAATTCCAACCGAGCGTGAAAACAGACGAGCGGAGCACTGGCGCGCCCGTTTGGTTTCGCGTAAACTTTCCGGGCTGTGATGTTTTTTCGAAGACGACGAGGGTTTGACTGGTGCGGCGGACGTGGGTGTTGCTACTGGGCGTGCCGGCTCTGGTGCTGCTTTCCGGCTGCGATTTTGTCATGCAGCCGCTGGGCGGGTCGGAAGGCCGGACGCTGGTGTACGTGGCGGCCGGAAAAATGGGCGCGCCGAACGCCGGAGTCATCTGCACCAGCACCGGCTGCGTGGTGATCGACCCCATGCTCAGCCCGTCCATCGCGGCGACGCTGCACGCGCAAGCTCAAGCCAAGAGCCGCATCTTCTGGGACAACCTGCACGCTCAACGCAAAGAACACCCGCGCACGCAAGCTCCGCCCGTGCTGTACGTGCTGAACACGACGTTCCGCGCGAGCCACAGTTTCGGCAATCAGGAGTTCGCCAAGGCCGACATCATCTCGACGCCCAAAGCGAAGGAGCGGCTGGAACTGGACGGGCGGGCCATGCGCGAAGAGCTGCGCGATCAGTGGAAAGTCCCGGGTCTGGAAACTCACGGCGTGACCTCGGCGACCTTGACGGTGGAGGGCACGCTGACGCTCGACACGCCCGAGATCAAGATCCAGTTCATCTCGATGGGCGATTGCGTGGGTCCGGGCGACGCGGTGGTGTATCTGCCGGGGCAGAAAGCGCTCTTCGCCGGCGACCTCGTCATTCCCGGGTTCATGCCATACTACAAGGGCCGTTCGCTGACCGCGCGCAATTGGATCGCGGCGCTGAAAACGCTGGAAACTTGGGAGATCGAAACCGTGGTTCCCGGCCACGGCGAAACCGCCAAGAAGGAAGCCATTAAAGATCAACGCGAGTTCCTCGAAGCTCTCGTCGCCGAAGTCGATCAGGCCATCAAAGCCGGCAAGAGCATGGACGATGCGGCGAAGAGCGTAAAGCTGTCGAAGTACGCCAAATGGATGCGCTACGAAGAGTGGCTGCCGGAAAACGTGAAGCTCGTCTACCAGGAGCTCAAGGGCGGTCCGAGCCAGCTTGGAAAGAAAGCCGAAACGCCCGCCGGGGCCGGTGTCGCGGAACCGAAACTTGTTGAACGGCCGGATGCGTTTCGCGGAAAGTAGCGCAATCCTCTGGATTGCGTGGGCAATCCCGGAGGATTGCCCCACAGGGAGCGCCGATGAAGATCAAGTTCTGGGGCGTGCGCGGCAGCATCCCCACACCCAGCAGCTCGGAGTTCGTCACCAGCCGCTACGGCGGAAATACGACGTGCGTTTCGGTGCGCGCTCCGGGCATCATCGTGGTCCTCGATGCCGGGTCGGGCCTGCGATCGCTGGGCCTGGAACTGGCGAAGGAAATGCCGGTCCGCGCTTCGTTCTTCTTCAGTCACGTGCATTGGGATCACATCCAGGGCTTCCCGTTTTTCATCCCCGGTTTTGTCGCGGGCAATCATTTCGATCTCTACGGTCCGAACCTCAACCGTCAGCCTGGATTTATCGGCTCCATCATCGAGCGCGCTCTGCGAACACAGCAGGAAAGTCTGAATTTCCCCGTTCAACTTTCGGGCATGCCGGCGAAGATGACGTTCAACGATTTGGCGGAAGGCGCGAAGGTGGAACTGAAGGGGACGGAGTCCACGATCGTCGTCACCTCGGCATCGATGAACCATCCCGGCGGATGCTTCGGCTACCGCGTCGAAGAACATCGCCACGACGAAGTGAAGGCGTTCACGTACGCGACGGACACGGAACATCTCGCCAAGCCCAATCCGAAGCTGCAAAAGATCGCGCGCGACGCGCAGATCCTTTTTTATGACGCGCAGTACACCGAGGACGAGTATCTCGGCAACGGTTGCATGCCGCATAAAGGCTGGGGCCATTCGACGTGGAGCCACGGCTTGGCCGAAGCTCAGGAAGCCGGCGTCAAGCGCCTGCTGCTGACGCATCACGACCCTCTGCACGACGATTGGGCCGTCGCGCGAATTGAAAACGACGCGCGCAAGGAAGGTCTGAATCACGGCATTACTGTCTCCGCCGCAGCGGAGGGTATGGAGATCGAACTGTAGCAGAAGTTCAATCAGGCAGACAAAACAGGCGCGGCATCGGCAAGGACTTTGCCGTCCTTCAGCCGTAGCACGCGTTTGGCTCGCGCGGCGGCTTTGGGATCGTGCGTGACCATGATCACCGTGCGGCCTTCCTTGTTCATTTCTTCCAGGAAGGAGAGCACCGACTGCGCCGTTTCGGGATCGAGATTGCCCGTCGGTTCGTCCGCCAGAATGACTTGCGGGTCGTTGGCGAGCATGCGGGCGAGCGCGACGCGCTGCTGCTGGCCGACGCTGAGTTCGGCGGGTTTGTGATCGAGCCGGTCGGCGAGGCCCATGCGCTCGAGCAGTTCGGTGGCGCGCTCTTTCTGGCGGCGATCGTCGGCGCCCGCGAGCAACAGCGAGACTTCAACGTTCTCACAGGCCGTCAGGTACGGCACCAGGTTGAAGGTCTGAAAAACGAAGCCAATCGTTGTTTTCCGTATGGCTGCGCGTTGTTCAGCGTGAAGTTCATAGAGTGACTGGCCGCCGACGAGGACTCTGCCGTGGGCCGGCGAAAGCATGCCGCCGAGCACCAGCAGCAGCGTGCTCTTACCGCTGCCGCTTGGGCCAACGACGGCAACGAAGTCGCCTTTGCTGATGTTCAGGTCCACGTCATCGAGCGCCTTCACCGTCTTGCCGCGCAGGACGTAGTCTTTGCTGACCGATTCCATCTTGAGCATTGTCTAGCTTTCTCGGAGTGCGGCGGAAGGGTCCATGCGCGCGGCGCGCCGGGCCGGAAAATACGTCGCGACCAGTGCCAGTGCGACGGCAACGCCCGTCGCGAGCAGCACGAGCCAGGGCAGCGGCATGACGGGCACCCCCGCGATCTTCGGCCCAAGTACGACCGCCATCGCCGTTCCCAGTATGTAACCCATGAGGCCGCCGCCGATGCCGAGCAGCAGCGCCTTCAGCAGGAAGATGCGCAGCACGAACGAAGAGCCGGCGCCGAGCGCCATCAACGTGCCGATTTCCCTCCGGCGTTCGTACACGTTCGCGTACATGTAGTTCGCCATGCTGGCGCCGCCGACGATGACGATGATTCCCAGGAACAGCCACGAAAGCTGCGTCATCATGCGATTGGTTTTGAGCTGCGTTTCGACGATCTGAGTGATTGTCACAACCTTCGCGTCGGGAAGCAGCTTGTTGATCTTCTGCACCAAACCTCTGGAGATTTCCTTGCAGCAGCCGACGACCTCGACGGCGTTGAGCACCGGACCTTTGCCGGCCAGCTTCTGCACCGTATGCAAGTGCGTGAACAATCGAGAATCATCGACGGTGCCGGTCATGGGAAGCACGGTGCTGACGGTGAACTTCTGGCCCTGGAGCTGAACAGTGTCGTTGGTTTTCAGGTTCAGCGCTGCCGCCGCTTCAGCTCCGGCGTAGATCTCAGTCTTGTCGAGCTTCTGAATCAGCTTCCGGCGGAACTGAGTTTCCTTCGGCTGATCGGCTTCGGCCTTCACCGGGACGCCCGTGCACTCGGACGGCCGGGCGAACACCCCGCCCCCACCCCACGCAGCTTTTGCGGCCAGTTCGTCGTGCGGCAGGATTCCGGTCAGCGTGACGTTCTGGCCTGCGACCATCACCTGCGTGGAATACTTCGGCAGCAGGTTGTCGAGGCCCTGCAGATCGGACAGCACCAGACGCACGACGTACTCTTCCGGAATCTCTTCGCTGTGCATATCAGCGCTGTAGTAGCCCTGCAGCGAAGCGGATTTCGGCAGGATGAGCACGTTTGCGCCCAGCGCGTCGAGCTCCTTGGCCACGGCTTTTTCCGAGTAAACCGTGATGTTCTCGATCGAAACGATGACGCTTACGCCGAGCAAGATGGCGATGAAACTCGTCGCCAACTGGTTCTTGCGCTCGAACAGCTCGCGCCAGACCAACGTTCGCAGTTGCATGGTCCCACTCTTCGGTTGTTAGTTGCACCCGCCGGGCGCACAGCCGCCCGATCCTCACCCTGCCCCATCGTCTTGCAGCAACGACTTCAACGCCGTCTCCAGATTGGCCGTGGTGACCTTGTCTTTGAACGTGCCCAGCAATCTGCGCGGCGGCGCCACGACGACCGTCGTCGAATGCGCGTTGGGATCGACCTGCAACTGCCGCAGGAATGCAGCTTCGGCGGCGTCGGCAGGATCGACCTTCAAAACCTCGATGATCTTCCCGTAAAGTTTGCTGGATTTGAACTCAGCGACGGCCTGGTTCGACGGGTCGTCGGCCGCGACGGTCTTGTCGAATGCGCAGAGGACGACGACCTTTTTCTCCTGTAGCACCTTCAAGCATCGCTGCTGCACGGGGCTGGCGATCGCGCTGCGCAGCTTCTCCTCGCTGATGCTGTCAGCCAAAACGGCCATCGTAATCGCACCGTTTGGAGCGAGCACCAGCACGATCGGCATCGGCGCCGCCCTCAGTTGATATTTTTCGATCAGCGGCTTCTCCGCCGCTGCGTCGCGGCTGATCGCGACGCTCTGCGCCACGTCGGACATCTTGGCGATGCCCGCCTCGAATGCCTTCCGCGCCTCGCGGGTCGTGGTGTTGTCCTCAGCATAGAGGAACATGAACAGGTGCTTGCCGGCCGCCGCGGCCTGCTTGATGGCGGCCTCGCCCGGAGATGCTTTCGCGTCTCCTTCCGCGGCATGCGCAGCGCAGACGCAGAACATCGCGAGAGCCAGCAAGGCAATACATCGAGTTAAACGCGTCATTTTCCAGTCCTCCATCCTCTTCTAAACGAACGAGCGAGCCGATTTATTTTCCACCGCAACACCCGCAACCGCCACAGCAGGATGACGATCCTTCCGCTCCGGCTGCCACCGCGCCAGCCGCTGCAGTCCTTCCGCGCCAACCGGCTCAGTAGACATCCAGGGAAGAACGGCGCTGCGCGAAGCATGCTTCTGCCGGACTTCCTCAATGTACCGCTGCTCGCGCGCGGCTTTTCCGCGAAGCACCGGATCGCTGATTTCCAACGGCGCAAAACTCTGGTTCACAACCCAGGCGAACGGCTGAATCTTCGCGCGGGCAAGATCCTGCTGTAATTGCGCGGCCTCGTGGACCGGCGTGGCCTCCGGCAGCGTCACGATCAGCACGCGTGTGAAGCGTCTGTCGCGCAAACGGGGCAGAAGCCGCCGAACCGATTCAGGCAGATTGCTCATCGTCTGCGAGACCTGCCGGTGATATGCCTCCGTGGCGTCCAACAGCAGCAGCGTGTGCCCGGTCGGAGCGGTATCGAGCACGACGAAGCCATCCTCCCCAGCGGCCACTTTCTGCGCGAATGCGCGGAAGACGGCGATCTCCTCCGTGCATGGCGAACGCAGATCTTCCTCCAGCAACTTTCTGCCCTGCTTGTCGAGCGCCTTGCCTGCAGTCGCGAGCACTTCTTTCTGGTAAGAACGCGTTTCGCCAGCGGGGTCGATGCGGCTGATTTCCAGGCCAGGAACCTCATCGGCCAGGCGCATGTCTACGTGAGCGGCGGGGTCGGTGGTGCTCAGATGCACGCGATGGCCGCGCCGGGCCAGTTCGACGGCGATAGCGGACGCGACGGTCGTCTTCCCCACCCCACCCTTGCCCATCGTCATCACGACACCTTTGCCGGAGGCAGCGATTTCATCGATGAGCGGCAATAGAGACGAAAGCGTGACGGGCCTTCGCCGCGCCGTAGCGGCTTCGGCCGCGCAGGCGGGTGACGCGTGGCAGATGACAGGCGATGCGGCGTTTGAGGATTTTCCGCCATCCAACATCGCGCGGAGCGCCGGTATTCCGACTAAACCAAACGGGAGCAACGAGACTTCGTCGCACGGCAGCGCCCTCAAAGCGCGCGGCATTTTGGACAACGCAGCCGCACCGCGAGCTTCCAGCGCCGCGGCTATCGCGTCGTCGCTGCTTGCCGTGAAGACGCCATTGAGCACCAAGCGCTGGTTCTCGACGCCGAGGCCGGCCAGTTCGGCGCGAGTGCGCTCGGCTTCGGTCAACGCGCCCCGATCGGGCCGGCTCACGAGAACGATCGTCGTCCGTTTGGCGTTCGACAGTGCGCGCAGCGTGGCGGCGTACAGTTTTCGTTGCGCCTGCAGGCCGGAGAGCGGACCCAGGCACGAGGTTCCGCCCGTGTTGGTCTCCAGGAAGTTGCTCCACGCGGCGGGCAGAGCCAGCAGACGTAGCGTGTGCCCCGTTGGGGCGGTGTCAAAAATGATGTGGTCGAAGCTGCTCGTCGCGCCATTGTCGCCCAGCAGTTTTGCGAATTCATCAAAGGCTGCGATCTCGGTCGTGCAGGCCCCGGAGAGCTGTTCTTCAATGCTGGCGACGGCGGCATCGGGCAGCACTCCGCGGTACGGGCCGACGACGCGCTCTCTGTACGTATGAGCCGCGGCCTCAGGGTCGATGTTCAGCGCGGAGAGTCCGGTCACCTTAGGCACCGGTGTCGGTTGAGAGGTGAGCTTCAGGCCAAGCACTTCGTCCAGATTTGACGCCGGATCCGTGCTGACCAGCAGCACTTTCTTGCCGCGCTCAGCCAGGCCAACAGCAGTCGCGCAGGCGAGCGACGTTTTCCCCACACCGCCTTTGCCGGTGAAGAACAGATTGCGCGTTGGTTTGGCAAGAAGGAGCACGGCTACTCTCCGCAACACTTTGATTTGGAAGACGACTTGCAGCAGCAGGCCGACTTCTGTTTGCCCGCACTCTGTGGCACGGGCAGCCTCTGTTTGCTGTTGGCTGCCCGTGCGGCTACCTTCGCCGCGGGCCTCTTCGCTTCAGAGATCTCCGCAAAGGAAGCCAGCTTTGCGCGCTTGGGATAGGCCGCGCGGCTCACGACGCTGCCATTTACCAGAATCAGCGGCAGGCAATCCTGGCCCTTCTCCTTCAGCGCTTTTCGCACAATCTCGTTCTGCACAAACGCGCCGGGCTGCTGCGCCAGATTGTAGCGTTTCACCGCCACGCCCTGCGCTTTCAACCAGTCCAGGTCGGCCGCAAAGCGCGGCAGAACCGGGTTGACGTTCGGTCCACACACTCCAGTCGAGCAGCACATCGGCGGATCGTAGACTTCGAGTTTCGGCATTGAGGGCTCCTTATCGAACTGGCTTGCGCGCTGACACCGACAGACTGGTGATGAAGTCCGCGGGACTCATTCCGCGCGGCAGGTGCTTGATGATCCGCTTGTAGAGCGGATCGCGCCAACCCTGCATCGCCGCGACGTAATCCGGCTTCGGCGTTAGAACGATTTCGCTTAGGCCAGCCTGCCGCGCCATGCGCTGCGTGTCCTTGACCAGCACCGCGCCGGCGATGCAACCGATCAACGCTTCAACCATTTTGACGATGTTCGGCGGCAGCGGCCGGAGCAGCGCCAGGTCGGAGACCGCCACGCGTCCGCCGGGTTTTAGCACGCGAGCGATTTCGCGCCAGACCTGCGGCTTGTCGGGAGACAGATTGATGACGCAGTTGGAAATCACGACGTCCACGCTGTTGTCGGCAGCCGGCAGATGCTCGATCTCGCCCAGACGGAACTCGACATTGTCAAGGCCGCTGCGTTTATGGTAGGCGGTGATGTTCCGGCGCGCCTTGGCGAGCATTTCCGGCGTCATATCCACGCCGATGGCGCGGCCCTTCTTGCCGACTTTCTGCGCGGCGATGAACACATCGAAGCCGCCGCCGCTGCCGAGATCCAGAACGACTTCGCCGGCCTTCAGAGAGGCAAGCGCCGTGGGATTGCCGCAGGACAGTCCCATGTTGGCGCCGTCCGGCAGCGAGGCCAGATCCGTGTCGCTGTAGCCGACAGTCTGGGCCAGTTTCTTGTTCTGTTTCGAGGATGTCGAACCGCAGCAAGACGGCGCGCCGCAAGACGACTGTCCTGCTTGGGCAATTCGGCCATACCCTTCGCGCACTTTTTGCCGGACTTCTTCTGTCTTAAGGCTCATCGTTATCCTTGCTCACAGTTGGGTTTATGGTTGCAGATTCCCCGGCATCTTCAGAACGAACTCTTTGATCTCATCGCGCACGCGCCGATAATGCGCCAAAGCTTCCTCTTCGGTCTTCGCATCCTTCGCCAACTTCGGCGGATCGTCGAACCCAACGTGAATACGTTTCGCCTGAGTCGGAAAAACCGGGCAGTTCTCGTTGGCGTGCCCGCAGACGGTGACAACGTAATCGAAGAGCACTCCTTTAAGTTCATCCACGTGTTTCGAGCGGTGGCCGGAAATATCCACGCCCGCTTCGGCCATCACCTTCACGGCGCGCGGATTGAGCCCATGCGTCTCGATCCCTGCCGAGTGCGGCTCCAGCACCTCGCCCTTCAGCGCCCGCGCCCAACCCTCGGCCATCTGGCTGCGGCACGAGTTGCCAGTGCAGAGAAAGAGCACCTTCAGCTTCTGTACAGGGCGCATAAATCCTGTATGTCCCTTTTCATCACAGCCTTCAGACGCTTGTCGTCCTCGGCACTCTTGGGTTCCTCGCCGAGAGACTCGATGACCCAGCCAACCGCACTTCTCACAGACATGGGCGCGCTCTTTCCGGGAAGCCGGTAGTAGCGCCACCGACCGTCCTTGCGATGCTCAACGAGGCCCGCCTGCTGCAGAATCGCCATGTGCTTGGAAACGGTTGACGGCGCCAGTTGCAGCATCTCGATGATCTGGCACAGGCACAGTTCGCCATGCCGAAGAAACATAACCGTGCGCGCACGGTTTTCGTCGGCCAAGGCCTTGGTAATGTTCATGAACTGGCGCATTGATTTTTTCCGCACTTATGTTTGTCGATCACTGTAATTTTTCAGCGCACGCCAACGCGATTTTGGCAACGACTTCCGGTGTAACCGGCGTCTTCCCTTTTTCCATGCCGAAGCTGGCCACCTGCAAGTGCTCAAAACGCTTGAACCCGGCCTGCTCCAGCGTGTTCTTGGCGCAATTCAACGGGCAGCCGTCCACGGCCAGCACCTTTGCAGCCGATTCAACCGTTTGCATGATGGCCGGAACCCTGCCGCCAACGCCAGCCAGGCAGAACATCTTGGCCTTGCCCTCCCGGCTGATCTGACGCGCGGCCTGATCCGAAATGGCGCCGACATCCGCGGCTCCGGAGCACGCGAAAATCAGCTTGGTGCCACCGCAACAACTGCAAGCCTCGTTCGCCATACCTCTGCCTCCATCACTTCGTCTGTTGGCGAAGTATAGACATATACACTGAAGACGCAATAAGTATTTTTGAAAGTTTTTCAATCAATTCGGCCGTGAGCACGCCCAAGCCTGAGCAGTGGAGGGAGCGAACCAACACGTTGCGGAGGGCCCTTCGGGGATTTCAGCTACTTGCCGGCGCCTTCGTTTTCCAGCTCCTGCTGCAGGAGCAGCCAGCGTTCTTCAATGCCAGCCAGTTTCTCCGCGACGGCGATGTGTTCTTCTTTCAGCGCGGCCAGCTCCTGCGGCGCTGTTACGATCGCCAGTTGTTCATCCAACGTCGCCTTTTTCGCGGTGTACTTGGTCAATTGCCGCTGGACAGATTCCACTTGCGTCCGCAACTCATGCAACCTGCGGTTGCGCGCCTTGCGCTCGGCCTTGCTCTGTTCGGTCTCCGGCGCAGCCGCGAGTTTTGCCGGGCCTTGCGTGCGCCCACCTTCATCGATTTCCTTTCGAACGCGATAGAGGTAAGCGTTGTAGTCGCCAATGTAGTTGGTCACTTTCCCGTCGCGCACTTCGATGACGCCGCTCGCCATGCGCTCCAGAAAGCTGCGGTCGTGGCTCGTAAAGATGATCGTGCCCTGGTACCTGTTCAACGCCTCGGCCAGCGCCTCGACGGTCTCCACGTCCAGATGATTGGCCGGTTCGTCGAGGATCAGCACCGAGTGCCTGCCCAGCAGCAGTCCGGCCAGACACAGGCGCGCGCGTTCGCCGCCGCTCAGAACCTCGATCTGCTTATCTACGTCGTCGCCGCGAAACAAAAAGCTGCCGGCCATGTCCAACACGGTCTGGGGCGAAACATCGGACGTGGCCGCAGTGCTCAGATATTCGCGCACGGTGTAGTGTTCGGGCATGCTGGTGTACACATGCTGAGCGTAGCAGCCGATGTCGCAGCCGAAGCTCCAGCGCAATTCCCCGTGCAGCGGATCAAGCGACCCGCTGACCGTGCGCAGGAACGTGGTCTTGCCCTGGCCGTTGTCGCCGACGACGGCCATGCGGCTGCCGTGCTCGACCTCGACCGCGATCCCCGACGCCACCAGCCGTTCCGGATAGCCGATGTTCAGGTCCGTGCAGCGCAGCGCCGGCCCCGAACGCGCCTGGACCTGCGGAACTTTCATGCGCACGGTTTTCTCGGCGCCTTCGATGACCTTCAGTTCGAGCCGTTCGAGTTGCTTCGCCTTTGAACGCGCCTGGACGGCCGTGTTCGGGTGGCCGCGGTTCTTCGCGATGAAGACTTCCAACTGCTGGCGCTTGGCCAGCGTGATCGCGTTTGAACGCTCGTCGTGTTCGCGCTGCTGCTGTTCATAGGCCAGAAATGCATCGACGTTTCCGGGATAAAGCGTCAGTTTTCCGCGCGACAGACTGACCGTGTGGTCGCAGGTATCGTTCAAGAAGGTGCGGTCGTGCGAAACGATCACGCATCCGCCGTTGAAGCCCTTGAGGAAATCTTCGAGCAGCATCTGCGTGCGCAGGTCGAGAAAATTGGTGGGCTCATCGAGCAGAAGCAGGTTGGGCTCATGCAGCAACAGCGCCGTAAGCTTCACGCGCGTCTGCCACCCGCCCGAAAGCTCCCGCACCGGACCTTCCAGCCGCGGACTTTTGATCTCAAACTGTCCGGCCACGACGCCGCAGCGCCACTCCGGCTGGCCCGTGTCGCGCATGAGAAACTCGAGCACGCTTTCGCCTTCTTCGAACGGATCGTGCTGGCGCAGGTAGCCCAGGCGCAGCCGCGGGTGATACGCCACCTGGCCTTTGTCGAGTTCCTCTTCGCCCAGCAGAATGCGCATCAGCGTGGACTTGCCGCAGCCGTTTCGTCCAATCAGGCCGACTCGGTGGTCGTCGCCGAATTCAGCACTGGCGCCTTCGAGCAGGCGTTGCTCGCCGTAACGTTTGTACGCGTCTTCAAGTTTGATGAGTGTGGCCATGGAGTTTCGTTCGTGCCGGGCGGATCGGCGCAGCCTGCGCCAACAGGAATCAGTAGCTTATCGGAAGACCGGCGCATTCGCAAAGAAAGCTCATGCACTCTGCTTTTCGCCCACGAACTTGCGCATCGCAGCGGGCAGCGGGGCCTCAAAGCGCAGCGGTTTTCCCGTGACCGGATGACGAAAGCCGAGCACAGCGGCGTGCAGCGCCAAGCGCTTGGTCCGCCACTGCGGATGGCCCGAGAGGTCCGGACGATAGCGCGGATCGCCCAGCACCGGGTGGCCGGCGTCCGCCATGTGCACGCGGATCTGATTGCGCCGGCCAGTCTCCAGCCAGATGCGCAAAAAGGAGGCTCCGTGAACAACGCGCGTCAGTTCAAAATGCGTGATCGCCAGTTGTCCTGCGTTGCGGCTCTTGGCGGCGTAGCGCTGAAAACTTTTCGATGTGGCCAGGTAGCTTTCGAACGTACCCCGCTCGGGCATCGCGCCATGGACGAGCGCCACGTATTCACGTTCAGGTTTGCGCTGCTCAAACTGGTCCTGGAGCGTATCGGCCAATTCCCGCGTCTTTGCGAAAACCAGCAGTCCCGAGACGTCGCGATCCAGACGGTGAACGACTTGGGCGCGATTGCGGAGCCCGCGGTGTTCGAAGTAGCGGGAGATCGCGTGGACGAGCGTGTTCGTGTCTCCCGGATGAGCGGGCACGGTCAGAACGCCGGCCGATTTATCCACGACGAGCAGGTACTCGTCTTCCCAGACGATCCGGAATGCATCGTCCTCCCACGCCCGCGGCCGCGGATGGTATCGGCGGTGTGCGTCATAGCGCGCCTCGACAATGTCGCCGCAGGCGACATCCGCGCCAATCGCCGCGCAACGTTCGCCGTTGACGGAGACGCAGTCGTGGTCGAACAACCCGCGCGTTTCAGAACGGGACAAACCGGTCAGCTTTTGCACCACGCGGTCGGCGCGACCGGCAAGCTCGGCGTCTACTTCGATGGTCTTGACAGCGATCGTCACAAAATATTCTCCGCGCCTCAAACAAATACGCGCAGAGGCATACTCAACTTTCGCACCTTGGCTCAGTCTTTCAAGACTTGTTCTAGCCAGAGTTGGTGCCACTGGCTCAGCCGGCCGGTTTTTGGGCCGGCTTAGCCAGTGCGGACGCTGGGGAAACCCGGCACTGGCAAGCGCCCGCCAAATGGCCGGCGGGCGCGTGCCAGTGGCACCATCATCCATTTCAGTAAACTCTCAGCGCAAGTCTATATCCGGTGTTCTTCGCGGACGATCGTACGCGCGCCGGCGTGCCAGCTTGGGCGCCAGTCTTTGGCGGGATAGACCTGATTGAGCTTGTCGAGCTGGCCGATCGCTTCCATGCGCTTGTAGATGAGCTGCCAGGCGCAAGGACGTTCTGCCGGCTTACTGACTTCGCACTTGTCTTCGCACGAACCGCCGCAGGGGCCGTTGAGCATGCGCTTAGCGCAGCGGGTCACCGGGCAAATCCCGCCGAAGTCGGAGAGCACGCAATTGCCGCAGCCCAGGCACTTCTCGGTCCAGACGGCCTGCTCTTCAAGGATGCCGAGGAATTGCGTGTTGAGTCCCGCGTAAACCGGCTTGTTCGGGAAACGCTCCGCGAGGGCCTGCACGCCCGCGCCGCACGCGAAGGACACGATGGCTTCGGTGTTCTGAGCGGCTGGCGCGAGTTCCTGGATGAATTCGTTCTCGCACTGGCGCTCGATGGTCACCTGATCGATCTGGATCGGCTTGTTGTCCAGCTTGCGAGCCATGCGCATCGCATAGCCGGCCAGGCCGACCTCGCGTTCGCCGCCGGCAAGGCACACCGTCACACACGTTCCGCAGCCGACGAAGAGCACCTTGCTGTGCCCGGCGATGACGCGCTTGAGTTCGGTGACTGGTTTTGGCGTTGCGACGATCATGACTTACTCTCCAAATGATGAATGATGAATGCGGAATGATGAATGCGGCTTTCTAAATGAACAGGGAAACAATCCTTATTCATCATTCATCATTCCGAATTCATCATTCTGGAATTTTGAGTTTTGCATCCCGCAGCGGATTCGGCCCAAGGCGCTTGACCGTCTCCACCATTTCCTTCACGCGTTCGACAAACGTTGGCGCCATCGCGGCCGAGAGGTTCACCATCTTGAGGCGCTCGCGGCCGAGACCGATTTCGTCGAGCAGGTTGCGAACGGCCTCGATGCGTTTCTTGGCGCGAAGGTTTCCTTCCAGGTAGTGACAGCCGCCTTCAAGGCATCCCGCGACGAGCACGCCATCGATGCCTTTTTCAAACGCCGCCAGCACATGCTGCATGTCCAGCTTTCCGGTGCACGGCATGTGAACGATGCGCACGTTCGTCGGATACTGCATGCGCCGCGCGCCGGCCAGATCCGCCGCTGCATACGCGCAGAAGTTGCAGCAGAAAGCGATGATTTTGAACTCGTTTGCAGTGCCGGAAGCTAAGCTCTTTCCCCCGGCGGGAAGTGCTGAGTGCTGAGTACTGAGTGCTGAGGCCATGGCTGCTCTTCGCTCTCGGTTCTTCGTTACGACTGACCACTGACAACTGACAACTGACAACTGACAACGGACAACGGACTACTGACCCCCGACCAACAGTTCATCCAACTGCGCAATCACCTGCTTCTCTTCCTGGTGCTGGAGCGTGATTGCCTTCGCCGGGCACGTGGATGCGCAGCTTCCGCAGCCCATGCACTTGGCGGTCTGCACTTCGGCCTTGTGGATTTCAGCGTTCAGCGCCGGAGCATCGTACGGGCAGACCTTCACGCACGTCATGCAGGCGATGCATTTCAGCGGATCGATGCGCGAGATCTGGCCGGGCACTTCGCGATGCGGCTTGGCCAGAATCGTGGCCGCTCGGGCCGCCGCCGCTTGAGCCTGCGCGATCGTTTCATCGCTGAAGCGCGGGGAGTGCGACAGGCCGCAGACGAAGATGCCTTCGCTGGCCACGTCCACCGGCCGCAGCTTCGGATGCGCTTCGAGGAAAAAGCCGTCGGTCGTGAGCGACGTGCGCAGCAAACTGGAAAGCACCGGGTTGTCGGCGGCCGGGGCGATTCCTGTGCTGAGCACCAGCAGATCGGCTTTCAGCTTCAGCTCGCGATTGATGCCGGCATCCAGCACGCTGACTTCCAGCGTCTTGGCATCGACGGCGGGTTCTTTGTCCTGCGGGTAACGCACGAAGATGATGCCGGCTTCGCGCGCCTGCTGGAAATACGTTTCGCGGAAGCCGTAGGTGCGGATGTCTTTGGCCAGCACGTAAATCTGAGCGCCCGGGTTCTTCGCCTTCAGCGCCAGAGCATTCTTCACTGCGTCAGCACAGCACACGCGGCTGCAGTAGACGTGTTCGGTCGTGCGCGAGTTCACGCACTGCAGCATGACGATCGTCGAGTTCTTGCCGAGCTGTTGCACGGCACCGCTCGCTCCGTGAAGCTGCGCTTCCACTTCGCGCTGAGTGAGCACGCGCGGGTTGGAACCGTGGCCGTACTTGTCGGTCGGGCGTTCGGCGCCGCCGGTCGCAACGATCACGACTCCGTGCTGAATCGTGCTGGTGCCGCTGGCCGACTTGATCTCGCTCTTGAAGTTTCCAACATGGCCGGTGATCGCGTTCAACTGTGCGCCCAAGCGAAGCTTGATGCGCGGGTTCGACTGGACCTTCTGCAGCAGCCCTTTCAGGAACGGCTGAACGTCCGGCTTTTCGAGCGTGGAGTAGAGCTGCCGCAGGTTTCCGCCGAGCTGCGCTTCTTTTTCGATCAGATGAACGTCGAAGCCTTGTTCCGCGACCGACAGCGCCGCCGTCATTCCGGCCAAGCCGCCGCCTATAACGAGCGCGGACTGATTGACGGGAAGCTGGCCCGTTTCGAGCGACTTCAAGTGCCGCGCTCGGCCGACAGCCATGCGCATGAGCTCGACAGCTTTCGCGGTCGCGGCTACGTGGTCGTCGCGATGCACCCAACTGCACTGGTCGCGAATGTTGGTCATCGCGAACAGATATTGATTGAGGCCGGCCTCGCGCAACGTTTCCTGGAACAAAACTTCATGCGTCCGCGGCGTGCAGGACGCGACCACCAACCGGTTGAGCCGGTGTTCGCGAATCATATCCTTAATGTGCTGCTGGTTCGTGTCGGAGCACGTGTACAGGCTGGCTTCCGCGTGCACGACGTTGGGCATCTTCAGCGCCTGCTCAGCGACCTTGTTCACGTCGATGACCGACGCGATGTTGTGGCCGCAGTGGCAGATGAACACGCCGATGCGCGGCGCCTGGTCCGACGTGTCGCGCTCCCAGGGGTATTCGCGTTGCTGGATCATGGAACCGCGCGCGGTCGCGAGCTGTTCCATCGCACACGCGGCGGCAGCGGAAGCTTGCGCGACCGATTCGGGGATGTCCTTCGGTTCCTGGAAAGCGCCGGCGACGTAGATTCCCGGCCGCGACGAGGTGACGGGCGCGAGACGATCGGTCTGGCAGAAGCCGAATGAGTTCAGTTCCAAGCCCAGCCGGCCAGCCAGATCCTTGACGCTCGCGCTGGGCTTCAGGCCAACCGAGAGGACGACCAAACCGAACTCCTGCTGCTGCTCCTTGCCGTTCTCGTCGAAGTAGCGGATGCGGACGTTCTTGCTGCCGGGCATCTCGACGATGCGCGAAGGCATCGCGCGGATGAACTTCACCTTGTGTTCGTCGCGCGCGCGATTGACGTACTGATCGAACTCTTTGCCGAACGCGCGCACGTCCATGCAGAAGACGGAAATCTCCGTGCCGGGCATGTGTTCGAGAGCCACCATGGCCTGCTTGGCGGCGGCGGTGCAGCAGATTGACGAACAGTAGCCATTGCCGCAGGAGGTGTCGCGCGAACCCACGCACTGAATGAACGCGATGCTCTTCGGATGTTGCGCGTCGCTCGGGCGAATCACATCGCCGCTGGTCGGACCTGCGGCGCTGAGCAGGCGTTCGAACTGGATGCTCGAGAGCACGTTCTTGTAGCGCCCGTGGCCGAATTCGCCCTTCAGCGCCGGATTAAATTCGTCGTAGCCGGGCGTCAGCACGACGGAACCGACCGTGATCGTCTCCGACGTTGGCTGCATGTCGTGACAGATCGCGCCGGCGGCGCAGGCCTTCACGCACTGGCCGCATTCGCTGCACAGCCCGCAGGCCAGACAGCGTTTGGCTTCGGCGACAGCGTCTTCTTTCGAATAGCCGCGATCGATCTCGCTGAAATCTTTGACGCGCGCGGCGACCGGGGCCTGCGCCATCTTCTTGCGCTCAGCTCGCGGAACGTCGGGGTCGGGGACTGGCGCGGTTTCTTGGTGGGGCGGGCCTCCGTGCCCGCCCGAAGCAGCGTTGGCGGGCAGGGACGCCCGCCCTACCGTGCCGCGCAGGTACGCGTCGATCGCGGATGCGGCGCGGTGGCCGTGCGCCATGGCATCGACCATCGACGCCGGGCCGAGGACGGCGTCACCGCCGGCGAAAATGCCGGGGATGTTGGTCGCCAGGCTTTCGCGATCGGCGCTGATGCGCCCGCCGGGTCCGGTGGCAATCGGCGCCAAACCGGCGGAATCGATGCCTTGGCCGATGGTCACGATGACGGTATCGGCAGCCAGCGTGCTGGTCTGCGAGTCGTCGAACTGCGGCGAGAACTTTTTATTCTCGTCGAAGACACGCGTGCAGGCGCGGAAGGTGACGCCGGTTACTTTGTTGTGCTCGGTCGCGAACTTCGTCGGGCCCAAGCTGGGATGGAAGACGACTCCTTCTTCCAGCGCTTCGGCCGCTTCCCACGAATGCGCGGGCATTTCTTCGCGCTTTTCCAGGCAGGCGAGATGAACGTTCTGCACGCCCGGCAAGCGGCGCGCGCAGCGCGCGGCGTCCATCGCCACGTCGCCGCCGCCAATGACGAGCACGTTCGGGCCGATCGCAGGGCGCTCACCGGCGTTGACGTCGTGCAGGAACTTCAGCCCCGGCCAGACGCCGCTGGCGTCTTCACCCGGCACGCCGAGCTTGCGACTGGTCCACGCGCCAATGCCGACGAAAACCGCGTCGAACTTCTCCGCGCTGCCATTTCCGTTCGTCGAACCCGACTTGAGTAGCTTTGCGGGATCGGCGATTGCAGTATTCGTCTTTGCGTCAACGCCCATGCTCAGGATGTACTGAATTTCCTCATCGAGCACGTTCTCTGGCAAGCGGTAGCGCGGAATGCCGTAGCGCAGCATGCCGCCGAGTTTGGGCTGCGCGTCGAAAATCGTGACGGAGTAGCCGAGCAGGCGCAGATCAGACGCGGCGGTCAGGCCGGCCGGACCGCCGCCGATGATCGCGACTTTTTCCTTCTGTTGAACGGCCGCTTGCGGCGGAACGTCTTTGATTTCGGACTTGTGCGAGTAAACCCAATCGCCGGCGAAGCGCTTGAGGTCGCGCGCGGCGACGGGCTGATCGAGATCGCTGCGGTTGCACTTCGTTTCGCATGGATGCTGGCACACGCGGCCGCACGCCGAGGGCAGCGGGCAGCGCTCGCGAATAAGATCGTAGGCTTCCTTGAACTTCTCTTTGGCGATCAGCGCGACGTAGCCTTGCACGTTCACGCCGGCGGGACAATTCGCTTTGCATGGCGCTTTGCCGGCGGCCTTGGAAATGCCGTAGACGTTGGGAATCGCTTGCGGGTAGGGGCGGAAAATTGCTTTGCGTGTGCCGAGCGTCCGGTCGAATTCGCTGGGCAGCGAAACCGGGCAGGCTTCGGAACAATCGCCGCAAGCGTTGCACTTCTTCAGATCGACGAAACGCGGGCGCTTTCGAATCTTGACCTGGAAATTGCCGGGCTCGCCGCTGATACCTTCGATGTCGGCCAGCGTAATGATGTCAACGTTCTTGTTGCGCGCGATTTCGACGAGCTTGGGCGAGAGCGTGCACATCGCACAATCGCCGGTCGGGAAGGTTTTGTCGAGCTGGGCCATGCGCCCGCCGATGGCCGGCGAGGATTCCAACAGGTAAACCTTGAAGCCGGAGGCGGCCAGATCGAGCGCGGCCTGGATGCCGGCGATGCCTGCGCCGCAAACGAGCACCGCGCCAACCGGTTCGGTCGGGCGCTTGCCTGCGGATCTTTCGTCTCGTGCCACCATAGCGCAAATCTCAAGTACTGAGTGCTGAGTTCTGAGTGCTGAGTGTTCCGTCCTCAGCGTCGTTGGCCTGCAGACTCCCTAAACGTGTGCGTGTTCGTGGTCCAGGCTGTGCAGCAGCGGCATCGGATCGACGACCAGGCTGCCCAGTCCCAATTCTTTCGGCTCCACCCCGAACGCCAGGCCGAGCAACTGCGTAAAGTAGAAGACCGGCAGATCGAACTGCTGGCCGAACTTCGCGTTGATGTCTTTCTGCCGCATGTCCAGGTTGAGCTGGCACAGCGGGCAGGCGGTGACGATGCAATCGGCTTTCGCGGCCTTGGCCATCGTCAAGATTTCTTTTGCAAGCGACATCACGATTTCGGTGTTGGTGATCGAGCAGCTCGCGCCGCAGCATTCGGTCTTGTGCGGCCAATCGATCGGCGTCGCGCCGGCGGCTTCCATTACCTTGTCCATCAGCGTCGGATTTTCAGCGCTGTCAAAGCTGGTGACTTCCGGCGGCCGGGACAGCAGACAGCCGTAGTAGCAGACGACCTTTAGGCCTTTCAACGGCTTGCGAACGGCGGATGCAATCGCTTTCAAGCCGATGTCGCGAGCGAGGATTTCCAGCAGATGCGCAACCGGCGTGCGGCCGTCGTAATCGACGCCGGAAATCTCGGCGACTTTCTTGCGAATGGCGGCGTCGCGAGCGATTTCGTGATTGGCGGTCTTCAGGCGGCTGTAGCAGGATGCGCAGCAGACGGCGACGGTCTTGCCGCCCGCAGCCGCGAGGTTCTTGGCCGGCAGCGCGAGCGCCAGCATCGGATCGGACGAATGCGCGGCGGTCGAGCCGCAGCAAATCCAATCGGGGATCTCTGGCAGGTCGATGCGCAGCTTTCGAGCCACGGCCATTGTGGACTGATGGAAATCGCGAGCGGTTCCTTCGAGCGAACAGCCCGGATAGAAGGCGTAACTCATGCCTGGCCTCCTTTTCCGCCGTTTGCTGATTTGCGGGCGCGCTCAAACATGGCTTTGCGGTCGCTGCCGCCACGGACCTTCTTCGAGGGCAGTAAGGGCAGCTTGCCTTTTTTCAGCATCATCGGGAACTTGTCCACGTCCGCGAACAGATCGCCGGTGCGCAGCTTGAAGGAGGCCATGAGGCCCATTTCGTACATGCGGCCGCGGCTTTGGACGTTGGACAGGAAGATTTCGTTAAACGCCGGGACTTTGGTTTCTTTGGTCGTCTTGCCCGCCGCTTTAGCCAAGCGCCGCAGGCCGTCCATCATCGCGGGGATGTCTACTTTCTGCGGGCAGCGCGTGATGCAGGTCTGGCAGGAAGTGCATTCCCAGATCATGCGGCTGGAAAGGACTTCGTCCTCCTGCCCAAGCTGCACCAATCGCACGACCTGATGCGCGGTGATGTCGGCTCGCGCAGCGACCGGACAGCCGCTGCTGCATTTGCGGCACTGCAGGCAGACCTTCAGATTCGCGCCGGAGGTCGTCGAGACCGTCTGGACGAAATTGGCGCCCTTGGGCTGCATCGCTGGTGTGGCGCTGCTCATTTTGCGCTCTCCACTTCAACTTCGACTGCCACTTTCGAAGCGACAACGGCGGGCTCTGCCGCTGCCGCCTCGGAGTGGCCTTTCTTGACTTCCGGTCCATGTGCCGCGTGGCCTTTGTCTTTGCTCGCGGCGGCCAGCACCTTCAGCTTCACGGCGCTGATGCGGCGATAGACATCGGCGGGCTCGCGGACTTTCCCGTTGACCGTCAGCAATTCTTCAAGACGCACGCCAAAGAGGCGTTCATTTTCTTCGAGCATCGGACGGATCACGCGCCAGTCTTTATCACTAAGAGGAGTGAACTCACCGCCGTTAAGCTGGCGTTCGATGACTTTGTGCTCCGGGTCGCGGATGTAGATCGCGCCGCCGGACGCGAGCGAGAACAGGTTTCCGCCGGGATAAGGATTGTCGAGTGGAACCAGCCCGCCTTTGTCGTCAAAGCGCATGCCATTGAGGATCACGAAGCCGCCGCCACCCGTGGGATCGCCAGCCATGAAGGATTCGGCCAGGTAGTCCAGGCACGTGCCGTTGATCACCACGCGCGGACGGCCGACGGCGTTGATCAGCGGACGGCCGGCGCCGTTGCCCAGGATGTACACGTGGCCGCCCTTGGCGCCATACATGAACGTCTGCCCGACGTCGCCGTGAACGACAAACTTGCCGCGCTTCATGACCTGGCCGAGCTGATCCTGCGCGTTTCCGTGAATGACGATGGTCATCCCATCCATGCCGGAAGCGATGTAGTCGCCGGAGCTGCCGTAGATGTCGATGCGCACATCATCGGTCATCGCGCCGAAGCCGCAGCCGGTGAAGCGCTGCCCGTTGTAGTTGTAGACGATATAGCGTTTCCACCCGAGCTCGTGCGCGGAGGCGAGCAGGTACGCATCGCAATTGTCGCCTTCGGGCTCGAAGTGGTCGGTATCGACGACCAGCACTTCTTCGCCGCGCTGAGGAGCGGCGAGGCGCTCGCGCGTGGACCAATCGACGCGGCGGTAGCGGCCTTCGCCGGGCTCGCCAAAACGCGGCGTGCTGGCGAAGACGGCTTTGAGCGTCTCGTCGAGAAGCTGCAGCACTGAGCAGCGGCGCTTGTCGCCGCAATCGTAGTGGCGGTCGCGCAGCAGAGAGAGGGCCTCGATGGCGGTGGCCTTCTGCGGGCCGTTGTCCACGGCATCGGTGACTGCTTTGCAGAAGGCGCGAACTTCAGCGGCGGACCAGGTAGGAATGGATTTCACGCCGAGCTGGAACAGAGCGTTCGCGTCGCCTTGCTGAAGGAGCTCGCGAACGGTAGCGCCGGCCTCCGTGCCGGCCGTAGTGCGGGCATCTTGCCCGCTACTCCCGGTGACAGGCGAGACGCCCGCACTACAATCACTAGGAAGATCGCATCGCACTTTTCCGCCTTCGATGACAACCGGGCGGCCGAACTTGTCGGTGCAGTTCAGGACTTTCTTGCCGTTCTTCTGGTCGATGGTGAAGATGAACGAGCCGCCGTCGTTGCTGCTGCCGCCGCGCGCGTTCCAGTAGCGATCGGCGACGGGACAGACGCGCGGGTCGTCACGGGCGATGCTGCGCAGCGTGGCGTCGATGGCCTGCTTTTCAGAACAGATCAAGCCGACCTGGACTTCGCCTTCCGAAAGCGCGAAGACCTGTGGGCGCAACATGGCCGTGTCGGTGATGCCCAGAAGCTGGAAGCGCTGCTTGTCGGGCTGACTGCGGGCGATGATGAAGAACCACGGGCCGTCGGGCGAGCCGTGAATGCAGGTGGCTTGAATCTGCCGGTAGATCTTCTGCTTTTCGGGCGGCAGGCGGTCGAAGTCCAGTTCGGTCGTCGGCGCGAGGCCTTCGATGATGTATTCGAGCGGGTAGCCGTAGAGGCGGTCCCACAAATCGAAGAGCTGCACCGAGACTTCCGTGTCCGTGAGGAACTGCTGCTTGATGTTGCGCTGCTGAAGGTACTCCGCGACGGAGACGTAATTGGCAAAATCGCCGTTGTGGACGAGCGCTTCGTTCAAGCCGATGAACGGGTGCGCTCCACCCGGATGCCAGACGCGGCCCTTGGTGGGGTAGCGCTGGTGGGCGATCCAGATGTGAGCCTTGAAGTCGTCGAGCTGGTAGTACTGCGTGATCTTTTCGGCGTAACCGACCAGCTTGAAAATGACGAGGTTGCGGCCATGCGAGAGCACGAAGGCCTGCTTGTCGCCGAGCGACGCGTAGAAGGCATCGTTGAGCTTGTACGTGTTGCGATAAACGAATTCGTCCTCGACATCGCGGGCCGGCAGCGCGCCGAGATTGTTCGTTTCGGTGAAGGTGCGCAAGACCTCGGGCTTCACTCGGACGAAGTAACGATGCACGTCCGGAGGCTGCACGTCCAGGCCGGGGATGTCGCGGTAATCGTCGATGCGCGCGACGCGTTCGGAATGCGCGATGTTGAAGTTCGGCAGGATGAAGCGCTGTTCGACTTCGTTGTGGCAACCCGGGTGCAGCAGAGCGATCTGAATTAGATAGTGCGTATCGAGCACTTCGCGCGAGACGCCAAGCTGTTCGGGGACCATGCCGACAGCGGCGATGCCCCCGCCCTTTCCGTTGCCGCGGTTGTGCATCTGCACGGACGGTTCGTAAATGTGCCGGCCGCGAACGGGTTCGGTGCAGGCAAAACCGGTGACGCCGCAACCGCCTTCTTCGGCTTCTTTGTAGACGCCGGAGCCGTAGGAGCAGGGCAACGCTTTTCTTCCGGCAAGGAACAGGTCAGCTTTGTGTTTCATGCTCGTGCCTCCGCATTGGCGCTGGCACACTCATTTTCGAGGTAGTAGAGGCAGTCGGTCCGGCCGCGCAGTTCCCGAATGCTCTTCATTCCGAGACGGCGCAGGACATCGACCATCTGTTCACGCCAGGCGTTCTGCATGTTGATCAGCCGCTGGGTCGCCCATTCGATGCTCATTTGTTGAATCAGTTCGCGGTCCGTCGTCGCGATGCCGCGCGGGCAGCCCCGGCCGCTTTCGCAGTTGGCGCAGCGCGTGCAGCCCATCGCGACCATTTCGGCCGTGCCGATCACGCATCCGTCGGCGCCCAGAGCGATGGCCTTCAGCACGTCGTAGGCGCTGCGGCAGCCGCCGCTGGCGATGACGACGATGCCTTCGCGAATGCCTTCGGCGACGAGGAACTTGTGGACCTTCGAGATCGCGTATTCGAGCGGCATCGCGATGTTCTTCTTGGCGATGTCGGGCGCGGCGCCGGTGCCGCCGTAGCTGCCGTCGAGGTGGATGATGTTCGCGCCGGCGTGATAGCTGCCGACAGCGACCATGTCCACGTCGTTGGGCGTCGAAACCTTGACGGAGACCAGCGCTTTCGGATTGGTCTGCTTGATCCAGTCGATGTGCTTCTTGTGATCTTCGATCGAGTACACGCTGTGGAACGGGAAAGGCGAGAAGAGCGCGTTGCCGGCGATGGCTTCGCGCATGCGGGCGACGTCGGGCGTGTTCTTGTCGCCGAGCAAATGGCCGCCGAGGCCGGGCTTGGCGCCCTGCGCGTACTTGAATTCAACGATGCGCACGCGCTGAATGGTTTCTTCGCGCACACCGAAAAGGCCGGTCGCCACCTGCGTGATGACGTGATCGTCGTAGGGCTGCAACCGGTCGGGAAAGCCGCCTTCGCCGGTGCAGGTGAAGGAATTCCAGGCGGTCATCGCGCGGGCTTTGGACAGAATTGCGTGAATGCTGACTGAACCAAAGGACATGCCGCCGCCGTAGACGGGGATGTCGATGTGGACTTTCGGGCGGCCATCTTCGCGGCGGTTGAGTTCCAGGCCGGTGTCGATGTCGTTTTCTGGGGTGGTGCCGGCTGTTGCGGATGCCGCGTCTTTCCCGGCCGGCACGGAGGCCGGCGCTACCTTTTCTGGGAAGCGGAAACGGATCCGGTCAAAGCCGCCGCCGGAAGCGCCGTGGCGATATTCCAAGCCGCCTTTGGGCGCGTGGCCGGTTTCGGCTTCGTACCAGGTGGAAAGAATCAGATCGGAAGACCAGCGCGGGTCGCCGAGGACATCGGCGTTTGGGTTGCGCGTGACGGAGAGCGCGCCTTTGGGGCACTTGGCGACGCAGTAATGATCGGTCTTGGCGCAATCGGGTCCGACACAAAGCTGATCGTGCGGGCGGATAGTGTAACGGTAGCCGGCGGGCTTTTCGTGCACGCCATGCGGGCAGGTCTGAACGCACAGGCCGCAGGAAACGCAGTCAGCGGAGCGGCCGACTTTGTAGCGGCCGATCGGATTGCGGTAGCGTTCGGGCGCCGGGCGGACTTCACGTGCGACTTCCGCTTGCGGCGGCCTGGCCACCACGCCGTATTTCTGTGCTGCAACGGCTGTGCTCATACCAAACGTCCTCTGCTTCCGGCTCCCTTCCCCACCGAGGGGAGGGGTGGCACGCTTGTGTTCGCGCGGCTTCTTGCGCGAACTCAAGCGTGCTGTCTGTTCACAACGCACGCACGAGTCCGCGCGAAAGGCACGCGCGAACACGTGCGTGCCACCTCAGCCTGCTTTCACTTCTTCCGGCGTGGCGCGCGCGAGGTCTTTGAACGCGTCGCGCTCCAAATCTTCGACGAACATCGCGCGGCCGGTTTCACCGCGCAGACGGCGCACTTCACGAATCCCCATCGCGCCGAGCACTTCGATCAACTGGCTGTGCCAGGCGCCCATCAAGTTCACCATGCGCTGAGCGGCATAAGAGACGTCTGCCTGGCTGAGGCCAATCGGGCACACCGTGTGATGACCGTTCTTACACACGCGGCAGCCGATGGAAATCAGCAGCGGAATGTCCACGCCAACCAGGTCGGCGCCGCAGATGAGCGCCTTGGGCATGTGTTCGGCCAACGCGATGCCGCCGCTGGCGATGAGCGTGACTTCATCGCGCACGCCGCGCTGGACCAGGTTCCCATGGATTTCGCGCAGAACATCGCGGATGAAGCGCGTCTTGCCATTCTCTCCGACTTCGCGGCCGTGATGATCGGCGCTCAAATGGATGACGCTGATTCCAGCTTCGTGCAGATCGAGGACGCGCTTGAGCGCGTCGTGGCGCGCGATCACGCGCACGGCGATGAGCACGTCTTTGTTGAACTCACGCAATTTTTCGGCGGTCTCAATGATCGAGGCGCCGTCATTGAGTTCAATCATCCGCATGCCGGAGAGCAGATCGGTGTTTTCCAGCGCGTCTTCGCAGTCGAGCAGCGGGAGGATGAAGCGGCGCTGCGCGGGCGGAATGGCGGCCAGATGCGTTTCGGGCACGACGGCGAGCGTGTGGAGATGTTCGGCGGCGGTCACGCGGGCTTTGACCAGCGCTTCGCTGGGATCGCCCCACGGCGCGGCGTCGAGAATCGCGGGAATCTGGATTTCGATCAAGGACGACGGATTGGTCAGTTCGCCTTTTTCGTCGAAGTTCAGGCGCAGAGGCTTGGAACCGATATCGACGGCGGTGCTGATGTATTCGCGGCCGTGAATGCCGTCGCGCGTCGGGCGCACGATTTCGGACATGTCCGTCCACATCGAATCGAAGCCGGGGCCGGAGAAGCGGCCGCGGTAACCGGCGCCGGAAACAGGAATGCGGCCGGCATCGGACTGGACCCACGTGCTGGCGATGATGTCGGGTTTCCAGTACGCGTCGCCAAGGGCGAGGAAGCCGGGGTTGAGGGCCATCGAGAGGAGGCCTTTGGTGCAGCCTTGCACGCACGACATGCAGGCCTTGCATTCGAAAACGGGTTCCTGCGGCGTATCCGGGGTGCGATTGTGCGTGCCTTCGTTGCGGTACACGTCATAGAGGCAGCGGTGCTTCACACAGTTCTTGCAGCGGGAGCAGTCCTCGCGCCAGTCGGCGGTGCCGTACTTGCCGATGCGCTGGAAGCGCCCCGGAGTCGGAACAACGTGGATGTGATAGCGGTCAGGCACGTTCTTAACCTCAAGTAAAAGGTCAAAAGTAAAAAGGCAAAAGAAAAGGCGAGAGAAAGGCCGCGAGGTTCGCGAGGCTTTTCTCTTTTTCCTTTCTACTTCTTACTTTTGCCTTGTTCTCACAGTCCTGCCTGTTCAACGATGGCCTTGATCGAATCCGCTCGGCCACCCGAGAGGATGTGAATGCCTTTGATGCCTGGAATCTCTTTGATCTTCGCGGCGATTTCGGCCGCGATCGCCACGCCTTCTTTGGCCGGATCGCTGGCCTTGCGGAGGCGCTCAATCAGCGACTCTGGAATTCCTGACGACTTGTGTGTCTTTTGGAGCTCTTCGGCTTCCTTCGCGCTGGCCAGTGGCCGAACGGTCGCGAGGATGGCGGCTTTTTCGTGCAGACCGGCGGCGCAGATGGCCTTCATCCATTCGCCAAGCGCGGCTACGTCGTAGACGGGCGAAGTAAACACGAACTGCGCGCCGGCGGCGATTTTCTTGGTGGCGCTGATCAGATTCAGTTTCATGGGCTGCAAGTACGGATGGACCACTCCGCCCAGGAAGAGCGCCGGAGCCGAGGCCAGTTTTTCACCGCCCAGCAGTTTGCCGTCGTCGCGTATGTCTTTCAGCGCCTGGACCAACTGGATCGGATCGACATCGAAGGCGCCGCCGGCTTCGGGGCAGACGCCCAAGCTCATGTGATCGCCGGAAACGCAGAGCACGTTGGAAATCCCCAACGCGGCCGCGCCGAGGGCGTCAGACTGAAGCGCGATGCGGTTGCGATCGCGCGTGACCAGCGTGAGCACGGTCTCGACGTTCTCGCGAGCCAAAAGCGCGGCGGTCGAAAGGGCGCAGGCGCGGATGTCTTCGTGATTGTCGGCAACCACCAGCGCGGTGATCGCTTTGGGCAGCGAGGCGGCGAGCTTCTTGATCTCCGCGGCGTCGGCGCCTTTGGGCGGGACGCATTCAGCGGTCACGGTCAGACGCTGGCTGCGCAGGGCCTGCAAGAGCTTGGATTTTTCGGCGATGTTCGTCACACTTTTCGCTCCGAAACGGGCCGGTCTTTACCGGTGCAGAGGACTGGGGCCCAATGTTTTCAACTTTTCAGCGATCTGTTGCGAAATCTGGTTGAACCGCTCCGCCGTGGTAGGGCGGGCCTCCGTGCCCGCCTCGGCCACTTTGGCGGGCAGGGACGCCCGCCCCACTTCAAGACTGGCCTGTGCATCTTCTTTGGCCGAACCCGGTAGATCGAAGACGAGCAGGCGCTGGCCGCCAACGCCCAGTTCATCAAGCAGGCCGCGCACGTACTGCACGCGCTTCTGCAGGCGGCGGCTGCCTTCGAGGTAATGGCAGTTGTCTTTGGCGCAGGCGAAGACGCAGACCAGGTCGGCGCCGGATTCGAAGGCTTTGAGGATGTGTTCCGGCTGCAACTTGCCGGTGCAGGGGACGCTGATTTCGTGGACGCGAGCGGGCCACTTGATCGGCAACACTTGCGGCGGCGGATGCCCGGCCGACGTGCGGATGATCGGCCCGCGCGCGCAGTTGGGACAGACAAAAGCGCTAACGGCGGCGGTAGCAGATGCCTGAAGGACTGGAACTTGAGCGGCAGCGGACATGGATCACTCCGAGCTGTGTTCTAGTGGCGGAAACCACCCCGAAGGAGCTGAACGAGCCCCATTCGTTAAAGAAATCACAGCGATCACTCAGAAAAGCCTGACGTTATTTAACCCGCCGGATGAGAATTACAATTGTAAATATAATAAAATGTATGGCATTAGACGCCTTAATATTATAATGGATAAAGTCGCGCGCTCACTTAAGCCTTTGTGATCCACTAATGCTTTTACTACAAATGATTTATGAGTATAACATGCCGTAGTAAGACACTGTGATGCGACGTCCTCTACCGGCTCCTGTCCAGCTTGAAATGAAGCCGGATATATCCTCTGTTTCGCCGGTAAACCCGCGTCAGGTGGCCGTGCCTGCGATTCGGCTTCGGCCGGGCGATGCCGCACTTGCAACGGCTTTCAACACATGAGGTTGCTACCTAAAGTGGTCTTTTTTGTCCAATTATTGCTTGGCTCGCTGGGAATATCGCCAACGGCGCTTTTGGGATGAATAAGGCGGCCTAATGTTGATTTTTTTTAGCATTAGGCGTATACATACGCGGCGAAGCACCGGATGCGATCGTGATCAGCGCTTGGAGGTCGGGATGTACGCCAACAAGTCCGCTTTACCGAAGACCGGCTACGACGTCCTCGCCGTCACGCTGCACGCTTACCTTCTCTGCGAATCACCGACAACCGGCGTTGAAGAAGTAGCCGCGATCGCTGGCACTCAACGTGGGATCGTTCTGTCCAATGATCGCTTCCTCATCAGCTTCGGACTGCTCGCTAAAGGAACAGGCCGAGCGCTGACGACGCTTGGCCGGCAGTTGGCGATTGCCTTGCGCGATGGCGACGAAGAGCACGCGGGGATGCTGTGGCGGCAGATCTGCGGCAAGAGGCCGACGGTAAAGAAGCTGCTACAGAATTTGCGCGCGGCAGGTCCGGTATCGAAAGAAGCGCTCTCGCGGACGATTGCGGCAGCCTTCGATCAGCCCGACGACCGGCTCACGCGCCGCGGCGCGAATACGCTCACCCGCATTCTGCAGATCGCCGGCTGCCTGCGCGCCGAAGAAGAGCAGTTCGTCTGCGAAACGCCGGAACTGGCTGCTGCAAAAGCCTGAGTTGGCTTTGGTCCTTGGGCGTTCGCGCGCGCAGCCGCTGCTAACGCCCAAAGTCTAAAGCCCGCCCCTACGGCTTCCACCTGTACATAATGATTTTCGATTTCCAGTCTTCTTCGACGAAGACCAGGTATTCGCCGTCGGCGCGTTTGTGCGCTCGAACGGCGTAGGGGATATCCACCCAACCGCTCATATCTTTGCCGGGGCGCAGCGTGCCGCAGAACTTCGCGGTCGCGGTTTCGTAGACGCGGACTTCGGCGGTCTTCAGCAGCGTGATGAACAGGTAATCGCCAGCGACGCTCATGGCGACGGGAGTGCCAAACGTTTTCGAACCTTCCTGCGCTTCGTCGAACGGCGGGTTCAGCTCCCAGCGTTTCGTTTTTTTGGTGCTCCAGTCATCGTAGCGGCAGACGACCTTGCCGATCGTTTTCCAGTTGCCCTTCTTGTTGGGGAAGTCCCTTGAGTAACCGGAGAGATACATCGTGTCGGTCGCGGGGAAGTATTCGATGCGCTGCAGGTTCGTGAACGGTTCGGGCGCCGGTTCGGTCTTTGCGGTGGCGAACGAGTATTTCGGCACGCCCTGATCGCTGAGGCCCTGGCAGGGGAAGCGGCGGATCTTGTTGGCGTCGCCGGCCTGCCAAACGTCGCCTTTGCTGTCCACCCACCAACCCCAGCACTGCGGGTTGTCGCTTGGTTGGCTGTCGTACTCGGCGGCGTCGAAGTCACCGTTTCCATTCGCGTCGAGCCAGATCCATTCGCCTTTGGCGGGCTGGCTGGGCGGCCAGTCTCCTTTATGGTGACGCTGCGCAAAATAGCCGCAGGGGATGGCGATCTCGTCTTTGTCGGTCATGCGGTAGAGCAGCAGATGATCGGAGTACATGTCGATGCCGAAGAGGAACAGCTTGCCGGCGATGCGGCGGGCGAAGGTGCTGGCGAATTCAACGTGCAGGCGCGGATCGTTGGGGTAGGCGAAGCGGTCGAGCGTGTAGCCTTTGTAGGACCACTCCTGGCCGCGCGGCTTGGAGTAATCCATGGCGAAGTGCTCTTCCTTTGTGTAAACGTTCGTGTCGGCGGCCGGATCGACATCGGCGTTGTCCACGAACTCCAGGCCGAGCAGCTCCCAGTTCAGCGTGCCGTCCGGCTTGTACGATTGCAGCACCAGGCCGCTGCCGTTGCCGTCGGAGCGGCCTTTGCAGGCGACGTAAATGTTGCCGGCGGCATCTGAACCCACGCCAACCAGACCGTTGAGGCGTCCCGGGCCGACCTGGCCTTTCACGCCGGAGAAGATGCCGTGTTTGACGCCCAGTGTGCCGACTTGCTTGCAGGACACCGGGTCAAAGACCTTCACCTGCTGGTCAAGCCAATCGTCGGCGACCAGTATGTGACCTTTGGCATCGGACGCCAGCGCGCGCGGTACAACAGCTCCGAGGATCGTTTGCGGAAGTGGCTCACCCTTCGTCGAATAATGGCCGACCTGTGGGGCGGGCGGCAGGGACGGTCCGCTGCCGACGCCGACTTGCAGCGCCCACAGGCTGCCGTCAGAGGTGAGCGCAATTTGTTTGGCGCGCGGCGCGTCGAACTCGCCGGTTTTCACCATCGTGTTCGGGTCGAAGATTTTGATTTTGCCGGAAGCGTCGGCGACGTAGAGCTTGTCGTTGCTGGCGGCCAATCCCGTGATCGGCACGGCGGCTTTCTCATCGAATTCATTGACCGGAAGGAAGCAGCCTTTCAGCGTGTCGCCGTCGCCGCCTTTGCCGCCATCGAAGGGAGCGGGCTTGCCGTCGCGCAGGCGGCGCGAGATGCCGGTCCAGCCTTTGCCTTTGGGCGGCCAGCTATTGGGCGACTTCAGGCCGCCGCCCTCGTTGCCGACGTGCTGAGCGATGAACAGGTACTTGTCGTTGGCGGTGACCGCTTCGCCGCCTTCGTAGCCCCAACCGTGCGTGTGGCCGGCGTTGCCGATGCACTGGCCGTCCTTGTAGATCCCGACGTTGCGGCCGCCTTCTTCCCAGAAGACGTTCAGGTACACGGTGCCGTCGGGCGCGACGAACATCGCGGCGGCATCCATCTGCACCCACTTGTCGGGTTCGGCGAAGGTATTGCCGAGCCAGGAGACAGTGTGGGTCAGCGGAGGCTCGGACGGAGCTTCGGCGGCGAAGGCGATTGAGGCCAAGCAGATGGCAGGCAGTAACACTAATAAGGAGGTGAGACGCATAACTACCTCCGACTTTGAGTCGCCAGTCTCACGGGCAATCTGCCGCGCAAACGGACGCGCGGCAGCCTGCCCGTGCCACACGGTCACGCGTACCCTTTCTCACGATACCACTTCACGGCGCGGGCGAGGGCTTCTTCGGGCGGAGTCTGCGGCAGGCCGAGGTCGCGCACGGCTTTGCTGCCGTCCACCCACATTTTCTTCTTGGCCATGCGGACGCCTTCGAGCGAAATCGACGGCGTTTTGCCCAGCATCAGCGCGGATTTCGTGCTGAACCAGCCGGCCAGGTAGGCGATGGCGTACGGCAGTTTGAACTTCGGCGCGGGCAGGCCGGAGATTTTGCTCAGGGCCTGACCAATCTCCATTAACGACATGTTCTTGCAGCCGAGAATGTAGCGTTCGCCGATTTTGCCTTTCTCGGCGGCGAGGACATGGCCTTGCGCACAATCGCGCACATCGATCAGGTTCAGGCCGGTGTCGATGACGGCGGGCATCTGGCGTTTGAGGAAGCGGACGATCATGTCGCCGGTCGGCGTGGGTTTGGCGTCGTATTCGCCAACGGGCGCGGTCGGGTTGACGATGACAACCGGCAGGCCTTTGCGCGCCAGTTCGAGTGCGACTTGTTCGGCCTGGAATTTGGTGCGCTTGTACGTGCCGACCATTCGATCGATCGAGCACGGAGAATCTTCGGTCGCGAGGCCGTCTTTGATGAAGCCAATGCAGCCGACGGTGGAGGTGTAGACGATGCGCTTGAGACCGGCCTGGCCAGCGGCTTCCAGAAGGCTCTGGGTGCCTTCGACGTTGGAACGGTACACGTCGGCCGGATCGGAGACGTCGAAACGGTAGTCGGCGGCGACGTGGAAGAGCATCGTGCAGCCCTTGACCGCGGCGTCGAGCGAGGCTCGGTCGCGCAGGTCGCCGACGGCTTTTTCAAGCTGCGGCAAATCGCTGAGCTGCGCAAGGTTGCTGGTCTTGCGCACGAGAATGCGGACGGCTTCGCCCTTCGCGAGCAGCGCGCGTGCGACGTGGTTTCCGACAAAGCCTGTGGCGCCGGTGACGAGGATCATGCGGATGTTTTACTGTAAGGCCAGCAAGTTGTCTGCTTAGAATTGTGAGTAGCCAGTAGTTGCACTGTAATCTCTTGCGCCGCTCGCTAGCTCTTGGGAGCAACAGCCCGAAATTCGCTTGCGCGGCCAAGAGCCAAGAGCTATGAGCCAAGAGCCCAGCCGGATTGAACGAATAGATAGGTGACAGTAGAACTATCCATGCACCCGCGGGTCTTCCTTGCGCAGCAGCCGCGTGGTCTTTCGCAACAGCCGCGTGGTGCGGCGGGTGGGAGCTTCCGGTTGCAGAGCGCCCGGCGCGGACGGCGACGCCTCAGGCTCTTGGGCACTCTCCGCGGCCAACGCCTCGGCGGGGACGGTCTCGGTGGCTGGCGCGGTCCTATGCAGATATTTAGTCAGGAAAACCACGTTCCCTTTGCGATTAAAGGTCACCTCATCGACCATCTTGCGCGCCAGAAAAATCCCCCAGCCGCCCATGCGCTTGCCCGAACAGCGCCGTTCTTGAATGTGCCGTTGCGGATTGACGCTGGGATCCTTCAACACGCCGGGGTTGAAGCCGGATCCTTCATCCTCAACGCGGAAGGTAATCCGGTCGGGCAGGCGGCAGTACGACAGGCGCAAGCGCTTGGTCGGATCGTTCGCGTTGCCCCATTCGATGGCGTTGTGCACGATTTCTTCAAGCGCCAGCCGCAGATCGCCGCGTTCCTTGGTGCCCAGGCAGGTGCTCAAGACTCTCTCGGCAAAACGCTGGAAGCGCTCCGCGACCGCCGGGTCGCTCAGCGACGTGCACTCGACAAACGTGCCTTCGTCGATGTTGCGGATCGTGTGCGCGGCGGGCGCGACGGGCACGCCATCCGCATCGACCGGCCGGTTGGCCTCCGCCTTGCGGCGTTTTTCCATCAGGTAACCGACAGCCGTGCGAAGTTCGCGCAGATCGACGGGTTTCTGCAAGTAATCGTCAGCGCCGGCCTCCAACGCTTGAGCCAGGCTCTGGTCGCTCTGCACAGACGTGAGAATGAGAATCGGCATGGTGTGGCTTAGCGCGCGAACCTGCTTGACCAGATCCAGTCCGGATTGCTGCGGCATGCACAGATCGGTGACGATCACGTCAAAGCCGGGGCTGCAGCGAAGCACTTCCAGCGCCTCGGTGACGCTGCGAGCCGTGATGACTTCGTAGAGACCTTCCGAAGTGAGCGCCGCAGACAACAGGCGCCGAGTCGGAGCATCATCATCCGTGACAAGAATGCGCAGCGGCCGGTCCATTCCGCCCTCAAACATCGTCCAAACGAACAAGACACATTAGCTTAACCGGAAAATCACTTTGTGCAAATTAGTGAAAAGAGGAAATCGAACAGCAGTCTTGAGTCAAGACTATGTTATTTTCGACGATTCTGTCGAGCGCCGCTCAAACGTCGCGTAAACGTAGCCCATCAGCAGCACGCTTAAGCCCAGATACAGCGCCTCATACGCGGGCCACAGCGTTGTGCCCGGCACGCGGGCGTTGCCCACACCGGTGCCTTTGGGCGAGACAGAGTAGATAGCTTCGAAGGGACTGGTGAAGAGCACCCAGAACACGTCCTGCGTGTCGAGCTTCGTATAGACGGTGATCAGTTCATGGGCGGCCACCGGGACTGCAAAGAGCAGCAGCAGCACCGTGTAGCTGGTGATCATGCTCTGGAATGTGCTCTTGAAGATCATCGAGAAGAACATCGCCAGCGACGTTTCAAAAACGATCGTGCTGACCAGCAGCAGCAAGTAAATGCCCAGGTAAAAGGCCCGCATGTACGCTTCGGGTTCCTGTCCGACGAACAGGTAGAAGCCCATCGTGACGCCCACCAGGCCCGTTAGGAACAGCGACAATCGCATGCAGGATAGGAACTTGCCCGTCACGATCTGCGAGGGCCGCACCAGTGTCGTCAGCAGCAAGTCCAGCGTGCCGCGCTCGCGTTCCTGCGTGAATGTGTTGCAGGCGAACGCAGGCGCAACGAGCATGGTGAAGATGATCAGGTAGTAGACGAAGATGTGCTCTTTACCCAGGTAAAGGAACGTCAGGAACACCACTGACAGGAACATGCTGATCTGGATGATCAGCCGCAAGAACAGCGTCCCGCGGCCGAAAATCTCGCTGCGAATTTCCTTCTGATAGACCGGATTGACTCCGTCCGGCAGCAGCGCGTCGTCTCGCGCCGGAGCCAACAGGTTGTCGGGAAAGCGGTCGCGCACCAACACCAAGCCGGTCTGGGTCGCCACGTCTTCTTCTTCGGCTGACTTGAACACGGGATCAAACGGACGCCGCAGCCGCGCGTGGCAGGCTCGGTACATGATCACCGTCGCAATCAGCAGCATGGCCGACGGCCACGCGGCCGATTCCAGCAGGAAGAAACCATCGTAGCCGACTGCAAACGCCAGCAGGATCAGCGCCAGCGGCAAGACGATCATATACGTGATCGCCAAGCTGGCTTGCGAGCGGTGGAAGAAGGTCGAGCAGGTCAGGCCGATCATGCCAAAGCAGCACGCCACCGATACCAGCAGCAAGTAGAGTCCCGCGACTTCCGCCGGCCCCAGGCCCGGCAGCCAGATGATCACAGTCACCAGCGGAGCCGTCGAGATGATCAGCAGCAACAGGTAAACGACTGACGACAGGTATTTGCCCATTAGAATCGTGTCGGGATTGATGGGCGACGTCAGCAGCAGGTCGATGCAACGCTTCTCTTTCTCGATCGTCATCGCGCTGGCCGAAAACGCCGGCGCCATGACCGAAAGGAGCACCAGTTCCCCCTGCCCGAAAGTGTGGAACAGCATGCGCGCCCGGTCCGCGCTGGTCGAAATCAGCTCGGTCGGCCAGGCCACATAGACGACCAGACCCAGCGCCGCCAGGAAGAAGCCCTGCAGGATGAACGCCTTGTTGGAACGCAGTGCGGTGAGCAGTTCCCGGCGCAGCACCGGATTTTCAATCGCCAGGAACACGCGGTCGGCAAAGCTGATGTCGTCCGCGTGCCGCCGGCGCGTGCGCGCCTTCCCCGGATCCTGCGGCTGCGCCGCGTCAAGTTCAAGACCGTTGGCCATAGCGCGGCGGTTCCTCTCTGGCGGCGGCCGGGGAGACTCTTGAAGCTTGGCTACTCCCAAGAATTATCTCGCTCCAACCCCGCAGGCTTCTGTCGTCATCTTCGAAGCGCTTTACTGATTCCAATCGTTTTCGCAGCGTCTCAACGGGAAGCCCCTTGAGGGCCTCAAGCAGAGGAATGATGGCTCTTTCACGGGAAGTTACGGGGGCCATAGGCAACTTGCTCTCGGCGACAAAAGCATTCACGTCCTTTGCGCTCGGTAAGACTCTCTTGGCAAAGATCTCGTCGAGAAAGCTGAGGAGCAGCCGCGACTCAGGCGCGTCAGATTTTACCAACTCTCTGCGATACCTGCTGAGGGCTGCTTTTTCGCTGTGCGACCGGCCGACCGGCGCGGCAGCGCGATGCGCGTGTGCCACATCGGCGAGTGTTTTTGAAAGGGAAGCCGCAAAGTCAGGTTGCGCCAGCTTTGATGCCAGCGCTTCGAAGGTTTCTGGGCCGTGCTTCTTCAAGAGCTTCGCGAGATCGGCCAACAAAGCGAGAAGAGTATCTCCGCCAGGGTCTACCATGACAACCCGATCCTCCGTGAGAACTCATATGCAAAGTCAAAGAATGGCTGCCATGTCGTTGATCGCGCGTAGCTGGTGTGCTGAATAGCCCGGCCTTCGCGCGCGCCTTTAGGGTATGACCGCGAGTACTTAATGCTATTGTCGAACACATGCCATTTGTGCGCCGTGGCAAGTGCCAGCACCTCTTGCTTCGCCCGCGCTTCCTCCGGCACGTACTCGGAATTGGCGTTAAATACGACCCCCGCTAAGCTTAGATCATGGTCCGAATATTCCTCTTTGAAGTCTTGCATCGACTGAACCAAGAGCTGCAAACCAATCGTCGATAGGTACTCTGGGCGAACGGGGACGAGAAGGTGGTCGGCAGCGAGATAGGCTGCTGTAGTCAAGACTGACTCCGTAGGGGCACAATCAATGAGGATGATATCGTAACCGTCATTGAGAGGCCGCAACGTCTTGGCCAGAAATCGCTCTTTTTGACCAGGATTCTTCAAAGAGAGCGCCAATTCAAGCCGCGAAGGTATCAGGTCCAGAACTTTTTCGCCGGACCCGGAGATGCGATGGACGACGTCAGTCGCCAGCACGGGCCCAACCTTTCCGGCGGGCGTGCGGGTGTTTTGTTCGAAAATGTGCCATATCGTTGGCTTGTTCTCATCAAGAATCGCTTTGTATCGATGCTGGCCGAGCACATATTGGCTCGCGTTGAATTGCGGATCGAGATCGACGAGCAGCACTTTCATCGGCCGAGGGAACTGATACGCATAGAAGCACGCGAGGTTCACAGCCAAAGTTGTCTTTCCCACCCCGCCTTTCATGTTCACTACTGCGATCTTCTTGGCCATGCTTCCCTCCCATATCAGCGGCGTTCAGGTGCCATCTATTTCAATCCTCGGCCGTATTCACGGGCAAGATCGGCATCGATTTCCTCGTTCGTCGTTCCCGTCGCATGTCCGAGACTTACGGCACCAAAAAAACGTCTGAGGCCGTTTCCTTTTGGTTGGTCCGGCGCTCGTTCAGATTCCGTCACCGACTCCTCGGCTAACTCCACAGTGACTTTGACCATCGATCCCGGACGAAGTTCCGGCACCGTGACCTCGATGCGGCCGCCTTCTTGGACTGTCACGTTCTGTACCATGGCGTGCGCTCCTCTTGGCTCTTACTATATCGCTCCGCCATGCCTCACGCCACCAGGCCCTTGGTGATCTTCATGAACGCTTCTTCCAGGTCCGCGGCCACTTCGTTGAACCAGATCACGGGGATATTCTGCATGATCAGATTCTTGTGCAGTTCCAGCACGTCATCGTCATTGCCGACGAACTCGAACTTGAAGCGCTTCTCCGCCGACACCAGGTTGCGCACCTGCGAGTGGTGAGCCAGCGTGACTTCGCACGCTTCGGCATCGCCGGCCACCACGATCTCGATCACGCGGTTCTGGCGGATCGAATGGATCACGTCCTGCACGGGCCCGGCCGCCAGCAGCTTGCCGCGTTCGATGATCCCAATCTTGTTGCAGAAGTCCGCAAGCTCCGGCAGGATGTGCGAACTGACCAGAATCGTCTTGCCCATCTTCTGCAGCTCTTTCAGCAGCGCTTTCATCTCCACGCGAGCGCGCGGGTCCAGCCCTGACGCGGGTTCGTCCAGGATCAGCACCGGCGGATTGTGCACGAGCGTCTTTGCCAGGCACAAGCGCTGCTGCATGCCGCGCGAGAGGCCATTGACCAGGGAATCTTTCTTGTTGTGTAAATCGACCAGATCGAGCACATCGTCGATCAAAGCCCGGCGCTTGCTTCGCGGCAACCCATACGCGGTCGCGAAGAAGTCCAGGAACTCCCAGACCTTCATTCCGTCGTAGACGCCGAACGTGTCGGGCATGAAGCCGATCGAACGCTTCACGTCGTCGATCTGCCGCGTGACGGAGTAGCCGTTGATTTCCGCCTGTCCGCTGGTGGGCTTCAGCAGCGTTGCTAGGAAGCGGATCGTCGTGGTCTTGCCCGCGCCGTTGGGGCCGATGAAGCCGAACACGTCGCCCTGTTCGATGTCCAGGTCCAGATGATCGACCGCGACGAACTGCTCGAAGCGCTTGACGAAGCCCCGGATCTTGATCATCCCCTGCTCTCCTCGGCGCTATGGCCCCACATTGCATTTGATGCTCGTGATCGTAATCGTGCTCGCCGGCGCGGCTGGATTGGGCGTGAAGACAATGCGCACATGAACTTTCGAATCCTGGATCGCCCGGTACTCCCGCAGCGACAGCGTCACGGGCGCGAGCGGCACCAGCTTCTGGTGCGGCAGCCGCGAGAGCGGGTCGATCTCCACGGCGGACCACTCCGCCTGCCCATTTTCCTTTATCTTCCGCACTTCGACAGCCAGGTCGCCGGGCACCGTCTGGTCTTCCACACTTTTCGTTAGAACCGCCTGCATCGTCAGCTTGATGACCAGCTTGCGTCCCACGTCCGCCATCTCACGGTAGCCTTGCGGGAGATCCACAATGAAGTGCGCCATGACGGGCTCGGGCGCATTCGCGCGCGGCGGTCTGACGGGCCGGGTAGCGCTCCGGTTCGTTTCGGGTAACAACATGGTCGGCTCCGGCTTGGAAAGCTTGCCGGCGACGCCTTTCTCCAGATCGTACATTTCGGCGTTCCAGACCGGCAGCAACTGCTCGGCCTGAGCGGAGAACGTGCCGGCGGCCCGGATCGGCACTTTCGCCAGCAGCATCGTTTGAGCGGTCATGCGCGGCTTGCGCGGCTCTTCGCGGCTGCCGGCCACCAGCACCGGCAGGCAGCCGTCGGGTTCGTCCACCCACGCACACAGCACCGCGGCGGTTCCCAGACTGTAGCGCTCGACCTGAGCCCGCACATACCGGCTGAGAATCTCCGCGCGTTCTCTCGCCGCGCCTCCGCGAGCGGACTGAAGCACAATGTTCCGGCCGAAGAACGCCGCATCGATCGTCTTCTTGATGGGGTCGCTGGTGACAATGTTGTTCTTCTCGCCGCTGGGGAGCGCGTTCCCCTCTTCGGTGCCAAGCTCATAGGCGCCGCCCTGGTACACCAGCACCGGCGCGTAGAGCTTCAGGCCGGTGTTGTTCTGCACGGAAATGGTGAGCGCCCCATTCGTTTCCCGCTGCACGCGCGCATCGATTCCGCCTCCAAGCGGCGTGCGGTGAACGACCTCCAGTTGCCGCGTCGATCGCTGCTGGACGCGCAGCTTCTCGACATTCAGCGCCGTGCCGGTGTCCACGATGTACAACTCCGGCCGGCTCAAGCCGCGACGCTGCTGTTCAAGGTTGAGCAAGTGGCCGGGCGCAGCCTGGATCTCCGGCATACCGGACGCACTGGGGAACTGCATTTTGTAGTCGTCGCGCACTGGCGCGTACAAGGTGAGGAAGGTGCGCGCCATGCCCGCGTTCTGGCCGGAACCCGCCTCGATGACCGAGACTTCCGTCACCGAAAGCTGGCCCGTCTGGCCCATGTAGCCGATGGTCAGAGCCAGCACGCTGAAACTGGCCGACCAAACCGGCACCGCCAGCCATGCGATCTCCCGCCGCTTGAACCAGCCGAAGATGAAGTAATTGCCGGGGACGGCGAATAGCAGATAGAACAGCAGGAACGACAGCACCTCGGACTTCTTCTTTGGATCGACCGATGTTTTTTTGCTGAACGTCTCGTCCATATCGTGGCGCAACTGCGACATCTCTCTCGCGCGCGCGGCATCTTCATCGCGATTCCGCAGATTGAAGGACTGAAGCGAGTTGGGCTGCAGGTCGTCTTCCGTCGTGGCGTGCGAAAACAATCCGCGGCCTCGCGATTGTTCGATCAGCCGCTTGGGCAGTGTCTGGCGCCCCTCCCAGTGCTCCAACACCGGTTCGCTTAGCGAATACGGCAGGAACGTCACGCTGCCTGGCCCGTAGTAGCGTTGGCAGCGTTCCACAAGCTGCGTCTTCTTGTTGCGATCGACGGATTGGCAGTTCGTCGCATCGACTTCGATGATCGGCAGCCGCACGTCCGGCTTTAGCTTCAGGCTTGGCACCTCGTCGGAGCCATCCAACCCCTCGACTTCGGTGATTTGTTTGACGCGAATTCCGGCCAGCTCTTCCAGCGGCCCCTTCATGCGCGAGGAGTCTTTGCCGGCTGTGATCAGCACCTGCCCGCCGGCCTGAACGTACGCCGTGATCGCGTCCCATTGCGCCTGCGAAAACTTCTCGCGCGGCGGGCCGTCGATCACCAGCAGGTTGGCAATCGTGAGATCGTGCCAGCGCGTCGGCAGTTCCTGCGGATCGACCACCGCCACTCTGCGCCGCCGCTGCTTGCTGTCGTCGTCAACGTCGCCGCGCGAATTGGGCATCGTGGCCAGGTGCCGGAACGCACCATAGCTTTCCGAGACGACAACGATGAAGTCCTCGCGCGCCACGTCCAGCTCGTGGAGCTGCACCGAACGCTGGTAGCTCCGGCCACCCGTCGAGATATCGATGGTGATGAACTGGGAAATGCCGCCTTCCGGGCATAGCACACTGAAATGATACTGCTTCGTCGTTTGTGGGCCGATCTCGAATTCCTGCCGGTAATACGAAACGTACGGATCCTCGCTTTCGTTGCCGTGGACCGGATTCAGGTTGATCGACGCCGTGCCGCGAAACTCCGATTTCTCAGTCGTGTTCTTGAGTTCAAGCACAAGCGACGCCCACTGCCCATGCCGGCAGAACCCCGCCCACTTGCCTGAACCGGGACGGGATTCCTCGGTCTGCGGATCGATCTTGGTTGGCGGCGGAAGCAATGTCGATAGATCGCGGAACGCGCACCATGCCGAATATTTGAACTCTTTTTCCTTTGGCTTGTCTTTCTCTTCCTCGCCGGAACCTTCCGCGGCTTTTTCACCCGAGCGCGCGAGCGGCCCTGCTGCCAGGAACGTTGCGGCCAGAATGACCAGAGCGGAGAGAGGAGAAAGGCGTTTGTTCATACGCGCGGCATGTTCCGTTCCGATTAAGGTACGTTCCAACCAGCCTGTCGGGTCGGCTCAGTAACTCGGTTCAATCCAAAACTTATCCCACTCTCCTGTCGCCGGCTCCCAGCTTCGATCGACCTTGCGGATGTAACCGGACATCTCGTCGCCCAAAGCGGAAAGGTAATTCTCAAGCTCGCTGGCAGTCCCTTCCGCCAACAGTTCAACCCGTCCGTCCTCTCGATTTCGCACCCAGCCGGTGATGCCAAGCCGTCCGGCCTCCGAGGATGCCGTATATCGAAAGCCGACGCCTTGCACCATCCCGGAGAAGAACGCATGCAGCCTGCGCCGTTCGTTCGAACCGTCTGCAATAGGTGTGGCCAGAACCGGTTCCTCCTTTAGACGCTCCACGCCCGCTGGTTCCGCCTGCGAATCCACCTTCTTCTTTTTTTGCTTAGCCAAGTTTGTCCGATGTCCGTTATTCGTTCCGCTCACACTCACCACTCACCAGCACAGATATAGCCCTTTTCAAGTCACCCGCAAGTTTGCGCGCTTTTGTGTGCCACTGCTCGTGGGGAGCCGCACGCACGCATGAGTTCGCGCAAAAGGACGCGCGAACACATGCGTGCCACATCTGTTTAACGACGCAGCGCGTCACTTCTTACTGCGAATTGTCAGTTCCTCACACCTTCTTCACCTGGACGTTCGACATCTGCCGCGACGCACATGTGCGTTAACACATAATCGCACGGAATGCTGCGAATGCCGTGCCGAGGTGCTTGCAGTCGCCGCGGTCACCGCACTGGCAAGCGCCCGCCGAGAGGCTGGCGGGCGCGTGCCAGTGGCACCACACTTGAATCAGTTGCCGGGTGCCACGCTTACGTTCGCGCGTCCGTTTGCGCGAACTTAAGCGTGCGATGGAACCCCCGCACGCACGAGACCACGCCAAACGAACGGCGCGGTCACGTGCGTGCCACCTGAATCAGTTGCGCCGGACCGGCCCAGCACTATCATCCGCTCCATAGTGAAACTGCCGCCCATTTGATCCCTGGTGCCATGACCATGCCTGACCCCAACCCTACTGAAGCTTTGCTGCGCAGCCTGCCGGCCATCCAGCGAGTGCTCGACGAGCCGGCCATCAAGGCTCTCCAGACGCGCGTCGGCCGCGAAGCGGTCCTTTCAACAGCCCGCGAAACGCTCGCCGATTTGCGCAAGTCCATTCTGGCCGCCGGCGAAAAGGCCAGTGCTCCATCGGCTGAAGCCGTCATCGCGCTGGTGGTCGAACGCGTGGAACGCCGCTGCGGCAGCGGCGTGCGCCGCGTGATCAACGCGACCGGCGTCATCCTGCACACCGGTCTCGGTCGAGCGGTCCTGCCGGCGGCGGCGATTCAAGACGTCGTCAACGAACTGTCGGGCTACTCCGCCGTCGAGGTCGATATCGAGAGCGGCAAGCGCGGCCACCGCGACGCGACCGTGCGCGATCTGCTCGTCACGCTGCTGGGCTGCGAAAGCGCAACGGTCGTCAACAACAACGCCGGCGGAACGATGCTGGCGCTGGCCGCCGTCGCGCGCGGAAAAGAAGTCATCGTCAGCCGCGGGCAACTCGTCGAAATCGGCGGCTCCTTCCGCATCCCCGAAGTGATGCGCGAAAGCGGCTGCAAACTCGTTGAAGTCGGTTCGACCAACCGCACGTACGTCCGCGACTTCGAAACGGCGATCACGCCCAACACCGGCGCCTTGCTGCTGGTGCACACCAGCAATTTCCGCATCGTGGGATTCACTGAAGAGGTCTCCGTCGCCCCGCTGGTCGAGATGGCGCGCAAGCACAACCTGCCAGTGCTCTACGACATCGGCTCCGGTGCGCTATTGCCCGGCCTGGCGGACGAACTGAAGGAGGAGCCCGTCGTCAAGACGGCGCTCGACGACGGCGCGGACCTGGTGCTGTTTTCCGCCGACAAGATTCTGGGTTCCGCGCAAGGCGGCATTTTCGTCGGCAAGAAAGCTCTGATCGATAGGGTGCGCAGCCATCCGTTGTTCCGAGCGCTGCGCGTGGACAAGCTCACGCTCTGCGTTTTGGAAAGCACACTGCGTTTGTATCTGGACCCCGAACGCCGCCTGGAAACCGTACCGACTCTGCGCATGCTGCGCCGCACGCTGGCCAGCATCAGCGATGAAGCCTCGTCGCTCGCCACGCGCCTGGGTCGAGCGCTCCCCGGCCTGGAAGCTTTGTGCGTTGAAGACGCCTCGCGCCTGGGTTCCGGCAGCCTACCGGAACGCAATATCCCCACGCGTGTGGTCAGTTTGCGGCATGCGAAGCTGAGCGCCGAGGAATTGGGCGCGCGGCTGCGGCAGCACCGCCCGCCGATTTTCACGCGCATACAAGACGAGCGCGTGCTGATCGACCCGCGGACGCTGCAAGCGGGGGACGGGGACGAGATCGAAAAGGCAGTGAAGGAACTCGAAGTCTGACGCGCTCACGTTGCTGCGGTGCGTTACATACGGAATGCGCGAAGAGGTACGCGGTCATGAAGCACTTCCAGACCATCGGCCGCTTAATCGTGGATGTGATCTCTCCTGCGAAATGCGACAGATGCGGCAAGAAACTCAAGTTCCTGCGCTACCGATGGGTTGTATCGAGTCAGCCCAGCACAGTATGCGCGGCATGTAATAAATATTTCGATAGCGAGAAACCGCCAGGTGTTTGCCGGCTTCTGCGATAGCAATTAGCGGTAGCCTGCCGGCGCATACAGCTACCATGCTATCCCCAAGATCCTCCGCGACGCGGAGCTGTCCGTTGCGGACAGGCCGGCGAGGTCAATGATCTGCTGGCCGGGGCGGCGCTGGCGGACGGCTTTTGCGTAGAGCGGATTCGTGTTGCAGACGACGACGACTTCGCCGTGGTTCATCACGCCATCTACCGTGTCGAGCAATCCGGTCAAGTGCGGCAGCTTCTCATTGATGAACGTGGCATTCGCGCCGGTCAAGCGCGCCAGCTCCACATTGTCGTCGTGAATCTTCAGTTTGTAGCCTTTGCCCAGCAACGTCTCGGCCATGTCCACGTAGGGGCTTTCGCGCAGGTCGTCGGTGCCGTCCTTGAAGGTCAGGCCCAACATCCCGACGCGGTTCCTGCCCGAGCGGCGGACCAGATCGATGCCGCGCTGCAAATGCCGCGTGTTGCTTTGCATGATGCCTTCGAGCATCGGCAAACTCAGGTCCGACTGCTTGGCGCGGTAGAGCAGCGCGCGCAGATCCTTCGGCAAACACGAACCGCCGAACGCAAACCCCGGCTGCAGATATGCGGGCGAAATGTTGAGCTTGTGGTCCAGGCAGACCAGGCGCATCAGTTCGCGGCCGTCAATGCCATGCTCCGCCGCGAAGACGCCGACTTCGTTCGCGAAGCTGATTTTCATCGCGTGGAACGCATTGCAGGCGTACTTCAGCATCTCTGCGGTCTCGATGCTGGTTTTTTCCATCGGTCCGTTGACGCTGGCGTACAGCGCCGCGGCGATCATGCCGTGGTGTTCGTTGTCCCGGCCGATCACCGTGAAGGGCGGATTGTAGAAGTCCTTCAACGATGTGCTCTCGCGCATGAACTCCGGGTTGTAACAAACGCCCAGGCTCGCATCCAAGCTCTTGCCGGCGGCTTCCTGGATGATCGGAATCAGCAGCTTGCGCGTCGTGCCGGGAAGGACCGTGCTGCGAACGATGATCGTGTGCGGCCTGGCACTGTCACGCAGCGCGCGGCCCAGGTCCGCGCAGACGCGCTCAAGCGCGGTCGTGTCCAAGCTGCCGTTGGGGCGGCTCGGTGTCCCCACCGCAATCAGCGTGGCGTCTGCTTGCGTCAGCGCCACATTCAGATCGGTCGTCGCGGTCAAGTGGCCAGAAGCGACGACTTCCTGAAGCAGCGGCTGCAGACCTTCTTCGATGACCGGCGCGATTCCTTCGCGCACCATCCGCGTTTTCTCAGCGTTGACGTCGATCCCCGTCACGTTGTGGCCAGCCTTGGCCAGACACACCGCGGTCACCGTTCCGACGTACCCCAATCCACAAACGATCAGATTCATGAATGTCTCCTCGTTAGGGTTCAGGGTTCAGGGTCCAGGGTTCAGAGATTGCTTTTCCGATCGGCGCTACTCCGATCGCAGAACTTCATCACACCACGCTAAGGTCCATCCCTGACCCCTGAACCCTGAACCCTGACCCCTGCTTTTCCAGCCGCCCGTTGGCAGATGGCGCCAAAAACCTGCCCGACCTGCTGCCAAGAGTACCTCCGCTCCACCAGTTCCCGCGCCTGCGCCTCCAACGTCCGCCGGCGCTGGCCGTCGCGAAGCAAAGAAGTGACCTCCCGCGCAAAATCCGCGGCTGAATCGGCCAGAACGATGTTCTGATCGTGGTGCACCGGCAGTCCTTCGGCGCCGAGGGTGGTGCTGACGATGGCTTTGCCCATGGCCATCGCTTCGAGCAGTTTCAGCCGCGTTCCGCTGCCGATTCGCAACGGTGCGACGTAGACTTTCGCGCCAAAGACGTAGGGGCGGATGTCATTGACGGTGCCCGTCACGTGGATGCCGGGCTGCTTTCCCAGCGCCACGATTTCCGGCGGCGGATTGCGTCCCACAATGCTGAACGCCACGTTCGGGACTTCCTGCTGGATCAGCGGCAGAACCTCCTTCACGAAGTAGCGCATCGCATCCTGGTTTGGCAGCCAGTCCAGCGACCCCGTGAAGACGATGTTGTTCGCCGCCCGCATGTTCTTCGAGGGCACGAAGAATTCCGTATCCACTCCTGTGGGCACGACTTCACAGTACGGCGCTCCGTATTGCTGCGTGAAGACCTCGCGGTCGTTGTCCGAAACGGCAATGACGCAGCTTGCCTTCTTGCAGATCCGCTGTTCGTACCGCCGCAGCCGCTGCGCCTGGAGCGCCAGATACGCGCGCTTGATTGGCGAGGCGGTCTGGCGAGCCATCTGTTCGAAAAGCGCGGCTTCGACGTTGTGCTGGAAAAGCACAAAGGGCACGCCGTCCAGGTATTTCAGGCACTCGCACGACTGCAGAAAATCGCACATGACCAGGTCCGGGCGCTGTGTGCGATAGAGCGCCGCCACCGTGCGAGCCAGTTCGCGGCTGGCGTACTTCGCCACAACGTACGGCAACGAACTGAACAGGTTCTTTCCCAGTTCGGCATAGAAAGCCGCGCTGCCCTTCACCGTTTCCCGATATGGAACGGCCACCAGGTTCTTGCACAACTCCGCCGTGCGCTGCACATCTTCGTCGGTGTCTTCCGGATAACGGCAGGTTATCAACGTGACGTCATGATTCTGGCTGAGTTCTTCGATCATGCGCGCGCTGCGGATTTTCCCACCGGTGTTCAGCGGAAACAGCAGCCGCACGCGCACGATCAGAATCTTCAGTCTCCGTTCGGTCGAAGGCACCGCGTGGTCCCAGCGGCGCGAGGAGTTCTGGTTGAGCTCACGGCTTTGCGGCATGTCGCTCCCGTCACAACAGACACTGTCCCCGGACCTTACATATCGAATGGCGTGCCGTGCAACGCAATCCTCCTGGATTGCGCGGACGCCGGTGCGCGATTGCACGGGCAATCTGCGCCACAAAAAGACGTGGCGCAGCCTGCCCGTGCCACACAGGATTGCGTTACTGCTGCAAAAGCGGCGGGTTCAGATGAATCCAATCCGGGTTGCTGCTGTAGTAGAGCAAGCCCCACGCGACGCCCACGGCGTGCGAAAGATGCAGAGTGACGAAAACAAGCGGCAGCATGAACGCGCACGCCCACTGGTGCTTGATCGCCATCCGCGCACCTTCGGCGATGATGCCAGCGGCGTACATTCCGGCCGCGGCGGCGGCAAGCCAGAGCCCCGGGGTCCAAAACAGTCCGAGCAGCAGCAAGCACAGCAGGCCGGTAAAGAACGCGAAAGGCAGGAACGACCCGAGCCGCAGAAACTGCCCGTGTTTGAGCACCGTTCGCGCCCGGCCGCGCCCGTAGCGGAAGTACTGTCTAGCGAGGCCTCGCAGGCTTTCGCGCGGGTAGTAGAAGCACTTGATGGCCGAATTCAGATAGATTCTGCCGCCGCTGGCGATGATGCGCTGGTTGATCTCCGCATCTTCGTTCGTGATCGCGCCCGGATCGAAGAGGCCCACGCGCTGCAGCGTCTGCCGCCGGAAGGCTCCCGGAAAAACCGTATCGACGTAGCCATCTTTTCCTTCCGACCGGCACGGCGCCCCGCCAGTGCCCAGCGGGCTGTGCAGTGCGAAGGCAACCATCTTCTGGAAGAACGTGCGCGCTTTGGGCAACTGCGGCCCGCCGACGTTGTCGGCGCCGGTCTCGCGCAACGTCTCCACGCAGGTGCGAACGTAGTCGGAAGCGTATTCGGCGTGCGCATCGATGCGCAGGATGAAATTTCCGCGGGACATGGAGATGGCGCGGTTCAATCCGGCGGCCTGGAGGCGCTCCGGGTTGTCCAGCAAACGTATCTGTGGGCAAGTGGTGCCGATGCGCTTGACGATCTCGCGGGTCCGGTCCGGACTCATGCCGTCCACGACCAGGATTTCCATTCGGGAGACCGGATAATCCTGAGCCAGGATAGAGTGCAGACAATCGGCAATATAACGCTCTTCGCACCAGGTCGGTATCACAATGGAGACCAGCGGCAAGTTGCCGCCGTCTTTGCGTATGGGAATTACCGGGCTGAAAGCGCCCGTGCCAGGCTCGCATATAATCTGGCCAGAGCCGTGCACAATTTCGCCCATGATCACAGCAGCCTCTGTTTTTTCTAGCGGTTGCGAGCAAGTGCTTCGCTCATATACGCAACGCACGGCGATCCAACCTCACTCACCAAGTGGGCGTCAGGCAAGCAGTGCGCCAGATGGCCAAGCAGCGGGCATAAGTATAAATTCGATAACTTCGCAGGATCATTGCCAATGGGTCGGGGCGGCAAGCAGTTTATCCATTCCGGCGGGCGGAACGGGCCTGGAGAAGAAGTAGCCCTGCCCATACTCACATTTCAGATCCTTCAAGCGCCCAAGCTGCTGACCGGTCTCGACACCTTCGGCAATGACCTGCATTCCCAGGTTCCCAGCCAGGGTGCGGATGGTTCGTACGATCTCGGCGTTCTTCGCGCCCAAACCCATATTGGATACGAAAGAACGGTCGATCTTCAGAACGTCCACGGGTAGCCGGTGCAGGTAGCTCAAAGATGAATATCCCGTGCCGAAGTCGTCGATGGCCAGGCGCAAGTTCATGCTCTTAAGCTGCGAAAGCATCGCCAGAGTGTTCTTCCCATTTTCCATCAAGGCGCCTTCAGTGATTTCGAGCTTGAGGGACTTTCCACTGACGCCCGTTTCAGCCAGCACGCTTCCGATCTGCTGATGCAAGTCGTCCTGGGAGAAGGCGTGGCCTGAAAGGTTCACACTCATACAAAGCTGCGCGTGCTCCGGATAACGCGTCTGCCAGATTCGCAGTTGCCGGCAGGCTTCCTTGAGCACCCACAGCGTGATGGGCGTGATCAGGTCGGTCTCCTCCGCCAGCGGGACGAACTCCGCGGGGGAGATGAGCGTTGTCGGGGAGCGCCGCCAGCGGATCAGCGCCTCCATGTCGGTGATGCGGCCACTGTCGAGCGACACGATGGGCTGGTACTCCAGGCAAAATTCGTTCCCTTCGATCGCCCGGCGCAGGTCGTTCTCCAGATGCAGCAGCATCAGCACTTGAGCGTGCATTCCAGAGTTGAACGTTTCCTGGCGCGCGGTGCCGGCCGCCTTGGCGCGGTGCATGGCCGTTTCAGCGTCGCGGAGAACGTCCGTCGCGGTTTCGTATTTCGGTTTAACCAGCACAATCCCGACGCTCGAGGTGACAAACACTTCGCGCTGGCTGAGCTGGAAGGGCTTCTTCAGTGCTTCCTGCGTCGAACCGGCCAGCACGGTGGCATCGCTGAGGCTGCCGATATCTTCCAGCAGCACCGCAAACTCGTCGGCTCCCATCCGCGCGATCGTGTCGGTCGCGCGCAGGCACTGCTTGAGCCGCCGGCCGAAAGCGCTCAGTAATTGATCGCCCGTCTTCTGACCCAGGCTGTCATTGACGATGTGAAAGCGGTCGATGTCCAGGAACAGAACCGCACACTTGGCCGCCGGATTCTGCCGCAGGCGCTGCAGCGCGTGTTCCAGCCGGTCCATGAACAGTGCGCGATTGGCCAGACCTGTCAGTTCATCGTGGAACGCGCTGTTGATCAAGCGTTGTTCGGCGAGCTTGCGGTCGTGAATGTCCGTTTGCGAGCCGGCCATGCGCTGCATGTTGCCATCCGCGTGGCGTACGGCGATCCCCCTGCAAAGCACCCAGCGGTAAGTCCCGTCACGATGAAGCATGCGGTATTCGTATTGAAGGTGCGGCGTGCCGCCGGCCAGGTGACGTTCGATCGCCTCTTTCAAGCCCGGCATATCTTCGGGATGCACGCGCGAGAACCACTCGTCCGTCCGGTCTTCGAACTGGGCCGGATCGTAGCCCAGCATCGTCTTCCAGCGCGGGGAGAAGTAGATCTGCCGCGTGTCGAGATTCCAGTCCCACAGGCCGTCGTTCGCGCCGCGTTCGGCCAGTTCGTAGCGATCTTCGCTCTCGCGCAGCGCGTTCTCGCTCAGCGTGCGCCGGGTGATTTCCTCCTCCAGTTTATCGTTGGCGGTGGACAGTTCCGTTGTGCGCTGTTGCACACGTTGTTCAAGTTCGCCATGCGCCTGCCGCAGCGAGTTGATTGCGCGCTCATATTTCAGCAAGGCGGCGATACGCGCGTGAAGCACCGGCGTTTCCACGTGCCGCAGAATCACGTCGTTGAACGGGCTGGGCTGGCCAGTGGTGAAGGCCTGGATGGACTCCGCCAGCAGGACGACCGCAGCGTAACTCAGTGCAGGATCCGACTTGAGCCGGCGCGCGAGTTCGGCGGCGCTCATGTCCGGAAGTTCAGCGCCAATCAGCACCACCTCGGGGCGTTCCGTGGCAGCCAGACTGAGCGCCGCGTGCGCGCTTTGCACCGGACAAACGGTGTGGCCGCATTTTTCGAGATCCGCTGAAAGCTGCTCAAGGACATCGGGGTCGGCTTCGACGAGCAGGATTCGCCCCGGCCTGTCAAAAACGCAGGTGGTCAGCACGTGAGTGAGCGGGAGGCCTGTGGGCCGCTGCGAGGGGCTCTTGCCGGTCGCAGGTGCTGCCGGCTTGACACCGTCCATCATCTGGCAAACATCGCGTAAGTAGTCCGCATGCGCGTGCATTGAAACCACCAGACTAATGAGGAAACGACCTTCGCATATACGATATGCATCAATCGGGCCAATTATTCCGGATGAATAACGTTTTCATTCCCGCACGTGGCACGATGTGCGATTATTTCGATTCGGAGGAGGCGGGGCATGATTGCACGCGTGCTATGTGGACTAAATAGGCACGGGCACTTCTTCGAGGATTTCGCGTAGAATCGCTTCACCATCGCGGCGGCTGGCGCCGGCATCGCGGCCCTTTTCGATAATGCGGTGTCCCAACACCGGCACGACGAGCCGCTTGATGTCGTCGGGCGTGCAGTAGCCGCGGCCTTCGACCAACGCATAGGCTTGAGCGGCGCGGTAGAGCATCAGGCAACCGCGTGGGGATGCGCCGAGAGCCAATCCCTTGTGCTCCCGCGTTCGCGCCGCGATCTCAAGGATGTAATCCACCAGCCCATCGTTGACGGTGATCTGCCGCGTGACGTCCTGAAGTTGCAGCATGTCGGCCACCGTGATGACCGGCTTCAACGCGTCGAGCGGGTGCGAAAGGCGCTGGCTGCGCACGATCTGCCGTTCGCTGTCGCGGTCAGGATAGCCGATCACCACGCGCAGGAGGAAACGATCGAGCTGCGCCTCCGGCAGCGTATACGTTCCGGCGTATTCGATCGGGTTCTGCGTTGCGAGCACCATGAACGGCGAGGGCAACGGGTAGGTCGTGCCGTCCACCGAGACCTGAAAATCGTTCATCGCTTCCAGCAGAGCGGATTGCGTGCGCGGCGTCGTGCGGTTGATCTCGTCGGCCAGGATGATGTTCGCAAACAGCGGCCCGGTGTGGAACTTGAAGCGCCCTTCGGCCTGCTCGTAAACCGAAACGCCCACGATATCGGACGGCAGCAGGTCGGGCGTGAATTGGATGCGCCGGAACTGGCAGTCGATCGACTTGGCGAGCGCTCGCGCAAGGGTCGTTTTGCCCACGCCGGGCACGTCTTCGATCAACACATGGCCGCGCGCCAGAATGCCGACGATCGTCAGCTTCACCGCCTCGCGTTTGCCCATGATCGCCGCGCCGATGTTTCCCAGCAGCGCGGCAATGTGCTTTTTCATTTCGGGCGAAGTCGTCAGCGGCGCCTGAGTCGGCGCGGAATCCGTTTTCGCGCCAGAAAGAACCGGCGCGCCACCCTCTTTGGGGGCCAGCGGCGAAGAGGCCGGTTCCAGCACTGTGCTCATGCAGCGATTCCGCTCTCCTGTGCGCGCGCCAACTCAGAGAATCTGAGGCTAATGCACTCGGCGATTTACGGCAACCGCAGATAGTGTGGCACGGGCAGGCCGCGCCGCGTCTGGTGCGTCGGTATCAAGGACCGATGGCTGTTCGCGGCGCGGATTGCCCGTGCTGCGGCGCCGGGTTCACGGTGCCCGTGCCACACAAGACTATTTTTCCTCGCAAATGACGCGGAAGCCGACGTTGTAGACGCGCTGCCACGCGGGGTACGCAAGGCGATAGGCGGAGCGCGCGTAGTAGGGGCGGTCCCACCAGGAGCCGCCGCGGACCACACGGCCGGCACGGAGGCCGGCACCACCCTCGGAGGGATCGTTGCGGCCGTCGTCGTCGCGGTAGGGATAGGGACGGTAGGAGCTGAGCGTCCATTCGGCGACGTTGCCGTGCATGTCCGAGAGGCCCCACGCGTTGGGCTTGTAGGTTCCCACGGGCGCGGAGACGCGATTTTTATCGTCAACGGTCGTAATGGCGGGGCGCCATTCGGGCACAGCGCCGGAGGGCAGTCCCCAACCCAACGTCGGCATGCGGCGCAACGAAACATCCGCGAGATTTGCGAGCGTGGAAAAGTCGGCGTCGAGCGCGCCGTAGTTCATGGGCGTGGCCGTGCCGGCTCGGCAGGCGTATTCCCACTGGGCTTCGGTGGGCAGCGTGAATTTCAGGCCGGTCTTGGTCGAAATCCAGCGGCAGAAGTCCATCGCTTCGCGCCAGGAGACCCGCACCGCCGGTTGTTTGGGTCCATTGGCGGGAAAGCCGCGCTCCTGTTCGCTGAACTGCAGGAAATCTCCCCGCTCGATTTTGCTGTCGTGTAGCGCGTCGAAACACGCGTATTGTTCGTTGCTGATTTCGAGGGTGCTCATCCAGTATGGGCTGGCGATTTTTACGGCGGCAGCGGGTTGTTCGTCGGCAAAACCGTCTGTCGCGCCCATGACGAATTCGCCGGCGGGGATGCGGACGAGCTTGAGCTTGAGAGTGGGGGAGATTTCGATTTCGCGCGTGAACTCGCCGAGGGCGGATTGACGCTTGGCGGCTTCGGCGGCGTCGAAGGGCCAGCCGGGGATTGCCGGCACTAGCGGGGCGGAAGTAGGAGCCACGGGCGCCACCGCCCGTGGTTCGGCGGGCGAGGGCGCCCGCCGCTCCTCATTTACCGGGATGGCTTCGGGGTCTTCGTCGCGGCCGGCGTAGAGTTTCAGCATTTCGCGGCGGCGGTCGCGCTGCTGCGTGACGCGCTTTTCACCGATGATGTCGCCCCACGTGCCGTGCGCGGGAGTGTTCAAGTCGAACCAAGTGACCAACCGGTCGCGCGATTCGGCGTCCAGCTTCACGCCGTAATGGCCTTTTTCGAGCAACTGAAAGAGAGCGGTCGTGTTGGCGTGGTATTCCGACGGCGTGAGAATGTGCATGTCGCTTTCGATCGTCGGCGTGCGCAAGAATGCTCGGAGGGCCATGTACGACGGCGTGAACTGCGTGCCGTTGTTGTAGCCCTTGTCGCGCGCTTCGGGGTGCACGGGCGGGCGCGCCGTAAAATCGGGCATGGTGATGCCGGCGGGCAAGGGCTTCGGCGAGGGCTTGCCGTCGTGGCAGCTTACGCAATGCTTATCGAGCACCTGCTGGACTTCTCGGGAAAAAGAGAAGCCGCGCGTGGGGCCATACCAGGGCGTGATGTCGGCGGGCGAACTGTAGGAGGCCTGCATCGTTTTCTGCTGCGGAACGTTGTGCTGCTGTTCGTGGCAGCCGACGCAGGAGACCAGTTCGCCGGGCATCGCCGTCATCCAACTGCGCATGAGCTGCAGCGCGTTGCCTTCGGCATCGAGCGGCTGCATGGAAAGGGGGGTGTTCGCAGGCACGCGGAAAAACGCGGAGCCGTCGGGTTCGACGGGAACGGTGCCGATGATTTGCTTGACGTCCCACGGGCCGTCGAGGCCCACGCGGTTGACCTGTCCGCCCATGCCGTGGTAGGCGAAGTGGTACGTGAACAGGCGCAGCTTCTTGACACTGCCGCGTGGGACGCCTTTGAGTCCTTCGCCGGCGTAAATGTCGGCGATGTGAACGAGCGCGTCTTTGCGATCGGCGACAACGCCGCTGGGGACGACCGGCGGGCGAACCGTCTTGCGTAACGGAATCGGTTCGAAAAGAACGTAACCGGGGCACTCCTTAATAAGCGTCAGATTGTCGAAGACATCGACGAGGTAAATGCCCCACTTGGATGAGCCGCTAAGCTGCGCGGAAGCCAGGAAGTATTTATCGCTCAGCGGGTATGGGTGCAGGAACTTCGGCCAGCTTCCGCTGACGAGATTGTCGCGGATCAGCGGCACGACCGGCTTGCCGTAGCCGGGGATGCGCTGCACAACGCCGTCGGCTTCGCGGCGGCTTTTGGCGGTATCGAAGAGGATCAGTTCGCCCATGCGCGGGACGTCGTGGTGGCCGCCGATGATGGCGACGAACTTGGTCGCGCTGCCCGGGACGGGCTTGGCGAAGAACATGGCGTTGGGCCAGTACGAGTTGCTGCCGTAGTGCTCCTGCTGGTTGGTTCCGTCCGGATTCATGTGGAAGAGAATGCGCGCGACGTAATGCGGGATGTCGGAGTATTCCCAGCGCAGATACAGCACCTGTCCGTTGGGCAGCATGGTCGGACACCAATTGTGCTCCTGCTCGAAGGTCAGCCGCCGGATAGCGCCAGTCTGCGTTTCCAGCCGGTAAATGTTGGCGACGTGCGAGGCGCCGGTGACGCAGGGCACGCCGGTGAACGGAGCGGTCGAGGTAAAGATGATGTTGCCGTCGGGGAGATAGCACGAAGAGTAGTTGTCAACGTCGGGCTGCGAGATCAGCGGAAGCTGGCGCAGGCCGGCGCCGTCGGTCTTCACTTCGTAGATCTGCCAGCGCGAGACGCCGGGTGAGCCGGCGGGCGCGCCTTTGTTGCCGGACATGGAGAACATCAGCTTCTCGGCGTCGTAGTCGAGGCACATATCGCCGACGTACGGGGTGCCTTCGGGTTTGTAGAGCGTGGTCAGAGTGCCGTCGGGATTGACGGGAGAGAGGACGTCGATTTCATTGTCGTAGCCGGACTTGGGCAGGGCCTCGTTGCCTTCCCAATTCTGCGGCAGCCCTCGAGGGCTCTTCTCACCGCGCTTGACCAGGAGGAGCTTGCCAAAATCCAGCAGCGGATTGGCGAGGAGGGCTTCGCGCTGGAGAGTGGCGAGGGCGGCTTGAGCCGGGGCTTTATCTTTGCCCTGCAAAGCTTTTTCTATTTCATCGAGCTGCGCGAGATACTTGGCGCCGTTGGGATAGCGCGCGCCGTGGGTATCCATCAGGTCGCGGACAGCCAGGCGCAGGCTGGCGGGAGTGGCGGTGACGGGGGCCTGGCCGGCGAGCGCGGCGGAACAAACGACTCCGAACGTCAGCAAGGCGGGAAACAGCACTCTATAGGTTAAGGACTTCATGCTGGATCCTCCGCCGCGAAGTAAAAATTAAAAATTAAAAAGTAAAAAGAAATGGATGAACAAGCGTCATTGCCACTCCGCTATTCTCTTTTGCCTTTTTACTTTTTCCTTTTTACTTGAGTTCTACATGTTCAACACTTTCTGGCGCTCTTCCACAATGGTCTCAACCAGAGCTTTGACATTGGCGATCGGGACGTCGTTCATCACTTCCTGGCTGGGGGCGATGATGTGTCCCCCGCCTTTGCCCAGCGTGCGGATCGTCTGGCGCACCATGGCTCGGACCTCGTCGGGCTTGCCAAAGGGGAGCAGGTTCTGGGTTTCGATGCCGCCCCAGAAGACGAGGTCCTTGCCGAATTCGCGTTTCAGGCGCACGAGGTCCATCACGGGCTGCACGGGTTCGAGGACTTTCAGGCCGATTTCGATAAGGTCGGGCAGGAAGTCGGTCAGATCGCCGCAGGAGTGCATGCAGATGGGGATACCGGCCTTGTTGTAGGGTTCCCACGCGGCTTTCAGGCGGGGCAGGACGAATTCGTGGAACATCTTCTTGGAGAAAATCGTGCCGCGCTGGCAGCCGAGGTCGTCGCCGTGGTGCGCGATTTTGAAGCCCATCGCCACGACGCGCTTGGCGTATGCGATGCGATATTCGCAAACTTTGTCGAGCAGCTTATGCATGGCCTGCGGTTCGGTGGCCATGTAGAGCATGAATTCTTCAAAGCCGCACAATCCCATCGCTCGTTCGTAGAGGCCGAAATATCCGGAGGGCATCACCAGGAACTTGCCGGAAAACTCCTTCAGATCCTTGGTCATGTCGTCGAAGTTGTGCGCTCGGTTGATGTCCGGGACGCGGTACGCCTCGACAGCTTTGTTAATGTCGGCTTCGAACAGGACAGCTCGATTGACGTCCGGCGGCATGTGCTCGGCGTCTTCTTTGGTGGAGGCGTTCTGGAGCGGATGGTAGCAGGCGAAGAAGCCGTCACTGCCGACTTCGATGCCCATGCCCCAGGAGTCGTACACGCGCTTCTTCAAGTAGTGCGGACCGGAGAAGCCCAGCCCGGCGAGGCGGGACATCTCGGTCTTGTCGTTGCGATAGAACAGCGACTTATCGTTGTAACACAGCGTCAGGTGGATGTGGTTTTCGAGGTAACCATCCAGTTCATCGGCGGAGCCCAGGCCGATGGCGGCGGCGATCTCCTTATCGCGGGTGCGGTCGGAGAAGGTGATCTGGCTGGGAAGGAAATCGACTTCTTTGCGGTCGATCACGTTTAGAACGCGTTGTTCCTTAGTAAGCATTTTTTCTTCCCCCCGTATTTAGGCTTGAGGCTTGAGGCTTGAGACCTGAGGCTTGAGGATTCAGAACTCGCGAGCTCAAGGCTCAAGCCTCAGGCCTCAAGTCTCATCCTGCGAACTGTGGCTCCAAAAGTCCTTTCACATCCAGCTTCACTTTGAAAAGGTCGCCGGCCTGCGGCTGCTTTTTACGGTCGTCGTCACTGAGGAAAACCCAGGCGGTCGTAATGTAAAGTTCGTTCAGGGCCTGGCCGGCGAAGGCCATGCAGGTGACTTGCGCGACGGGGAGACGGACCTCGCGGTCAATGCGTCCGTCGGGGGCGTAGCGGGTTATTCGCGAGCCGCCCCAGTGCGCGGACCAGAGGTAACCTTGAGCGTCAGCAATCAGACCGTCGGGGAGGCCGGCTTCTTTGGGGACGACGGCGAAGTCGCGGCGCTTGGAAATCGCGCCGGACGGCAGATCGAAGTCATACGCGACGATCTTGCCGTGGAACATGTCGGTGACGTACATCGTCTTGTCGTCGGGGCTGAAGGCGATGCCGTTGGGGACGGCGAAGCCGGTGTCCATCTTGTGGAGTTTCAGGTCGGGATCGAGGCGCCAGAGGGAACCGGTCGGGGCGAAGAGATCCTTCTGGTTCATCGTGCCGACCCAGAAGCGGCCTTTGTGGTCCACGGCGGCATCATTGCAGCGGTGATCGGCGTGGCCTTCTTCGGGATCGACGATGAACTCAAATTTGTTGGTCTTGGCGTCCCAGAAGGCGAGGCCCTTCTTCGTCGCTGAAATCCAACCGCCCTTGGCTCGGCGGCAGATCGCGGTCACGGGCAGCGACGCGGGGAACGTCTGCTGCTGGCCGGTGGCGGTGTCGAGCTTGAAGAGCTTGTCGCCTTCGCAATCGACCCAGTAAAGGGCGCGTTCTTCGGGGACCCACATCGGCGATTCGCCGGCTGCGTTCTGGATGGGCAGACAGTGTTCGGGCTGATTCGTCATAGGCGCCTCGCCGGGCCGGAGATGGAAGTCCACTAGACTATACACGGGCCAGCGGCGGCGGACAGCAGGCAATGCTTGGATTTTTCTCATGTTGAGTAGGACAAAACACAGGTTTTCGGCGCTTTTGCGTGCGGGAACGGGTTACGAATCCCTGTGGTGTGTGGCACGGGCAGGCCGCGCCGCTGCTTCTCGCGGCGTGGATTGCCCGTGCGGCGGCGCCCCGATTCACGGGCAATCCGACGCGCAAGAAGCCGCGCGTCGGCCTGCCCGTGCCACACGTCCCGCAAAGGAGCAGACCATGCTGAAAGAACTGCTGCCGACGCTCAGGCTGAAGGTGATGAATGTTGGCTTCAAGAAGGATGGGGTGAATTGGAATTACAAGGGCGTGAACAGTCCGTTTTCGCGGCTGTATCTGATCACGCGCGGGCTGGCGTATACGCGGCATCATGGGCAGACGTTCGCTCTGACGCCGGGGAAGCTGCATCTGGTGCCGAGTTTCACGCTGTCGGACTACGCGTGCCCAAAGGCGTTCGAGTACTACTACATTCAGTTCACGTCGCGGCTGGAAGGCGACGTGGATTTGTTCAACTTGGGCGAGTTCGATTATTCGCTGGACGCTCCGCGGGGTTTCGAGGGCAAGTTCAAGCGCATCTATGAGCTGATTCCGGGCAAAGAGGTCACGGTTTGCCGGCCGTTCGATGACGAGCAGAAGAAAGGATTTTTGAAGAGTCTGGACCATAAGGATTTCGACGGCAGTGTGGGTGCGTGGATCGAGAGCGACGGGTTGCTGCGGCAAGTCCTGGCTCCGGTCGTCGAGAGTTTCCGCAGTCCCGCTGAAGGCGAAGGGCGCAATCCTTTTCTGCAGGTGCTCAAACACATTGAAGAGCACCTAGATAAGAACCTGTCCCTGGCGGACATGGCAGCGGTGATGCACTTGCAGCCGACGTATTTTTCGGACCGCTTTCACGAGGTGGTCGGCGTGCGGCCGATGGAATTCTTGCGGCGGCGCAAGATTGAGAAGGCTCAGATTCTGATGCTGGCTCAAGGGATGGACATTAAGGAGGCGGCGTTCGCGCTGGGGTTTTCAGACGCGGCGTATTTTTCGCGGCTCTTCCGGAAGTACACGGGGATGACGCCGACGGACTATATACGGCGGGAGACTATGCGGCTGGATAGTACTGAACTCTGTGAACTGGAGAGGGCGGCGAAGGGACGGTAAGGCCTGCGAGTCCTGTAAAAAAGTGCACCGTGCGCCGTAATTCCCGGTCCTCTCCGTCGTCTTCATTTCTGTCCAAAACTGCACGTGTGCCGTCCAACCTACCACCGTTAGCGGCGTGCGCCCCAGCCCGTCCTCTGTAAAAAAGTGCACATGTGCACACCCTAACTCTATTCACTTGTCAAAGACCGCGTTCGCGTGGGCAGAGTATCTCGCCTGCCCGCCAATATACTTGACGATCCAGCCTGAAGAATGCTTCACATTATTTGCATTATTTTTGGTTAATATTTTACCTTGATCTATCGCTCTTCCTGGCCGCAAAAGAAAACCGACGCGAAACGCAGCGTCGGTCCGTGACGACCTCAATGACGAAAGAAACCTTACGCCTTGCCCATCTCGGTCAGCATCTTCTTCAGGCCGGCGAGGGAAATCGCAGTGCATTCCATCGGCGACTTGCCATCGGGGTAGGCTTCCTGTTCGATGACGAACCATTCGGTGCCGCCGACGGAGTAGCAGGCTTCGATAACGGACTTCCAGTCCACGGAGTCCTCGCCAAAGAAGGCTTTCTTGCCGGCGGCTTTGCCGACGACGGTGGGTTTGAAGTGCGGAATCTTCGTGCGGCCGGGGTGCTTCTTGACCATCTCCGCGGGGTTCAGGCCCGCCGCCGCCGTCCAGCCGCAATCCTGCTGCAGGACAACGTCGGGCGTGGTGCGTTCGGCGAAGAGTTCCCAGTAGGTCTTCTTCGTTTCGGGGTCGATCTTGGCGATTTCAGTATGATTGTGATAGCCGCAGGCCATGCCCAGAGGCTTCAAGGTTTCCATCGCCTTGTTGAAGGTTTCGGCGAAATCCTTGCTCTTGATCGGATCGCCAAAGGCGCCGTCGCCGGGGACGATGAGGTACTTGCAGCCGATGGTCTGGTGGAATTCGATCGTGCCTTTGAGCGCGTCGCCTTTCAGGCTGCCGGTGCCGATGTGCGTGCCGGTCGCGGTAAGTTTCAAATCGTCCAGGCGCTTGCGGAGCTCCTTCGCCTTGCCGCCGTACTTGGCGTACCCGGCGAACTCGACGCCCGCAAAGCCCATCTTGGCGATCTGTTCGAGCGCCGCGTCCATGTCCTTGCCGCACTCGTTGCGGACGGAATAAAGTTGAACCGAAATGCCGATCTTCTTTGCGTCCGCGGCGAGGATACCCTTCGACAAACCGGCCAATGTGCCGGCGACCGCTGCCGTCTTCAGGAAGCCGCGACGTGTGCAACCATTGTTCATCTGTATTCTCCTATGTGTGAGAACTCCAAGAACCCGATTATGTGTACCCCGCGAACGGCTCATTGGTCATCAGTCATTGGTCATTAACGAAGCGAGCGGAAAAAATGAGGCAGGCTGATGAAGGCGGTGTATTTAACGTTAAATAAGCAACTTCTTGAGAGGGGCGAAACAATGCGAAAAATTGCGGCGATGTTGGCGGTGGTGCTGGCCGGATCGACTTGGGCGGCCGACGACGGCTGGATCGTGCTGGTCAGTCCAGACAACTCCTACAACTACGCCATTCTCAAAGGCGGCGTGCCGGTGATGAAAGCCGAGATGGCCGCGTGGGGCAAGAATTGGGGCTGGACCGGCGCGCCCTCGTCCACGGCCAAAGGCAGCGGCGGCGAACTGAAGCTTTCGGGGCAGGTCATCCTGAACCAGGACAAGACCGTGATGAAAGCCGGCCTGCTGGCGAAGAAGACCGGCGAGCAGTCCATTGCGTACCGCTATGAACTGAGCACCGACAAAGACGTGGACCTGACCATGCTGATCACGGGCTTTTCGCTGGCCGGGCCGTACACCGGACAGACGCTGGTCACTCTCGCCGATGGCAAAGAAATGAAGCTGCCGCTGCCCAGCCAGCGCTCGAACGCGGTCGAGTCCGCCAGCAAGATCGACTTTCAGATCAAGGACATCGGCAACGTGCAGCTCGCCCTGGACCCGCCCTGCAATCTGCACCCGGAAGGCGGAACGCTCCGCGTGATGCTGGCTCACGACAAATTTGCCGCGGGCACGCGGCCGGTGACGTTGACGCTGACCTTCCCGGGGCCGGTCACGTTCGCAGCCGCGCCGGAAGACGTGGCGAAGTTCGTCAAAGAGCTCGTCGGGCCGGACTGGTTCGAGTTCAAGCCCGCCAACGACATGGGGCCGAGCGCCATCAGCGTGAACGAGTGGCTCGACAAACCCGCGGGCAAGCACGGAATCGTGACAATGGTGGGCGATCACTTTGAATTCGCCGACGGCACGCGCGTGAAGTTCTGGGGCACGAATCTCTCCTACGGCGGCGCGTGCTGCCCAAAGAAGGAAGACGCGGACGTGACGGCGGCTCGGTTCGCGAAGTACGGCGTCAACGGCGTGCGCCTGCACAAATTCTGCGGGCCGGGCTGGGAAGGCATCGGCGATCCGCAGGATGGAACCAAGTTGACGCCCGACGGCCTGGAGCGGCTCGATTATTTCTGTTCGAAGATGACGGAGAACGGCGTGTACTACGGGTTCTCGCACACCTTTGGCTACATCGTTCGCCCGGGCAATCGCGCCAAGTTGCTCGCGTATGATGAGATTCAGAAAAACCTGCAGGGCAAGACGTACGCACTGATCAACTACGCGGAAGACGTGCAGGATTTGATGATCGAGATGGTCATCAACCTGCTCAAGCACAAGAACCCGCACACCGGCAAGACCTACGCCGAGGATCCCGCGCTGTCGTACATCGAATTGCAGAACGAGGACGACATTTTCTTCTACACAACCGAAGGCGTGCTGCAAAAGTGCCCGACGTACCGCAAGGACCTGATGAAGCGTTTCGGCGAGTGGCTGAAAGCAAAGTACACGTCGCAGGAAGGCTTGGCCGCGGCGTGGAAGGACGCGCTGAAGAAGGAAGAGACGATCGAAGCCGGAAGCATCGCCATCCAAGGCAATCCGTGGTTCATGGGCGATGGCGGGTTGGGCCAGGTGAAGGACCGCGTTGGCCCTCGCCAGAGACTGCTCGACAACGCGGCCTTCCTGCATGACGTACAGAACAAGTTCTATACGCGCTTCGTCAAAGCCATTCGCGACGCCGGCTACAAGGGGCCTCTGTGCGGTTCGCCCTGGCAGGCTCCGGCGATGATTCCGCACTACTACAATCTGCGCTCCGATTATCTGGCCGGCTGGATCGACCGGCACAACTACTTCGAAGGCGGCATGCTGGGCACGATGCTGACCAAGCCCGGCGGCGGATTGCTCAGTTCAGGCTTGCAGCAGGTGGCGGACCGGCCGTTTGGCGTCTCCGAATGGATCACCGTCTACCCGGATTTGTACAGCGCGGAAGGTCCGGCGATCTACGCGGCCTACGGCATGGGCCTGCAAGGCTGGGACGCGTCGTATGAATTCCAGAGCGGCTCGAGCCGGCCGTTTTCGAAGATCGCGGGCAACTTCCCGTGGGGCGTGTGGGAAGCCGATGTCCCTTCGCAGATCGGGCAATTCCCGGCGCTGGCGCGGATGATTTTCCGCGGCGACGTGAAGGAAGGAGAAGTGATCTCGTCGCGGCGCGTCAGCCTCGAAGATTTGCGGACGGGAAAGTTCTCGTTCTCCGACCAGATCGAACAGGCCGGCGACATTAAGGAGTTCGGCGGCAGTTGCCCGGCGAAAGCTCTGGCCGCGGGGCGCTGCGTCGTGGAATTCGCCGACAAGCCGACGGCGAGCACCTTCCCCGACATGTCGAAGTACGAGAAGGACAAGGTGATCACGTCCTGCAACAAGCAGCTTGTCTGGGATTACTCCGGCAAAGGTTTCTTCACCGTCGATACCGAAGGCACGAAAGCCGTCGTCGGCTTCGCCGAAGGAAAAGAGCTCGCGCTGGGCAACGTGAAGATCTCAATGCAGATTCCGTACGCATCGATTTTCGTCACCGCCGCGGAGAAAACAGCCGCGCTGGCCAACGCAAAATCGGCGCTGATCACGGCCGTCGCCCGGAACTGCAATTCGGGCTTCAAGTACTCAGCGATCGACCACCGCGTGCTCGAGAACGGCAAGGAGCCGATCATGCTCGAACCGGTGAAGGCAAAGATCAGCATCGCGGGAAGAGAAATCGCCGCCGTGAACGTGCTCGACCAAGACGGCCGCCGCACGCCTCGCACGCTGGAGGTCAAGGACGGCGCGTTCACCATCGACGGCGCGACGGATAAGACGATGTATTACGAGGTGATGTTTAAGTGAGTTGCGATGCCGGTGCGATTGTAATGAGCGTGTAGAGCGAGCCAGCCGCTACGGGTCACGGCGCAACAACGCTTCAAAACCCGCTTGTTCGAAATGCCGATCGTGCGCGAGCGCCTGTGTAATCTGCCGCTCCCGCATCGCGATGAACGAAACACAGTCGGTCAGCGACCAGAACTTATCCGCCGCGGCCTTGTGATATTGAAGAGCTTCGGAGGAAAGCGCTGCGGTCGCGTCCAGGATCTCGAATTGTGAGGATTGGCGGATGCTCCGCAACAGCGCGTGAACCTTTGGCCGATCCACAGGACAAGAGAAATGGTTCACGCATTCCCACAAGACGTACTCAGTCGTGAGCAACGTATCTTTCACGGAACGCGACCAACCGACAGCTCTAGCGTGCAGATTGTCAGTCGGCGTCGCGATCGCAATCAGATAGCCGGTATCAACGAAGATCACGGGCGTTTCGCAGCTCCGTAGAGATAATGGTCGTGTTGTGCAGCACCGTCCGAGGGCGCATCCGGATTTGCAGGAAACGCAGCAGCAACTTCCACAAGCTCCTCCAGGACCGACCGCGCTGCTTGCTTGTCTCTAACCTCGGATGGCACCGTGACTTCGATATCCAACGAACAATTCGCGGGCAAATCCACAGGCTGCTCGGGGATCAACGCGTGGCCATCAAATCGCGCCTTCAGTCGTGTGGTCATGTTCACCTTCTCCGCATCGCTATGCGCCATCTAACAGCTTACTCCAAAAGAACCCAGGTCGCAATCTCTCGGTGGTGGCAAGCTGTCGAAAGCGGGAGTCAAGGATTCAGGGAAGGCTTTTCCGTTTTGTGCAGATGAGCCCTGAACCCCGACCCCTTTTTTCCGCTGCGGTTGGATCTTTAGGCCCGCGTATCACGGCTTCGCGAGCGACACGCAGATCAGTTCCTGGTTGTTTCGCGCGTAAACGCAGCGGTTCGCAAAGGCCGGGTGCGACCAGATCACTTTGCGGCCGCCGGTGCCGGACGAGAACATGTCCGGATCCAGAATATGCGCGCGGCTGATCTCTTCGTAACCTTTCGCGCTGAGCTTGCTGAGAATCAGATCGCCCTTCTCGTTGAAGATGAAGACGCGGGTGGTGCCGGCGTCCCTGCCGGCCGGCACGGAGGCCGGCCCCACCGCGTGCGGCACCATGAAGACAGTGCTCCAGCGGTCCTTCGGTTCCGTCCCGCCGCTGGTTGGAGCCAATGTCGTCCAAAGACGCTGGCCGGTGTCGCCGTTCAAGCAGCAGAACTCCCCATAAAGGGACGAGCCATAGACGCAGTTGTCCAGCAGCAGGATGGTGCTGAGCGTCGTATTGAAGCCTGACGGTTTCCACGTCTTCTCCGGTGCGCCGCCGGTCGATGCTTTCCAAAGCACCTGCGGTTCGGCGACACCGGGTTTGAACTCCAGCATCAAGACGCCTTCGTACTGGCTGCACACAGCCAGACGGTTGCCTTCGATCGCCGGCGTGGTGATCGCCATACCAACTTTGACCGCGTGCGGAACCGTCCACAGAACTTTGCCGGTCTCCGGCTCAAGTCCGGCGAGTGCATCCGCGTGCCAGACAATGAGCTGCCGCTGGCCGGCCAGCGTGCGGACCAGCGGCGCGCTGTAGCCGGGTTCGCTGGTCTTCAGCGCCTTCCAAATTTCTTTTCCCGTATGGCGATCGAACGCAATCACCGCCGGACCAGCGCCGCCAGCCAGCACGATCACCATGTCGCCTTCGACGAGCGGCTGAATCGCGAATCCATACAGCGGTGCAGCCGAGCCGTAATCCTGCGTCAGGTTCTTCTTCCAGAGTTCCTTTCCCGTCGCCGCTTCAAGGCAGTAAAGGTCGCCCATCGTTCCCAGCGTGTAGAGCTTCTCGCCGCAAACCGTCGGCGTCACGCGCGGACCGGTGCCGTACGCGGCGGAGTACTTGCACAGATAACTGTGAGTCCAAACGATTTTGCCGGTCGCTTCGTCCAGGCACAGCACGCGTTCGAGACCCATGCTCTTATCGCGGAAATCCCAGCGCAGTTTCACATCGGTTTCCGGATCGGGCTTCGTCGTCCGGTCCATGATGAAAACTTTGCCGCCGCTCACCGCCGGCCCCGAATAGCCCGCGCCAATCGGCGTGCGCCAGCGCACCGGCAGACCGCCGGCCGGGAACGCGTCGAGAATCCCATCCTCGCGCCACACGCCGTCGCGCTGCGCCCCGCGCCACTGCGGCCAGTCGTCAGCGCAAAGCGCGGTGCAGAGGAGGACGCCAAGCAGCAGAAGTGATGAACGTTTCATGTGCGCTGGCCAAGAGCTAAGAGCTTAGAGCAGGCGTCAGACTTTCACGTGCCCCACTGCATCGGGCGTCTTCACCCGGCGCGAGGGACCGGCCAGATTCGGCACTTCGACCGCCGTGGCGGCGCTGCGCGCGTCGCTGCGGCTTTTGTGCGTCAGGTCCAGATAGAGATTGTAGGCAGCCACGAAGCTGGGAAACAGATTTCCCAGCACGCCGACGGGATCGTGCGTGGGACTGAAGAGAAAATAGGTCAGCACGATGACGCTGCCGATCATGCTCATGATCCAGAACAGCCGCGGCGTGACGGGTTTGCCAGCCTTGCGCGAATACCAGAGCTGTACGAACCACCGGGATGTGAAGAGCAGCGTTCCGATCAGGCCGTAGATCACCCACGGCGTGACATTGACGATCTTGCCATAGACCTCGATGCGAAACAGAACGGTATGAAAAAACTCCGGCATCACCCCTCCCCAAGATAGCAGCCAGCCACTATAGTTCCTCAATATCGTATTTCAAGCAGCGCCTTTGCATCCAGCGGACCGCAAATGCATCCCGCAGAGCCGTAAACGTCCGCCCCAGGCCCTGTCCATATTTCGGCGTCCCTTTTGCCCGAGGCCGGTGGTTCACATCAATCTCGACAACCGTGCCGCCCTGCATGCGAACCAGCGTCGTAAAAAAGCGGTGCATTCCCTTGAAAAGCTTCATCCGCTTTGCGTATTCGTAACGAAACGCTTTCAAACTGCAGCCGATATCGCGGATCGGATCGCCCGTGATCCAAATCCGCACAGTATTGGCGATTTTTGATGACACGCGCCGCACAAAATTGTCCTGCCGGTTCGCGCGCCGCCCAGCCGCGCACGCCGGTTCTCCCGGACCTTCCAGCGCCGCAATGAGCTTGCCAATGTCGGCCGGATCGTTTTGCAGATCCGCATCGATCAGCACGATATATTCGCCACGAGCCGCTTCGATCCCAGCCTCAAAAGCACCCGATTGTCCCTGGTTCTTCAGTAAACGAATGATCCGCAGATTCGGATAGCTGGGCTTTAGCCCCACGAGAATCTCGCGCGTGTCGTCCGTCGAACCATCGTCCGCGCACACGATCTCGTACGGCCGTCCGAGTTTCTTCAGTTCGCGGTCGGCTTCAGCCACGAAGTCGGCGATGCACTCCCGTTCGTTGTACACGGGCGCCACGAGAGAAATATCGATCTCAGCCACTGCCCCTCCAGTAGCGCAATCCTCCTGGATTGCGTCACTCATTCACGACGTTGCGCAGCGTCTGCCCCAGCAGCGCGCGCCGGCACGCCTCCGCGCTCTTCACGCGAATTTCCATCAATCCTTCTTCGCAATAGAACGCCGCATGCGGCGTAACGATCACTTTTTCGTGCGCCGGGTGCTCCGGGTCGCGCCAGGCGCGCATCAGCGGATCGTTGGCCGGCGGCGGCTCGATCTCCAGCACATCCAACCCCGCGCCGGCAAGCTGCCCCGAAGCGATCGCGTCCGGGATCGCCGCGGTGTTCACGACCGCGCCGCGAGCCGTGTTGATCAGGTACGAACCTCTCGGCATTCGCGCAATGGCCGCGGCGTCGATGAATCCGCGCGTCTCGGCCGTCAACGGACAATGCAGGCTCACCGCGAACGACTGTCCCAGCAACTGGCCGAGAGACTCCGCCCGCCGAACGCCCAGCGCCTTGTCAAAGCCGTCGGGCTTGTACGGATCATAGAAAAGAACATCCATGCCCAAAGCTTTGCCGCGCAAAGCCATCGCCGTGCCGATGCGTCCCAGTCCCACGATGCCGAGCACGCGCCCGCGCAACCGGTGCAGCGGCTTGGCCAGGTGATACATCCACGGCCCGCGCTGAGCGCGCATGCGGCTGTTGAGCAGGTTCACGCCGCGCGTCAGCGCCAGCAGCAGGCCGAGCGCCGAGTCCGCGACCTCCTCGGTACCGTAATCGGGAATATTCGCGACCTGAATCCCCCGCGCGCGCGCGGCCGCACAGTCCACATTGTCGTAACCCACGCCGGCCCGAACGATCAATTTGCAGTGGCGCAGGCGCTCGATCAGCGGAGCCGTCATGGAGATCAAGTGATACAGAATGATCGCGTCCGCGTCTTCGATTCGGCCAATGAGTTCCTCATTTGTGTGCGCATCGATCGTCTGCACGCTGGCCACGTCGCCCAGAATCTTGCGCTCCGGCTCCAGCGCATCTCCAGCGGCGATAAAGTCCGTGATTAGGACGCTCTTAGACAATTCTCTTCCTTTGCGTCTTCGCGCCTCTGCGGTTCATGCAATCAACAAAAAAGCTGGAAGACTTCTCTTCCAGCTTTACACCGTTCTTTTCTTGAAGGCGACTTAGAACTCGACCACGAACCGTTTGCGCGAGGCCATCGCCGCCAGCACGATCCCCACCAGCGCGCACGCGCCGCCGCCGATCAGCAGCATGTCATTGGGTTTGATGTCGCCGATGGCCGCGACCAGTTTGCCATCCGGCTGGTATTGCATTCCCGAAACGGGGCAGCCATTCACGGCCCACATGATCGCGCACACCGTCGCCAGAACGAAAAACGCGATGGCGACAAAACTGCAAAGCTGCTGTTTCTTCTGAACTTGCTCGACTTCCTTCAGTTCCTCTTCCGTCAGATTTTGCAGGCGCCGGCCGCAAAGCGGGCACATGAGTTCCTTGTGATCTTCCTTGATGCGAACGTCCCGGATCAGGGAGCATTCGCTGCACAGGAGCCTCACGTCGATTGCCATGGCATCGTCTCCAACCTGCATTCCAGCCGCCGGGGCGTCTTGAGTGGCGGACAGCTTCATTAACTAGACAAGCCTGCCTCGCGAAACCCTTCCGCGCCCCACGCACATTTCGAAGGCCAATAATTTACCGGTCCCGCCAGCTTTTGACAAGACGCTAAAACCTGCCGGCGCTTACGGATTCGGTTCTTTGTCTCGAACTTCCGCTGGAGGCGCCGCGCTTGATAGCGCCTCAGGCGCAGGCATTGTCAGCACAACCGCGTTGATTTGCGCTTTAAGTACTGGCAGGTCTTCGACAACTGTCTTCCAGACCTTCTCCAGATTGATGCCGAAATAGAAGTGAACGAGGACGTTGCGCATGGCTTTGATGACAGCCCACGGCACCTCGGGGTGCTGAGCCTTTAGAGCGTCACTGATCTTCCCAGTTGCCTCACCAATGATCTGAATATGGTGAACCATCCAGTTCTGAATCAGTTCGTCCGTGTCGAAAGCCGCGCGGCCCTTGCTGGCGTATTTCTCAATGCGGGCGATGGCCTCGATGATATCTTCGAGAAAAGCTCGGTCGCTTCTCATAGCGCGACGGCTTCCCGGAGCACACGCTCCTTGATCTTCGGCCGCAAGCAATCCTCCGATGCAACGTCAACCTTGCGGCCAATAAGCGTTTCAAGATCGACCAAAAGCGCGGCCTGGTCCATCAGTGACGTCTGGCGATCCATCTCAACCAGGAAGTCCACGTCGCTGCGCTCGTCATCTTCCCCTCTGACGACGGAGCCGAAGAGGCGAACGTTTCGCGCGCCGTGCTGGGCGGCGATGCGAAGAATATCGCCGCGCTTGCTCTTAAGCAGTTCCAGAACGCTCATGACCTGACCGTCTCCCTCAGCTTGAATAATATCTCATTCTCTCCCGCGACTCAAGCGACCGGGCTTAGTGCGCGACTCTGGCTTAGGATGCGAACTCCGCTGTTCGGCTCAGCAAAGGGACCATCTACGGCTCCAGCTTCAGCTCGTCGTTCGCGCCTCCGCCGGGTTTGATCAGATCATCGGGATCAAGAGTCTTCTTCGCCGTGATCAGCTTCAACTTGGCATCTTCTTTGACGACCTCGAAGCGCCCCCACAGCGACGGGTTCAGGCGGGCCTCGGATGGCAGATCGCAAATCACCGTTTGCGTTTTGCCGGACCAGTATTTCCGCCCAATCGTCTGCGTGCCGTTCTCGTCGCTTTCGAGAAACCCGAAATCGCCGCCAAGCTTCGCGCCAATCTCCGGAGGCGTGACACCGAGAGCCTGCCAGGGAATCGCCGCTTCCATGTGCCAGTACGTGCCGTCGAGCTCCGGTTTGGCATCTTTCTTCTGCTGCCCTTGAGCGCTCACGACTTTCAGCTTCTTCACATCGAATGCAATTTTCGCCGACGCGAGCACTTCCACGCGGTCCATGCGAAGGCGCCCGACCGGCGACGAAAACTCGCGGTGCTTGTCCGCCGGCGCCGTGGGATCGACCGGCTTGTAGAGCACCACCACCGGCTTGCCTTTCACTTTCGCAAAGAGCAACCGAATGTCGCCAGCGGTGGCGCCGGCCTCCGCGCCGGCAGGGACGTCGGGTCCACCACCGAAGCGCAGCGTGAGTTCGCCTGCGTCGCCGCCTTTGAACAACGTCAACACGTCTTCGGCATTGTTGCAGAGCGGCGATTCGTCGCGCACTCGCATCGCGACATAAAGATTCTTGCTGTCGAACGCCAGCGCGCCGGCGCCGTCGAGGATGTTCCGGTGCTCGCGCAGGCCCTGTTTCGTCGTCTCCGAAATGTTGACGAACAGGTCTTCCGGCCAATCGGTCAGATTGCCGTCAATCTCCGGCCCGCCCGAACTGCGCAGCATCTTGGCGATTTTCGGCGCTTGAGCGGCCTGCTCGCGAGCCGCCTCACGCAGCGCCCACTGCCGCGTCTTTTCGATGTCCTCAGGCGAGACCGTCAGTTCGCCTTTCACGCGCTGGACCTGCTCCAAACCGTCCACGCGCACGACGCTGATGTGATTGTGCCCGGCAATGGCGTAGACGTGTCCGTCCGTGTTGACCACGCAGCCTTGATAATGCTCCTGTCCCGGCCGCAAGTCGCTCAGGTCGGTCTTGCCGGGTTCCCATTCGGGCATCGACCACGCCTTCTTTCCGTAGCCGGCCGGGCCGCCCATGATGCAGCCGACGAGAATTCCGTCGCTGGAATAGCAGAACCAGTCGGACGAATCCGTATTCGTGATGAAATACTCTTCCTTGCCAACCTTGATGTGCCCGATCGGCGAATGCTCCTGGTTGAGCACGCCCGGCGGCCGGTTGTAGCCAAAGCCGCTCGCGTAAAAGCCGTCATGATGATTGAACTTGTTTGGATAATCCCAAAGCATCGTCTTGCCGTCAGCGCCGATCAGCTTCGCGCCGGTCATGAAAATGCGGCCCTGATCGTCGCCCCACGGATTGTCGTTGTGGCCCTGCAGGATGCTGGAGTTGTAGGGCTCAACGGTTTTCACATCGTAGACCGGCACGCCGTCGGGCAGAATCTTTGCAGGCCGCAGACGGCGCATCCGACTGACGAGCGTCAAATCCTCGCCAACGGTCCACCAGCCTTCCTCAATCCACGGGGTCACCTGAACTTCGTCGGCTTGCGGCCTGCCGTCGCCGTTCAAGTCCGACCAGACGAAGAACTGCATGCCCAAATCAAGCGCGCCGAACTTCTCGCGCAGTTCGGGAATTTCGCGCACCGCAGCCCACTCGGACATTCGACCCGCGACGACCATCGGCTTCGCGACAGAGCCGGCACTGGCTCGTACCGCCGACCACTCAGACATTCTGCCCGCGACGACCATCAGCTTCGCGACGTCACCTTTTTCTTCAGCGATGATCGCGAGCTTGCCATCGCCAGGAACAGGCGCGGTCAGGTATCGGCGGTCCTTCCAGTAGATTGTGCGATCGACAACCTGGCCCAGCAGGCTGTCGAGCTTCCACGTGCGTGCGTCCCAATCGAGCACGAACTTCATGCCCGCGTAGTAGATCACTTTCCGGTCGCGGCAGTCCATCGTGCCGCCACCGCCGTATTGCGTCGGCCCCAGGAACTCCTTCTCGACTTTTCCATCCGGCGCGTAGCGAATCACCCGCTTGGGCGCCCAGCACCAATCCGCCACCCACGCGCGGCCTTTCGCATCGACCGCCAGCCCGCTGGGGCAGTTCAGCTTCGTCGCATCCCACTTTCCCGGCTTCAGTCCACCTGGCGTGCCAAAGGAATGCAGCAAGGTAGCGCCGGCCTGTGGCGCAGGCTGTCCAGCCTGCGCGGGCAGGCTAACAGCCTGCCCCACGGGCTTGAAGACTTTGACGATCTTCGGCCCGTTGTCCGTGACGAAGAGCGACCCGTCTGGCGCAAACGACAGCGCCAGCGGCTGCTCCAGTTTCTCGCGCGCGACGACCACGCGGCTCTGTTCGCCGTCTTTCAGCGGAACCGTGACAATTTGTCCGTCGCTGATGCAGTGCAACGTTCCGGCGGCGTCGAAGGCAAGCTGGCCGGGCTTGAGAAGCGGGATATGCCGCTCGAACGTGGCCGGCGCCTTGTCGTCGTCTGGCGGCGGCAGCTTGAAGACGCTCACGCGCTGCGTCAGATCGGGCGGCAAGTCCTTTGCCTCGCCGCCGATGGGATGCAGCGCCGTGATCGAATTGAAGCCGGCGTCGAACTTGCCGAACTCTTTGACGACGCTGAGAAACCGGATGCGCAGGCCCGCGGTCTCCACGTTGCCGCCGAAATCGATGCGCTCCAGCATCGGCGCGTAGTTGATATCCCGCAGTGCGATCTGCTTCCATGACGCGTCTTCTTCGAGGACCGGCACGGAGGCCGGCGCTACCCACGCGTCAATCGCGATCTTCACGTGCACGTGATCGTTCCCCGCCGGCGGTTTTTCCAGCGTAATGCCGCGAAGCTGCTGCTTTTTCTCCCAGGCCAGTGCAGCCATCGCCGGACGGCATTCGTTCACGGCTACGTCGGTCCGCGCCACACGCCAACCGCCGCCGGGCGTCTCCGCGCCCTCCTTAAAGAGCCGTTTTGCCAGTGGCGCGACGTCTTCAAAACGGTGCGTCATCACCAGGCCGTAGCGCAGGCGATTGGTCTTGAAGCGCAGCGCCGTCGTCATCAGGCCGCCTTCGGGCGCGTTGACAATTGCGGGCTTGCCCGGCACACCGGTGTGCTTGAGCAGCACCCACTCGCTGCTGGCGCCCTCCTGCTCCTTTACTTCTGCAATCAGGTCGGCCGCTTCATCGACCGAGTCTTTCGCGAGTTTGCCTGGCTCAGACGTCGGCCCGTCGGCGACCTCGCCTTTGCTGTCGGGCATCTTGTGGTCGGGCTTCATGGCGAGCACCTGGATGCCGCCGTCGGGAATCAATATCGAACCGACCGGAATCGGCTGCTTGAAGGCCAGCACGACCGAACCGCGCCACGGGCCGTTCTTCGGCGCATCGCCAAAGAACGCCGACGCGTGGCTGTTGAGCGGATTGTTGGGCAAGCCGGGCGTTTCCGCCGGAGTCTTTTCGCACAGGAAGGTCGCGTAGAGCAGCATCAGCTCGTCGTACTCATAGAAGTCGTAGCGCTTGTCGTCGCGGCCGGTGCGCCGGCCTTTGCCTTTGTAGAGATAGCCCATCGGCTTGCAGCGAGCGGTGTCGATGCTGTCCGAAACAAACGACGGCCTCAGCCACGATGACGGCGTGCACACGGCGTAGTAGAGCTTGCCGTCGCGCACGGCCAAGCCGCCGGCGCCTTCGCTGATGTCTGTGTGCATCTGCCACGGCACACCGGCTTCGTTGGGAAACATGAAAATGTTCCGAGCGGCAAACGCGCGCGTGGGATCGACGCGAAAGAGCATGTTCGCCGTCGCCGCGTAGGCGCAGCGTTCGTCAGCGGCAATTTTGCGCGGACCATCAAAACCAAAATGGCCCATGCCCGTGCCCCACTGCTTCACGCCGTCCAGGTCGGTGGCGATCATCGAATTGCCGCTTTCGGCGCACGGCGCGGAAATCCAAATCATCTCTTTTTGAGCCGCCACGTCGCTGGCCATCGTGTGATCGGCGATCCAGCTTCCGCCTCCCTTTGCCGGTGGCGGAGCGAACCACGCCGGAATGCCCGCGTTGTAGACGGACATTTCGTACGTGAGCTTGAACGGCGGCCGCACGATCCCGTGCCAGGTGTAGCTGCCCGGCCCGACCGGCTGGCCCGCGCTGTCTTTCAGATCCCAGCCTTCGTTGATCTTTCCCTGCTCGCGCGGCACTTCGGCGATCAGCCGCCGCACCAGCTTGCCCGATGCTTTGTCGTGAATGTTGATCGCCGCGAAGCCCGACAGCGGCATTTCGTACGGAAGGTTAACCGGCGGGGGTTCAGGAGCCTGGGCTTCGCCGCAACTTGCCGCAATCGCTGACAGCAGAGACGAGAGAAGCAACAGCGATACACCCGGTGACGCGAAACAATGTGCAGGCCGGATTTGCATCTGACGACCTCCGCGACTCCTCAAGCCTCAGGACTCGAGCCTCAAGCCTAGGATCACTTTTCGAACCCAAACTCCAATTCGTTGCTCCAATGTCCTTCCCAGAAATTGTGCATCGCGTATGAATTCATCTGCGAGCAACTCCGGTTGGCGGCAAGCTCCGACGATGGGCCTTTGTTGTCGTTCACGCGGAAGTTGAAGCGGACTTTCTCGCCCGCATCCAGGCGCTTTTTCACGTCTTTCAGCTCGCTCCACGGCAGCGCCGCTTCAACGATCCGCAGATTGCCTTCTCGTTTCATCACCAGTTTTCCATCGGTCACTGGGCCGCCGTCCACGTCGGCTTTCGGCTGGCGCGGGTAGAAGTGCTTGCGCGGCACGCCGGGCGCAAATAGCCGCCAGATTTCCGTCCCGCCGCCGTACTTTTCGCCCACCTGATTGAAGGCGTACTCGTAATCCGTGCACTGCCAGGTCATGAAGCGCGGCATCGTCCCCGGCGGATTCGCCAATACGCCGTTCTGTCCGGGCTCATATACCCCGAACGCGATCTGCACGTTATCGGTTCCCGCGCCGCTCGGAATCGCTGGATCTTTGCGGTAACTGTAGCGCCGCACGCCGGCGGGCCAGACCAGCTCCTTGCGCTTGACCTCATTGCCGTGTTTCTCGACCAGGTACGCTTTTTCCGGATAGAAATACTCATCGTCGTTGCGATTGGCGTAGCGGATGCCGCCGTCGAACGGCGTGTCATCGACGATCTTTGCCGCAAAGTAGAAGTACTGCTCGTCGTAAGCCATGTACGCGGTCGCGAAGCCCTTCGGCGCGCCTTCTTCAAACTTCTCCCACGGCTTCCAGGCTTTTTCGGTCACGTTGGCTGCGGTGGCGGAATGAGGCGAGACAGATTGCGGCAGCACTTTCTCCCAGTCTTTCAGGTCGCCGTCCACGCTGATCGTTTTCTTCGCGATGACATTGACGTGAATGTCCTCGGCCAGCGACGCTCGCCCGTCCGCGCCCGCATCGAAGGCGACTTTCAGCGCGTAGCTGTTGCTCGGCGAAGGATCGCCTTTCACGATCGGAATCTGCAGCTCGCGCGTTTCATTCGCCCCCAGCTTCAGTTCCGCGGGCGCGTCGATGGATAGTTCTCCGAGCGCCACGGTCAGCTTTCCGACGATCGGACGGTTCAGGACATTCGTGATCGAGAGCCGCAGCGACGGCTTTTGCTCGATGCGCCCCAGCAGGTCGTGCGCAACCAATTCCACCGGCTGGTAGCCTTCCAACTTCGCGGTTTTCACCGCGTCGATCAACTTGGCGAAAGAACCCGCCGAACCATCGGTGCGCAGGAAGTAGCCGCTGATGTTCAATGGAATCGTGATCTTTCCGTCTTTGGCCGGAATCGGATTGGCAAAATAATCGTACGCGCGGAAGACGCCTTGTTCGTCGGTAATCGTCAGCGACGCCCCGTCCAGATACTGCGCCGTGGCCAGATCGCGTTTGAGTTTTTCGCGCGTCCTCTGCGGCGTATCAGCGGGCAGCGCGGCCAGCTCCGCTCGCAGTTGTGTCACGCGTTCGATCTGCTTCAGCCCGCAGACCGTGCGGAAGTGGCAGCGCTCGCGCTCCGTGTTCCCGCCGATATCGCCCACGATGACCAGCGCGCCGTCGTCGGGATTGCTAGGGCCGGAGTTCATGCCGATCGCCTTTGGGGTGATGCCGGACTCCGCCACTGCCGGCAAGCCGTTGAACACAAACACCCACGGCACGCCGTTCTTGAAGAGAATCTCGCGGAAGGTTCGTTCGCCGACAAGCTGCTGGTTTGCCGCGATGGCCGCGGCGTTCGCCCAGGGAACGGCGACAATGGTTTTCTTCTTCGTGCCGTCGGGTTGAATCACGTCGGTTGGCGTGACGGTGTAGGTCCAATCATGCAGCACGCCGGCCGTGCGGAGTTGTCCTTGCGCGCGCATGACGGCCAGCACCGCGCTGACGTGCTCCTCACTGTTCGCGATCCAGCTTTCGGTGTCCCACACGCGCACGGGCCCGTAAGGGCTTTTGCGTTCGACCCACTCTTTTATCAGCGCCGGGAACGCGCCCATCGGCTGATAGTGGATGCTCGTGAAGTCCAGCCACTTCAGAAACGTGTCTTTGCCGTCGCAGAAAAGTTTGTCTTCGGTGTTCATTGAGGAACAGCAGCCGCCGATGAGCACTTGCACCGCAGACTCTTTGCGCGCTTCTTCGATGCCTTGAGCCATCCGCGCAAAGAGGTCCCGGTAGCGCAGGCAGTCGGCGCCCCAGCCCGAAATCGAAATGCCTTCCCACGGCTCGTTCCACAATTCGATCGCGTTTACCGGGCCTTTGGGCCAGCCGTAGTTTCCGGCCAAGTACTTGATCCATTCCTGAAAGCTTTCGTCTGCTGCCGGCACAGGACACATGTCGCCCTGCTGTGGATTGGTAACCAGCTCGTCCTTGTCGTTGAGGTAACGGCGGACGTTCGTCTCCTTGTGCGGCTGCGGGCCGCCCGCGGCGGAGGTGATCAGCAGCGTGATTTCGTGGTCCCACAGTCCTTTCATCGTCTCGGCGAGGCGCTTCTTGGTATTCTCGCTCGGTTCGAAGCCGATCTCCTGGCGGATGGCTTTGATGCCGATGCGTTTGAAGAGCATGAACGTTTCGGGGTAGTTGTTCCAGCCGCAGATGTCGAGCGCGAACGCCGGAAACTGAATGCGCCCGGTCGATACTGCCGCCGGCACGCGCACCAGCGGCGTCGGCGCGGAGCGCCCGTGGCCTTCAATCTCCAGCACCAGCGCGTACGGGCCGAAGGTCTCCGGCACGGACGGCTTGATCGTGACCTGCGCCGTCCCCTTCGCGGCCAGCTCGACGCTGAACGGATACGTGCCCAGCTTCTCTCCTTTAATGAAGCGGCGCCTGAAGCTGTCGTCGGGGTATTGCGAAGTTCGATAGGAAAGCAGCTCCGCCGTGCCGTTGGCTTTGATCGGCTGAGCGGTCTGGTTCACGACCTGAAATATGAACTCGGCCTGCTCCTTCGGATAGAGCACATTGGCCGGCACGGAGCAGCCGATCTGCTGCGCGAGAAAGTCCCTGCTCGGCCCAGCCGTGTAGCCGAACGTTTCGTTCAGGTTCTCGCCCTCGGGCTGACCCGCGTAAGCGACGGAGAGTAGCGTGAGCGAGAGTGAAACCAAGGCCGCGTTCAGCAAATGCTTGTTCATTTTGTCCCCTCTGGCTGCATCCGTATGCGTACAGCAAATTACACCGCGGCCACGCCCGCAAAGACTGTGTTCCGCACGAAATGAAATTCAGGTTCGTTGGCGCGCAGGCAATGATTTTTGAACCGCAAAGACGCGAAGGCGCAAAGAACGGCGGATTTATGGTTTAGGGTTCGTGGTTGAGCGGAAGTTGGGCGCGGGAGAAAAATAGGGGCCTTCGACCTGAAGGTCCCGCTGCAACTTCGTTAAAACAGACCTCGCGAAGAACTTGCGATCTTCCATCGTGGCTTGCGGAAAAAACTTCTCGAATTCCGACGTCCAGCCCAGCAGCGCCTCACCTACTGCGTGTCGGATTTGGTGCGCGAACGATGTTGAAGTAACGAGTTGCCAGGCCTCCCCGAGCTTCAAATCGCCGCGCGCAATATTCGGGGGGGACGTTCTCATCGTCAGTAGGAAGGCAAGGTGGTCGGAACTCGAATGCCCGGGGTCATAGCCGTAAGGCAACAGGTTCCCATCTTCCCCACCCAACGCCAGCGATAGCGGCGTGTCCTCCACGCGCTGCGAAATCCTGACATGCCACAAATAACGCGTGTACCGCGCTTGGCCGGTGCGGATGTTGATCTCTTCGACGCGGCAGTTCATCTTGCTGCCGGGGTCGAGATACGGGACGACAAACGTGCCCACCAGCACGCCAGCGACGAACACGACGCTGATCAGCGTGCTCAGGCGATATTGAAACCAGCGGCGTTTCTTGATGGGTGCGTCCAAGGCGCCTCCTGTACGCAGATACACCGAGGCGGCTTCGATCGCATCCGGGTCGCCCTGCTATGTTTTGCCATTTGCTCACGCAGCCGTTTCTGAGTAGGTGTATTCACGCAAAGCCAATATGGAGGAACGATGCGCATGGATTTGATCGCTCGCAGAGACTTCGTGAAGACTGTCGGATACGCGGGGCTGGCGATGACGGCCGTGGGGCAGTTTGCCGCTCGCGCCGAGGACGCCAAGAAGACCACGCTGGCGCTGGTCGGCTGCGCGCACATCCACACGCCGCTGTTCTGCGATATCCTGAGCTCGCGGCCGGACGTGACGGTCAAGTATGTCTGGGACGCCACTCCCGCGAAGGCCGAGAAAGTCGCCCCCGACCTGAAGGCCAAAGTGGCCAAAGACCCTGCAGAAATTTTCGGCGACAGTTCCGTGCAGTGCGCCGTGATCCTTTCGGAAACAGCCCGCCATCTGGAACTGGCGACCGCCGCTGCCGCGGCGAAAAAGCATCTGTTCGTCGAGAAGCCGCTGGCGGGAAATTCGAAAGATGCGACGGCCATCGCGGATGCGGTCGAGAAGGCCGGCGTGCTGTTCAACATGGGCTATCACCTGCGCGCCATCCCGCAGATCAACTTCGTCAAGGAACACATTGCCAAAGGCAGCTTCGGCAAAATCACGCGCGTGCACACGGCGTTCTGCCACGGCGGCCTGCTCGAAGGCATGTTCGACACGGACTACAAGTGGGTGCTCGACCCCAAGCAGGCCGGCGTGGGTGGCTTCGGAGATGTCGCGACGCATTCGGTGGACCTGTTGATGTGGCTGCTGGGCGATGTCGAAGCGGTCAGCGCGGACATCCGCAACGTCAGCGGCAAGTACCCGGACGTCGATGAAGTCGGCGAGGCGCTGTGCAAGATGAAAAGCGGCGTGACGGCCTGCGTGGCCGGCGCGTGCGTCGAGCCGACCAATCCCTACAAGCTGCTGGTCGTCGGCACCGAAGGCCACGCGATGATTTTCATCGAAGACCGGCTTTACATTAAGTCGAAGAAGATCGAAGGAGCCGACGGCATGCGTCCGTGGGGCAAACTTCCTCCCGGCCCGCCCCACTCCGTCGTTCAGCTAATCGAAGCGATCAACGGCAAGCAGATGCCGCTGGTCACCGTCCGCGAAGCCGCCAAAGACGTGAAGGTGCTGGAAGCCATTTACCAGGCCGCGCGCGAAAAGAAGTGGGTGACGTTGTAGCGCATGCCTCCGGCTTGCGCCGGCGGGTAGGGCGGGCGTCCCTGCCCGCCTCATTGCATTCCTCCCGGCGGGCACGGAGGCCCGCCCTACCCGTTCACCGGCGCTTGGCTCGGCAATTGGCGCAGAGTCTGACATACCGTTTGTCGGGCGAACTGAACACACGCTCACACCGCAGACAGGCTACGCGCTGCCTTTTGTCGATTAGCTTCGGTTTCTTCTCGGACATTGAGCAGAGCAGTATAACCGATGCGCGCGGCAATGTCACATGCGCTCAGCAGAAGATGCCAAGAGCCGCGGTAAATTCAGAACGCGTGAAAGATGTGCTCGCATTCGCGAGGAGACAGACAACCACGGTCTGGTATTAGCGGCGGCACGACCAGGAAAATAAGCTTGAGATGATGATAGAAGCGGGGGTGATCGCTTCATTCCCCCGCCTCTATGACTGCTTGAAAGCGTGATTACTTTATAGGGCGAACCTTGGTCGCCTTCGGGCCCTTGGCGTCCTGGATGGGCTCGTATTCAACGGCCTGTCCTTCGGCCAATGACCGGAAACCTTCGGCCTGGATCTCGCTATGGTGGCAGAACAAATCTTTGCCGCCTTCGTCCGGCGTAATAAATCCGAAACCCTTCTGGTCGTTGAACCACTTCACTTTGCCTGTTGCCATTCGACTGCTTCCTTTGCTGTGCTCGGCCACATACCGTCCGAAGTGGCCGGCTGTTTTGGAGCGTTAAAAATTTCGGAAAAGATTGCTGTTCGCGAATCTTCCAGAGGAATTTCTAAGCCTTCTTTGCTGCGGGCATCACTCGCTTTTGCAACTTAGCTTGAATAAGCCGCAGCCGCTTGCGTTCCCAACCCGTATGTTTCTTCTGTGCCATTCACTCCACTCCTTATAGCCCGCATTCCGGCTGTTTAATGCTGAAAACCTCACAATTCTGTCCGCGGACGAACTCGTAAGGTTATCCAGTGTCACTAGACTATACGGGAACCATGTCGGGCGCAAGCACTATCCCGTCAGCAACATTACAAATTGTCCGCATCGGTCCTCGTCAAGGGGGCGAGTATGCGACTACGCCTTCAACCCGCCCGTCGTCACGCCGCGAATGAAGGGCTTGGTCGCGTAGATGAAGAGCACGAGCATCGGCAGGCTGCTGACCGCGTACGCCGCGTACATGGTGCTGAAATTCGAGGCGTGCTGCGAGGTGGCCATCGTATACAGCCCCGACGCGACGACGTGGTGGCTGCCATCCGTATTGACGATGAACGGCCAGAGGAAATTGTTCCAGGTTCCCAGCAGGTTCATGATGATCACGACCGAAAAGGCCGGCTTTGAAAGCGGCACGATCAAGTGCCAGTAGATGGCGAAATGGCCTGCGCCATCGATGCGCGCGCTCTCGAACAGTTCTTCCGGCAGCCCCATGAAGAAACTGCGGAAGACAAAAATGGCGAAGACCTGCCCGCCGGCGATGTAGGGCAGAATCATGCCGGCGTATGAGTTCAGCAGGCCGAAGTGCTTGACCAGCAGGAAACTCGGGACCAGTGTCAGCACGCCAGGGAACATCATCGTCGCCAGGAACGTCAGGAAGACCGCTTTCGAGCCGATGAAGCGATAGCGCGCGAGGACGTATGCCGTCGTGGACCCGATGAAGGCCACGCCGGCGGCGGTCAGCAGCGAAACAATGAACGAGTTCAGCATGAACGGGCGCAGTACGCGCCAGGCCATTCTCGGTCCGCGCGCCGAGAGCCCCGCGTAGTGCCCCATGGCGTCCGATCGAGCAACGGACTGCTTCTTACCGGTCTCCGGGTCCTCCACCTCCAATGGCTCGTCGTTAAAGGTCACGTATCGGTACGTCGTCTGCGCCATTCCTTTAAAGGCTTCCGGAATGGAGAAGAAACTGTGGTAGAACTCGGAGTTGCTGCGGAAAATGTTATTCACCATGAAGGCAAACGGCAGCAGCGTCTGCAAGGCCAGCAGAATCAGGACGCTGTGGATGAGGTACCGGTAGCGGCGCTTCATGCCTGTTGCCCCTGGAGTTCCTCGGCGGTCTTGAAGTATTTCAGGTTGAGCAGCGTCAGGCCAAAGATCATGAGGAACAGAAGCACGCCGATCGCGCAGGCGTACCCCATACGCTGGAAGCTGAACGCGTTGAAGTACATCCATAACCCGGGGACGGTGGTCTTGAAGCCCGGACCGCCGCGCGTCAGGATGAAAAGCCCCTCGAAGCCCTGGAGTCCGCCGATGACCGTCAGGATCAGGATCAGTTTCAACTGGCTCATTACCAGCGGCACGTCAATGCTGAGGAACTTGCGCACGCCCGTGCAGCCGTCGAGCATCGCGGCCTCGTTGACGCTATCGGGAATACTCGACAATCCCGCGTAATAGACCAGGACATCAAAGCCCCCGACAAACGGAAAGCCCACCAGCATCGCTGCCGCCAGTGCCGTCTGAGGATCGCTGAGCCAGCCGCGCGTCCAACTCTCCAGCCCGATGCCGCGCAGCGCTTCATTCAGCAAACCCGGATCGGAGTAGACTAGCCCGCTCCAGATCAACTGTATGGCGACGCCGGGAACAACGATCGGCATTAGAAACACGATGCGGTAGAGGTACCGGGAGCGTTCAGCCGGCAGCGAGTAGATCATCTTGGCGACGATCAGAGGCACGGTCAGCCGCACGCATGCGGCAAAGAAGGTGATGATGAGCATCGTGGCCATCGACGGCCAGCACGTGGGGTCCGTGCTGAGGTACTCGCGGTAATTCGCCAGGCCGACGAACTGCGATTCGTCGCCAACTTCGAACTGATAAAACGAGCCGGCGATGCCCCACACCACCGGCGCGTAGACGAAGCACATCAACAGGAGCAGCGAAGGCAGAACGATCGCGTAGCAAACGACGGTGGATTTCAGCCTCTCGCCCACGAAACTCGTCTCCCGTTACTCGCGCGTCGGCAGATCCTTCATCCCGCGCCGCTTCTCGCGCATGCGGTTCCACGCATCATCCATGCTATGCAGATCAATCCGCTTCCGCAGGACCAGGTTGTCGCAGGCGGCCGTAATGTTCTTGATCTGCCAGCGCAGGAACTCATCGAGGTCAATCCCGTCCGTCAGATACAGCGCTAGCATCCGCCGCAAAATGTCGCTGAAGCGCAGGTCGAACGAGAATAGCCACTTGGTCGTCGTGTAGCGGCGCTCAAGGATCGTCACGAAATCCTTCAGTTGCGGCAGCGGTTTCACGCCGACGATGTTGGGGATGAAGCAGGCGTATTCGTTGATGATTTTTTCAGCGTGCTCAGGCAGACAGATGAATTGCAGAAAGGCGATCACGCGCTTCAGCCGCTCGGATTCGCGCATGCGCCGCTCCATCGGCCAGTTCTCCGGCGTGTCGCCTACCGCGGAGTTGCTCACCTCCAACTGCGTGGCCGACCCGCCGATGACGCACATGTCCGTGCCCGCGGCGTAGGGCGAGTCGGCTTTCGTCAAGCGGGGCAGGTAGAAGACGCCCCATTCGAATCCCAGTTTGGGATCGGCGGCAAACCGGTAGACCAGCGGCGAGGCACTCCAAAGCATGGCGGCCCGCTGCGTGACGAATTCGCGAATCAAGTCGTTCGGTTCCAGGTTCTGATTCGTATACGTCTTCAACTGCCGCATCAGGCGCCAGACTTCCCGGAAACGCACGTCTTTCTCCGTGAAGAACCCCTTGCGGTGCAGGTACGCGATCTCTTCGGGGTCGAAGTAGCCTTGCAGGTACGCTTCCCGCACCGGATCCTGTATCAGGTCCAAGCCGGGCAGCAAATCCCAGTAGACTTGGTCGAAAAGAAGATCCTGCGCCCAGTCCACAAAGGCGTCCAGGTTCATCAACAGAGGGATCTTCTTCTCCTGCTTGAGGCGCTCCATCATCTGGATGAACTCGCCCCAGTTGTTTGGCGGCTTGAGGCCAAACTGATCAAAGAGCGTTTTGTTGTAGAAAATGCCCGTCTCGATCATGTCGTAAGTCAGACAGTAGTTCTTGTTATCGGGCGCGGCCTTGCCGCGGCTGATCGCCTGATAGGTGAACATGTCCCACCATTGCTTGGCGCCCGGCAGGGTGGTGCCGGCCTCCGTGCCGGCCGGGTCGCCTTTCTCAACGACGAACGGATTCGGCGCTTCGAAAAAAACATCCAGCGGCACGTACCAGCCCTTCTGCGTATCCACCCAGACGTCTTCGACGTTCACGTTCAGGATGTCAGGGGCCGCGCCGCTGCTGAGCTGCGTCACCAGGTACTCGCGCACGCCCGGCACGCTGATGATCTCGATGCGCGTATCGGGAAAGCGCTTCTCGAACGCAGCCACGACCGTCTTCAGTCCTTGCAGCGGCTTTCCCATGCCGAAGGGACAGGCGTCGGGCATGTATTGGTCGCCGGGACTGAAGCGGATGACGTATTTGGCTGGCGCGGTAGGGCGGGCCTCTGTGCCCGCCGGGACGGGCCCCACCTGCGCCGCTTTATCTGGCATCAGCAACCAGGCGAACCAGGGGATGAAGATAATCAGGAGTGCATTCTTGAAGATCTTCGAAAGGTTCACGATCTGGCCGCCTTTGTCGATCTGCCGCTGTGTTGAGTCGCCACAAAGAATGTCGCCTCATGTGGATGCCAGCAAGCACAGATTCCAGAACGCCGCCTCGGTGAGGCGCGGCCGGGAGTGTTTCGTTTCAGTTAGCCTGCGAAGGAGCCACGGGCGCCCTCGCCCGTGGAACGGCGGGCGAGGCGCCCGCCTCTCCTAACTGATACGAAACAGTCCCGGCGTTGTCGTGCCCACGCGAACCCGGTTGTTTGCTGCGCGCGGTTGCTGCTATACTGTGACGGTAGGGCGGGCGTCCCTGCCCGCCAAGGGCGACCGCGCGACTGGCACGGGGCTCGCCCTGCCAGCGAAATGCACCTGCCATCCTTTGGCGTGGGAAAACGACTTTAATGGCCGTTCTGTTCAGTTGTCAAAATCTCTCCAAATCGTACGGCATGCGCGTGCTCTTCGAGAACCTCACGTTCGGCATGAACGAGGGCGAATGTCTCGGCTTGATCGGCCCGAACGGCGCTGGCAAATCCACGCTGCTGAAGGTTCTTGCCGGCCTTGAAGCTCCCGACAGCGGAACGCTTATTTTCAAGCGGGGCTTGAAGGCCAGCTATGTTGCGCAAGAAGATGTCTTTGAAGCGGGCCTGGACGTGGAGACAGTCTTGCGCGGTGCTCTGCAACAAGACCACATCGACGAACGCGAGTTGACCGGACGCGTGGACGCGGTCATCGGCCGGGTCGGTTTCACGCAGGACAGCCGCCATGCGCCCGTGGAAGCGCTCTCGGGCGGCTGGCGCAAGCGCTTGTCCATCGCGCGCGCGCTGGTCCAGGCCCCCGATCTCGTGCTGATGGATGAACCCACCAACCATCTGGATCTGGAGGGAATTCTGTGGCTGGAGAAAATGCTTACGAACACTTCCTGCGCGTGGCTGCTGGTCAGCCATGATCGCTGCTTTCTCGAAAATTCTGCAAACCGGCTCTTCGAACTGAATCGCTGTTATCCGGATGGCTTTTTCAGCACGCCCGGGAGCTACAGCGAATTCGTTCGCAGGCGCGAGGAGTTTCGCGAAGGCCAGTTCCAGGCCCAGAAAGCGCTCCAAAGCCAGGTGCGCCGCGAAACCGAGTGGCTGAGGCGGGGCCCGCCGGCGCGCACCACGAAGTCTCGCGCGCGCATTCAAGAAGCCGAATGCCTGATCGAGGAATTGGCTGCGACCAAGTTCCGCAATTCCCAAACCGGCACCGTCAACATCGACTTCGCTGCCACTGACCGCCACGCCAACAAACTGATCCTGCTCAAGAATGTCGAGAAAAGCCTCGGCGAACGGACGCTGGTTCGCGGCCTGAATCTGGTCTTGACCCGCGGCATGAAATTGGGCGTGCTGGGCCGTAACGGCACGGGCAAAACGACTCTGCTGCGCCTACTCGCCGGCGATCTGACGGCGGACTCCGGGAGCGTCGAGCGCGCGGACGGTCTGCAGGTCGTCTGGTTCGATCAGAATCGCGAACAACTCGACAAAGAAATGACGCTGCGCCGGGCCCTGGCGCCCACCAGCGAAACCGTGTCGTTCCGCGGCCAGACGATTCATGTATCCGCGTGGGCCAAGCGCTTTCTGTTCTCCTCTGAGCAGCTCGAAATGCCGGTGAAAGCACTTTCAGGCGGCGAGCAGGCGCGCATTCTCGTCGCCAGACTGATGCTGCGTCCGGCGGACGTTCTGCTGCTGGATGAACCGACCAACGATCTCGATATTCCATCGCTCGAAGTTCTGGAAGAAAGCCTCGTGGATTTCCCGGGGGCGGTTGTGTTGGTCACCCACGACCGTTTCATGTTGCGCCGGCTGTCCTCGGATATTCTCGGTCTCGATGGCAAAGGAGGCGCGCAACTCTTCAGCGATTTCGAACAGTGGGAAAGAGCCCGCGATGAGACCCTCGCCGCTGACGCAAAAATGACTCGGCTGGCGGGCACGGAGGCCCGCGCCACCCGTCGCGAGAAAAGCGAAAGCAAACGTCTTTCCTACAAAGAGCAGCGCGAATGGGACGGCATGGAAGCGGCCATTCTCGAAGCCGAAGCACTCGTTCATTCGCTTCAACGCGAACTTGATCAGAATCGAGACATTGCGGCCGATCCGAGACGTTTGCACAGTCACTGCGCAGCGCTTGCCGACGCGCACGCCAAAGTCGATCAGCTCTACGCGCGCTGGCAGGAGCTTGAAGCGAAGCAGCAATAACGGCGGGTTCGGGGTTCGGGGTTCAGGGTTCAGATTTCAGGAGTGTCGCATCGCCGCTTGCGCACGTTAAACGTTATTGAACCTTAACCGGCGATGAACGGTTACGAATTCTGAATTTCGAATTAACTGACGGGTGCCGCGTCCGCTTCCTTCAAGACGCTATGCAGTTGGTCCAGCGTAAAGGGCTTGGAGAGGAAATGCCGCACGCCCAGCTCGTTGGCGACTTGCGAATTGCAGTACCCGCTCATCAGCACCACCTGAGCGCCTGGGCAATCTTCGCGCAGCCGAGCCATAAAGTCTTCAGCTTCCATACCGGGCATCTGCATATCCATGAGCACGACGTCAAAACCGGTTTCGAGCATATTCACGGCAGAGTCGCGGTCGCGGGTCGCCATCACCACATACTTCTCGGCAACCATCAACACAAGGATGTTGCGAAAGATGCTATCATCCTCGATTATGAGGAGACGTTTGGGTTTCATCTCACTGCCCATCCTGGGTTCGCGTTGTGCAACCATATGCAATTGCCTTGCCGGACTAGCGGAGCAATTTGCTTCGCTAGTAACTCCTGAAAACTAAAATCTTTACAAGTGCACGCGCGTCACATTACGAGTTCGCTCGCAATTTGCCCCGCACCATGCGTTTATCCCAAATTCCGGGCCACCTAACCTGAAGAGGCTATGCGGCAACATAGACCGCACATAACACTTACCCTGTTATCTCCTCTTCCCAATGCCCTACAAAGGCCTGACCCTGAACCCTGAACCCCCGAACCCCGAACCCTGCTACGTTAAACATCCGGATTCTCAAACGCCACGAACAGCCGCGTCCGCACGATCGTCAGATCGCCTCGCGATTCCACCTCGCTGGGCTCGAACTCGCACGACCGCGCCACGACCTCGCCTTCTGGATAGGAGCTTGAATTCAGCCACGCTGCTCTCAATGCAGAAATCAGGTTGTCTATATTCGCCAGGTCCTGAGCGCCCCCGGGCAGCGGTACCGTCAACAGAGTCTCCACGACTAGCGGATACGCGCCCCCCGAAAACCCGATGCTCGCCGCCCCAATCGCCAGCCGCGGCAACCCTTCCGCCGACAACGCTTCCGCCAACACCTCTTGCTCGCACCCCAAACATCCCAGCACAATATTCCCCGCCGCAAGCTCCAACTCGTCCGCCGCGACTCCCTCCGCCAGCACCTGCAGCCTCTTCCGCGCCTTCGCCACCTTGCAGTCTGCCATATTGCCTCCGTGTTCTTCATCAGCGCTCATAGATCCTTGAACCCGCGTGCTTCAAGCACGGCGGAGGGTATCGGGTATAGGGTATGGGGTATCGGGTGTCGCTTTGTCTCAGCCTTCCCCATACCCGATACCCCATACCCGATACCCGTTGCTGTCATTGACCAACGACCAAAATTCAGCGGCAAATCCTCCCGCCCCGCTTCCTCTGCGCCTCCGCCATCAACCCGCCGCTCGGCACCGCGACGCCCAGAATGTTCCCCAGTGCCGTCCGGATCGCCTCGCGTTCCGCCGGATAGTCCGCCAGCTTCCCGCGAGCGCTTCCCGCCGCGCTCAACTGCATCGGACTCGACGACGTGATCGCCGTGTGCCGCGACAGCAGCGCGCTCACCCGAACGATCTGCTCGGCCGTCAAAGCCGTCAGCTTCGCGTTGATCTTCCCGACCAGCACGCTCAAGTTGACCCCGTCGTACGCCGGCCCGTCGTGCTCGGCCAACGCCGAGAAAAACTCCGCATCCCCATCCTGCGGCACCCCCAGAATCTCAAACACCTGCGTGACCTGCCCTGCGCTCAACGCCATTGTGAATTCCTCCCGTAGAAAAGAACACGTGCACTGCGGCCGCTCTCCGGTCCCCCTCTCCCCCGCGAGGGAGAGGGGTTAGGGGTGAGGGGGCCTCCAGACAATCCGAGTTGCACCCCCACCTCCCGCCCCTCGACTTGCGCTGGGTGGCCCACTCCGAAAACGAAGTTTTCGGGTGGGTCGCGCAGCGACAAGAAGCCCTTCCTTGCACATCCCAATTGCAGAACGAGCGTCCGCTGGACTTGCGCCCATCGAACTCTAAACTCCCTCTTTCATGTCCGCCCAATCCGCCCGCGATGCCCGCATGCTGCTTTGCGTGGGCCTCGCGTTCTGTCTCCTCGCGGTGATCGCCAGCCGCCTGTCGAGCGCCCCCGGCGTCAGCAGCGAATCATCTCTGGCCTTCGCTCACTTCGACCTGATCTCCACCACCGCCGGCATCGTGCTCATTCTCTGGTCCGCGCTGCGAGCCCTCGCCCCCGCCTTCCGCCTGTCCTTCACCCGCCCCCGCGCGATCCTCTGCGCGGCCCTCGTCCTCGCCGCCGCCGCCATTACCCACGCGGCGCTCGTGCGCAGCGTCCAACTCGAAGTCGCCGCCGCCTGCGGCCGGGAGTTGCTCTTCCCGCCCGCGCGCGACTGCTACAATGAATCCGCCGACATCCACACCAATGAGATTGATAGCCAGAATAATCGTGGTCACCTTGGCATCGACCTGGTAATCAAACCCGCTCTCCACCCCGCCGCCGGCACCTGGTACCACCGCTACGCGATGTCAAGATATCTCGAAGATTCCGCCGCCATCGCCGCCCGCTATGGTTGGACAACGCAGGATGTCCACGAAGCCGTCCGCTACGCCGCCGCGTCGCGCAAGAATTTAGAGATGTTGAAGGCCGACCAGATCACCAAGCGGCTCTCTTTAACTCCCGGCTATTCGGAGAACGTCTTGCCTGACCATTGCGTTGCGAGCGTATTCGGCAGACCGATCATGCTCCTGCATGAGAACCCTGCTTGGATCGATGATAACCGCGTCTGTCTTATTGACGGCGTCGTGACGGAGCGAACCTACATGAAAGCAAGGTTTAATGGACTCGCAGGGACTCGTACTGCCACTGACCAGTCGCGTGTAGCGCCAGAGACGACTTTCCTGGGCTACAACACATTGCCGGAAGTTCCAATCCTAACGTCTGGCACAGCGCATTATTCGATTTACGTCGGTCCTGCCTTTGAGATCGAAAACAAAGTCACCGTGGTCGACACCACGCGTCATTTGATCATGAGCGTAAACTCGATCCGCCCCCGCTTCTTCCTCCCCGACGACCGCCACCCCTTCCGCTCCCTCCCCGCCTGCCTCTTCGCCATCGCCGCCGCCTGGCTCATACTCTTCTTTCCAATCTGCTTCGTCCGCCGCCGCGCTCCCGAACCGCGGTCCCAAGAGCCAAGAGCTAAGAGCCAAGAGCCGTCTTGCCCGTGAGAGCTCTTCTCTCCCACGGGCAAGACTCTTTCCCTTCTTTGCGCCTTCGCGCCTTTGCGGTTCAAAACCACGTCGCCCGGGGCCCCACCCGAACCCTGAACCCCGAACCCTGAACCCTGCCGTTACGCCGCCGTCGCGTTGTGGACGAGCTGCGCGCACAGCACCTCGCGATGATCGTTGTAGGCCTCGTCCCAGCTCGCCGTCAGCCCCAGCTCGGAATCCTCCGGGTTCATCGACGTCGAAACCCACTTCATGCCGAACAGGTGCGGAGCGAAGTCGAAGTTCGCCAGCACGCGCCAGTACGGAGCTTCAAAGTCCAGCCGGCGCTCCGCCGAAATCGCCAGCCGCTGATGGTAAATCAATCCTAGCGCGCTCGGGCCCAGCAGCAGCGTGCGATACTTCTTGAAGTTCTCTCCGTTGCTTTCCTTCAAGCTAGGATCGTCCACCACAACGATGCGCATCCCGAACGCCTGCGGCAAGCCGGTCACCACCGTGAAGCCGCCCACGTTCTCGACCACATAGTTGCCGATGCAATCCGTCACCAGGTCCGCCAGAGCTTCGCTGTGGCACACCACGGTCGTCAGCCGGTTGTAGGCATCGCCCAGCTTCATGCGCGTCTCGTACAGGCTCGCCAGCGTCAGCTTCGCCTTCGTCCCCGAGGCCGCGTAAACGTCGTGCGTGTGAGCGCCCGAGGTGGGAATATCCAAGCTGCTCAGAGCGCCGACCGCGACCTGCAACAGCCGCTGGCGGATCTCCACCGCCGCCATGCTCCCGATCTGACGGCCCACTTCCTGCTCGACCGATTCACGCCGCAGCCCGCGGATGAAAAGGTCTTCCGTGAACTTCACCGGACCCGCGCGCCGGCGCAGGATCACCGCCTTGTCCGACGCGCCCGTGATGTCCATATCCGACGGCGTCGCCACGCTGGTCAAATCGCGCCGCGCGATCAGCCCGCCGATCTGGTTGAAGTACGGCATCTCGATGAACTGCCCGCCGCCGCCCAGGCTGCCCTGGTACCCGCCCGCCGAAATCGTCTTCACCACGCCCAACGCCTGGTCCAGAAGCTGCACATTCTCCGCAAACGCTGCGCTCGAATACTCGCTCGCCAACTGCGGATCGAACGTGAAATTCCCAACCACCGAATAACTCATGCTCTCCCCTTTCTTTGAATGATGAATGATGAATTCTGAATGATGAATGCGGATGAACGATGAACCTATCTGGCTGCCCTTCAGCCATATTCATCATTCATCATTCCGCGTTCATCATTTGCCGTTGAAATGCGCTTGCCTCAGCCGCTCCAATTCCTCCGGCCGGTCGTGCACATACTCTTGCAGCCGAGCCGCGTTCTCGGGCCTCAGCAGCTCGGCATAGCTCACACTGCTTCCCACCGGCACGCTCGTCCCGCCGCCCGCGCCTGTCCCACCCAGCACGCGAGCGCGCACCCAGTGCGGCTTGCGTTGAGCCAGCTCGCGAGTCGCCTCGGACGGCGTCAGCCGTTTGCTCTCGCCGCCACGCCGCGACATCACGATCTGCCAGTTGCCGCTCGCATCGCGTTCCGCGCGCCGCGACAGTTCGCGAAACGCATCCTCCGCATCGAACCAATCGACTTCCTGCACCGCCCGCCGCAGAGCCAGCTCGCGCTCCGCCTGCTCCGCGCGCCCCCGCCACTGCTCCACTTCCACACTCTCCGGTCGCGCCGCCTCCGCTCCCGTCCCCGCCTCGTTCCCTCCCGGCGGCCCCGCCCCCGCCACATTCTCCTCCGCCATCCTCTTTCCTCCTTTCCTAGCTACATTGGTTTTGGTTAAGCGCACAACTTGCGTATTTGCGAACAACTGACACCACTCACCACTCACCACTCACCACTCACCACTCACCACTCACCACTCACCACTCACCAAGTACCAAGTACCACTCACCAAGTACCAACTACACACTTGGCGCAAACGTCTTCCAGTTGGACCCATCAAAGACATACAGATTCCCGCTCGACGGATCGAAGTACGCGTCGCCGGCCGTCGGAGTGCCAAAGGGCGGCATCGAGCCCATGAACGGCCCGGGGAAATGCCCGTTCAAGTACCATTGCCCGTCGCTCGCCAAATACTTCCGGTTCCCATAGCCTTCATAGCAAGCCGGCGTCGGCGCCAGTCCGTGAATGCCGTCCGCGCCGTTTGTCGCCGGAATCATGTCCGAAACATTGGAACTCACCGGCGCCGCGAGCGCCGCAATCGCCGTTCGCGCCAGCTCGCGCGTTTGCGTCGCGCAGTCTTCAACCCACTGTCCGTGAGGATCATAGTATCCGACGCTGTAATGAACCCCGTCGTCGGCAAGACGGTATAGCCACGGGCCCACGCTGAGCGCCGCGCACGCGGACCGAGCCGCCACCCGAGTATCATGCGTCGAATCCGTGAAGAACTCGCCGTTTGATCTGAAGTACCCGACCGCGAACTTCCCATCCTGAGTCGGCCGATAGACCCACGTGTCTATTGTCATCCTAGTGTCCTTTCTCGCGGACCGCGTCCGCGACGAGACTTTATGCATTCCGGAACTGTCTCCGGAGTATCGAATGTCCAGCCGGCTTCAGCCGGCTTCTGGCCGTTGCTTGCCACCACCTTCAGGTGGTGGGTCAGGCTGTCTAGCCTGCCCACTCAGCCGGCTTCAGCCGGGCTTGCGTTCTTGCTGTCACCTGGTGTATTCAATAGCAGTTCTGGAGATCAACGATGACGACCACGCGCCGCGGATTTCTCGCCTTCCTGCCCGCCCTGCCATTCCTCAACTCGCGCGTCTCCGCGCAAAACGCCCCCGCGCGCGAGTTCCACCTCGACCGCTTTTTCGTCGCAGGATTTCAGAATGACGCTGACCCTGCTCTCGTTGAAGAACTCGCGCCCAGAGCGCTGCTGACCTTGCGTGCTGAAGAACATTCCGCCGTCCGCATCATGCTTTTCGGCCGAACCCTCGGCTACGTCCCCCGCGCCCGCAACCACCACATCTTCGCCCTGCTTGAACAACGCGCACCCCTCACCTGCCGCGTCGTCCGCGCAGACCCGCGCGCGCCAAGCTGGGCCACGCTAGAAGTCGAAGTAGGTATTCGAATGATGAATGACAACGGAATGATGAATGATGAATGATGAATGCGGAATAAGGCTGATGATGCACACGCCATTACCAGCCATATTCATCATTCATCATTCCGCATTCATCATTTTCAGTTAGTCATTCCGCATTCATCATTTCAAACTGAGCGCCTCGCGCTCTCTCCGCAGAGCCTCCCGCGTGCTCGCCGGCAGCACGCCCAGCGACGCCTCGACCCGCGCCAGCGCCGCCTTCGCCAGCTCCGTCTGCCCGAACTGCTCCGCCAACCCGAGCAGCTTCTCCGCCGAATCCAGCGTTTCGCCCGGAGCCGTCACATCGAAACTCTCCGGCAGCCGCACCGCCAGCGTGCTACGATCAGCTCCGTGCGTGCCACTGCTGGATTGGACCGCAAGCGCCTCGCTCGCAAGCTCCAGGCATCGCGTCAGGAACGGCTCCAGCGCGCGAGCCAGCATGAAGAGCACCCGCTCCTCGCCGGTCTTGAAGCGCCAGGCCTGAGCGATCCCGGTCTGCTGCCGCGGCACCGCCGCCGCCTCCTCGGCTCCGGACGCCGCGCGCGCCTGGCCGGCAAACAGCGTATGCGCCCGGAAGAGCAGTTCGATTCCCGTTGGATCAAGCTGCACGAACTCCAGCGTCTCCGGATTCTCCTCGCCCGGCCGCCCGTTGCGCAGCGGAATGTACCGTGTCGCGCCCAACCCGAGCTGCGCCAAATCTTCATCCTTGCGTCCCGTCTTCAGCGTCAGGATCGGATTTCCTAGCAAAAACAAATCCCACACCAAGTCGCTGAGCACACGCGCCGCCGCGATATCCGCTTCCGCAGACCGCAGCAGCATCGACCGCCCGATCCCATCCGGCCCCGGAAACGGATGCAGGAATGCCACCGGCACACTGTTGAACCCGTGAGCGACCGGCTCCTCGGCACAGACGATAGCTTCGCGTTCACCGCGAGACGTCTGATCCTTCACTCTATACACGCGAATGTGCGTCCGGTCCACAATGCGGTACACGCGCACGCGCTCCGCTGGAGCGTCCCAGCGCGGCCGCCAGAGTTCCTCCTCGCCGAACTTCACCCACGCCAGCAGCCCGTCTGTGCCATAGTCCCAGTCCAGAATTTCGGGAGCGCTATACAACGCAATATATGGTCTCCCTATATTCAGCGCCGCCGCCTCCGCCTGCGAAACATTAGGGCGGGCCTCCGTGCCCGCCTTCGTGCCTAGGATGACATCCGGCAGCGGGTCGCGATCGATCAGCGCTGCGCAAAACCCGTGCGTTTGAGCCAGACACGCCGCCTGCACCGCAATATCCTCAAACGAAGTATGCCGCCGCCCCGCCTCTTGCAAGAACCGCGCGAAGCGATTATGGGTTGCAGACTGCTCTGTCGTGCGACGAGCGGCGCGCGCAACTCCTGCCTCCTGCCTCCCGCCGCCTGCCTCCTCGCTGTTCCCCCCGTCTCCCCGTCCCCCCGTCTCCCCGTCCCCCGCAATTTCCACCTGCACCTTCGTCTTAAAGAGCGCCCCCAGCCGCGACGCCAAAAGCTGCGGCGTCTGAGCGAAGAACGGCGTCAACTCCATGCGCAAACTGTACTCGCCCGCCGGCTCCAGCCGCCCCTTCGGCAAGTACGGGCTGTACCATCCGTCCGCACTCCGCCGCTTGATGCGCCCCGCCAGCACGTCCTCCACCAGCCGCCACCCCGGCTCCAGTGAATCCAGCCCCGGCCGCCGCGCGCCCAACCGCGCCAAAAAATTGTTGTCAGACATTTGCATCTCCTCAAAAGTGTTCATTATCCGAAAGGCACATCGACACCCGAGCCTCAGCCGTGTCCTGATGCCGGCGCTGTTTGGCCTGAAGGGCCTACCTATGAAAGCCCAGGGCAAGGCCGCAGCGCGGCCGCCGCCCTGGGTAACCCGGCGTCTTGCGTTTCGTCGCCCTGAAAGGGCAGACTTGAATTGATGTTACTTCGGCGCAAAAATAGCCAACAAAAGACCCCACGCAAAAACAAATAGGATCAACGTCATCAGCGAATATCTAGGAAAGAACCTCTCTCCCGGATGTTCCGCGCGCCAAGCCTGCCACGCAATCCAAGCCCCGCACGACGCGCCAGAAATCAAGAACAACAGCAACACCCGAATCTCTACAGGGTGCCGTCCAGACGCAGGTAGAATAAATCCCACCGCCCAACCCGGAAGATTGAGAAAACCCATCACAGTTCCGACCAGCACTCCGCACCAAGCGACATTTCGCAGCGTAGCTCCCGCTTTTTTCGCCAAGCGCCGGCACGGAAAAAACAACAGCAGTGCCAGGATCACCGCTCCCGGCCCGCAAAATAACGTCGCCGCGACCTGCAATCCAAACCAATCCTCCGCCAACTGCATAGCGCTCAGCGCGGCCGCCTCATGATCCCCGAATATCCCCCGCTCTCCGCAATTCCAACACGTCAACACCGTCGGCAGCGTTACGCCAATCACCACCGCACCCGCGCACGCCCAGAACACGTATTGAAGCCGCTCTTTCAATTCGGATATCGACGCCATGTTCTCATTCTCTTCACCCGCTCGCATTCCGCAACAACTGACAACTGACCACGGACAACGGACAAATCACGCAAACATCCCGTCCCGCAGCGGATTCCCCCTCACCCCGCCCCACAGCCCCTTCTTGCGCAAACCCCACCACGCCAGACCCAGAGCCATCACGCAGTCGTCGTGCTCGCCTTCCGGAGCTCCATAGCGCGCCCGCGTCGTTCCATTAGGATCAGTCTTCTCTAGCAAAGTAAATCCGCGCAGCTCCTCCAAAAGCATCGGCACCTTTGCCAGCTTGATCTGCTCATGCGCAAACGCCACCTGCAACGCGCCCAGCATCTCCTGCCGGCTCGGCTGCGTGAAAGTGAAACGGTGCAACGTTAATCCTAGCGTCTTCTCAAGCTGCTCGCACACCGATCCGCCAACGCCCGTCGCGTCCACCATGCACGCGCCCGGGAATGCATCCAGGTGCGCTTTAATCCGCCGGCATTGAACGTCCCAATCCAGCTTATTGAAGCGGTCGAATCCCTCCACCCGTTCGCGCTGGCAGTTCAAGCTGCACAGCACCGTGAAGTTCTTCCGCTGCCCCAGGTCGATGCCGGTAATGTAGAATTCTCCGCGCTCACCCTTCGCTCTCACCTCGCCCGAAACCGCCTCATCGATCTTCGTAAACGCCGCATTCACGCCGTCAATGAATTCCGCCTCGAACTCCTGCCGGAATTCCTCCTCGGTCATGTCCGCCTTGTATTCCTCAAGCTCTTTGGCGTCAATCCTAGGGTTCTGGCTCGTCGGCAGCCTTATCGACGCATAGTTGCTTTCGCCCCGCTGCCCAGTCATGAACACGCGATGCAGCCAGTGCCGAGTTCCGCGCGGCGTGCCGATGATGAACGCCTTCCCGCGCCCCTCCAACAGCATCGGCTTCACCACCATCTTCCACGTGTCCTCGGTGATGTCCGCCGCCTCGTCGATCACCACCAGCTCCAGTCCCGCGCCGCGCAACCGGTCGGGCACGTGAGCGCTATGGAACTCGATCCGCGACCCGCTCCGCACATGCTCCAGAGTATGCTCGCTCTTCCGGTATACCCAGCGCCAGTGCTTCACTTCTTTCCGCTCTTCCTCTGTCATTTCACTCACCTTCTTCGTCTTCTTCTCTTTCGCGTCTCCTGCAATGCTATCTTTCTTCTCCTGCTTTTCCTTCTCCTCCTCTTCCTTCGCCCGCAGGTCCAGCCAGTACGCAATCTCGCGTTCCACCAGGTCCGCCTGCGCCTGGACAGGAGCGATCCACCACACGCGCTGGCGCGTCCGCGCTTCTTCGCAGTGCGTCACCGCGGCGATCGCCGCTGCGACGGTCTTTCCAAACCGCCGGCCGCACACCGCCACGCGATAGCGCGCCGGAAGATTCAGAACCTTCTTCTGTCCTTCGTGCGGAACGGGCATCGCCAAGGATGCTTCCCCGCTCGCACTCTCATCCAATAACATCGGCGAAGCCTCCAATCTTAAGCCTCATGTTTCAAGCCTCAAGCCCACCTAGGCACGGCTCCCAACGTTTTCGCCTTCTCTTCCTAGCGAACGCTGGATCTCCATCGACAGCGCCGCGCTCATCGCCCCCAGCAGCACCGGCGACCCGCGCAGGCTATAGCGCCAGGCATCGCCCCGCTCCTCCGCCCGCACGCATACGATCAAGCATCCCAGACTCCGCCGCTTGAGTTCCCCCATCAACTCATCCGTCGATACAAACGACAACGCGCCCTCGCGCGGCTTTCCGCGTGGCATATGTCCTCCCTTGCGATTTTCTTGTTGTGGGTAAACGAAACTACGAAATGAAAATGCCGGCACTGCGTCCTGAGTGCTCTAGCAAACGACAAGCACTCAAGCCTCAGGTCTCAAGTCTCAAGCTTCAAGCCTCAAGCCTTCTGTTACCTTCCGAATGTCACCGGGAAGATCACTCTCGACGCGTCGCCCTGGAAGAAGGTCGAGGTCGTGTTCAAATCCAATCCTAGCAGGAACGTCGCCGCCTTGCCCGAACTGCCGAGCGGTATCCCCGTTTGCGCCGTGGGCAGATCGAACGTCGTCAGCACGCCGACCTTTGTCTTGGGGTTGACGATCAGGCTGCGGATTCCGGGCGCCGCGAACTTCCCGCGGCCTTTGCGCAGAGGCACCGTCTCATGGAATCCCGGGCCGATGTGCACGGTCGCGCTCGTGCCGTACCCGAACTCGACGTTGGATCGCCCCTTCACGTGCGACGCCAGGAATTTCACTGCGAAGGCGCTGCCATCCGAGAAATCCACCGCGCTCAATGCAACCATCTGGAACAGCCCGCCCAATTGCCGCTGCTTGCCTAGCTTGTAGGTAAGCTGAAATCTTCTACTGCTAGCGCGAACATCGAACTGCAGCGCCTCCGTGCCTAGGAACGTCGTTCCCAGCTCAACACCGACGACGGTTGTGATCTGGCCGCGATTCACCAGGTTGTTCTCGCCCAGCAACAGGCCCCAATCCGCGTCAAGCAATGTTACTTTCAGCCCACCGCCCAGGGCGTCCAGCGCCACGAGAACCTTCCCGCTGCGCGACTGACCGGATGCGTCCAGCGTTGTGAAGAACTCCGTTCCCCCGACGCGGAAAGTAAACGGCGTGTTTGCGAAGTCCGTGTTCGCCAAACCATCCGTGTCGATCAGGAAGAAGAAGCTCGCGAAACTCCGGCTCCCAGTACCGAAGTTCCCGCGAATGCCGGCGAGCGTCGTCGCCAGCAGCGATTGCACGCTCTCCTGCTCCGCAATCTGCAGGCTCAGCGGCTGGTCGATCTGCGACCCATCGCGGCTGCGCGCCACGGCCGTCTTGGTCGCCGCGTGAGCCGTAAAGAGCAGCGTGCCGCTGGCCAGAGGCCGCCCGGCGATCGTCCCGTCATCAAAAAGGGTCAGCCCGGCCGTCTCCAGATTGCCGATCGCCGTGCCGTTAAACTTCACGCTGCCGGCCGCCACGCTGAAGAACACGTCGGCGGGCTTTGCGCCGAGTACCTCCACATTAGTAAAGTAATCTTGCCCGACCTGAGCTTGCGACAAGCGGTCTTGAGCGAACCGCAACACGCCCGGCGCCAGAACTTGCCGCCCCAGCCGGAAATACCCGCTGCGCGCCGTGCTCGACGCGTCTACCACTCTTGCCGTAAACGCAACCGGCAGAGTTCCCACGGGCGTGCCGAAAACGCGCCCGGACTCCTCGAGCGTCAGCCCCGTGCCGCTGAGGTTGTCCGACGTGAAAATGTACGGCTGCACGCCGCCCAGAGCGGTGAGGAAGCGCATCACCTGCGAACCGGCGAGCGCATCGCCCAGGTCAAAGCCTTTCGGATCGGCACTCACATCGCCGCCATTGGGAAATTGCGGGTCAACGCCAGGCAGCAGGAATGGGTTGGAAATGCGTAGATTCGTGCCGACGCTGCGCGGCGCGACCACGACGCTCTTCATTTCCGGAGTGGTCGCGAGCGCTACCGAAAAGGCAAACACTGCACCGAAAACGCCCAACAAACCTGCCGTCGCGGCACGACGCGTCGATCGAATCATGGTTGCGCTTCCTTTTGTTCGAGCAAATACTGCTCATAGGACGAACAAGCCGACTTCTTCTTCATGTGTCCCAAAAACCGTGCCGAACTTAGGGTTCTGGGTCCAGGGGTCAGGGTTCAGTGAATGATCTGCTCGGCCACATGTTCTAATCCGTTCCCGCGAAACTCCAAACCCTGAACCCCGAACCCTGAACCCTTCCGTCACTTCCCCAGCGCCTCATAGATCTCCGACAAGTACCCTTCGCTCATCAAAACGCCGGCGTGCGGCGCGGGCTGGCCGGCCTCAAGCCGCACCAATTGGTGATCGCTGTTGACGTAGCTGACGCGCCTCGCGCACCCGCCGCTCAAGCAACTCAGCAGCGCGATCAAGATTCCCGCCGCCAGGCGACGCTGAATCCGCGGCCTGGGGGACGGGCGAGTCGCCGGTGCGCGAGGCGTCAAAGAGCGCCGCGCGAAATTCCTGAACATCTTCATGAATCGCCTCCCGATCGCCGCGCTCAACGCGCCGCCGCCACAGAAACAGAATGTCCGGCAGCGCCTTGAGCAGCAGCGCAATGAATGGTCCCCAGCTCATGGATGCTTCCTCTTCTGCTAACCGCTAAGGCGCGAAGACGCAAAGAGGAACATGACTGAGGTTCCTTCTTTGAGCCTTTGCGTCTTTGCGGTTCAAAGGTTCTCACTCCGTCTTCGCCACCGTGCTTGTCGCTCCGCCCGAGAACCCGTCCGCCACGCCCTGCCCGAACACGTACGCCGCGACCACGCCGCCCAGAGCCAGGATGGATGCCTCTTCAAGCCCCAGCCAGCTATGCAGCCCGATTGCCACCGCGCCAAACACCGCCATCAAAAACTTCCGCCCGCCCAGCTTGCCTAGGATCGACAGAACCATCGCCACTCCTCCTCTTCGTTGCCAGACCACCAGCCACCAGACCACCAGACCACCAGACTACCAGACTACCAGACTACCAGACACCAGACACCACTCCACCACTCACCCCTTAGTATTTCGAAACGTAGTCGTAATGCGGCTTGAACACCCCTCTATAGAAGCGCCCCTTCGACAGCGCGTTCTTCCAGCGGAAGTAGTACTTGTCCATATCCGCATATAACACTTCATACACATAGGTATTGCGCCTCGCCCTGCCGCGCGTGTTGCCGCGACTGTGGGGCGGGCCTCCGTGCCCGCCTGCCCCACGCCGTTTGAAGGTTACATGCAGATGGAACACGAACAGTTCCGGCATCCGGTACGCCCGCACGCCTGAAATGGCGCGACTGTTAGCACTGGTAAAAGAGTCGACCAGATAAGCACTCATCTCCGTATCCCTCGATCGCAGTCGCTTCTTGTTCTTCTTCTTTTTCCTTCTTTCTTTTGACTTTTAACTTGCTTACCTCAACCCCAGCCATCCTAGCACCGCGCCTTGCACCGCCAGCCAGATCGCCTTCATCCACTTCAGGTGCATCTTCGTGCGCTCCGCCGACTGTTCCAGCATCCGCATGCGCTTCTCCGTCAACTCGCAGTACCGCTGCTGCAGCCCCGCGTGCTGGCGCATGTGAGCGTGAATCTCGCGCGTCGTCGTCACCAGAGCTTCCAACTGCGCCTCCACCCGAGCGATCCGCTCTCCCGCCGGCCGCACCTCCGGCATGGCGGCCTCTTCAATGTGCATGGCTACACCTCCTTCTCAGGTGACGAGTGACACGAGTGACGTGTGAAGCGGCCGATACCCGCGAGGCTCGCACCGAGTGAATAAGCGCGCGCCTCGTGCTGTCGCTCGCCCCGAATGGGGCAACCGTTAATAGCCAGGGGTGGAGCGAAGCGGAACCCCTGGAGAACGCCCCGTAACAAATGAAAGCCCCGAATGGGGCGCCCGAAGCGTTAGCTCGCCGCCAGGACGTTGATCGCCTCCGCGCACCGATCCAGCTCCAGCGATGTCGGCTCCGGTTCCTCAGCGAAATCGTCCTTCTGCTTGCTCTTGCGCATCGGCCGGTACCACCAGACCAGATAGTTCTGCGCGTGCCAGGCTGCGATGAAGCGGAACGTGGAGCGCGTTTGCGGTTGCCGCAACAGCAGCGCCGCCATCGCCATTTCCTGTACCAGGTCATCCTGCGTGCTGCGATCTTTCGGCGCCAGTTGCCGGGCAATCGAACGGAACTCGTTCAGCATCTCGACCGCCGCCTGCCGAGGGTAAAGCAGTTCGCCAGGATCCGCGTGAAGCTTGCGCGTCGCAAAGATCGCGCGCCGCTTGGCGTCCAGTCCTTCCAAAAGAGTGTTCATGCGTGTTGCCTCCAATTTTGTTCTATGTATAAAGCAATCCAAATTTCGATTTTTTACATAGATGTGATTGAAGTGCGTTCCGGTGCCTCCATGTGATCCATGTGACACATGTGACACATGTGGCAGGTGTGACACATGTGACAGATGTGATCCATGTGCGTCCCGGAACGCACACGGCCCCGATCATTCCAACGCATCGGGCCGCACTGCACGCATGAGCCGGTCCAGATATTGTTCCAGGTGATCCCTGCGAATAAGCCACACGCGGCCGATCTTGAACCCCGGCAGTTTCCCGTCGCGCAGCAGTCGCAAAACCAGGTTGTGCGAGATGCCCAGCTTCCGCGCGACCTCCTGCGCACGCATGCACTCCCGCCCATTGCTCCCGCTTGCCGCCCCTGTCCGGTTCTCCGCACTGGACATACGTATTCCCCCAACCTTGGCGCGGATGGGCCCGCGCAAAGTTCCCCGTAGCGGTCGCCTGGCCCAGCGCAGGCGCCGGCCGCCCCGCAGGGCGGATTGTGATTGGATCGGACGCAGAACGCGCCCTAGAATGTACGCGCTATATTAGGACGATATTCGCCACAGTCAAGCATTATTTAGCGAATTGGAAGTAAGCATAACATATTATGGATACAGCAGTTGCAATTGTCGTTAGGAAAGTATTCGGCTTTCTGCGGCAACATGCCAAACCAGCGCTCCTCCACGGGAGCGCTGGTGGCCAGAAACAAACCGGTCTACGGTTGAAATTCAACCGGTTAATGGTTGAAAATCAACCATTCAATGGTTGAAATACAACCACAAATCGGTTATTTTTCGTCCATGCTGACGCGGAATCTGACAAGCGAATTGCTCTCGGCGCTGGCCGACACTCCCGTCGTGCTCCTCAACGGCGCGCGGCAGACCGGAAAAACCACCTTAGCCCAAAGCCTCATTTCGGAGAAACACCCCGCTCGCTACCTCACGCTGGACGATCCGGGCGTGCTGTCGGCGATCAAGGCCGACCCAACGGGGTTCCTCGCTGGCCTGCAAGGCCCCGTCATTCTGGACGAAATCCAGCGCGCGCCGGAACTGTTCGTGGCGATCAAGGCCGACGTGGACAAGAACCACCGCCCCGGCCGCTTCCTGCTCACCGGCTCGGCGAACATCCTGTTGCTGTCGCGGCTTTCGGAGTCGCTGGCGGGCCGCATGGAAATCCTCACGCTCTGGCCTTTCTCGCAAGGCGAAATCGCCGGCGTGCGAGACCACTTCATCGATGCGGCCTTTGCCATGAAGCCCCTTCCGTTCCAGAAGCCCGAGGGACACTCCGCCCTCTTCGCCAGAGTGTTGAGAGGCGGATTTCCCGAGAATCTGAAGCGCGCGGACGGCCAGCGCCTCAAGACCTGGTTCCGCTCGTATATAACCAGCATTCTGCAGCGAGACGTGCGGGACTTGGCGAACATCGAAGGCCTGACCGAAATGCCCAGACTGCTCTCCCTGCTCGCCGCGCGTGCAACGGCTCTCCAAAACTTCGCCGAACTGTCGCGAAGCAGCAACCTGCCGCAGAGCACGCTCAAGCGCTACCTGTCGCTGCTGCAAGCCACTTTCCTGGTACAGGTGCTGCGACCCTGGTCGGGAAACTTGAGTCATCGGCTCGTTAAATCGCCGAAACTGCTGCTGGCCGATACCGGATTGCTGGCGAACTTGCTCGATCTCACCGAAGAGCGCTTTGAACTGGACGCCGGCCTCAAGGGCGCCGTCCTCGAGAACTTCGTCATCATGGAACTGCGCAAGCAGATCGGCTGGAGCAAAACGCAGCCGCGGATGTACTTCTACCGGACACAGACCGGGCAGGAAATCGATGTCATTCTGGAGGACGGGGCGGGACGTCTTGTCGCGATCGAAGTAAAAGCCGCCGCTAGCGTGAAATCCGAAGATTTCAGATGGCTCAAAGCCTTCGCCGAGGAAACGAAACGGAAGTTCCATCGCGGCGTCGTTCTGTACACCGGCGCGGAGTCGATCCCCTTCGCCGCCAACTTGCACGCCCTGCCCATTTCCGCGTTGTGGACTGCCTGAGGCCCAAACCGCGAACCCACAAACGCGGGCGTTCTGCTAGCATATTCACGAGTTGCCGGTTGAAATTCAACCACCCAGTGGTTGATTTTCAACCACGCGCGCCTACCCGAAAATCCAGATCAGCGCCACCGCAAGAATTGCCACTAGCGAAACAACGAAACGAAACACGATGCCAAGATCGACCTCCTGGTCGGGGACGATTCCGTAAAACGGATCGCTCTTCCCCCAACTGTAGAAGCGCTCATCCAGCCTTACGAAATAATGAAATCGGAAGCAGTGTACGGCGATCGCAAGCCCCAGAAGCACGATCGACAGGAGAACTTTCATCGTCATCCGCCTGTCCCCCGCGTCCTGCCTCCTGCCTCCGCCTCCTGGCTACTGGCTACTGGCTACTGCCGTTCCACACTCCCCCGCTGGCCAGCAGTTTCTCCGCGGTCTGCGCATCCAGCGCCTGAGAAAACAGGAAGCCCTGCGCCGACCCGCAATTCAATTCCATCAGGCGATCCATCTGCTCCTGCGTCTCCACGCCTTGCGCTGAGACCTTGATGCCCAGGCTTTGAGCCAGATGCATGATCGTGCGCAAGACCTCCTCGTGAACTTCGTCGGTGCCGACTTTCTTCACCAGCGAACGGTCCACCTTCAGCATGTCCACCGGGTAATCGCTGAGATGCTGCATCAGCGAATAACCGGTGCCGAAATTGTCGATGTACACCTGCACCGCCAGTTCGCGAAGCTGCGCCAGCATCGCCGCCGTGCCTTGCAGCCCTTCGACCAGCGTCTGCTCCGTCACCTCCAGAGTCAGCGCTTTCGGGTCCAGTCCCGTGCTCTGCAGCGTCCAGCGCACCTGCTGAGCGAACCCGCGCTCGCGAAGCTGCTTGCTCGAAATATTCACGGAGATGCGAATCAAGGGATCGCTAGGATACTGCTCGTGCCATTGGTGCGTCTGCCGGCAGGCTTCGCGCAACACCCACAGGCCGATGGTGCCCATCAAGTTCACTTCTTCGGCAATGGGTATGAACTGCTCCGGCAGCAGCAGGCCGCGCTTGGGATGCTGCCAGCGCGCCAGAGCCTCGAATCCCAGCACTTTCTTGTCCGTCAGCCGCACGATCGGCTGGTAGTACACGCGGAACTCATTGCGCTCCAGCGCATGCCGCAGACTCGTCTCGCTCTCCAGCAGCACCACCGCGCGATCGTGCATCGACGTGTCGAAGACTTCGTAGCGCGCCTTGCCGTGAGCCTTCGCGCCGTACATCGCCGTGTCGGCATCGCGCAGAATGTCCTCCGGCTTCTCGTAGCCGCTGGTGCTCAACGCAATGCCGATGCTTGCCGTGCTGAAGACTTCCGTGCCGGCGATGCGCACCGCCTGCGACAGCGAAGCCAGAACCCGCTCGGAGACCCGCACCGCTTCGGCCACGTCGCGGACTTCCTCCAGCAGCACCGTGAACTCGTCCCCGCCCAGCCGCGCCACCGTGTCGCCCGGACGGACGCACTGTTCGATCCGTTGAGCGGACGCGATCAGCAGCGAATCGCCCGCTTCGTGGCCCAGGCTGTCGTTCACTGCCTTAAAGCGGTCCAGATCCAGGAACAAAACGGCGAACGATTTTTCCGGATGGCGCTGCGCGCGGCGGAACAGATGCGTCAAGCGGTCCATGAACAGCGCGCGATTCGGAAGTTCCGTCAACGGATCGTAGAACGCCCGGCGGTACAGCAATTCTTCGGAACGCTTGCGGTCGGTGATGTCCCGGGAGACGCCCAGCGTGCCAATAATTTTTCCGGCCGAATCCCGCAGCGGAAGCTTGGTCGTGGACAAATGCACCAGCGATCCGTTCGGCGCGTGCGCCTTCTCCTCCTGCGCGATGATCGAACGCCCCGTGCGCATGATCTCCTGCTCGTCCCGCGCAAACTGCTCCGACTGCTCCTTCGGGAAAAAATCGAAATCGGTTTTGCCCACCGCTTGAGCCGGATCGGTCAAGCCCATCAGCCGCGCGTGAGCGTGGCTGGTCAGGATGAACCGGCTTTGCATGTCCTTGAAGAAAATGTAATCGGGCACCGTGGCCAGCAGCGTTGAAACGAAATAGTTCTGCTGAGCCAGCCGTTCCTCGCTCTCCTTGCGCGGCGTGATGTCGTGCGACACGCCGAAAATCCCGGTGACCCGCCCCGTGTCGTCGCGCACCGGCATCTTCGTTGTCGTCGTCCAGCCGTAGTGCCCGTCCGGATAGGTCTTGGGCTCCTCTTTGTTCACCAGCGGCTTGCCCGTGCGAGCGATCTCCTGCTCTTCGGCCCGGAAGCGCTCCGCCTCTTCCGGTCGGAAGAAATCGAAATCCGTCTTGCCGATCATCTGCTCCGGATCGCTCAGCCCCAGATCCCGCGCCTCCGCCCGGCTGACGCGCAAAAACCGGCCTTGCAGATCCTTGAAGTAGACATGATCAGGCAGCGTTTCGAGCATGGTCGTGAGCAGATAGGCCTGCTCGGTAACCTGCGCCGCGGATTCGCGCTCGTGTGTCACATCCCAATACGTCCCGTGCACGCCCACGATCTGCCCCTTGGCGTTGCACAGCGGCGCCTTGATCACACGCACGTAAATCGCCGGCTTGTTTTTCGGCCGATGGATCTCCTGCACGTCCAGCACGCGGCCCGAGTGGATCACGCGCTGGTCGTCGTTGCTGTATTTGTCTGCCAGCTCCTTCGGGAAAAAATCGTACGCCGTCTTTCCTATGATCGCGTTGAGCGGCTTGCCGATGTCCCGGCAATACTGCCGGTTCGCATACACCACCCGCCCCGCCAGATCCGTGCAGTAGCTCTTCTGCGCCAGATTGTCGAGCAGGCCGCGGTAAAGTGTCGCGCCCATCTTCGGCACGGCCACGCGCGATGTCTTCTTCCGCACCGGCTTCTGGCGCTTGCTTTTAAGTTTGATCTTGCGGGAGCCGGTCTTGAGCGCAGCCATTCGAGAGCCTCCGTCCGCCGTAACGCAACCCTCGTGGATCGCGCCGCTGTTGCCTTTCAAAATAGAGTTAAAAGTCTATGCCGCGCCCGCACCAAGGAAAAGCGGAAGAACACGCCGCCCGTCGAGAGCAACAAGTGGCGCAATCCTCCCGGATTGCGTGCCACTCGCTCCCGCTCTCTGTTCCGGTGTATATGATTTCATCTGAGGGCCAACCTATGAACCCCATAGCTTTCCACCAGCGAGCGCCGTTTCTCCCCGTCCTGCTCCTTTTAGTTGCGAGCTTCATCGCTACTGCGACCGCCGCTGAACTCCACGTCTGGACCGTGTCGGACACCCGCCACGTCCTTCGCGGCGATGCGCCCGAACCGCTGAAGCCAGCTCAGCTCTGCGCCGCGCGCAACGAATGGGAAAGCGTCCAGATTCTGGTGCGCTCCGATGCGCCCATCGCCGGCATCAAGCTCGAAGCGGGCGACCTGTGCGGCCCCCTCGGTGCGCTCAAAGGATCCTCCGCACGCCTCTACCGCCAGCACGCCGTGCGAATCGAAAACGGCACGCACCGCAACGCGACGTTCAAGGCCGACTGGTACCCCGACCCGCTGATTCCATTTCAGCATCCCGTCGCCGGAAAGACGCTGACCGGCGCGCGCATCGCCGCCGTTCCCTTTGACCTTCCCGCCAGCGAAACGCACGGCTTCTGGGTGGACCTCTTCGTGCCCGAAGACGCCCGCCCCGGCGAGTACAGCGGCACCTATCGCGTCACAACCGCCGACGGAAAGCCCATTGATGTTCCGGTCTCGCTGACCGTGTGGAATTTCACTCTGCCTGCGACGCCGTCGCTCTTCTCCGAATTCGGCTCGCCCGCGCATGCGCTCAGACGCTACCTGCAGAAGCGCGCGAAAGCGGTAGCGCCGGCGTCCCTGCCGGCCGGCACGGAGCAAGCCGACTGGCCCGCCGTCGAGGAACAGTGCTCGCAGTTGCTCGCCGATCATCACCTCAACGCCGTGCCATCCTCAAAACTCCTGACGCCGGCCGCGCAGCCTGACGGTTCGTTCAAAATCAGCAGCGAACAGATCAAATCGCTCCGCGACTTCATCGACCGCTATCACGTCAACGCGATCCAGACGCCGCATCCCTCCAGCGCCGTCAAAGACCCCGTCGCGCAAGGCGATAAGTTGCGCGCGTGGCTCGCCGCCTTCGACGCCGCCGCGAAGGAACTCGACCGCCCCAACATTGTTCTGTTCACCTATCTGAAGGATGAACCCAACACCGCCGACGACTACGCCTACGTTCAGAAGTGGGGGCGCGCCGTGCGCGAGGCAAAATCGGTCGTAAAGGTTCTCGTCGTCGAACAGACGTATACCAAGCCCGGCATGGGCGGCGCCGACAGCGCGTGGGGCGATCTGTACGGCGCGATCGACATCTGGGTCCCGCTCTTCTCGCTGCACGATCAGGAAAGCGCCGCCAAACGCCAGGCACTGGGCGAACAAATCTGGACCTACACCGCGCTCTGCCAGGGCAAGCCCACGCCGTGGTGGCACATCGACTATCCGCTGCTGAATTACCGAGTGCCGGCTTCGATCGCCTGGCGCTGCCACATGAAAGGCCTGCTTTATTGGGGCGGCCTGTCGTACTGGGGCGATGCGGATGATCCGTGGACCGACGTCCCGAAGTACTATGGCAACGGCAAGCCGCAGCAGGGCCAGAAAGGAATTGTCTTCAACGGCGAAGGTTCGCTGGTCTATCCCGCGCGCGCTATCGGCTACGATGGCATTGCGCCGACGATCCGCCTGAAAGCGTTGCGCGACGGCATCGAGGACTTCGAATATCTCGCGCTGCTCGAACGCGCCGGCAAATCCGACGAGGCCGACAAGATCCTCCGCCCTCTCGCCGAATCCTGGTTCAGTTGGGAGAAAGACCCCGCCGCCTGGCAAGCCGCGCGCACGAAGCTCGCCGCGCTGCTGATCGGCAAGTAGCGCAACCATCGCACTGCGAAAGCGCTCTCCAACGCGCCTTGCGCGCTCATGCCCGCGGCACTCAAGCCTCAAGCCTCAGGTCTCAAGCCTCACTTCGCTTTCAGCACCGCCTCCGCATACTTCTCCGGCGTCAGATATTTCTCCGCGGCCGCCTTGATGTCCGCCGGCGTGATTTTCGCCAGCCGCTCGCGCCGGCTGAAAATGCGCCCTGCCCCTTCGCCATACAATTCGGACAGCGCCAGCCGCTGCGCCAGCGCGCCCTGGTTCTGCAGCTCGATAGCTTCGGTCCCGTCCAGGAAATTCTTGACCGACTTCACCTCCGCTTCGGGGATCAGCTCGTCGCGCAGCTTCTTCACTTCACCCAGCATCCCCGTTTCGGACTTCTCCAGCGACTTCGCGTCCGTCTGGATGTAAAACACCATCGCGCCGCCATCGAGCTCCGCATCGTTGTACGAACCCACCGCGTACGCCAGACTCTGTTTTTCGCGCAGCGTGACGTACAAGCGCCCGCCAATGCCCGAGAGCACCGCGCTGATCAGGTCGAGCTTCTCCCGGTCCGGGTCGAGCAGATTCACGCCGCGGAAGCCCATCGTCAGCACCGCGCCGGTCAGGTCCGCTTTCTCCTGCTCGCCCTTCTTCACGCCGGTGAGCTGCGATATCGGCGGGACACTCGGCGCCTTAAAATGCCCTGGCTTCAACGCATCGAAAGACTGGCTGGTCAGCTTTAACGCGTCCGCCACCGATATGTCGCCGACAAAGCCGATCGACATGTTTTCCGGCTGGAACCACTGCTCGTGAAGCTTCCGCAAATCCTCGGCGGTGATTTTCTTGACCGTCTCGGGCGTGCCAAGCGTCTGGCGCGCATACGGGCTGTCGCCATACAACAGCGGGCGCAGGATTTTGCTGTTCAGCGTAAACATCGACTCGTCTTCCTGCGCGATCGCCTGCAAGACGTCCGCGCGCAGCTTCTCCAGCTCTTCCGGCGGGAAGCTGGGATGCAGCACGCAGTCGCTCGCCAGATCCATCAGCTTCTGCGCGTCACGACTCAGGCCGCTGACCGTCACGCCCAGCGAATTTCGCCCACTGAAAGTGCTCAGCGAGGAACCCAAATCCTCGGCCTGCTCGGCGATCTGCTGCTTGCTGCGCTTGGCCGTGCCGCGGTCGAGCATCTCCGAAAGCATGTTGCTCGCGCCCGCGGTCGGCGCCGGTTCCCAGCGCATTCCCCCCAGCGCCGCGATCGCCACGTTCACCACCGGCAGCGAATGATCCACCTTGACGACCAGCCGCAAACCCGACGCCTTCAGCGTCACCTCGAAGACCCCTTGCTTTTCCAGCAGGTTCACCTTTTCGACCGCCGGATTCTGCCGCAGCAGGTCCAACTCGGCCTTCAGCGAAATCTGTTCCGCCGTGGTAGCGCCGGCCTCCGTGCCGGCCGTGGTGGTTCCGGCGTGCTTGCCGGCCGGCGCGGAGGCCGGCGCTACCACGGGCAGTAGCACCGCGACGTTCAGCTTTTCGCGCGTCAGGTATTTCTTTGCGACGCGCACCACGTCTTCGGCGGTCACCTGTTGCACGCGGTCGGCATAATGCTTCGCAAAATCCAAGTCGCCCGTGTTCTGCCAGTCGCTGCCGAGCGTGCTGGCTTCGCCGTCCACAGTCATCTGCGCGAAAATGCGCTGCGTGTAAACCTTGCGCTTGGCGCGGTCGAGTTCCTCATCGCTCGGCTTTTTGCCTTTCGCGTCTTCAATCACGTTCAAGATCGCGTTCTGCGCGTCCTCGATCTTGCCGGAGTCCACCGTCGCCGAAACATCGAAGTGCCCTGCGTACATCGGCGTGTAATCGCTGACGCTGATCTCCGTCACCAGCCCCAGCTTGTCTTTCACGATGCGATACATGCGGCTGGATCGCCCGTCGCCGAGAATGCTGGCCAGCACGTCCAGCGCGTAAAGATCGGGGTGCCGGATTGAGACGCTCGGAAATCCCATGACCAGCTTCGGCACTTCGCACAGCGGATGGCTGATCTGCACCGACCGCGGCGCGACCTGTTCGGGTTCTTCGGTCACCGCCACCGGCGCGATGCTCTTGCGCTGCCAACCCGCCAACGCTTTCGCCATTTTGGGCAGAATCACCGATGCGTCGAAATCGCCGACCGTGATGAACGTCGTCAATTGCGGCGAGTACCGCTGCTGATAGTACGCGTACACTTCATCGCGCGTCACACGTTTGAATCGGTCTGGATATCCGAGCACGGGAACGCGGTAGGGATGTTCCTGATATAGCGTCTGCTCATATTTTTCGAAGAGCACCGCATCGGGATTATCTTGGTAACGCTCGATCTCTTTGTAGACGACCGCATGCTCCTTGGTCGTTTCCGCCGGCGGGAAATTCGAGTTCATCACCAGGTCGCCGAGCACATCGAACGCAGTGTCGAAGCCGTCGGCGGAGCTGGTGACATGAAAGACGGTGCGCTCAGACGACGTGTACGCGTTGTCATCGCCGCCGGCTCCGCGAATATCCTGGTCGATCACGCCCGCCGCGCGTTTGGCCGTGCCTTTGAACAGCATGTGCTCGCAGAAATGGCTTAAGCCGGCACCCAGCCACTGGCCTTCGTCGATCGCCCCCGTGCGCACCCACGCCTGCACCGTCACGACCGGCGCACTATGCTTTTCCTTCACGATGATTTCGCAGCCGTTGGGCAACAATGCGTAAATCGCCCCATTCTCCGTCCCCATCAGCACCTGCGGCCGGGAATCCGACGCAAGTGCCGCCACCGCCGCCGCGACTTTCTCCGGCACCTGCCGCTCCGGTTCCCCTCTCCCCCGCGAGGGAGAGGGGTTAGGGGTGAGGGGGCGCTCGGGCTGCGCTGCGTAGAGCGCCACATTCAAGATGAAAAAGAACGCGACTGTCAGGCGAACTTTGCTGGTCATCACGGGAGATCTCCGAGAAGAAAAGAGTGCTGCGTCCTGAGTGCTGAAAACCATCGAGCCGTGCGTCTAATTCCTACGAAGAGCAAAATATAGCGTTTGCGCGCGCTTCAACAATTACGTGAAAGTCAGCGCGTAACGCTTTTCATATAGACCCCTCCATACATATATAAAGCGCGAACTTGAACGTATGTCAACGCTTCGCATTTTTTTCGACCAAGCCCGGTTCGCCCGGCCGCTTGAAGAACTTCCAGTACGTCGGACCCGGAGTGGGCTCGCGAAATTCGGGCAGGTACGCCAGCGCCGCCTTCGAGTCTTGCCAATGGCCCGGCGGATAGGCCACAATCTGAAACTGCTCCGGAATATGCTTCTTGAAATCCTCCATGCTGATCGGCCACTTCGCCAGCAGCCTGTCGTTCACCGCCGAATCGAAGTGGTAGTACTTGCCGTCCGTCAGCATCCCCACCAGCGGATTCCACGGAAAGAACACCTGCTTCGGGTACGCGCGAGTCAGATCGAAGGCTTCCTGCGTTGGATTCGCCCAGATCGGCACCGGCCGGCGCGAATCCGCGTAGCTGAAGATCGCTTGCGTCACGCACAGCCCCGTCAGCACAGCGGCGGCGGCGAACTGAGCGCAACTTTGGTGTCTGGTGGCCTGGTGGTCTGGTGCCGCAATATCGATCGTCAAGGCGCGCTTGATTAACAGCAATGCGCCGATCGATAGAAAATAGACCGCGAAGCTTCCGCTGTTGCGATCGCCGCCGTACTTCGCCATCCCGAGAAAACTCAGCGGCAGATTGCACGCGCCCGCCAGCAGAAACAAACGCCAGCCGTTGTCCGGGACCAGACGGAAGATTGAACCGCGCGAACCGCCGGGTGCCTCGCGCGTTTCCCTCCACCACGCCAGGCCCACCAGCAGAGCCGACGCGAGCAACGCCGGCGCGCTGTACTTCAGCAACGCGAAGAACACGCGCGAGAAATCTTGCGCCGAATGCAGCAGCACCGGGTGCCCCGCCGGCACGACGAACATATAGAAGTAGAGGCTCTTCAGCGGCCCGAAGCACAGCACCATCGCCGCACTGGTCAGCAGCCCCACAACCAGCAGATGCAGCGCGAACACCAGCGCGCGCCGCCGCCCTTGCGTGAAGAGCACGTACAGCGGCAGCGAGACAAACAGCAGCACCAGCGGCTGCTTGCTCCACACCGACAGACTGGCCAGCAGCGCCGTCACCGCAAAAACAAGATGCGGGGTAGCGCCGGCCTCCGCGCCGGCCGTCATGGTAGCGCCGGCCTCCGTGCCGGCCGTCGTGGTAGCGCCGGCCTCTGCGCCGGCCGAAGTGCGGGCATCCTGCCCGCTGCCCCGGTCCCCCTCTCCGGTCACGGTTTTGATTCGCTCCGCGTCCGTGCTGTCACCCCTGCTTACTGCCTCCTGCCTACTGCCTACTTGCAGTTTCGCGCCCAGCAGCGCACAGCACGCCAGCGCCCCAAACGCCAGCGCCGGCGCATCGGCATGAATCGCGTGCAGCGAATACTGCAGCGACCCGTTCATCAGCCCAAAAAGCGTGAACAGGCAAAAGAGAAAGGCAGCGATCAGCCAGCGCCGCTGCGTCTGACCATCCTTGCGAACCATCAGCCACACAACCGGCGCAAACGTCAGCAGCGTCGCGATGACCGATCCCAGCAGCAGCGCGACCGTCGGCGAACTCGTCAGCGTCGCCGGCAGATACACGACCGCGCCCATCGGCCCGTAAATGTGCCCCGTCAGCACGCCGCCGGGCTCCGGGTAGAGCGGATACCCGGAGCGCAGCCCGAACACCGGGGCCAGCCGTCCTTCGCTCCACCCCGGAAACAGCGTGATCATGGTTTCCTGAGCGACGCCCATGAACCCCAGCACCGCCGCGACCGGCACCAGCGCACCCATCCACCGTTCCGCCGGAGACAAACCCGCCCGCCTCGCGAGCATGACGCCTGCAAGCACGCCCAACACAAGCAGCAAGAAATAGGTGGTTGTCGTCACGAACCCTCGCCGAAAAACCGCAACGGACTATAACCGACCCAGCGGGGAGAGACGAGTGGAGCGCATCGCCACCGTGGCCCATTTCGCCGAATTACGCCGCGGTCGCCCGGAAGGAATTTCTGAAACTGGATGCGAGCGTTGGTCGCCCGAAGGCCATCACTTTTGAGGCATCGACCGCTTGGTTTCGCCTGGCGGCGCGCCGCCGACATTAATCCAGTCTTCAGGCTGCTCCGAGCGTTTCGCTTTCTTGGCTTGATCGATCTGACCCCACAGAACGACCGCCGCGGCCGCAACCGTCGGCAGGTACGGGATTGGAGAATCCACCGTATAGACACTGCTGTGCTCGTTCGTCTCGGAGAGGACAACGACGGGAGGGATTCCCTTCCAGAGTTCCTGGGTTGGCGGCAGTTTATCGATCGCGGTGGCCAACTTTTTCTCAAGCACTCCGCTAAGCCTCAGCGGTGGCAAGCTGACATCTCTGCCCCAGTTCAGCAGTTGGCGTAGATCGACGAACAACGCCAGCCCCTCGCGTTCCTCGGCGGGCCGGCTTGCGACAAACTTGCTGTAGTCAGGGTTGTCCACAATGCTGGGCGCTTTCTTGTCCAGCCCGCTTAAATACTCGGCCAGTTTCTCGGGAGCGCTGTACACGACCAAGTGACGGCCCACGACCGCCCAGCACGGACGGTAGCCGGTCTGTGCGACTAGGCGGGAGTCCGGCGGGAGATTCATCGTCCAGATTGTCCGCGCGCCCTCAGGCTTGCTGGTGACGATGGCGTTCTCCGGTTTTGCTGCAGCGTTGAACAGATCCGATAAGCTTCGCGCCAAACCCGTTGCACCGTCCGCATCCGCACAGTTGACACACAACGCCAGGCTGGGGAAGGATAGACCTTGGGGTCTGTCGATCCACCAGACATGTGTTCCCTCGATGGTGCCGATAAGCTCCTCCAGCGTCTTACCGGTGGATTTCTCAAGTGCCGCAACGCCTTTCGTGAAACTGAATGGCGTGCCGCCGCGTGCCGCGTTCAGTTTCGCTGTTCTCATTCCTTGGAAATATTGATCCAGCATTGGCCCCAAGGCCTCGAAGTTTGCGGCTATGGGACCACCCTCGAAGTCAAATAAGTTGCAGAGCACCGCGTGACGAGGCACACGCGTGACGATGTCGATCGGCCGAGCCTGTTCCTCAGCCTCGACCCTCTTCATAAACTCGGCGAAGCCTTCTACTGGCTCCTCTTCCTCCTCTTCCGCGATCTGTACTTCGTCACCATCCACTTCCGCCATCCGTTCATCGTCACCATCCACAATGTCATTCTCGTCAGCCTGGCCAACATCCTCATTGAGCAGCTCCGTGGTTGATATCTTCTCCACGAACCCGCCCCCATCAGCCTTTAGCGAATAGAGCATCACGTCGGAAGTCTCGTATCCCATCACGCGAGCTCTCAGCAGAACTTGATCGCCGCCAGGCAGCTTCTTCGCGAACCGCAGCGAATGTGGATAGCTAATGAACAATTGCGCATCGGGCGTGGCCGGATGAGGCTGCGCCGCGCGCTCAAAACGCGCCGTTCCCGCCAGACCCCTCCGGCCATCGCGCAGCCCGCGTGCCAGGGTTTCCACTGAATTGCGGTTCAGGCCCACGACTAGATAGTTCCCGACGCGAGCCAGAACGGGACCTTCCGGACGCTCCATCAGTGGCAGCTTACCGGTTCCCGTCCCCGAGTCGAAACGCCTCCGCTGCGCAATTGTGAAAAGTTCCTGGCAGACAACAGCGGGATTTGCGTCTGTGATCTCCAGCACTACCCCAATGCACACATCTAGCGTCCGTTCCGCGTCTGTATTCCAGACGCCAACAGCCAGAGCACCGCCGAAGCGTTTTCTCCACGGACTGGAGTTTTCCCATCCCTGCAGTTCCTCACCGAACTTAGCCGCCAGTACGTCGCGCAGCGGCGCAGCGGCATCGCTGAAGAAGAGGCGGCCAAATGGCGATCGACAGAATTTCTCTGCAAGCTGCGAACCCTTGCCGATGCTCAGCGCGAACGCTGCATCCTCGGGAAACAGGTTCAGGCAGTTCTCCGGCGCTTCGACATGATCCCAATCGGTTGCTGCGGGTTCGCCCGCCAGAGTGCATGCGCAGAGCGCAAAGATAAGCGCGAACAGGATGGACCGCATGACAGTCCCTCTATAAACAGTCACTCCACTTCTCGTCTGTGAACAACATAGCCAACATCAGAAACGGGTCAGAAATCCGGCCCGCCCGCCGTTTCTCCCCGTCCCCCCGTCTCCCCGTCCCCGCGTCCGTCTGTTCACTCTTCCTCCGGCGCCGCCACTTTCGTCGGCGGGGCTTTCACCACCGGACCAGCAGCGGCCGCACCGGCGCCGGCGACTTTGGCGGGTTCCTTCTCGGCGCTCTTCTCGCCCTGGAAAACCAGCGGCTGATCTTTCTGCGCGCGCTGCAGAGCCATCTTGTAGTAGTCGCCGTCGCCGCCAAGCTGAGCGGCCGTCGTCAGCTCCTTGATCGCGAACTCTTTTTGCTTCTGCCGCAGAGCGGTCATGCCGTACCAGAAGTGGCCTTCGGGGTCGCGTTGGAAAATGCTCGCGTAGATGTTGAAGTTGCGCATGGCTTCGGCGTAGTCGCCGTTGAAAAACGCCGCGTGGCCCTTCTGGAACAGATAGTTCGGGTTGTTGCTGTTGAGTTTGAACGCCTGCTCGGCCGAATCCATCGCTTCCTTGTACTGCCCGGCCTGGAAGTATGCGTCCGACAGATGCGAGTGCGCGACGTGGTTGAGCGGGTACAGCTTGACCGCCGCCTGGAACGCCGCAATCGCTTCCTTCGGCTTCTGACAGTGAAGCTGCGCCATGCCCAGGTAATAGAACGCGTCGTCGTCCTTCGGGTTGAGCTCCGTCGCTTTCGTCAGCACGGTCACTGCGCCCGCGTAATCTTTTTTGCGGATATTCACCTGCCCCATGCCCAGGTAGCCTTCGCTCTGTTTGGGCGCTCCGTCGATAGCTTTCTTGAAGCAAGCCTCCGCTTTTTCCAGGCTTTGGTGCTGAAGGTGATACAAGCCGCACCAATAGTTGGAGCCCGCGTTCTTCTTGAACTCCTTCTCCATCGTTTCCTTGATGTACGTCTTCCAGTACTTCTCCAGTTCCGTGAAATCGATTCCGAACGCCTCCTTAAACGCCTTCGCCTGCACGCTGAAGCACTCCGATACGCCTGCGCCTCGCGTCTTGCGGGCCTGTTCCATGTGCATGCCGCGCACGTTCTCCAGGAAGGGCAGATAGTGAACCCAGTCCTTCTCGATCATGTAGTTCATGATGCAGTACGATTGGGCATAGTTCATGAAGCCCTTCTGAGCGTTCTTCGTAATGTCCATGATGTTCATGTCGTTGGTCAGGTCGGCAAGCTGGCTGAACGGATACGTCTCGCCGGCCGGAATGCCTTCGTAGCACCACGCCAGGTACTTCAGCCGGTTGCGCGTCGCCTCGCGCGAACTGGCCCAGTTGGTTCCCAGCAGCACGGCTGTGCCTTCGTTGATCCACGCGGGAATGCCGCGCTTCTCGGTTTCGTGGCCCTCCTGAGCGGTGCCGCCCCAGACCATCAGGTAGGTTTCCAGGAACAAGTGCCCGGTCTCGTGCAAAATGTCGGCCTCTACTTCGTCCGGCGACTTGGAACCCAGATAGGCGCGAACGCGGCGGATCATGTACTTGTTTTCGCTTTCGTCGGACGTCGTCTCGCCGTATTTGTTCGCATGAATGATCATGAAGTACGCGCCGGCCACGCCTTCGGTCATGCGCCGAACGACGCGCTGTTCGGGCGTCAGCACCGGCATCTTCTTCTTGTTCACGGCTTCACGGATGCGGTCCGTTTCCATGAACCATTCGTCGCAGTAGCCCTCAAAGTTCTTGTAGACTCTCAGTTCGATCCATGGCAGCACGCCTTCCTTGGCCATCTGGTCGCCGGGAATACTGAAGCGTTTGTCCTGCATGCGCGTTTTGGGATCGTTGCCGCGCATAAAGCCGTCGCTGAGCTTGAACAGAGTGCCCATCCGCTGTTCCATTTTAGCCACCTGCTGGCAGAGCTGCTGCAAATAGGCCTGCGACACATCCGTGCGCACCAGAATCGACCCGACCTGGGCCTGCAGGAAGGGCGCAGGCGCCTTGATGGGAACCGGAATGGCTCGCGCGTCGGCCATTTCGCCATACGCCGCCGCCGAGAGCATCGCCACACACGCCAGCACCACCCGTGTCAGACTATTGAGCGGACGCATTCGCCAGTCCCCCATAACCGTTGATCCGAAGCCCGTTGTACACTGAGGCCGTTTTGCCGGTTACGATAACGTGTTGAAAGCTCAGTACCAGCCTGTTTCAGCCCCCGCCGAATCCCTATTAGACGCACGCTTCGGCCGAGAGTTTCGTCAAACCTCTGAGGTAGTAGACCGCAGCATTGGACGTTCGGGCGTGTGGAATCCAGCCGTTCCCAAAGCCTAAAGTCCAAGGGCCAAAGCCCTTCACGCCTGGCACAGCTTAAACGCCTGCTCCAGCGCCGCCACCGGGTCGCCTTTGGGCATGAATTCCTGTCCCACATACGCGTTGTAGCCCGACGCGGCGATGGCTTGGCATAACGGCGGGTAATTGATCTCCTGATCGAGATCCAGGTCGCGGCGGCCGGGGTTGCCGGCGGTGTGGAAGTGGCCGATGTGCTGAATGTGCTCCTTCACCGTGCGGACCAGATCGCCTTCCATGATCTGCATGTGATAAATGTCGTAGAGCAGCTTCACGTTGGGCGAAGCCACGCGCTTGATCACGTTCACGCCCCAGAGCGTGTTGTCGCACTGATAATCGATGTGATCGACTTTGCTGTTGAGCAACTCCAGCACGAGCAGCACGCCCGCGTCTTCGGCGGCTTTCTTCACGCGCAGCAGTCCTTCGGCCGTGTTGTCGAGTCCGCGGTAATCATCCAGCCCGCAGCGATTGCCGCTGAACACGATCAGCGCGTGAATGCCGTGTTGCTTGGCGAGCTGCAGGTTCTTGCCGATCTCGTCTTTAATGCGCGAATGGTTCTCGCGCTTGTTCAAGCCGTCCGTCAGGGACGCATGCCCGCCCATCGTGGCGATCTGCATTCCAGCGTCGCGGATCGCGGACCAGTATTTCTGATCCACCATCTCGACGCCTTTGTACCCCATGCGCGCCGCTTCCTTGATCAGCCTGTGCGGATCGCAGCCCTCTCGGCAGAAGCTCCACCACGCGAAGGACTGTTTGAACTGTCCCATGTCAGCATCTCCAAAGGAAAGTAGGAAGTGTGTTCGAATGATGAATGATGAATGCAAAATGATGAATATGTGGCTTCAGCGACGCAAGATCCAATGCCATAGGCCTAATTCCGCATTCATCATTCATCATTCATCATTGCTTTGAGTTTCAGAATCTTGTTCCAAAAGCAATTCAAGCACGAAGGGACACCTGCTCCTACTGGCCGTTACCAATACCCCGCCTCAATAAACGGCCGGCGGAAGGCTTCGATCATCAAGATCAAGGAGAGCGGCGTCAGAGCGTGCCCCTGGATTCCGCCGGGGATGCTCTTGAAGTCCAGGATGACTGGCTTGTCCTTCAACAGCGGACGAATCAGCGCATAGTCCGGCCACGGATTCTGCTCGTCTTCCTGCCAATTAACCTTGGCCAGACCGTACGGCATTTCCATGACCTGTTCCGCGTCGCCGAAAATGGTCATCAGCGCCTGCGGGTCCAGGCGTTTGCTGGCTAGAGCCTGCTTGTACGTCGCGCGATCGGCGATGCGTTCGTTGCCTTTTGCATGCAGCAGAGCGCCGCCGGCCATCTCGATCAAGTCGCGGTCGTTCGACCAGGCCAGATAGTTCCCTTTCAGCCAGAAGCCCGGCCGGGTTTCCTGGTTGCCGTCGGTTTCAATGTAATGCGTGCCGCCGTTCACCAGATCCTTGGTAAAGCGCGGCTTGACCCCGGCCGCTCCAGCTTCCAGCGCCTGCTCAACCGGCTTCGAATCTTTCAGCACCACCGCAACCAGCGGCGAAATGGGGATCGACTCCGGCGCGTCTTCCTCAATCTGCTGCACGAATAGCGCGAGCTGCACCGGGCCATCCACCAGTCCAAGGAACTGCTCCATCTTCATTCCCAGCTTGGTGAACGCCGTGAGATGCGGAGCGATCTTCTCAGCCGCGGCAGCCTTCGGCGCGGGCGGTTGATCGGCCGGAGCCGGCGCGGGGGCTGGAGCGGGGCCCGGTGCTGGAGCCGGCGCAGCCGGATTGCCGCCGCCGCCGGCTTCGAGCGCTTTCTGGCCGAGCGTCGTGGCTTTCGGCTGTGGAATCGGCGTGCCATCCGCCTTCTTTACCGCCGGATCGGGCGTGGGTACTCCGCCCGGTGCAGGACCTGCGCGAGGCGCAGCGTCGGGCGCCGCTTTTTCCGGCGGTGCGGGCACGCCCGGAGCCGTGGGCGGTTTGACGGGCTGATTCGGTCTGAAAACGTTGCCCGGCTTGGGCTGCACGGCGGGCTGCTGAGCTTTATCCGGAGCCGGCGCGGGCGCGAAGTTCTGGTCCACGGTCGTCAGAGCTTTGGAAATCGCCGCTGCATTTCCGGAGACGTCTCCCTGAAAAGAAACCAGCAACGCCGTCTGCCATGGAATCAAGTCCAGCGCCTGCGGATCGCCGGCTTTTGGCGCTGGCGGAACGCTGGCGGCCATGCGCGTGAGCACGGCCAGCAGTCCTTCGTTCTTGTCGCCGCCGGCGGGCTTGAGTTGGAAGGCGTCTTCCAGTCCGTCGGGCGTGACACTAACCACGCCGCGCCACGTGCTGCCGGGAGTGAATCCCAAGGCATTGACGACGGAGAGTTGCTGGTCGTCGATCAACAGAGCGTCGTCGGCCAGATCCTTCAGTCCGTCAGCGGCCAGCGAGTAGACGAAATCGAAATTCGGCAAGAGCGCCGTGGTGTCGCGCAATTCGGGCTGCAGAGATTTCTCGGGACGCTTCAGCATTTTGTCGAGGAACGATTCGATGCCTTTCTGCGTCAGCGAATGAATAATGCTCTGCTGGCCATAGACGGTTTGAGCGGTGATGTGCTCCTCGACCGTGAACGGGCCGTAGCGGCGGCTGGTCTTTGCCGGATCGACCATGCCTTCGAACAAATTGCGCACCTGGGTTTCAAGCGTCGCGGCCTGCTTGGATTCCAGCACGTAGACCATCGGCGGGTCGAGTTCGGCCGCTTCCGCCGTATCGGGGGAGCCCAGCGCGATCAGCGCTTTGCCGTCCAGCAGCGACGGAATCGCGCGCATCGCGTCGTATGTCTTCTGGTCGTTCGGAACTTGAGCTGCCCGGTGGCCTTTCAGGAAGTTTTGCATCGCCGGCAAGTCCCAGAACTTGCCCATCGGAGACCCCTTCAGCTTTTCGAGCGTCTGCTTTGTGTGAGGCGCTTCGAGGAAGAAGATGCTGTTGGCCGGCATGCACTCGGCGTAGCTTTCGATCGGACGGACCGCGCCTTCGGTCATCTTCCCGACCAGACGCTTGGCACGCGCGGCTGTTTCGGCGTCCGGTGACTTCATCGCCTCTTTCAGAAGCGGCAGCGCTACGGGCCCGATCTTCGACAGTTCGGCTTCGGCGTTTTCGCGTTGAAGATTGTCCGCGGCGTTCAAAAGCTTGATCTGGGCCTGAATCGCTTGGACCTGCTCCGCAGTGGCAACCGGTGGGTTTTTGCCGTCATCGCCGGCGACCGTCGTGTCCACACAAACAATAAATGCACATGCCGTGGCGAGAAATACGGCCGAGGTCAGACGCATGGATGCTCTCCCTAAATAGAACCTATCGTATGCCCCTACATTCGGCTCCGGCACCGCCACCTTGCCCAGCAGTGCCAACGACTACATAGATAAGACAGCCGACCCAGCCTGCGGGTCTTAACAATTCTGGCATGATAAAGGAGATTTCTGGCCGGGCAACGGTTGGTTTACGGTTCGTGGTTTAGCTTCCATGCCCCATCCTCGCTGAGTATTTCACATGGCCGGAAGCGCAGCTTGTACTCCATGCTGGCGCAGCCCTTCACATAGTAGCCCAAGTACAGCCATCTCTTTCCGAGCTTCCGGGCCAACGCAATGCTCTGCAGGATGCAGAACGTCCCCAGGCCGCGCTCAGAACAGTCCGGATCATAAAAATGGTATACGGCTGAGACGCTGTTCGGCGTCAGATCGTTGATGATCAACCCGCGCAGGACCTCGCCCTCCCAGACGCTGATCTCCACGCTGGGAATAGGATTCTGGACGAGTGTCGTCTCGTATTCCTCGCTACCGGTCGGATGATCCGGCCAGCCTTTTTGCCGGGCTTGAGCGGCGTGGTAGCGATTGTAGAGCGCCAGACGCTGCGCGTCGCATACGGGATCAGCGCTGCGAACTTGAAGGTCTTGATTGCGTTTCAGATTCCGTCGTTGGCTGCGATCCGGCTGGAAGGTTGCCACCGGCACGCGGATCGGCCGGCACAAACTGCACCCGCTGCATACGGGCTTGAACACCGCCACGCCGAATTTGCGGTGGCCGGAGTTCATCAGGTCTTCATACTCTTGCGGCGAGAGCATCAGCGCCAGCGCGTACTCCAACGTCGCGAGCCTGTCCGCCAAATAGGAGCAGGTGTGCGGGGGAGTCGTGAAGCGATGAAGAACCAACATAAAACTGAAGTGCTGAGTGCTGAGTACTGGGTGCTGAGTAGCGAAAAGCCGACTGGGCGCTCAGCAGCCAATTCTCAGTATTCAGTGCTCCAAACGGGTGGAAAAAAAGGTGCTGAGTGCCGGCAGCAACTTGTGCTACGCAGCACTCAGCACTCAGGACTCAGCACTTACTTCTTGATCGACAACAGCTCAACTTCGAAGATCAGCAGCGAGTTCGGCCCGATGGGGCTGCCCTGCCGGCCCTGTTCACCGTAGGCCAACTTGCCGGGGATGAAGAGCTGCCATTTGGAACCCACCTTCATCTTCTGCAGCGCTTCGGTCCAGCCGGGAATCACGCCGCCGACCTGGAACGACGCCGGCTCGTTTCTGGAATACGAGCTGTCGAATTCCGTCCCGTCCAGCACGGTGCCTTTGTAGTGAACGCTGACCGTATCGCTGGCCTTCGGCATCTCGCCGGTGCCTTCCTTGATGACCTTGTACTGCAGGCCGCTCGGCAATTCCGTCACGCCGTCCTTCTTCTTGTTCTCGGCCAGGAACGCCTCGCCGTCTTTCTGGTTCTTCTCGCCAGCCTTCGCCGCGGCGCCTTTCATCTTGGCCATGGCTTTTTCCTGGAAGGCCATCATGACGGTTCGGATTTCGGCCTGAGTCATGGCGTTCTTCCCGGCGACGGCGTCTTGCATGCCTTTCAGCATCACGTTCAGGTCCAGGTCGTCGGCAAAATCCTTGATGCTCGTTCCCATCTGCGTGCCAATGGCGTAACTGATCTTGTCTTTGTCTGTCTTCGGCGCACTCGGCTCTTCGGCTCGCGCGGCGACGCCCAGCGCAAGCACGCACAGGGCGGCGGCTACGGTTCTCATCGGACTCTCCTCTTTCTACATAGAAGGTGGGGATGCCCGCTCGCTCAGCCCACGCCGGCGGCGGCCATCACAAAGAGGAAACATTGTACTGTCTTGGCGGTCAGGCTAAAGCACTTATTTGGCGTGGTTTGGCACGGGCAGCCGTCCTTTGTCGTTGGCTGCCCGTGGATCAGGCCGCTGCTTAGGTCCCCCTCTCCCCCGCGAGGGAGAGGGGTTAGGGGTGAGGGGGCAACGCGAGCGCACCCCCTACGGTTTCAACCCCGTCCCCTTGCAGGCATCGCAAACAAGCTTCCCTTCTTTGCACGCCGGACACGGCGCGGGCGCTTCCTTCTGGCCTTTGCAGAAGGCGCACGTCGCTTCAGAGGTTCCATTGCAGGTTCCGCATTTCACTTTGGTCTTGCCGTCGCACTGCGGGCACCTGCCCTTGTTGACTGGATTGCCATTTTCGATCGCGATCACTTCGCCCAGGTGACGCTCGCTCCACTCCGCCCACCCGCCCGGCCTCGGGAAACTGCGCCAGCGCACACCGTCTCTCGACTCCCACTTCCCCTCACTCAGCTTCAGACACGAGTTGGGACAATCCACCATTCCATTCACGCAGCCCTTCGCGGTGCACCGACCCGATCCCGCGCCGTTGCATTTGGGACAAGTCACTTTGCGGCTGGGATCTTGACCCGAACCCTTGCATTTCTTGCAGACCGTCACTTTGGCGCCCTGGCAAGCGGGGCAGACTTTGTCGGCATTTGCCTGGCGCCACTGTTCGGCGGCTTTTTCCTGGGTAAGCCCGTTGCTGACTTTCTGGATATCCGCCCACGGAATATCAACGTTGTTTCCGTCCGCATCGCGCACGACAAGCTTCTCGCCGCTAGCCTCCAGCAGTTCGCCAAACGCCTTCTTGCCGTTCTTGCGTGAGACGATCACGCTCTCGGCCGCCAGGCACTCCGCGCAGAATCCGGCCAGCACGCACGCGAGCAGAAAGAACGCAAAGCGTTTCATGGGAAAGCCTCCTTCCTGTTTTAGTTTCTTCGAAGGGCCAATATTCGAGCGTTCTTCTAGCGCGAATAGACTCTTCACGCCAGCTTAATCCATCACCGCCTCGTCACCCGCCACTCGTCACCCGTCACAAATTGGCCCCGCTTTTCGCGTGCAAGAGTGTCGAAGCATATTAGGCTGCAAAGATCACTGGAGGGGGCTGGAATGAAGGACCTGTGTCTTTTCGCGGTCGATACGGCGCGCCAGAAGGGCGCCAGGTACGCCGACGCGCGTATCGTTCGGCTGCGCGATCAGAATATTTCCACCGAAGACATGCGCGTCGAAAGCGTGAGCGACTCCGAGTCCCTCGGCATCGGCGTAAGGGTCATCGCCGGCGGCGCGTGGGGCTTCGCGTCCAGTTCGCTGGGTGGGGCCGGCGTCCCTGCCGGCCGGGAAAAAGCCGCGCAAGCCGCCGCTCAGGCCGTCGAGATCGCCCGCGCGAGTGCCTTGGCTCCTGCGCCGGGAGGCATCCGCTGGGCGGCCGAACCCGCTCACGTGGACGCTTTCCGCACGCCCGTGGAGAAGGATCCGTTTGCGGTCCCCTTAAAAGAGAAAATCGACCTCCTGCTGGCGATCGGCAAAGCCGTGCTGGCCGTTTCGGGCGTCTCGAAATGCCAGGGCAGCATGCGCTTCAAAACCGAACACCGCTTTCTGGCCAACACTGAAGGCAGCGTGATCGAAAGCAGCACCTGCACGAGCACGGCGACATACGAAGCCACCGCCGTCGATGCGAATACGGCGAAGACGCGCTACTTCGAAGCCTATCCGCGCAACGCCGGCTACGAACACATCGAAGGCACGCCGCTGCTGGCCGAAGCCACGCGCGTCGGGCAGCAGGCGGTGGAGAAACTGAAGTCTCCGGCCGGACCGACGGGCAAGAAAGACCTGGTGCTCCATCCTTCGCATCTGGCGTTGACGATGCACGAATCAATCGGCCATGCGACGGAACTCGACCGCGTGCTGGGCATGGAAGAAAGCCTCGCCGGTTCGAGCTTCGCCACGACCGACTTGCTCGGCAAGCTGCGCTACGGTTCGCCCATCATGAACATCATTTGCGACAACACGCTGCCCTTCGGCCTCGGCACGCGCGGCTTCGACGATGACGGCGTGCAGGACCAGCGCTGGCACGTGATCCGCGACGGAATTCTGGTCGATTACATGACCAGCCGCGAAGTCTGCCACGCTATCGGAGCGAACCGTTCGCACGGAAGCTGCCGCGCCGATTCGTGGGGCTCGATCCCGATCATCCGGCAATCGAACATCGGCCTCGCACCAGGACCAAAGCCGCTGACGCTCGACGAGCTCATCGGCGGCGTGGACGACGGCATTTACATCGAAGGCATGGGCTCGTTCTCGATCGATCAGAAGCGGCAGAACTTCCAGTTCGGCGGCGACGGCTTCTGGGAGATCAAACATGGCAAGCTGGGCCAGATGCTGAAGGACGTGACGTACCAGGCCTTGACGACGGAATTCTGGGGCGCTCTGGACGCCATCTGCGACGAGCGTTTCTGGACGCCCTACGGCGTGATGAACTGCGGCAAGGGCGACCCAATGCAGATCGCGCAGATGACCCACGGCTCCGCCCCCGCGCGGTTCCGCCAGATCAATGTGGGCGGAGCGAAGTAGCGCAATCCTCCTGGATTGCGTGCCGTTCGGTTCCCCTCTCCCCCGCGAGGGAGAGGGGTTAGGGGTGAGGGGGAATCAGTACCGCGACCGTAAGGGAGCGGCAGGAACTGGAGAGGTAACCGTGACCAAGACCGATTCGCTCGAACTGCTCGAGAAAGTTCTAAAGGTCGCCAGCGCCGATTCCGTCACCGCGTCGCTGAGCGGCGACGACTCGCTCTCCACGCGCGTGGCGGACAATATCATCACGCAGAACGTGCGGAGCAGCAGCGTGACGCTGCACGTGGAATGCGCCTACGGGCAAAGCCACGGCGCGGCCTCGACCGACGATTTGAGCGACGACTCGCTGCGCCAGGCCGTTCAGCGCGCGCAGGAGATTGCGAAGGTCTCGCCGCCTGACCCCGAATTCATGCCGCCGGTTGAAGCCAGCGAAGCGGCGAAGTATCCGAATGTGAAGGGCTTCTTTGATTCCACCGCGGGTGCGACGCCGCAGCAGAAAGGCCAGCAGATCGCCAAGGCCGCGCAGAAAGTGCAGGCGCGCGGGATGCGTTTTTCGGGCGGCTATCCCAGCAACGCTACGTTCCGCGCTCTGGCCAATTCGGCGGGCCTGCGCGGGCACACCACGCGCACGCAGACGGACATCCACGCGACGGTGCTCGGGGCAAACGGCTCGGGCTGGCATGAAATTCTGTCGAGCGACATCGCCGAGATCGACGTGGACGGCGCGGTGAGCAAGGCGCTCGATATTGCCGAGCGCGCGCAGGAGCCGCACCCGCTCGAAGCCGGGAAGTACGACGTGATCCTCAGCCCCGCCGCCATCGGCGAACTGCTGCTCTACACGCTCTTCGTGGGGCTCGATGCGAAAGCGACCGATGAAGGCCGCACGTACCTGCGCGGAAAACTCGGCACGAAAATCTGCGGGGAGAACATCAACATCCGTTCCGACCCCACCAACCGGCGCTGCCCCGGCTCGCCATTCCAGGGCGATGGACTCGTTTCGCCGGCGCTGCCGTGGATCGAGAAAGGCGTGGCGAAGAATCTGTGCTACTCGCGCTTCTGGGCCAAGAAGCAGGGCAAGCCCGCGACCGGCTGGCCGTCGAACGTGTTGATGGACGGCGGCAACGCTACGCTCGACCAGATGATCGCCTCGATTCAGCGCGGCCTGCTGGTCACGCGCTTCTGGTACATCCGCTACGTCGATCCGATGGTCCCGCTGTTCACCGGCATGACGCGCGACGGCCTGTTCCTCATCGAAGGCGGCAAGATCACTCGCCCCGTGCAGAACATGCGCTTCAACGAGAACTCGATCGACGTCCTCAATCGCGTCGAGATGCTCGGCCCCTGCGCCCGTACCGGCGAGTACATGCAAATGCTGATGCCGCTGATGAAGGTGCGCGACTTCAATTTCACGAGCACGACGAAATTCTAACGGAAGGGTTCAGGGTCCAGGGTTGGCGGTCTTTGTGCTGCGCGCGCCGCAACCCAAGCGGATCCACAACCTGCCAAGAGCGCCGCCACGAAAAAGCGCAGCCACATCCGCCCCTCCTGAGTTAACCCGCCCGGCAAAATGACGGTGCCGGACAGCATGACGGCACCTAACGCGGCCCAGACGACGAAGGGGTGCAGCGCCTGAAACAGCCACCGCCGCCAGCCTTGTGGAATCTGGCGGGTGTCCAGGCGATCGGCGGCGCGCAGGAAGCAGCAGGGAAACAGGAAGGCGGCCGAGAGGAACAGTTGCCAGAGATGCGGTTGATAGGAATACGTGGCCCACGACAAGGCAAATGGCGCGGCGCCGATCTGCAGCGTCAGCAGCAGCAGTTCCATGAGGGCGAATTGGCGCTTCCGCTGAGTCCGTCGGCTATGCCCAAAAGACAACACGATAAACAGCAGACAGCAGACGGCCGCCCCCGCCGCAACGGCCCACTCCCCGTCCTTCCAACCCCAAGCGAACCAAAGCAGCCATGCCACGCAACAGAGGCTCAAGAAAATATCCCCGCGTGGCGGCCAGAAGGGCCGCCAGGGAATGCGCAGCGGCCAGAGCGCCAACTGCAATAAGATGCCGGCCAGAACAGGGAGGGCTGGCAGGAGCAAGAGGGCAAGAATGTACATAGAGGTGCTCGATAACCCGCGGGCAGACTATTTGTGCGGAAGCTCGCCTGCTCCCGATTACGCACTAATCGCTCGCGACATCTCGCTGTCCAGCGCAATCACCGCGGCGGCGGCGGCGAGGTCGCGATAGAAGATGGCGGTTTCAGTGTCGAGGCCGGCTTTGCGAGCGATTTCGGCGATCGGACGTTCGTCATTGGGCTTGCCGATGTCGAGCGCCTCGGCGATCTGCTTGCCCAGCGCGCAGAGTTCGGCTTCGGTCGTCACGCCGTCACGGATCAGATTGCGGTATGCTCCGACGTCGAGCAGTTCGTCGTCCGGCGATTTGCCGCGTTCGGCCGGCGGCAGCGTATGGCGCAGCGTGAGGGCTTTGACGAGGCGCTCGGCCAGGGGACTCTGCACCCATTTCGCGCGCGCCAGCGCGTTGCCGACATCGATGCGATGGTTGTGCCAGCGCATCGCGGCAGCGCCATAACGCACGATCGAGTAGATGAGAAACGCGGTGCTGCCTAGCAGCAACAGCGTGTCGAATTCTTTCAGCCAGCCGGGCATGCGCAGGCCGAAGAGCGCGATCAGCATCAGCATGCCGGATAGCATCCCGCGGCTGACGAACGCAAACAGCGAGTCGGCGACTTTGTCCGTCATGCAGCGCATCACGCAACCGCGGCCCTGCTGTGCGATCGCCAGGCTCGCGTCGCCTTCGACTTTGGGCGAAAGAATTTGGGGCTGCATGTCCGGCCGAACCTGTGCCCACGCCTCGGGGTTGGTTTCGGCGATCGGCCACCACTCTCCGCTTGCGGTTGGCAGAACCCAGATGCGCGGCGTGCCAGTGCTGGCTAGCCCAGCAGTGCCCGGAGCAGCGGGCGAGACGCCCGCACTACGTACGGCCGACGTCTCGCCGGCACTGACGGAGACAGGCAGGACGCCTGCGGTACGAAGTTCTTCGCGCGCAGACTGCTCGCGTTTGCGTTGGGCGTCGTCGTGCGGGCGCTGGTCGGTGCTCATGGTTTGGGTTTGGCGCTGGAAGGACCGGCCGGCGGCAAGGGCTGCGCATGCAGTTCCAGACCCAGCGCCTTCAGGAGCTTCTCGGAATCCAACGGATTGAATGTGTTGGAGTTGACTTCGACTTCGGCGATGCTCATGTTTTCGACCGCCTGCCGCGCGAAGTAGCACGACGCACCGGGACGGGCGTAAACGCGGCTGAGCAGTTCGGTGCCCATCGCCTGAGCTTTGGCTTTGAGAAAATCGGCTTCGGCGGTCTTCTGGCGTTTGAGCGATTCGGACTTGGCGATGATGTTGGCGGCTTCGAGCTTGGCGTCCTGCGTGATCTGGTTGATCTTGCGATCGGTCTCGACGGTCAGATTTTCAATCTCCTGCCGCTTGGTTTCGTCGGTGCGCTTGACCTCAGCCTCCGCCTTGCGCTGGATCAATTCCGTCTCCGTTTGCGCGCCCGCAAGTTTTCCTTTGGCCACTTCCAGGCTCTTGGTCTGCCCGGCCAGTTGCTTTTGCAGAAGCTGCTCTTCGAATTTTGGATCGTAGATGATGTTGCGAACCAGCAGGTTCTTGACTTCGATGCCGACGGGCTTGAGCTGTTCGGACATCGCATGTTCGGCGGCCAACGCCTTTTCATCGCGGACTTTCGGATTGTAGAAGTCCTCGGTCTTCATCTGAGCCAGGATCTCGTTGGCATACTTGTTCAAAAGGGTGCGCGCATACTTGTTGACGTGTTCTTCGTCTTCATAATGCTTGGCGACTTTGTGGCACATGCCGGGCTCAATACGCAAGAGCACGGAAATATCCACGGTCGTCGTGTACTGGTCGCTGCCGCGGATCTGCAGCGTTTCCTTAAGGTTCGTCCAGGTGATGTCCCACAGTCTGACGGTGTGAAGTCCCGGGATGGCCAGCACGTAGCCCGGTGCGTGATCGATCTCCTCTACCCCGGAGGTCGTCAGCTTCGTGCGCACGCCGAACTCGTTGGCTTTGATCTTGACCGTGCACGTCCACAAGAACAGAACGCCCAGCGCTAGCAGCACGACGACGCTGGCGGCGATGCATCCGGCCTTCGAAAGACGAACGTCCTCAGCCATACCACTCATTTCCCTGCCGGCACAACCGGCGCCATCCGAAACTGCTCGATCTTGTCGCCCACCGAGTACGGCCGCGCGCGCACCTTCACGCCCTGGTAAAGCTTGGCCAGCGCCTCGCGCACGAGGCCTTCGCCGCCCTTTTCGTAGGCGTCCATCAGCTTTTCGATGCCCTCGGCCTTGCGCTGCCCTTCGGCCAGCAGAGCCGCGGCTTCCTGCTCGGCGTTCTTCAGCGCGATCTCTCCTTCGCGTTCGTTCTGGTAGGCGAGCTGCTGCGCCTTGGTCATTGTGCGCTTGGCTTCACCTTCGGCGACGAGCAGTTTCTTGGCCAGGTCGCCGGCAAGTTGCGCCAGCGCGGTCTGTTTGTCGCGCTCGGCTTCCGCGATCATGCGCTTGCCTTTTTCCGTCGCCGTGTCCTGGTAGTCCTTCTGGTTCTCCAGAGTCTGATCGGCAACCTTGCGGTCCTTCACGATGGTGTCGTATTGCTCATCGAAGTGGTAATTCTTCGTGTTGATGGAGACAATTTCGATGCCGATCGGTTCGAGTTCCAACGCCAGTTTCTTCTGCGTGGCCGCGAGCTTCGTCGTGCGCTCCTGGGCCTCGGAGATCTGCAGCGTGGTCAGTTCGCCGAATTCGCTGCGCACCACCGAACGGGTGAGTGCGCGGATGATGTCCTCGATGTTCTCCTCGTCGCCCAGTTCGCGATAGGCCTTCGCCGCTTGCTTGGCGATGAGCTGGTACACCACTTCGACGTCGATCTGCACGTTGCTGCCGTCATTGGTCTTGATGTTGATCTGCTCGCCGCCCGAATGCTTTTCTTTGTTCCCGGGCTTCGGGTGATGATCCTTCGTCAGATACAGCACGCGCTGCGACTTGTCGATTTTGTAGACGGAACTCAGCCCATACGGCAGGTGCAGGACCATGCCGCCGTTTTCCAGGAGCGAGACGCCGCCGGTCACATTGTTGACGATGATCGCAACTTCGGTGTTCTTGGCTGTCGTGGCGCAGGAGCCCATCGCGCCCAGAGCCAGCAGCACGAAGACGCCAAAACCGACCACGTAGGCGATCGTCCGCGGGCCGTAGCGTTCCCATAAGGAGGGGGAATCGAATTTGCTCACGCCGATACCTTTATACGGGGCGGCGCAAAGCACAAGGTGAAATCGGTGGCTGTGTGGCACGGGGCAGGCTACCGGAGCGGCTTCTTGCTCCGGTAGATTGCCCGTGCAGAGGCGCGCCGGGTTCACGGGCAATCCGAGCCGCAACAGCGTTTGTCCGTTATACGTTGGCGCAACCGCGGCTCGGCCTGCCCGTGCCACACAGCGCCGTTACGCGTACACCCGCGCGTCCAGTTCGCTAAAGATGTTGTCTTTGCTTTCGAGCTCGCGCAACCACGGCTCTTCGATGCGGTTCTCGACAAGCTGCAGGTAGAGGCCGTTGAAGCGATGCAGATGGTCGCGCGTGCGCTTCTCAGCGTAGGCGACCATTGTGCCGGTCGTCATAATGAACGCCCAGTCGCTGGATTGCGCGAGCAGCAATTCGCGAGCGGCTTGCTTCAGCGCGCGTTCTTGAAGCCCTGTGGGATTCGCAAAGCGGCGGACGAGCTCGCGCATGCGCATTTCGCTGGCGTGCAGGTGGCGGTAAATCCAATCGTTTGAACCGTTGAGCCACACTTCAAAGTAGCCCTTGTCGCCCCACGAACTGGCCGACGGTTCCAGAACCTGGTGCGTGCGGAAGCGGTCAAGGAAGCGCGAGGGCGTCGTCAGCGCGATTTCATCCTGATCGAAGCAGATCTTGCGCATCAGGAAATCGAGAAACATCGGGCCTTCGTACCACCAGTGGCCGAAAAGTTCGGCATCGTAGGGCGCTACGATGCACGGTTCGACGCCCAGGACGCCGTTCAGCCAATTCGCCTGGTGTTGCCGGTTGAACATGAAGTTTCCCGCGTGCGACGCGGCTTTCTCTTTTGCGGCGCCGGGGTTGTACGGCTGCTTCTCGCCCAGCGACACGCGGCCGGTGATGCGGTGGTACTTGATGCCGGTGTTGCGGCGCACCCCGTCGCTGTGCAGGAAGGGCTTGATGTACGCGTAGTCGGCGTCGTAGCCGAGGTCGCGATAGAACTCGCGGTAGTCGGCATCGCCGGGGTAGCCTTCTTCGCTCGACCAGACCTGCTTGCTGCTTTCCGCGTCGCGCGCGAAAGCGGCCACGCCGCTCGGGCAGAAGATCGGGCGGAATTGTCCGTAGCGCGGCCGCGGCGTGCCGTACGCAAGGCCGTGCGTGTCGATGAAGAAGAACTGGATGCCGGCCTCGCGCAAGTACTTGTCGATCCCCGGGGCGTAGGCGCATTCGGGAAGCCAGATGCCTTTCGGGCTGCGGCCGAAATGCTTGCGGTAATTGACGACGGCGACCTGAATCTGCGCGCGGATGCTGGACTCGGAAGCCATCAGCGGCAGAAAGCCGTGCGTCGCGCCGCAGGTGATGATCTCGAGAAAGCCTTCCTCCTGATAATGCTTGAAGGCAGTGACCAGATTGCGTTCCCACTTGTCGAAGAGCGTCCGGCAACGCGCGAAGCGCTGCTGATAGTCGGCGGCGGCGGCGGCAAACGGCGTGTCCTGGGTGCGCTTGATTTCCTGTTCGCTGAGCGCCTGCAGCTTGGCGAGCTTCGCCGAGTAGCGGTCCTGCAGCAGCTTGTCGGCGAGCATCTCGCACAGCGGCGGCGTCAGGCTCATCGTGAAGCACGCCGGCACCTTGTCGCGCTCAAAGCCTTCCAGCATGAGCAGCAACGGGATGTAGGTCTCGGTCATCGCCTCGTACAGCCAGTCTTCTTCGAGAAATTCGGGATGTTCGGGATGCCGCACAAACGGAAGGTGCGCGTGCAGGACCAGCGTCAGATACCCCTTCGGCGTCGAGCCGTTGGCCATGGGTGCTCCTTTGTTGTGGCGCAATCCTCCCGGATTGCGTACTCCCGCACGGCGCAATCCAGAGGATTGCGTTACAACGGCGGCGGAATGACTCCCATTGCCCGTGGCTGCTCCACCCGCGTAAAGCGCGGGGCGCCGCTCGACGATCCGCCCACGCCATCGACTTCAGCGGCGGCGAGCAGCTTTTCCAACTCCTGGCGCTGAATCAGCCAGCGTTCGTCCACGACTTCAGAGACCGACGGCGTTGGCATTCCGATTTCATTTGCGGTCAGCACGAGAACGAATTCGCCGTGAGCATTGACAAAGCCGAGTTCGATCTTCAGCCGCCAGCCCGGCGCGGCCTTCAGGTACCAGTTGCTGGCACGCAGGTCCACGTCCACCAGCCGCTGTGTGGCCTCGCCGCGGGCCGAGAGCGATTGCACTCGTAAAATCCAGCGCGCGTTGTCGATCACTTCGGCCGAGCAGTTGAAGCGCAGCCGATCGAGGCTGCCGCCTTTAAGTTCCCAGTAGACGTAGACCCATTCGGCATCGCGAGGCATCGCGACCAGACGATCCATTCCATAATGATCCGGAATGGGTGCGCCGCGATCGACGGACTCCGCCGCCGCAATGGGCTCAGCCGGTGGCGGCGGCGCTTTCGAACTGGCCTCCACCGCTGGCGCGGGCGGCAGCACGGCTGGAGTGCCGGACTGTTTCAATGAAGCCAATTCGGAGAGCTGTTTTTGCCGTTCCTGAAGCGTGTGCACGGTTTCACGGCGCAGGGCTTTTCGTTTTGCTATGGGTTCGCTGGCCGGCGCGGAATCGCCACCGTGGGTGGGCTTTCCGGACGGATTCGCGGGTGCAATGACCGGTGCGGAGCGGGGCGCACGAGGCTTGGGCTTGGTGTTCATGGCCGAAGGTCCTTTTCGCATCCGGTGCTAAGCAACCCGCGGGCCGGTGGCACGCATGCGATTGGCGCCATGTGGCACGCATGTGGCTGGTGGGGGCTCGCCTTGGCGTCAATCTCATGCGTGCAGATGCGGCGACCAGCACGCTTGAGTCCGCGCAAAAAGACGCGCGAACACAAGCGTGCCACATTACGTCAGCGGCATTTCCTTTGGGACGACGACCACGCCGTTGCCTGTGACGGTGAAGCGCGCGCGATCCGCCTCCGGGTCGTAGCCGATCGTGGTGCCTTCGGGAATGCGAACGCCTTTGTCCACAATGGCCTTGCGGATGCGTGCGCGCCGCCCAATGCTCACGCCTTCCATCAATATAGAATCGGCGACGTGGCTGTAACTATTCACGCGAACTTGCGGCGAAAGGACGCTGTGGATCACCGTTCCGCCAGAAATGATCACCCCGCCGGGGATCAGGCTGTCCAGGGCCTGGCCGCGGCGCGTGGGCTGGTCGCTAATCGGCTCGGAGAACACGAACTTGGCGGGCGGGAATTGTTCGCGGTAGGTGCGGATCGGCCAGCTTTCGTCGTACAGATTGAAGTGCGGCGTGACCTCGGTCAGATCCATGTTCGCTTCGTAATAGCCGTCGATCGTGCCCACGTCGCGCCAGTAGGCGACGTCTTTTTTGTTTTCATCCTTGAACGGATACGCGTAGACGCGCGCATTTTCGGCGACCATCTCGGGGATGATGTTCTTCCCGAAATCGTGAGCGGTCTCGCGGCGCGCGTCGGCTGAAATCCGTCGCACCAGCGGCTCGATCGAGAACACGTAGACGCCCATGCTGGCGAAGCAACTGGTCGGATCGCTGGGGATGGTCGCCGGGTTCTCTTTGGGCTTTTCCTGAAACGCCTTGATGCGGTTCTCTTCGTCCACGACGGCGATGCCGAACTGATTGGCTTCGGCCTTGGGAACCGTGACGCAGGAGATCGTGATGTCGGCTTTGTGTTCAACGTGGTAGCTCAACATTTCGGCGTAGTTCATCTTGTAGATGTGGTCGCCGGAGAGAATGAGGACATATTGCGGCTTCTCGCGTTCGAGCGTGTAAATGTTCTGGTAGATCGCGTCGGCCGTGCCCTGGTACCACGTTTGCCCCGTGCGCTGCTGTGGCGGCAGGATGTGGATATAGCGGCCGAGTTCCGGATTGTTGAACAGGCCGCTCCAGCCCAGCATGATGTGCCGGTCGAGCGAAAACGATTTGTACTGCGTCATGACGTAGATGCGAGAGAGTTCGGAATTCAAGCAGTTGGAGAGCGTGAAGTCGATGATGCGGTAGATTCCGCCGAACGGCACTGCAGGCTTGGCGCGATCCTTGGTCAGCGGATACAGGCGCTCGCCCTGCCCGCCCGCCAGAACGAGGGCCAACGTATCCTTTAGCAGTTGTTGGGGCATTCTCAGTTCCCGGTTCGTGGTTTAGCGTTTATGGTTTCGTGGTTCGTTGTTGCGGGCATGGCGAGCAGATGGCTAAGCATTGGCGCTCCCGCTTGCGCCAACCATGAACCACGAACTTCGAACCATAAACCAGCCGTTAAGCTGTCATCCCTCGCGTTTTGAGCACGTCTTTGATCTTCGCAATCAGTTCGGTCAGGTCGCCGGACTTGACGACGTACGCGTCGGCCGACCAGGTCATGAAGTTATCTTTGTAGGTCGAGTATGCGGTGTTCAAGATCACGGGCATCGTCTTGTCTTTGGCGAGAATCTTTCCCAGGGCTTCAATGCCGTCCATTCCGGGCATGGAGATGTCCAGAATGATCAAGTCCGGACGGTTATTCTTCAAATATTCAAGAGCCTCCGGGCCGCTGCTGGCCAGCGTGACCTCATGGCCTTCTTCCGCGAGCTCCTGTTCATAGAGCTGCCGCAGGTTCTTGTCGTCGTCCACAACCAGTAGTTTTGCCATAGTTCCAATCCCCCAGAGCGGTCATACCACCCGCTGTGCACCCCTGTCAACAGCCAGCCTCATTCGGACGCGAGAAATCGCCAACCCACTCGGGCATGATATTTTGGGCACGGCAAAACTCAAAACAATTTCGGATCAAGATGGGGATAGGGAACCAACGTCTGTCGGGTCTGCTCCGAAATCGTGTGTGGCACGGGCAGGCCGCGCCGCGCATGGTGCGTCGGTATCAAGGACCGATGGCTGTTCGTGGCGCGGATTGCCCGTGAATCCGGCGCGCCTCTGCACGGGCAATCCGCTGGAGCAAAAAGACGCTCCAGCGGCCTGCCCGTGCCACACATGATATGGGGTTAATCTTCGCTGGGTCGCAGTTCGGCGGACGGGATGGCGGCGTCGGCGTGCTTGCGTTCTTCGATGTCTTTGCGCCACTCTTTGTTCTTCACGTAGGCGCTGGCTTTCTCCCAAGTAAAGTCCGTAAAGAGCCGCTCCAGCGAATTGTGATGTTCGCGGATGAACTTCTCGACGATGCCCGGACTATCCTGATTAAACTGCTTGTAGAAGGCCAGCCACAGAATGCCGCGTTGGATCTTTTCAACTTTGCCATTGGCCGCGCCGAGCGCCACGATGACGAGGCGGTCGTTCAGGTAGCGCGTCATGTCGCCGCCGGTGTCTTTTTCCCAGTCCTCAAACCGGCTGCGCAGTTTTTTGACTTCTGCCTGCAGTTGATCCTTGCTCAGGAACGTGTCCACCAGACATTGCGCAATGGCCAAAGCATCGGGCTCATCGGCATTGAGGAATGCCAGCGGCTGTGGCGCCTGGGAACTGCTCGACGCCGACACAGCCTCCGACTTTCGTTCTGTCTGTTCTTCAGTCGCGCACACGAACGGCGCGACGGCTATCAGGGTCAGTAGCACAAATGCACGCGCAGCTTTGCGTCCCGATCTCTTGAGTTGATACATCGCAGTCCTTTTCCTGGCCGCGTGGGGTTCAAAAAAGGGGCGTAAAAGCGCAGTTCAAGTATCGTCCGTTTCCCTGTTGATCCGCGCTTTTTCTTGCTTAACCTGCCCCCACGCAGCGTCGAGCAATGTCTATTTCGCGTTTATGCACTCACATGTGCTTTTTGGAAAGAGCAGGAAGCGATGTTTAACGCTTTTGCACCAAAAATCCAGCGAATAAAATTTTTGGGCAGTCTCGCTTCAAAACTCCGCTCCAACCCCCTAAGCAACACCGCATTCATGCGGCGCACCTGAAAGCATGGCATTTCTGCGGCCAGACGGAAAGAAAAGGGTTCGGGGGCTAGGGTTCAGGGGTCAGGGTGCGGATGAAAGTGAGGGTCATTTGTCCCAAGGTCGCATCCACACCCTGGACCCTGAACCCTGACCCCCGAACCCTGTCGTTACTCACTCGCGTAGTTCGACTTCCCAGTACGCCTCTTCCAGGAAGCGCTCCCAGGACGGTTTGAGCACGCGGCCGATCTTCACGCCGACTCGCGTGGCCCATTGCGGCTTGACGGGTTTGCGCAGCAGCCTCATGCCCAGTTCGTTGGGGAGATGGCTGCCTTTGCGCATGTTGCATTTCAGACAGGCCAGGACGATGTTGGCCCACGTGCTGGTGCCGCCGCGGCTGCGCGGCGTGACGTGGTCAAGAGTCAACTCGCCGCGGTCGAACTTGCGGCCGCAGTACTGGCAGGTGTTTTCATCTCGTTCAAAAATGTTTCGGCGTGAGAAGCGGACTTCCTTGCTGAAACGCCCGTTGAAGACGGTCAGCACAATGACTTCGGGGACGCGGAAGGAGAAACTGGCGGAATGGATGCGCCGGCCTTCTTTGGCCGCCTGACTGGCCTCCACCCACCCCTCAAAATCGTAAGTCGAGTAATCTTCGGGGGATACGATTCGGGCGGCGTCTTGAATGACAAGCAACAGCGCCCTACGCACCGTGGCCACGTTGACCGCAACCCACGAGCGGTTTAGAACGAGCACCTTCTCTGACAGGACCGCAGCGTCCATCTTCGGGCAAAGACCTTCCCGCAGGTCAGGTCACGCACACCGAATGCCCGTGACCCGGTGCTGCGAAATCATTCAAATTGTATGTTCCTTCGCGGCGGGGGTCAAGTTAAGGTGGGCGCTTGGTGACTTGGTAATTGGTACTTGGCGAATGGTACTTGGTAAGTGAGCCGATGAAAAGAATCGTGTTGGGTGCGGTCCTTGTCGCATGCGGGCTCTGCGCCGCAGCGGAGAAGCTGACTGTCGTGCAAGACGGCAAGCCGCTCGCCGTGCGTTACGCGGGCGCCGCTTGGGATCAAGGCGACGGCGGGCTTGCAGCCGCGGGAACGGACCGATTCCTGTATGCTGCCAAGAACATCGCAGCCGGGGATTTTCGTGTCTCAGCGCGGTTGAAACTCGAACGGCTCGACGGCACCGCTGCGTCCTTCGTCATGAACGAGAGCCACATCGGATTTGACGCGCGCGGGAATAAGTTCTTTGTCGAAGGTCCGCTCTTCGGCGGCCAAACGCGCATGCTCGGCGCGGTTGGCGATGTCCTGAAAGAAAATGAGTTCTTCACCTTTGAGGTGCTTCGCGAAAAAGAGCTCACCCGATTCCTGATCAACGAACGCGAGATCCACCGATTGGAGAAATGGAATGGAACGGCCGAAAACATCGGCTTCCGTCCGTGGCGAAATAAAATGACGCTCGAACGCTTCGAACTTCAAGGCGACCTGGTCACTCCGCAACCGCCGGCGAAGCCGTTGGGCGAGGCCATCTTTGTGGGAAACCAGGACGGCTACAACACCTACCGCATTCCGGCGCTCGCTGTCAGCGCGAAAGGCACAGTTCTGGCGTTTTGCGAAGGGCGAAAAAGTGGCGGCGGCGACAGCGGGAACATCGATCTGGTGCTGAAACGCTCGACCGACAACGGAAAGACGTGGGGCGCTCAACAGGTCCTCTGGGACGACGCCGAGAACACCTGCGGCAACCCATGCGTCGTGGTCGATCGCGGCACCGGCACGATCTGGCTGCTGACGACATGGAACCGCGGCGACGATCACGAAGGAATGATCATCGCCAAGAAGAGCAAGGACACGCGCCGCGTTTTCGTGTTGCAGTCCGCTGACGACGGCTCGACGTGGAGTGCGCCGAAGGAAATCACGGCGGACGTGAAGAAAGCTGACTGGACGTGGTACGCAACGGGCCCCGGCAGCGGCATCCAGATTGAGCAGGGTCCGCATAAAGGCCGGCTGGTCATTCCATGCGACCACATCGAAGCCGAATCGAAGCGTTACTTCTCGCACGTGATCTACTCCGAGGATCATGGCGCGAGTTGGAAGCTCGGCGGTTCGACGCCGGACGCGAAGGTCAACGAATGCGAAGTCGTCGAATTGACCGGCGGCTCGTTGATGCTGAACATGCGCAACTACGAACGCTCGAAGAAGAACCGGCAGGTGGCGATCAGCGAAGACGGCGGCGTGACCTGGAAAGACCAGCGCTTCGACAGCGCACTCATCGAACCGATCTGTCAGGCGGCCATTGAACGCTACAGCTTTGCAGCCGGTGGCGCCGGCGTCCCTGCCGGCCAGCGCAGCGTCCTTCTTTTTAGCAATCCCGCCAGCCAAAGCGGGCGCATCAACATGACCGTGCGCGCGAGCTTCGACGAAGGCCGCACGTGGCCCCTCTCGCGAGTCCTGTACGCCGGCCCCAGCGCCTATTCCGACCTGGCCGTGCTGGCTAACGGACAGATCGCGTGCCTGTATGAAGGCGCTGCCGCCAACCCTTATCAAGCGATCGTCTTCGCGAGTTTCGCGCTGGATTCGCTGACCGAAACGCCGAAGGCGCCGTGATCTCTAGAACGAATGGCGCATCCGGCGCTCGAAACCGCGCGAGTTGACCAACGGCAGCCGTATCGCGTATACTTCAACGACGGATCAGGAGTCTGCTCCATGAAGGCCAACTATACAGCCGTCTTCTACAAGTGCGAAGGATGGTGGATCGGGCGCGTCGCGGAAATTCCAGGCGTCAACACGCAGGGCAAAACCAAGAAGGAAGTGCGCGCGAACCTGAAAGAGGCGCTGCTCGGCATTCTTGAGTTGAATCGCGAACTGGCGGCTAAGGAAGCCGGACCAAATGCCGTCCAGGAAGAGTTGATCGTCGAGCTGGCATCATGAAACGCCGCGACCTGCTGCGGCATTTGAATCAGCACGGCTGCTACATCGCTCGCGAAGGCGCAAAACACTCATTCCTCGTCAACCCAGCCAGCCGCGCTACATCCGCGCTGCCGCGGCATCGGGAGATCAAGAACCCGCTGGCTCGCGCCGTCTGCAAAGACTTGGGGGTTCCACTTCCCGGCGAATTGGGGTGACCGAGTGCCCCCCTTCCCTGACGGCCGGCACGGAGGCCGGCGCTACCCTCGCGGGGGAGAGGGGAACGGCACGGGGAAGCGGGCGAGACGCCCGCACTACGAACTACTCGAAGGCCAGCGTTTCGCGCACGATCTCTTCGATCGTGGTCACGCCGTCGAAGACTTTCAGGATGCCGGCTTCGCGCAGGGTGCGCATGCCGGAGGCCATCGCTTCGGCACGAATGACTTCGGTGGACTTGGAGCCCATGACCAGTTCGCGCAGCTTCGTATCGACCTTCATGATTTCGTAGATCGCGTTTCGCCCGCGATAGCCGGTCTTGTTGCAATGATCGCAGCGCCGCCCGAAGAAGAACTGCTTGCCCTCGACATCCTCGGGGCGCAGGCCGATTTCCATGAGCGCCTCTTCGGTAGGCGTGTAGGTGTCTTTGCACTTCAGGCAGATCGTGCGCACCAGTCGCTGCCCCACCACTGCGTACAAGGTCGCGGCGACGAGGAAGGGTTCGACGCCCATGTCCAGAAGTCGCGTGATCGTGGAGGGCGCGTCGTTGGTGTGCAGAGTGCTGAATACCAAGTGGCCGGTCAGCGAGGCTTCGACGGCGATTTCAGCCGTTTCCAAGTCGCGGATTTCGCCGACCAGGATCTTGTCCGGGTCTTGACGCAAGATGGAACGCAGACAGGCCGCGTACGTCACGCCGATGTCGGATCGGATCGGAACCTGGATGATGCCGTCCAGGTCGTATTCAACCGGGTCTTCGGTGGTGATGATTTTGACGTCGGGGGTGTTGGCTTCGTTGAGCGCCGCGTAGAGCGTCGTGGTCTTGCCCGAACCGGTCGGGCCGGTGACCAGGCAGATGCCGTTGGGCTGTTCGACGCAGGTGCGGAAGAACTGCAGCTCTTCGTCGCGCATGCCCAGACGTTCCAGGTCCAGAGCGACGACGTTTCGGTCCAGAACGCGCATACAAACCGATTCGCCGAAATACGTCGGCAGCGTGGAGACGCGCAAGTCGATCGGGTTGCCGGCCACGTTCAGTTCGATGCGGTTGTCCTGCGGCACGCGCCGTTCGGCGATGTCCATGTTCGCCATGACCTTGATGCGGCTGCACAACGCCAGGGCCAGAGCGCGCGGGGGCGGCGGGATTTCCAGCAGCGTGCCGTCAATGCGGTAGCGGATCTTGAATTCGTGCTCGAAGGGTTCGAAATGGATGTCGGAGGCCTGATCGCGGATGGCGGTCAGCAGCACCAGATTGAGGAACTTCACGACCGGCGGCGCGTTAACCTGCTGCTCGATGTTCTTGGGATCGAAGTTGTCGCTGCTCTGCGCCAGCACCTGCATCTCCTCGCCGGTCATGCTGTCGAGGAGTTCCTTCATCGAGTCTTTTTGCGCGCTATAGTGGTCGTTGATCGCCTTGTTGATCTGCTCTTCCGTGGCGACCACGCCCTGGATTTCGCAGTTGAGCATGAAGCGCAGGTCGTCGAGGGCGTTGACGTTCTGCGGGTCGGCCATGGCGACCGTCAGCACGCCGCTATCCAGGCTGATCGGCATGATCCGGTAGATTTGCGCCATTTCGACAGAGACCATCTTCACGGCCTCAGTCTTCACCTTGATCTGCGTGAGATCGACGATCTGCATTCCGTGCTGGATCGCCAGCGCCTGGAGCAGGTCTTCCGCGGTGATGGCGCCCAGCTCGATGAGGATCTGGCCGAGGGCGCCGCCTTTTTCATGCTGGACCTGAAGGGCTTGCTGCACCTTCTCCTCGTCGAGCACACCCAGCTCGATGAGGATCTGGCCAATCAGCTTATGGACTGGCTCGTCCTGCGGCTCTTCCTCGCGCCCTTTGGCTCCGATCCCTTCGGCCATCCAGTCCTCCTCGGATCGTACCGCCGGCGTCTCGCCGGCCTCCGTTCCGTACCGCAGGCATCCAGCCTGCCTTCGTGCCCTGCCGGCGGGACGCCGGCGCTACAATTACCGCTTGCGCTTCAGCATCTCGGTGTATTCGCGGACCTTCTTTTCCAGCATTTCCGGTTCCTGGCTGCGGCGCATCATCTCGGTGTAGGTGATCCTCTGCGACGTCCAGAGATTGAAGAGGAATTCGTCGAGCAGAATCATGCCTTCCTTGGCCGCGGTCTGAATGTGCGAGTTGATCTTGAAGGTCTCGCCTTTGCGGATCAGCGCGCGGATCGGATCGTTCACAAACATCAGCTCGAACGCGGCAATGCGTCCGCCGCCGTCCGCCGTCGGAATCAGCGTCTGAGAAATTACCGCAATCAGCGTGGCGGCAAGCTGCGTGCGAATCTGAGCCTGCTGATTGGTCGGGAAGGCATCCACGATGCGGTTGATCGTTTCGGCCGAACCGGTCGTGTGCAGCGTGGCGAACACCAAGTGGCCGGTTTCGGCCGCGGTGATTGCGGTGGCAATCGTATCCAGATCGCGCATTTCGCCGACCAGGATCACGTCGGGATCCTGGCGCAGGGCGCGTTTGAGGGCTTCGACGAACGTCGGCACGTCCACGCCCAGTTCGCGCTGGGTCACCATGCACTTCTTGTGCTTGTGGTAGTATTCGATCGGATCTTCGATCGTGATGATGTGGTCGGCGCGTTCAGTGTTGATGAAATCGATCATCGTCGCCAGCGACGTGGTCTTGCCGGAACCCGTCGGGCCGGTCACCAGCACCAGGCCTCGCGGACGCAGGCACACATCCTTCATCACGTTCGGCAGGCCGATCTGTTCGAACGACTTGAGCTTGTTTGGAATCAGGCGCAGGACGATGCCGATGACGCCCTTCTGCTTGAAAACCGAGACGCGGAAGCGAGCCACGTCGCCGAATGCGAAGCCGAAGTCCGCGCCGCCGTTTTCGCCCAACGCCTGCTGATGGCGCTCGGGGGTGATCGACTTCATCAGCGTCGTCGTGTCTTCGGGCGTGAGCGGCGTTGTGCCCAAGTTGCGCAATTCGCCACGGATGCGGACCGCGGGCGGACGGCCGACCGCCAAGTGCAAGTCGGACGCGTCGTACTTGACCACGGCATCCAGCAGGCGGGCGATGTCGGCTTTCGCGCCGCCACCCCCCGGCGTTCCGTTGGGACGAATATTGGCGTTATCCATCGTGAGCGGTGTTCTCCTGAATCACTTTGGCACGCACGTGAGTAGCGGCCGGCCTCGTGCGTGCGGTACTTCGTTTCGCACAACTTGCACGCTTGAGTTCGCGCCAAAAAAGACGGCGCGAACACAAACGTGCCACCAAATTTACGAGTACTGTTTGGCCTCGGCCAGCACCTCTTCCAGCGTTGTCCAACCGTCCAGCACTTTGCGCAAGCCGTCGTCCAGCAGCGTGTGCATTCCGTCGCGGCGAGCCTGCTCACGCAACGAGTCCGTCGTCGATTTCTGGAACGCCATTTCGCGCAGACGGCTGTTGAGCACCATGATCTCGTAGATGCCCTTGCGGCCTTTGAACCCGCGTTCCCGGCACGTCGTACAGCCGACCGGCTTATAGAGCGTCTTGTTGGCGAACTGCTCTTCGCGCAAACCGACCGACTTCAGCTTGATCGGGTCCATCACATCCGGCTGCTTGCAGTCCGGACACAGCGTGCGGATCAAGCGCTGCGCCTGGACGGCTTGCACGGAGCTGGCCACGAGGAACGGCGCCATGCCCATATCGATCAAGCGCGTCAAAGCGCTGGGTGCGTCGTTCGTGTGCAGCGTGGCGAACACCAAATGCCCCGTCAGCGCGGCCTCGATGGCGATGTGCGCCGTTTCACCGTCGCGGATTTCGCCGACCAGGATGATGTTGGGCGCTTGCCGCAACATGGCTCTGAGCGCCTTCTGGAACGTCATTCCCGCGGCCACGTTGATCTGGCACTGGTTGATGCCCGACAGCGTGTACTCGACGGGGTTCTCCGCCGTGATGATCTTGCGGTCGGGCTTGTTCAGTTCGTTCAGCGCCGAGTACAGCGTCGTGGTCTTTCCGGAACCCGTCGGACCCGTGATCAGAATGACGCCGTTGGGCTTCTTGATCAGATTGCGGAAGGTCTTGATATCATCGTTATGGAAGCCGAGCTGGTCCAGGCCGAAGCTGATGGACGCCTTGTCCAGAATACGCATGACCACCGACTCGCCGTGCGACGCCGGCAGCGTCGAAACGCGCAAATCCAGGTTGCGGCCGAGCAGCTTGAGCTGAATCTTTCCGTCCTGCGGCCGGCGCTTTTCGGCCATGTCCATCTGCGCCATGATCTTGATGCGGGCGATGATGGAGCCCTGCAGGCGCTTGGGCGGCGAATCGACTTCGTAGCAGTTGCCGTCGATGCGGTACCGCACCCGCAGCCGGTCCATCATGGGTTCGACGTGGATGTCGCTGGCCCGGTTCTGCACCGCTTGCGTAATCAGCAGCGTCACGAGCTTGATGACCGGCGCGTCGTCGTCGTCGGTGATGCGTTCGGCGTCTTCCTTGATGCCTTCGGTATCGACGATGGCCAGGTCGCTCAAATGCGTCTGGCTGAGATTGACGATTTGATCCTTTAAGGAGTCGCCGCCGCCGTAGTACTTCTCGATGGCCGCGTCGATGGCTTCGCGCGTGGCCAGCACGGGCTCGACCTGATTATTGATGACGAAGCGAATATTTTCGAGAGACTCAAGGTCCAGCGGGTCGGAGATGGCGACGGTCAGCACTCCGTCAAACATATCGATCGGAACGATATGGTGTTCGCGGCAGAGCTCCTGCGGCACCATGTCGATGACGTTCTTGGCGACGTCAAGGCCTTGCAGGTCAACCATCTCCATGTTGAACTGCTCAGCGAGCGCGCTGGTGATGTCGTTGGCGGTGGCGAGGCCCTTATCGATGAAAATCTCACCGATCTTCTTCTTCTCGCCGTTCATCTGCAGTTCGAGCGCGGCATCGATGTCCGTCTGCTGAACGCAGCCCATATCCATCAGGATTTCGCCAAGGAATCGCCGTGCGTCGGATGACATGCTGTCCTCACCTTTCGAGGTGTCCCGCGTTATGTTCGCGCCATCGTTTGACGCTGCGAACAACTGCGTGTCACGTATGGAGACTCCGCCAGAGGGCGGATTCCATCACGTGTGTGCCACTTTTGCCGAATTGCAGGCCGGCGCCTGCAGCCGCCTTGCTGGGCGTTTGAAACCTGCCCCATCTGGAACAACCGTGTGCGCGTGGGTTGCGTCACCTTTACAAGGTGCACTATACGCCCCGACCGGTCTAGTGCAAGTGGGCAGAAATCGGGAGGCAGGAGGCGGGAAGCAGGCGGCAGGGGGGCCGATTTTGAACCGCAAAGACGCGAAGACGCAAAGAAGAGCTTAATATAAAAAACAGTTCTTCGCGCCTTCGTGTCTTTGCGGTTGGACGATAGCTCGGTCGCACGCATGCCGGTGTACAAGATGAAGTCGTATTCTCAACTCATCACCGAGGAAATCCCATGATGCGAAAGCCCCTCGTCGCTCTTTGCTTTCTCTTTTCCATTGCGACCTCTGTGCGCGCGATCGAACTCTTCGTCTCACCTGCGGGCAACGACTCCTGGTCCGGCACTCTCGCGCAGCCCAACGCCGACAAGACAGACGGCCCGCTGGCCTCTCTGGCCGGCGCGCGCGACGCGTTGCGAAAAGCTCGCGCGGGCAAGCCGGCGGAGCCCGCGCGGATTGTCGTGGCAGATGGAACGTATTCGGTGACCGGACCGCTGATCCTCGGGCCTGAAGACAGCGGCTCCGCTCAGGCGCCCGTGCAATACGTCGCGGCCGCGGGCGCGCACCCCGTCTTCAGCGGCGGGCGAGCGATCACGGGCTTTCTGGCCGGAGCGGACGGGCTGTGGACGGCGAAGATTGCCGAAGTCTCGGCCGGAAAGTGGTACTTCGAACAACTTTTCGTGAACGGAAACCGCGCCACGCGCGCACGCACCCCGAACAAGTTCTGGTTCTACGTTCAGGATGTGCAGGAGGAACCTCTTGACGCTACAGATCCGAAAGGCAAGAAGCGCCCGGACAAGGCGCGCCAGACGATTTATATGATGGCTGACGAGTTCGCGGCACTTGGCAGCATCTCACCCGAAGAGCTGAAAGATGTGAATCTGGTCGTCTACCACAACTGGGACAACACGCGGCGCTTTATCGAGAAAATGGACCCCGCAGAAAGATCCATCTCGACAATCGGCGGCGGCATGAAGCCGTGGAATCCCTGGCGCAAGCACTCCACGTTCGTGCTCGAAAACTACAAAGGCGCGCTCGACGCGCCCGGCGAATGGTTCCTCAGCCGCGACGGCACGCTCTACTATAAGCCGCTGCCCGGCGAAGAGATCGCAAAGGCTCAGGTCGTCGCGCCCGTAGCCGACAAGTTCCTCATTCTGCAAGGCGATGCGGCCGCTGGAAAGTTCGTCGAGTACGTCACGTTCAAAGGCTTGTCCTTTCAGCACAGCCAATGGCTGACGCCGCCGGCCGGCTTTGAGCCTGCTCAGGCCGCGTCGCCCATCGACGCCGTGGTGATGGCCGACGGCGCTCGCAACGTGACGCTGGAAGACTGCGAGATCGGCCACTTCGGTATCTACGGCGTGTGGTTCCGCAAAGGCTGCCGCGATTGCGCGATCCGGCGCTGCAACATTTTCGATTTCGGCGCGGGCGCGGTGCGCATTGGCGAAGCGGGGATGCCGGGGAAGGAAGCCGAGGTCACCAGTCACATCACGGTGGACAACAACATCATCCGGCACGGCGGCTACATTTTCCCGTGCGCGGTGGGCGTATGGATCGGCTTCAGTCCTGACAACCAAGTCACGCACAACGAAATCGCCGACATGTTCTACACCGGCATTTCAGCCGGCTGGCGCTGGGGCTATGCCGAGAGCAACTGCAAGCGCAACACGATCTCCTTCAACCACGTTCATCATCTCGGCTGGGGATTGCTCAGCGACATGGGCGGCATCTACACGCTGGGGCCGTCCGAAGGCACTGTCGTGGCAAACAACATCTATCATGACATCTACGCCTACTCCTATGGCGGCTGGGGCATGTACACGGACGAGGGCAGCACCGGCATCGTCTTCGAAAACAACCTCGTCTACGATACGAAGACCGGCAGCTTCCATCAGCACTACGGCAAAGAAAATATCATCCGCAACAACATTCTGGCCTTCAGTAAGCAGCACCAGATCCAGGCCACGCGAGTGGAACCGCACCTCTCCTTTATGTTGGAGAATAACATCGTCTACTGGACGACCGGGCCCGCTCTAGCCGGGCCGTGGGACAAAGTCAATTTCCAGGCTCGCAACAACTGCTACTGGGTGGTGCCGGCCTCCGCGCCGGCCGGCAGGGACGCCGGCTCCACCGTGACGTTTGTGAACAAGTCGCTGGCTGACTGGCAGAAGGCCGGCCACGAGACGGGCTCGATCGTCGCGGACCCGCTGTTTGAGAACGCCGAGAAGCGCGACTTCCGCCTCAAGGCCGACTCGCCGGCGTTGAAGCTGGGCTTCAAGCCGTTCGATTACACCAAGGCCGGCGTGTACGGCGACGCGGCGTGGGTCGCGAAGGCGAAGGACGTTTCCTATCCCGCGCTGGAACTCGCTACCGAGCCGAAAGAGCAGCCCATTAATCTGACCTTTGAGCGCGATGGCGTCGGCAAACAGCCGCGCGGCATGGACATTCATGTGGAGGGCAAAGGCGATTCGGTCCTGGTCACCGATGAAACCGCTGCGGCTGGAAAGCACAGCGTCAAGATCACGGATGTCCCCGGCCTGAAGAACCAGTGGATGCCGCACATCACCTGGAAAGCGAATTACGCCACGGGAACGGTGGTGAACAGCTTCGACTTGCGCGTCGAGAAACTGTCGAACGTCGGCTTTGAGTGGCGCGACTACAGCCAGGGAAATTACGAGACTGGCCCGCGTTTCGACATTCGCGATGGAGCCGTGAAGTTGCCTGACGGCAAGTCGCTCGAAATCCCGCTCGACAAGTGGGTGCATTACGAAATCAGTCAGCAACTTGGCGAGGCCGGTGGCAAGTGGTCGCTGACGGTAACCGTACCTGATAAGCCTGCGCAGGAATTCAAGGATCTCGCCTGCGCCAAGCCAAACTTCAAGAAGCTGACGTGGGTGGGCTTCAGCAGCAACGCGACGGTGGCGACGTCGTTCTATCTGGATAATTTCGTGCTGAAGCCAAAGTAACGCAATCCTTCTGGATTGCGCCACTACACACTGAGGACGCCCCAATGACAATTCTGCGTCGTGAGCCTGTTCATCGCGTTCGGTTTCTCGCGCTCGCGCTGAAAGCGCCGTACAAGTCAGCCCAGGGCAAGAGACGCGCAGCGGCTCGCCGCCCTGGGGCCGAATGGCCGAGCGATTTGGACGCCCTGAAAGGGCCAGACAAGAGGCCGCCGTGTTCGGCCCTTTCAGGGCGAGACAGCGCATGGGGGCGCGCGACCCAGGGCGACGCTCGCGTGGCTCGCTTGCCCTGGGCTGACATGTACGGCCCCTTCGGGGCGAAGCTGGTCCGAGGACGACTGCTCATTTGTTGTGTCCTTGCGTTGTTGGCATTCACTACGTTGGCCGAACAGCCATTGGGATTGCCCGATCCCGTCGTCCCCGCGCCGTTCGGCGTGAACATTCACTTTGTTGTGCCGGATGAGAAGGAAGTCGATGTGCTGGCGGCGGGCGGGTTTCAGATCGTGCGGATGGATTTCGGCTGGGAAGGCGTTGAGCGCAAGAAGGGCGAGTACGATTTCAGCGGCTACGACAAGCTCGTGGAATCGATGAGCAAGCGCGGGATTCGGCTGCTGTTCATTCTGGATTACCAGCACCGGCTCTACGACGGAGGCGTTTCGCCGCATACGGATGAAGGCCGCACGGCGTTCGCCAATTTCGCCGCCGCGTCGGCTGCGCATTACGCAGGCAAGGGCATCCTGTGGGAAATCTGGAATGAGCCGAACATTTCCTTCTGGAAGCCGAAGCCCAACGCGGAGGACTACAGCAAGCTGGCGCTGGCGACGATCGACGCGGTGAAGAAAGCCGACCCGAAGGCGTTCATCCTCGCACCGGCGTCGTCTGAATTTCCGTGGGAGTTCCTCGAAGTCATGGGGCAGCGCGGTGTGATCGCCAAGCTCGACGCGCTGTCCGTGCATCCGTACCGCCAGCGCATTCCCGAAACGGTCGAGGCCGATTATCTGAAGCTGCGCATGTTGCTGGACCGCTACAGCCCGCAGCGGCGGATTCCGATCGTCAGCGGCGAGTGGGGTTATTCGACGGCGTGGGGGATCAAGTACACCGAGGAGCAGCAGGCGCAATTCGTCGTGCGGCAGTGGCTGACGAACATGGCCAACGACATTGGCTTGAGCATCTGGTACGACTGGAAGGACGACGGCGCCGACCCCAAAGAACCCGAGCACCACTTCGGCAGCGTCTACCGCGACCTGAAACCCAAGCCGGCGTACCAAGCCATCAAAACGCTGTGCGAGACGCTGAGGGGGTATAGGTTTGTAAGAAGGGTAGATTTCCGGAATAGCAACGTCTACATGTTGGCCTTCCGAAAAGACAGCGAAGTCCGATTGGCTGCGTGGACGACCGGTGAGCCGACGGAGGTTACGATCCGCGCGTGGGATGATATCGAAGCGGTGGATATGTTAGGCGTCGGCAGCAATTTGAAAGCCCACGCCCTTCAGCTCAAAAATGTTCAGGTTAAGATCCCACTTACCCAATCGCCTCAGTACTTGATGAGAAAAACAGGTACCGGGCCGTTCGGTTCGTTCTGGCGGCCGCTGTTCATTTCGCGAACTGTTCACGCGGGGGCAAATGACCACTGGCCCTTAGAAATTGACAACAAGGAGACGCACGGGCGATTCTCAATTCAGGTTGGAGGGCAGGAACTCGGGGCGACCGAAGTCGGCATCGGCAGTGGCCAGAAAACCGTCTGTGCAATTCCTTTTCGCATTGACCAGCGAGACCGGATGGTTGTGCCGGCGACAATTCAGCTCGGAGCTAGTGGTGGTACGCCTATGTGGATCCTCGTCTCCAACAGCCTCTCCGCCACCATTCTGCCCTGGAGCGACACCATCCTGCCCGTGCAGATCACCAGCGCGTCGGGAGAAGAGGAGACGCTGCGCCTTCGCTTGGCGGGCACGGAAGCATTCACGAAGGTGAAAATCGAAAAAGGGCAGAACACGGTGCTGGCACTTCTGCCGCTGGCCAGCCCCGTTAAACCCGGCGAGACGCCGCGTGTGAAAGTGTTCGATGAAAAGGGCGAAGTTCTGACGACCGATCCGGTGACTTGGCGGCCGATCAAGTTCGATAACACAACGGCCGGCACGGAGGCCGGCGCTACCACTTGGCGTATGCAGCTCGACGGGGACAACAAGGTCGCGGCGACGGCGAAAGTGTCGGCGGCGATAGCGGTGCCGGAGGGGCTGCCGGGCGGCAGGGATTCGGAAGTCCGCACGGGCAGCCAACAGCTAACAGAGGCTGCCCGTGGCACACACGGGTTGCAGATCGATTACCGCTTTGGCAACGGGTGGCGGTTCGCGCAGCTTTTGCCGCCGGAGGGGGTGCGCGCGGTTGAGGGCAAGCCAGTGGAAGTGGGGATGTGGGTCTATGGCGATGGCAGCGAGAATCTGCTGCGCTGCCGGTTTACGGACAGCAGCAAGCAAACCTTCCAGCCCAACGGCGGAGCCATCGACTGGAAAGGCTGGCGCTTCGTGACGATGCCGCTGACCGGCGAACATACCGGGCACTGGGGCGGAGCCAACGATGGCGTGATTCACTATCCTATCAAATGGGATTCGCTAGCTTTGATCGATTCGACGCACAAGACGGTGGATGTGGATTGCCGGATCATCGTGGCGGGGTTTGCGCTGCGGTACTGAAAGTGCTGAGTGCTGAGTGCTGAGTGCTGAGTGCTGAGTGCTGAGTGCTGAGTGCTGAGTGCTGAGTGCTGAGTGCTGAATGCTGAATGCTGAATGATGAATGATGAATGATGAATGATGAATGATGAATGATGAATGATGAATAAGGATGAATGCGACACCATCAGGCCGCATTCATCATTCCGCATTTCTCATTCATCATTTTCCGTTACGCGCCGGGCGTGGTCATCACGAACTTGCCGTGCAGCAAGCCCTTGAGGGCCAGCAGGCTTTCGGCTTCGCTGCGGATCTGCGTGGCGGGGCCGCGCATGGCGATGACTTCGAGCTCCTGGTGGGCGCTCAGGCGGACTTGCATAACGGAAAGCAGGCGAGTCGCCAGCGAACGCTTCAGTTCGGAGAGGCGGCGCTGGAGTTCGACGTTCTGCGTGTCGTAGACGATCGTGACGGTCGCGACCTGTTCGCCTTTGCCTTCCTGCCAGGCGTCCTGCACCAGGCGGTCGCGAATCAGATCGCGAATCGCCTCGGAGCGATTCTGGTTGTTCGTCTGAACCAGATGAGCGTCGAATTTCTTGAGCAGATCCGCCGGAATTGAGATTCCAAATCGAATCAAATCCGGCTCGTCAACGCTCCGCGAGCGTTGCCTTTGGCCACGTTTCATTCCTTACATCCCCCCCAGAACCCCGAAGCCGACAAAGCCTGACGCGAAGCCATTTGCCGGTTTCGTAGTTCCCCCCGGAATTGCGAAGCGCGAGCTGTGAGACCTCAAGCTAAGACATCGTGTTTTAAGATTTTTTCGTCAGTATGTCCAGACCCAAAGCCCGAAGAAAAAGAACCTAGGTTAAGTTTCGAAAATGTCAACGCAAAGAACGAAGAGAACTCCGATCACTCCGGCGCGCCGTCGCCGACGTTCGTCGCGTTGCGCTTCGGCGGCTTGGGATCTTCCCGCGGCCTTTCCTTGGGCGGTCTGCGTTCTTCCCTGGTCGGATCGTTATCGCCAACGCTGGTCGTCCCCGATGAAGCGCTGCGCGCCTTCTGGTCGTAGTCGCTCAACGCGCGAGTCACGGCCGCCGTCTGCGTGCCGAAACTGTCCTGAAGCTTCGAAACGATGGCCGCCATGCCCTCGAACTTCTTCGTCGCGATGTCAGCGAGCGCCGCGTCGCAGAGTCCGCGCAAGGAGGCGATCGCCGCGGTTGCCCGGGCGGCTTCGTCGGCGCCTTTGGCGCCGGCCTTGGCTTTGATGTCATCGAATTTCCTGCTGGCATCCACGGCGGCGGACTCCACGCCGGCGACGAGGGTCTTGAGCTTGCCGATTTCGGTGATCACGGCGGACAGATCGGCGCGGTCGGTGTAGGCCGCCAACCCATCCTTCAGAGAGGTGACCGCGGCATCATACTGCTTCTGCGACAGGCTCTTGGCGGCGGCATCGACGGAGGCCATCACCTTCGCTTCGGCGGCGGTCAACGCGTCCTTGTATTTCTTCTCCACCGGCGGCAGCTTGGGATCATCCGCAATGAGTTTGCGGGCGGCGACCAGAGCGTCGTAGGCGGCCTTAAAGCTGGCATTCGCCACGGCCGTCTCGGCGGCGCCGAGCTTATCGTCAAACTGCTGGCGCTTGGCCTTCAGCGCGGCTTCCTCATCGGCTTTGCGCTTGGCCAGGGCGGCTTCTTCGGTCTTCGCAGACGCGATTTTCGGCTGCAGCTTGGCGATCGCCGCGTCCGCCTCGCCGCCCTTCTTGATGTTCTGGGCCTGGGTGTACTGAGCGAGCGCCTGTTCGTAGCTGGAGCGTTTGTCGGAGGGCGCCGTTTTTCCGTCACCGGCAGATTCGAAGTTCTTTCCTGCTGCCAAAGCCGTTGAATACGCGGCCTCGTTGCTCTTCATCGCCTCTGTTTCTTTCTTCAGGTCGTCAAGGTTCTCCTTCACCTTCGCGACAACGGCCGGCTCGGCCGCGGGATGCTTCTGCAATTTCCCGAAAAGTTCCTCGGACTCTTCCACATTCTTCAGGCGCATCTTTTCGCGGATGTTGGTGACGAGTTGCGTAAACTCCGTCTTCTGGGCGACGGCCTGCTGGCGCGTTTTCAACTCGTCCTGGTGTTTGGCGACGGCCGGATCCTGCGGGAAGAGCAGCGCCATGGCCTTGATCTTCTCCGACGCAACGGGGAGATCGTTGTCCTTGAACGCCTGGGTGGCCTCGTCGCTGAGCTTTTTGAAATCGTCCTGCTTGCGCTTGAGCGCCGCCTGCTCCTTGTCGGCGGCCGAGGCCGCGTCGATGCGTTTTTGAATCGCCAGGGCGGCTTCGTCATTGGGCTTTCTGGCGACGGCCCGGCTCACAGCTTCCGCAGCGGCGGGGAAGTTCCCTTGATTGAACGCCGCGTTGGCGGCGACGATCGCCTCGCCGTATTCCTTCTCCTGCTTTTCTTTGAAGGCTCTTGCGTCCTGGTCGCTCAGTTTGTCCTGGATCAGCTTGATTTCTGCTGCAGCTTCCGGGCGCGCGGGCAGAAGCGCCAAGGCTTTGCTGGCCAAATCGTTGGCGTCTTTCCATTTGTTGGCTTGTTCGGCCGCCTTGGTATCCTTGATCAGCTTGTCGTATTCGTCGTTCTTCTGTTTATCGCCAAGGAGCGCGGTCAGGCGCTTCTCCTGCTCGACCACAGCGATGCGTATCGGATCGGTCTCCGCCGGGAAGCTTTCCCGCAACTTCGCCAACTTTGGAAGGAACACGTCGGCGGTATCGGCGGTGGCCTTGGCGGCCTGATCGATGATCTTCCTAGCGCTTTCTTCGACCTGTTCAGCCTTGCGCCCCGCGGTGATCTTTGCGTCGTACTCTTCGGCCTTTTTCTTTCGCGGCGCATCGGGAGCTTCCGCCATGAGAGCGATAATGGCGTCGGCAGCGCCCTTGTAGTTTCTGTTGGTGATCAGCTTTTCGAGGGACTTCGCGTCCTCGTCGAACTTGCGCTCCTTCTTGATCGCGTCGATCCTCTGCGCGACCTCGAGCTCTTTCTTCCTGGACTCCGGGTTGTCGCCCAGCCCCAGGTCGTTGGCCATTCCGAGCGAGAAGGCGGCCGACTCAAGATCGCCCTCCTTCAGGCTGGTTTCCGCCGCCTTCAGATGAGCGATGTGCTTGTTCTCGGCGATCTTCCTCAAGTCCGGGGTGTACTGGATGATTTTCTGCGGCAGAAGATCGGAACCCGCCACCTTCGTTCCAGGCTCTACTTTAGTGCCTGGAGTGCCGCCCTTTATGACCGCGCCCTTGCCATCATCCGTTCCGGGGCCGACATTCGGCTTGGAGCGAAATACCATGAAGCCGACGCCCGCCAGGAGCATCGCGGCCACGCCGGCGCCAACGTACAGCATTCCTTTGCTCTTTTGGGGAGCGGGAATCGGCGGCGTGGAACCGGGTGCGCCTTGCGGCCCGACGATGGTCTGCTGTCCGCCCGCGGTCGGCGTGGGCGTTGGACTGCCCTGGAAAGACATGGGGTGCGCGGCGCTGAAGGCGGCGCTGAACGCGCCGGCGCCGACACCGCCGCCGAGCAAACGCCGGCAATCTTCCAGCGCGGTCAGGAGCTGCTTGGCGTCGCTGAAGCGGGCGTCCTGTTTCTTGTTCAGGCACTTCTCGATGATTTCGTTGAGCGCCGGGGAGACGTCCGGGCGGACCTTGATGATGGGCTCATGCGGTTCGTGCATGGTCGCCATCAAGACCTTCATGATCGTCTCGCCGCGGAAGGGCGACTTGCCGAAAAGCAGGCAGTAGATCGTTGCGCCCATGCTGAAGACGTCGGAGCGCTTGTCGGCGGACTTGGCGTCCATGGCCTGTTCGGGCGCCATGTAGCCGGGCGTGCCCATGGCCGATTGCGCGCCGGTCAGCGATTGCTGGCTCTCTTCGCTGCGGGCCAGGCCCAAGTCCATCATCTTCGCGCGGGGCAGATCGTATTCCTTCGACCCGCGGCCCGCGTACGGGATCATGATGTTTTCAGGCTTGATGTCACGATGCACGACGCCTTGTGCATGCGCGGCCCACAGTCCTTCAGTGGCGGCGATCGTTACGTCGAGCACGTCTTTTTCAGGCATGCCCTGATTTGTTTTTTCGAGCAGCGCTTTCAGGTAATGGCCGGCGGTCTGCCCAGTGACGTACTCCATCACCAGGAAGAACAGCCCCGCCTCTTCGTTCACGTCCATGACGTTACAAAGGTGGGGCGAGCGGACTTGCGCGGCGATCTGGGCTTCACGGAAGAAGCGCCGGATCATGCCGGGATCCTGTTCAGCCAAGTGGAACGGCAGAACTTTGACGGCGACTTCGCTGCGCAGACGCGGATGGATGCCGTAGTAGACGGCGCCCATGCCGCCTTGTCCGAGTTTGGCGAGCAGGGGAATGTCGTTCAGAGCGGGACACTGCTGGCCGTAGGCTTCTTTGCGCGGGGCGGCCATGAGCAGCCGTTCGCCGGAGAGATCCTGAATTTCAACGGCGATATGAATGTTTTCGGTGCCGGCATAATCTCCGGAGTGCCCGCCCCGGGACTTACCCAAACTGGGCGGCGTGGAACCGGTCGGCGGCTGGCTGGGCGCTTTAGAGGTTGGCTTGGCGGCCATCGTGTTGGGCACGGCCGGAATGGTATTCTGCTGCTGCACCATCGTCTTCAGCGGGGCGGACGAAACAGGCGCGGGAGTTTGTTGCACGCCGGGAGGCGGCGCCTGTTGCATGGTCTTTTCAAGCTCGCTGGCGGCGAACTTCATCGTTTGTTCTGGCGGCGGCGTCACCCCGCCGACGGCTTCTCCGCCACCGGATTGCTCTTTGCCCTGCTGCGATTCAGCCATGCTGATTCCGTGGCCTCAAATGCCAATACAAAAGCAGTTAGACGTTACCCGAACCTAAGGTCCGACGCAACACCTTCCATTCCATATTTGTGACGCTGCTGACGTGCCAAGGTTGCCAAGTTTCCCCTTCTGTACAACAGAACTGGCGCGCTAAGAATTCACGATAAGCGTTCAGCGTGTTTCCCACCGACCCCGGCTTAGCCGGGGGTGCTGCGAACTCTACATTCGTTTCTACACAAGTCGCGATTTGTTTTGCCCCTTCAGGGCGACGGAATCATGGGGCGCTGGGACCCAGGGCGGCGCTCGCGTTGCTCGCTTGCCCTAGGCTTTCATATTTAGGCCTTTCAGGCCAAACGGCTTTTACGTCGGATGGTTAGCGGCGATGGGGAGCGCCACTTGTTGGAAGGGTGTGTAGAAACTAATGCCTAAAGCGGGGGTTAGTGGTTGCCAAACTGAACGGCTACACTTTACGAAGTTTACTTGGCGTACCTGGGTGCGTCTTATGTGCAAAATTCGGAAAGGGAAGTTTGTGCTCGGGAAAATCCCGCTAGACTGTCTGCGCTTTCGACAAGCAGAGGCATTCCTCGCGAGGGCTCACCCGTGGCCGACAATCGCAAGAGACTGTTCATCGCCGCCTGCGCGGCGCTGACGACCAACGCCATGTTTTTCGGAATCTGCACCGACATCATGGGCGATTTCGAGAAGTTCTTCAAACTGACGAAGCTGGAGGTCGGGCAGGCAACATCGTGGGGAGCTATTTTCGGCACAACCGTGTTGTTTCTCGGCGGCGCGCTCCTCGATTATGTGGGAATCGGGACAGCTTTGTGGCTGGCCTGCGCCGCGCACACCTTAGGACTGACGGCGATCCTCCTGGCGCAGGGATTCTGGAGCCTGACGCTGGGGTGGACTCTGCTGGCCATCGCCGGCAGCCTGGTGGAGGCTGCGATCAACCCCTTGGGGGCGACGCTCTACCCGGAAAAGAAAGTCCGGGTTATGAACGTCCTGCACGCGTGGTGGCCGGGTGGGATTATCATCGGCGGATTGCTGGGCGCGGGCATCAGCGGCCTGCTGCAGGTTGTCGGCGCTTCGGAAGCGACGGTGTGGATAAGCTGGCAGATCAAGATGGGCTGCGTTTATGTTCCGATTGTGTTCTACGCGTTCCTGATCTTCAGGCAAAAGTTCCCGCAAACAGAGCGCGCTCAAGCCGGGGTGCCGGCGAAGGTGATGCTGAGCGAAGCGCTGCGCCCGATGTTCCTGCTGCTGGTCATCTGCATGTTCCTGACGGCTTCGACGGAGCTGGCGCCGAACCGCTGGGTGGGCGTGTTCGTGAACGATATCATCGGCAAAACAGCTTTGGGAGAGAACGCCTGGCTGCGCGGCGTGCTGTGCCTGGTCTATGGCGCAGGGCTGATGTTCGTGCTGCGGCTGAATGTCCGCCACGTCGAACGTCTTCTATCGCCGACAGGGATCCTGCTGGCCTCCTCCGTGGTGTCCTGCGCCGGGCTGCTGTGCCTCAGCTACGCGACGACCATCGGCGGCCTATTTGTCGCCGCGACGGTGTTCAGCGTCGGCGTCGCCTACTACTGGCCCACGATGCTGGGCGTGACGGCGGAGCGCTTCCCGAAAGGCGGAGCGTTTCTGCTGGGTGTGATCGGAGCGATGGCGGGGCTGTTCTTGGCGTACGTTTCAGTCCCCGCGATGGGAAAAATGCACGATGAGTACACACTTGCCAATACGCCCGCCGAGGTCAAAGCCAAAGTGGTAGAGAACGGTCGAGTGGACGCAGCACTCGAAAAGAAGCTGGCGGAGCCTGAGAAGAATTCGCTGGAAGAAGCACGCCGAAGCGCTGCGAAAACGACCTTCCGCTGGGTCGCGGCGTTCCCTGCGGCCTTGATCATCATCTTCGGCGCGATCGCTCTGGCAGAGCGCGGCAGGAAAAAGGAAGAACCCGTGCTTCAGCCACAGCCTGCCGAAGAGACAACAAGCAGCGGTACCTAAGCAGGACAAACACAACGTGCGTTATTCGAGCGAGGTGTTCTCCGCCGAATATGGCAAGACGTCCTGTCGGCGAGCCCGGCTGGCGCAGACAATGCAAAGATTACGATATGGCGAACGCGTCGCGTTACGCCCGCACTTAATGCATTTCTGCTGTTCGACCATCCGGGTCGCTCTGTTGACTTTGGTAGCTTTCGCTTCTTTTTTGAGCATCATGTTTGATCAACACTACTCCATTTAAGCAGGCGTAGCAAACGTAGCGCCCGTTACTTCTACTAATGTCTGTTAGACGCCTATTAAGTCGGGTTCTGGAAGAAATTTGCGTAAATTCTGGGGAGTAGTGGTCTGGTGGTCTGGTGGCTGGGGTCTGGTGCCTGGTGTCTGGAGTCTGGAGTCTGGTGTCTGGTGTCTGGAGTCTGGGGGTCTGGAGTCTGGGATCTGGTGCGTTCGTTTTCGTGTTTGCGGATTATCGCGAGGGAAATAGAAGTTATATTTGGGGTGAAACCAGGGAGATTCCGCATGTCAGGCAAGTCCGCAATCCGAGATCGGCAATCCGCAAACGAAAACGTTGCACACGGGCAGCCAATAGCAAACAGAGGCTGCCCGTGCCACAAGGAGATCGAACGGCGCGTGTTCTTGAAGGCGGCCGCGGCCGGGGCGTTGGGCGCGGTGATGGCAAGCAAGAGCAGCTACGCGGCCGAGGAAGCGACGGCGCTGGTGGCCCTCGGCAAAAGGCTGAAGTGCTCACGCATTGGAGCCGGCACGGGGATGCGCGGCTGGCAGCGTGAGAGCAATCACACGCGGATGGGCAAGGCGAAGTTCGAGGCGCTGCTCAATTACGAGTACGACCAGGGGATTCGTTTCTACGACTGCGCGGACCTGTACGGCACGCACGAGATTGTCGGCGGATTCCTGAAAGGCAAGCCGCGCGATAGCTACGTGGTTTCGACCAAGATCTGGTTCAAGCCGGATGGGATTCCTGAAGGCGACCGGCCCGACGCCGACGTGTGCGTGAAGCGCTTTTTGAAGGAGCTGCAGACGGAGTGCATCGACCTGGTGCAACTCCACGCGGTGGAATCGGCGCAGTGGAACGAAGAAGAGCGCAAGCAGATGGACCTGCTGGCCAAGCTGAAAGAGCAGGGCCTGATTAAAGCGCACGGCGTGACGTGTCATTCACTTCCCGCGTTGAAAACCGCAGCCGCTGAGCCATGGGTGGATGTGATCCACGCGCGGATCAACCCCTTCCAGATGCATATGGATGCCACTCCCGAAGAGGTGGTGCCGGTGCTCAAGGCCGCTCGCAAAGCCGGCAAAGGCGTGATCGGGATGAAGATCAACGGGCAAGGCGACTGCTCAGCGTCGCAGCTTTCGGAGTCAATCAAGTTCGCGCTGAGCTGCGGGGCGGTGGATTGCATGATCGCCGGGTTCGAGACCAACGAGCAGATCGACGTGTTCAAGAAGCTGGTGACGGAGCACCTGAACGGAAAGTAGGCAGTGGCCAGAATGAACCGCTCTGCTTCTAACCTAAAATAATCTTAATAAACTTTGCAGGAAAAAGCAGCGATTGACGTCAGTATGTAGGGGGCAGGAGAGATACTATGCCCTCATGGGGCGCGTGTCCATGAGAACGGACGAGTTCGGGTGTGCACATGTGCACTTTTTTACAGAGAAAGTCGGGCGGGTTGAGGCCTGAGCGCGATGCAAGTGCGCAGCGGATCACCACATGTGCAGTTTTTTACAGGAAAGCAGTCGGGCTTGTGAGCCTTAAATAGGGCAAGCACGCAATGGATCACCACATGTGCACTTTTTTACAGGGGGCGTGCAGCGAGTTGGGCATCGGTCTGCAAACAGAAAAGGCGCAGACCGATGGCACGACCACCACATGTGCAGTTTTTTACACGATGAACGACGAGGAAGCTTGACATGACCCACACCGCTTTCGCCATTGGCGCTCACCCTGACGACATTGAATTCATGATGGCGGGGACGCTCATCCTGCTGAAGAGCGCCGGCTACGAGATCCACTACATGAATGTGGCTGACGGCTGCTGCGGAACCGCCGTGTATTCGCGCCAGCAGATCGTGCGCATCCGGCGCAAAGAAGCGCAAAGCGCGTCGATGCTGATCGGCGCGACGTACCACCACAGCCTTGTGCCGGACCTGGACGTTTTCTACGACAAGAAAACGCTGGCAAAACTCGCGGCCGTCGTGCGCGAAGTTTCGCCCGAAATTCTGCTCGTGCCTTCCCCGCAGGATTACATGGAAGACCATTCGAACACCGCGCGCCTGGCCGTCAGCGCGGCGTTCACGCGCGGGATGCGGAATTTTCCGACCAGCCCGAAGCGCCCGCCGATCACCACGCCGTGCGCCGTGTATCACGCGCTGCCCTACGGCTTGCGCGATGGCCTCTCGCAACGCATCTGGGCGGGGCAATACGTGGACGTGAGCTCCGTCATCGAGCAGAAACAGAAGATGTTGCTCTGCCACGCCAGCCAAAGCGACTGGCTGGACAAGAGCCAGGGCTTAGGCTCATACGCAAAGACGATGGTGGACATGTGCGGCGAAGTCGGAAAGATGTCAGGTAAGTTTTCGCAAGCGGAAGGCTGGCGCCGCCACAACCCGTTGGGCTTTGGCGCGGAGGACTTCGATCCGCTTTCGGCGGCGTTGGGAAAGAAGGTCGTTGTGGATGCCGAGTACCAGATGGACGCCAAGCGGCGCAACGGAAGCGGGGTATAGGGTATCGGGTATAGGGTATGGGGTGTGGCTGGTGACAGGCCATCACGATACCCCATACCCAATACCCGATACCCGAGTTCCGATGATGGTAGAGACTTTCCTGCGGAGGGGAACTGACATGGCGAAACGACCACTTAGCATCGTTGCACCGGATTGGTGGGACTACACGACCCTTGACCGCGTTCTGCTCGAAAAGGCGGCGCGGCTGACGCCGGACGAAATGCTCAAGCTCTCGCGACCAGGGTTTCAGGTCCGCTTCTACGAGACCATCGAAAGCTTCTATCTTGCCGAGGCACTCGAATACATCGAGGCCTGGTCGCAGGCCACGCCAGAACGGCCGGCGGGAATCTGCGGGCCGATCGGCCCGACCGAGCAGTTGCCGCTGGTCGCGCAGCTCGTGAATTCGATGGGTCTGAATCTGAAGCACGCGCACTTCTGGGGCATGGATGAGTGGTACAAAGACGGAAGCGAAACGCCGATCAGTTTTCCGCTCTCGTTCGAGAAAGCCGACCGCGAACTGTGCTTTAGCAGAATCCGCTCCGATCTGGTGATGCCGGATACGAATCTGCATTTCCCCAAGGCGGCGAAACTGGCGGAATACACCGAATGGTACACTCGCGCGCGCTGCGTGATCATGCAGGGTGGACAGGGCGAAACGAAGCACTGGGCGTTCAACGATCCGGTCAAGCGCGCCGGCAAGCACAAGGACGCGCCGCCATCGCCGGACGAATTCAAGGAGCTGCGCGCGCGCGTCGTCGATCTGCATCCGATCACGCTAATTCAGAACGCGCGCACGTCCGGCGGCGGGCAGGTCTACATGGTCCCGACGCAGGCGCTGTCCGTCGGGCCGTACGAAACGTTCAAGTCCGAATGCGTCTCGATCTGGCATCCGGGATGCCACGACAATCCCTTCGGCATGCGCCTGACGACGCTGATGATCAGCAAGAAGATCGTAGACACAGCGGTGCCGATGTCGATGTTGGGTCTGCACGGAAATGTGCGCTTCAGTTTCTATCGCCCGGCGTTGAAGAGCTGCGAGGTGGAAATGCATTAACGGAACGGGGGTATCGGGTATGGGGTATAGGGTATCGGGGCGGATTCTCCTGCAAGCCACGCCCATACCCCATACCCCATGCCCCATACCCTATACCCTATACCCGGCTGTTCTCGTTCTGGTATAATCAACCTATGAGTAACGGCAGCACCCAGCAGTGCACGCTGCGAGTCGAAGGCATGCATTGCGTTTCCTGTAGCAGGCGCGTCGAGACCGAAGTGCTCAAGCTTCCCGGGGTCAGCGGCGTCAGCGTCAGCTTGCCCATGCATGAAGCGCGGATCGAATACGATCCGGCCAAAACCGACGTGGCTGCGATTAAGAAAGCTATTGCCGAGGCGGGCTATCAGCCGTTTGATCCAAGTCTTTCGCCCGAAGAGGAGGACGCGCGGCGGCGCAAGGCCGACCGCATTCTGAGGCGCAAGCTGATCGTGGCGGTGATCTTCAGCGTGCCGATCGCCGTGATCAGCATGGGAGATTTGCTGCTCGGATACGGGTGGCGAAATTGGCTGCTGCTGGTGCTCACGCTGCCGGTCTTTTTCTTCAGCGCGAGCCACATTTTCGCCGGGGCTTGGAAGGCATTCAAGAAACGCACGACCAACATGGACACGCTGATTGCCACGGGCGTGATTGCCGCCTTCGGCTTCAGCGTCGTCGCGACGATCTGGCCGAATCTGTTCGTTCAGGCTGGGCACGTGCACGTTTATTACGAAGCCGCGGCGGTCATCATCACGCTGATACTCACCGGCCGCATGCTGGAAGCGCGCGCCACACGCCAGACGTCTGAAGCGATCCGCAAGCTGATCGGCTTGCAGCCGCGCACAGCGACAGTTATCCGCGACGGCGCGGCGGTCGAAGTTCCCATTGAACAAGTCGCCGTCGGCGACCGCGTCGTGGTCCGTCCGGGCGGGAAGATCCCCGTCGATGGCGAGGTCGTACAGGGCAGTTCGTTCGTGGACGAATCCATGGTCACCGGCGAACCGATGCCCGTCGAAAAACGCCCGGGGCAACCGGTCATCGGCGGCACGATCAACAAAAGCGGCTCGTTCGAATTTACCGCGACGAAGGTCGGGCCGGATACGGTTCTCCAGCACATCGTTCAGCTTGTGCGGAACGCTCAAGCGTCCAAAGCGCCGATCGCGCGATTGGCCGACGTGGTCAGTTCGTACTTTGTGCCGGTGGTGATTGCCGTGGCGACGCTGGCGCTCTGCGCCTGGCTGCTGGCCGGCTACGGCTGGGCGATGGCCTCGCTGGTGTTTGTCTCGGTGCTGATCATTTCCTGCCCGTGCGCGCTGGGACTGGCCACGCCGACAGCGATCATGGTGGGAACGGGCGCGGGCGCGGAGCACGGCATTTTGATCAAAAGCGGCGCGGCGCTGGAAGGCATTCAGCGCATCAACACGGTGGTGCTCGATAAGACCGGCACGCTGACTTCCGGCAAACCCGTCGTGACCGCAATTCATGCCGCGCCGGGTGTTGACTCCGCCGAACTCCTGCGGCTGGCCGCCAGCGTGGAAGCCGGCAGCGAGCATCCCATCGGCGAAGCGATCGTGCGGGAAGCTCAGACAAAGAACCTGCCCGTGCAAAACGTGCAAGACTTCCGTGCGCTTGAAGGCCAGGGCGCCGAAGCCACCGTGGACGGCCAGCGCCTGCTGCTGGGGAATTCCAGCCTGCTGCGCGAGCGCAACATCGACACCGGTCCGCTGAGCGCCGAAGCCGAAGCGTTATCGGCGGCCGCTCAAACGCCGGTCTTCGTCGCGCGCGATGGAAAAGTGATGGGCGTCATCGGCATTAGCGATACGTTGCGGCCGACATCGCGGCAGGCGGTGGCGCAGTTGCGAGCCATGGGGCTGGACGTGGTGATGCTGACCGGCGACAGCGAACGCACCGCGCGCGCGATCGCTCAGCAGGCCGGCATCGAGCATGTCATCGCCGACGTGCTGCCAGAGCGCAAAGCCGATGCAGTGAAGCAACTGCAAGCGCAAGGCAAGATCGTCGCGATGGTCGGCGATGGCATCAACGACGCGCCCGCGCTGGCTCAAGCGGACATCGGCATGGCCATCGGCAGCGGCACAGACGTGGCGATTGAAACCGCGGACGTGACGCTGCTGCGCAGCGATATTCAAAGCGTGGTCCACGCGCTGTTGCTTTCGCGGCGGACGATGCGCACGATCAAGCAGAACCTGTTCTTTGCATTTGTCTATAACGTGGTGCTGATTCCGGTCGCGTCGCTCGGGCTGGTGAACCCGATGTTGGCCAGCTTGGCGATGGTGCTCAGCGATGTGAGTGTGGTCGGGAACAGCCTGCGCTTGCGGACCTTCAGGTTCGACCGGTAGCATACGTTCACCGCAGAGACGCGGAGACGCAGAGGACGGGAAGAGTAACTAAGCATGCCCACTTTCTCCGCCAAAGTCATGGACCACTTTCAGCACCCGAGACATCTCGGTGTCATTAGTGATTCCGACGTGCAGGCCGGCGAGCGCCTCGTTTTCGGCGATGCGGGCTTGATCACACATGGCGATGGCTTGCGGCTCAGCTTGCGGGTGCGCGTGAACGATCAAACGGTTCTGGACGCCCGCTTTCAAAACTTCGGCAGCCCGGCTCCGATTGCCAGTTCCTCCTACCTTTGCGAAACCATCATCGGCAAAACGCTGCCCGCGTCGCTCGCGGTCTCCGTGAAGCAGCTAGATCGGGAACTGGAAGGCCTGCCCGAACTGCGCAATCGCCAACCCGTGTTGGTTCTCATCGCGCTCGATAACGCCGCGCGCCAGTTCCGCGGCCAGCCGCCGCGCAACCAGGGCGCGGCCGGCGAACCGCCGGTCTGCAATTGCTTCCACGTGCCGGAATCGGTCATTGAACGCGCCATCCGGCTGCAGCGCCTAAAGACCGTCGAAGACGTGACCGTCGCGACCAAAGCATGCGGCGGGTGCCAGACCTGCGCCCCGGACATCGAGATCATTCTCGAGCACTGCGAGCGGCGCGAGTACAAGTTCCATATTCCGCCGGAAGACTATGAGGCCGCGGAGCGTCTGTACGGCGTGCCGCCACCGTCGGCCGAGGAGCTCGCGCACAATCCTCCGCCGCCCCCGCCACGCTCTCAGGCCGTGGCGCCGGACGGCTTCGTGTATCCGCGGCATTCGCCCGTCGAAACCCTCGTCGCTAGCCACACGCTCCCGCGGGGCGCCACGCGGAGCTGGACGCTCCTCAGCTACGCCGAGCGCCTGCAGCGCATCGAAGAACTTTTCGAGAAGGAACTGCGCCCGGCGATCGTCCGGGACGGCGGCGATATCCGCCTGCTGGCTTTGAAAGGCAACCGCGTGCTGGTATCGTTGCACGGCCATTGCGAGAATTGCCCCAGCGCGCCCGGCACACTGAAGAAGGGCGTGGAGCGTCGCCTGCAGCAGGCGCTCTGTCCGGAACTGGAAGTGGTGGAGACGGTGGCGGTGGGTGGCGTCGTGTCATCCGCTCCACTCGTCACCCGTCACTCGTCACCCGTCACAACCGGCGGAAAAGCAGAGACAAAAGGAGCAGACGAGTGAGCATCCGCCCGGACACCTGGATTTCCCGCATGGCGCGCGAGCACGGGCTGATTGAACCGTTCGAGCCCGCGCAGGTGCGCAGCGTCAATGGCACGCCGGTCGTCTCGTTCGGGCTCTCCTCTTTTGGATATGACGTGCGCGTGGCGGACGAGTTCCGCGTGTTCACCAACATCCACAGCAACATTGTCGATCCGAAGGCGTTCGATGCTCGGGGCCTGCACGAATTCAAAGGGCCGCACTGCGACATCCCGCCGAACAGTTTCGCGCTGGGGATCACCGTCGAGAAGTTCCGCATCCCGCTCAACGTGCTGACGCTGTGTGTCGGGAAGTCCACCTACGCGCGTTGCGGGATCATCGTCAACGTCACGCCGTTCGAACCGGGATGGGAAGGCCGCGCGGTGCTGGAGATTTCGAACAGCACGCCGCTTCCGGCGCGCATCTACGCTTTTGAAGGCATCGCGCAGGTGATTTTTTTCGAAAGCCAGGAGCCCTGCGGCGTCTCGTATGCTCAGCGGCAGGGCAAGTACCAGGGCCAGCAACAGATCACGTTCCCGAAGGTGTGAGTCCATGGGCCAGAGCATCAAGCTCTTCACCGTCGCCGACGCGGAAAAGACCCTGCCGCTGGTGCAGAGAATCCTGGGCGACATCGTCACGGCGTTTGCCGAACGCGATCAGCGGCGAGCGGACCGCGGCGAAACCGGGGACGACCCGCAGCGTCTGGAGGAGTTTGATGCCGAGATCGCTCGCTGCGAAGAGGACGCGGCTCGATACCTGGCGGAGCTTCAGCAGATCGGCGTCCAGTTGAAGGACGTGCGGCTGGGCCTGGTGGATTTCTTCTCGCGCTACAACGGCCGCGTCGTGTGCCTCTGTTGGAAACTGGACGAAGGCGACGCGATCGGTTGGTGGCACGATTTGCACTCCGGCTTCCGTGGCCGGCAGCCGATTACCCATGAAAACCGCGCGCTGTTCAAGGGTGCGCAGCCGGGGGAAAAGCCGATTGAATTGGGGTGAGACCGTGTGGATGGTGCCTGGGTTGAAATAAGCTGCCCCGCCCGCGACATCTATAGTCGGAGGCAGGTGGATGCGGAGAACAGCCGTGATGGACGTGGCCCTGAATGTTTTGACAGTCCTTGCCATCGTTTTTTGCTGGTTTGCTCTGAACCGCTGGGTTCTGCCCAAATTCGGCGTGAAGACATGAATGAGTGACAGTTGCGCGGCGTCGCCGCGCCGAACGCAGTCGGGTGTTGTGCCTTCCTCCGAAGTGAAAGACGTCCCAACTTCCCATCCGTAGCCTCCTGTCCCTCCTCCTTCCCAGACCCTCAGCAAGAACCGGCGCCGCACCAGGCGCCGGTTCCGTTCTACATTGTGCCACGGGCAGCCTCTGTTAGCTGTTGGCTGCCCGTGCGTTCATCCATATTTTGCTGGCCAGGACAACCCTGGAAACGACCGGAAAGTGCCTCAGCTCGTGACAACCTCACGGGACACAGTTTTTTCCTTCAAAACCGCGACTTCAGTGTATTCACTCACTGTTTGCTATCGGCCCGTGTGCGGGCCAGGGGATTTTAGGAGTTACTGCAATGAAGAACAGTTTGGTTCGAACGTGGGTTTTTGCATGCGCAAGTTTGCTGCTGCTCAGCGGCTGGGTGGCGGCCGGTCAGGCGACCACGACGCCGGCGATCAAAGATCCGAAGCGGCACGAAGGCTTCCTGGCCGACATCAAGAAGATGAACGGCGACATCGATCTGGTCTTCGTGGGCGATTCGATCACCGACGGCTGGCGCGGCGGCGGAAAAGCCGTCTGGCAAAAAGATTTCGCCCCGCTGAAGGCCCTGAACCTCGGCATCGGCGGCGACCGCACCCAGCACGTGATCTGGCGCCTGCAGAATGGCGAGCTCGACGGCTACAAGGCGAAGCTCTTTGTGATCATGATCGGCACGAACAACGGCGGCGATTCCGCGGCGGACGTTGCGGCCGGCAATGAAGCGATTATCAAGGAAATCAAGGCCAAGCAGCCGCAGGCGAAGATCCTGCTGCTCGACATTTTCCCGCGCGGCGAGAAGCCCAACAAGGGCCGCGAGAAGAACGAGGAGGTCAACAAGCTGCTGGCCAAGATGGATGACGGCGGCAAGACGATCAAGTATTTGGACATCGGCGACAAGTTCCTGACGCCCGACAAGACGTTGACGAAAGATATCATGCCCGACGCCCTGCACCCGAACGCCAAGGGCTACGAGATCTGGGCCGAAGCCATCATGCCCAGCGTCAAGGAAATGCTCGGCGCGAAGTAAACGGCAGTTCAACTTCAGCAGTGAAACGGGCAGCCCTCACCGGCTGCCTTTTTTAATGTAGCCAGATCTACCAGGCCACCAGACTACCAGACACCAATCCGTCCTCCGTGTCCTCTGTGGTGAGCCTTTCTTTCTTCCCAGAAATCCTGTAATGAATACGCACCTCCAGCGTCAAACCAGACAAAAGGGCGGTGCCTTGGACACGTTCGAAGCCCGGCTTGTTGATGAGTATTTTTCGCGCCTGCACGCTTACGTGCGCATGCGCGTGCCCGCTCAGGATTGCGACGACGTGGTCGCCGAGATCTTGCTGCGAGCCATCCAGCGCCGGGAACAGTTGCGCGGCGAAGCGGCACCGTGGCTTTTCGCGATCGCCCGCAGCCAGGTTGCCGAACACTACCGCAAGAAGGAGCCGGCCATGCGTCTGGAGGACACGAGCACTTCTTCCGATCCGCCCGCCTCGGTTCCCCTCGCCCCTTGCGGGAGAGGGGTTAGGGGTGAGGGGGCGGGCGCAGAGGCTACTCCGCTGGAGCAACTCGAAAAGGCGGAGTTTTGCGCGCGCCTGCAGCGCCAGATTGCGGTCCTGCCGGAGATCGAACGCGATGTGATCGCGCTGAAATTCACCGACGGCCTGTCCAACACGCAGATCGCCGAACTGCTCGGCATCACCCCGAACCACCTGGGTGTGCTGCTGCACCGCGCCTTGACCAAATTGAAGCATGCGATGAGCGCTGACGCCTGAAGCTCAACCGCAAAGACGCAAAGGCGCGAAGCACAGCTCTTAGCTAAGTCTCTTCTTTGCGTCTTCGCGTCTTTGCGGTTCAAAAATGTGTGGAGATACGACCATGTCATTCCTCGATGAATTCGACAAACGTGCCGACGCGCAGAAGGCCGGCCGCAAGCCCGACGATCCGGTCCCGCCGGGCGAGACCCCCGAGAACCGCGAGCTCCTCGACTTCGCCGACCTGATCCGAAAGAACCAAGCTGCTCCGAGCGAAATCGACCGCCAGCGCGTGATGGAGAAGCTGAATCAGAACCGCGACCGTCAGGGAGCGGAAGAAAAGACGAGGGGACGGGGAGACGGGGAGACGGGGGGACAGAACGCTCCTCAATTGAACTTCCGTACCCCGCACGTCGCGTTGTGGTTCGCGGTCGCCGCGTTGCTCGCCTTGGCCATCGGCCTTGGCGTTGCCTACAAGAACATTGTTCCACGTGGAACAGGCACGCCCGGCAAGATCGCTATTGACACGAAGGATGGCCCGAAGCTCGTAAAGGCTAGCGCCGCGCCTGTATCCGATAAGGAATTCGCCGACCTCAACTTCCCCACGCCCAAACTCGCCGAAGGCGCCGGCGCCGCAGTCGAAACCGCCACCGGCAAAGACACCGCGCGCCTGACGCGCGTGCATGGCCTGGTGCTGCTACAGAGCAAAGGCGAGAAGCGCTGGCGCGTCTGCCAGCGCGGCCAGGCGCTGCAGCTTGGCGACACGATCCGCACGAGCAAACGCCTGGACTCCAGCGCGCGCATTCTCGCGCCGGACGGCTCGGCGGTGTCGGTGGGGGCGGGGAGCGCGGTGACGTATGGCGAGAATCGCGGTCCGTTCGGAGACAGCAAACACCCCATGTTCTGGCATTTGGCTGAAGGTAACGTGTACTTTGATTTTACGGGCACCCAGATGCCTGTGTTAAACAGGAGTCCAGATGCTCCTTTTGCAAGGCCTGTAAGCACCACCGTTACACTGCCGCAAGGACAACTTAACGCTTTTGGCAGCCGCTTTCTCGGAACAGTTGGACCAAAGCAATCCATCTGCTACGTGGATCAGGGTGATATCGGTGCGCGTCCGTGGGATGTAGCAGCTAGGGCGCTGGTCCGCGCAGGCGCTTCCGCTGTGCTGACTGAGAAGGAAGTCATCAGCAACGCCGATAAGGGTTCCCTCGATTGGCTGAAAGTTCTCGACGCCGAACTGGCCAGCGATTACGGGATCGGGGAGCTTGTCGCGAAGGCGGAGAAGGCCAACGAGCATCTGCCGCTCGAGATCAAGAGCCACTCGGTCACGGTCACCGTCGTCGATCAGGTCGCGCGCACGTTTGTCGATGAGATCTTCATCAATAACAGCGACCGGCGGCTGGAAGGGACGTTCTACTATCCGCTGCCGCCGGATGCGTCGATCAGCGAGTTCGCCATGTATGTGGGCGAACAGCGCATCCTCGGCGAGGTGCTCGAACAGCAGCGCGCGCGGCAGATTTTCGAATACATCGTCCGCCAGCAGAAGGATCCAGCGCTGCTCGAATACGCCGGCGGCAACCTGTTCAAGATGCGCGTCTTCCCCATCGAACCGCACAGCGAAAAACGCGTGCAGCTTGGCTACACGCAAATTCTCCCGCGGAGCAGCGGCACGGTGACGTACACGTACCCGCTCTACAGCGAGAAGCTGATCAAGAATCCGTTGCACGATCTGCGCATCGAATTCCGCGTGATCTCGTCGCCGGGCCTCAGCGAACTGCAATCGCCCACGCATCAGGCGCCGACCGCCATCGGTGAAGACGGCAAGCGCGGCGCGCTGGCTTTCCGCGCCAGGAACTACTCCCCCACGCGCGACTTCAGCGTGACCTACAAAGTCCCCGACGGCGCCGAATGCATCGCCTTCGCCCACAAACGCCCCGATGATTCTGCAGACTCAGCACTCAGCACTCAGCACTCAGCACTTTCCGTTGGTGCCTCAGCACTCAGCACTCAGGACTCAGCACTTCAGTACTTCATGCTTCAGCTTTGTCCAAAGGCCGGCCTCCCGCGGCGAGATCCGCCGGAGCGCCTGCTGGTGATCGTGGACGGTTCGGCGTCGGCGACGGCGCAGGAATACGCCATCGCGACGGAGTTCGCCGCGTCCGCCGCCGATGTCTCCGGCAACTGGCAGTTCGGCGTGCTGAGAGGCGGGCAGAAGCCGCAGGTGCTCAGCGCGATTGGCTTGTCGGACGGCGACACGTCGTCGAAGGTCCGTGACGCACTGCAGAAAAGTCAGCCGCTCGGCGCGACGGATTTGCTCGAAACGTTCCGCGCGGCCGCGGAGGTGGGGCGGGCGTCCCTGCCCGCCAACACAGCCGAGGGCGGGCAGGGACGCCCGCCCCACCACATCGTCTACGTCGGCGATGGCATCGACACGGTCAGCGAACTGTCCGGGCCGGCGCTGGTAAAGGAGATTGCGGCGCTCTTCAAGGGCACGAGCGTGAAAGTCTCGACGGTCGCGGTCGGTTCCAGCTACGACCGGCCCGTGCTGCAAGGACTCGCGGCGAAACTCGGCGGCACGTTCACGCATGTGGATGGAGCAGCCGACGTGCACGCGGCGGTCGGGCAGGTCTTCGAGAGTTTCTATCGCCCGATGCTGTGGGACGTGATGTGCAGCTTTGAGGGCGTCGCAGTCAGCCACGTGTACCCGGAATTCATCGGCACGCTGGCCGATGGCGACACGGCGATTGTCCTCGGCCGCTGCAAGCCGGGCCGTGGGCAAGTGAAGCTGCTCGCCGATCTCGGCGACAAGCTGGCCGAACGCGTCTACCCGCTCGACCTGCACGGCGACGAAGCGACCAACCGTTTCCTGCCGCGGCTGTGGGCCAAGGCGCACATCGACGCGCAGCTTGCAACCATGGGACTCGGCACGCCGGCCGACGACGCGCGCACGCGGCAGTCGGTGATCCAAACGAGCATCGGCTATCAGATCATGTCGCCGTACACGGCGTTCCTGGTTCTGGAAAGCGAAGAGGACTACGCGCGCTTCGGCATCAAGCGCACGTTGAAGCAGTGGGATTGGAACGGTGACGCGAAGGGCCTGAATGTGCACAATGGAATACAGCCAGAGGGCCGGGAACTGGCCAAACTAATAATGCCGTCCAGCGGAACCGTGCTCAGGGCGGAACCCCTCAGCCTGGAAGTCGATCGCCTTTCCGAATCCTTGTCAAAGACGGTGGGCGAGACTGTTCTGTCTGAGGAACTCCTCGAGCGCGCCGAACTGGGCGACCACTTCGAAACGATCAATCCAGACCGACCGGACACGGAGAGCTCGTTTGGGAACGCCGATGCGCACTTCTTCTTCGCAGAAGAGAAACAGCAGGCACAACAAGACGCGGATGATGGCTCCCTGATCGCGTTCGATGCGGAGGATGAGTATGCAGGTCGGCGGATGCATTGGGCAAGGTCCGACGATTTGGCGCTGATCGACAAGTATTTTGTGGGCGAGGAAGAGAAGTCGCTCGAGTGGGGCGCCGGAGTCAAGTTCAAGCAGGTCTGGTATGACGAGGTCTTCACATCGCCTGTCCTCCATCAGGGACTGACGCGCTCATATCTTCGCGGGTTCCAGCGCGGCGGGTCGTCCTACTATCGCCAAAGCTATCCGCGCCAACGCGCCAACTATGCATCTTCGGTCCTCCAGCCGAATCGTCTGCCTGCGCTCGAAGTCGATCAGCCGCTCAAGGCAACCGCCGCGTATCAGCGCATTATGGCGAGCGGCAAGGGCACGGACTCCACGCGGCTCAACCTCGCGCTGGCTCTGGAAGCCGACGGCGAATACCAGAAAGCGCTCGCCGCATTTTCGCCGCTGCTTGAGAAGTTCCCGACCCTGTCCGAACTGAAAGTGCAGGAAGGCCAGTTGCGCTGCCAGACCAGCGACATCGCTGTTGCGAAAGCGGCCTTTGCCAAAGCGCTGGAACTTGCGCCCGAAAAAGAACGCCGCGAACTTCAGGAGCGCGTCGCCAACCTGCTCAGCACGGCCGGGCAGAATGCTGAAGCGGCCACGCGATTCCTGGACCTTGCCAAGACGGCCGAGACGCCGGCGGATTCTGTGCGTCTGGCTCAGCAAGCGGCCAGCAATTTCCTGAACGCGGTGAACCGAGGCGCGGAAGCGGCGGCGCAATCGAAGAAGGCCGCGCAAGTGTGGGACGAGGTGCTCGCGCGCTGGAAAGACAATGCCGACATGCAGCTCGCGGCTGGCCAGTGGTGGCTCAATTATGGCGACGGCCAGCGTGGAGTGGACACGCTCACAGCGCTGGCCGCTGGCCTGCCGAAGGCCGGCGTTTCGCTGACGGCGTACTACGCTCAGCACAAGCAGCCGCAGAAAGCGTTGGCTGAAGCGCGCCGGGTATTCGAAAAGGCCACTGATGCCAACGACGTTTTCAGCGCGCTGGTCAGCATCGATTCCAGCGGCCGCGGAGCCTCGCGGCAGGAGGCGCTGGCGTTGCTCGGCGAAGGCCACAGTGCGGCGCAGATTTCCGGAGCCGTGCAGTATCTGCAATCGTACTACTATTATGCGCTGCGTTCGCGACCCGTCGTCGAGACGCTGCTCTCCGCTACGCAGCGCAAAGATTTTCCGGCTCAAGCGCGGCTGAATGCGTTCAATGCGCTGCGCAACTCGCAGAACTACGTGCGCAATCTGAAGGTTGATTTTGTGGCGTTGCTCGCGCCGCTGTGCGAGAACCCGGCGACCGACGAGGAATGGTCGCGCGCGATCCAGGCGATCCAAACACTGAGCAACTATGGGCAGCAGAAAGACGCGCTGCAACTGATCCAAAAGCTTTCTGGACGCATGCGCGAAAAAGAAAAAGACGTGCTGGCTCTAGCAGAGATCGTCTCGCTTCTCGCGCTGGACCGCATGCCGGAAGCCGAACAGAGAACGCTGGCCGCGCTGACGTCTGCCGCCGATGAGCAGCTCATCTGGCAGTCTTTTTCGCGAATGTTCTCCGCGCTGCTGGCGAAAGACAAGATCGATTCCGCGACGCGGATGACAGAGGCCTACGCCGCGCGTTTCCCCGATTCGCCGCTGCGCCGGACTCTCTACCAATCGCTCCTCCAGCGCGCCGGCCGCGACAAGAAGGACGCCGAAGCCGCCGCGTTGCTCGATAAACTGCTGGCTGCTCATTCCGCTGACGCAGCCTTATTAGATCTGAAGGCGAGGTCACTAGCGAAAACGGGGGAGTTCCAGGCCGCCGCGGCGCGAGCACGTCAGGCGATAGGTGAGCTCTCGAAACCAGTAACCTTACCAGAGGATCAATTCGCCAGAACGAAGTATACGGAAGCGATGGCAAAAGCAGAGGCGGAGAAGAGAGCCAGGCTTCAGGCGCAACGTGATACGGCACGGCGCGAGGTCATCTCGCTGCTGGCGCAACTTTCCGCCCAAACCGCCGATCTTCGCGAGCCCTTCATCAAAGAAGCCGAAACTAACGCGAAGAACGAAGACCCCATCGCCCGCGAATGGACCGAAGCGGCTCTGGCGTGCGAAAACGCGGCGGGGCTGACGGACGCGGCGCTCAAGCGGCTGCAGGCGCTCGCCAGCGCGGAACCCAACGACCCGCTCTGGCCGCGGCGGCTGGCTCAGGCGCTCATTTCGGCTCACAACTACGCGGACGCGCGAAAAGTTCTAGCGCCGCTCGCGGCTGCAGAACCCAACGACGCTGGGCTGGCGATGACGCTGCGCGATCTCTGCGAGCAACTGAAAGACACGCAGGCCGCTGAGACGTGTCTGATGCGCTCGTTGGAAGCTTGGGCGCGGAACCCGTCGGAGCTTGCGCAGCAGGCGTATAACTGGCAGCGCGGCAGACCGGAGTGGGCTCTGCGGGCGTGGAAGATTCTGGAACAAAAGCCGGGCTATGCGGGCCAGGCCCCGTATCAGGCCGCGCAAATTCAGCAGCAACTTGGCCGGCAGAAAGAAGCGGCGGAGCTGTTCTTCAAAGTCATCGCCGGCGGTGATCAATCGTACGCCTCGTCCGCGCTCAACTCGCTGACGAGCATCTGCCAGCAGGAAGAACACCTGCGTGCAATCCTGCCGCAGGTCTATAAGGCACTCGATGATCAGAACCGCGACCGTAAGGGCGCGGCCCCCGGTTCCCCTCTCCCCCGCGAGGGAGAGGGGTTAGGGGTGAGGGGGCAGCAACTGTACCTTCATCTGCTTGCGTACCATCTGGAAAAACAGAAAGGCGCCACCGATGCCGCGCGCAAGGAGCTCGATGCGGCGATCGCTCTGGACCTGCCGTCCAACGACTACAACGCGGGAACCGCTGTCGTCAATGCGCTGCTCGAAGCGGGCCGTCTGGACGCCGTTTGCGACTACGCAACGAAAGGCGGCGGCAATCTCTCACCCGACTCGCGCCGCTACCTGATGCGGCACGCGGCCAGTTCGTTGGAAAGCCGCAATCGCGCGCTATCGATCAAGCTGCGCCGGCGGTTGGCCGAAGATTCTGACCAGAACAGCAATGAGGACCACAAGCGGCTGGCGGAGTTGCTCTCAGACGACGGGCAGTTCGATGCCGCCAAGGCCGCGCTGGAAAAAATCGATTATTACGGAGACGCGTGGTCGCTCTATTACGCCTACGACCACGTCATCACTGCGTATGTCAACAAGAAGAATTTCGAGCAGGCCGCGCTGCTGGCGCTGCAGGGTTGGGATAGACTCAACGACGAGCAGCAGTCGGGATACAACGCACAAAACTGGCTTGTTCGCATCGCGCGCGACGGGTTTTCGCAACTGTCCGCCGAGACCCGCAAGACGGTTACGGCCAGAATTCAACAATGGTTGAGGGAGTATTTCAGCGGCGATCCGCAACAGCTCTCCTGGATTGGCGACCACGACGCCGTCCTCAAGAACATGGGCCTGGAAGAAGAGGCCGTCGCTCTAGCGAAAGCCGCCGCCGAAAGCAACGATGGCCGCCGCGTCGCGTGCGCGGCGAACTTCAACTGGGCGCACCTGCAAAACGGTGCAGAAGCGAAGCGGCTGTACCAGCGCGCGCTGACGCTCAACGATGTCGATGAGAACGCTGTCGCGCAGGAATTCTTCCGGCTGCTCAGCGATTCCCGGCGAATAAAGGCGGACTGGTCCGATGCTCTGGAAGTGCTCGAGAAACTGAAGGCTCTGAAGGCCTACGATGAGCCGACGTATTTGCGCGAGCGTGCGCGCTGCCTGTATGCGGGGAACCGCACTGACGAGGCCCGCGAAGCGTTGCGCAAAGTGCTCGGGCGGCGCGAGGTGATGCGGCGCGGATATTGGGAGCTCCACAACATTGCGGACCTGGCGCGGACAGCCAGCGATTGGACATTGTCGGCCGAGGTCTGGGAGAAAGCCATTAGCGCGCTGCGCCGCACCTCGCGGCAGATCGATCCGGGCACCGCCGGCCAGGCCTATGGGGCTTGCGCCGAAGCGTACGCGAAAGCTGGGCAGAAAGACAAAGCGCTCGACTGTTACCTGCGCGGGATGTCTGTCGTGCCGCGCAACACGGATCAATACAAGGAGCTCACCAAGCAAGCGCTGAAGTCCGCGCTGAAAGGCGAGGCGCTCGACAAGGCCGCGGCCGAATACGAAAAGGATGCCGCGAGCAACGGCAACGAGCGGCCACATTTGCGGCTGGCGTTTGCCGAGGGCTACCGCCAGGCCGGTAACACGGCGCAGGTGCTGCATCATCTGCGAATCGCGGCGAACCTGCTGCCGAAAGATACCGAACTGCGCCAGCAGGTGATCGATGGCTACAAGAAGGCCAGTGACACCGAAGCGGCTCTAGGAGCATACGCGGAGTGGGCGAAGTTCGACCCGCAGAACATCGAAATCTACCGGGGCCTGGGCGATTTCTACGAGTCCCTCGGCCGCCGCGAAGACGCGCTGCTGGCGTGGGCGACAATGGCCGAGATTCGCCCGCGTGAAGCCGAAGGCTATCGCGCGTACGCGCAGAAACTGGTCTCGATCGGCAAGCACGACGCCGCGGCCGTCGCGTTGCGCCATGCGATCAAGTACCGGCCGACGGAGTTCGCGATCGTGAAGGAACTCGCCGACGCGTACGAGAAGCTCAACCAGAAGGAAAAAGCCGCGGAACTCTGGACCGCCGGCGAAACGGCGTGCCGCAAAGCGACTGAGGATTTCGCCGACGACCCGCAGCCGTGGCTCGATCTCGGCCAGTTCCTGAAAGCCCAAGGCCGCGCCGCCGATGCCGAGGACCATTACCGGAAGATCCTGGCGCGCTCGTGGCCGCGGTTTCAGCGCGAGACCTACGATGAGGCGAACAAGCGGCTGAAGGAAAAGTGAGGGGTCGGTAAACAGTGATACCTTGTGCGGCGCTTAGCTCTTAGCTCTTGGCTCTTGGCTCTTTGCCAAGGACGCCGCGTCGCGGGCGTTCCTAGACTTTCGTTTGTAACGATAGGGTCTATTATTTGGACCTTTCGTGCGGGAGAGTCTTCGACGTCCATGAAAGTCCTGATCGCCTGGCAACCAGCGAATGTAGATGATCCTGCCGCCGTCTTTCGGCAGACACTGCACGCGTGGACAGGAAAATACGAACGCTGGACGCGGCAAAAGCTCAACGTTCGCACGAGTGTTGGCGATGCTGACAAGAACGTGGGCGCGACGGGGTTGATCGGGCTGATCGCGAGTGAGGACCAGAAAAACGATTGGATCGAGACGCTGCAGGGGCTCGCGGCGTGGGCCGGCGTCTGCGAGAATCTGCCGCAAGAGCCCTCACACGTTTTGACGCAACTGCGAGAGAACTCACCGCAACTCGTCGAACTGACCGGCCGCTTCACCTTTGCCAGCTTGCATGATGGGCAGCTTCGCGTGACGGCGTCGTCGGTCGAGCCGCTGGCGGCGTGGTACGTCGAAGGTCCGCGCGGCTGGGCGGCAGGAACGCGCGTGCAGCCGCTTCTGGAACTTGTCGGACGAAGCGCCAAGCCCGACGTGGCGGCGATGAGCACCTTCGCGATCTATGGCTGGACAGTGGGTGAGCATAGCGTGTTCGAAGGCGTGCGTCGCGTGCCGCTGGGCGCGCAACTTTCCGGGACTGCGGGCAAGCTGAAGATTGAGCAGCACACGCCGCTGGCGCGCCTCTTCGCCGCGCCCGAGAAGCCGCTGACTCTGGCCGACGCTCTTGCGCAAGGAGCGGCACGACTGAAGCAGCGCGTGAGCGACGAAGTCAAGCTTTCGCAGTCGCCGGTGCTGTTTCTATCAGGCGGGCGCGACAGCCGGCTGATTCTGGCTGCCGGTGCGAGTTGCATTCCGCCGCTGACGACCGCAACGTATGGCGCGGCGGACGCCGAGGAATATCAGTGTGCCGCGCGCGTGGCGGCTGCGGTGGGGGCTCCCCACCGGCGCATGGAGTGGCTGAGCGCGGCGGAACTGATTACCCAGCAAACCGAGCGCGTGACCGACTACGTCCGCTGGAGCGAAGGCACAGAGAAGATTTCGCACCTGGAAAACCATCTGGGCTGGTTTGGCGATGAGCGCCCCGCGCAACGCTTCACCGGCCTGGGGGGCGAGATCAATCGCGGCGGGTTCTACTCGAAATATTTCAAAGGCATGCGCAAGTACTCCGCGCGCGACCCGCAGCAGGACATTGAGGAAGTGAAGAAGCACATTCTGCGGCGCCGTGTGGAACGCATGGGCGGCCCGCCGGAAGCTCGCGAGCTGGTGCAGCAAGTCTTTCAGCAGGTGGATTCCGCTGCTCAGAGTCTGAACGCCGACGTGTGGTTGTGGCTGGACATGTTCTACTTTGCAGAGCGCACGTCGCATTGGGGCGCCGATGGCATGAGCGCCTGGAGCTGGGGCGGATGGACGTGGACACCCTTCGTGGACCGGCAGCTCATCGCGCTCGGGCGCAGCCTGACTCACAGCCAGCGCAGCGGCGACGCCTGGCCGCACGGACTGATCGAGACGCTTGAACCGCGGCTGGGCGGCGTGCCGTACGTGGGCCTGAGCTGGCACCAGAAGCTTTGGCGCAAAATTCTCGGGCAGAAGCCGGCGCCGATGGAGACTGCCGCGGAGCAGGCCGCGATCTTCGCCGCGTTCACGCGGATCTTCGGGCGCAATGACGCCATCTGGCCAAAGCTGGTGGATGAGAAGCTCGTGCGCGAGATGCTCAGCAGCCAGGATCGCGCGCTGGCCGGCCAGAAGTTTCTGTGGCAACTGGCGACGATGGAGCTGTTGGCGCAGACGGTGTTCTAGTGGCGCAATCCAGGAGGATTGCGCTACAGGGGCGAAGGTCAGTGCGCGAGCTTCGTCTGTCTTGTTGGTCAGGAGTCGATTCCCAATGCGTGAGATGTTTCGGCGATTTGGTTCTGCCATGTTGCTTTGTCTGGCGGCAGGCGCAGCGGCGGCCGAGTTCAAGATCGGGCCGGACGCGACCGTGGACAGTCTGGCACTCTGTGCCGGCGACCAGAACTTCCTCACGGTCTGGCGTGATACAGCCTCAGCGCGGCTGCGTGGATCCACGGTGACGACAACGGGTGTGGCCTCCGCCGATTTCGCAGTTTCAGATGCCGGGAGCGTCGTGCTCGAAAACCCGGTGCAGCGCTGCAATATCGCGTTCGATTCCAATAAGAAGAACTATCTGGTCGTCTGGGCTGACAATCGCGCCGGCGGCCCGGGATTGCGCGGAGCGCTGGTGAGCGCTTCGGGCACGGTGGCGGGCGGAGCGGACTTCTTGATCGCGCCGCTCAGCAGAACGGACTCGAACTTCCCACTGGCGACTTTCAATGGTTCGGCGTTTCTCGTCGCGTGGCAAGACGCAGCGGATAGTTCAGGCGGCAGCGGCAGCCGAATTTTCTACGCAAACGTCAGCGACACCGGCGCGCCCGGCGCGATCACGGGGCTCCCGATTGTGAGCGGGCAGGACCAACATCTGGAGTTTCTGTCGGCGGGCCCAGCCAGCGAATCGCTGCTGGTGTGGCAGGACGTGGCGGCCACGCCGAACGTCACGCGCGGCACGCGGCTGAGTTCCGCCGGGCAGATTTTGGGAGCGCAAGAGGGCGCGTACCTATTTCAACGCGATTTCGGAGCCACAGGCTTTGGCGTGCCAATCGGCGTGACGTTCGATGGCACGGCGTACGTGGTGTTGAGCTCGTTCGGCGCGCAGATCGATTCAACCGTCTTCCCCACCCGCCTGCAACAGGACGGCACGGTGATCCGGCCGTCAAACGGGCTGATCGACGTAGGCCAGGGGACAACGGGGCTCGTCGAAGATGACTTTCCCCGAACGTTCCTCAGCGGCCCGGGCGAACTGCTTTTCGTGCGCAATAGCAAGGTCAGCGACATCTGCTGGCATCTGCTTTTCAAACGCGTGCTCTTTGACGGCACCGACCGCGACCCCAACACGCCGGTGTTTGATGGAGCTTCTCAAGGAGTGCTCAACGGCGCTGTGGCCGGCTTCGTGGGCGGGCAGTGCTTGATCGCGTGGATGGATGGCCGGCGCGGCGGGGCTCAGCCGGAGCGGCAGTTGAATGTTTTCGGCTACATTCTGGATTCCACTCAGGTGAGCGATCAGTCGAAGCCTTATATCAAGGCCGTCGCGCACGCGTACCCCGTGATCGGAAATTCGCCGATGACGGTGACCTTCGGCAACGGCGGCTCGACAGGAGTGATCGACCAGCAGTTCTGGCAATTCGGCGACGGCTTTTTCACCGATGTCGGCGTCACAACGCACAAGTACGAGAGCAAAGGCGAGTTCACCGCAGTGTACTCGCTGTGGCATTCGGGCTTTGCGATGCGCGATTTCGTGCGCATCAGTGTCGATCAAAGCGATGTAGGGGGCACCGGCGGGCCGCCGCAGATCGTGGTGGGCTCTCTGGGGCCGGTCAGCAGCGGAATCGATACGGAGATATTGGTCAGTTCGTTTACCGCGCTGCTTTCTTTCAGCCAGACCAACGCCGACGCACTGCGCTTCGTCGGCTACATCAATCCCAGCGTGCTGCCGGCAAAACTAGGCGGCGTTGCAGGCACGTTTTCGATTGGCAACAAGACGTGGCCATTTACCTTGACCAACAGCGGCACGTATGTCTCCGATACGACGAAGACGCCGCTCGTGCGCATGGGAGTAAACTCGATTGGCGGCGGCTTTACGCTGAGCGTCGATAGCGAAGCACTTCAGGATCTGTTCGCGGGGCTGGGCGCGAAAGACGAAACGATCGCCAAGCCTGGCAAGACGATCGAAGTTCCGTATGCGTTCACCTTCGGCACGCTGAATCTCGAAGCGAAAATGACGGCGACGTACATCGCCACCGCCGGCAAGAACGGCCGGGTCAGCTTTGCCTTCGCGGGCACGGGCAGTTCGGGCAGCGGCTACTTCCGCATCTTCAGCACGGACGCAAAGCAGACGGGCAAGACGACCCCGACCCATACGCTGACAGCGATTGGAAATCTGGGCTGGGCTGACGGCCACAAAATCGTGAAAGCCGACAGCGGGCGATGGCGCATTACCCTGGGGAATTATACGGAAGACATTCCTGTTGGTTCGCTGACGCTGAACGGGACAATGTACAGGTATCTGGCGCCAAAAAGCAAAGTCGGGATTACGGAACTGTATTTCAACCAGCAGAACGGCCAGATCGGCGTGCTCATCAGAAATCTGCCGGCCGAAGGCGCGGTGTCTTCGGGCATGCCGCTGGCCACCAGCAATTTCTCGCGTGTCGATCTGGCGTTTTCGGTCGATATGGATCTTAAAGAAGAAACTTTCCAGGGCAGCGCGTACGCTCGGCTGATTCGAAAGAAAGTCGGCGGAGCGAGGTGGGTCACACGATAAGAAGTGGAGTCTGGAGTCTGGTATCTGGTGTTTAGCCGAGCGAAGCTCCGCGAGTTTCTATGCGCATCATATTTTGCGGCACTCCTGAAATTGCGGTTCCATCCTTGCGACGACTGATTGCGCTTGGGCCGCAGCATGAGGTCGTGGGTATCGTCTCCCAGCCCGATAAGCCACAGGGGCGCTCCAAAGTCCCGGTGTCGCCGCCGGTGGTTACAACCGCGCGCGAACTTGGGCTGGCAGCGGACCGCATTTTCCAGCCGCGATCCATCAACAATTCCAAAACCTTAGCGCGATTGCGGGACTTGTCGCCGGACCTGCTCTGCGTCATCGCTTATGGGAATATCCTGCGGGCAGACGCACTCGCGCTGCCGCAGCTTTTTCCGATCAATGCACATGCTTCGCTGTTGCCAAAATATCGCGGCGCGTCGCCGATTCAGGCGGCCCTGCTGGGCGGGGAGCATGAGACGGGCGTCAGCATCATGCGCATGGAGGCTGGGCTCGATAGCGGACCCGTGCTATTCCAGCGCGCCATTTCAATAGGTCCCGACGACGACACGGGAACGCTTCACGACCGGCTGGCGGAGCTCGCCGCCGAGTGTTTCGTGGAAGCCATCGAGCGCATTTCCGCCGGACCGGTGACGTTCACGCCCCAAGATGAAAGCCAGTCCAGCTACACGCCAAAGCTCACCAAAGACAGCGGCAAGATCGATTGGACGAAAGACGCCGCGTACCTGGAGCGCTTTGTGCGCGCGATGAATCCCTGGCCGGGCGCGTGGACGAGCGTGGTAGCGCCGGCCTCCGTGCCGGCAACAAAGCCCCTTCGCCTGCGCGTGGCGAAAGCTGCCGTGTTACCGGATCGCCCTGGCGTAGCACCCGGAAGCGGCTGCGTTTTAGGGGCCGGCGAACAGGCACTGCTGGTGGTCGCGTGCGGCGGCGGCGCTCTGCGAATCTCGCAGCTTCAGCCCGAAGGCAAGCGTGCGATGAGCGCGGCTGAATTCCTGCGCGGCGCCGGGCGAGCGCTTCTGGCAGGCTCTATCTGGGGGTAGCCACAGATGAACAAACACAATTCAAGTGTGTGGCACGGACAGGCCGCTGGAGCGGCTTCTTGCTCCAGCGGATTGCCCGTGCGGTGGCGCGCCCGATTCACGGGCAATCCGCGCCACAAAAAGACGTGGCGCGGCCTGCCCGTGCCACACATGCTCTTCATCGTTCTCGCGCTCGGCCTTCATGCGGAGGAGAACATGCCGAAGCAGGATGGGCTTTCGCTGGAATGGTCGAAGAACGTTCTGACGATTAAAGGCGCGGCGCTGCCGACGGGGCAGATTCAAATCAACTATCTCGAGGCCTATTGCCGGCCGGGCTCAACCGATCGCGATTGGGGACAGACGGTCATTGGCCACAAGACTTCGCTGGTGGAGGCCACTCCTGACGGCAAGCGCTTAAAGCTGCACTGCGACGTGAAGGATGGCATCGTCGTCGAGCACCAGATTATCGCGGGCAAGGACGACGTCAGCTTTGAACTGGAAGCCAGCAATCCGACGGCGACCGCGTCGGACGCGCAATGGGTGCAGCCGTGCATTCAGGCCGGGCCGTTTACGAGTCTCACGCCGGAGACGTATTTGCCGAAGTGTTTCATCTTCGTCGATGGCAAACTCGCCCGATTGCCAACGCAGCCCTGGGCCACAAAGGCACGCTACATGCCGGGGCAGGTCTGGTGTCCCAAGCATGTGGATCGCAACGATGTCAATCCGCGCCCATTGAGCAGCATCGCGCCATCCAACGGGTTGATGGGGGTCTTTTCAGGCGACGAGAAAACAATCCTCGCCACCGCGTGGGAACCGTATCAAGAACTGTTTCAGGGCATTTACGCCTGCATCCACTCCGATTTCCGCATCGGCGGCCTGAAGCCCGGCGAACGTAAGAAAATTCGCGGCAAGATTTACGTCGTGCCGGCAGATGTGGATGCTCTGGTTAGGCGCTACGAGAAGGATTTTCCGGAACACAGCGCGAAGTAGGAGCCGCGCACGCAGGGAGCGACGCGGTCGTTGCACCGGTCGCATACGTATGCGCCGACCGCACGCTTGAGTTCGCGCAAAAAGCAGCGCGAACGCGTGTGTGCCGCCGATTACTCCAGTTTGATCGCCGGCAACGGAGGATCTTGCTTTTCCCGCGGCAGCATACCGGCCAGGCGCAGGCGCATGGCCTGGTAATCCAGTGGAAGCGCGGGGTCGGGATCCTGCTTGTTGCGCAGGCCCATTTGTTCGGTATTGATCGGGGCGTCGGTCGTGCCGGCCCACCAGATGTGATCGAGCGGCACCCAGACGATCCCCGGCACGATGTCGTTGTGTTCGTACACTTCGACGGCGACCAGCAGCGCCTCAATGTCGATGACGCCCAAGCGCCGCACGTTCAAAATGTAGTCCGCCATGTGAATAAAGACGACTTTCGGCGGGAACTCACCGCCGCGCGACTGCTGCAACATCGCCAGTTTCTCAAGCAGGGCAACGCGCGAATAGATGGAAGGAAAACGTTCTTTCAAGATGGCTCGGCGCTGCTGCAATTCCTGGTACAGTTGGTACTCGCCGATGGCTTGTTCCCGGAGCACGCTTTCGGCGTCACGCCGAGCGTCTACATCCTTCTTGCCGTGCTGGCTCATCGCGGAGAACCTCCGGGGTTTTTGGCGGGCGCCAGCAAAACGTACTCGCAGCGGACAGAACGGTCAAGGTGTGGCGCCGCTCGGTACTGATGACGGCGGCGCGAAGCGCGTCTCCTGCCCGGGAAACATCGTCCCGATGGCGGCGCGCAGGCGCGGGTCGGTCGTCGCGGTCTGGTAAACGTCATCCACCAGGCCGTCGCGGCGGCAGATGGCGTGATAGGCGCCCATCACGCTGAACCAGGCGTTGAGCGCGATTTCGGCGGAGTGCCAGCGTGCGACGGTGCCGTCGGCGTTGATCAGAATGGACTCAGCCGGGCCGCTGAGCGGTGAAAGCAGGCCGGCTTTGCGGAAGCGATCGAAGAGCTTCTCGGTGCCGTTGATGTCGAGCGAGGCGGTCATGAAGCGGTAATGCGGCGTGTACCACATCCGGCCTCCGTCCAGCTTGGGCTCCGCAAGCCCGAACACTCCGTACCGGGTCATGCCCGCCAGGCGGTCCTCCTCGCCCGCAACGACTTCGGCGGCGGAGAAGGCGACGCCAAAGGGCGAATCTCGATGCAGTTGCTGCGCGTTGTAATGCCGGCGCCGCTCGGTATTCCAGTTCACGCCCCATTTGTCGGAGCCGGCGCCTTCGGCCCCGAGATGGGGGATCAGCAGCGCGCCCAGTTCGATGATGAAGCCGACGCCGTTGTAGTGCGGCGGCGTATGTTTGCAGACCGGTTCGGTGCCCGCCGGGTTCTGGTAGCTTTTCAGCAGGGAGACGAGCGCCGTTTCCCCGCCCCATTCTCTCCATGTGTTCGGCAGCAGCGTGCCGTCCTTACTGAAGCCATGGCTGATTTCACCGCCGGTCGTGGTCACGGCCGCAAAATCGATTGCATCGACCACGCGCCGCAGCGCCTCCAGCCGCGAGGACAACTTCAGTATTCCTGCGGCTTGTATCGCGCTGAGCAGAGCGGTGGCACTGTCCACGGTGCTGATTTCGGAACAGGGATGGCGTTTGCCGCGTTCCAGCCAGTGCGGCAGGAGTCCGGACTCATGGCGCGGAATGGCGAGCAGTGCGTCGATGCTCTTTTGCGCCAAGCTGACGGCATCTTTTTCCGCGATAACGCCCAGGCGAAACGCACATGCAGCCGCCAGGGCCTGGCCGCCCATGATCGGGACGCAGTCGAACTGGCCCGCCGGAAGTTGTCCGTGATCGCGCGTGCAACCGGTGGCCGGGTCGTAACAGCGCAGCAATTGAGCGTACGCGCAGAGAAAGGCATACCGCAGCGGATCGAGGTTCTGAGTTTCGGTCACGAGCGAAAGGTCGTCGATCGTCAGGTCGCTCGGCGCATCGGCGACGACGTTCAGGAATTTCAGCGGTCCCAACTGCGTGGGAAACTGTGTTGTCAGGGTTGTGTAGTCCGCGCTGTCAATCTGCTGAAAGACGAAGGTGTGCCGCATGTGTTCGCCGGCAGGGACGCCGGCGCCGTCACGCAGGGATTTCAGCTCAATCCGCAGAGAGCCTTTGCCTTTGAGCTTCAGTTGCAGGCCGGTGACTTTGAGCTGGAAAGCGCCGGAGATCGGTTCTGGCAACGCATGCTCAAAATCCAGCATGCGGGGTTCGTCATGCATGCCGGCAAGTGAGAACCAAAAGCCAGCCTGACTGTCAGTAGGGCGGGCGTCCCTGCCCGCCTCACCACCATTACCGGCGGGCACGGAGGCCCGCCCCACCGTAATGTGGGCCACTCCGCGTTCGATGGTTACGGAATGTCCATGACTACCATCGATGAGCCCGCGGGCCGCGGCCAAGCGCGAGTAGTCGCGGTAGTCAGCGGAATTGTTCGCGCCCTGGGGCAAGCCACAAGCGAAGTCGTCGAGCGTACAGGGCCGCAATTCTCCGCCCCTCAGCGATGCAGCGGCACACACAGCCGCTGCGGCCAGCCGGAACCGAATCCACATTGGAGGTCAGGTCCTCTGCCAAGATGATCGATCCAAAGGAAGGACTCCTTCAACCGTTCCGCCGCATTGGTCGAATTCAGCCACACTCAGGATGAAAAAACATGAAGGCTGCATCGTTGAGTTCGCATACACCTCGGCGGGGGTCTGGCGCCCTGTGAATTATCAGTCCGATATTTTTCCCGGCATGACATGTTGAGCGGCGCGCAAGTGCGTGCATTCTGCCCAATTTCGGTGCTGCCGTGCGATTTGTGTGAAGACCACGTTGTTGGCGCAACGCTTGCCACCCGGTGGTTCGCTCCAGGCATGAGAAGGCCTGAGCTCACAGAATTTTAGCGACGTGGCAGCTTTTGAGGGGGACTGCAATGCGTGCGAACATCAGCTCTATTGTGCCGCCTCTTCGGCAGAACTGGAACGAACACCGTTTGCGGCAGCATGTCGCTGCACTGACAAAAGTGAACGAGAGCCTCAAGCGTGAGATGAGCATCCATCTGCAAAGCGAGAAACGCCTGCGGGATGCGGAAAGGGCGCTGCTTCAACGCGAAGAACAATACGCGCTGGCGCTGAAGGCGGCCAACGGGGGCTTGTGGGACTGGGATCTGAAGACGAATACGATTTTCTTCTCGCGCGAGTGGAAGGCTATGTTGGGCTACGGCGAGACTGAGTTCTCAGACACGGTCGAGAGCTGGCTCCGGCGCGTACACCCGCACGATCTGGCTGGCTTGCAGGCCGAGATCAAGCGGCACCTGGAAAACCACACGCCGTTTCTGCAGCGCGAATACCGCATCTTCAACAAGAATAACAAGCCTCAGTGGGTGCACTGCGTGGGCATGGCCGCGCGCGACGCGGCGGGACATGCCTACCGCATGGCCGGCACGCAGGCGGATATCACCTCGCGCAAGTCGGTCGAATTGGGGTTGATCCACGACGTGTTCCACGACTCGCTGACCGGGCTGGCGAATCGCGCTCTGCTGATGGACCGGCTGCGGCATGCGATGGAGCGCCTGGGACGGCGGCCAGGGGAAGCGGTGGGCGTGTTATTCATGGACTTGGATCGTTTCAAGAACGTGAACGACAGCTTGGGGCATGGCGTGGGCGACCAGTTGCTCAACGAATTCGCCAAGCGTCTGGAAAAATGCATGCGGCCGACCGATACGGTGGCGCGCTTCGGCGGCGACGAGTTTTGCGTTCTGCTGGAGGACATTCATGGCCTGACCGAGGCCAATGCCATCGCCGACCGCGTCCATAAGGATCTGCGGCATGCGCTCAAAGTCGATCAGAAAGAGTTTTTTGTCACGGTCAGCATTGGCATTGCGATCGCCAAGTCCAAGGGCTTCAAGCCGGAGGACTTGCTGCGCGATGCGGATATTGCCATGTACCGGGCGAAATCGCGCGGCCGGGCCTGCCAGGAGTTCTACCAGTCGGGAATGCACTTGCAGGCGATCACGCTCCAGAATTTAGAGAGCGGGCTGCACCGGGCCGTGCGCTCGATCATTCCCGCCAGCGCGTCGCAAGTACGGCCCATCGGCCCGACCCAGTTTGTGCTGCACTACCAGCCTATTGTCTCGCTCAAGAACGGCCAGATGTCCGGGTGTGAAGCTCTGATTCGATGGGACCAGCAGGCCGGACGCGTCACTCCGGACGAGTTTATACCCGTCGCCGAAGAGACCGGGTTGATCGTGCCGATCACCTTCTGGGTGTTGCGCGAATCGTGCAAGCAGATGAAGCAATGGCTGCGGCAGTATCGGCAGGCCGCGAATTGGAGCATGAGCGTCAACGTTTCGGCGCGCGTGCTCTCGCAACCGAATCTGGTCGAAGAAGTCGCAACGATTCTCGATCAAACCGGCTTGAGCGGGTCCAATCTGAAAATCGAAGTGACCGAAGGAACCTTGATGAAGAATTCGCAAGCCAACGCTGCCGTTCTGGCAGAATTGCGCAAGCTGGGGATTCGGCTGAGCATGGACGATTTCGGCACGGGTTATTCCTCACTGAATTACCTGCACCGTTTCCCTCTGGACGTGCTCAAGATCGATCGCTCCTTCATTGGAGGCATGAACGAAAAAGACAGCAAGAGCAATGCAATCGTCCGGACTATCCTCTCGTTGGCACGAAACTTCAACCTGGAAGTGATTGCCGAAGGCGTCGAGACCACCGCCCAGTTGGGGCTTTTGCGTGAGCTAAACTGCGATTTCGGCCAAGGATATTACTTCGCGCACCCAACACTCCCCGATCAAATGGGCGAGATGATCGCAAAAGACCAACGTTGGTGAGGGGACGTTGGTCATTAGTCATTGGTCATTGGGAAGTACGGCCCACTAGTCTGTGACAGTTCAATAGTCCACCCACATTTTCCCCTAGCTCCGTTAGTGCATAGCGGCCGGGTTTCGCGGTGCGCAGGGCCTCACGCAAACAGTGTTAAGCAGAGGTTAATCCGGCACCGCGTGTGCGTAAGGCGCAAGCGGGCGAACTGAGGCGCTGTTAGGTTCGCCGGACAGTCCGGTGAAAGGACTGAAGGAAGGGCAGTAAACGAGGAGAAGAAGCACATGAGGATTTACGCTGCAGTGATTGCAGTTTTCATGTTGGCAAGCCTGACGCGCGCCTTTGCCGATACGTCCGATGCCGATTTTTTCAAGCACACGTGGGACAACACCAACACTGAACTGCAAATGGCGAAGATCGCCACCACCCGAGCGACAAGCGGGGACGTGAAGAACTTCGCGAATAAGGAGTGGGAAGGCCACAACAAGATGTTCAATGACCTAAAGCAGTTGGGAGACACAAAGCACTGGGACTTTGGAACGTTTACGGACAACAAAGAGTTGTTCGATCGATTTAACGGATTTTCCGGTGCGGACTTCGACCGGAATTATTTGAACTGGGTTGTCGAAGATCATACCCGTGAAGCAACGAACTTCGAGAAGGCAGCTCGCGAGGGCACTGACAACGACCTCAAGGCCTTTGCAGCCAAGTATCTGCCGGACTACCAGAATTGCCTGAAGATGGCTCAGGATATCAATGGCCGCCTCGGAAAAGGCGCGATGGCCCCGGGAACCGAAACCCCGGCGAACGTCAGCGTCGATCAAGGCGAGGGCAACCTGGAGAACCGAGACCTCCCGGCGCCGATGACTCCTGAACACGGCGAGTACGGCGAAGGCATGATTCAGCCTGCGCCTGAGACGAACATCGACCTCCAGCAGCCTGCTCCACAAGCACAGAACACCTTGCCTCCACCGCCACCGCAGATCAACGTGCAGCCCACACCGCCGGTGGCGACGCGTTCAGACCGCTTCGATCGTCCAAGCGAGGAAGGGATGCGCGAATTCCGTGACGACAGACCCATCAACACATCGTATGGCACTACGTATAGCAGCGACTGTGGTTGCGGCGAAGTGATTAAGACCTCATGCGACAAGTGCGAATCGAGCTGCAAGAGCTGCGATCTGCCTTGCTGTGCCACGTTTGAGGAGTTCAAGTACGACAACGACTACCGCGCGGGAACAACGCATTACGTGAGCGAGAGGCCGGTCAAGACGGCGTTCTTTGACAGCGACTGCGGGTGCGAGAAAGCCATCAATACCTCGTGCGACAGTTGCGGCCACAAAGACAAATGCGACAAATGCGAATCGAGCTGCAAGAGTTGCGATCTGCCTTGTTGCGCAACGTTTGAAGAGTTCAAGTACGACAACGATTACCGCGCCGGCGAAACGCACTATAATGTTTCGCGGCGGCATCATGACGAATGGTAATCGACCCTCATAAACTGCTTGCAGGCGGCCCTTCGGGGCCGCTTTTTTTTGGGCTGGCTTTTACTGCGAAAGGTGTCGGGATTGGCAGATATTGATAGTCTTAAAATTCAGTACCTACGATGTTGAACCACAGCCGGGTGTGCACCTTGCGCAGCAAATTTGTCAGAACTTTTCTGCATGCTGCTACTTGTCTATTACGTCCCACTTGGGCCAAAGCACTCGGCGGAACGTAACGGCGCTCATGAACCAAGACGACGAACGCAGCCTGATCGATCGCTTCCGCACCGGCGACCAAAGCGCCTTTGCGGAGCTGTTCGAGGCGCACCACCGCCGTGTGCTGCATCTGGGATTGCAGGTTCTGCGCAACGAAGAATCAGCGCTGGACGCTTCACAGGAAGTGTTCCTGCGGGCTTTTGAGGAGCTGCCGCACTGGCGCGGAGAAGCGCGCTTCAGCACTTGGCTTTACCGAACGGCCTTGAACGTCTGCTTCGAGCGCATTCGTGCCGAGAACAAGCAGCGGCGGATTCGCGATAATGCGGTGGACCCCCATTTTGCGGCGTCTCCGGAAATCAGCGCGGAAGACGGCGAAATCGGAGCCGCGATCGATCTCGCCGTACAGTCGCTGCCGCCCAGGCAACGCGCCATTTTTGCGCTGAAGCAATATGAAGACATGCGCTTTTCCGAAATCGCTTCGCTCCTGGACATTACGGAAGGCGGCGCGAAGGCAAGTTACCACAAGGCGCTACTGTCGTTACGGGAACGCCTGAGGGGATGGGCGCCGGAAGCCAGCGTCAGCAAGCACCTCGACGAAGAATCGGCAGAACACATTTCGTAAGTGCTTTTTTCCGCTAGAGCAGGTTGTAACGCGAGATCACGAGAAACTTGTAAGTGTTTTTCGGGTCAGGCTTTGTCTATGTCCTTGGAACGCCATTATCCCGGTGGAATTTTTCAAAGTAGTGTAATTAGAAAGTAATCCTCAGAAACCACAGGGACACTAATAACTCAGGAAATACGTGGGTGCGACCGATGGCGCATGATGTTGAAACTCTTGATCTGCTCAGCGCATATGCGTGCGGCGACGTGACTCCGCACGAAGCAGCCGCTGTCGAGCGGCTTTTGGCGCAAAACGCTTCCGCACGGTCTCTTCTCGCAGAAATCCGTCGGTTGTTAACAAAGCTAAAGGCTGGCGAGCGAGCGGTCCGGCCCGCGCTGCTCAGTGCGCTGCGCCAGCAGGTGCAACAGGGCACCGGCGCCATTGGCGGAGTTTACGGGAACGCTCCGTTACTGTCGGCCAGCTTGAGCGGCGATTTGGATTCAGGTGAAAAGGTCGCCCTGGAGCAGCATCTGGCGCACGATCCACGCGCCAGGGAGGAACTGGAGTCGCTGCGGCAGTTGCAGGAAGTGCTCGCCAAAGGCCAGCGCCCAGTCAGCGCAGCGCTCTCAGACAAACTGGCTGCGCGAATGAGCAATATGCTGGGCACGGCAGCTTCCAAGCCGGTGGTATACGAACCAGAGCCCGAAGCTGCGCCGAGCTCCGAGACACGGCGTATTTTCTTCTCGCAACGCGAAACTTTGCGCATTTATGCCGCGCAGGAACGCGTCTGGCCGCGCCGCGTGGCGTGGCTGGCCACCGGACTGGCGGCACTGGTTGCGCTGGCCGTTGGATTGAAGATCGCTGTGCCGGGGCACGGCACGAATACCGTCGTAAACAACGGCACTTCGGGCGAGGGCAAGAACACCGTCCCGCCCGTTCTGCCGAAAGACGCTAGAGCGCCACTGAAGATCGAAGACTTAGCGCACGGAAACGATGTTCCTCGCAAGCCAGAACCGCGGAACGGCTTTGTCGAAGCACCCGTCGGCGTGCAAAACATCAAGCCGCAGAAGAAGGAAATCGCAGTCAAGAATAAGCCCGATAACGCCACACAGCCGACGGAAGCGGTCATAGCGCCCCAGCTTCCGAAGGAGCTCGCGCCGGAAAGCGTGAAGGCACCGAAGGATTTTGCGGTGCCGGAGCGGCGGGGACCACAGCCAACGGTTCCGTTCGATGCGCCGCTTGCAGTGGGACCGATCGCGCCGCCGATCGACAGCAAGACTCCATCGAAGAACGATGTGGCGGTGATTCCAAGCACAGGCGCCGTGCAGAATCCATCCAAAGCGAATACGGGCGGAGTGCCGATTCCCGCGCCGAATTCAACGCCGCAGGCGCCAGCCGTCGCGCAGACCCCGAACGACAACATCAAGACAGCGGCATCAGACACGGCGATTACACCCGTCGATGGCGTGGCAGTCGTGGCCATGACGGCCGACGGCAACGTGCAGGCTCAAGCGCAAGGCGCGGCCGCCGTCACGTTGAAGTCTCGCATGCAGGTTCCCTCCGGAAGCTGGATCACCACTGAGCAAAGCCGAGCCGCGCTGCTCCTACCCGGCTGGGGCAAGCTGTGGATCAATCGCAATTCGCGCGTCAGATTTGATCTGATTGGAACGAGTGTGGCGATCACTCTCCAGTCCGGCGAGCTTTCCTGCTACGCGGGCACAAACGGAACTCTGTCCATCAATGCCGGGGCCGGCAGCCTGAGCGGCGCCACCGCGGCTGACGTGCGGATCGACAGCAGCGCGATTACAGCCAGTGTGCTTCGCGGCAACGGCACGTTCAGCGCGCGCAACAAGCAAGTTCGCCTGGGGGCGGGATCGACCGCGTCCGTTCCGCTGGCCGGCGGCAATGGGCCAGCTCTCACGAGCGTTTCCGCAGCGCCGGATGCGTGGCATGGGGATATGAATTTCCCCGGCGACGAGCAGCGCGCGATCAGCAAGCCCACCACACGCCGGCGAGCTATTCGCTAGCCCGGATCCAGACAGACAACGTAGAGGTTTCTCGACAATCGCCACGGCATTCGATAACATGACCTTGGTTTTTTTGAGAGGCCCCGAGGTCATCCATGTCCGCCGCCCGTGTTCTGATTCTCCGCGCTCCTGGCACCAACTGCGATCTGGAAACCGCCTTCGCATTCGAAAAGGCCGGCGGGCGCACGCGTTCCCTGCACGTCCGCGAGCTTTGCGCCAAGCCGGCACTGCTGCATGAGCATTCCATTCTGGCTCTACCGGGCGGTTTCAGCTACGGCGACGATCTGGGCTCCGGCACCGTCATCGCCAACGAGCTGACGCAAACGCTGGCCGAGCCGCTCCAGCGCTTTGTGGAGCGCGGCGGGCTGGTGCTGGGAATCTGCAACGGCTTCCAGATTCTTGTTAAGACCGGATTGCTGCCGGGGCCGTCTTACGCGCCGCGTGAGAGCCGCGAACTTCCCGCCGCGACACTGACGTTCAACGATTCGCAGCGCTTTGAGGATCGCTGGGTGTGGCTGTGCATCGAACAGAGCGCTTCGCCGTTCCTCGAAGGCCACGCCGGGCGCCTGGTCACGTTCCCGGTCGCTCACGGCGAAGGCAAGTTTGTCGCTCGTGACGAGCAGACGCTGCAGCGGATCGAATCCGCGCGTCAGGTTGCCTTCCGCTACACAAATGCCGCGGGCGGCCCGCCGGTCTATCCGGAGAATCCCAACGGTGCCCAGAACGACATCGCCGGCATCCTCGATGAATCCGGCCAGGTGCTGGGCCTGATGCCGCACCCCGAACGCCACGTCTTGCCCTGGCATCATCCCCGCTGGTCGCGCGAAGGCCTCAAAGGCGACGGCGGCGACGGGCTGTTCATTTTTGAAAACGCGGTGAAGCGAGCGAAGTAGCGCTTGTGTGGCACGGGCAGGCCGACGGCGCGGCTTCTTGCGCCGTCGGATTGCCCGTGAATCCGCGCGCCGTTGCACGGGCAATCCGCTGGAGCAAAAAGACGCTCCAGCGGCCTGCCCGTGCCACACAGCAATCCGCAATCAGGAGAGCGCCGCTTGCATGATCGTTTCTTCCGTCGCTTGGGCGCGCGGCAGGTCGGCGGTGAGGCGGCCTTCGTGCATGACCAGGATGCGGTCAGCGACGTTAAGCACTTCGGGAAGTTCTGAGGAGATGACGATCACGGCGACGCCGGCGTCGGCGAGGTCGGCGATGATCTTGTGGACTTCGGCCTTCGCGCCGACATCGATGCCGCGGGTGGGTTCGTCGAGAATCAGCACCTGTGGGTCGATCGCCAGCCATTTCGCGAGCACGACTTTCTGCTGGTTCCCGCCGCTCAAGTTGCGCGTGACCTGTTCGCGGTCCGAAACCTTGATGCGCATGGCCTGAATGTAGCGGTCTGTGATCTCGTTTTCGCGAGCGGCGCTGATCAGCCCAAGGCTGTTGAGAACCTTGCGGTGCACGGCCATCGTCGTGTTTTCGCGCACAGTCATCTGCAGCACCAGGCCGAGCTGTTTGCGGTCTTCAGACGCGTAGCCGATGCGCTGCGCAACAGCGTCCCACGGATGGTCGATCGGCACTTCTTTGCCGCGAATGAGGATCGTTCCGGAGGTCTTGCGCACCGCGCCCATCAGCAACTTGGCGACTTCGGTGCGGCCAGCGCCGATCAATCCGGCCAGGCCGACGACTTCGCCGGCGTGAACTTTGAAGCTGACGTTGCGGATGTGCGGCGGGCCGGAAAGGTCGCGTACTTCCAGCACGACGTCCTCGCCCGGCTTGCCCTTGCGGCGCGTGTACATGTGGTCGAGCTCGCGGCCGACCATCATCTTGACCAAGTCGGCTTCGCTCGCGCCTTTGGTGGCGATTTCGCCGGAGTTCTCGCCGTCGCGAAGGCACACAACGCGGTCGGTGATCGCCAGCACCTCACCCAGCTTGTGCGAGATGAAAACGATCGAGATGCCGCGCTCTTTGAGCTCGCGCATGATCGAGAAGAGGTTGTCGATCTCCTTGTCGGCCAGCGCGGAGGTCGGTTCGTCCATGATCAGGATTTTGGTGTTTTGCGACAGAGCCTTGGCGACTTCGATCATCTGCTGCTGCGCGACGCCGAGATCCTTCACGAGCGCTTCGGGATCGATTTCCGTGCGCAGGCTCTTGAACGCCGCGCGCGCTTTCTCGCGCATCTGGCTGTATGACAGAAATCCGAACTGGCCTTTGACTTCATGGCCGAGGAACAGGTTTTCCATGGCCGACAGATTCGGGCAGAGATTGAATTCCTGAAAGACGATGCTGATGCCCAGGTCGAACGCGTCGCGCGTGTTGCGGAAGTGGACTTCCTGGCCTTCGAAAACGATCGTGCCTTCGTATTCCGGATAGACGCCCGTGAGAATCTTCATCAGCGTGGACTTGCCCGCGCCGTTTTCGCCGAGCAGGCAGACAATCTCACCCTTGCTGACGTTGAAGTTCGCGCCCTTCAGCGCGTGCACGCCGGGGAACTTCTTGGAGATCTTGCGCATTTCTAACAGCAGTCTGGAGTCTGGGAGTCTGGAGTCTGGAGTCCCGTGGTCTTGGTTGTTCATTGCAATAGGCTCTAGACTCGTCGCTTGGTGCGCAGTTTGTCCAGGATGGCAGCGAGGACAATGATCGCGCCGATGATGAAGTCCTGCCAGTAAGACGAAATGTCCATCAGCACCAGACCGTTGCGGATCACGCCCATGACCATCGCGCCGATCAGTACGCCGATGACGCTGCCTTCACCGCCCATCAAGGACGTCCCGCCGATGACAGCCGCGGCGATCGCGTCCATTTCCATGCCCAGGCCGGCGTTGGCTTGAGCCGAGCGGAAGCGCGCAACATACAGGATTCCGGTGATGGAACTCAGCACGCCGGAGATGATGTACGCCAGGCACTTGATCTTCTTGACATTGATGCCCGACAGCCGCGTGGCCTCTTCGTTGCCGCCAACGGCATACACGCGCCGCCCGAATGCCGTGTACGTCAGGACAATATGGGCTGTAATTGCCACGAGCAGAAGGACCACGACGGGAAATGGAACTCCAAGGATATCCGCGACGCCGAAGCGAATATAACTTTCCGGAACGCCCATGATGGTTTCACCGCGCGTCAGCACCAGCACGATCCCGCGCGCCATCCCCATGCTGCCCAAGGTCACGATGAAGGGCGTCACGCCCAGGTACGAAACAACTCCCGCATTGAACGCGCCGACCAGCGCACCGACAAACATGCCGAGGCCAATCGCGAGCACCGGCGCCAGCGCCAGGCAGGGCAGGAACTTGGGCGGAGCCATCGACATCGCCCAGCCGCACATGACGCCGGCCAAGCTCACTGTCGCACCGATGGAAAGATCGATGCCGCTGGTCAGAATCACAAAAAACACGCCGAGCGCAACGATCGCGATGTACGCAACCTGCCGGCACACCAGGTACAAGTTCTTTTGGTCGGCAAACTCGTGCTTGTAGAGCGTGATCAGACCCATCAACGCCAGCAGCGCCAGAAAAATTCCGGCTTCGCGGCGGCGCAGCAGCCAGCCGGCCCAGTGCACCGCGCCGCTGGGAGCGGGCGGTGATTTCAGGTTCGTGGGCGGGGGCGGGCTTTCCGTGGTCGTTTCCATGAGGGCCGCTACTTACCGAATTCCTTCTTCATGTCCTGCATGTATGTGTCCACGTTCGCCTTGGTGATGATCACGACGCCGGTGTCGATCTCTTTTGGCAACGGTTTTCCGGCGGTGGCGTCCAGCAGTTTCTCGATCGAGAGCCAGCCCATCTTGTAGGTGCGTTGAGCGATGCAGAACTTCACCACGCCTTCGCGAACAGCCGCCAACGTGTCGGGCAGATCGTCGAATCCAGCCAAGAGAATTTTGTCGGCCTTCTTCTGGTCCTTCAGTACCGATGACGCGCCCGGACAGCACTCGGCGGAGACACCGAAGATCGCCTTCAGGTTGGGGTGCGCCTGCAGCAACGCCTCGGTTTTGTTGACCGTTAGGTCGATGCGCGCCTGCGTGTCTTCGCGCGCCACGATCTTGATCTTGGGTGCCTTCTCTTTCATCACGGCTTCGAAGCCCTTGTAGCGGTCGTTCAGGTTCGGCGCGCCGAGTCCGCCTTGCAGGATCGCCACTTCGCCTTCGCCGTTCATCAGTTTGATCATCTCTTCGGCGCCCGCTCGGCCGGCGGCCTCGTTCATGGTACCGATGTATGTCAACTGAGCCGATGACGGCGCGGGCGCATCGAAGGTGATCACCTTGATGCCGGCCTTGCTGGCGTCGGCGATGACGGACACCAAGCCCTGGTCATCCAGCGCGGAGATCGCGATGCCATCCACTTTGCGCGCGATGAGATTCTCGATGATCTGCACCTGCTGCGGCACTTCATAGACATTGGCGGCTTTGTAATCGACGTTCACGCCGTATTTCGCCGCGGCGTCTTTGAAGCCTTCATAACAGGGCTCGTAGTAGGGATGCACGCCCTTAGGCACCATGACGAAGGTCTTCTTGCCGCCCTGGGCGCTTGACTGCCCGCCGCCGCCACAACCAGTCAGTGCGATGCAGGACAGTATGGCAAATGCGAGCGCGTATCGTTGCATGCGTATCCTTTCTTGGGGTATCGGGTATCGGGTATCGCTTGCGACGTCACAATCCTTCCCTATACCCCGGACCCTATACCCCATACCCGTCGTTCGAAATCCCCAGACGTCCACTTACTTGGCTGAAAACTTGTAAATGATCGTATTCTGGAACGTCTTTCCCGGCTTGAGCACGCAGGACTGAAATTCGGGCTTGTTCGGCGAATCCGGGAAGTGCTGCGGTTCCAGGCACAGGCCCATTCGCTGCTTGTAGGCCTTGCCGCCCTTGCCGGTCAGCGTGCCGTCGAGGAAATTTCCGCAATAGAACTGCATGCCCGGTTCGTCGGTCAGAACTTCCATGATGCGGCCGCTCGTGGGGTCGGTAAGGCGCACGGCCAGTTCGACCGAGCCGCCGCCGCTGTTCAATACCCAATTGTGATCGTAGCCGCCGCCGAACTTGAGCTGCTGGTCCGGCTGGTTGATGCGCGCGCCGATCGTCATCGGCTTGGTGAAATCCAGCGGCGTGCCTTTCACCGGCTGCAGCACTCCCGTCGGGATCAGCGTCTCATCCACCGGCGTAAACTTGTCGGCCTTGATCATAATTTCGTGGTCCAGAATGGTCTTCTCCGACATCGCGCCGCACAGATTGAAGTACGAGTGATGCGTCAGATTGAGGACTGTCGCTTTGTCGGTGGTCGCGGTGTTCGTGATCTTCAATTCGTTCTTGTCGGTCAGCGTGTAGACGACCTTCACGGCCAGATTGCCCGGGTAGCCTTCTTCGCCGTCCTTCGCGGTGTACGCGAGTTCCAGCGACGGGCCGTCTTTGCTCATGGAATCTCTCGCGGCCCAGATCACGCGGTTGAAACCTTTCAGGCCGCCGTGCAGAGCGTTCGGAGCGTTATTGATCGCCAGCGTGTAGGTCTTGCCGTCGAGCGTGAACTTGCCCTTGGCGATGCGGTTGCCGTAGCGGCCGATGGTCGCGCCGAAGTACGGATTGGCGTCCTTATTATAGTCTTCGACTTTCTCAAAGCCGAGCGTCACGTCGTCAAGTTTGCCGGTGCGGTCGGGAACTTTCAGCGAAACGACGATGCCGCCGAAGTTGGTGATTTTCGCTTCCAGGCCGTTGGCGTTGGTCAGCGTGTAGAGCTGCACGGGCGTGCCGTCGATCGCGCCGAATTCAGCCTTGGTGATGCTGGCTTTACTCTTTGGCTTCTCGTTGACGGGTTGCTTCGCAGTGTCCTTGTCCTCACAGCCAACCAGCAGCAGAATGGCCAGAGTGGCCAGCGCGCTGACGAACGTTTTCCGGGTCAGGTTCATCTTTTCCTCCTTCGAAAGAAACGGCCACTACTTCAACACAGAGACACGGAGAACACAGAGGTCACAGAGAGGGAAGAGAATCAGAACTCTGTGGGCGCTTCTGTCCCCGATGACTGTTGAACATCGTTATCGCCATCCGCAATCATGAGGCAAGCATTATACAGGGCTTGCGTTTGTGTGAAAGGACGGGAAGTGGGCTTAGGCTGCTCTTGTGTTGAACGATCCTGTTAGCGCAAAGCGTGCTCTTAGCTCTTGGCTGCGCAAGCGGATTCGGGCCGTCGCTTCCAAGAGCCAAGAGCCACGCTCATGCCTTCCTCAGCCGCACGATCGCCTGGTCCAGCGTGAGCTCTTCCTGCTGGCGCGCGGTCAGATCCTTGAGCATCAGCGTGCCTTTGGCGACTTCGTTGCCACCGAGGATCGCGGCATAGGGAATGCCCTTCTTTCCGGCGAGCGAAAGCTGCTTATCCATCTTCGGCTTGGCTTCGTTATCGATGCCCATCTCAGCGGCGATTCCGGCGGCGCGCAACGCCCCCAGCGTCTTTAGCGCTGCGGGCAGGCAGGCGGCGTCCATCGCGACGACCATGACCTTGCTCGTGACGGCGCTCTTCTTCACGCGGCCGAGTTCGACCAGATAACTGAACAGCCGATCGATGCCTACGCTGATGCCGACGGCCGGCATGGGCTTGCCCAAGTACAATCCGATCAGGCCATCGTACCGCCCGCCGGACATGACGCTGCCGGAACCGGGGAGGTCAGTGAGGAACGTTTCGTAGACCGTGGCCGTGTAGTAGTCCAGGCCGCGGGCGATGGAGAAATCCAGACTCAGGCTTGAGGCTTGAGACGTGAGGCTTGAGGACGTGGTTTCTGAGACGTAATCTTTCACGCGGCGCAGTTCATCCACGGCGCTGGCGGCGCTGGGGCCGAGCAATTCGCTGAGCTTGGCGAGCATTTCGTCGTTCGTGCCGGAGATATCCACGAAGGCCATGATCTTCGCGACTTGCTCGTCGGTGCACGCGGCGTCGCTCTTGAGCAGTTCGCGGACGCGCTCCTTGCCTTGCGACGGAATCTTGTCGATGGTGCGGAAGATCGAGGCGACCTGCTTTTCGTCGGTGACTTGCAGGGAGGCGCTCAGAGCGGCCAGAACCTTGCGGTTGTTGAAGCGCACTTCGGCCTTTACGCCCAGAGCCTGCATGACGGCGAAGTCCAGCGCGATGCATTCGGCATCGTAAAGGAGCGAGGCTGAACCGACGACGTCGCAGTCGCATTGGAAGAACTCGCGGAAGCGGCCGCGGCCGGGCTTTTCGGCGCGCCAGACGGGAGCGATCTGATAGCGCTTGAACGGCTTGGGGATGTCGGGGTATTGCGCCGCCACTCTCGCCAGCGGCACGGTCAGATCGTAGCGCAGGCAGACGTCGCGCCCGCCGTTGTCGCGGAAACGGAAGAGCAGTTTTTCAGCGTCCGCGCCCAGTTTGCCGAGCAGAATTTCGGAGTATTCCAGCGCCGGTGTTTGCAGCGGCACGAAACCGAAGCGTTCGAAGACTTGCGTGATCGTCGTGATCATCGCCTGCCGCGGGAGCATTTCTTCCGGCAGGTAATCGCGGAAGCCTTTGAGCACGCGCGGCTCGATGACACCACCGCTTTTGATAGATCTCTTCGCCGATTCAACGTCCAGCGGTTGCACCGCCGAGCCGAGGAGCGCTTCGAGATCGTCGGTCGAGACGAGCACCTCGATGAATGGATCACCAGATCCAACTGCCACGCTATCCTGGTCCATCACGCGGCAATCGACATAAACAGTTTGGGCGAGATTCGGAATGAGCGGCGTCAGTTCGTCAACGGAGACGCCCCAGATGCCAGGAATGGCGTCAGGGACGAAGAGCTCGACATTCGTTCCGACAGCCTTGGAAACAACCGCCAACAGATTGGGATCGATGCGCTCCGTGGACGGCAACAGCAGCGCGATCCGCACAGCTTCTGGCCCTCTGCCTGCTTGGAGCGCGACCACTTTCACCACGCGCTCCGGCGGGACGTTCAGCGCTTTGGAGACCGCGTCGGCTCGCACGCGGGGGTTGGCGGGAGCCTGTTCCAGCACGCAGCGCTGGAGGATTTTGAAGCCCTTGTCGGTGAAGTTCTTTTCGAAATTTGGCATAACGTTATCGGCGGCATGTAAGCCGCGTCCTCTCCTCTTCTGTCTTGGGGCATCACGGCGAAACGATTCGACCGGATAGCGAACAATACTATAGCATAATTTCAAGGCAAATGCGTGGCAACGGATTCAGTCGCCGACTCTGGACTCCAGACTCAAGCCTCAGGACTCAAGCCTCAAGCCTATCGTTATCGGAATCTCGCCACCAAGTCCGTCGCCGCGCTGCCGAGGTTCTGATAGATGTGGTGCGCGTGGGCCCAGCCGAGGAGGGCGGACTCCTTCAGCGCGGGCCAAGCGGAGGTGATCTGGCCGTCGCAAATAAAGCCCATCAGCAGAACGAAGATGGCGAGATTTCCGATATAAATCAGCACCAGCGAGAACAGCCAGCCGTCGGGCTTCAGGTCGGGTTGATCGCGGCGCAAGCTCCACAGGGTAAAGCCCACGTGGAACGCGTAGAACACGCCGAGCGCCAGCGCCAGCCACTGAATGTATCCGCCCAGCGGCCGCCACCAGGTGTTGAGCGCGAGATAGGTCCCGACGGCCAGCAGCGCGTAGAGCGGCACGCAATAGGGCGCCAGGCGGATGAAGGTGTTGCTTTTGCTGGTCGTCACCTGGCCGCCGGTGGTGGACGCGGCGAGGTTGCTGACTTTTCCCAGGCACATCCATGTGGCCATCGCGTGAACCAGTTCGTGGCCAAAAACGTAGACGACGACCGGCCGCCACAGCAGCACGGCCAGAATGGCGAAACTCACCACGCCGCCGATGAAATACCTGAACAGCGTGTTCGGCCCGGCAACGGACAGGCTTAGCCGCGAACTGAGGTTGAAGAAGTGGTCGAAAGCGCCGAGCGTCAGGCCCACGCAACCGGGAATGAGCGCGAGTGCCAGAAAGAATTTGATAATGCGCCAGCCCGCACCGGTGGCTTTCGCTGCCGATGCTTGCGGCTTGGCCGGAGTCCCACCCGGGCCCGCCAAAGGCCGGGCTGTGATTGTGTCTGCTGCACCCCCCATAGTGGCGGTATCGGCTAGTTGCAGACGGGGCTTGAGGTTATTAGAGTAACGGACTGTCAGTAGCCCGTGGTCAGTTGTTCTGGCGAGCGAACGACGCCAGCGAATCGTGCGCGTTATTGCTTGGCGGCAACGGACCACGGACCACGGACCACGGACCACGGACCACGGACGACGGACAACTGACCACGGACTACGGACGAAAACCATGCGCGTACTGATCTACTCTGTTTCGGCCGGCGCGGGACACGTGCGGGCGGCTGAGGCCGTGCTGATGGCCTTCAAGCGCTTCCATCCGGATGTCGAAGCTGAACACGTCGATGTGATGAAGCTGGTTCCGGCGGCGTTCAAGAAGGCTTACGCCGAGAGCTACCTGAAGCTGATCGATTCGCTGCCCAGCGTCTGGGGCTGGCTGTATTCAAAGGCCGACCAGGTGCCGCAAACGTCGGCCTTAGTGAGCATCCGCAAGTTCGTGCAGAAGCTCAACACGCAAAGTTTGCTTGAGCACGCCGCGGAACGCAACCCGGACATGATTCTGACGACGCACTTTTTGCCGGCGGAGGTGTTCTCCGATCTGGCCAAGAAACGGCGTTCCGGCCGCTGCAAATATTCGATGAATCCGAAGCTGGCCGTGGTGATCACCGACCACGACGTCCACCAGCTCTGGCTGCATCCGAACGTGGACCGCTACTACACGGCGTCCGATGAGATCGCCTACCTGCTGGCCGAACGCGCCATCGACGCCAGCCTGATCCGCCCGACCGGTATTCCGTGCGATCCGCTCTTTGGCGAATTGTGCGACGAACCGGCTCGCCAGCGGCTGCGCCGCATGCTGGGACTGAACGGCGCGCCGTCCCCGACGCTGCTGATGAACGCTCACGGTTGCGGCGTCAGCGGGGCCACGGCGGCTTCATCGCTGGCCGATGTCATCAATACTGTGTTGAAGAAAGGTCCGCCAAAGACGGTGCTGATCGTCTGCGGGCGCAACGAGAAGATCAAGGAGTCGCTGGAAGCATCGATCAAGGTTCCTGAAGGCAGCGTCGTGAAAGTGTACGGCTTCGTGACCAACATGCACGAGTTGCTCGCGATCGCCGACCTGACCGTGACCAAGCCCGGCGGCCTGACGACGAGCGAATGCCTCGCGCGCGGAGTGCCGATGGTGCTGGTTTCCCCGATTCCGGGACAGGAAGAGCGCAACGCCGAGATGCTGCTGGAGACCGGTTGCGCGGTGCTGGCGCGCACGCCCGCCGCTTTGCAGTACAAACTCTACACGTTGCTGCACGACCCGAACCGGCTGGCTCACATGCGTGAGGCCTGCCGCCGCACAGGCAAGCCGCGCGCGGCGGCGGATATTGCGGCGGACGTGGTGGAGCTATGGCAACGCAGCCAACGTTGATGGATGATGGTGGAACCGCAAAGACGCGAAGACGCAAAGAACGTCCTTATTAAACTCTCTTCGCCTTAGCGTCTTTGCGCCTTTGCGGTTAATAGTACGCCGCATCAATCTCGTAAAGGGGATGAACGATGGGACTCGGACTCGCAGTGAAATGTTTCTTCGCGGCGCTGGGAAGCGGGGATGATGCGGAGCGCATGTATCGCGCGCTGCACGGCATCAAGGAAGCGCCGGAGATTCGCGAGGTCATTCGCGAAGTGGCCGTGCCGATGAAGGAGGCTCCGCCGCCGCGGGAGATCGTGCGCGAGGTCATCGTCGAAAAAGAGGTGCCGGTCGAAGTCATCAAGGAAGTCATTAAAGAGGTGCCCGTCGAAGTCATCAAAGAGGTGATCAAGGAAGTGATTAAGGAAGTCCCGGTTGAGGTGATCAAAGAGGTTCCCGTCGAAGTGATCAAGGAAGTCATCAGGGAAGTGCCCGTAGAGGTCATCAAAGAGGTGATCAAGGAAGTTCCGGTTGAAGTCATCAAAGAAGTCGAAGTCGTGCGCGAAGTGCCGGTGGAAGTCATTCGCGAGGTGATCAAAGAAGTTCCCACCGAGATGGTGAAGGAAGTCATCCGCGAAGTTCCCGTCGAAGTGATCCGGGAAGTCATCAAAGAAGTTCCTGTTGAAGTCATCAAAGAAGTCGTTCGCGAAGTTCCGAAGGAAACCGTGAAGGAGACCATTCGCGAAGTGCCCATCGAGACCATCCGCGAAATCGTCAAGCTTGTGCCCGACACCCACGGCCCAACGCAGTTGCTGGCGCTGCTTCAGCAAGACGGACGTCTTGTCGATTTTCTGAAAGAAGAGATCGACGACTTCGACGATTCCCAGATCGGCGCCGCGGTGCGCGAGATCCATTCCAAGTGCCGCAAGGCGCTCAACCGCTACATGCCGCTGGAGCCTGTTCGCACCGAAAAAGAAGGCGAAGTCGTTTCGCTCGGCGCCAGCTACGATGCTTCGGCCATTCGCATCACAGGGAAAGTCACCGACAAAGTTCCGATGTTCGGCACGCTGCGACACCGCGGCTGGAAGGCGCCCAAAGTCGAACTGCCCCCGCGGCCGGCCGGCGCCGATCCGGCGATTATCATGCCGGCGGAAGTTGAGGTTGAATAACCGTGTGTGGCACGGGCAGGCCGCGCCGCGGTTGTGCCAGCTTATCACGGACAAGTCGTGTCGCGCGCGGATTGCCCGTGCAGCGGCGCCGAGTTCACGGGCAATCTGCGCCACAAGAAGCCGTGGCGCAGCCTGCCCGTGCCACACAGCTCATCCCATCGCCGACATGCCGAAGAACACCTGGCTTTTCAGGAAGCGGTAGACCCAGTAGTCCTCCGGGATTTCTTCGCCGGGGAGGTCGTGGCTGTGGCGTGGCTTCAGAGCGTTGAGTTCGGCAAAGGCGTCGCGGCCGCTGTAATCTTTGGCGCCGCTCGCGCGTATGTATTCATGAAGCTGCTGCGGCTGCTCCAGGATTACGCAGCCGCGCGTGCGCTCCTTTACGAAGGCGCTGAAGCCGCGCAGAAATTTACTTTCATTAATCGTCTTGAACAGTTCGCCGTCGTTGTCGCGGATGGTTTCTTTCGCGAACGAAAGCGCCGGGCAGATCTCTATCCCGCCCGATGGGTTGACATGATAGCCCAGCCCCAGTGCCGCCGGGCAAAACGCTTCGCCGCTCGCGGTCCAGTATGAATCGATGATCAAAATCGGATGCTTGCGCCGCAGTTCGAGCAACCGCCGCCTGACGGCCAGCAGTTTTTCCTTGCTCAAACAGTACTCCAGGTGCGGCGTGGCGCTCATGGGGCGATAGATATAATACCACAGGTACATCGCGCCTTTGGCGATGAGCTGTTTTACGTATTCGTCACTGAGCACTTCGTCCGCGTTGGCGCCGGTGATCGTCGTCGCCACGCCGAAGAACAGGCCGGCGGATTGCAGCTTGCTCATGCCTTCCATGACGGACGCGAAGACGCCTTCGCCGCGGCGCTCGTCGTTCCGTTCCTGCAGGCCATCGAGACTGATTAGCGGCGTAACGTTCCCGGCGGCGCGCAAACGGCCGACGTTCTCCGCGTTGAAGAACATTCCGTTCGTGATGATCTGAAAGTAGCACTCCGGGTGGCCTTCAAAGACGCGGCAGATGTCGGGGTGGAGGAACGGTTCGCCGCCGAGGAGCGTGAAGAAGTGCGCCTGCTGCTTTTTGCCGGCGGAAATGATGCCTTCGAGGTCCTCGCGCGAAAGTTGCCGGCCGCCGTTCTGCCGCGTGATCCAGCAGCCGTGGCAGCGCAGATTGCAGGCATCCGTCAAGGCCACGAATATGAACGGCGGGTATTGTTCGCCGCGCGCGAGGCGTTTCTTGTAAGCGCGCACCGCGAGCATGCCCTTCACGCCGTAGAGCCACGCGGCTTTGATGGCCAGCCGTGGCGAAAGTTCCGAGAGACCCCGAAGAATGAATTGCGCTAGCATGCGTCCTTTTGTACCGCAGGGCTCCGGACGGCACAAGGCAGTGCTCCCGTAGTGCGGTCCCGCCCGCTGCTCCGTCGTGCCGTTCGTCCTCAGGGCTGCTTCCTTGCGACGAATTTTTCTGAATTTCCTCTAACAAACCTACGTTATGCTCGCCTTCTCTTTGCAGGATCACAAGAACGAGCGCAGATGCAGTTTGAAGGGTGCTGGCTCCCCGTACTGGCCGCAGGTTGAGTTCCGCGCTTGCGGCCAGTGCGTTTTTGTCCGGTGGTGCTGGTGACGTCGGCGGCTTGCCCAAAGAAAACGGCCACGGGACTCGTCATCCCATGGCCGCTGACTTTCTGGACTCTAGACTACTCGACTACTGGACTGCCGTTTTACTTGCTCGCCTTCGATCCCGGACCGGTGCTCATGTACGCCGCAACCAGCTTCGCCAGTGTGTCGCGATCGATCGCCACGAACCCATTCATTTCCTTGGGGACGATGTTGTTGCTGGCCAGCACTGCCATCTGGCGGTCCTTCTTGTAGTCGCTCTTTTCGATGATCGGTTCGGAGTACGGCACGGCGATCCAGCCCTGCTTGTCCTTCGGAACGCTCTTGCCTTCGGGCTTCAGCACCCAGCGCTGAGCCTCGACGGCCACCGGAACTTCCACCTTGATCTCGCTGAGCTTGGTGAAGAATTCCGGATTCACCGCCACCCATTCGTCCATCGTCTTCGGAATCACGCAGTGAGCCGGCAGAACGGCGTAGCTGATGCCCTTGTCCTGCTTCACCTGAGCGTTGCAGGGAGGCACAGCCACCCAGCCCACCATTTCGGCCGAAACCTGCTGCCCGGCCTGGAGCGTCGCGCGATCAGTCGTCTTGTCGTCCCGCTGCGTCAAACAGCCGGTCAGAATGACGGCCAGCGCCAGGGAGAGAATGCTTAGTTTCTTCATTACTTTTTGTCCTCCACATCATCAAGTTTCGACAAGAGATTCTTCAGGTCCAATTTCCGCGCGTCCAGGGCGGCCTCGCGGGCGCGAGCGGCCAGCACACGGAGCTGGAACATGCGCGCACGGTTATCCAAGTCGGTCAGATCCTGTTCAGTGACTTTCTGCCGGTCGCCCAATCCAACGACGTCTTTGCGCAGAGCCGCACATTCGCCCTTCAGATTGGTCGTGTCGTTCTTCAGGCCATTGACCGCGGCATCCAGGTCATCGAGTTTCTTCAGGCGGTCTTCGACGTACTTGACCTTCGTTTCGACCGTATGGATGTCCGCCGCGTTCTTGGCGATGTCCTGGTTCTGGGTCTTGTCCATCGTCTTCTGGCCTTCTTCAAAGGACTTGAACGTCGTCGTGACTTCCGTCAAACCCTTGGCCACGCTTTCCAGGCTCTTGGTGACCTTTTCCTTCGCGTCGTCCAACGCCTTGATCTTCTCGTTGGTGTCAGCGATCTCCTTCTTCAGCTTCGCGTTTTCCGCCTCGGCAGCCTTGAACTTCTCGACCGTCTGCCGGTCCTGCTCGGCGATCGCATCCTTATAAGCCTTCGTCACTTCTTCTTTGGTTGAAGTGTTCACAGAGTTCAAAATCGCATACGATACGCCCACCGCAATCAGGAGCGCCAGAACCGCTGCCGGAATTCCAATCACCAGCGCCTGCATGAACGTTGGACTCGGCGCTGCTGCTGGCTGCAACGCCCCACCATGCTGATACTTCACCGTCGGTTCATCGGCCATGTCCTGTCTCCCAAAAAACAAGGGCGCGGAATCTGCTGGGTAGCCGATTCCAAGCCCCTAATGACTGTTTCTTAAGACCCTCTTTCAGCGTCCCCTAACTACGGCCAAACACTATTTTTTGAGAGGGCACCCCCACAACGGGTAGTTCATTATAGATATATACGAAATATGTCCAATGCAGATTTGGGGTTGGTGAACAGTACTTGGTGAGTGGTGTCTGGTGGTCTGGTGTCTGGACGACTCTGGCCGCTCCCTTACGGTCGCGGTTCTAGTCGCCTCCGCCACGGGCAGCCAACAACGAACTACGGCTGCCCGTGCCACATCAACGGCGTGGGGCAAGCCACTTCCGCGCGGTGTCTTCCGGCAGTTCGCTTTGGCGCACGTCCACGCGCTGAGCGCTCAGTTCCACCAGATGCTTTTCGGCTTTGTTGTATTCATAAAGACGGCCGGGACCGCTGGCCGCCAGCGCGCGATAGTTGTCCCTATGTTCTTCGCCGTGGCTGGACCGCACGTACAGCACGTTTACCAGCACGCCGTCCATTTGCCACGCTTCGACGATCATTCGCTGACACAGCGGCACGCCGCCTTCGGGCGGTGAGGTGTCTCCGACCAGCAGCACCAGTTTGCGGGCGTCCGCGCGCCAGTTCATGTTTTTCAGTGCGTGCTCCAAGCCCAGATGCAGTCCGCCCGAATTGCCGCCGAAGCTGGCGTCGAGCATCTCCGTGCGAAAAGCCTCGTATCTTCGCGTGAACGGACGGGCTTTCGTCACATAATTCAGCGTGCGCTCCGGGATCGGCGCGCGATACCGCACCATGCCCAATCGCAGCGACGGCTCCTGTTTGATCAGTTCCGCCACCACCGCGTCGATCGCTCCGCCAAGCTGCGGCCACATGTGCAGCATGCTCGCGGTTGTGTCGAAGACGATCACCACGTCCAAGCCCTTTGGTGCAGCGAACTGCGGCGGCGTCAGGTATTCGTCTTGAGCGGTAGAGCCAGCGTCCCTGCCGGTCGAACTCGTGGTGGCTTCTTTGCCGGCCGGCACGGAGGCCGGCGCTACCCTGATCTCCGGCGCCGTGTGTTCCTTGATCCACGTGGTCCAACGCACCAAATCGTAGCGGAAGAATTCGCCCGTCAGCCGCTCCAACGCGTCCGCAAGCGCCGGCTTCAGTTCGGCGTCGTTCGTATTGAGCCCCGCCACAAGCACAGGCACGACGCTTTGATCGCCCAACAGCCCCAGCCCCTCCGCGGCAGCGATCGCAAGCTCGCTATCCGGCGACTGCAGCAACTGGGTGAGCGTCTCCAGCGCCAGCTTGCCGCCCAGCCGAGCCAGCGCCTGCGTCGCTCGCCAACGGAAGATCACACCACTTTTCTCGTCCTTGAGCACCGCGATAAAGCGTGGCACGGCTTTTTCGCTCGTTTCGATGCGGGCCAGTTCATCGACTGCGGCCAGCCGCAGCGCCTGCCAGTGTTCGGCCAGCGCCACTTGCTGCAAGGAAGCCTCCTGGCCGCGTATCCCCAGCCGCCCAATCCCGCGCAGCGCCATCAACCGCCGCTGCGGCTCGCCTTCAGCGTAGAGTTTCCAAAGAGGTTCCTGAGCTTGGGGCGCGTGCGTTTGAGCCAGCGCGATCACGGCGGCACGCACTTCCTGCAAATCTTTGCTGCGCAGCTTCCCCGCCAGCCGCGCAATCTCTTCTGGCGGCGGGCGCCGGACGATGACGACGTCTTCTTCGGCGGCGAGCCCGCATGCCAGAAGCGCTGCCAGAGTCAGGCGAAATAGTCGTTTCATGCCGCACGTCCCTTGGTATATACGTTGCTAACGGCAGTCTAGAGTCTGGAGTCTGGGAGTCTGGAGTCAACGGAAAGCCGGCGTCACAGCGAGGTTCTCGTGCAACTTTACATCATGCGCCACGGTATCGCCGCCGAACGGAATGAGTGGGACGGTCCGGACGAGACCCGCCCGCTTACCGAAAAGGGCAATGAGCGCGTGCGTGAAATAATCGCTGTTCTGAAGAAAGAAAAGAAGCTCGACGTTGACGCGATCTTCTCCAGTCCGTACGTGCGCGCTCATCAGACCGCCGAAATCGCAGGCAAAGTGCTCAATGTGAAAGTCAAAACCATCGACGCGCTGGCGTGCGGAGCCCATTTGAAGTCGTTGAAAGCGTCGTTGGCCACACCTGGAGACGCGCTACCCGAGAAGCTCATGCTCGTGGGCCACGAACCGGACTGCGGCGACATTATTGGAACGCTCATCGGTGACTCCGAGCATTACCATGGGTTGAAGAAAGCCGGAATAGCATTCCTCCAGGGAAGTTTTACCTTTGGAGGGATGAAGTTGATCTGGCTTCTTGCGCCGCATGATATATTGAAAGAGTAGTGAGCGGGGGAACGGCGATGACGAGTCTAGAGTCTGGAAGTCTGGAGTCTGGAGTCACTGTCTCTCTTCGTCCCCGCGTCTTCGCGTCCCCGGCTCTTCGCGTCCTCGCGTCTGTCCTGCTCGTCCTGGCGCCGCTGGCCATAGGCGCCGAAGCCGACCCCAAAGCGCCGCCAAGCACCGATCCCGAAATCAGCGAAAGAGTCGAAAAAGCCATTAACAAAGGCTGCCAGTGGCTCGCGCACAATCAAAGCAAAGATGGCAGCATCAAGTCGTCGTATGCGTGCGCCGCGACCGCGCTGGCGGGGCTGGCCTGGCTTGCGGCCGGAAGCACGCCGAACGAAGGGGAGTACTCCCGCAACATCAACACCGCGCTCGACTACGTCTTGCGCTGCTGCGCCAAGAACGGCTTCATTTCGGAGGGCGCTTCCTTCGGCCCGTCGGGAATGTACGGCCACGGCTACTCCACGCAGTTCCTCGCGCAAGTCCACGGCATGATCCGCGATGAGGGCCTGGCTGGGCGCGTCCGTGAGGCGCTTCAGCGCGCTGTCCGCGTGATCGAAGGCTGCCAGAACCAATACGGCGGCTGGAACAGTTCGCCCAACGGAGCGCTCAATGACGACGGCTCCGGTGCGATCGCGGTCATGCAGGTCACCGCGCTGCGCACCGCCGATTCCTGCGGCGTTCCGGTGCGCACGCAGATCATCGAGAAAGCCAAGAAATACCTGCTGGCGATGACCAACGACGCCGGCTGGTATGCGTACAACTGGCACGCGCGCGGCGGCGGAGCCGGCGGGTCGATTGCCACCACGGGCGCGGGCATGTACATGCTCGGCGCGCTGGGCCTGCACACCGATCCCAAGTACGAGAAGGGCATCCGCAACATCATGAGCCAGATGCCGGACCGCAATAACGAGAACAGCTTCGGCGGCTGGTACGCCTATTCGATCTTCTACGCTTCGCTGGCGATCTTTCAGCACGGCGGCGTCGAATGGAACAGGTGGTACGGCAGCATGTCCGAAACGCTGGTCAAGTCTCAGAGCGCCGACGGCGGCTGGAACGATTCGTACGGCGGCGTTTTCGTCGCGCTCTCGGTGTTATCGCTCGAATTGCCCTATCGCTACCTGCCCATGTTCCTAGAAGGCGGCGCCGGACGCGAAGGCAGATAAGTTCAGAATTCAGAACGCAGAATTCAGATTGTGTGCTGTGGTGCCACTGGCACGCGCCCGTGTCTTTTCTGCGGGCGCGTGCCAGTGCCGCATAAACGCTGGCGAAACCAGACTGCTCGCTACTGGCTACTGACTACTTCCCTTCCTCGGTCTTCTCAATATCCTTCTTGTCGAGCGTCATCAGCTTGCCATTTTCAGTCTTGACCGTAATCACGTCTCCACCATCGACGCTTCGGACGGACACGATGCGCTTGCCGTCCTTTAGCGTGTACGTCGTTGGCGGCGGCGGAGGCTTTGGGGCTTCAGTTGGCCCGGGCTTCTTGACCTCGGGTACTGGCGTTGGCGGCGTCTCGACAACAGGCGGCGGTGGGGGCGGCAGCTCGACCTTCGGCGGAATTTCCCCGGCCTGCCGCAATTCTTCGGCGAACCCGTCCCGCTTGCGTTTGACTTCGTCAAGCTCAGCCAGCCACTGCTGCTGTTCCCGTGCCAACAGCGCATCCAACTCGGGCGTGCTCACGTCGCGGCGCGTCCGGCGCACGCTGATGAGATTCAGCATTTGGCGTCGCGACTCGGACAGTTCGCGCTCGGCGGCCTCAAGTTTTTCGCGCAGCTTAGCTTCTTCTTCGCGGCTGTATTTCGACACACCGGTCGCGCGGGACGTCGCTGTGAACGCCGCCCGGTTTGCTCTCAGCGCCTCCAGTTGCTCGCGCAACATCCCCGCCGTCTTCTGCGCGCCGGCAGCTTTGTTTTTGTAAGCGATCAACTGCGTGGCCCGCGCGCTGGCCGTTGTTGCTTGTTCTGCCGCCGTCGTGGCAGGAGAAGGCGGCGTGGGCGGAGAGGACGTATCGCCGGTCAGTATCGCCAGCCGCGCCTCCATCGTCAAGACGTCCTTCGCCGCTTCGACGTACGCCGCCTTCGTCGCTTCGATCACCTTCGCTTTCTGCTTTCGCTCTTCCTCTCTCGCATCATCCAGCTCTTTCTTGCGTGCAGCTTCGGCGTCGGCAGCGCGCTTCGCAGTGGTTGCCTGGAACTGTTCGGCGGCGGCCTCGCGCTCCTTCTGCGCCTTGCGATACTCTTCCAAACGCCGGGCAGCGTCCGCGCGCGCCGCATCTTCTCGGGCCTTGCCCTCTTTGCGCGCCAGAGCGGCGTCTTCGCGCTGCCTCTCATCCTGCCGCGCCAGCTCCAGCAGTTGCGCTTTCTCCTTTGCGGCCGCTTCGCGCGCGGAAACGTCATACTGGTGCTTGATAAGGAAGACGATCACGCAAAGGACCAGCAGGATGATGACGACCGTTAGATCGAGCTGCACGTACCAGTTCGCACGAGACCGCGCCGGCGTCATGCCCCCCTGCGAGGCGGGCGCCAGTTGGGGCGATCCGCTCGGGCCTGAAGCCGCCGGAACGTCGGCTGCAGCCGGTGCGGTTTTGTCTTTCCTGGGTTCTGCGGGAGGCGCGTTCTCGTTCGACACAGGTCGTGCTCCTCTTTCGGCGTTTGCCGCGGGTGGCCCGCCGAGCGCCCGCGGTAGCGTTCAGCCACCGGACCCTGAATGGCTTTCGTTAATCGGAATACCATACCGTGGCGCTGCACCTCGGACCAGAGAAAACGTACGGCGATACTCGGCTACATTCGTTCCTCCGTCTTCTCAATATCTTTCTTGTCGAGCGTCATCAGTTTGCCGGCATCGGTCTTGATCGTGATCACATCCCCGCCATCGACGCTCTTGATCGCCACGATTCGTTTGCCGTTCTTCATCGTGTACGTCGTGGTCGGTGTCACAGGCTTCGGAGCGTCAGTCGCAGTGGCCGGCGGCTCCTTCGAGTTGTCCGCGGGAATATCACCGACGCGTTGCGAAGGAGGTTCAATTCTTGGCGGGGCTTCCCCAGCCTGCCGCAGTTCCTCTCCCAGAATCTCACGCTTGCGCTTTGCCTCCTCCAGGTCGGCGCGCAATTGCTGGTGTTCAGTCTCAAAGAGCGCGTCTGTCTCCCGCGAGCCCTGATCGTGGTACGTCCGCCGGGCACGGAGGAGAATCCACATCTGCCGCCGCGCGTCCGCGAGTTCCCATTCGGCGGCCCTCAATTTCTCACGCAGCTTCGCCTCTTCTTCGGGCGTGTATTTTGAAATGCCGGTCGCGCGAGCCGTCGGTTCAAACACGGCTTTGGCCTGCAGAAACGAATCCAACTGCTGGCGTTGGCCATCCACTATCTTCTGAGCGCCGGCAGACTTGTTTTTCAGCGCAATCAGCTTTATCTCACGTATACTTGCCGTTCCGCCAGGCAGCTCGCCAGGATTCGCTGGATCGCCCATCAGAAAGGCCAGCTTTGCCTCTGCCGCCAAGGCTTGCTGGGCGGCTTCGATGTACGCGGCTCTTGTCGCTTCAATCACCTTCGCTTTTTGCTTCCGTTCCTCCTCGCGCGCTGCAGCCTCCAACTTCCTGCGCTCGACTTCTGCCTCCACGTGCTTTTCTTCCAGTTGAGCTTTGTAGGCGTCCGCGGCCAGCTCCCGTTCATGCTGTTTCTTGCGGTACTCTTCCAGGCGGCGCGCGGAATCCACCCGCGCGAGTTCCTCCCGCGCCCTGGCCTCTCGGCGAGCCAGTGCGGCTTCTTCACGCTCCTTCTCCTGCCGCCGTTCGAGCTCCGCCAAACGCACCCTCTCATTTTCAGCGGCTCGCTCAGCCGAAAGATCATACTGGTGTTTAAGCAGATATCCGATGCCGCACAGGATCAGCACGATGATCACGGCCGTCAGATCGAGATGCACGTACCAATTGGATCGGTCCCGTGAAGACGCGAACTTCGGCGCACTCACCGTCGCCGGCGCAACCGGAGCGCCCGCGGGAGGGGGAACGTTCTCGTTCTTTTTCTCGGGGACGGCTGGGGAATCCGTATCGCTGCTCATCGCGTTCCCCATCTAAGAACCTGCCCAAAACGCAACTGAACGAACTACTTGTCCGGCTCGCCCTTCTCCGTCCGTTCGATATCGCTTTTTTCGATGGTCACAAACTTACCATCATCCGTCTTCACGGTCATTGCATCGCCGGACTCCACCGACCGCACGGCAATAATACGTTTGCCGCTTTTCAACACGTAGACGGTTTCCGGCGTCGCCGGCTTCGGCGGAGCCTCCGGCACCGGCTCTTTCTTCGCAACTGCGGCTTTCTCAGGCGCGTTCCGCGGCGGTGGCAGCGGCGCGTACGGCAGCGGCAAGTCGCCGCTGCGCTGCAGTTCCGTCGTCAGCACGTCCAACCGCAACCGAGCGGCCATGAGCTCACTCTCCAACCGCTTCTTGGTGTCCGAATCCTTTCCTTCGGAGTAAAGCACAAGCTGCTGCTTCCGCCGTTCGAAATGCGCCGACGCCAGCTCGCCTTCCACTGAAAGGATTTGGTCGTTGATCGTCCGCTCCAGTTCGGCGTTGCCGGCAGCAGCGTTTAGTTCGCGGTAGTGCTTGCGCAGCGCCGATTGCGCAATGCCGATGCGGTGGCCCAGCGCATCCAGCGCAGGGTTTGTCGGGCCTATGTAGGGCTCGCCCCAAGCAAGGATCTTCGCCTCCAACGCTCGAATTTCTTTCAAAATGGTCGCGCACGTTTCCTTTGTGGCCAGGATATATTGCTGCGTACGCCGGGCCGCGGCATCCTCTTTGTTGCGGATCGCCTCCGCAATCGCGGCATGCAACTGGTTGTCGGACGCCTGCATCTTGTTTTCAACTTTCTGCTGATGTTCCTCCGACTGCTTCAGCAGTTCCTGGCGGCGCTGCTCCCATTCAGCGCGCACCCGGGCTTCCCGCGCCAGTGCGTCCTTGCGTGCACTGGCCTCGGTCTCGCGCCGCACGGCATCCGCACGCGCCTCCTCCTGACGCAGCGCGGCCTCTTTGGCCTCCAGGTCGTCCCGCAGTTTGGCCGCGACCAGCGCTTCCCGCCGTCGATAGTTCTGAAACTGGTCATGGACAAACCAGCCGATGCCGGCAACCGCTAGCACAATGATGATCGGGGTCAGTTCGATATGCACGAACCAGCGGCGTGCCGGTCTTTTTGCATCAGCAGCCATGGCTCAGACTCGCGTTACGGCTTCTCGGTTCGATCAATGTCTGTCTTGTTGATGGTCACGAACTTGCCTGCTTGGGTCTTTACCGTAATGACGTCCTCGGCTTCGACCGACCTGACTGCAGCCACGCGCGTTCCGGATTTGAGCACGTAGACTATCTGCGGACCTTCGGGCGGCGGCTGAGCCGCCGGCTGGGACATTGCGATTTTCGGCTGCGGCGTGGGATCCGGCGGCGGCACGCCGCCCTGCCGCAGTTCCTCAACAATGGAATCGCGCCGCTCCCGCAAAACTCTCAGTTCCTTTTCAACTGTGGATCGAGCCGGATCACTGCCGAGCATCAACAACTTGCGCTCCGTGTCTTTCATGTCCTGGACGATGCGCAAATAGGCTTCTTTACTCACGGCGATGTATTGGGCGCGCTTGGCTTCCGTCTCACCCTCCCACATCTTCTTGATCTGCTCGTCCGTCTTGGAATTCAGTTCCCAGAGCTCCTTCGCGTCCCGCTCGACGCGAGCACGCCGTTCTTTTTCCGCTTCGACGGCAGCCTGCCGTTTCCGCTCCTGTTCCTCGCGCACGGCTGCGGCGCGTGCCGCCGCCTCTTTTCGGAGCAGCTCCTCGGTCTCCCGCAGTGTGGTCCGTTTGCGTTCGCGAAGCGCAGCCTGTTCGGCCAGCCAGGCTTCCTCCCGCAGCCGCTCCTTCTCCACCGCCAAAGCCTCGGCCGTCTGGTGTTTGTCGTACTGCGTCTTAGCAACATAGCCACCGACGAGCAGGACCGCAACGATGGTCACGCTCGTCATATCGATATGCACAAACCAGCCTCTTCCCGCCATTTCAGATCCCGACATCCGGAGTGTTTGAAGTCCTCTGGTGGTCTTAAATGAGTCCCAAACCACCAGTCACCAAGCGCGCCTACCGCTTCTCCGTCTTCTCGATATCGTTCTTCTCAATCGTCATGAACTTCCCTTCCTCGGTCTTCACGGTCACCACGTCGCCGGCATCCACGGTTTTCACCGCGACGATGCGCTTGCCATCTTTCAGAGTGTACACGGTCTTCGGCGCATCAGACGGTTCGCTGCTCGCCGTTTTTTGGGCAGCTTTCGATTCGGGTGTCTTGCTGTCTGCCGTGCTCTTTGTATTGTCCGCCACCTTGACGAGGGGTTCTCCCCGCTGCCGCAGTTCCTCGGCATACCCGTCACGCTTTTGTTTTGCAATGGCTATCTGCGCCAGGAGGTTGTTGCGCTGAATCTCCAGACTCGGATCCTCATCAGGCTTCCGCGTCAAGACGCTCAGCCTTTGCCTGCCCTCGGCAGCTTCCTTCTCGGCAGCCTCCATTTTGTTGTTAAGCTGGTTCGCAACCTCTTGCTCGTTAGGGGTCAGCCCGCCGAACGAGGCGCGGGTGAAAGGGCGCTTTTCCTTTCTGGCCTCTTTGGCCTCGCTTCTGGCGTTGGAATCGTGAGACCCTAGCAGCACATTGATCTGATAACGGAGGCTTTCCATGGTCTTTTCAGCCCCGGCAATCTTGTTCCTTAAGGCCGTGGCCTCGGGTGTATTGACCTCCGGGGCGGTGGCCGGGCCGGACTTTGGCATCGCAGCCAGCCTCGTTTCCAAATCCTTGACCTCCTTGTCAGCCGCCTCGTACGAAACTCGCGTTGCAGCGACAATCTTAGCTTTATCGCCTTCCGTCTCCGCTTTACGTTTCCGGATGAGTTCGGCTTCCTGGACCTGCCGTTCGGCGATCGTTTTCTGGTACTCTTCCTGAGCCTTCTTGCGGCGTTGTTCGTCGGCATCTTTGGCCAACTGTCGTCTCTTCTCGGCGTCAGCAGCGGCGACAGCGGCTGTGGTCTTGGCTTCCTCGGCCCGCACACGTTCTTCTTCCCGGCGAGCGGCCTGGATTCTCTCCAGTTCCTCAGCCTGCTCCTTTTCCTTTTTCTCGCGCTCTTCTCTGACCTTCTGAGCGGCGATCACTTCGTTGCGGTAAGCTTTCTCATATTCGGACTTGGCGACGAAGGCTACAATCCCGATGACGACGATGACGACAATGGACGTCATATCAATATGCACAAACCAACTACTGCGAACATCTTTCGGCTCTTCGACAATTGCCATAACCGTATTCCTCCTCGGCGCGAGCGTCAGAGCGTCTGCACGAGGCGCAGCGCATCCAGAACGGCTCAACCTGCAAATTGACCTAATGACCTAGACGTAATGAACGGCAGCTTAGCTGCAAGTACGCATGGTGCAACTGTTGAGTTGCGGATTTTTCGTTTACAAACCGCCAACTGGTTGCGCGCCACTGGGATCTTGACCTCCAACTCCAAGATAGGTTTTTGGGCGATATTTTAACTTTTCCATATTGAGGCGATGACGCACAGCCGCAGCAGGTCCGCCAGTGGCTGTTGAGCTTGGCAATCCTCGCGTCCCGCGAGGATTGCGTGGGGCTACCGTCGCGCCTTCGGCGCTTTGCCGCCGCTCCCTTACGGTCGCGGTTCTGATGGGCTCCGCCGCTTTCCCCGCTCGCGCGCCGCACGAACTGGCAACCGTGAACCATCAACTATGAGCCGCGAGCGAGACCACCAGACACCAGGCCACCAATCACTTCACTTCGCTTTCCTTCAAAACTCCGCTGGAATCGTCCAGATATTTGTTCTCGTCCAGATCGTCGAGCACGGCGATGTTGACCAGCGTGCTCGCGCGTTTGGCGTCGTGCCAGTGCCACAGCAGCTTGTCATCCGGCGCGAACTCCACAAGTTGCCAGCCTTTCGCGCCGTCTTCCGGGCCGTGGCCGGTCCAGTTGCAGACGACGATGTTCCCGTTCTTCAGCACCTGGAATCCCGCATAGAACAGGAACGTCACGCCCGCTGGCGGTTCCTTGACGGAAAACTCCTGCTTGACCTTCCCCTCGGCGTCGAATTCAAAGAGCGCTTTTGCGAAGCCCGCCGAATCCAAATATCCGTCGCCGCGCTTGAGCGCCATAAAGGAGTTTCGGCCGGCCGGCTGCTTGATGCGCTTCACGATCTTCCCGCCGCTGGGCGCTTGAGCGTCAAAGGCAACTTCCGCGATCCCGCCCTCTTCGGCAATCATCACGTTGCCGTCGGCGGTGAGGCGGATCATGCGCAGCGTTTTGAGCTCCGGAAACACCATCTTGCGAACCAGAGCGTTCTTCTTGTCCACTTCGTAAATGGTGATGCCTTCCTTCGCGTTAGCGCCGAGAATCGTCGCACCGTCCGCGCGCCGGCGAGCCGACATCACGCCGCCCACGCCAGCCGGCTTGACATCTTCAACCAGCTTGCGCGTTTCCAGATCGTAAACCGAATAGCCGAACCCTTGCGCGATGATGAACTGCTTGTTGCCGACGAGCTGGAAGTCGCGGATCGCCTTGGGAAGCTGCAAGTCCCAGTCTTTGCTGTCATCGCGTTCGTTGATGTAGTGCAGCATCCCGCGCCCTTCGTCGTACACGATCATGCGGTGCTTGATGGCCTCCGCATCCCCCGCCCAGCAAGCCGTCGCGATGAAAACCATCGCCAGAACGCCAGCCATTCGTTGAAACATTTGCCCCCTCCTCATTAGTGGGTATGGGGTATGGGGTATGGGGTATGGTGAAGGCCCGATGCAGGCCTTACCCTATACCCCATACTCTTTACCCGATACCCCTCACTTTCCCGTGAACACCTTCAGCACACTCTGAATCTGATCGGCAAAAAACTTCGCGTCCTCGCCCTTGCTCGCCTTCAGTTTTTCCAGCGCCGCCGCGAAGTGCGCCTTGCCCTCTTCTTTGCCGGCAAGAATTTCGGTAATGCCGGCGTAGCCTTTCACCATCTCGGCCTGATCGGCGGCTTTGGCCTCCTCGGCGTGCTGGCGCGATTTTCCAAACCACGCGAGGGCGTCGGCGTACTTGCCGGCCGCCATGCAGTGCGCGCCCGCGATCCAATTCGAATTCGACAGCTTGAGCAGCGGATACTTCATCTCCGTCGCCAGCCGCAAATCCAGCCGCGCCATGTCGAAACCGAACGCAAGGTCGGCGGGACTCAGCACAATTCCCTCTTCGCCCCAGCCGGGCCAGCAATTGGCCGCCAGATTGAAGGACATGACTTGGGCGTTCTGGCGGAACCACGCCGACTTCTTCTCGTCCGATTTCGCGAGCTGCTGCGCGATCGTCAGGCAAAACTGCACGCCCGCGCGGCCGATCGTGATCATCGCCGCGACGTTCTTCTTCTCATACAGCCCTTGAACCAGATTGGAGTACGCTTCAGCGACCTTGGCTGGTTCCCCCAGACTCTGGATGAATTCGATCGCCTTACAGGAGTCCTCATCCTTAAGGAGCTTGAGCACCTCGGCGGTCGGGGCCTCGTTTTGCCGCGCCGGAGCGTCCGCGGCGAGCATGCTCATGCAAACAGCCAAGCAAGATCCACCGATGGCGCGCACAAAAGAAAGCATCATTCATCCCGTCGTTGTGTCGCCCCGTCCGGGGCTCCGAGAACATTCAATGCGTCTATCCCCACGGCTTGCGCCGTGGGCTACCCGTGTATCGCGCCTCCGGCGCTGAACGGCAGGAACGATGAAGCGCTTAAGGCCGGCCACTCAACACGTCAGACCACCACAAACGAGGAACCACTGACCACTGACCACTGACCACTCCACCACTCACCAAGTACCACTCACCACTTCTCCCAATGCACCACTTCTTTCAACGCGCGTTTCAGCGGCGCGGGCGTCTCATTCGTATAACCCAGAGCCACCAGAGCAATCAGTTTCATCTTTGGCGGCACGCCCAGAATCTCGCGGACTTTGTCGGCGTATGGCTTCTTGTCGCCGGCGATCCAGCAGCTCCCCAGTCCCATCGCGCGAGCGGCTACGAGGATGTTCTGCGTCGCGGCAGAACCGTCTTCGAGAAAGTACGTCGTGGTATCGCAGAAGACAACAATGCACGCAGGGGCTTGAGAGATGAACGCGCCGTTGGCTTCAGTCGCTTGGGCAACCTTCTGGCGCATGGCCGCATCGGTCACGACCACGAACTCCCACGGCTGCACATTCCGAGCGCTCGCCGCGAGCCGCCCGCAATCGACGATTTCATCGAGCATCTTGCGCGGCACGGGATCGCTCTTGTAGGTCCGTACACTGCGCCTGGTTTTGAGAGCTTCTATGGCATCCATCGCCCCTCCTTTCACGATTTTAGATTTTAGATTTGTTGCTCGTGACGCCGAATCCAAAATCGGCAATTCAAAATCTAAAATGAATCATCCCCCTTTGCGCAACCGGTCGGCCTCTGTCTTGCAGAACTCATACAGGCAGCGCTGCACGTCATTTTCCGGAGTATAGTTCTTCAGGAACGCGCTGATCGTGTCGATTCCCTTCATCCGAAAGAACGGCCGCACGCCGATGCACAAGCCCACGTATCCGGCCGATTCAAAATCCTTTTGTCCGGGGGCAAGCTTCAGCGCCGTGTTGAACTCCTGCTCGGCGGCCTGAAAGGCGCGGTTCGCCTTGTCGGCTTCTTTTTGAAGCTCCGCAAAATCGCGCTTCCACTTCCCCATCGCGGCGGAATTCGGTTCGAACGCCTTCCCGAACCCCGTCTTGATCCACGAGGCCGCGTACGCCTTCTGGTACTCCACGGCGCTGGCATCGAACTTCGGCTTCAACTCGTCCTTGATCTGCTGCGCGCGCTTGAAGTGCACCGTGGCCAGCTTGCGGTGGCCGAGCATCGTGTCTTTGAGCTTCAGAGACTGCTGGTAGAGCTCCATCGCGCCGTCCAGTTTCTCCTCCAGCGCCAGCTTGTCGCCTTGTTTGATCAGCTCCAATTCCGCCGAACCGGACAGGTTCTCTTCCCCGAACGCAGACTTGCCGGCAAAGCGCAGTTGAGCTTTCCGCGCCAGGTCCAGCGCCTTAAACGCCACGTCCGTTCCGGGATGCTCGCCGGCCAGCTTGAACCATGCCAGCGCGACCGCGTAGTCATCCTCCTTCTTCTTCTTCACGTACTTTTCGGTCTCGGCCAGGGCTTCGTCGGCCAACCGGTTGCGCCGCATCTCGGGGGTCTCGTTTTCGGGAGGCTTTTCCGCGGCGACCGAAGCGGTCTTGGTGGGAAGCGCCGGCTGGCTCGCCCGAAGCTTCTGCAGCGCCGCAATCACCTGCACGTTCGAGAACCGCCGCGCCCAGAACAGCGACGCGCCGACTTCGCGCGCCAGATCGCTGGAGTTGTCGCCGTCGGCCTCCAGCAGCGCCTGCGCGCGCTCAAGTTTCAGGATGCACATCGCGTACTGTTCCGGCGTGGCTTGACGGTTGGCGTTAGCCTTCAGGATCTCGAGGGCTTCCTGCTTCAAAGCCAAGACTTCCTCGTGCGCCTCATTGCCCGCCAAAACCCAGCAGAAGCCGAGCGAGACACACAACAAGAACGCCGTACGATTCCGCATATCCTCACCTGACGCCGCAGCGACCTTGGACTCCAGACTCCAGACACCAGACTTCTGCCTCACTTGCTCATCCGCGCCAGCTCCGATTTGCAGAACTCGTACAGCGAGCGCTCCAAGTCGTTGGCCGGCGAATACTCTTGCAGAAAGCTGGCCACCATCTGCCGGCCGCGCGCGCGAACGCTTGCGTCGGTACGCACCGTCACGCACAGCGCCTGGTGGCCGGCGGCATCCAGATCCTTTTTGCCAGGAGCCAGCCGCAAGACCGCGCCGAATTCGTCCTGCGCGTGGTCGTAGTTGGTCAACGCGGTTTTGATTTTCGCCTGAAGGGCGGCGATCTTCTTGTTCGCTTCGACCAGCGGCGGATAGTTCGGGTTCAGCCTTTTCTTCATGCCAGAGAGCGTGCGAACCGTTTCCATCGCGCCGGCGCGCGCTTCGCGCCATGCCGTTTCGGCGGCGACGCATTCGGGCGTCAGTTCGTCCTTCATCTGCTGCGCGCGCATGAAATACGCGTGAGCCAGCCCGCGGTGGGCGTCGATCGTCTCTTTCATCTTCAGAGACGTTTTGTAGATCGCGAACGACTCCTCGTACTTCTCCTGCTTCGCCAGCTCAGCCGCCTCGGCGCAGAGCTTCAATTCCGGCGTGTCGGCGGCTGGCGTCGCGGGCTGAGCGCCTTTTGCGGCAAAACGCGCCTGGGCTTTTCGCGCGCGGTCGAGGGCCTTTAGCGCGAAATCGGTGCCGTTGTGTTCGTTGGCCATCTGGAACCAGCGGAGCGCGATGGCGTAGTCGTCGCCGCCGTGGGACTTTTCGAACTGTTCGGCCGCTTGATACGCTTTTTGCGCCAGAGCCAGCGTGGGCGGCGGAGCATCATCGTCATCGGTCTTTTTCTTCGGAGCGCTCGGCTCGGGCACCTTTGGCGCGGGCGCGCCGGCGCGGAGCTTATCGAGCTCCTTCAAGATTTGAAGATTCGAAAACCGCCGCGCCCAGAACAGGGACGAAGAGACTTCCTGCGCCAGCGAGCTGTTGTCGTCCTTTGCTTTTTCAAGCATGGCCTGCGCCTGTTCGAGCTTATAAATGCAGAGCGCATACTGCGCCGGCGTGGCCTGCGAGTGGGCGTTTGCCTTCAAGATTTCGAGCGCTTCGTCTTTGAGCTTTTGAGCATCGTTGTTGTCCGCGCGCGCGGCGCCAGCCAGAACACAGCATGCGACGAATAGCCGCAGATTCAGCCTCATCCGGATTCCCCTTCAGCACATTCCTATGACTTGACGTAACGATAGCAGCCGCGTTGCGGAAGAAAATTCGAAAATCGAAAGCTTGTTTTCAGCGCGGAGACGCGGAGGTGACGCCGAGGGACGCAGAGAGTTAACCTGCTTTTCTCTCAGCGTTGTCTCTGCGTCTCCGCGTCTCTGCGTTGAAGGAGCTATCTACGGCTTGACCGCCTCGACGACTGAATTCATCCATGGATCGAAGACGATCTGTCTAGCGGGGCCGAAGCCGGCGGCGCGGAGGTCCTCGTCCATTTCGGCGAGCGTAAAGGTGCCGCCGTGCGGCGTGTGAACGAGCATGTTGATGGCGAACATTGCGCCGCCTTTGGGCGCGGTTTTGCCGGGTTCCATGACAATGTCGCGGATGAGTATGCGGCCGCCGCTGCTGCAGGCCGCAAAGCACTTCGCGAACAGCTCGCGGTTCTGCTGGCGGGAGTTCTGATGAATGATGGCGCCCAGCCAGACCAGGTCGGCGCCGGCGGGCAGCGTGTCCATATAGAAATCGCCGGCGACGAGCGTCACGCGATCTTTCAGGCCCAGCGCGCTCAAGCGTTTCTCCGCGTGCGGAATTGCGTCGGGCAAGTCGAAGAGAGTTGCCTTTGAGTCAGGGACGGCGTTCAAAAATGCTGCCGTCCACGTGCCCGACGCGCCGCCGACGTCGAGCAGGTGCTTAAAGGAGAGCGGCAAGAGTTTGCCGACCAGGACCGGCGCAGCGGGAGCTGAAATGTTGTCCATGGCTTCCAGAAACGCCGCGCGGTCTCTTTTTGCGCCGCGAATGCTCGCCCGGCGCTTGGCCGGCACGCCTTTCTTCACTACCTTGGCCAGTTCGGCCCAGCCGCGCAGGCAGTTCATCTGGTGGCGCGCCATCGAGAGCATGTTCTCGCGGTTCTTCTCGGTCAGCAGCTTCAGGATTTCGGGCGGCACGCGGTACTTGTCGCCCTCCTTTATGAGCACCTCCAGCGCGACCAGCGCGTCCAGCAGCGCCGTGGTCCCGCGCAGGTCGGCGCGCAGTTTGTTGGCGATCTCGTACGCGGTCAGGGCCTTCGCGCCGATTTTGGTAAAGACGTCGAGTTCCGCTGCGGCGCCGATGACGCAGGGCGCCTGGAACGCGGAGGTCATTCCCATGAGTTGTTCAGCGGTTGTGATTGGCATGATTGAGTCTCCTTATTAAGGACCTTTAGCCACAGCGGTCACAGAAATTAGGGTTCAGGGTTCAAGGGAGGTTTGATGCCTTCGTTTCTAGATCATGAGCCCTGGACGCCACGCCGCTGTTTCTCCTCGTCTCCTCGTCCCTTTCCTTACTTCTCGCCTTTGCGTCTTTGCGGTTCAAAGTTTTCACAAATTCCCGACATTCAGTATCGTCGGGTTTTGCGCGCCGGTCCACGGGATCGCGTACGGAATGCCGGGGTACAGATCGAAGAAGTTGTCCGCCAGAGGCTGCTCGCCATTGAGGTCCACGCAGACGCCCCAAGCGAAGGCGGGGCTTTCGAAGATTGCTCGGTTGCCGTCGCGACGGACGGTGACGTGGGGCTTCGGCCACCTCATGTCTTTGAAAATCGGCTGCTGCAGGCGATTGCGCGCAAGCAGCTTTCCGTCGTGCTCCAAAATCGCAAACGCGAGCGAGGCCGCGGCGTCTGTCCATTCCCCGGCGCTGAAGCTGGCAAGTTTCGTCGAGGCGTTCGGTGGCAAGACCACTTTGTCTTTGCGATCCAGCGGATATCCGCCGGCGAGATTGAAGACGCCGAAGCGCAACTCCGCGCGAATGGTTTCGCTCGTTTCGTTGATACCGAAGACAGAGACTTGTCGGTCTTCGATCGCGAGGATCACATGCACGGGGGCGAGGGCGCGGCGCACGGACCAGAATGCAGGGGTGCGGCGCAGGTAATAATCGACGATCGTCCATGAGCGCACCGCGGGCCAGGTGTCGTTGTACATCCAGAAGATCGCCGACGCGCTGTCGAACATGCGCCGGCGGAAATTCTCGCAGTACTCCTTCAAGCCTTCGCCCTGCACCAGGCCGCCCCAGTAAACGTATTCTTCGATGCTCATTTTGCGGATATCGCGGCCGAGCCATTTCTCCAGCATCTGGTCCGGCGGGCTGGGGAAGCCCCAACTATCCACGGAATTGTCGTGAAGCTGCCACGCGAATGACTGGACCTTCTGCTGGCCTTCGGGCAGGCAGGCCAGCACGGTCGGCAGAGCGGTGGGGCCGAGCGTGCCGCCTTCGTTAGGAAAGCGGCAGGCCATCCGGCGGTACTCGCGGAAATCGGTGTTGTGGAAGCCGATCGACCACGGGTGCTGGTCGCCGATCTCGTCGCGGTTGGGGTGCGAACCATCGGGCGAATAGGGCGAACTGGGCTGATAGTAGCGCGTCGGGTCTTCTGTTTTCAGCAGCCGCGGCAGCACGAGATGGAAGAGGCCATAGTCGGGGAGGATTTCGCCTTTCTTATCGTAGCCCCAATCCCATGAACCCTGTTCCATTTCGTTGTTGCCGCACCAGATGATCAGGCTGGGATGTTCTGCAAGCCGCCGGATCTGGTGAGTCGCTTCGGCCGTCACATTTTCGTGGAACTCGACATCGTTCGTCGGATAGCGGCTGCACGCGAAAATGAATTCCTGCCAGACGAGAATGCCTTTCTCGTCGCACAGATCGTAGAAGTCGTCGCTTTCGTACAGGCCGCCGCCCCAGATGCGGAGCATGTTGAAGTTGGCTTCGAGCGCGCGATCGACGAGCGTCGCGTAGCGCGCGCGGTCGAGACGCGCCACAATCATGTCTGCCGGCACGAAGTTGCCGCCCTTGACGAAGATCTTTTTCCCGTTGATCTCAACGATGAAGTAGCGTCCGGTCTGCGGATGCTGCTCTTGATTAACCCGCACGTGGCGGAACCCAATGCGCGCGGTTTTCTCCGCGATCTTCTTGCCGGCGATTTCCAGCGACACGCGCACGGTGTAGCGGTTTTGCGGGCCGTGGCCGACGGGCCACCAGAGCTTCGGATTCGCGACCTTCAGCGTGACTTCGTAGGGTTGCAGGCCTGGTTTGATTTCGATGTCGGTGGCGGATTGGTCGCCAGTTTCAACGATCTGCGCGGTCAGGCGGGCTTTAACCGGGCCACCGCTGGATGGACGCGAATGAACGCTGACATTCTGCGTCGATCCCATCGGTGTAAGGATGAGTTCATCTGTGGTTGGGTAAATCCCTTGCACGAACAGCCGCGCGCGGACGGTGCCTTGTTTCAAATCGGAAGACAGTTCGGCGAGCGGGACGAACTGATCGACGCGAGCGGGGGCGTCGGTGAACTCCAAGCGCACCGGGCCGCTGATGCCGACGTTGAGCAGGCGCGTGGCCCAATCCCAGGCGAACTGGCACTGCGGCTTGCGCAGCCAGTGGCGCTTGTGCAGGAGGCCGTCGTCGTGCATGACCAGGCCGGCGGCTTTTTTGTCGGCGACCGCGTAGAGGCCGGCGTCGAGATGCACGGCGAGTACGTTTTTTCCGGGCTTCAACTTGCCGGTGACTTCGACGCGGCAGGGTTTGAAGACATTTCCGTGACGGCCGACTTCGACGCCGTTCAGAACGATGCGGGCGTACAGGTCGAGGGTTTCGAAGACGAGCCAGACGCGTGTGTTCTTGTCCGCAGGCGAGAAATCGAATTCGCGGCGGTAGCTCCAGATACACTCCTCGACCCAGCGGGCGGCGAGGCAGTTGGTGCCGAGGCATGGATCGCCGATCCATCCCGCGCGCATGGCGTCGAGGTGGACCTCGCCGGGAACGGCCGCATCGATGTAGCGCGCGTCGTCGATGGTTTCGCGTTCGGCGTACTCCGCACGGCCGCGTTGTCCGTCGCTCCAGGTCAGTTTCCAGGTGCCGTTCAGGTCGATGGTTTGCATTCGTGTGCCTCAGCCCCTCACCCCTAACCCCTCTCCCTCGCGGGGGAGAGGGGCACCGGAGAAGCGGGCGAGACGCCCGCACTACGAACGGCACGCAATCCAGGAGGATTGCGTTACTTCTTTGTGATCCCGATGCCGCAGAGCGGGATCACGTCTTTGGCGGAGCTTACGTCGTAGCAGAAGACGGTGAAGCCGCCGGTTTTGAATTTGCGGGTGATCTGGATCATTTCGATCAGTTTGCAGATGTCGGTGTTAGGTTGCCAGCAGCTCAGGCCGATGCCGGGGTAGAGAGGGACTTTGCCGGCCCATTCGACTTGCTGCGCGACGATGTTTTCGAAGCTCATCGGTTCGGGCGTGTAATCCATCGGGCAGACGAAATCGAGGTAGCCTTTCTCGCACCAGAGCTTCCAGTCCTGACCGACGCCGTCGCGGTCCACGTTCCAGTTGCTGAAGACGGCGGCGGAGATTTTCATTTTCGGTTTGGCCTTGCGAACGATGTCGCTGACGCCAGCGACGACCTTCGTGATGTTGGCGCGGCGGAAGTCGAGCCACTTCTCCCGAAGGGTGGGGCCGGCGTCCCTGCCGGCCGGCACGGAGGCCGGCCCCACCTCGGCGGGCCAGTTCTTCACTTTCTCGCCGAGCGAAGCTTCGAAGCGTTCGCGGCAGCCGGGGCAGAAGCAGGAATCGTTGCCGGGATAGCGGATGTAGTCGAAGTGGATGCCGTCCACGTCGTACTTGGTCGCGACTTCGACCATTGAATCGATTTCGAGCTTCTGGTTTTCGGGATGCGACGGGCAGAGCCACTTGGGTTCGGGCTTGCCGCTGAGAAGCACTTGGTTTCGGCCTTCCTTCTGGATTTTCTCGACGAACTCTTTGGGCACGTTCCAGCCCATGTTCCAATTCACTTTCCACACGTGGCAGGCGAGGCCGTGCTTTTTGCACGCGGCCAGGCACTGAGCGATCTGGTCGCCTTTCTCCTTTACGGAAGGATCGACCGGGAGGACGTTGCTTTCGTAGTACGCAACGCCGCCCCAGAGCATGTTGGGCAGAACGGCGGTGAAGCCGTTGTCGGCGAGCAGCTTGATCGCTTCGTCCCAGCTCATCCCCTGCACGCCGAAAGCGCTGTGGCACCAGATGCCGCGGTGCTCGTTGGGCTGAGACTTCTGGACGGCACAATACGCAGTGACCAGCTCCGAATTGGCCTTTGCAGCCGAGTCAATTGCCAAGTCGTAGTGTTTTTCTAGTTTGAGCGCCCGTTCAGCTTCGTTCATAGCTATACAGACGGCGTGCATACGGTCCTGCTGAGAGCCCGTCGAGTCGGCTTGGGAGATGCCTTTTACAGCGCTGTTCATCCCAGTGTATGGCCCAAAGAATCCAACTTGCCGGAACGCCGCCGTTGCCGCCTTTTCCCAGAACTCCGGCAGGAAATGACCGACCATCGCGAGCACGAGGCGGCGCTTGTTGGGCGCGTCGTCGTTGAGTAGCACGTGCGTCATCTGCATCCAGTTGTCGGAGACGACGATCGCGGCATCGCCGGTGTCTTCGCCTTTGGCATTCAGCCACTTGGCGGCGACGCGGCTTTTGCCGGCGACCGCCTTCGCTTCGCTGATGTTCCACGAATGCTGGCCGATCTTTTCAGGCGCGCCTTTCAGGACGTCCTTTTCGGGCTGAATGAACGAGAACCGCGCATTGTCACCTTGAATGTGCCGGCCGCCGTCGATTCCTGCCGCGGCGCGGAGCTTTTCGGGCAACGAGTAGAAGCCGATGATTTTCCCGCCGTTTTGCAGGAAGGCGAGGAGCTTGCTTGCGACATCGTCGGGCATCGCTGGGTTGTGCGGCAAGATGAGGAGCTTTTTGTTTTTGAGGCGCTCGGGCGTGAGGTCCAGATCGCTGACCACGCAGAAGGGCAGGTCGAGCTCCTGGAGCATGCGCGCGACCGTCTCCGTGAACATGTTGACGGACTCGACTTCGCGCGGCGAATTCTTCGCGACGGATTCGCCGCGGACGACGGCGATCGGCGCGTCGGCTCCGAGCAACCCCAGGCCGGCGATGAAGAACTCCGTGTCGGTGTTGCCCGAACGCCAGGCCGAGATGCGAATCGTCTGGATCGAGCCCCAGCCGGCGGGAGTGCCTTCTACGCGCGTGGCGCTCTTCAGGATTTTGATCGTGCTCCACGCGTCTTTGCTTTGCGGAGCAAAGTTAGCCGAATACCACCCCGCGCCGCTTTGCATGTAGAAGCTGAAGTGCGACACGGGCGCCGGGTTTCCGCAGAAGACCTGAAAGCCGACGCCCTGGCAGGCGGCGAGATCGAGGTTCAGCGAAATGTCCCACGACGCGCGGTCGATCTTCGTGCCGGCGAAGTTGCAGGGCAGGCGAATCACGTTCGCGCCAGCCATGCCTACCGGCGCGGTTGCGCCCATGGGTTTCCACGCGGCGCGCGCGGCGGCTTCGTCGGTGAGGTTCGCGTTTGGAATCAGCGGGTAGTCGGGTTTCGGTGGAGCGGGCGGTGCGTCGGCGGAGAAGGAGCGGATACAACACAACGCGGCGACGAGCAGAATTGGGTGACGCATCGGGAATCCCCCTCGGACACAGGTTTAAGGTCCATTTTTTAGAGTTTATGGTTACGCAAGCTAGCGCAGTTTGCAGAAATGCTACCAACGCCCCCTCACCCCTAACCCCTCTCCCTCGCGGTGGAGAGGGGAACCGGAGCAGCGGGCGGGACGCCCGCACTACGAGTTCTGGAAACGTTGAACGTTACGCCAGCGATGCCGCTCACGATAAGCGTTAAACACTATAAGCTGTTCTCTGCGCACTCCGCGCACCTCTGCGTCTCTGCGTTGAAAAGGAGTGCGGGTTACGCGCTGTGCTTCTTGTGCTTCAAGATCATCTCGCGGAAGCGGGCGAAAAGGTAGTAGCTGTCGTGCGGGCCGGGGGAGGCTTCGGGGTGATATTGGACCGAGAAGGCGGGGAGTTCCTTATGGCTTATGCCCTCGACGGTTTTGTCGTTCAGGTTGATGTGCGTGACTTCGATGTTTCCCGGCAAGGTCTGCGGGTCCACCGAAAAGCCGTGGTTCTGGCTGGTGATCTCGACTTTGCCTTTGGCGATTTCGAGCACGGGCTGATTGGCGCCGCGATGGCCGAACTTGAGCTTAAAGGTCTTGCCGCCGAAGGCCAGGCCCATGAGCTGATGGCCGAGGCAGATGCCGAACAGCGGGACTTTGCCAGACACGCCGCGGATCATTTCGGGAGCGCCGGTCACAGCGGCAGGATCGCCGGGGCCGTTCGAGAGGAACACGCCGTCGGGGTTCTTGGCGAGAACATCGGCGGCCGTCGCGGAGGCGGGCAGCACGGTTACGTGAGCGCCGGTTTCAACCAGGCAGCGGAGAATGTTGGTCTTCACGCCGAAATCGACGCAGACGACGCGGAACTTTTCCGGGGTAGCGCCGGCGTCCCTGCCGGCCGGCACGGAGGCCGGCGCTACCTTCACTGTCTGGTCGTGGCCGTAGCCTTCGGGCAGGCCTTTTTCCCATCCGTAGGGTTCGCGGCAGCTCACCTTCACGGCCAGATTGGAGCCTTCCATTTTTGGGGCGCTGCGAGCGCGATCGATCAAGTCGTTGTCGCTGAGCTTCTGCGCGGCTTCGGAACAGGCCAGGATGCCGCGCATCACACCGACGCTGCGGAGTTTGCGCGTGAGGGCTCGCGTGTCGATGTCGTCGATGCCGGGAATGTTTGCTTTGGCGAGGTAATCGGAAAGTTCCTGCTGCGAGCGGAAATTGCTGCGGATGGCGCTGAGTTCCCGCACGACGAAACCTTCGACCTGCGGCTTGGCGGATTCGACATCGGTGGGATTGACGCCGTAGTTGCCGATGAGCGGGTAGGTCATCGTGACGATCTGGCCGGAGTACGAGGGGTCGGTCAGGATTTCCTGGTAGCCGGCCATGGAGGTATTGAAGACGACTTCGCCGGTGTGATCGGTTCGCGCGCCGAACGCTCGGCCGCGATAAACCGTTCCGTCCTCCAGAGCCAGGCGGGCGGGGGGCAAAGGCGTGTCGCTCACGAGATGGAATCCTTTCCGATTCTACAGCGCGGGCAGCCTGTCCGGCTGCCCATGAAATTCCGCATGTGCACTATAAAGGACGGTGAAAGCTGATGCAATTCCTTTGGCCCATTCCTTGAGGGCCTCGGGTATGGGGTATGGGGTATGGGGTATGGGGTATGGGGTATCGGGTGTGGTTGGTGATGAATCCGCCACCATACCCTAGACCCTATACCCCATACCCGAAGCCCTTTCGTTAGCTCTCGACTTTCTCATCCCGGGTGGGCAGCGCGCTGATGGCGAGCGCCATGCCTACGCAGAAGGCTTCCAGCACCACCAGACCGACGCTGACGCTGTGCAGAATGCGGAACTGCTGGCGCTGGGGGTCGTTGAGCGTGCGTGGGCTGAAATCGCCGATCTGAAGCTGCATTTGCCGGAGGTGCGGTTCCAGCCACAGAACCATCAGCAGCATCAGCGCCATGGCGCCGAGCAGAAATGCGGCCGGGCCGAAGCGGCGCCAGGCCGGGCCTGTTTTCGCGGTCGCGCTGAAGAAAAGCACGGCCTGAGCGAGCAACGCGACCAGCGCTACACAGAGCAAGGTTAGGTTGGCCGTATGGAACACCGCGGAGGCCACCTGGCCGGCCATGGTGCGATTGTCCATCGTCTTGAAGATCGTGACCGCCGCGACAGCGGTCGCGATAAGGCCGCCGAGCCAGATACCGAGGCTGAGCGTGCGGATGACGTGAGCGATGCGAGGAAGCATGGGGGAATTATAGTGGATATGCGGCTCTGCCGCAAACCTAACCCCCCGGCCCCGTTCCCTCGAAGGGAGGGGGAGAACGGAAAATGAATGATGGGACGGATGAGACGGCGGAAACAGCCGCGCCGTCACATCCGTGGCACCACGCCAGTTTGCGATGCTTTCCAAATGACCCGGAACGGGGTAATATTCAATGAGAGGATCAGAACGATGGGCGTGAGAGAGGCTTTGCAGCGCAAGCGTGACGAGATTCTGCGTCTGGCGGCGAGCCATGGTGCGCGGAAAGTACGCGTGTTCGGCTCGGTCGCCCGCGGTGACAGCAACGCCCAAAGCGACATCGATTTTCTGGTGGAGATGGAGACAGGCCGGAGTTTACTGGATCGTGCCAGCCTTCTGGTCGATCTGCAGAATCTTTTGGGGTGCAAGGTGGACGTGGCCACCGAAAAAACGCTGCGGCCAGCGATACGCGAACAAGCGCTTAAGGATGCCATCCCATTGTGAGGCATGATCGCCATTGTCTGCCAGCTCACGCTCGCCATAACCACGACCCGTTAACCACAGACCCGGAACCAGAAGTTATGTTCAACGAGCCCGATCGCGAAACGGTGAAAAGTCTGCTGGCCGCAATGGCGGGCCGGCGCGTGTGTGTCATTGGCGATGCGATGCTGGACAGCTACCTGTACGGTTCGGCGTCGCGGCTGTCGCCGGAAGCGCCGGTGCAGGTCGTTCAGGTCGAACGCGAAGAGTACCTGCTGGGCGGCGCGGCGAATGTCGCGAAGTGCCTGGTCGGCTTGGGCGCGAAGGTCAGCCTGTGCGCGATCGTCGGCACCGACAGTCTGGGGCAGCAGTTTCTGGAAGAAGCAAAAAGCCTGGGCATCGACACGAGCCTGGTTTTTCAGGATTCGTGCCGGCCCACGCCGGTGAAGACGCGCATCGTTTCCGGGCGGCAGCATTTGCTGCGCGTGGATCGCGAGCGGCGCACGGCCTACCCGGCCGCTCTGCTGGCGAAGATCGCGGCGAAGATCAAGGACGCGGTCGCGGCGGCCGACGCAGTGCTGCTGAGCGATTACGACAAGGGGCTGCTGACGGATGAAGTGTGTGAGGCGGCGATCAAAGCCGCGGTAGCGCCGGCCTCCGTGCCGGCCGGCAGGGACGCCGGCACCACCAAGCCGGTGCTCGTCGATCCGAAGGGGCAGCGCTGGCAGCGGTACAGCGGGGCGACGGTGCTGAAGCCCAACTGGCGCGAAGGGCTGGCGTATCTGGCCACGCGCGATTCGATGGTGATGACGCTTTCACCGCACGCGGACGACGAGCACGCGCAACAGATCGCGGCGCAACTTCGAGCGGGCGTGGGCGTCAAGGCGGTGTTGCTCACGCGCGGAGAACACGGCGCGTCGCTTGTCTGGAACGATTCGGGAAAGGACGGAGCAGCGGTTTCCTTTCGCGCTCGCGCGGCGCAGGTGCAGGACGAGGCGGGCGCGGGGGATGTGGTTGCGGCGGTGGCGACGCTGGCTCTGGCGGCGGGAGCGGACCTGCCGACGGCGGCGTGGCTGGCCAACGTGGCGGCGGGCGCGAAGGTCGGGAAGTTCGGCACGCAGACGGTCAGCGACCATGAGATTCTGGAAGCTCTGGGCGAGCGATTCCCGAGTTTCGAGCGCAAGGTGATGACGAAAGCTCAAGCGGCAGAATTTGGCGCCGCTCAGCGCAACGCGGGCAAGAAAGTTGTGTTCACCAACGGCTGCTTCGACATTCTGCATCTGGGGCATGTGACCTTGCTGGAGGCCGCGCGGCGGCTGGGCGACGCCCTGATCGTCGGCATCAACACCGACGCGTCGATTCGCCGGCTGAAAGGGCCGGAGCGGCCCGTGCAGAATGAAAACGATCGCGCGCGCATTCTGGCGGCTCAGGGGTGCGTGGACGGCGTGGTCTTGTTTGCCGAAGACACGCCGTGTGAGTTGCTCAAGGCCATCCGCCCGGACGTGCTGTGCAAAGGGGCGGATTACCAGACCAAGCAAGGCGTCGTCGGCTGGGAAATCGTTGAATCCTACGGCGGACGGATTGCGCTGATTGACGTCGTCGCGGGGCGGAGTACGAGCAAGATTATTGAGAAGTCGAGAGACAAGAAAGAGCCGCCCGAAAAAAAAGAGCAGCCGAAGAACGAGAAGGCGCCTGAAAAGAAGTCAGCGAAGAAAAAGCTGGACGACAAGAAGTCGCCACTGAGAAAGAAGCGCTAGGGCGGGCGTACCTGCCCGCCGGGAATGACGGGCGGGCACGACAAGTGGCGATCTCAAGCTGGCGGGCGTCGCGATCAGAGCGAGAAATCGATATCGTCGTCATACGCTTAGAATAGCCCTTACGCCATTTCCGGCACCGCCGCCGCCGGCCTGGCTTTCACCCACGCGCGAATCGAATCGGCCAGCACGACCACCACGCACACTAGCATCACCGCCGTGATGATCAGATTGCGCGGGCTGCCGCCGCCTTGCACGGCCAAATGAAAGCGCTGCATGAGCTGCACGCCGGCCGTCAGCGTGGTGCTGACGATGAAGGCCAGCGGGCACAGCGTCACCGCCGCATAGCGGCTCTTGCCGGTGTTAAACATCACGGTCGTGACCACGCACAGCGCGACAACCGCGAGCAACTGGTTGGCGATGCCGAACATCGGCCAGATCGTCGCCACGTCGCCGTTCCAGAGCAGGCTAGCCCAGCCGAGCACGATCACGGTCGTCGCGAAGATCGCGCCCGGCCACCAGTCCACGCGGCCAAACTCGGGGCGTATTTTTCCCATGATCTCTTGCACCAGGAATCGTCCGATGCGCGTGCCGGCGTCGATCGTCGTCAGGATAAAAAGCGCCTCGAACATGATCGCGAAGTGATACCAGTAGCCGATCAGCTTCTTGAAGAACCCAATGCCGCCGAAGATTTTGCTCATGCCGACGGCCAGTGTGACCGCGCCGCCGGTACGCCCGCGCAGGTTTTCGCCGACCTGCACTTCGACGACCTTCAAGTTGTCCACGTCGCCCTGAATTTCCTTCAGCTTGCCCTGCATCGCGGCCTGCTTTTCCATCGGGATTTGAATCGCGTAGTAATCGCCGGGCGCCAGGCTGGCCGCAGCGATCATCGCCACGATGCCGACGAGGCCCTCCATCAACATCGCGCCGTAGCCGATCATGCGCGCGTCGCTCTCCTTATCGACCATCTTCGGCGTCGTGCCGCTGGAGACCAGCGCGTGGAAGCCGCTGATCGACCCGCACATGATCGTGATGAACAGGAACGGGAAGATGTCGCCGGGGAAGTTGGGCCCGTTCCCTTGCCATATATTGCAGAACGCCGGCGCTTCGAGCTTCGGGTTGACCATCAGCACGCCGAGAATTAGCGCGCCGATGGTGCCGATTTTCAGATAGCTCGACAGATAATCGCGCGGACACAGCAGCAGCCAGACCGGCAGCACGGAGGCGATGAAGCCGTAAATCGCCATCGCGACGATGATCTCGCGCTTCGTCAGATTCAGCATGTCGCCGAGTGCCGTGCCGTGCAGATACGAACCGATCTGCACGCAGGTCAGCAGCGTCACGACGCCGAAGATCGACGCTTCCATGACTTTCGTGCGCGCGTTCTTGCGGAAGACGTACATCCACAGGCCCATGAAGATCGCAATCGGGATCGAGGCCGCGATCGTGAACAGGCCCCAACAACTGCCGGGAATCAGGCGCCGCGCGGGGCTCTGCACCAGCAACGCCTCACCGGGTTTTGCCGCGAGCATCTTCTGCGCGTCGGAGGCGCTGGCGAACTCAACGTCCTCTTCCATCGACAGCGGGAACTGCTTGAACGCCGGACTGCCATCGGCGTTCTTCATTTTCGGAATCGGCACGCTGAAGTTCGTTCCCGGCGGAAGTTTCACGCGCTTGTCGTCCGTCCCTGCGCGAGCGGCCTTGTCTGCGGGTAGCACGATTCGGCTGTTCAGTGGCACGTCGAATTCCTCGCCGCCCAGAGCCTTCACGACGACGATGCCCAATCCCGCCAGCGCCACGATGATGATAAATAGAATCGCCGCAATGCTCGCCGCGCCGCTCACGGGGCCGATCTGTTCGCGCGCAATCTGAGCCAGGCTGCGGCCGTTGCTCCGCAGCGACGCCGCCAGCACCAGAAAATCCTGCACCGCTCCCGCCAGGCACACGCCCACCAGCAGCCACACCAGGCCCGGCATGTAGCCGAACTGCGCCGCCAGCACCGGCCCGATCAGCGGCCCCGCTCCGGAGATCGCCGCGAAATGGTGGCCGAAGAGCACCCACTTGTTCGTGGGATCGTAATTGTGTCCGTCTTGCAGCGCGTGAGCCGGCGTAACGCGCAGGTCGTCAAGCGTCGCCACTTTCGCCGCCAGAAACGCGCTGTAGTAGCGGTACGCAATTGCCAGCGTGCACAGCACCACGATCATGATGGGCAGAGCAGTCATCGCCGATTTTCTCCCGATCTTCTCGGCGCCAGTGTAGCCAAGAACGTTCCGTGCGAAAAACAACAAACCCCGCCAGACACCGGTGGCGCCGTGAGCTTGCGGCGCTACAATCCGCGCATGGCGATCGGTTTCATGGACCCTTCCAACATCATGGATGCCGTGCTCAGTCTGGGCGTACTGGGCCTGGCGATCGTCGCCGTGTTCTTCGGCATCGTCGTCGGCGTCCCCACCTTTCTATATCACCGCCGCGAAGTCCTTCGCATCCGCGGCACCAACGCCAAGGAAATCGGCAAGCTCCGCGACCGCATCGACGCCCTCGATCAACGCTGCGAAAAGCTCGAAGAACAGGTCGCGTCCGCGCATATCCTTCTCGCCGACGAACAGCGCCAGCTCGACCGCAAACTCTCCAACCTCGTCGGCGACAGCATGATTCCGCCAGAAAAGTCCGAAGAACAGCCTCGCAAGTCGCGCGACGAACGCATCAAGAACTGAAGACTTGCCTCAGAGTTCTCACAGAGCGTACAGAGATGAACCTCTATGGTCCCAAATCGTCGCGCCTTTTGGCGCTTTGCCGCCGCTCCCTTACGGTCGCGGTTCTGATTCCGGTCCGTACTTCGCCTTGAACTCCTCCCGCAAGCGGTGCCGCCAGTACCAGCCCCAGGCCAGCCCGACGGTCAGCGACAGCGCGCCCAGACCGCAGCAAGTCAGGCCCACCATCCGCGGTTCGCAGACGACGGTGACGACCAGGCCGGCGACCACGAGCACAATTCCGCCGAGCGTCATTCGCCGTTGCGCGCGGGCCGCGACGATGCGAAAGTCCGCGCGATAATCAAAAACCGGGTTGCCAGTGTCCATATCGTGTTTCTACCAAGACAACTGCTCATGGTCGAGGCTTTCTACCCGCTCTCGATTTCCCCCCGTCTCCCCGTCCCCCGTCTCCCCGTCTGCTTCGGCGCACGCTGCGCCCCGAAGTGGCTTTCGCTCCCACACACCATTAGAATGTCTTCATGAATTTTGTCCTGACCCAACCTGAAGCGCCTTCCTCCGCTCCGATCCCGCCGGTGAATGTGCCGCCGCTGCGCATCGGGCCGCTGACGATCGATCCGCCGATCTTGCAGGCGCCGATGGCCGGCTTCACCAACTACGTCTTCCGCCAGATCGTCCGCGAATTCGGCGGCGCGGGGTTGCTGGCCACCGAGATGGTCTCGGCCGAAGGCTTCGTCTACCAGGTCGGCGGCCTGAAAGGCTGCGTCGAACGGCTGTGGGGCGTCAAAGAGGAGCCGCGCCCGCTGGCCGTTCAAATCTGGGATAACGACGCGGAAACGCTCGCCGTCGTCGGAAAAAAGCTCGCGCATGAATTCGGCGTCTCCGTCGTCGATCTGAATTTCGGCTGCCCCGTCCGCAAAGTCTCCGAAAAAGCCGGCAGCGGCAGCTATCTGCTCAGGACGCCCGCGCGCGTCGGCGAAATTGTCTCGCGCGTGGTGAAAGCCTGCGCGCCCGTTCCGGTCACCGCCAAAATCCGCCTGGGCTGCACGCGCAAAGACGTCACCGCCTTCGAAGTCGCTCGCGTCGTCGAAGAATCCGGCGCGGCGGCGCTTACCGTACACGGCCGCGTCGCCGAGGACTTTTTCAGCGGCAGCGCCGACTGGGAACAGATCGCTAAGCTGAAGTCCGTCCTCCGCAGGATCCCGCTGATCGGCAACGGCGATCTCGCCAGCGCCCGCCGCGTCGTCGAAGCCTTCGCTCATTACCACGTGGACGGCGTGATGATCGGCCGCGCCGCTCTGGGCAAGCCGTGGCTCTTCAGCCAGGCCGCCGCCGCTCTGCGGGGCGATCCCGTCCCACTCGATCCCACGCTGGCCGAACAAGCCGAACTCCTCCTGCGCCATCAGCGCATGGTTGTCGAACGCTTCGGCGAAGAGCGCGGCAATATCCTCATGCGCAAGTACGCCTGCTGCTACGCGCAAGGCCTCCCCGGCTGCCGCGAATTCCGCGGCCAGGCCAGCCGCTGCTGCACCAACGCCGACTTCGAGCGCATCGTGCGGGAGCACTTCCCGAAGAGTGAGCGCCCAACGTAGGACATTTTGCTAAATTGTCCGTCTCTTCTTCTGTCCAAACCTGCACCGTGCGTCGTACTGTCTTCGTCCCGCCCTTCCCTCAAGCCTCAGGTCTCAAGCCTCAAGCCTCTTCTGTCCAATCCTGCACCGTGCGTCGTACTGCCTTCGTCCCGCCCTTCCCTCAAGCCTCAGGTCTCAAGCCTCAGGTCTCAAGTCTCAAGCCTTTTCTGTCCAGGACTGCACATGTGCACACTCCTAATCCATCCATTCGTCAAAGAAACACTTCTGTACCGACAGAGTATCTCACCATCCCCCGTATAACCATGACGATCCAGCCGCAAAATAACTGCTCTGTTTTTGGAGTTATTTTAGTTAATATGAAGTACATCGGATGAGCTAGACATGGATGTCACCGGAAATCGGAACCCACGGGTGCACCATCTCAAAATCGTAGGCGCGCAGCGGCCTGAATTTCTCGGATCAGTTTTGCAATTTCTGGCGGAATTGCGGTACTCATTGGGAACTCGTTAGCGAGCGCGACAAAAAGTTCTCTAACACTCTGCCCGAAGAGCTCGTCGCAAACCGCTTGGTCAATTTCAGCAGGACGCGGATCAAATGGATCGCCGCGGTCAGTCTTTGCTATCAGCGCAGCAACCTGCGGGATCAGCACAGCAGGCTGCGTCTGCATTCCGAGAATCAGCGTTCCGGAGATGAAAACCCAGTCGGACGCCCGACGGAATAGTGAAGCATCTTCACCAGCCTCTCCGCGTTCCGTCGTGAAGATGAGATGATACAGGCTGTACGGAAAATCCTTGTCCAAGGCCTGCAACAGGATTTGGGCGGAATCTGGTTTGTCACAGAAATGTTCTCGTGCAAGCTGAATTACTCGTTTGCGTATTTGCTGCTTTTCCTCCCGCGTGACAAGGTTTTCTTTTGTGTTGACCCAGTAGTAGTATAGGTCGTTCGTCAGCCGCAAACTGACTGCAAGGGAGCGCTCGATTTCGTTAATCAGCAGATCGACAAGCGATCTTCTTGGATTTTGATGCAGCACGCACCGCCACAGCGGCAGGAATCCTGGCATATATGCATTGGCTTTACACCCGTACTGAGCTCTCAATACATTGAGAACCTGAGAGGCAAGCGTCAGCCGCTGCTCCTCGGTAACCAGATACTCAAATTGCTCGATTTTCTCGCCGTAGCGCTCATCGACAGCAAGCAATCTGGAGAACTCCTCATTTGCGGCACCCTTCTGCTGCCACTGCTGTAAGTGCCTTAGAAAAACTTGGTCCCGCAGGTCTGCTTCTACGATGTCCTCGTTAATGATTCGTTCGCGATAACCTGTCGGGCGTTTGTAGCGTACACGCTGAGCGTTCATCAAGGCGTCTGAGCTATTTCCTTGGAGGCGACACTGAGGTAGGAGCCTGGCCATTAGTTGTTCCAAGGGATCTTTGATGGCCGTGTTGTCGGGCACGTATCGGTGCCACAGAGCTTTGATTGTGTTCTGGCGCTCTTGGTTCAGAACGGCATCTCGTTCGCCGCGCGCGCCCATCCCAAATGAAGTGCCAAGCTCCCGGAGCAGTTCTAGCGCTGGGGGATAGGTCTCAGCGAGCACGCTGATAATGATCAACTCATCAAGCTCGACCTCGCCGTGCAACGTATCCCAGCCACGAAGCACACGTCGGATCGCAGATTTCAAAGCGCGAACGGAATCACACAATGACGCCAATGCACCGATCCAAGTCGGTTGTCCAAGCATGTTGAAGGGTCCGACCTCCCAGTCTTCTCGCTTTGGCGTAGTCGAATGCCGTGCGAAGGGATAGATGACGTCAGGGTACGACTTTAGCGCAAGCTCACGCGCGCGCTTCAATACGGCATGCACCCGCAATGGATCACGCAATCCCAGCTCGTACCGGTAATCGCACAGCTTTGCCATATCCACGCCCACGCTCGATATCGTCATGCTGGACTCCGACTCATGAACGGCACAAACGTGTTGCCAGAGAGGACAAAGGAGACGCGTGGCACATTTCTCAAGCGGTAGTACATGGCAGCGATGTGGTCCCGATCGAAATGCGCGCCAGTGCGATCAATATCCTCAATGACGATCACCAACCGCGATCCTATAGCAGAAAGTATCGGCGCGAGCCTTTGTAGCTCCACTTGCGGATCATGGTTGGCATTGATGAGGTTCAGGACGTAACTAACCCAAGTAGAGTCCGATGCAATTGTCCGCACGTAGTTGGCTGGCAGCGAACGAAGCGTCGAACAATCAATGTGTTTGTTGAGTTCCCGAATTGCCGCAGACAGAATGTGCTCCTGCGCCTTGGCAGAATCATCGAACCCCCAGCAACTCGTCTCGACGAATATAAAACGTTCGGAGGCGAGTTCGTTTCGCAAGAGCCGGATGAGGCTGGACTTTCCAGTGCCAAATGAGCCGATGAGGCCAATTGTCACTTCACGTTCAGCACGCAGTTGGTCTGCAATCCTTCTCGCCACTCTTGCGTTTCCGAAGAAGTCCTGGCTTGCATCGGCAATTGGCTCTTCACGCTCAGCCCAGGCGCGAAACGCCGCATCACTTAGGTTTGCTAGCGATGTTGGCTGGAGCGGAACTTTCTTCTGACGCCTGCGAATCGCGGTGCGGATCCAATCTGCTATTGCCCCCAAAATGATCGCTGGAATCGGAAATAGGAATATCCAAAAGTACTGCTCCCATCCATCATGGCGGACACGTTCATTGCGAACGGCGCCATATATCGCCAGTGCGAAGAAAACCGTTACCATGGAAGATGGATATCGCCATGCGTTGAGACTTCGTTCCAGCAGGCAGTGTGGTCTAAAGCCAATCCCCCACCAGATGATGGCGAACAGCGGAAAAATAAGAATGACGAGGAGCGCTGGCGTGATCACCGGCGCTGCGTTTCCTCGCAACTGAAGAACGAGTGTGGCGGAATCTCTACGTAAACCCGTGTCAATGAAAAGCAGCAAAGTCGCAGCGATAACGCTGGTAGCTAGCACCTCACACCAGCGGCACAACGATGCGTGTCGCACTGTCCATGGTTTCAGAGACGGCATGTGCGAACCTCTTGAATGAGATAGCAGATATTATTCTAGCCCGACGTTTATCCAAGGCAAGGTTAGCAGGTAGTGCCGAGTAGACATCGGTTGGGTAATCGGGGGGGTCGGGTGACACCTTACCTATCTCCGGTCAGTGACGCCAGCAATCTCGTGAACAGCCCCCCTATCTTCAATAACGAGGTCCCCAGCCCTGAGGTCTTCCTCCGCGCCTCTGCGGTGAAAAGCGACTTAGTTCTTGAGTGGCGCAATCTGAACATTCTTGAGTTCGATGCCTTCGGTGCGGAACACCAGCTTCTGGACGGTTAAATCGGCACGATACGAGATCATCGTGCGCTGTCCCGCAATTTCAGCATCGATCAGAGAACCCCCAATCTTGTCACAGCCCTTCACGATCACCCGAACGGTGAACGGCTTGTCAACGCCAATGAGGTTCTCGATCGCATAGTTGCCCGCGTGCTGCGGCGCGCCACCTTCCCGCAGAGACTTCCCGGCGGCGGCGAAGTTGTTCAACGAACCTGGACCGAATTGCGCGCGAGCTTCATCCAGACGAATCTGCAGTTCGCAGGCAGATTGTTCGCCGTTTTCGCGCAGGAACGAGATGCCGAACTTGCCCTTCTTCGCCTCCGCGGGCTGAACCTCGAAAACCAGCATGAACGACTTGCTGTCGGCGGCGAATGTCGTCGTTTCAGAAACCTTCGCCGAAAGAGTCGTCTGCTTCTCTGTCTCGGGCGTGATTTCCTTCATCCACTTCGAGCCGATCCGGCCGTCGGGGAATTGAAGCAGCTCGCGGATGATCAGATTGCCGCCCCAGCCGCGAATGGGAATCCACGCGGCCATCAGGAACCGTCCGTCTGCGATCTCCGAAATGGCCGGAACGTTCGAGCCATCGTAGAAGTCGAGTCCCTTGCGGACGACATCTTCATAGTTCTGCGCGTCCGCGGCCTTCGACCAAAGTCCCGTAAAGCCGCCGATGATGTAGTCAAACTTGCCCCAGCGGAAGAAGAACGTGCAGTCGCCTCCAGGCGGAAATCCCGGACTGATGCAGTGCCAGCCGCTGTCAATCGATTCCGATTCCCAAATGCCGTTGGAACGGTAGTTGGCCATCATGCGCAGCTTGCCGCTTGGGTCGGTATACACGCTCGGGTTTTCGCAGGGATGGAACATGATCCCCGACTTCTTGAAGTTTGCGACGCCGTCCGCACTGACGGAATAGGTTGCGCCGGCGGGTATGCCGGGGGTCGCGCCGCGTTTGAACTCACCCGTGCGTCCGTTCTTTTTCAGAAACTCCCACTGCGCCGGAAGCGTCGTCTTTTCCTGCGGATAGATGCGCGTGCTGTGCAGGCCGTAGCTGATGCAGAGCTGGTCCTTGAAGACGAACGGCGTGCCCGTGCCGATGGTCTCCCATTGTTCTTCGATCGGCGTGGCCGCTTCGTGTTCGGTCCACGTCTTGAAATCGGCCGTGGAGAGGTGTTCAAAGTAGTGCGCGCCGCATCCAAACTTGCTTCCGTGATGACGGCGATCGTACAGATAGAAGATGTGGTAGCGTCCCTTGTGGAAGAGCGTCGCAACATCGCCGACCCAGTTGTTGTGTCCCGGCGGCGTCCAGTACTGGATGTTGGGCGAAGTGTTGGGCGTCTTCGCCAGTTGCTTCTCGGGTTTGATGCCGGGGAGATAGAGCGCCGCGGTCTTCACGTAATCCGCATCCAGCTTCCAGGTGTTCTTTTCCGTCCATTGCGGGAAGCCGAACGCAAAGTTGTTATCCAGCAATTCGCCGTCAACATACATCGCCCAGTTCGCACCCGTGAAGTCGAGCACGACTTCGTGCTCGCCTTCGGGCTTCTTGAGCAGAGCGAGCGGAATACCGATCGTCAGGTTCTTCCAGTCGGGATGCTCAACGGAATGGAGCACGACCGTTGCCTCCAGAACAGGCAACGAGCCGTCGGGCATCTTGAACGCTGGGTAGTTCTGCCCCTTGCGGTCCTGCGAACCCTGCTGCAGGCGGACGCTGAGCACATTTGGCACGTCGAGAATGTTCTTCGTGCCCTCGAACTTCTTCGCGTTCACCGTGAACTTCAGAGTGAAGCTGCCGGTCGTATTCGCCGGCGCCGCGAACTCGGCCTGCGGATTCTGCGCGGTAAGAGTGCTCTGGGCGGCCTGTGAGGCGTTGAAGAACCACAGCAACGTCAGTAGCTCTACCATGTGTCCGTCTCCTTCTGTGCGTGCCCATCCCTTCGGGCTGAACCTGTATGAATACAGCGCTTTCTCGCCACGACCCCAAAAAAAACAGGCCGGTGTGGATAGTCCGCACCGGCCTGTGGCACTTCCCAGACGATTATCGGATCCTGTTACTTCTTGTCTTTCGTGGTTAGCCCGGATTATTCGTATCGCGGGTGTCTCGCCCGCAGTGTTCAGGCGGGCCGCATAGTTTTACATCAGTTTTACAATTATCTCGCGTCCCGCTGACCACCTCGATCGACAAATAAAGTAGAAAGAATGAGTCGGCGGGGATGTTCCAGCGGCGGCGGATTGGAAAGGAGCGGCAGGGATATGGAAACGAGATTCTTGCGGGGCGGATGGATGGTCGCGGCGGTGCTGCTGGCGGTGTGTTCGGCGCACGGCGGACAGGCGCGGCTGAACGTGGCGATGGGGCAGCCGGTGCTGCCGGCGGAGAAGAAAAACGTTACGTACTTGAAGGTCGGGTTGACGGGTTTCTCGTGGGACCGGCGCGAAGGACACGCGCCGCTCAACATCGCCATCTGCCTGGACAAATCGGGTTCGATGAGCGGCGAGAAGATCCGCCACGCGAAGAACGCGGCGCTGGCAGCGCTGGACCGCTTGAGCAGCAACGACATTGTCTCGGTGGTGACTTTCGACACGCATGTGCGCGTGGCCGTGCCGGCGACCAAGCTGACGGACCGCTCGTCCGTGCGCGCGGCGATCGAGGACATCAATGCGGACGGGACGACAGCGCTGTTCGCGGGGGTGAGCAAGGCGGCGGAGGAACTGCGCAAGTTCATCGATCGCGAGCGCGTCAACCGCATTGTGCTCCTGTCGGACGGCCAGGCGAACGTCGGGCCGGCGTCGCCGAGCGACCTGGGCGCGCTGGGGTATTCGCTGCGCAAAGAAGGAATTTCGGTCAGCACGTATGGGCTGGGGCTGGATTACAACGAAGACCTGATGTGCCAGCTCGCTCGGCGCAGCGACGGGAATCATTACTTCGTGGAAAAGGCGGCCGAACTGGGAGAAGTGTTCGACAAGGAATTCGGCAACGCGCTGTCGGTCGTGGCGCAGGAAGTCGCGATCAAGATCAAGTGCGCGGACGGCATCCGGCCGGTGCGGCTGCTGGGCCGCGAAGGCGAGATTGCCGGGCAGAGAGTGTACGTGAACATCGCCAGCCTCTATGCGGAACAGGAGAAGTTCGTGGTGCTGGAGGTCGAGGTTCCCGCGACCGACGCGGGGCGCTCGCGCGAAGTGGGCACCGTCGAGGTCAGCTATGCGAACATGGCGACGAAGACGACCGACAAGCTGAGCAGCACGGTCAGCGTCACGTTCTCCGGCCACACGGTCGAATGCGAGAAGGCCGAGAACCCGAAGGTAATGGCCAGCGCCGTCTCGCTGGTTACCAACGAAGAAAGTAAGCGCGCGACATGGTTGCGCGATCAAGGTAGAATCGAAGAGGCCCAAGCAGTGCTGAAAGAGAGCGGTAAACAAGCCCTGGATAAGGCCGAAAGATACAATGATGACGCCCTGAGATCACAGGCGAAATTCCAGTGGAGAGATGCGGACGACGTCGCTAAAGACGGGATGTGGAAAGACAGCCGCAAGAGAATGATAAACAACCAGAGCGGCTTCGATCAACAAGAGGGTTTTAAGAAGAAATAAACCGTGAAGAAAACGCAGGCCGTCATCCTAGCGCTAATTGTCCTTGTGCCCCTGGCCATGCTCGCGTGGCTGGGGGCTCGCATGTTGGCGGCCGAACGCGCCGTCATCCGGCACCAGTTCACGGAACTGCTCACCGCGCGCCTGCGCGACACGGACCAGATCGTGGCGGGACTGCTGGGCGAGCGCGAGCGGCAGCTTATGCGCGCGACCGACCTGCCGAGCTTCGAAACCGAGCCGCTGCGCGAGCTGGTGCGCAAAAGTCCGCTGATCAGCCAGATCTTCGTCATCGATTCGGCCGGCAACCTCGTCCATCCGCCGCCGGCCGGAGCCATCAGCACGTCGGAAAACGAATTCCTTCACCGAGCCAAACGCCTGCTGCTGGACAAAGAACTGATCCACGGGCCCGCCGGGCCGGACAAGCCCGGCGCGAGCGGGCCGCCGGCCGCGAAGGGTTGGTACGTGTGGTACTGGGAGGACGGGCTGAGCCTCATCTTCTGGCGGCGCGTAGGTACTGCAGGCGTCCCGCCGGCACGTGCGGGCGAGACGCCCGCGATACATTCCCCGGCCGGCACGGAGGCCGGCGCTACCACCAGAACGGAGGCCGGCGCTGCCGGGCACATCGTTGCCGTGGAACTGGAACGCGCGCGGCTGCTGGCCGACATCATCGCGCGCCTGCCCGGCAGCGAGACGAATCCTTCCGTGCCGCCAGGGCAGATTGCCTTGCTGGATTCCAACGGGGCCGTCATTCACCAATGGGGAGAATACGAGCCGGCCGAAGGCGAGCGCCCGCGGGTGGACATGGCGCTCAGCCCGCCGTTGAGCGCCTGGCACTGGCGCTACTACGTGCCGGAGCGCGCGCTGTCCGGCACTCAGGCGGCGTCGCAGTGGTCGCTGCTGGTGGGATTGCTGGTCGCAGGCGTGGTCTTGCTCGCGCTGGGCGTGTACTTCTACAGCGAATATTCCCGCGACGTGCGGCAGGCCGCTCAGCGCGTGAACTTCGTCAACCAGGTCTCGCACGAACTCAGAACGCCGCTGACGAACATCCGCATGTACGCCGAACTGCTTGAAGGGGCGGTAGCGCCGGCCTCCGTGCCGGCCGGCAACGAGCAGACCAATCGCTACCTGAAGGTCATCGTGACCGAAAGCGAGCGGCTGAGCCGGCTGATCGCGAACGTGCTGACCTTCGCGCGCCAGCAGCGGCAGACGCTGACGCTGCGCCCGCAGCCGGGCAGCGTGGACGAAGTGATTGGCGCCACGGTCGAGCAATTCCGGCCGGCGCTGGAGGCCAAAGGCGTGGCGATCACGGTCCAGCGCGGAGCGGCGGCGGAGGTGCTGATCGACAAAGACGCCCTCGGGCAGGTGCTGGGGAATCTGATCGGCAACGTCGAGAAATACGGTTCCAGCGGCGGCGTGCTGGAGATCGCCAGTTCGCAGGCCGACGGCGTCACGCGGATTGTCGTCGCCGACCGCGGGCCGGGAATTTCCGAAGCGCAGCGCGAGAAGATTTTCGAGCCGTTTTACCGCGTGAGCGACAAGCTGAGCGACGGGGTGACGGGAACGGGCATCGGTTTGTCGATCGCGCGGGAACTGGCGCGGCTGCACGGCGGGAATGTGACGCTGGAGCGCTCGGAGGCAGGCGCGCGGTTCTGCGTGACGGTGAGCGCGCCAGTGAGCGAACAGAAGTAGACGGGGCGACAGCAGGACGTCGGACGCTAAGAACCAGAATCATGAAAGGCAAGCGTTCAGTCGGCCGCGACAGAACAGCTTTCAACACAGAGGCGCAGAGAACACAGAGCACACGGAGTTTTTTATAACCTATCCTTTTCTCTGTGGCCTCTGCGTTCTCCGTGGCTCCGTGTTGAAGGCAGTTTGTAAGGCGATCGGAGAAGTTGCCGTGCTCGAATCAGGGAAGGACTGAACGGTTGCCAAGAGAGAAAATGGGTGATGCCAAATGAAGATACTTGTAGCCGAAGACGACGAGAACATCCTGCAGGGGTTGTGCGAGATTCTCAGCGCGGAAGGATATCGCACGCTGGCGGCCAGGAACGGCAACGAGGCTCTGGCGCTTTTCGAGAAGGAGCGGCCGGACTTCGTGTGCCTGGACATCATGATGCCCGGCCAAAACGGCTACGATGTCTGCCGCCAATTGCGCCGCAGCGCGCCGGCGGTGCCGATCGTGTTTATCAGCGCCAAATCGGAGGAGATCGACAAAGTCATCGGCCTGGAACTCGGCGCCGACGACTTCATCGTCAAGCCCTTCGGCGTCAAGGAAGTGGTGGCGCGCATCCGTGCAGTGACGCGGCGGTGTCTTGCTGCGCAACCGGGGAATGCTGCGTCGGAGAATCGTGCGGCCTCGTTCGAGATCGGCGACCTGGTTGTTTATCCGAACGAATTGCGTGCGCGGCGGGGAGATGCCGTTCTGGATTTGAGTCTGCGAGACGTGAAGCTGCTGGAGTTCTTCAGCCGCAACAAAGGCAAGGTGCTCGACCGCGGGGTGCTGTACAACCACGGCTGGGGCTATGATTTCCTGCCCAACAGCCGCACGCTGGACCAGTACATGTCTCAGTTGCGCAAGCGCATTGAAATCGACCCGCAAAACCCCGTGATCATTCGCACCGTGCACGGAATAGGCTACAGGTATGATGGCTGAGCTCTTCCAACAAAGTCCAGAGTCCAGAAGTCGAGAAGTCCAGGAGTCGATGGCTTGTCCCCAGCGGCGAGACGCCTCGCAAGCCGCCGACTTCTAGACTTCTGAACTTAGCGCCCTCCTTCTTTCCGTCAGCAGCGCCGAGGGGCCTGGCATGAGTTTCTGCCGGGCGGTGGTGAAAACGACAGAGCCGCGGCGGCCCTTGTATAACCCACGCAATTGATTGTGGGGAAACTTCCCAAAAACCGTGTAAACCGCGCTTCAAACGGCCTCTCAATGACGACTGCACCTGTGCAATGCAAAAAAACCGCGGCTCGGCCAGATGCTTGCAACAACGGCGCAGCGGAGGAAGGGACGAGGCGTTGGACATCCTTCCAGTCTGTGTTCGTTGTGCGGCGCTAGTTCGCTAGCCGCGCAATTCTGAATCCACTCGAAACCGTGACCTAGACGCGGCCGTGGTCGGCGTGCGTATGTGGAATTCCAGGCTTTATACGAGGAGGCAACGATGTTGAAATTTCCAGTAAGAGCGCGGGGCATGATGTTCATGCTGACGCTGCTGGTCGTCGCCGGCACGTGCGTTCATTTGCGCGCTGCGCAGACGTGCGGCACCTGTCCAACCGGGCCGGTCGATGGGAGCATTCACCCCAACGCGATTCAGATCGATGGCACGGGAACTGGAACGACCGCAGCCGCACAGGCGGCGAACTTGTTTGTCAACACCATCACGTCGTGTACGAACTCCGCCCCGAACAACGTGGGCGTGAAGAACGCTGGGGCCACTGTGGATTGGGTGAAAGACTGCGCGGCCAACACCGATGCGCCCGCGCTCTGCGGCAGCGTGGCCTTCGGCATTGACCCGACCGGCGCATGCACGGGCGGCATCCCCACGGGGGCCGTAGGCGGCACCGGCCACTGGAACGGCGTGCGCATTGTGGACGCCGTAGACGGCAACGATCACGACATTTTCCTGACAGGCGGCAAGGAGAACGATGTCAGCACCTGGAACATCGGTCCCGGAAGCATTGGCTCATCCAAGTACGACTTCACGCAGGGCTACCTGGCAAACAATCAGACCTATTTGTTCGCTGGTTTTGAACGCATGGGAAACAACGGCACGACGGCATTCGACATCGAGTTCAACCAGAATGCGCCGCCGGCCAACAGCCCCTTCCCGGGCTACATTCCCACGCGCACGCCGGGCGATGTGTTGTTTACCTTCGAAGCGCAGGGCTCGGGCACCAGTGGTTCAGTGACGCCCCACTATTTCACCTGGGACTTGATTGCAGGATCAAATCCACCTGCCTACAAGTACACTGAACACTCGTTCCCCAGCGCGGTTTACACCTCGATCAACAATTCAACGACCATGCAGGGCGCTCCGTGGGGCCACGTGGACGGCAAAGGCAACTGGGTGCTCGGCGTCATGGACCGCTTCACCTTTGCCGAAGTGGCTGTGCCGTTGAGCATTATGCCGGGCGTGAACGCCTGTGGCGGCACCGCGTTCGTGCAGTTCCGCACGCGTTCGTCCGCAACCGACACGAGCGACATGAAAGACGCGACGAAGATCTTCCAGTATTCGTTCGGCGGTCCGCAGGCCAAGATCGTCCTGACTCCACCTGTGTGCCCCGCTCAGACCTTCGGCTTTGATGGCACAACCTCCCTCAATTCCGCGGGCAACGGCAACACGGGCCTGACCTACGCCTGGATGTTCACGGTCGATCCAACGACGGTCACGATGAGCGGCGGCGGCACCACCCCGTGCCTCGACGCCCAGAACCATCCCATCGCGGGCTGCTATACCTCCACCAGCGCCAGCGGCACGGTAACGTTGTCGGGGGTGCCGGCGGGCACCTTTGCCACGATTACGGCCGACATGACCGTCACGGATTCCGGCAACTGCACCGATGACGCAACACCCAAGACGGTCCAGGTCTTCAACCCGCCGGCTTCGCCGGCGCCGTCGCTATCCACGGGTTGCACGGCGGCGTTCCACTTTGAAGGCGGCCTGGATCAAACCGGCTTCAGCAACACGTGGACGTTCACGGTGGACAACACCAACGTAACGCTCACGGGGCTGAACGGACTCTCACTCACCGCGGGCGCCAACGGCAGTTACACGACGACAACCGCCGACAATGTGCTGAGCGGCGACGTCCAGGTGAACCTGCCGCAAGGAACCTACTCGGTCGGCATCAACTCGTCACTGGCCATCACGGCCTCCGCGACAGGCTCCTGCCCACCGACGGCGCCTGGGCCGACGAACATCACCGTGCGCGCGCCGGTTACGGCGGCGGCGGCCAAAAATACTGTCACCGCGCCGGACTCGTCGTTAACCGCCGATGCGGCGTTCGTCATGAGCGTCAAGGCGACGACGAATGTCCCGGCGGCGGACTCGCCGAGTTTCCAGTGGCAAAGCAACACCGGAACTCAGCAAGTTCCCGTCTGGACCAATATCGACACCAGCGTGGTGGCCAGTGCGCAAGGCGCCACGATGGACCTGGATCTGCCGGCTATCCAGACACTGGGTGTTGCCAGCGATGTGAGCTTCACGATCAACGAGCAGGCTCCGTCGAATGTGGCGAACGGGTTCTATGTCGGGAAGGTCTGGGGACTGCAACTGCGAGTGGTCGTGAGCCGCACGGTGGACACGACGACCTGCACGAAGGCCTCAGATCCGATCGTCGTGAAGGCTACCAAGGCGCTCGATCCGTAATGGTTGCTCCGATCGTCTTGTAACAAGCGCCCGCGGCCAGTAACGCCGCGGGCGCCTTTCAAAGCTCAAATGACATGGAGGGATTTCAATGCGCATGCCACTGCTCCTTACTCTTCTTGCACTACTCCCCAGCGTGGCATACGCCGCCTCTGGCTCGGGGTGATGCGCAGTCAGTACCAGCGCGGGTTCCGCGCAAGCCGTCAAAGTTTACTGGGCAGAGCCCGAACAAGTCAGCTCCGCGGCTCGCAGCGCCGCAAAGCCCTACGTGATCTTCTTCTGCAGCGCCGAGGTCCAGAAAGCCCTGCTGCGGGCCAACCCGAAAGAGATCGACACGCTCTGTAAGAGCCACCCCGGCCATTTGGCGCCCGCAGCCATGCATGACAGTTCCCGCGCCCGCCATGAGATGTTTGCCCTCGGCCTGGTGCGCTTTGCCGCCGCGGGCCAGGACATCGCGAACGCTGAGTTGTTCAAGAAGTACAATGCGCGGCCCGGCACGCTGGTCTTGTGCGGGCCCGATGGAGAGGCCGTGGCCAGGACGGAGAATCTGGCCGATGAAGGCGAACTACTGAAACTGCTGGCCGCGTTCAGTGAAAAATACCAGGGCCAGCGCAAGGGTGGTGAGTGGTAACGGAGTCATTGGTCATTGGTCATTGCGCAAGCGCTCTGCCGCAGTTAGTGACTAATGACCAATGACTAATGACTAATGACCCATCCGTTTGTGCCTCCCGGCGCGCTTGAGCACTTCCAAACTCGCCGACTGCGTCAGGCTCTGCGCGCCGTCGCTGATGGTCAACGAAACGGAGTATACTCCTGGCGCCGCGTAACGGTGAGTAACCACAGCGCCCTGAGCTGTCGTGCCGTCCCCGAAATCCCACGTGTAGCTCAGGGCGTCGCTTGAACCGGCGGCGATGCCCGTCACGTCGCGGCCGGCGATCGCGGGATTCGGCGAAAGCCCGAAGCTGGCCACGGCCAGAGCGTCGCCTCCGCCGGCCGGGAAGGCTGCCGGCGCCGGAAAGAGCTGGCTCTGCGGGATGACAGCTTTGGGCGTGGACGCACTGCTCCAGCGCAGGATGGCGGCCGCCTTATTGAGGTTTTTGAAATACTCGAGCTTGATCGAATACTTCACGCCGGCGCTCAGCGCAATGCTGCCGCTCCACTCCGTCACGGATTGCTTCACCCATTTATCGATCAGCAGCACGCCGTTGACCCAGAGCCGGGCGCCGTCGCTGCTGTAAACTGAGAATGTATACGTCTCGCTGAACTGCGGCAACACCTGCCCGCTCCAGCGCACGCTGTACGTCTTTGGCGCGATCGCCGGACTGGGCGTGCCCGTGCCCCAGTTGAAATTCACCGTCGAATCGACGCGCGTCAGCGCCCAAGCAGTGAAATCCATGTTGTTGTAGTAGTCGCCAAGCAACCCGGTGCCGCTGGCGGAGACAACCGTCGCGCTGGCCGTGCCGCTCACCGCTCCGTTGCTCGCCGAGACGGTGAAGGGACCGCCTGCGGTCAAGCCCGCGGTGAACAGGCCGCCGCTGGAGATGCTGCCCCCGCCATTCACGCTCCAGGTCAGCGCCGGCTGTGGCTGCAGCGTCTGTCCGAACTGGTCCAGCGCGGTGGCCGAGAATTGCTGCGTGCCGCCGGCGGCCACGTTTGCGCTGCTCGGTGTGAGCGAGACGGACGCCAGGCGCGGCGGGTCGGTGACCGTCACGCTAGCCGTGGCCTGGATGCTGCCCGACGCGGCCGAGACGGTATACGGGCCGCCCCCGGTCGCTCCAGCCGTGAACAGGCCGCTCGTTGAGATCGTTCCGCCGCCACTGACGGCCCACGTGAGCGCCGGTTGCGCCGCCATCGATTTGCCGAACTGGTCCAGGCCGGCCGCGCTGAACTGCTGCGTTGCGCCGATCGCCACTGACGCGCTGGACGGCGTCAGGCCCAGCGTCGTGAGCGTCTGCGAGACGGAGACCGTAACGCTGCTGGTGGTGCTCAGCCCGCCCGCATCGCGAAGAGTCGCCTGCAAAGTGTAGCTGCCGCTCGCGCTGAAGCTCGCCGTGCAGTTCTTGGCGGCGTTCGTGCCGTTGACGCTGAAGGTCACGGCAGCCGGCGGCGTACCGGTTGCCGCCCACGTGTAAGTCAGGTTTGCCTCGCCGCCGTCGTCGGCGCCCAGCACGCTCAGGCCGGCCGTGCTTCCGCTGACAGGATTGGGCGTGGCCGAGGCCGCTTGCGCAACCGTGGGCGCGGCGTTGGCTGAGCCCTGCTGGATGGACAGGCAGATGTTGCCGCTGGCGGCGGCGTAGCCATCGACCGCGATCTGGTAGGTCGTTCCGGCCACCGCGCTGAAAGTGACCTGGCTGGTGTACAGGCTGCCGAAGTCATCGTTGCCGGCGATTTTTGTCAGAGCGGAAACAGACGTGCCAGTGTAGACGCCCAGCAGCGTATCGAAGTTGCTGCCGGCAGTGGAGATCGTCACGGTGCCGGAAGCTGGCGCGGTCCAGCTCCACCACACCGACGCGCCGCCAGCACTGCCGCCGTGATTGGGCTCGCCGCTTTCTTTGGTTGCCAGCACGTTGCTGCCGGTGGTGTAAACGGATGAACCGCTCAAGACGATGCGATTGACGAAATTGTCGTTGGGCGGAGCCTGTTGCGTGACCGCAACCGCGACCGATGCGCTGGCGCTGCCGCCCTTCATGTCGGAGACCGTGCAGGTGACATTGAACGTGCCGCCGGTGGTGAACGTCTTGCTGGCGCTAGCCGCGTTGCAGCCGAACGTGTTGTCGCCGAAATCCCAGTAGTAAGCCAGGGCATCGCCATTGGCGTCGCTGGCCGTGGCGGTGAAGTTCACCGCCACGCCACTGAGCGCCTGCGTGGTGCTGGCCGTGACGCTGACGGTTGGGGGCACGTTTCCGGGGAACGAACCGATATTGACGACGACGTCGATGGCCGGCGGGGTCGTGCTCGTTTCCGCGACCGGCGTGATGTAGATCCCGGCCGCCGAGTCGGCCAGCGTGCGTCCGATCACCAACGCGGAATCGGTGCGACCGCTGGTGCTGCCGGGCGTGGTGTCGAGCAACTGCGTGCCGCCGTTGCTGTTGGTCCAGGGATCCCAGTGCACTTCCACGCCGTTGCACTGCCAGGCATTGCCGGGGAACAGCGAGCGCGTGCTGATCCAGTACTCGCGATCGGCATCCTTGGTGATCTTGAGCGCGAATGGATTGCTGCTCAGTGTCTGATCGTACGGATAAATGCGGTACGTCCCGCTGCTGGCGACGCCGGTGACGTTCGACGCCGGCAGCCACCCAAGCAGGTACTTTTCGCAGGCGTTGAACTGATACTCCGCAGCCGTAGCCGTGCCCATCGTGTCGAACGTATCGCCGTATTCCAAGTTCGTACCGGCGCCGATCACCGTGCCGTCGGACGTGTTCCAATAGTTGGCGTGCCACAGACCGTAGTTGTGTCCGATCTCGTGCGCGGCCACGCCCGCGGTGGACTGCCGCAACCAGATTCCGCGCGAGCCGACGTACCCTTGTCCGGAGAACGTTCCCGGCGCTCCGTTGTAACGCGTGATGTCGAGATCGTAGCTGAGGTAGTTGTAGCCTGCCGCCGCCGCCGTGACGCGCGAATCGTCCAGAAGCTGCGAAAGGCCATTGGCGAGGGACGCGTAGGTTGCCTGCGTCTGGGGCAGCGTCAGGAGCGGTGTGACCGTGGACGTGATCGAGGTGGCGCCGTAGGAAACCTGTTGATACCACGTGTTGACCGTGGCCATCATCGTTTGTGCATCCGCCTGCGTCTGCGGTTCGGTCAGGTTGTCGGGGAAGTTCACGCGGATGTAGAGCAGCGTCTTGGGGCCCGTGGTCCATCCCGAAAGACTTCGCGACGAAGCCGCAACCGTCCGCTCCGCTGTTGCTTGCTCCAGAGCCAGGCAGTGATCGACCGCGACGCCCTGCAGCGGAGTTTCTTCGCTGCGCCACTGATTCTGCCGGTTTCCAAACACAAACGCGTGATACGTTTTTCCGCCGATGATGGCCGTGCGCGTGGTACTTGGCTCGCCTGCGTGATGGTCATGTTCTTCGTGCTGGCAGCCGCCGTTCTCGCAAGTGATAAACGTGCCCAGCGTGCCCAAGCCGCTGATGGGTTCCTCAAACTGCTCGGCGATTTGCGGAGGTAGTTCGCGGCGCCAGCACGCCGATGCCGCCAGTTTCAACGCCGCGGCCGGATCGGATTTGATCAAGCGCGCCATAGCCTCACGGCGCGTGGCGGCCAGTTTCTGTCCTTCGCCCAGCAGCGGCGCGCGAAGTTCCTCTGGTGCGTTAAGGTACTTCTCCGTCCAATCCGCAAAGGCCTTCATCTCCGCAGGCGCATTGGCGGGTATCTCTAGACGAGGTTTTGAGGCGATGACGGGCGGCACCGGAACCACACCGGCCGGCAGGGACGCCGGCGCCACCGCAGTCGGCACCGCCGCCGGCTTCGCCGCGCGCCAGAATGCGGCGCAGGCGAGGGCGACCGTGACCAGCAACAGTGCGGACACAGATAGTCTCGTGCGGAAAGTCATAGCGCTTTGTCTCTCCTCGGCCGGCCTGTACCGCGTGTTGCATCCAGCTACGTTCGTTGACTCACGTAGAGGACTGCATGTTCGCGCTATGGCCTACGGAAAAGTGGTGGGAGTCAGGAGAGGAATCGGCTGGCGAAGTGCTGTGAATTCTGGAGGTTCGCGACGCCGTCAACGTTTGCGTCAGACGGAGTGCGCTGCCTGGCCCGTTCTCGTTGTGAACCAGCACTGTCAGCGAAAGATGCGCTGCGAAAAAAGATAGAGATTGCTTTTCCACGTTGCAGGATCGTGGGCATGGCCGTCGATATGCCAGACATGCGGGACGTTGTTGTCCCGAAGATAGGCATGAACTCCCTGGCTGACCCAGATCAAGTCGTCCTTTTTTCCGCAGGAAAGCCAGAGCAACTTGAGCCTGGCCTTGGCGGCCGCAAGATCTGAGACGAGGTCCTTCGCGGGTTTGGTATTCGGCGCCGCCGAGAACGCACCCACCCAGGCGAACGTGTCGAGGTTCGTCAAACCAAAGTTGAGGGACTGGCCGCCGCCCATTGATAGGCCAGCAAGCGCTCTGTGTTCACGACCGGCTTGAACGGAGTAGCGGGATTCGATAGCAGGAATCACGTCCTTCAACAAATCCTGCTCAAACGCAGCGAACGCGGGCGCGGCAGCGAAAACATTGCCTTCCGCCCGGTCGTTCTTCTGCGCCCGGCCGTTTGGCATCACCACGATCATCGGCGTGGCTTTTTCCTCGGCGATCAGGTTGTCGAGAATGACATTCGGTTGGGCGAAGCGCTGCCACTCCGTCTCGTCGCCGCCGATGCCGTGCAGGAGATACAGCACCGGATACCTCTTGTCCTTGGAGTAGGCAGGAGGCGTGTACACCTGCATCTTGCGGGTGGTTCCAACCGACTTCGATTCATAGGCGATCATCGCCAGTTCGCCGTGCGCAATACCTTCGCGCTTGGCGTCAAAGCCCGAAGGAGGATCGGAAAACGCCGGAACATCGTCCGAGTTAAGCTTTATGGGTCGATAAGGAACGCGCTTCGCTTCTTCGGCGAGACTTTGAGATCCGAACAGCACGAGCGCCAACCAGCCACTTAGTAGAATTTGAAGTGAACGCTTCAATCGAGCCAACACGCGATTTCTCCGATGCTCGCAGACGAGGACGCGCACATCACGCTACTATGCGGCCCATGGCCGTATCGTCACCCGCCTTTTTCTCCGGTCAAGATGGTTTCTTCCTGTCCCCGTTGTCTGCCGAGTTCGATCACCAGCACGCAACTTCTTTGCAGAAGGACCACTCACAAGTACACTCCGTTTTGAGAACGCGGACTCGAAAGGTGAAATGATGAGGCACGGACCAAGCGAGCATGCCTTCGCGCGCAGATTGTGCATGTGCGTTCTTTTTGGAATCATCGCGGCGGGGACGGCGTCGGCCGCCGCGCCGGAGGAAAAGGACGGGCTGGCGGTTCTCAGGGAACTGAAGATCGACGGAGGGAAGGTTGAGTTCGTGGAGCACGGCGACTCCCCGACGATGGCAGTGCCCAAAGCAGCCGCATTGAAGAACCTTCCGCCACGGACCATCGTGAAGGTCGTCCTCAACCCGGCAAAAGGCTCCAACATCCATGTCGAAGTCTGGCTGCCCGATGCGGGGAAATGGAACGGCCGCTTGATCGGACTTGGCAACGGCGGATCAGCCGGCGGCATCAGCCCCGGCACTCTGGCCGGGCCGCTTTGCGGCAACTATGTTGCCGCAACAACGGACATGGGCACGGCGCCGAACGCCGATTCCGGGAACGGAAATCCGGAGGTCTGGAAGGATTTCGGGTTCCGCGCAACGCACCTGATGACGGTGACCGCAAAACAGATCGTCAAGGCGTACTACGGGAAGGAACCGGAGTTTTCGTATTTCAATGGCGGCTCGACGGGGGGCCAGCAGGCTCTTCAGGAAGCGCAACGGTTTCCGGAAGACTACGATGGCATTGTCGCAAACATTCCTGCGCACTGCCGCACTCCGCTGCACGCTTATTTTCTGTGGAACGACCAGATTCTCCGCAAGTGTCCGTTCACCGATTCCCAGCAGAAGAACATCATCCTCGCCGGCAACGAATACATGGCTGCCCGCGAAATTCCTCAGACCGCCGGCAAACTTGTCTCCGATCCGCGATGCGTCAAGAAGGACATCGACGCGGTCATCAAGCTTGCGCGAGAGAAGGATCAGACTCTGACAGACGCGCAGGCGGAGGCCCTTTGGAAATTGTTCGATGGCCCGAAGCATGCCGTCACGGGCGAACGCATCTTCTGCGGCATTCCCATCGGCAGTTCCTTTGGTATCGCGCGTGGCAACCTTTATCTCTTCAAATGGGTGTTCGGCGCGGGCAAGGATCTGATGACGATCGATTTCGGAAAGGACATCGACACCTATACCGCGGCGCTCGGCCCGTATCTTAACGCGGAAAATCCCGACCTGAGCCGGTTCGAAAAGCGCGGCGGCAAGCTGCTCATGATTTCCGGTTCCGCCGACTCCTGCGTGCCATACCACGCATCGCTGGACTATTATGAACGCGTGGCCGAACGTTGCGGCTCCATTGAAAAAGCCCAGGAGTTCGTGAGGCTCTACATCATTCCGGGAATGAGCCACGGCCCCGGCCCGGGAATAAGCCGGCTGCCGAACATGCTGGACCTTGTAGCCAACTGGCGTGAGAAAGGCGTCGTTCCGGACATGATCCACGGACAGCGGGTCGCGAATGGAAAGACCGAGATAGACATGCCTCTTTATCCCTATCCGTCGAAAACGGGCTGGGCGCCTGAGACCGGCTTTAAGCGTGTTGACGGCCCGCGCGGCGGCGTCGAGCGTGTTGCGGAACGTTTCCGGCCGTCGGCCGCGGAATGAACAGACGTTTCACGTTTAATGTTTAGCGTTAAGGTTCGCAAGCAGGCGTGCTCAATCGCGGAACACAATATTCACCTCCAGCTTCGGCTTTCATCCAGTCCTGCTGCCGACTGAAAATAGATATTGGGTCACCCGATTAGAACCCTGATGGCCCCGCCGACGGGAGTGGAAATCCGCTTGAATTAGACCACTCGGGGTGTTTAATCGCGCTTCCCAGTTTTCATGCAACGTTCGATTGCAGGCCGCCGGTTTCATCGTGACGAAGCAAAGAGGAGTGATCGTCAAGCCGATGTCCGAAATCACAGCCTCGACGAGAGTTACGGTGATACTCCCGACATACAATGAGCGCGGCAACATTGTCGCATTGATTGAAGCTATCCGGTCGGCTTTGGAGGGTCATGACCTCGAAGTTCTGGTTGTGGACGACAACAGCCCCGACGGCACCGCCGAACTCGTCCGCGAAACATTCAAGGACCGTCAATCGGTGAAACTCGTGGTTCGTACTGAAGATAAAGGGTTTGCCAAATCCATTCGCCGTGGGCTTGAAGACGCGACCGGAGATGTCCTGGTAGTCATGGATACCGACTTCAATCACCAGCCCAAATACCTCCCCTTTATGGTCGAATCGATGAAGCACTACGACATGGTTATGGGTTCGCGGTTCCTCTACGGAGGACTGATGGAACCTCGCAGCCGGCACCTCTTGAGCTGGGTGTTCAACGTTTATGTCCGCGTTGTAACAGGCGGACAGATCACGGATAACCTTTACGGATTCTTCGCCGTTCACCGCCGCGTCATGGGCGGCGTCAACTACGACCGGGTTTTTTTCGGTTACGGGGATTACTTCATCCGCTTGCTCTATTATTTACAGCATCAGAAGATCCATATTCTGCAATTCCCTGCGGTTAATGGCCGCCGCTTGGCGGGCCAGGGCAACAGCCGTTTTTTGAAAGTGTTCCTGAAATACAGTTGGGCCACACTGGGCCTTTCGTTTCGAGGAAGGATTTGATCCATGCATCGAGCCATCGAACGTTGCCGGATTTGCGGTAACAGTGAACTAGCCTCAATCCTGAACTTGGGTGACCAGGTTCTAACGGGGACTTTCCCGCGCAGCGCTTCTCAGAAACTCACCGCCGGTCCGCTTGAGCTGGTAAAATGCAATGAGCAGGGCAATCCTGACGCCTGCGGACTGGTTCAGTTGCGGCACTCCTACGATTTGAGTGAGCTGTACGGAGAACACTACGGTTACCGCTCGGCATTGAACCGCTCAATGGTGGACCACCTTTCTTCGATCGTGAAAAGGATCGAGTCACTGGTATCTCTTTCAAACGGCGATCTGGTCGTGGACATCGGCAGCAACGATGGCACGCTCTTGAAGGCCTATGCTACTCCCGGATTGAATCGGGTGGGCGTTGATCCGGCGGGCCACAAATTCCACAAGTACTACCCACAAGACATTCAGTTGATTTCCGACTTCTTCAACGCCCAGACGCTGCAGCGCGAAACAGGCAAGCGTAAAGCGCGCGTCATTACGTCGATCGCGATGTTCTACGATCTGGATGCCCCGATGGCATTCATGCAGCAGATCCACGACGTGCTTGCGGATGATGGAATATGGGTGTTTGAGCAGAGCTATCTTCCCGCAATGATCGCCGCCAACGCCTACGACTCGATCTGTCATGAGCACCTAGAATTCTACTCGCTCCGGCAGATCGCCTGGATGGCGCGCCGCGTGGGGTTTGATATCCTGGACGTTGAAGTGAACAGCGTGAACGGCGGCAGCATCAGAGTCGCTGCCGCAAAGAAGGGATCGCCGTATCGGGTCGATTCAGCCGGCGTCGCGAAAATGCTTAAGGACGAGGTGGACAAGGGATTTCATACGCTGTCGCCAGAACTCGCGTTCAAGGAACGGGTTTGGAAACAGCGCGAAGCACTTCAGGATTTCGTACGCCGAACCCAGCGCGAAGGCCGCCGCCTCCTGGGCTACGGCGCGTCCACCAAAGGCAATGTGGTTCTGCAGTTCTGTGGGTTTACCCCGAAGGATATTGCATGTATCGCTGACGTTAACGAGGAGAAGCACGGCTGCGTGACGCCCGGAACGCATATCCCCATTGTCTCCGAGGAAGTCGCCCGATCCCAGAAGCCGGACTACTTCCTTGTTTTCCCCTGGCACTTCCGCGATTTCATCGTCCAGAGAGAGCAGCAGTTCATTGCGTCGGGGGGCCGGTTAGTCATGCCACTGCCGCAAATCGAACTCATCCCCGGCGCTTGAGTGCGCGAAAGGGATTGGCATGTTCATCGATGAAGCGCTCTACCGGAAGATTATCACGCTCATGCCCATCCCGTGCGTGGACTTGCTGGTAAGGGATCCGAAAGGGCGCATTTTGCTGGTGAAACGCAAGAATGAGCCCGCGTTGGGCGAATGGTGGTTTCCTGGCGGACGAGTTCATTTTGGCGAATTGAGGGAAGACGCCGCGCGACGCAAACTGCGGGAGGAATGCGGGTTAGCCGCGGACAGCGTTGAAGAACTCGGCACTTTTGAGATCATTCTACCGCTCTCAACGGCGGGGATGCAGAGCCATGCGATTTCGACACTCTTCAGGATGAATTGCGACTCAGAATCCGCCCCCGTTCTGGACGCCCAAAGCAAAGAGAGCGCGTGGAAGTCGAAGGGAGACTGGCTGCAGATCGATTTGCCTGTATTTGTCCGCGCCAGGATTCAGCAGTTTCACGAAGATACGAGCTTCGCAAGTTCGGGCTCGAAGGATCCATGTCCTCGCATGGAGCAACGTCCATGCTGAAAATCATGGTCCTGGACAGGTCGACGCCGTACAGCACCTTCGTGGAGATCACACGTATTCACCTGGCCAGCATTCACCATGGAGCTCTACCTTTACTTGGCTCCCCATTTATGGCACGCATGTACTTCGAGATTGCGCGGGCGCCCAAAGCAGGCATCTGGGTGGCGTGGAAAGATGATGCTCTCGTCGGCTTCGTGGCGGGTTGCGCCGATCTTTCCGGCTGCTTCCGCTCGGTCCTTTGTCGTGGCGGATTCTCTCTCGGCGTTAAAGCGCTGCCAAAGCTCTTTTCATTCTCAGCTTTGCGTCGTCTGCCGACGTTATTGGCTTACCCTTTTCGCACGAACCCAGACAGCTCAAAACGCAACGATTTTGCCGCGGTCCGCTCTGAACTCCTGGCCATCGCAGTAAAGGAGGGCATGCGCGAACTCGGCGCGGGGCGCCTACTGGTTGAAGCCTTTGAAAAGGCACTGCGCGAGTGGGATGTTCACATCTACCGTGTCAGCACAAATACAACTGAAACGGCCTCAAACCGTTTTTACTCGCGTATGGGGTTTAAACCGGCTGGAACGCAGCAACACCACGCATTAAAGCTGCAGTTGTACGTTAAGCAACTCGACCCCACGGAGACCTTCAGCGATGTCTCGTGAACAGCCGTCAACAGTCCGCGAAAGAATTCCCTGGGCTCAGCCGGAGATTGGCGCGCTAGAAACCCAATATGTCCTGGAGGCGCTCAAATCGTCATGGATCTCGGGCGGGCCGTTTGTGGATCGGCTGGAGGCGGACTTTGCACGCTACTGCGGCGTCAAATTCGCGGCGGCGGTCTCCAATGGAACGACGGCGGTTCATCTGGCATTCCTCGCCCTGGACTTGAAGCCGGGCGACGAGGTGATCGTTCCAGGATTTGGTTTCATGGCCGCCGCGAACATCGCGCTGCACATGAATCTGAAGCCTGTCTTTGTGGAGGTGGATGAGCGAACGTGGTGCCTCGATCCCCACGCCTTCGAAAGGGCCATTACGCCGAAGACGAAAGCCGTCGTGCCCGTGCACACGTACGGAGCGGTTTGCGCGATGGACCCGATCTTGAAGATCGCGAACGATCATTCCATTGCCGTCGTTGAAGATGCCGCGGAGTCTTTCCCGTCTCGCTATCGCGGCCAAATTTCCGGAACGCTGGGCGCACTCGGCTGCTTCAGTTTCCAGGCCACAAAGACCATCACCACCGGCGAAGGCGGAATGGTGATCACCCACGATCCCCAGCTCTATGAACGATTGTGCCTGTTTAGAAGCCATGGAATGAAGAAACGGCGCTATTGGCACGACGTTCCCGGGCACAATTTCCGGCTGACCAATATGCAGGCGGCCCTGGGCTGCGCCCAGTTGGAAGGATTGCCGCGCGTCCTGGAAGATCGCCGCCGAGTTCATTCCGCCTATATCAACCGGCTGCAGGGGCAGAAGGGGATTCAATTGCAGAATTTCGAGGCGGATGTCACCGCTGTGCTGTGGGCGATGGCATGCCGGCTGGATCCTGGCGCGTTTTCGACGGACCGCGATGGAGTCATCGAGGCGCTTTCAGGGATCGGGATCGAGACAAGGCCAGGCTTCTACGCGTCCAGTCTCCAACCGCTCTACGCTGCGCACAAACTGCCTATATGCGAGGACGTCAGCCGCACCGTCATCTCGCTGCCGACGTTCCCCTCCCTGCGAAATGAGCAAATCGATTTCATCTGCGATCAGTTGCTCAAATTGCGAACAGGACACCTATGATTGCGCAAACGCAGAATCTGCCTGTTCGAAATGTCGCCATGCAGGACTACCTCGCCTTGGCGCCGTCGGCGCTCGCCTTGGAACGGATACTTGAATGGCGGATCTATGCACGCTTGAGCTTTCCCAGGCCCGTGCTCGACGTCGGCTGCGGTGAAGGCCTGTTTGCCCACGTCCTTTTTTCTGAACCCGTGGACGCGGGAATTGACCCCAATTCACGTGAATTGGAGCGCGCGCGCGAATGGGGCTCTTACAGCGAGTTGATCCACGGCTTCGGCGATAAGATTCCAAAGCAAGACAATACCTTCCAGACCGTCTTCTCCAATAGCGTGCTCGAGCACATCCCGGACTTGCCGCCGGTGCTGAAAGAAATTCATCGCGTGCTGGCGCCGGGCGGTTGCTTTTATCTCACTGTGCCTTCGCACCGGTTTGAAGAGTTCAACTGGCCTGTCCAGTTTTTGAATGCATTGTCTTTGACCGGACTGTCGCAGCGATACCGCCGCTTCTTCAATCGTTTCTGGCGGCATCACACCGCTCAGGAGCTTCCGAAGTGGAAGGCGCTGCTTGAGGAGCATGGGTTTCTCGTCGAATCGGCTCAGTATTACGGGACGAAAAAAAGCTGCCTGCTCAATGATGCCCTCGTGCCGCCGGGGATGATCGGACTGCTGACGAAGAAGCTGACGAACAAATGGACCCTCTGTCCTGCATTCCGGAGACTTTACCTTGCCCCGCTCATTCCGATTTTCCGGAACATGAACGCCAACGCGGTCGGCATAGACGAGGGCGGCTTGGTTTTCTTGTCCGCACGCAAGAAGTCCTCCGAAACCAGATAGAGGCCCTATGACGACTCTTTCGGCAGAGGTGCCGGCGCAAAGCATTCGTCTAAGAGCGCATTTTGCCGCGCTTCTGCTTATCGTATCGATCGCAGTGATAGAGAAGATCTATATTGAAAACGCCCGCATCGAACCCTACATGACCTTTCCCCAGATTCTTCATGATACCTTGCGCGACAATCCCAGGACATTGCTGTGGCCGATGGACGTCACTCAACAGGGAGACATCCGTTGGACGACCACGGGAATGGTTTTCTTTGAACTATTGGGCTCGGCAGTCGGCTATACGCCGGCCTTTATTTCCATTTGTGCGCTCTTGAGTGGCGTTGCGTACATCTGCGGATGGCTGGCGTTTCGATCGCAGCTTTTTGCGATTTGCCTGGCGCTGTTAATGGCCTTTGGAACCCAATTCAGCTATGCGTACACGAATTCCTCGTGTGCAATGTATCCGCTGCAGATCACTTATCTGCTGGTCAATCTCCTGGCCGTTCACTGCTTGTTCGCCCGAGATGGGCGCGCGGGCGCAAAAATCATTTTCGTTGTAAGCTTGCTGCTATCCGCCGTGTGCTGGGAAACGTGGCTCGACTACGGCGCCTTTCTTCTGGTTTTGTGCGCCTTTCTTTTTGGGTGGCGCAAGCGCCACAAACTGCAATCTCGCAACCAGAACCTTTTTCTTGTAGCGACGATAACCCTGACGACGATGGTCGTATACCTTGCGATCAGAATTCCCGCGGCCAAGTTGTTTGTACAGCCCGGCCGAGAGGCTGAATTGCTGGTCACATATCCTTCGCCGCTCGTTGCGATCGACGATCTGTGTTCGAATTACATCACCTATTTATTTACATCTCTCACCAATTTCCTCCCTCCGGTGCTGACCTCAAACTCGATGCATTGTTACAGTGCGGCGGAATTGGTCGGATTTCAAAACGGATACGACGTGCCAAGCACCCATTTCGTCCCCATGCATTATCTCTTCATGTGGCGGTATGCCGCGGGCGCAGTGCTCGCGCTCTACCTCTATCTGCTTTTTCGTGTCTTGCGCGCCGCTTACCAAAGCGCGCGGCCATCCTTCGTCCTGTATGCCGCAATGCTCATGCTGGTGGGATTGGGTTTTGGCACGCACGCGCTCATCAAATTTCGCCCGTACAATTCTGTGCCGATCTTGCCCTACAAGTGTCTGATCAGCATCTTGGGAACAACGATCCTCATCGCGTTTGGGTTGATGCAGGCCCATCGGCGTCTAACCCGAAGATGGTTCGGAGTCTGCATCACGTCCGTGGCTTGCTGTGTTTTGCTAGCCTCTTTCACACGCCCAGCCTGGCAACGGCGAATGGGGGAATGCATGGGGTTATATGGCAAGGCTAGCGTGCTACAGGGTAGCTGGGCTACACACGGCCGCAAATAGCGCTCCTCAGGACCGTGCGGCAGAAAATCCGAGCAGGTGAGGCAGTGCCTACGATATCTGTGTTGAAGGCAGTTAAGGCGGCTGAGTTGCACGCTTGAGTTCGCGCGTCAGTTTGCGCGAACTCAAGCGTGCCACATCACAGCGCAAACGTTTCGTGCGTGCCTTTGTCCCACCCATCCAGCAGGAACGCTTCATGGCGGTTGTCGGCGATCAGCCGGAACGCGTAACGCGCTTGTTCTTCGTAGAATTCGCAGAACGCGCCCGTCTTCTCCATGCCGCCATTCATCTCGTGGGCTTCGGCGGGGCAGGGCGAGCCGCAGAAATGACGGATGGCGCAGTGCCGACAGGGCTCAATATCTTCGACCTTGCGCTCAGTGACTTTTCGGAACGCGGCGCTCTGGAGGACATCTTCCATCTTGTCCTTGAACAGATTTCCGCCTTTGAACTTGGGCAGCCCGATGAACTCGCTGCAAGGGAACAGATCGCCGTTTGGCGCGAGCGCTACGAAGCACCGGCCACCGCCACAGGGGGAAATGTCGCACATCAGGCGGCGGGCGGTCGGGGCGAGGATCGACAGAAGGATGTTGGCGAAGTTCGCCACGACGAGCTTGCGGCCGGTCTTCTGGTACAAGCGGTGCGTCTCTTCGAGCGCGCCGATGAAGTACCGGGCTGCGTCGGCATCCGCGGGCTTGACCGTGCGCGCGCCGGGCAGTGTGCAACGCACCACGTTGAGGAGACAGACCGGAACTTGCTCGGAATGGAAGAACCGCACCGTCTGCTTCAGCCGGGCCATGTTTTCGCGAGTAATCGTGCAGATGACGCTGTAGTTCGGATAGCCGCGCAGCATTCGCAGGGCTTTCAGAACGCGATCGTAGACGCCCTGGCCGCTCCACGAGACGCGCGTGCGGTCGGCAATGCGGGCCACGTCGGCATCCAGCGAAAGCCCGAGCGCCACGCCTTTCTCGCGCAGGAACGATACGTCTTCGGCGTCAAGTTGGGTGGCATTGGTCTGAATGCCGAACAGGAACTTTCCGGCATACTTCGTGATCGCGGGATAGATGGCCTCTTTGTTGAGCAACGGTTCGGCGCCATGAAAAATGATCTGAGGTTTTCGCCCCTTTTTCATGATCGGGCTGAAATATCGCTCCAACCGCGTCAGCGCTTCCATAACACGCTCGGGCGACATGTGCTGGCCGGAGCGGCGCAGGTTCTCCGGAATGTAGCAGTAGCGGCAATTCAGGTTGCAGCGTTCGGTCGCGTTGAAGTAGACGGCTGAGGGCTTCAGACCGAAGCGCAGTTGCGTCATCTCATCGGCCATCTGCTGAGCCTCGCGCTTGTACTTGGCCAGCAGCGAGCCGCCGGCAAGCGTCTGGGCCAGTTTCGCCTTCTGCACCAAGGCCCAGAAGGCCGTGTCCGGTCCGATGAGGGCGACGTAGTCCGCGTGCCCGATATCGATGGGCACGAGCTCAGGCCCGTTTCCCGTGTTCGCGAAACGGCCCCGACTGGGGGCCGTTCCGCGCACGCTAAGCGCGCTTTTCTTCATGCGTTCTTCTTCGCCTCCACCAGAATGTAGTGAGACAATCCAGTGCCCGTGGCCTGGCACGCGCGACGGAAGGCGATCACCGCTTTGAGGCGGCGAGGCTTTCTCTTCATGCTGTTCCTCCTTAAAGGGCACAATAAAACAAAAAGGGTTCCGGCGGGCCTGCCCTCACGGCCCACCGGAACCCTTTACCATTGGATTCCGAATTCTTAACGCTGGCGGCTTTGGCAGGTCTTCAGGCTCTCGGATCGTTCGATCGCGCGGATCATCTTCCCACCGAAGTGTTCCTCGGCAGTGATGGGAACTTTCGTTCCGACCGTGCGACCGTCCCCGATTACTGCGGCGGGACCGCCACGGAATTGCACCGTGTTCCGTAATGCCAAAGCCATTGTCAAACTTCGCCGAGAACTGTAGCCTGCCGCAGAACTCACGTCAAGGTGTCCGTGCGCAAAAAAACTCTTCCGTTTGTCTGCGCTTATTCGAAGACCCACTTGCCCCACAGGTTTGGCGTCAACATCGCTTCCGACGGCACATCGCTGGTGATGGCCGTGCCTTTGTTGCTCCAATAAACGCGCTGCGTGGTGTGCGTGCCGTCGCCGCGCAACACACCGAGATCGGCTTTGATCGCCAGACCGGCAGCGGGTTTCAGTCCCAGCGTGGCCAGAGGGATCGAGATCTCGTAGTTGCCTTCCACCGAAGCCAGTTCGACCTGAGCGCTGATGTCATCGACTTTATCGAGCGTGATGGTCCGCCACGGAGACGAAAACGGCACGGGGTCCTTCGTGCCGGGCACTTTGGCTCGGTAGAGCAGCGCCAGCGTCTTATTCTTCACTTTTGTGATCAGCAAACGAACGTCGCCCGGAGCGGGCTCGCCGCGCTTCTCGCTGGCCTTTGGATCGGCGCCGATCATCACGTCCAGGCAGCCGCCCGTCTTGAACGGCGCCGTGGGCATTTCGCCGCTGTTGCGCAACAGGTCCTTCTCCGTCGTGCGCCAGGCGACAAAGAGTTTCTCGCCCGAGACGCACACGGCCGCGGCGACGTCGTAGGGCTTGCTGTTGCTATTGAAGTTCGCCGCCGTGCCGCGCCGATCGACAGGCGCCCAATCAGCGCCGGTCCAGTCGGCGAGATTGCCGTCAACGACGGGCGCTTCTTTGCGGATGGAGACTTTCAGCGTTCCGGAACCCAGCGCTTTCTGGCGTACCGCCTCGCGCTCGATTTGCCACTCGCGAGCCTTTGCCAGATCCGCTTCGGAGATTTTCAGCGAACCATTGGGGAGCCGCTTGATGGAGTCGAGATTGTCTACGCGCACCAGGCTTGTGCGAGCGCCATCGACAATGTAGATCTTGCCGTCGGAGGTCTGCGTGATCGTCGGCCAGAAGTTTTCATCGTGCGGTGCGACATCGTTGAGCAGCATGCCGCGTTCGGCGACCGGCATCGACCACGACCGCCCCGTGCGCACGTCCTTAAAGAGCGTCGCGACGAACAAACCGTCGACAGTGAACAGGAACATCGGCCCCATGTTGCCGTTGATCGCCCAGAGCGGTCCGGCGTCGCTGTCCTTCGGTGTGACGAAGCCGCCGAGCAGGCGCGTCGTGCCGATGACTTCGCCGGGGAACTCCGGCACGGGCGCTTCATGCGACGCGTGCAGTCCCGGCCATGGGTTTGGGTAGGACCATCTCGGTTCGCCTTTGAACGTGCCGCTCAGCGAATACGGCGAGTAGGGCTTCACACCCAGCGAAAAAACCGTCCAGCCGTCGGGCGTCGTCATCGCCTGATCGCCGCCGCTGCTGCACGGTCCTTGCACATCGCTGGCGAGTATCTCACCGGATGCCAGATCGTAGCTCGGTACGTCTTTGTCGAACTTCGGCACGTAACGCGTGGTCTTTTCGTCTACGCGCGAAATGAGCACGCTCAAATCGGGCATCACCGTGATTCCGCCGGAGCTCGCCTTGATCATCGTCACTTCATCCGGCTGCACGCGGCCATCGCCGTTCTTGTCCGACCACGAGAAGAGCGCCTGGTTCTTCCACCAGTCGCCTTTGGCGTCCAGCCCCGCCGGCCATTTGCTCTTGAAGCTTTCTTCAGCGAGAACCTTCCAGGCCTTGGCCACACCAATCGCGGCCACCGGCACCGCTACTCCGTCCCGGTCGATCCAGATGCAGACGATCCCCGCGCCGTTCGTCGGGTTGCTGTTGTGCCAGTTCGAAAAGTAGCGCTTGCCGTTCACATACTGCGGCATCTCGGGCATGCCGTTGCAGCCGAAACCGTCAGGCGGAAGCTGATCTCCGGGGCTTTGCCTGCAGAAGACGCGAGTCAGCTCGTCGGTGCCTTTCTCCCAATCGAGCTTGAACTCCATGCCGTTGAAGAAAAAGCGCGTTTTGTCCTGGCTGTCGAGCGTCCCGCCGCCGCCGTACATCGAAGGACCATAGAAGGCCTTGATGAGTTTGCCGTCCAGCGTCCAGACCGAGACGCGCTTGGGCTGATAGTCCTCCTCGGCAACCCAGAGATGGTCGTTGCTGTCGATCGCCAAGCCGGCGGGATTGTTCATGTGTTTCGGGTCGTACGGACCGGCTTTGGGCGAGCCGGCGACGCCGATGGTGCGCAGGGGCTTGCCGTCCGGCGTGAAAACTTTCACTTGGTGGCTGACGCCGCGATCGGAGACATACAGGTTTCCTTCTTTGTCGAAGGCGATCTGCTGCGGGTCCTCGAGCTTCTCGATAAGAACCTGCGGCGCCGGCAGCGTAATCTGTTCGCCCAACGTCTGCGGGAGCGTGTAGCGACGGAGCTGCTTCGCCGCGAGCACCAGCAGCCGGCCGTCTTTGTCGAAGGCCAGACCGGTTGTCTCCGCCAGATCGGCAGTGCCCTGCACCTTTCGCGCTTTAGCATCGATGAAGAGCAATTGCTTCAACGCCGGAAGGCTGCAAACCAGCGTTCCGTTGTGGATGGCGATGCCGGCCAGCGTGGAGTCTTCCTTCTTCTTCACGCTGTACTTCACCACCTGCTTGTCGCCCTCTTTGGTCAAAGCGAACAGGCGCAGTTCGGTTTCCCAGCCGGACCCGACATAGGCGTAGGCCTTCGGGTCGGCGTTCGCTCCCAGATCGCGAGCCAAATGCTGAGCACCCGTCCACGCGCCGCCGACGTTCGCTCGCCCGCCTTGCTTCTTGCCGTCCAAATCGACCCACGCCAAGCCGTGTCCGCCCTCGGAAACGTAGCTGCCGATGTACACCAGCGGCTTGCCGCCGGGAGCCTGCTCAGGCGGAACATAGAGCACACAGCGCGGCGGCGTGTGATTGGTGGTCCAGCATCCGGTGGTATCGGCGGTCTCCCACGCCGGACTGCCCGCGTTGTAGATGGAGAACTCGAACCGCAGGTCGAGCTGTTTGCGTGTCAGGCCGCGCACGGTGTAATCGCCGGGCTTCACGAACTGTGCGGGAATGCTATACAGGCCGTGCGAATACGCCTGCGGATCGCGACCGAGATCGTCGGTGCCGTCCCACCAAGCCGTGTTTTCACCGGCGGGGAAAGACGTTTCGCTGATCAGATTGCGCACGCGCTTGCCCGAGTTGTCTTCCACGACGAGCGTCACGAAGCCCGGATCCTTCAGCGTGAATTTCACCGGAATCGGCGGATGGCCGAGGTCCGGCGCGGCTGGAACCGGAAGCGCGGCCGTTGCGACGTCTGCCTCGTTCAAGGGCATGAGCGCGAGAAGCTCCCCGACCCACACGCGCTTGCCGCCCTTCGTGTTGCCCTTCATGTGCGGGTGACCTTCTGCGCAGACTTTCGTCATGCGAAGCTGGATCGCGCGCGTGCTCACGTCTTTGCCGAAGTCGATCCAATTCGGCCAGAGCTGCAACGGGTAGCCGTTCTCGACTTTGCTGGGGGAGGCAACCGGCTTCCAGTCGGCTTCCGTTGCCGCGCTCGGATGGCGATCGTCCGGACCGGCGTAGGCGAAGACTTCGGCTGCTCCAAAGCCGGCAAACAGTGCGCACAAGCCTCGCAGTGTGACGGATTGCGGCCAGACGAGCGTGATAGCCTCGGGATGTTCGGGCGAGACCGGCACTTCGTTGCCCTCGTTGTCCCAGATGCCCCACGTTCCGTTGTTGCTGTCGTCGTTGATCAGTTTTGCTTTGTCGGGCTTGTGCGTCGTGAGCGCGCTGGCCTGAGATCCCACGGTTGCGAAGCGCTGGGTGAGCAGATACACGCCGCCCAGCCATCCGGCGTAAATTTTGTCAGTCAGTTCGGGCGAGTGGCTGAAGCGGATCGCGCGCGTGCTCGTCTTCGGCGGTAGAACCCAGATGACGAGGTCCTCGGTGCCGGCCTCATCGCGGCAAACCTTCGCCATCTTGATGCGCTGCGCGGGTATCCACTGCGAATCGTCTTTCATGTCGCCGGGATACGCCGCGTCAGGCTTTAGAACACTCACCTGACCGCCGCCGCGCGCGAGGACCGTCCCCAGAACGATCGGGTTCTTCCATCCGATCCGCATGTGCCGGACGCCGATCTTCTTGCTGTCGCTGAAGCGCAATCCGTCCCACTCCGGGCGGGAATTCCGGGTCCAGATCACGTGGCGCGGCCCGTCCTTCAGTTCGAACAGCTTTTCGGCGCCCTCCAGCCACTGCGTGAACGCGGCCGGGTCGAGTTCCTCAACCGCTAACGGTGGCGCAAACGTTGTTGCAGGAGCCGGCTCGCCGGCTCCAACGTCGCTTGCGGTTGACGCGCAAAGAAGAACTGCGATCACAACGGCACGGCAAAACATGCGGACCATTTTCAATCCTCTTTCGTCGCTGGCCTTCTTTTCCACCGCAGAGACCCAAAGGCGCAGAGGATGGACGTTCTATGTTGGACTGGCGATGCAGCCAAACCCTGAACCCCAACCCCTGAACCCTAAACCCTGTTCTTTGCTTTTGCGCATTCTAGCGGGCGAAGCGGCTGCGTGGCAAGGACCACGGCGGGCACGGTTCCAGCGCGCATGCGCGTCGCTGCATGCGACGCCATATCATAATGCGGGCATCTTGCCCGCCCCCTCACCCCTAACCCCTCTCCCTCGCGGGGGAGAGGGGAACCGGAGCAGCGGGCTTTGGCACCGCACTATAGCAAGGCGTTATTGAAGTATGACGTACAGCGCGTTGGGCGGGAACTTCAGGGTCTTGCCGGCTCCCGTGGCCTGCAGTTCGGCGTCTTGAACCGGCATGCCGTTGGCATCCAGCACGCGTGCTTTGGTAACCTTCGCGTTGCGGATCGTGACCGTGATGTCGGCATTTACGATTTGCCAGGGCGCCTTGCCGAAGTTGACGATCTCTTCGCCCTTGCGCCCGCCGGTCTGCGCGGGCTTGGTTGCCCAACCGGTCGAGCGCTCCGTCGTCCCCACCTGGACCAGCACTTTGCCGGACGCGGCCAGCGGAGCGTCATCCATCGAAACGACCATCACGGTGGCGTAATCGTTTCCGGAGGCAATCTCAATATCACTTAGCGCAATCTTCCCGGCAGCCTTCAAGAAGCCGGTCGCGCCCTGAGCCTTGGGCGAATCCATCTTGCACAGCCCGACGCCGTGATTGAGTTCCAGTTCCCCCGTGGACGACTTGACAGTCTTTTTCGCCGAATCGATGTACTTGGAAAGGTCCGCGACCTTGCTCTTCGCCGGATCGCCGCCGTAGGTGACGACAACCGGTCCGACGAGATACGCGAGCGGGTCCACGCCGTCTTTGATGTTCGATTCGCGCGGGATCAGTCCTTTGTCGCGGTTGGGATCATACCCTTCATCTTCCGCGATGATGGGCATGGCGCGGCTGAAGACGTCCGCCAGCGCGCGCTGCTCATGCACCGCCGGGTCGCCTTTCTTCAAATAGCCCATGCGATACAGCAACGCCGCCGCCGGCCACTGGCCCATCAGCATGGGCGTATTGCAGAGCCATTTGCCTTGCGAGGGCATGTAGCCGTTGGCGGAGTTGATCGTCCAATCAGCCCACGCTTCTTCGCCCATGGCGAACCAGAAATATCCGGCCACGCCGCTGAGCGACTGGTACGCAGCCACCAGGAACGGTCCTTCCGACTGGTAGCTCAGTGGCGGCACCCAACTGCTCTCGGTGACGAGGATGGGATAGCCTTCGACTTGCTTCAAGTTCACCGGGATTGCGCGGGGCCGCAATAACGCTGAGTCATCCGTGAGCTTATCGCCGTTGCAGATCGCCCAGCCGGCGTTCTTGCCTTCATGAATGCCCGTGTAATAGCGATTGACCGCCATCACGTCGTTGGCCGAGTACGACCAGCGTTCGCCGTCGAGCAGGATCACGTTGTCCGCAGTGCGCCAGTTTCCGGCGTTGACCAGTTGTTTGCAGCCAAGCTCATTCTTCAGGTAGTCGCCGACCATTTTGTTAAAGGCGTGCATCGTGCGGCAGAGAAATTCCATCTGGTCGTTGACGCGCTTCTGGAACGCCTCGCCGAAACGGTGCTGCGTCAGTTCCCAGGTCATCGCGAGCCCGATTTCGCCACTGGCGAGATCGTCCGGCGCATCGCTATCACGGCCCACCTTCGCATTGCCCCAGGCCTCCATCGTTTTCTCCAGCGTGCCGTATTTCTTCTTGAGAAAATCGCCGAACTGCCGCCGCAGTTCCTTGCGTGCCGCGCCCTTGATGCCTTGCGCCGTATAGAAGAGCAACGAGTCTTCGTTCTGAATCTCGAGGATCGCCAGCGCCGGGTCCTGCGCCAACGGAATGCCCGTGTGCGGATTCTTTTCGGTCAGCAAGAGTTTCATCCAGCTCCTGTACGCGGCCTGTAACTTCGGATCAAAAAAGAGCAGCCCCCAGTTGTGATTGCCGCCATCATCCAGGTAGCCCAGTTTCGGATTGATCTTGGACTGCCCGATCCAGATTGGCGTCAGCAGCGTGTAGATTCCTTCCTTCTTCATCGCCGCGACATGGCTCCACAAGCGCTCTCGGTCCCCAACGTTGATCTCGTTCAGGCTCTTCCCAGAAGGAACATCGATGAAACAGCGCGACAGATTGATCCCGCGCTTGGCCAGAAAACGCGCGTTGCGCGCCGGATCAGCTCCCGGGTGCAAGGGGTGTTGACTGACGCCTCCATTCACGGCCCAGAAGCGAACCGGCTTCCCGTCGCCCAGCACAAAGCCGCTGCCGTCCTTCGAGCGCGTCACGAAACCACTCTCACCGGCGACCTTTTCGTTGAGCGCGCGCAGATCCAGCAGCGCGTCCGGGCTGAACTCGTCCTTGGCCGGCTGAAAGGCCCAGCGTCCTTCTGTGCTCACAGCAACTACCGCGGCGGCCTTCTCGCCCGGCTTCAACTTTCCGTTGGGCGCGAATGCGCCCGCCGCCAGGACAAAGCAATCGAGCATGCCGTGATTGTGGTTGTCGCTGTGCATCTTGAACTTGAGCGTATGAGCGCCCTTCGTCAGTTTGAGCGATCCGGCTTTGATCCAGGCAATGAAGCGCAAATCGGGCTTGTCGTCTTCGGCGATGTTCTTCTGATCCTCAGGAGCCTTCATATCGATCAACAGCCATTCGCCTTTATCGAGCGCGTACGAAAGCTTGGTTGCGACGGGATTGGCGCGGACCCAGAAGGCGTATTCCTGATCGGCCGGCGCTTGGAACTCGTAGCTGACTTCACCCGGCTTGTCGCCCCAGTGCGAGATGAAATCGCCGCCTGAGAGTTCGTCCTTCTTGACCTTGTCATACCACCAGGGATGGCGTGAAACGGTGCTGGCGCTCGGAGCCTCGCCTTCCTTCCAAACGATGTCGCTCGCTCGCACAAGTCCGGCGACCGTGCATGCCGTCAGTAAAGCGCTCAGGCAGAAAAGGAATCTTTTGCGCACGAATGAAAGCCTCCGCTTTGGATTGAACTCGAAGCTCTTGACTCAAAAATCCAGGAAAGGTCGTCCAGGTTCATTTAACGTTAAATACACCGGCTCTAATGCGTGCGCTGCCGAATTCAGAATTCAGAGTTCAGAATTGCGCTCGGACAAAAAAAAAGCCCTCACCAACCTTGCGGCGGCGAAGGCAAAAGAACAGACGTGGGACGGGCTACTTTTTCTTGGCGGCGGTCTTCTTGGGCTTCTTCACTTCTTTTCTCTTGGCGTTGTTGCCCTTTGCCATCGTTGCTGTCTCCTTCATAAAGGAGCCTGCATCATTCTCTGCAGGCTCGCCGCAAAAAAAGAACACGTGCACATTGATCTTCTATCACGTTTATCGCAGCAGCGCAAACGATATCGATTTTCGCGTGCGTGTTCAGCGTCGAAGTTGACGGTGCGCGACAAGCAGATAGTGTCGCACGCGAGGTGTGGCTTCGACCGCTGAGGAGAATCAATGAACCCCCTGAAGCTCCTGGCCGCCATGTTCTTCATTTGCTGTGTCGGGCGAGTCCTCTTCGCGGCCGAGCAACAGCCTGTTAGAGCTGGCACAGAGTCCGCCTCGACGATCACCTCGAAAGTTCCCGCGTCGTGCGTGCCCACGTTCCATTGCCTCAGCCTCTACTGGTCGCCGGAAACGGGTGAAGCCGCGAAGAAGGTGCTGGTGAAGTTTCGCGAGACGACGCAGAAGACCTGGCGTGACGGACTGCCGATGCGCTACAACCCGGTCAAAACTTCTGAATGCAAAGGGGACTACCGCGGCAGCATCGTCAACTTGAGGCCCGGCGCCAGCTATGAGATTTCACTGACGCTGGAAGGAACAAACGTCCGCACGTTGACTAAAGCCGCCACCTGGAGCGAGAAGTTTCCCGTCGCGTCGGTTGTCAAAGGTGAGAACGGCGTCGCCACGTTTCCCGTGAACAAATCAGGAACGCCAGAAGGCTACGTGCTCTATGACGGCAGCGGCTGCGTCATCGACACGGGCAACAAGTCCGACGTCGGCATTCTGGTCGAGGCCAGTTACGTGATCCTTCGCGGATTCACGATCAAGAACGTGAAGCAGCACGGCATCCGGATCAAGAGTGGCCATCACATCGTCATTGAGGATTGCGATATCAGCAAATGGGGCAGCGAAGAGGAGAAGGGCTTCGGTTTCGACTATCAGGGCTGCGTCTACAGCAACAAAAAGGATCTGCGCGCCGTCGTGATCCAGCGCTGCAAATTCCATCATCCGACGTGGAACACGAACAGTTGGGCCGAGGAGCACAACAAGAACCGGCACCCAGCCGGGCCGCAAACGATCGTCTTCTGGGAATCCGAAGGCAACCATGTGATCCGCTACAACGAATGCTGGTCGGACGCTGATCACTACTACAACGACGTGTTGGGCGGTGGGAACAATGGCAGCTTTCGGGGTTTTCCCGGAGCCGACAGCGATATCTACTGCAATTACATCGCCAACTGCTGGGATGATGGGATTGAAGCCGAAGGCGGCAGCCAAAACGTGCGCATCTGGAACAACTACATCGAAAACACTCTGATGACCATCGGCAACGCTCCCTGTTCCATTGGTCCCCTGTACATCTGGCGCAATGTTTCAGGCCGCTCCTGCAGTCCGACCGGCAGCAGTTGGAACATGACACATGGACACTTCTGCAAGATGGGCTATGCCGACAACGAAAACTGGATGACCGGGCACATGTACATTTTCAATAACACTATTTTTCAGCCGAAGGGCGAGGGGGCCGGCGGCCTCGGCGGCGATTCCAGAATCATCAAGCACTGCGTCAGCCGCAACAACATCTTCCACGTGAGGCCCGGTGAAACGCATTCCATTTCCACGGGCAAGAACAGCGTTGATAACGATTTTGATTACGACCTGCTCTCGGCTGCGCGCTATCCCGCCGGTCAAGAGAAACACGGCATCAACGGCACTCCTCATTATGTGCCAGGCGCGGGATTCTCGTTCGAGACCAAGAGCGGCAACTTCCAATTGGCGCCCGACAGCCCGGGCCTTCACAAGGGCGAAGTGATTCCGAATTTCTGCGGCGCAGCGGACATCGGCGCTCACGAAGCCGGCACGGCGCCGATGGTGTTTGGAGTCAAGGCCGAGTTTCTTCCGGCCGGCTCACCCAAGGCCGTGCCGTAGTTCTCAGAAAGGCGCGTGACTCAATGACAAGCATCGTCGCAAGTCTGCTGCTACTCCTCTGGCTCGCTACGGGCTCCTGCCTGGCTGCCGGCGCGGGGCACGCGGACGTCGAGGCACGCATGCAGGGCGCGCCCAAGCCGCATCCGCGTCTGCTTTGGGTCAAGGGCGGGGAAGAAGCGCTGAAGCAGAAAATCGCGGCCGACCCGGCGCTCAGCGCCGCATTGAAGGCGTCGCTCGCCGAAGCCGACAAGATGCTGGACGAAGCGCCGGTCGAACGCAAACTGATCGGCCGCCGCCTGCTGGACAAATCGCGCACGTGCCTCAAGCGCGTGCTGTGCTGGTCCTTCGCGCATCGCATCACCGGCGAGCGCAAATACGCGGATCGTGCGCGCAAGGAGATGCTCGCGGCCGCGGCTTTTCCCGATTGGAATCCCAGCCATTTTCTCGATGTGGCCGAAATGACCGCGGCCCTGGCGCTCGGCTACGACTGGCTCTATGACGCGCTGGATGCCGAGAGCCGGGCGACGATCCGGCAGGCGATTCTGGAGAAGGGCCTCAAGCCGTCGCTGCTGCAAAAAGGATGGGTTCGCGGCAACAACAACTGGAATCAGGTCTGCAATGGCGGCATGACGCTGGGCGCGCTGGCGGTGTGGGAAGATGAGCCCGCGCTGGCCAAGAACGTCGTTACGCGCGCCGTCGAAGGCGTTCCGTATGCGATGGCACAGTATGCTCCGGACGGCGCCTACCCTGAAGGCCCTGGCTATTGGGGTTATGGAACCAGCTACAACGTTGTGCTCATCGCGGCCCTTGAAACGGCGCTCGGCACAGATTTCGGCCTGGTCGATACGCCCGGCTTTCTGGCCACCGCCGATTATTATCTGCACGCGACCGGGCCGACGGGTCTCTTCTTCAACTATTCGGATTGCGGCTCGGGTTCCGGCCCGGAACCGGCGATGTACTGGTTCGCGGCGCGGCGCAAGGAGCCCTCGTTGCTCTGGACCGAACACCAGAAACTCGCCAGCAAGCAGTCGCAGTCCGGCGGCAAGTCCGGCTGGCGCACCGACCGCCTATTCCCACTGCTGCTGGTATGGGCGCCAAGCATCGAGGCCAAGCGCCCTGCCGAAGCGCATTGGTCCGGCCACGGTGTCACGCCCGTGGCGATGCACCGCAGCGGCTGGGATGCCAGCGCCGTGTACGTGGCCGCCAAAGGCGGTTCGCCGTCCGCCAACCATGCGCACATGGACGTGGGCACGTTCGTGATGGATGCCGATGGTGTGCGCTGGGCCGAAGATCTTGGCGCACAGGACTACCATTCGCTGGAATCGAAAGGCATCGATCTCTGGAATGGCAAACAAGACTCGCAACGCTGGAAGGTCTTCCGGATCGGGAGCTTCAGCCATAACATCCTGACCGTCAATGGTCAGTCGCAGTTGGTAAAAGGCAAGGCGCCGCTCCTGTCTTCGACGCCAGAAAAGACGGTGATCGATCTGAGTTCGGTCTATGCCGGCCAACTGGCGAAGGCCGTCCGCAGCGTGGAACTGCGCGCCGGTAGCGCCGGCGTCCCTGCCGGTGGTAGCGCCGGCGTCCCTGCCGGTGGTAGCGCCGGCGTCCCTGCCGGTGGTAGCGCCGGCCTCCGTGCCGGTGGTGGTGCCGGCCTCCGTGCCGGCTTTGCGGTTGTCATTCAGGATGAAATTGAAACAGCCGCCGCGGCCACCATCCGCTGGGGCATGGTCACGAGCGCCGACGTGAAGCTTGCCGGCGGCGGCGGTGCCGCAGCCGAATGTGCCACGCTGCAGAAAAATGGCAAGAAGCTGACGTTCCAAGTGCTCTCTCCGGCCGGCGTGACGATCAAGACATACCAGACCGACCCGCCGCCGGGCGAGACCGACGCGCGCAATGAAGGCACGCGCATGATCGGCTTCGAGGTCTCGCTGCCGGCGTCAACCAGCCAGAAGTTGATCGTTGTACTGACGCCGGCGGGGCCGGCGTCCGGAGCCGGCGCGGGTCAATAGGCAGGGCGCGAGAATAGCTGCACTAGCGCCCGCGGCTTTACCTCCCGTTCGCCGGATACTGAAACGGGGCGCGCGCCAGGCTCACGCCATTCGTTTTTACGTGCATTATTTTGCCCCTGCAGGTCGACGGAATCATGGGGCGCTGGAACCCAGGGCGGCGCTCACTTCGTGAGCTTGCCCCAGGCTTTCATATCAGGCGCTTTTGGCGCGTGGAGCGTAGAATCGTGGGGCGGGAGCCTTCGGTACGGCCCGAAGCAGGCGGAGCTTATGAGCGAACAGCCGAAGAAGCGCGGACTGTTTCAGGTGCATTTGAGCACGTGTGTCGTGGTGATGTTTGTGGCGGGAGGGCTGCTGTGGGCGAATGCCCTTAAACTCGAACTTGAGTTGGAGTACAAGACTCCTTCGTTCTTTGGTTTACGTTCCTTCACCGAACGAGAGCGACGGATTGCATACGGGTGGCCGCGAACCTTTCTGACACGCAACCCGCAATTCAAGGCTGAGGATTTGTCCACTTTGGATCGCGTGGAGCTTCTCGAATTGGCACGGCAGTGGAATTATGCAAATCTGGCGCTGAACGTGTCAGTTGCCTTGGTGATCCTTGCAACTGCTGCCGTAGTGCTTGAATGGTTCCTCCGTCGTCAGGAGCGCCGCCGATGAGCGAGCTGCCGAAGAAGCGCGGACTGTTCCAGTTTCACCTGAGTACCGCCACTCTGATGATGCTCGTCGCAGCCGGAATGCTCTGGGTGAATCTACAGGAACACCGTTTTCTGATCGAAAAGGTGACTCACTGGAATGGCCCCGTGGGCGGCGGAAGTGTCCGTTATTCTTGGCGGGGGTACGGCGTTCCGTTTGGTTGGGCGATCACACGAACGGAGGTCAAGGGCACCCAGCCACCGGCAACACCGCCGTTACCGGCAGGGATCACTTACAACGGGTTTGGACTAATAGGCGACCTCGGCGTGGCCGTCGCTGTTATTCTGGTTGCTGGAATTTGGTGCGAACGCCGCATCCGCCGCGAGGAGCGCCGCCAATGACCGAGCCGAAGAAGCGCGGACTATTCCAGTTGCACCTCTCGACGTGTATCGTGCTGATGTTCGTCGCCGCCTGCTATCTTTGGTTCGCCGTGTGGTACTACGAGTACTTGTCCCATAATAGCATCGTACTCTCAACCAGACTTGCCCGCGTGATTCAAGTGTTGAGTTTTGTCGTCCACGAGGTCCTTATACTCACGTTAGCCGCAGGCGCTTGCGAATGGCTCCTCGGTCGCTGGGAGCAGCGCCCATGAACCTTCTCCTCCGCGCTGTGCTTCTGGTGCTGGTCTGCACGACGCTACCGGCCTTCGCCGCCGGTGCGCCGGACGCCAAGCCCGCGCAGCCGTGGCCGCTGTGGGATGGCAAGGAAACGGTTGCGGAGTATGCGCGGCGCGCGGGGCTGGAGGCGACGAAGACGCTCGACCTGGGCGGGGGCGTGAAGTTGGAGACGGTGCTGATACCGGCGGGGAAGTTTGTCATCGGCAGTCCGGAGACGGAGGCAGGCCGCACATTTGAGGAAACGCAGCACGAGGTGACGATCACCAAGCCGTTCTACATGGCGAAATATGAGACGATGCAGGAACAGTATGAGGCGATCGCGGGCAATAATCCCAGCGCCTTCAAGGAGCCGAAGAATCCTGTGGAACAGGTGTCATGGACGGATGTGCAAGAGTTCTGCAGGAAGTTGAGCACGAAGACCGGCATGACCGTCCGTTTGCCGAGCGAAGCAGAGTGGGAATACTCCTGCAGGGCTGGAACGAAGACGCGATTCTACTCTGGTGAAGACGATCAGGCGCTGGACTCGGTCGCATGGCACGGAGCCAATGCAGATAAGACGACGCATCCGGTCGGGCAGAAGACGCCGAATGCATGGGGCCTTTTCGACATGCACGGAAATGTCTTTGAGTGGTGCAGCGACTGGAAGCAGAGCGAGTACCCGCCGGGAGCCGTGACTGATCCGACAGGGCCAGCGACCGGGCACATTCGTGTGGTGCGCGGCGGCTCGTGGAACTTCACTGCTGCGGTCTGCCGCTCGACTTTTCGCGGCGAATCCCGTCCTGAGACACGCCTCGGGTATCTCGGCTTTCGCGTGGTAGTGGAGGTGTCGAAGAGGCCGTAGGAAAAAGCGAAGCACGGTCTCGCCGCTCGGCGTTTGAAGCTCAAAATAATTATGCGAATATAACCCAAATTCTTTGCAACATTTTGGCGGGTGGGACGTCATATATTCTGGGGGAATGCGCAGGGATACTCTGCCTGCGCAGAAGGTGGGTTCTTTGACAAGTGAGACTTGAGGCTTGAGGCTGATCGCGGGGGATGACTACCGGCGCATCCTGCACATGTGCACTTTTTTACAGCGTTTCGGAGGAAATAGGCACGGCTGAACAGTCCGTCGTTGGCTCGAATGCACGCTTGAGTTCGCGCAAAAGGACGCGCGAACACAAGCGTGCCACCACAGGTGCAATTTTTTACAGGAAATGGAGGCAGCGCTCTTCGGCTTCGGCATCGGTCTGCGAACGGAAGAAGCGCAGACCGATGGCAGCCATCGGCCCCCATCACCACATGTGCAGGTTTGGACAGGAAGGCGGCGGTGACGGGACGCAATCCAGGAGGATTGCGCCACAGGGAGCGATGGCGTGCTCTGCGAAAACCGGTAGAAAGCGAGTGCGCAAAACATTAACCTCTTTGCGCAATTACGTTTCCACCGCGGTGTAAGTGTACATCATTACAAGCGCGAGCCAGCGGTTGATGCAACAGGAGATCGTCATGAGACATTGCCTGCCCTTCATTGTGAACGTGCTGCTGATTCTTCCCGCAACGCTTTTCGGCGGCGAGGGAGAGAATCTGCTGCAGAATCCCTCCTTTGAGGAGACCATCACCAAGAACCAGTTCGGCTGGCCATTCGCCAAATGGGGCGGCTGGAAGTACGAAGGCGATTGCGACTTCCGCGTCGGCAACATCGGTCACACGGGCAAGTATTCGCTGCTGATCTTCGGGGCCTCCGCTCCGAAAATCCGCGCGGTGCAGGATATGGAACTGGAGCCCGGCCGGTACAAGATCACGGCATGGCTGCGCGGGCTGGACATCGGCACGGGCACGTGGAACGCGACCACCGAGTTTATGTTCGACGGGAAGTACATGCCGATTGGCAAGAACGGGACCTTCGGCTGGACGCAGCTCACGTACGTCGGCGAACTCAAGGAGAAGAAGAAAGCCGGGCCTTCGTTCGGGCTGATGGCTCCCGGTTACTTTTGGATCGACGACGTGAGCATGGTGAAGGTCGGAAACGATGTGGCTTTAACCGAGAAACCGAACCTGGGAACAGAAGAGAAGCCGATTCAGCCGCCGGGAGAAATCGGCGCGGCGGCGGTGCGCTGCAGCGATTGCGGCTATCGCAACATGCCCGAATGGAAAACGTGCTACGCCTGCGGCACGCCGCTGGAAGCGAAGAAGACGGCGGTCGCGGGACCGGCCGTGAAGCTGATTACATCGTTTGAAGAAACGAAGAATGCATTCGATGCCGGCACGATCGTTGAAGAGCACGCGACTGACGGAAAGAAAGCGTTGCGGATCGACAAAAGTTATGCGGGCATGAGCGGCACGCAGGATTGGACGGGCTTCGATTTCCTGAAAGCGGACCTGTTCACGGCCAGCAAAGAGCCGATGGAGTTGTACGTCGAGATTCGCGATGCGAGCACAAAGGACTACTGGACGCGCGTGAACTATGTGACCGTTGTGCCGCCCGGGCAAAGCACGCTGATCATGCCCGTCAAACAGATGTACGTGGGCGAGAAATCCCGGCCGGGCCGCATGCTGATTCTCAACACGGTCAATCGCCTGGTCTTCAACATCGGCGACACGCCGCACGCGCCGCTGTTTATGGACAACCTGCGGTTGGAGCGCGACGACTCCGCGCAGAAGGTTGCGTTTGAAGGATTGCACGCGTTCGACTTCGGCACCGGGACCAGTCCGGTGATGGAAGGCTTTACGCAGATCACGCCCGCGACGCTGTACAGCAAAGGCCGCGGGTATGGTTTGAAGGACGCGAAGATCTGGCGGGCGTTTGACTGTCTGCAGCCCGAACCGCTGTACCAGGATTTCATCTGCATCGAAGGCGGCGGACTGGCGGTCGATGTGCCGAATGGAAAGTACCGCGTCTTCGTGAACATGGACAGCCCGTCGGGCTTCTGGGGCGAGTACCAAGTCTACACCCAGCGCTCGATCACGGCGAACGGGCAGTTGGTGGTGAACGACAAGATGGACTTCGAGCAGTTCCGGAAAAAGTACTTCCGCTTCTGGAACGTGGAGGATCTGCCGGCCGACAACACGTTCGACAAGTATCAGAAGGCGTACTTCCAGGAGACGACGTTCGACGTGGATGTAAGCACCGGGCAACTGAGCCTCAACTTCAGCGGCCAGAACTGGGCCTGCAGCGTTTCGTGCGTCATTATCTATCCGCTTTCCAAAGCGGCCGAAGGCGAGAAGTTCCTCAAGTTCGTCGAAGACAAACGCCGTTTCCACTTCGACAACTATTTCAAGCGGGTCTTGCACAACCCGGCCGGCGATCCGCTGTCGCCTACGGACGAAGACAAGAAGCGCGGCTATGTTGTCTTTCAGCGGGAGTGCATGAAAGATTTGTTCTACAACGATACGCCCTTCAAAGATGAGCTAGCAAAGCCGCTCGCGGCTGAAGCATTCGCTGGAGAGTACCGCCCTGTTACCCTAGGCTTGATTCCGCTGAAAGACTTGGGCAAAGTGAAGGTGACGGCCAGCGACCTGAGCGGGCCGGCGGGCAGCGTTCCGGCGAGCGCCATCGACATCGGCTTTGTGTCGTATCGCATCAGCCGCGTGACGATGGAAGGGACGGTCTACACGATCAACCCGCGACTGATCATGCCGACGAATGTCGTGGACGCGCCGAAGGACGTCGCTCGGCGCTTCTGGCTGACGATCAAAACTCCCGCCGATGCGAAGCCTGGCCTCTACAAAGGCAACTTGACCGTAACGCCCGAGAACGGCGCGGCGGCGGACGTTCCGATTGAATTGACCGTTCGCACGGGAACGCTCGATCCGATCGATGTTCCCGCCGGGCCGTGGAGCTACACGATCAGCATACCGTGGCAGGATGATGCGGCGAAGGCCTTCAATGATAAAATGGCGGCGAAGGGGCTGCACAAGCTGCGCGAGTATGGCTTCACGACCTTTAGCGGCCTGCCCGTGCTGACCTATCGCGGTTTCAAAGATGGGAAGCCGCAGATCGATTTCACCGTCGGCGATGCGCAGATGAAGATGGCTCGAGAGGCCGGCTTTACCATGCCGGTGATTACCTACTGTCCGTTCATAGGACTCGATCTCTATTTCCAGAGCACCGGCGAGATGCAGAAGGCCGGCTTCAAAGACTATAGTGAATTCGTGAAAGCTATTTTTACTGAAGTGCAGAAGCACGCCGATGCAAATAATTGGCTGCCCGTGTACTGGAATTTGGGCGATGAGCCGCTCGGGGAAACACTAACGCGTTCGGCTGAAAACGCCGAGGCGTACCGCAAAGCCTTCCCGAAAGGCCCGCCGTTCTTCACGGCGGCGAGCAGTTACGCCGGCAACGATCCAAAGGATCCTCACTTCAGGCTAGGAAAAGCTCTGCACGTCGCCGACTGGAATTTGCACAGCGAGGATTCCATAAACTTGCTGCATCAGATCGGCAGCGACTGGGCCTTCTACAACGGCGGCAATCGCTGGACGTATGGCACCTACATGTATAAAGCGGTGAAGCAATTCAACCTGAAGTTCCGCCTCTCCTGGCATTGGAACTGTTGCGCTGGCGATCCGTACTATGCGCTCGACTGCCGCGAGGACGATTTTGCCTGGTGCAACGCGACGCCCGACGGCCAGCTTGTCCCCGCCGTCGAATTCGAACGCCTGCGCGAGGGCCTCGACGATTACCGCCACATGCTTACGCTGGCGAGGCTGGCCAAGGAGAAGGCGGGTTCCGCAGCCGCCAAAGCCGCGGAGGAGCTTATCGCCACGCGCCTGAGCGCCTTTAAGCTAGGACAGCGCGAGCACGATCCTATATTTGGCGCCGATGATTGGGTTACCTTCCGGCGCAAAATGGCGGAGGGGATTGAGGCGCTAAGGAAGTAGGTCTTACGGCTTTGCGATTCCAGACTTTCTCGTAGGCGGAGCGTGTGGGTATCGGATGAAGGGTATGGGGTATAGGGTATGGGGTATAGGTGCTGATTCTGATAAAAACCTTGCCCATACCCGATGCCCCATACCCGATACCCCGTGCGTTTGGACTCCAGACTCCAGACTATCTGTAATGTTCGATCACGCGGCGCACGCTAGCTTCGATGTCGGCGGGATCGTACTTCACGCCTAGCTTCTGGCAATGCTTGGCAAGGGCGTCGGCCCAAAGCATGCTGTAGAGGAGTTCGCGGGGTTCGAGGCCGAGGTCGCGAAGTTTTTCGGCCCATTCCTTGCCTTGGACCTGATGCGTGATCGAAAGCGCGAAACGGAGTGCGAACAGGCCGTGGTTGCCGCCGTAGTTCAAATCGGCCATGAACTTCTCGTACTGCGCGGCGGTCAGTTCGGGCTTAGCCAGCGGCGGGCGCCAGCCATCGTGGAAGATCAGATCGACGGCGCCGGCGAGCGCCGAGGAGGCTTCGCCGAGCGGCGCGGCGGCGCTGTCGTGGAACTCAACGCGCATGACGCCGGTCTCAAGATTCACGCGGATGCTCTGCTGGGTAGCGCCGGCGTCTCTGCCGGCCGGCACGGAGGCCGGCGCTACCCGCAGCACGCGCGCGGTCAAACCCCATCGCGGGGACGCGCCGCGATCGGTGAGGTCCAACCAGTTGCCGCCGCCTGGGCCCGCGTCGCAGATGAGCGGCGAAGTATCTTCGCGGGTCGAGCGCCAGATGCTGTAGTAATCGCCGGGGCCGATCTGGATGCCGCTCAGCCGCCACTTCGGCCAGAGCGACGCGCCTTCGCCCCAGTGGTATTCGCTGGTCAGCCAGTTGGGAATGCGCTCGTCGTTCTGGTCCAGGCGGCAGCGTTCCAAGCGGAAGCGCCCGGGCGCGGTCGTCTGGATCAGGTTGCCGTTGGCGCTGAGCTTCAGCGGAACGAGGAGGCCCCAGCTTGCGATGCGGCCGGCGCCTTTCGGAAGCTGGCACGCGGCTTCCAATCGGACGGAAGGCACGCCGTCGGCTTGAGCGTTCTGCCAGCGCACGGCGAATTCCGCGGTACCGGCTTTCACTCTTGCGGCAGCGCCGCCTTTGGCGGCCGGGTCTATCTGAAGCGCTTCGGGTTTCAGCAGCTCGGGTTTTGCAAGTGGAGCATCGCCTTTCATCGCAGCCAGCTCGACGAATGGCTGCACGCTGATGGCGTTTGCGGCGGCGGCCGGAACTGCTGCTGGCGTCAGCTTCAGCAGCTCGGCGGCGGCCGGGACTTTCTCCTGCGCCGTCTGCGCGCCGACGGGCTTGAACCAGTCCTTCGGCGGATTCGATCCGCGAAGAGCAGGGCGCGGCGCAGCGAAGGTGGCGCCGGCCTCCGTGCCGGCAGGTTTGAGCGCAGCCATCGCGTACGGAATGTCGCGCAGCGTATTCGGATCCATCGACGGCGTGCGCCAGCCCGCATGGCCCGGCCACTGTTCGGGCGGCAGAAGTTCCAGCGATTCCTTTGGCGACGCGATCCGCTTCTTCAGCATGCTCTCGAGCTGCGTCTTCAGCGCTTCGTCCTTGCTGAAGCGGTAGCCCATGGCGATCGCATAGAGGAATGGATCGGGTTCTTTCTCTTTCGCGCCCATGCGTGCGACGGCAACGAGGCGCTCCTGGAACGCTTTGTCGTCGGCCAGTTCAGCGTACTCACCGGCGGCATTGAAGATGCCGAAGCTGGGGCCATAGCCGAGATCCTTCGCGCTTTTCGGCGGAAACAGGTTGCTCTTTTCGAGCATCGCGCGGCAGGCGTCGAGATATTTCTTGTCGCCGGTCGTTTCGTATTTCCAGAGCAGAGCATTAGTGGCCGAACCCTGCCCGTCGCTGTCGCCGCTATTGCCGAGGTGCGAGCGCAGCGCTGCGTCGGAGACGATCTCCAGGCCGTCAGCGATCACGCCGTCGCCGGTCAGCATGTAGAGAATGCGATGGCCAACCGGGTACGAACCGCGCATGCCGATGTACGGGCAGCCGAACGGTTGGGCATCGTGGCGATGCGTGCAGCCCTTCACCGACCACCAGTTCTTCGTGCCTTCCAGATGCTGAGCGGTGTGGACCATGCTGGTGTCGTAGTTGATGCGGTTGAACGCTTCGCCGGCTTCGAAATACCGGCGAGCGCCGCTGCGCAGAAATTCGAGCATCAGCAGGTGGCCGATGCGGCCGGCGCCATCGTTGAGTGCCCAGCCCCAGCGGCCGTAATCGTTGTCCCAGCGGTCGTTGCGATGCACCTGCCCGTAGCGCGATTGCCAGAACCCGTAGACGGTTTTTCCGTACCAGCCAAAAAGGTCCTGGCAGTACAGGTGGTAATCGATGCGCCGCGAGGTGTCGGCATCGAGCGTCGCGAACTCGCCCGTCACCTGTTGCGGCGAAAAAGTGCCGAGCGCATTCGAATTGGCATAGACGGCCGGCGGAGCAAGCAGCAGCGCGCGATCGCTGAGCGCCGTGGCAAGGGTGGTGCCGGCGTCCCTGCCGGCCGGTGGTGGCGCGGGCGTCCTGGCCGGCACGGAGGCCGGCGCTACCTCTCCGAGCCACAGCACAAAGTCGTGGCTCTTGGCCATGCCGCGCGCGGCGTACTTGGCGAAACGCTGGATACTCGCCACGTCTTTCGTGTCACCGCTTTCGCCGACGGACCATTCGCGCGCATAACGGCGGAGATCCCACAGACCCGCGGCGCGCGGCCAGAACTCCAGTGTGGCACGGGCAGCCTCTGTTTGTCGTTGGCTGCCCGTGCTGTTTTCCTGCGTGATCGCGCACGGGCGGTTCTGCCAGCCGTGGCGGATGAGCGCGAGGCCATTTTGCAGCGGCGCCCAGCACAGTCGGGTTTCTTTGCTCGCGGAAAACGTCTCGCCTACTTGCGAAAGCTCCGCGCCCGGTTCGACGATCAGGCAGCCGCGCGCTCCAGCGGCTTTGGGCAGCTCGATCCCCCAGTGCGAGATGTAGTCGCAGTCCGGTTCGCCGGAAAAGACGATCTGGTGCTGACCGAACACCGCGCCGCAATCTTTGTAGAAGCTCAGTCGCATCGAGAACGGCATTTTCCCTGCCGGTTCCACGCGCTTGATTTCGTCCGGCAGCGTTGCGCCGAAATGCGGCAAGAGGATTACGCCGCGCAGAAGCACCGTCGCGCGAATCGGTCCCGGCGATTCGACGGTGAGCTCGTCGATTTGGACTTTGCCGGTATCAACCACCGCGTTCGGGTCGCGGCAGAGAAACGTGTTTGTCGGCAGGAACTCGGGCCCGCTCGCGCGCACGGTTTCGAGAACCAATCGCGCGCCGCTGATGACATTTTTGCCTATGGTGAGTTCGTCGAAGACGCCGCCGCCGTTTTTGCGGATCGTCGCCTTTACGCCACCGCCAGAGACTTGAGCGTCCGCTCCGTTCAGCGCGGCCGTCAACGGATCGGCGACTGCGGCCCGGCGCACGTCCGGGCCGTACTCCACGCGCAGGTTGCTGGACGTGGGCGCGAGAATCGCGTCGATCAGCGCCCACTTCACGGAACCATCCGGCCACACGGCCAGGCGCGTGGCCTGGCAGGGAATTTCTTTGCCGTTGCTGTCGAGCAGACGGATGTTCTCCGCCGACGCGAGTGCCCCTTTCTTGAACGGAACGCCGCCGGCAACCGGCAGCGGCATGGCCAATGTGGCATCGGTGCCCGCCGGCCAGTCGATGCGCAGGGACGTGCTGTTGGCGGCGATAGTCAATCCGCAAAGCAGGCTCAAAAGGGAACAAATAACGCGGGGACGCGGAGACACGGAGACGCGGGGACCGCAAGCGCTAAGCATTGTGAGTTCCCTCAGTGGATACTTCTGCGTACACCGAGGACGCCGCGGAGGCGTGGCACCACTCACCAAGTGCCAAGACTCACCGCTTCATCTTGCCCGCAAGTTCTTCGACCAGATCGGCGTCCGGTTGCGAGTATGGCCGGAACTTTTCGATCCCGCCGGTCTGCAGGCTGAAGAGCAGCGCGTTGTAGAGGCCCAAGCGATTGGCGGCCGGTGAATCGATCAAGTCCGAGGAGTCGGAGGCGCTCATCTGGAACAGCACGCGCCACTCGAACTCGCGCAGCGTCTTGCGGCTGAAGGTGCGGTTGAGCGTGTTCAGCGTGTCGCACCAGATGATCGTGAACACGCCTTCGCGCGGGCCTTCGGTGAGAATGTCAACGAACGACTTGGCGGGCGCGGCCGCTTCGTCGCCAGAGAAGGAGAAATCGTCGTCCTGGCGCAGCATGCGGAACTTCTCCAGCCCCAGCACCATCAGGAAGTGCGACGGGCCGAGCGTGAGCCCAAGCGTCTTCTGCGGCGGCGCGGCTTCGACGGCCGGCTTGTCATTATCATCATCGTCATCGTCGTTGGACTTGGGCTTTTCCACCTTGGCGGGACGAACCAGCGCGGCGAGTTCTCCCAGCGCGTCGGGCACGTTCCGGTAATCGACGATTTCGATCTTGTGTGGCAGAGCGGCCGCGAGTTGAGCGAGGCGTTCGCGCGTGCCGGATTCGGGCGCGGTGCCGTCGAGCACGAGAATGCGAATATCCTTGGGCTCGTTGCAGGCGGCCAGCGACAAAATGGCCGAGCAGCACATGGACAGTTCCGTATCTCCGCGCTGACCGATCACGAGCAAATTGCTGCCGGCCTGGCGCGGGAATTCGACTTCGGTCGGTCCTTTGATCGCATTGGCTTCGCCCAACCACACACGGCTGAGCGGACCGGCGGAGGCGGATTTGAGCGCGGGAAGTGCCTTGGGGCCGCGGCCGACCAGTTCGTTGAGCACGCGATTGCTGCGCAGATCGCTCAGGTTGTTGCCTTCGAAAATCGTCGATGGACCGACGGCCTGCAAGCCGTCCGCGGCGCTCTTTTGCTGCAGCGAACTCAAGCACGCGTCCTGCGCTTCCTTGGAAAGATACACGACCTGGAAGGGACTGTTGCCCTCGATCATGCCGGACATGTCGTTGTAGATCGCTTCGCCCGGTCGGGAGAGCAGCGATGCGGCGGAGTTATCATCGCCGAGGATCAGGTACGAATCGGATTCGTTGCATTGCAGAGCGATGCGCACGGTGATCTGCCCGAGCGTGCTCTTGGCCAGCGAATACGTCCCGCCGAGCGTCTGCGAGCCGAGGATGACATGGATGCCGAAGGCGCGGCCCTGGCGCACCACGCGGTCGAGCAGGAGCGTGGCGTCCTGCGCGACTTCATCGTCGTCGGTGAAGTACTCCTGGAACTCATCGATCATCAGAACGGTACGCGGCAGATGCACGGCGCCTTCGCACTTGCGGTAGCTGGCGAAATCCTGCACGCGCGCTTTGCGGAACAGCTCGCCGCGATAAGTCAGCTCCTTATCGATGCGCCGCAGGACGCTGAGCCCAAACTCGCGGTCGCTTTCGATGGCGACGACGCGCGCGTGCGCCAGTTGATGAACGCCGTAGGTCTTGAACTCCACGCCTTTCTTGAAGTCGATCAGGTAGAACTCGATTTCCTTCGGGCTGTACCACATCGCGGCATTGGTGATGATGACGTGGAACAGGTTCGACTTGCCGGAGCCCGTTTTGCCGGCGATGAGCGCGTGCTGCGCGGTGGCCGAACCCAATTGCATGTATTGCATGCGGTCCGCGCCCGCTTTGCCCAGCGGCACGCGAATGCCTTTTTCCGAATTACTCGTCCAAAACTCCTCCGGCTTGGGCGTGGCAGCCGCAAAAGGCACCTGCACGCGAGCGGCTTGCTGGCACTGCTTGCCGACGGAGTGCACCAGCGTGTCAATCATGTCGGATGGCGGAGGCGTCTGGCCACTGAAGCGCGCGCGGGGCAGTCCTTCCTCCTCAAAGCACAGCACGCCCTCGCGCTCAACGACAAGGAGGCCGCTGCGGCGGATCTGCATCTCCGGAATCTGCGGCGGAAGCTTCTGGCGGGCGTCCTGCAGGATCATGCAATAGACGCCGCAGCGCACACCGGTCGAGACGATGCTCGCGAGACGTTCCAACGCCAGATCGCTGAAGCCGGTCGGGAAATCGGTGATCACAAGGAACCGGTAGGGCTCGGCCAACTGTCCGGCCTGCTGATTGTATTCGTCGATGGAGGCGTACTTGTTGCGCAAGTATTTCTGGATGATCTTCTCCATGTGCTCGGTCAGTTCGGTCAGCTTGCGTTCGATATGAATGCCGTCCGTCCAGATTTTCCCGTTAACGAGCGACTCGTCGTAATCGCACAAATGCATCAGCGCGGCGAAGCTCTGCCCCAGGCCGACCGGATCGACGATCGTCAGCTTCATCTTCGCCGGCGGGAAAGAACAGAGCAGCCGCAGCACCGCCGTGAAGAGCACGCTCTGCGCCTCGTCGCGCCTCTTCTGGCTGGCGCGAATGTAGAGAGAACCTTTGAGCGGAAATGAAAGCGAAAGCGGGAACGCGACATCGCCGGCGGGAACGGAGAACCGGCCGTCCTTGTCGAAGCCGGAGAGGATCTGGCGCGGATTGAGCACCATATTGCCGGCGTGGACCGTGCTGGCGAACTGCTCAGACAGCGTCCACTCTTTGCGGGCTATTTCCGCCCAGGCCGGATTTTGCGAGCGGCAAACGCGCAGCAACTCCTCGCTCAAGCCGGTGAAGTCCGCCAAGGCCTGCTTCCAGTCTTCCGCCAGTTGGTCGATCTGCTGGCGCGTGTCGTCCGCGATCTGTTTCATGCGTGCCGTGCACTGTTGTCGCTCGAGGACCAGAGCGCGCCGGCAATTCTCGCGCAGTTCATGCAGCGTGCGCTCGGTGTCCTGCGCCAGTTTTGCTTGCGCCTGGCGATTGCCGCGGTTCACCTTCTGCAGCAATTCTTCGTAGCGATAGTGAGCCCGCTTGCCGGCGTCCGTGGTGGCTCTGACCGCGTCTTGCGCCTGCCGCACGATCTCTTCATCGACGATGCCGCAAATGCGCTTGATCATCTCGCCTTCGATATCGGCGAGTTCCTTGTCCAGCATTTCCTTCAGCGCGCTGTTCTTTCGCGCAATCACGCTGTTCGCGGCGACCGCGCAGGCTGAGAGCTTCTGGGTGACCGCCTGCCCGCGTTCCCGCACGGAATTCCACCGGTTCTGGATGATCGCCAGAACAATCACCAGCGAAAGCGGCACGGCAAAGATCAAGGGGTTGCTCGGGAGGCCGAAGTAAACTCCTGCCGCGGCGCCGGCGTGAATGACGATCGCCAGCAGAGACGCGACAAGCGGCGACAAACGGCGGCCGAAGGTGCGGGCGGCTTCCGACAGGACGGCGTCCGTTTCATGCAACTGGCGCTCGACCTCAGTGATCGCGGCGTGCAGATCGGCCGGAAGTTCCGCCGGAACCGCCGCGGGCACCGCTCCATAACGCCGTCGGTACTCCGCCTCAGCTCTCAGGAAGCGCTGCGCGTCGGCCTCGAATTTAGCCAGTTCCGCCGTGCGTTGATCATGCCTGGCGCGCGCTTCAGCGACCGTGACTTCGTTCTTGGCGATGATTTTCGCATGCGCTTCGCGCTGAAGCTGTTCGCGGTGCTCGAACTGCGCTTGCGCCTCCGCCTCGATGCGCGCCTTCTGCCGGGAATAGGCGGTCTGGACCAAATCGGTGCGCCGCTTGAAACGGGGTTCGAGTATGTTGCGCTTCTGAATAAAGGCTTCGAGCGAAACACGCTTGAGTTCGGCGGCGAGCTTCTCGCGAAGCTGAAGGGCCGCGGCGCGGACGCGCTCCTCCTCCTGGGCTTTGAGATTGCGTTCAGAATTGCCGGCTTCATCGCGAGCCTTGAAGAGGCCAGCCAGCTTGGCCTGCAAGTCGGTCAGAGCGCTACGTATGCGGTCCAATGGTTCTCTCCTGCGGATCTGAACGTCCTGATTCCAGAGCGGCGCGATATATATCGAATGGCAGCGCCGAAGACTCTAGTCTAGACTCCAGACTCCAGACTTTATCACTCCCGATTTTGCTAACTGCACTCTTTGATGACATCCTGAAGCAGTGCCTGCGCCTTGTGGATCGCGTCGCGGGCGGACTTCAGAGCTGTGCGAATTTCTTCCATGTGCGTGGCCTCGAAATCCGCGCGCGCACTGTCCCGCCACTGAGCCGCCGCTTCCGCCCAGTGCCGCTCCAGCTCTTCCTTGGCCCGGGCAACGATCGCGTCATTATCGCTGATTCGCATGCTCATCGCTTATTGGGCTCCCTGTCCCGGCTTCAGGTAATCTTCCAGGCTGCGGATCATCAGGTCCAGCTTCGCCAGCGACTTCGGCGTTTGCTCATCCAGCACGTAACCCAGCTTGTCAATTGGGCCGAGCAGCTTCTCCATCTGCTGATCCAGAAGCGTGGACCACTTCTTGACGTGCGTGATCTTCTCCTCGGCTTCGGCCTTGGCGCGTTCGGCTCTTTTCAGAACCTTCTGCTCGTCCACATAGCTGTTCTTCTTGAAGGTTTCCGACCCGAAGCGCGCAAGGTTGTACGCTTGCCGGGCCTGGTGCACGAGTTTTTCCCGGTCGCGGAGCTGCTGCTTCCAGTAGCGCAGTTGATCCTGCTGCAGCCACTGCTGCACGCGCTGCGCATCCGTGTGGACGCCCGCGATCCCCTCGCGGCAGTTCTCGTCGAACTTGACCAGATGCGTGCGGAACTCGCGGATGACATCTGGGGTGTCGATGTTTGCGGATTGAGTCATCGTTGCCTCGCTCGTTCAGAGGTCCAGGTGCCGAGCAGCCCGGAGGACTCCCGACTTCTGGACTCCTCGACTTTCCAGACTCTTAACTCAAGTATTCTTCGATCTTCTGCGCCTTCCGCAACAGCAGCGGAATGTGCTTGTCCGACGCTTCGACGAATTTGGTCATGCTGATCATCATTTTCTGAAAGGACTCAGCGAACTTCGCCTGCTCCTGGTCCTGCCAGCTTTCGCCGAGCTTGACGAAGCGGCGCTGAATCGTGGCGACTTGCGCCTGGACTTCGCCATTGAAGCGCTTGAGGTCGGCGGCAAATCCGCGGAGTTCTTCGGGATCGACGACGGCTTTTGACACGGATGGTCCTCCTATCGTCCGTAGACGTTCAACCGGCCTGAATGCTGCCGGTAACGTCACGGACGGCGATGAACGCGAGCGCCTGGCGCGCCGCGCATGGAATAGCGGTGCTATTGTCCGCATTTCATGGTTCGGGCGCAAGCGGACGTGAACAGAAGGTGACGCGTGGCGGGGGACGGGGGACGGGGGATGCGGGTCTTCAACCGCAAAGGCGCAAAGACGCAAAGAACTGATTTTAATCAAAAGAACTTCTTTGCGTCTTAGCGTCTTTGCGGTTCAAAATCCATCCGCGACGCAATTTGGATTTCCACCTGTCGCACTTTTGAATTATGGTTCTCCGTATGAACGACCCTGACCAGGCGAGTCTGCTGGCCACGCTGCGGCTGTCCAAAGCGCGCGGCGTCGGACCGGTCACCTATCGCAAGCTGGTGCGCGTCTTCGGTTCCGCCGAAGCCGCTCTGGCCGCGCCGCGTCAGCGTCTGCTCGAAGTTCCCGATATCACGCCGCGCACGGCCGACGGCATCGCCGAAGCAAAGAGCAGCCACTGGGCCGACGAGGAACTGGCTCGTGCGCGCGAGCGCGGCGTCACGCTGCTGGCGCTCGAAGACCCCATGTATCCGCGCGCGCTGCTTTCGACCTACGATCCGCCGCCGGTGCTGTATGTCCACGGCAAGCTGCTGCCGGAAGACGCACTGGCGATCGGCATCGTCGGCACGCGTCACTGTTCGCAGTACGGGCGCAAGCAGGCGGAGACGCTCGCGGCGGGGCTGGCGCTGGCGGGATTCACGGTGATCAGCGGTCTTGCGCGCGGGATCGACAGTGCCGCTCACGCCGGCGCGTTGAACGCCGACCGCGGGCGCACGATCGCGGTGCTCGGCAACGGATTGGGCACCGTTTATCCGGCGGAAAACAAAGGACTGTACGAACGCATCGTCGCCGACGGCGGCCAGCACGGCGCGGCACTCAGCGAACTGCCGCTCGACACCGCTCCGGCCGCGCAGCATTTCCCGGGGCGCAACCGCATCATCGCGGGAATGACGCTGGGCACGGTGGTCGTGGAAGGCGCGGAGAGTTCGGGCGCGCTGATCACGGCGCGCTATGCCATCGATATGGATCGCGAGATTTTCGCCGTACCCGGCAGCGTCGAGAGCCCCAATTCGCGCGGGCCGCACAGCCTGATCAAAAAGGGCGCGAAGCTGGTCGAAGACGTCGAAGACATCCTAGATGAGCTGCGCGAGGTTGCCGAGCCGCTCGTGCGGCTGCGCAAGCCGGATGAGCGGATGCGCATTCCGTCCGCAAAAGAAGTCGCGCGCCGAAGCTCACCGACGCCGCTGCTGGACGCGCAGCTTGTGTCGTCGCAGCCGATTCAAGCACCGGCAACGCCGGCACACAGGCCAGCGCCACCTCCGCCCGCGACCGATTTGCGCGCGGTGAACCTCAATTCGCGCGAGAAGCAGATCTACGCGCTGCTCGACCAAGCTAACGCTCGCCCCGTGGACGAGATCATCGTTCAAAGCGGATTGCAGGCGCAGGAGGTTCTCGCCACGCTGCTGGTGCTTGAAGTGCGGCGCCTGTGCAAGCAGTTACCGGGAAAGCGATACGTAAAGGCGTGAACCGAATTATTGAGTGCTGCGTATCAACTATATGCGGTTTACGCTGGGGCATATCCTTGCGTTCCATCTTGCCTGTCTATTCTTGATCGTCGCCAATCTGTTGCTTGGTGGTGAGGTGCCGCTTTATCAGGGAATCGTGATCGTTGTTGTCTGCGCCGGCGGGGGAGCCTGGGGACTGTGGCGGCACAGCCGCAAACATCCGAAGCAGGCGGTTCCGCCGATGCGGCCGTTTGTGAGCGGGATCGCCAAGGCAGTTGCCTTATCGGCGCTGCTTGGGACGCTGCTGGGGATGAATACGATGGATGTTTGCACAAGAACGCTGCGTTATCGTGAGACCTGGTATGCTGGCCCGCTGTGTTTCTGCCGAATGATAAGAACGGAGCAAACACAGATCATCGAAGACGAATTACGTTATCGCCCGAGCGAGTACCATTGGACCCAGGTTCGCACCGGAGTTTGGCACTCGTATCGATGGAACTGCCCGGAGCTCAAGTACCCACAGCTTGGCATTGACACCCGGTACCTGCGTATTCTCGTCAGCTCATCACCCACCGAGCGTTACCGCGTCATCTTTCAGTGGGAGAGTCCCTTGGATGTAGAGCTGGCGGATCTGCGACGATGGATGCTGAGCCATCTGGAAGACTACCTGAGTGATCTAGGCTCAGATGGCTTCAAGTCCGCCGACGTCGCCGTGTCTGCAATAAGCTCGCTCTTTGACGAGTCGTCGACCGTGGGAGAATGGTGGCGGGATTATGAGCCGTTCCTGCGGCCAATGAGAACGCCTGCTGATATGCACACTGCAATCGGGGAATACAATCGACGCCCGAGGATCATCTCGCCATGGGAGCAGCGGAATCCCAACGCCGTTTGGGTTCCGCGAGCACCAACGACGGGAGACGAGGAAATCGAGTCAGTTGTTGGTCCGGTCGCGCAGAGGCTTGGATTGCCACTGCCCAAGAAGAAATAGTATCGATGCTAACTTTGCTTTGCGCGTGACGGGCACCGGCACCATCGTATAATCCGTCCTGAAAGTCTTGGGGCCGCCGCAAAATGAATGTTCCGGAACAGCCACAACGAGATGTTGCGCCGGAGCAGGGGGAGCTTGGCGGCCGGGGGCCGCATCCGCTTTCGCCGTTGCCGCCATCAAATCCCGATAGAGCGCACCCCGGAACGGGACATACGCGCACACCCGCCGTTGAGCTGCAGGATCTTTCGTCGGACAAGCTGCTGCTCGCGGCGCCGCGGGTCACGTATCAAGGGCGCGCCGTGCCGTCGCTGGGCGGCATTCCGCTGCTGGCTCGCCTGGGTCGCGGCGGCATGGGCGCGGTGTACTTGGGGATGCACCCGCGTTTGCACAGCGAAGTGGCGGTGAAAGTTCTGCCGTTTCACCTCGCTGAGCAGCAGCCCGAGATGATCGGGCGGTTTCAGCGCGAGGCGCAGATCGCGGCGCGCGTGAACTCGCCGCACGTCGTCGCCGTGCTCGATCTCAACCAGGACCAGGGCCTCTTTTTCCTGGTGATGGAATTTGTCGAAGGCATGAGCGCCGGAGCGCTGCTCAAGCATGCGAAGCAGACCGGCGGCATCGGCCTGTCGGAGACGGCGGCGCTGGATATTTGCGTGGCGGCAACGGAAGGACTTGCCGCTGCTCACGCGATCGGAATCATTCACCGCGACGTCAAGCCCGACAACATCATGATCCCCAAGGCCAGGCTCGGCGGCGGCCTGGAACTTAACGCGGCCAAGCTGGCGGACCTGGGGCTTGCCCGAGCCGAACTGCTGGGCCAGTCGATGACTAAGTCCGACGCGGCGCTCGGCACGCCGGGATTCATGGCTCCGGAGCAAGGAGTTTCAGCCAAGAAAGCCGGCAAGCCCGCGGATGTTTTCGCGATGGGCGCGACGCTTTACGCGCTGCTCTCCGGCCACGCACCGTTTGAAGGAGAATCGGGCATCGAGGTGCTGCTCAAGACACTGCAGCAGCCGTACGCGCCGATTCGCTTGGCACGCGCCGACGTCAGCCTGATCACGAGCGCCTTGATCGACCGCTGTCTGCAGAAGGAGCCGCAGCAGCGCTACGCGGACGGAAACGCGCTCCTGCAGGCTTTGAAAGTCTGCCGCCAGAACATCAGCCAGCCGGAGACGGCGCAGCGCAACGCGATCGAACAGTTGACCGTTTTGGGCAAGGCGGCCGAAGTCGGACTGCCGGCGCTGGAGTCGGATGCGGGGACGGCGCGACAGGCAACGCCGGCTCCCACGACGATGCCGAGAGCCGGCGCTTCGCGGTTTCGGAAACGGTTCGTCGTCGCAGCCGTGGCCACGCTTCTGATCACCGCAGCAGGCTTCTTGGCCGCGCTGCATTTTCGCGAGAGCGCTCGTGCGGCCACGCTAGCCGCCTTCGTCCGGCTCGGTCAGGCAGCGTCCATGCAGGACGGCCAACCGCTGGCCGACAGCATTTCCAGTCTTCGCGAATTTCGAGAAAAGAACGCCGCGCGCCCGGCCGCGGAAATGCAGGAACTCGACGCAACGCTCGCCAGTCTGCTTGCGCGGCAGAAAAGACTGCAGGAACGCAAGAACCTCTTTGAGCAAACGTTGGCTCGCGCGGAGGCTGCCAGCGATTCGGACTCGGCGCTTCAGGCGCTGTCGGATGCCGAACGAATCGGGACCGCCGATTCCGCCGAGATTCTGCCGGACCTGCTCGCGGGACTGACGCCGTCTCTTCAGCAGCGCCGACAGAAAGTGCAGGACGCAAAGATTTCGGCCACGGCGGATCGGCTGAAAAAGGAACGCGAGCGCGCCGAGCAGGACGCGTTCACGGCCTCCTTCCAGAAGGCCAAAGATGCCGCGGACAAAGGGCAGTGGGATAACGTTGAAACGTCGCTGAAGAGCACGCTGACCGCTTTGGGAAATGCCGAGCATCCGTCAAGAACAGCCGCTCAGCAGTTGCTCAGCAAGGCCACATCCGAGATCGAACTGCGCCGAAACTTTGACGCAAAGATGAAAGCCGCGGAAGAGCTGCTCGTGACTGATCCGGCGGCGGCCAAGACGGCGTTTCAGGAAGCCAAAGCCGCGTGGCCCGCCACGCCAGACTCCGCGCGCGTTGAAAAGGGTATGCAGGCCGCTGATGCGGCGTTGGAACAGAAGCGCTACGAAGCGGCTTTGAAAGAAGCTCAAGCGCATCTGCTCGGAAAACGCGCGGCGGAGGCGGAAGCGGGTTTTCGCGCGGTGCTCGCGCTGCGGAAAGACGATGCGCCGGCGCAACGCGGCCTGGAAGACGCACAGTACATGAGCGCGCTTGATAAAGCCGAGAAACTTCTGACGGAAAAACAGTGGGCCGCGGCAAAGACGGCATTCAGCGAACTGCTCGCGCTGCGAAAGGGTGACAAAGCCGCTGACGATGGCTTGGCCAAAGCAGATGCCGGCGCGCTGGACGAAAAGTATCAGAACGCCATCAAGCGCGGGAGCGATTCGCTTCAGGCCGAGGATTGGAAGAGCGCCGGGGATGCATTCGCTGAAGCGCTGACACACAAGAAGGACGATCCGGTTGCGAAAAGCCTGCTTGACCAAGCGCGCCGAAAAGCGTCGGACAAGCGCTACGCGGACGCGCTGGGCGACGGCAGGAAAGCGATTGCAGCCGCGCAGTGGCCATCGGCGAAGGACGCGCTCCAACGCGCGCTGCAGGAACGCGCGGATGACGCGCAGGCGACGGCGCTGCTGGCTCAAGTGGCCGAAGCGACAAAGCCCAAACCGCTGCCGCCACCCCTTGTTCCTCCTCCGGAAAAACCGGCGCCTAAGCCCGCGGAACCGGCGGTGGCAAAGCCGGCGTTTGGGCCGGAGAAGAGCTATGGTCCGTTCGGCGTGTACGCGAATCGAATACAAGGCGTGCCGCTCGACAAGAACGGCGCGGTCGTTCCGGTGCGAGGGGATCTCGACAACGAGCAATATGCGGAAGCCCTGGCAGCTCGCAAAAGCTGGCTGAAGATCAGCGCCGGCGCGAAAGTGCGTATCGAAGCCGAGGGCAAATGGTTTTCTGGGCCGACCGGCGCGTGGGTGACTCCGGACGGGAAGCACGAAGATGGGCGCGAAGCGTTGAAGAGTTTCCGCGCGTTCTCCGGACCGGGCAACAGCTACAACATTGCGATGCTGGTGGTTTATTTCTGCGAGAAGGACAAACCCGCGACGGCCGATTACGCGCAAATTTCCAACGCCGGAAATGTGTGGGCGTTTAACGGGAAGCCCATTGAGTTCGTGGCTCCAGCCAGCGGCACGCTGCGGCTGCAGCAGAACCGCGATGGGTACTTCGACGTAACACAAGGGGCGCTTTCGGTCACGGTGATCGTTAGCGAGCCGTCGCCAAAATAACGTAAGTTTCTGGTCGCTTCCGCAATCGTCTCTTGGCCACAGGCTTTTGATAGAGAAGGGGGCACAGGTGGCTACCCTTCTCATGCCGAATACAACGTGGTTGGTTATCACCGCTACTTCGTTGCTCAAACTTTGTCCTTTACGGCCTTGTAGCTTTGCGAGACGGCCTTCTGCAGCACCTCGCCGTTGAAGATCAATGTCACCGGCACGGTGAGGCGCGCGGTCGTGCTCGCGTTGACCAAGCCGTCCTCGGACAGCGCCGCCGCTGTACGTCGTTTCATTCAGAATCAAAGACGCAGTCGGGATGCGCGAAGTTGATGTAGATGGCACGCCATGCTCCGCACCTGCATCTTGACCGGAGTCTTTCTCTGTCCCCTCGCCACTGCTCTTGTTGTCAGACAATCTGTCCGAAGATCCGGACACTTGGCACCGAGCGGGCTGGCATTCTTCACCGCGGGCGAAAGACGCCCCTTCCGGCACAAGGTATGTGGCAACAACGCCTTCTGGGATCACAGGCAAGGCAAAACAAACGATAACAGTCTCGTCGGCTGAACGGCACGGGTGTTGCCTTTGGTTCGTCACCACGGACGTCAAGCATAAGCAAAGAGGCAAGACGAACATGAAAGACAGCAAGACGAACCCCGTCGCCATTGAGGAACGCGAGGCTCAGCCATCGGAGGCACTCTCCGTACTGCTAATTGAGGACGCCGTGGAGGGCGAATTAGTGAGCATGGTGCTGGAGCAGGCGCGGATAGGCGTGCGGCACGTTTGGAGCCTGCCAGATGCTACCGAGAGCCTTAGCCAAGGCGCGCCGGATCTGATTCTAGTGGGATGGAGCGAGGATGCTTTCAGTGGCATGTTTACGCTCAGAAGTCTGCTGTCGCTATGTCCCGCCCTGGAGCGAACTCCCATCATATTGATGGCCGACCACAAGCTCAGTGACTTTCACCGCTACCGTCTCTCGCGTTTGAACATCAAATGGGTCCTCGAGAAACCTGTCGTCCCGACGGCCATCCCCCGACTGATCCGGCGAACGGCGCGGGCTTGTGCCACGCGTCCCCGGATACTGGGGCCGGAGTTCCTGCCTCGCCAAGTGGATTTCGGGAGCACGGCTTCGAGCTGCTATCAAGGGGCCGTCGTCTGATTCGAGGGAGAGAGCCATGCAGATTCCAAAGATCGCAGTGGTTGAGGACAACGTGGACAATCGCCTGCTGCTGCACGCGTTCCTCGATGGTTATTACCACCTGACTGATTACGAAGATGGAATGTCCGCGCTGCATGGACTGCCGGTCGCCATCCCGGATCTGGTGCTGTTGGACATCTCCTTGCCCGGCATCGACGGCATGGGGGTACTCCAGCAGATTCGCCTGACTCGCGCGTTGATGCACCTGCCCGTCATTGCCCTGACCGCTCACGCCATGGCCGGCGACCGCGAACGGTTGCTGGCGGCGGGCTTCGACGATTATGTCAGCAAGCCCATCGTGGATGAGAACGTGTTGTTGCTGGCGATCGCGCGGTTGCTGGAACGGAATCGCACTGCTGTTCCCGGTCGAACCTACGCCGAACCGGTCGAAGGCGGATTTCGCGTGGCCGTGGCCAGTTAAAACCCATGTCCTTTCTACAAAGGTGTGTCCCATGAACTTAGCTCCCCCCGCCGCCAGCCCAGGACAACGACAACTGACGCTCTATGTGTGGCTTGCGGCGGCGTTGTGGGTCGTGGCTGTTTCAACTTCGTTCTTCTGGTACTGGTCAAGCGAGTGTGACAAGACCACCGCCATGGCGCGGATGCAGGCGCACGTGGCGTTCGAGAAAGATGCGCTTCTTCGCCAATGGATCAACACACACGGCGGCGTCTATGTGGCCGTGACTTCGGAGACTCGCCCGAACCCCGCGCTGGATATCACCGAACGCGACATTACCACGCCCTCTGGCGTGCAGTTAACACGTCGAAACAGTTACGCCGTCATGGGCGAACTGAGCGCTCTTGCTGGACGGCAGTCGGCGGCGATGGGCCGGTTCTTCGGGTCAAAGCCGTTGAATCCAGCAAACCTGCCGGACGCGTGGGAGGCGGAGGCACTGAAACGCTTTGCGGAAGGGGAAGCTGAAGTCGCGAGCATTGCGGACCTCGGCGGCGTCCCGCACATGCGCATGGCGCACCCCTTTGTTGCTCAGGAAAAATGCCTTAACTGTCACGCCAGCCGCGGGATCAAGGACGGCGACATCATTGGCGGCCTGGGCGAGGTAGTGCCCATGGCGTCTTTCCTCGCTGCCGAGCGACAAGAAGTGGCGCAACGCGCTTGGCGCTACAGCCTCCTCGGCCTGCTGGGCCTGGCGGGAATTTGGGTCGGCGCACGCCGTCTGCTGCGCAGCGAAAGGGATCGCGCCAGCGTGGAACAGGAACTGCGCGCCAGCGAGGCGAACTACCGTGGCCTGTTCGACAGTTCCCGTGACGCGATCATGACGCTTGAGCCGCCTTTGTGGAAATTTGCCTCCGGCAATCCGGCCACGGTGGCGATGTTCGGAGCGATGGATGAGGAACACTTCGTGACGATGGGTCCTTGGGAACTGTCGACGGCGCAGCAGCCGGACGGAAGCGCTTCCAGCGAAAAAGCGAAGGAGATGATCGAGATAGCCATGCGTGAAGGCTCTCACTTCTTCGAATGGACGCACCGGCGGATAAACGGCGAGGCGTTTCCCGCTACTGTGCTTCTCAGCCGGATGGAGGCCAACGGAAGGACATTCCTCCAAGCGACGGTGCGCGACATCACCGAACAGAAGCGGCAGGAGGAGGAGAGGGGGCGGATGTTGGCAATCCTCGATGAATCCACGGATTTCATCGGAATCGCTGACATGCAGGGGAACCTCAAGTATCACAACCCAGCCGCAAAGAAACTGGTGGGGTTGCCGGTAGGTGCCGACCTCGCTCACCTGAAGATCAGGGATATTCACCCCGGTTGGGCTGCGAAACTGGTTGAGGAAGATGGTATCCCCACGGTTCTCAAGACGGGGTCATGGAGAAGGGAGAACGCGGTACTGCATCGGAATGGAACTGAGATACCTGTTTCACAGGTCTTGGTGGTTCATAGGGACTCCTCTGGGAAACCGCAGTTTCTCTCTACCATCATGCGCGACATCACCGCACAGAAGCTTGCCGAGGCTGAGCTGCAAAAACTGTCCAGAGCGGTCGAGCAGAGCCCCGCCTCCATTGTCATCACGGACCCCCAGGGCATCATCGAATACGTTAACCCAAAGTTTACCGCCGTCACCGGCTATACCGCACAGGAGGCGCTCGGTAAGAACTCGCGCATCCTGAAGTCCGGCGAATTGCCAGCGGCGCTCTACACGGAACTGTGGACCACGATCACGGCAGGCCGCGAGTGGCGCGGCGAATTCCACAACAAGAAGAAGAACGGCGAGTCCTTCTGGGAAGCGGCGTCCATCTCGCCGATCATCGACAAGGCCGGCACCCTGATCCATTTCGTGGCCGTCAAGGAGGACATCACCGCGCGAAAGCGCACCGAGGCCGAACTGTTGGCGGCGAAGGCGGCGGCGGAGAACGCCAATCGCGCCAAGAGCACCTTCCTGGCCAACATGAGTCACGAGCTGCGCACGCCGCTGAACGCCATCATCGGGTTCTCCGGCATCCTGCGAAAGAACAAAGCGGGCAACTTGCGGCAGAACGATCTGATGTACTTGGAGCGCGTGGAGGACAACGGCAAGCATCTGCTGGAGCTGATCAACAGCATCCTCGACCTGTCCAAGATCGAAGCCGGCAAAGTCGAAGTGGAGACAGGGTCCGTCGATCTCGCAGCGCTTGTGCGCGACACGCTGGCGCAACTTGAGGGCGCGGTACGCAATCGGGACGTCAAGCTGCTGGCGGAGATCCCGGCGTGCGTGGCGCCCCTCGCGACAGACGGACCCAAGCTCAAGCAGGTTATCATCAACCTGGTAGCCAACGCACTCAAGTTCACCGAGCGTGGTTCGGTGACTCTGCGCGTGGTGACAGATGGCGCCGGCCAGCCCCAGCGTCTGGAGGTTGTGGACACCGGCATAGGCATCCCACGAAACAAGCTCGATGTGATTTTTGAGGCGTTTCAGCAGGCCGAAAACAGCACCGCGCGCAAATACGGCGGCACAGGCCTCGGCCTGACCATCTCGCGTTCGCTGTGCAAACTGATGGGCTACCATCTGGCCGTCGCCAGCACTGTGGGCCACGGCTCGACGTTCTCAGTGTGCTTCAACCCGGCGTCCGTATCGGCCTTCCGCCGCGCGGTGAAACTTCCCGACGCCGTTCCGGTTCGGGCTGCTCCGTCCACGCCTTCCGCGTCGGCACGGCGGCCCGACCTGCGCGGCAAGCTGGTGCTGGTCATTGACGACGACGCGGACTCGCTCCTGGTGCTGTCGCGGCACTTGGAGGATCTCGGCTGCCGCGTCATCGCCGCCAGCACGGGACGCGACGGCCTGGACCTCGCACGCAGCCGGCACCCCGACCTCATCACGTTGGACTACCGGATGCCGCGCATGAACGGCTGGGCTGTGCTCCGCGAACTCAAGCACGATCCGCAACTGCGGGAGATCCCCGTCATCGTGGTCAGTGCGGTCGCCGATCAGCAACGAGGGGTCCTTCCTGGCGCCGTGGACTTCCTCACCAAGCCCGTGTCGCGCGACGATCTGCTGCAAGTGCTGTCGCGAACGCTGCGTGTCCCCAGGGGATCCGTGCTCGTCGTGGACGACGATGAAGACGCGCGGCGCCTGCTGCTGGCGCATTTATCGGAGGAAGGCTTCGATACGCGCACGGCGGTGAACGGGCGCGAGGCGTTGCAGGTGCTCGAGTCGGCGCCGGTGGATCTGGTCATCCTGGACCTGCTCATGCCCGTCATGGACGGGGAGTCGTTCCTGGCGGCGATCCGCCGCGATCCGCGCTTTGCACAGATGCCTGTCGTGATCGTCACCAACAAGGACTTGCTGCGCGCGGATGAGGAGCGTCTGAAGGCGCACTCGTCGGGCGTGCTGGGAAAGACGGACGCTTGGGACAAGGAATTGGCCCGCACGGTGCGGAACATCCTGCACACATAAGCGCAGGCCCAGCGGAACGTGAGCACAAAGGAGAGCGTATGACATCTTCAAACCCCGTGGCGGACGACACTCGTATTCCTGTGCGCGTGCGCGCCGATATTGCCGATCTGGTGCCTGCATTTCTCGACAGCCGCCGTCGCGAAGTGGCGGCCATCCCTGACGCACTGCAGGCCGCCGACTACAGCCAGATTCGTTCCTGGGCCCACAACATGGCCGGCACCGGCAGCGCCTTTGGCTTTCATTTCATCACCGAGATCGGCCGAGCCATGGAGGCCGCGTCGAAGGCTGCGGACGCCATGACAATCAACGCCTGCGCGGACAAGCTCGCGAAATACCTGAACAGAATCGAGGTGATCCATGGTTGATCGCGCGCGGCCGTTCATTCTGTGCGTGGACGATAGTGCCGATTGGCTGGCGCTGGCCCAGCGTTGGCTATCGAACGACGGACTCAACGTCGTCGTCGCCGATAGCGCCGCCGCGGCGCAAACCGTTCTCCACAGCGGCAAGCCCGATCTGATCCTGCTGGACGCCATGATGCCCGGCATGAACGGCTACGAGTTCTGCCGGCAGTTACAGAGCGACAAAGAGCGAGCCCTGATCCCGGTCGTCTTCATCACCGGGCTGGACTCCACGCAAGACAAAGCCCTGGCGCTGGCGTGTGGGGCGGTCAACTATCTGGTCAAGCCCGTGCAGCAGGAGAAACTGCTGCGGACGGTGCGGCAGCATCTGCTGGCGCGCGAACACTGGCAGTTGCTGGGCACCAGCAAGCCGTCGCGCGCCAGCGACCTTCGCGGATTCCTGGACTTCGTCTTCAACGAGCTGCGCGTGCCGGCGCCCGAACGGGTGCGCTTCGGCAACTTGACCGCGGACCGCATCTACTCACTCACCACCGACCTGGGACTCGACGCGCAAGTACTGGCGAAGCACCTGGCGGCCTATACAGGACGGCCCTATGTGCCACGCTTCGACCGGCAAAACGTCGAGTTGGGCGTGCTGCCCACGGCATTTTGCCGAGCGCGGCATGTCATTCCGTTGAACGACAACGGCCTGCGCCAGTTCGTGGTCTGCAACCCGCTCGACTGGCAGTTGCTTGACGACCTGAACAGCCTGGGCGATCCGGGCCAGCCGCCGCAGGTGCTGGTCACTCACCCGGATAGCATTGACGCGCTCTTCAGGGACTCCGCTTCTCAGAACCCGCCGCCCGAGCGTAGCGCGCCGAAAGAGGCCCCGTTGCCCGCGCCCACACCCGTCAATATGGCGGAGTTGGAGAAGGAGTTGGGCCGGCTGTACGACGTTTCACCGGAGGTGATACTGAGCGGCGACGCGTCCGAGGAATCGGCGCCCATCATCATGTTGGTCAACAAGCTTATCGACGACGCCTGCGAAGCGGGTGCCTCGGACATTCATATTGAGCCGTGGGAAGATGAGGTCGTGGTGCGCTTTCGCATCGACGGCGACTTGCGCATCGTCAAACGCTTGCGGCCGCAGCGCCTGTGTTTGCCGCTGGTCGCTCGAATCAAGATCATGAGCCAGCTCGATATCATCGAGAAGCGCTTACCGCAAGACGGCCGCGTAGCCTACAAGGACGACGTGGACCTGCGAGTCGCCACCAGCCCGATGATGCACGGTGAGAAAGTCGTCCTGCGCCTGCTCGATAAGCGGCGCTCCGCCCTGTCGCTGGAGATGCTGGGATACGCGCCGCGGAACTTGCGCCTGTACAGGGAAAAGATCGCGTCGCCCTACGGCATGATTCTGCACGTCGGCCCCACCGGGTCGGGCAAGTCTATGAGCCTGTTCGCGGCGCTAAAAGAGATCGCGAAGCCCGAATTGAACATCCAGACGATTGAAGATCCTATCGAGTACACGCTGCAAGGGATCAACCAAATGCAAGTGCACGCGGATATCGGGCTGACCTTTGGCCGCGCGCTGCGCAGCTACTTGCGGCAGGATCCGGATGTCATTCTGGTGGGCGAGATTCGAGACCGCGAAACGGCCGACGCCGCCATCGAAGCGGCGCTGACCGGCCACCTGCTGCTTTCCACGCTGCACACCAACGATGCCGCTTCGACCATCGTCCGCCTCATCGAGATGGGTGTGGAACCGCACCTGGTCAGTTCCTCGATTGTGATGATCTGCGCCCAACGCCTGCTGCGCTGCCTGTGTCGAGGCTGCAAGACGAAGTACGCTGCCAGCGCCGAGCAGAAGGCAATGACCGGCGCTCAGCCCGACGCGAACCTGCACCTGTATCGGTCGCGCGGCTGTCCAGCCTGCGGCGGCACCGGATACAAAGGCCGCCAGGGGACGCACGAACTGTTCGTGATGGACGATGTGGTACGCGGAGCGCTGGCCACGCGCGGAATGACGGCCGATACGCTGAAGCATCTGGCGGTGGAGCACGCCGGGATGACGACGCTGTATTGGGACGCGATGGAGCGGGCCCGACAGGGGACGACCTCAATCGAGGAAGTGCTGGCGAACGTGCGCCGCGATGACTTCGACTCGCGGCCGAAGTGGCTGCGCGAACCGCGCGGAGCCGCCGTGCGGTAACCACTCGGCCGCTCTGAAAGTGCGTCCGCTCCAGGGCTTTTCAAAAGTCGTCGTGACAGCAAAGAGAAAGGTAGGGCGGGCGTCCCTGCCCGCCGGGAGGAACGTCAACGAGGCGGGCAGGGACGCCCGCCCCACCGACTTTTGAAAAGCCCTGGCGTCCGCTCGCGCTCTCTCGCGATTCCCTTGTCGCAGGCACGCTCTGGGAGGTACACTATTGTACAGATGGTCAAAGGCAGTGCCATCTATATGTATGAATGCAATATGTGATTGCCTGCGAGAACACGCCTTATGACCGGAGATAAGAACGACAGTGCGATGGCGGCGCTGCTGGAAAGCGAGCGATGCCATCGGACCATCCTCCAGACCTCCATGGATGGCCACTGGACGTCGGACATGCAGGGCCGAATCCTGGATGTCAACGATGCATATTGCAGGATGAGCGGGTACAGCCGCCAGGAATTGCTGGCGTTGACCATTGCCCAACTCGAGGCCAAGGAGTCGCCTGCGGAGATCGCAGCCCACATCGAGAGTATTAAAGCCGCAGGGACGGCCCGCTTCGAGTCCCGGCATCGGCGCAAAGATGGCAGCGTCTACGATGTCGAGGTCAGCGTGAAGCACATTCCCGACATTGAAGGCGGACGATACTTCGCGTTTTTTCGCGACATTACGGTGCGCAAGCGCATGGAAGCGGAACGCGACATCACCGTCCGTTTCCTCCAACTCTTGAATGCCTCGACGGGACTCCACGAACTGATGCGTAGTGTGACGTTGCTGCTCCACGAGACTTTCGATTGCGAAGCCGCCGGCATTCGGCTGCGCGATGGCGACGACTTCCCGTACTTCGAAACGCGCGGCTTCCCGCCCGACTTCGTCCTGGCGGAAAATTCGTTGTGCGCGCGCGACGCCGCCGGCAAGCCAGTGCGCGACTCCGCGGGCTATCCGATCCTGGAGTGCATGTGCGGCAATGTGTTGTGCGGGCGGTTCGACCCGGCCAAGCCCTTCTTTACGGCGCGGGGCAGTTTCTGGAGCAATTGCACCACCGAGTTGCTCGCCAGCACCACCGAGGCCGACCGGCAAACCCGCACGCGCAACCGCTGCAACGGCGAAGGATACGAGTCCGTCGCGCTTGTGGCCTTGCGCGTGGGAACGGACCCCTATGGCCTGCTGCAACTGAACGACAAACGCAAGAACCGCTTCACACCCGAGCGGATCGCGCTGCTGGAGCGGCTGGCCGACAGCCTGGCCATCGGCATCGCACACCGCCAGGGGCAGGAGCGTCTGCGGGAGAGCGAGGCGCAATACCGGCTGCTTGCGGACAACGCCGAGGACTTCGTGACACTCAACCATGCGGACGGACGCCGTGTTTATGTCAGTCCGTCTTACTATCGCGTCACGGGCTGGACGCCACAAGAGATTCAGGCGACCGCCTGGCAGGAGCGCGTGCATCCGGACGACCTGCCGGCGATCGAGGCGGCGCGCGCAGCCAACTTGCGCGGCGAACGGACTCGGATCGAACACCGAACCCTGTGCAAGAACGGCTCCTGGATGTGGTTGGACACCCACTGCCAGCCGACCCTCGATCCTGATGGCAAGACCCAGGAGATGGTGCTCTGGTCGCGCGACATTACCGAGCGCAAGCGGGCGGAGACAGCGCTGAAAGCGTCGGAGGTCCGGTATCGCCGGCTTTTCGAATCCGCGAAGGACGGCATTCTGATCCTCGACGCCGAAACCGGCATGGTTGTGGATGTGAATCCGTTCTTGATCGCGTTGCTGGGCTTTTCACGCGAGGCATTTCTCGGAAAGAAGGTCTGGGAACTGGGATTCCTCAAGGATCTGTTCGCTAATCAGGTCAACTTCACGGAATTGCAGAAGAAGGAATACATCCGTTACGAAGACATGCCGTTGGAAACCAGCGACGGGCAGCGGATCGAGGTAGAGTTCGTCAGCAACGTCTATCTCGTGGACCAACGCAAAGTGATCCAATGCAACATCCGCAATATCTCCGACCGCAAGCGGGCGGAGGACGAACTGCGCGCCACCCGAGAGCGCTTCCGGCAGATTGTAGAGACGGCGCAGGAAGGCATCCTGAGCATGGATGCTCGTTTCCTTATCACTTACGTGAATCAGCGCATGGCGGACATGCTGGGGTATGCTCCGGTTGAGATCGTTGGCCGGTCCATGACAGACCTGGTTGCGCCGGAAGCACTGTCGGACCACAAGCGCCGGCTAACAAGCGGGCCGCAAGGAATGGCCGGCCGTTACGAACGCCGGTTTTGCCGCAAGGACGGCTCCGTCGTGACGCTGTTGGTCTCCACCACGCCGACGTTGGATGCTGACAAACGCTTCGCCGGGCTGTTTATCATGTGTACGGACCTGACCGAATACAAATTACTGGAAAAGCAATTCCGCCAGGCACAGAAGATGGAAGCGGTCGGCCGGTTGGCGGGCGGCATCGCCCACGACTTCAATAACCTGCTGACGGTCATCCTGGGACGCGCGGATCTCTTGAGCGAAGCGCTGGAGGGCTCCGAGCGCGGCAAGCGGGACGCGGACTTGATCCGCACGACCGCCAAGAGGGCGGCGGCGCTGACCCGGCAGCTCCTCCAGTTCAGCCGCCAGGATATCATGCAGCCGCAAGCGCTCGACCTGAACAACATTGTTCAGGAGATGGAGAAGATGCTGCGCCGGCTGATTGGCGAGGATGTCGAACTGATCCTGGACTTGGCTCCGGCCTTGGGCCGCGTGAAGGCTGACCCCGTCCACATGCAGCAAGTCATCATGAACCTGGTGGTCAACGCGCGCGATGCGATGCCCACGGGAGGCAAGATCATTATCCAGACGGCCTCTTTGCAGTTCAGCGCTGCCGAGGCGTCGCTTCACGAGGGCCTGAATGCCGGGCCGCACGTCGTCATGGCGGTAATCGACACCGGGTGCGGCATGGACGACTCTGTCAGGGCGCGCGTCTTTGAGCCGTTCTTCACAACTAAGGAGGTTGGCAAGGGCACCGGGCTGGGGCTTTCGACGGTGTACGGCATCATACGGCAAAGTGACGGCAGCGTTGCCGTGAGCAGCGAGGTCGGACGCGGAACTATTTTCAAGGTTTATCTCCCGGTGACGCAGGAGTCCGCGAAGGCCGCGCCGATGTCATCGAGTGCGCTAGCATCCGTGCCGGGGCATGGCGAGACAATACTGCTGGTCGAAGATGAGGCCGATGTGCGCGACCTCATGGCCGAAAAGCTCACGGAGTGCGGCTACGCGGTGCTGACGGCAACAAACGGCGAAGACGCCTTGGAGGTCTCCACAAAACACCCAGGCCCCATTGATGCTCTGGTGACGGATGTGGTCATGCCGGGAATGAACGGCTCGGAAGTGGCCGAACGCCTGAGGCAAGCCCGGCCGACTATGAAGGTTCTCTTTGTGTCTGGCTACGCCGCGGACTCCGTGGTCCGCCATGGGGCGGTCGAAGGAAACGTGAAGTTTCTGGCCAAGCCGTTCGGCCCGGCTGCACTGGCGAAACGTCTGGCTGAGATGCTCGCAAGCGTTTAAGCGGCCGCGCAGCTTCGCAAAGAAACTGCACAAAAAACGAGCGACTCATGATCTCTCGTAACAGTCACGCGCTGATGCAAACGTCCTAGCGTGATCGCAGCCGCCAGGGCTCCCGCACCGAGCGTACCGGCGGGCCGCACGTGGGTTTGCTTGATGACGTGCTCAAGTCGGCGCAGCTCGACTGGAACGACATCCGCGTGGTGTGGGCCAAGGATCTGACGGGCTCGCCAGACAGCCCGGCGGAACTGCTGCGCAAGCGGGCCGACGTGGATGAATAGGCTGCCTAAAATCACCCAATAACGTCCACATTCCCCAAGGTGCTGAGAGCGATGTTGCAATTTGGCCGTTTGGTCGTAACGTGATTTCTTCAACATCCCGCCTCAATTGTTGGCGAAGCGCGGGAGACGCTCCCTGCCAGCGGGAGAGAACCATGACCGTGGAGCGGACGCCGTTCCTGCATTCATTGAGTGTCCGTCTTCTTATCCCGCTCTTCCTTGCCGTGGGCGTGGTTCTTACGCTCCACGCGGTATTCAGCTTTCGCTCGACGACGGATCATTTTCTCCGCTTTGTCGAAGCAGACATCGAGCGATACAGTGAGCTCATCAAGCGGGCGACGCGCGATGGGATGCTGCTAAACAGCAAAGATGAGGTGCAATCCACAATTTACCGGCTGGCCGAAGGGCCTGAGTTGGCTTCCATTCGTGTCTACGACCTGGAAGGTACTATTGTGATGTCAGCCCAGCGGGCTGAGATTGGGCAGCAGGTCAAGAAGGACTCGGAGGCCTGCCAGAGTTGCCACTGCGTTGGAGAGTCAAGAAGCTCAACCGCTCTTATCAGGCGGAACCTCGTCCGCGTTGCCAACGGGCAGGAGGTTCTGCGTCACTTGTCGGTCATCAAGAACGAACACTCTTGCGCCACGGCGTCCTGTCATGCCCACCCCAAACGGCAAACGGCGTTGGGCGTGCTCGAGGTGGAGATGTCGATGATTCCGCTCGAGGAGTCCATTGGCACAGCAAAGCGGCAATTCCTGTGGACTACGCTCATTTTGATCTTGATTGTCGGCGTGGTGGCAGCGCTTTTCGTCAAGCGCCTGGTTCACCGACCCATCATACAGCTAACCGAAGGAACCCGCCGGATTGCAGGCGGCGATCTGGATACCCGTATCGTGCCGCAAGGTCGCCACGAGTTGGCGAGGCTGGCCGAAGCGTTTAACAACATGGCTGCAGATCTGAGCGCCGCCAGAAGGGAAATCACCGAATGGTCGCAGCAGCTTGAAAAGAAGGTCGTCGCCAAGACCGAGGAACTCAGCCGAGCCCAGCGGCAAGTGCTCCACATGGAAAAGATGGCATCTCTTGGAAAGCTCTCCGCCACGGTTGCCCATGAGATCAACAATCCGATCAGCGGAATACTCACCTACGCCCGGCTTGTGCGGCGGGAACTCGCGGAACAACCGCTCGACAAAGACATCCGCGAAGAGTGGTCCAAGTATCTGCGCATCATCGAGGATGAGTGCCGCCGTTGCGGCGGCATCGTCCAGAACCTGCTGCTTTTTTCCCGTCCGACACGGGTCGCGCTGGATTCCGTTGACGTCAACGATGTTGTTAACCGCAGCCTGGTGCTGGTGCGCCATCACCTTGAGATGGGCGGAGTGACCGTCCATTGCGAGCTTCTGAATGGCCAGAGCACGATCACAGCGAACGCCGAAGAGTTGCACCAGGCCTTGGTTGCGCTGTTTGTCAACGCCGCGGAAGCGATGAGCGGGTTGGGCCGCAACGAGCGGGAACTGTCGGTGCGTCTACACGGCCTGGCCGACCATATTCAGATCGATGTAGCGGATACTGGCCCGGGCATTCCGCCTGAGGTGCTGCCGCATATTTTCGAACCCTTCTTCTCAACTAAGGAAGACCAAAAAGGCGTCGGTCTGGGGCTGGCCGTGGTCTATGGGATTGTCGAGCGGCACGGAGGACAGGTCCACGTCACGTCCCAAGTGGGACAGGGCACGGTCTTCGAGATTCGGCTGCCGCGGAATCCTAAGGTCAGCGAAGAGACAGCCCCAAAGGACGCGGATACAGGACCGCTGTTAGCACCGCGGGGCGACCGGAAGAGCAAGTAAGGAGTCGATGTAACACCATGGAGAATAAAGCCGCACGCATCCTGATCGTGGACGACGAACTCTCTGTCCGCGACTCCCTCTTTAATTGGTTTCGCAAAGACGGCTATGAGGTCACGGTAGCGGAGAACGCCACGGAAGCACTAAAGGCCATGCAAGACCAGGCGTACGATGTCGCTCTTCTCGATATCCGAATGCCGGGGATGGACGGCATGGAGCTCCTGGAGCACCTTAAGCGCATCGATGCACGGGTTGCGGTGATCATGATCACCGCTTTCGCTGCGGTTGATACGGCCATTCGGGCTTTGAAGCTGGGCGCCTTCGATTATGTCACCAAACCCATCGACCCCGATGAACTCAGCCACCTCGTGGTTCGCGCGTTGGAGCAGCGGCGCCTCCGGACGGAAAATAAACAATTGCGCGAGACCATCGATGAACTGGTGTCCGTCGATAAGATCGTCGGGGACAGCTTGCCCATGCGAAAGGTCATGGAGCTTGTCGAGCGTGTTGCCAAAACCGATTCCACCGTCCTCATTTTCGGCGAGAGCGGCACCGGCAAGGAACTGGTTGCACGCGCCATCCACGCCAACAGCAACCGCCGTTACTTCCCCATCGTTCCGGTCAACTGTGGCGCCGTCTCGAACGATCTCCTCGAAAGCGAACTCTTCGGGCATGAGAAGGGCGCCTTCACCGGCGCCTTGTACTGTCGCAAGGGGAAGGTTGAGATGGCGGATGGCGGAACGCTGTTCCTGGACGAGGTAGGAGCCATCAACAGCAAGATGCAAATCGAGCTCTTGCGCGTGCTGGAAACCAAGTCGCTGACGCGCGTGGGCGGCATGCGCACGATCAAAGTGAATTTCCGAATCATTTGCGCGACCAACGAGAATCTGGCGCAAGCGGCGGCCGAAGGACGCATGCGCGAGGACTTCTTTTTCCGCATCAATGTTTTCCCCATTGAGGTGCCTCCGCTCCGGACGCGGCGTTCGGACATCCCGCTGCTTGCAGACCATTTTCTCAAGCGTTTCGCCAGGCAGATGGATAAGGACATCACCGAAATCACCCCGGAAGCCCTGGAGCTTCTAACGACCTACGATTGGCCGGGCAACGTGCGGGAACTCGCCAACGCCATCGAACGGGCTGTGGTGATGGGTAAGCCACCGGCTATCCAGCCTGAGGACTTGCCTGTGCGAACGCCGAGAATGAACGTGCCGACGGGCGGGGGATCGTTAGCCGAAATGGAGAAACGTCATATCGCCGCCGTGCTTGACCAGGCGGACGGGAACATCTCGCGAGCCGCCGAGATCCTCGAGGTCGATCGGGTGACTGTGTACAACAAGATCAGGAAGTACGGCCTTCGCCGGAAGCTGGATGGCCAGGCGTGAACGACAGAGCGCGTAGTTGACACGTGAATGCCGCGGCAGGCATTCGTTTGTCGGGTATGGGGTATGGGGTATGGGGTATGGGGTATCGGGTATCGGGATGGCTTGCGTCGAGATCCGCTCCGATACCCGATACCCGAGGCCCCATACCCGATGCCCGATTCCCGGGCAAGTTTCCATAACTTGTGGGGCAGCGTTGGCTGAATGCTGTGTTTAGTTCCCATCTATTGTGTCGCCCAGCCCGACCTGCTGGCGCCTCTGGCCACCAAGCTGGCCCAGGTTTTCCGCCTGCGCGTGGAGCAGCACCCTCCTTGCTTCGATCCGGAGGTGGCTTACGATCCTTCGCGCGGGCAATACAACTCTCGAATCTTGCTTGCTCATCTGCTGCGCAACATGCCTAAAGACGCGACTCGTGTCTTAGGCATTACGGAGATGGATCTGTTCATTCCGGTTCTCTCTTTTGTGTTCGGCGAGGCGCAACTCGACGGGGCCGCGGCCGTCGTTTCGAGCCGCCGCCTGGATAATGCAATGTACGGCCGGCCTCCCGATCGCAACCTCCTCTTCCAACGTCTATGCAAAGAGGCGGTTCATGAGCTTGGTCATACCTATAACCTGAGGCACTGCCAGACGCAATCGTGTGTGATGACAAGCTCCACCTACGCTGACGGCATCGATCTTAAATCCGATCGTTTCTGTGCGCGGTGCCTGAGCGCCCTCGTGAAACCGTAAACTTGGGGTATCGGGTATGGGGTATCGGGTATGGGATAAGGCTTGTTTCGCAATCCCGATACCCTACACTCCATACCAATACCTATTCTACGCGACGGGAGTTCCGGCCTTGGGCTGCACTGGCTCGGTCAACAGCAACCGGGCTGCAATCTGGGGCCAGCGGTCACCGGCCAGTTCGCGAGCGGCCCCCGGAATCAACACGCCGCCATCCTGGAGCACGGGCTGTAGACCATCACCCAGAAGGGCGCTCAGTTCCTGTTTGGCTTCGTCTATCCACAGGCGGGCCAAGCGTTCGGGCATGAGGCTTCTGACCGCACTGGTCACACGCTTAACGCGGATCTTCAGAATCCAGCCTTTACCGTACGGATCTTCACTGACCAGCCCTGGGGCCTTGACGACGCTCTCGTTGACCTCCACGACTTCGCCTTCCACAGGCGATAGAAGATCCACGAGCTCGCCATGGATCTGCACCTGCCAGCCGCGTTCGGCCTGCTCCAGGCGCTCTCCAGGTTTGGGAAGCCGCAGCGCGGAAGGCTGACCGATCAATCCCAGGGCAAAGTGATCCATCCCCACGCAAACCAAATCGTCGCCCTCGGGACGCACCCACGTATGACCGGGATGCAGATGATAACCTTGCGGCATTGCCAGGTTGCGTCCAGCCAGCGCCGGCATAGCAGCGGGCACCGTGATTCGCCTGCGATGCCACGCCCGCAGAAGCCAGGCGAAGGCGACCAGCGCCGCCAGGTACGACAGAACGAGCAGGTACTCGATGGACTTTGTTGCAAAGAGTCTGGATTCCTGCTCGTTAATTCTGGGAATGACAGCAGACTGCGCGAAGACCTTCTGCATGTCATGCGGCCCGTGACATTCACCGCAGAGCGCCGTTTTTTCGTCGCTCTTCGGGTGCTGAACGGCGGCGGTGCGCATGTCTGCCCGCTGCAGGTCGGCATCATGGCAACGACGGCATTCGCGGTTCATTCCACGCACATAGGCTGCTCGGCTTGGGAAAGCTGAATCCGGGTGGTCGTCACTGGCCACCGCCTGCCCGTGACACTCCGTACAGGCGAGCTTCCCGTGCGCAGAAGCAGCAAACTGCTTCTCATCGACGAAGACGGATATCTCTTCCTTGTCTTTGAAGGCAAGCGTGAGGGACTTGTCCCTGTGGCACTTGAAGCATTTCTTATTGGGGTTCTTAACGGGATTCTCGGCTGCCTCGCCAAGACCCATGAAGGCGGCCAGGCAGGTTGCGAGCAGTGCAATGGCAAGGTTTTGTTGTTTCATCGTGAACTCTTCCCAAGGTGTATTGTTTCTTGAAAGACGGAGCCAGCACGGTCTCACGCCTCGCACTCCTCAATCGTTGACCCTACGCCGCGGACGGGGCCGGCGCGGCGTGGTCGAGAGCGGGTTCCGCATGTGTCGCGGCCCAGGCCGGCGGTTGGCTGAGGACGGGCATGCGCCGCACAACCCAGCGAAACACCCATATCTCCGCGCTGATCACGCCAGCCGTTACAACCAGTTCCATCCACGTGGGAACGTAGTGGTTCGGGTCGTACCATCTGAAGGTGATCATCGAGATGTTCAGCCGGTTAAGGATCACGCCGAGAACGGTCAAGATCGCAGCAACACGAATCAGTCCCACGCGCCGCTTCGATGCCCCGACGAGTAGCAGTATCATCGGCACGGTTACCAGTCCCACCGTCTCCACCAGGAACCAGACCGCCCATCCGCCGGCGAAGTGCTGCCAGTGCTTTCCGTGGATGAAGTTCAGGATCACCAGGAAAAGATAGACGAACATCACCGAACCAGCGATCCGCGCCAGGCCTATTACGATGTCATCGTGCGACCGCGCATGCTCGGGGCTTAGTCGGTCGTGGAAGACTCGACGAGAGAGACTGCCCTCGAAGATGACCATTCCCAAGCCCGCAAAGACGCTGGATACCAGGAACAGGAGCGGGATCATTTCCGAGTACCAAAGCGGGTGAATCTTGCCTTTGGCCATCAGGAACAGGGCGCCCAATCCGGATTGGTGCAGCGTGGAGAGGCTGATGCCAAAAATGACCGCGCCAATCGTCAGGATGTTAAGGATGCGATGGACTCTCCTCAGCCCGAGCCATTCGGCAATTGCCGGAGAGAATTCAACCAACTGCGCCATCATGTAGAGCATGAAATGCCATGACACCAGGAACAGCACCGAGCTGAAGCCGAATGAGTTTCCGATGATCGGGTTGATGACGTTCCAAGGCCGGCCCAACTCCAAGAGCAGAGCCCCCGCGTAGAAGCAGTACGCCAGGAAACCATTCAGAACGGTCACGCGGACGATCGCGTGGTACTTCTCCATTCGAAGGATGTAGACCATGAAGGTGATTACATAAGCGCCCCCGGCGAGCGCCACGCCAGAAACGACGTTAAAGCTCTTCCAAATGCCCCAGGGGTAATCCTGGCTCAGATTAGTCACCGCGCCGAGCCCAAAGGCAAAACGCACGACGAGGATGACCGCCGTGGCAAGCATTATGATCATGGTGATGACGTTGAAGGGTGTCAGGATCTTTCCCTTCGGCGAGAACTCTTGAAGCACGAATCTCGCGAGACTGCTGGTCGTTGCCGGCGAATCCGAAATCGAAAGTGTTGTGGCCACGTTATCTCTCCGTACTCGAGGGTTCCACGAAATCCTGCTCCGGGTGGGCTGCGTTCCGCGTGACCCGATTCAAGCCGAGTAGGAAAGCTGGAACCAGCGTCAAGACGACTGGGACGCTTTGGAGGAACCCGGCGGTGTACTCGGGGTATGCTTTCTCCCCGACTTTGGTGAGGAACCCAAGCTCCTCGAACGGCACAGGGGACAGGTACAGGACGCTCGTACCGCCGGCCTCACGCTCACCGTAAATGTGCGAGACGTACTTTTTTGGATTCTGGTAGATGCGCGCGCGTGCAATTTCCAGCAGTTCGTTTCGCTTGCCGAAGGTCAGAACCTTATTCGGGCAGAATTCCACGCACGCCGGAAGCCGTCCTTCGACGACCCTGTCCCAGCACATCCGGCACTTCTGGATCTTTGGGACAGGGCTGTTGTATTCAAACTTGGGCACGTCAAAGGGGCAAGAGAGCATGCAGTACCGGCAGCCCATGCACTTGTCCGCACGCCACACCACCGGCCCCTCTTTCGTTTTTACCAGGGCCTTCGTCAGGCAGGCAGAGGCGCAGGCGGGAGTATTGCAGTGCAGGCATTGGTTCTTTACGAACACATTGCCGCGACTGGTTTCGTGGCCGCTTACGGCAGTCCACTGGCTATCAGAGGTTTTTCGCTCAACATTCCCTTCAGCCTCTACTTTTTTGGGCGCCGGAAGTTTGTTGACATAGGCGCAGACTTCTTCGCACTTCCGGCAGCCGCGACAAGCCGTGAGATCGACTAAGATACCGCAGCCATCCGCCTCCGCGTCTGTTTCTGCCCCGCACGCATTCTCTTGTCCCACGAGCGAAACAAGCCCGGCGGTTCCCAAGAGTTTAATGCACGCTCTTCTGTCCATGTTGCCCTTCCTCTCCCCTGGTGGCGCCGGCCGCTGTGCCGGCGATGTACACCCGCAAGGCCGTCTTCTAGTTTCGCGTCCCACCGTTTCCAAAAAACGTCTCTTTCAGTTGCTTCCACCCCCGGTCGTCGATGTGCTGATGAAGATCTCCCGCCAATGTTCCACCGTCGGCGAGCGTAGGAGCGGCTCCCTTTTCCACCAGCACGCTACTGAACAGACGATCGATCTCCTCCTGAAACCAGGCCTCAGCGCGCGCCCCGCGAAGCAGCGTCTGCCTTTCTTGAGGAGCCTTGCCGACATCAAGCCGTACGGCCCACCCGCCGGTGAAAGGTTCGGTATTGATGAGCCAAGGACGGCTCAGCAACGCTACGTTTCGGTCGAGCACGATTCCTGACAACGGAGCTCGAACGTCCACGGTCCGATTGCCCCGTCTCAGCGAAAAGAGGCAATCGCCTTGATTGACCTGCCGGCCGACGGAAGGCAGTTCGACGGCCTCCACGGGCCCAAGCGTGGCCTGGAGCAGGTCGTCCACACCCACAGCCGCAGCAGCGTCCTCCGCTTCAAAGCGCGCCCAGGAGTGGCTGGCGTGCACATCGATGTCCGGGGACAAGCGCAAACCGCTAAAGCGGTTTTGGTTCACGGCAGGGGCATTCAACCACGCGCGGAATCTGGGGCTGAAAAGGTAGAGCACAACGCTGCCCACAAGCGCGCCGACAATGCCGACCATTAAGACCGGACGCAGAACGAAAACGAGCACGACCAACAGGGGTAATGCCACCAAAACCGACAGCGTGACCGCCACAAGACGCAGTCCCGTCGTAAACCGACCTACAGCGTGTTCCATTTGCCACCTCTTCTTTCCGGAAAAGGTCCGTATGCCCGAACAGGTCTTCACCATGCCTGCGTCTTAAGGGTAATTGCAAAGATCGTGCCTTCTCTGTGGCGTTGTTTTCTAACGATGTATGTCCTTGCGGATAAACGTCTTGTCTCGAGCATAAAACGGCCGTTGAAAAAGCATGCAGGCCGGTTCGTTGAATTCATTTACATGCGACTTGAATTTATCAACACCGGGAGGTGTTAGTGAACGAGCTCTCTCAAGAGATCAAGGTAGGCTGAGGTACCTAGAATTTGGCGGAGATCTGTAAGCAACTCGCCCCCATCCGCCATGCTTGGGCCGACACCTTGCGCATCGGCAAACAAGTGGAGGGCTGCTTGCCGGCGGAAGCGTCTGAGATCCAATCGGGCCTGATCCAATGCCACTTCTGCTTTCAGTAGATCATCCAGTTCTGCTGCATCTGACACCACCAGCTCGACCATCCAACCCCGTTCGTAGGGGGTGGCAATAAGTTGCTCTGGCTCATCCTGTAAAGCTCGGTTCGTGCTCATCACCACGCACTTAACCGGTGCACCGAGAGCCAAGGTTCCTAGCCCGAGATCGATGTGACATAGGGTTTCTCCACGCGCAACGGTGCCATCCGAGAAGTGCCAATGGACTTTCTCACACCGGCCGATGATGACGGCCGCAAGCGCGTCAATCCCAAATCGCTGAAGGAAGCGACCTTGCCGTCCGACCGACTGGAGCCAAGTATGGCCGGTTGTATAAAGTCGATCGTCGGGAAAAGTCTCGGCATCACGGAACGGTGATACCGCCGTGCCAAGGCGCGACCTCCCATTGGCATGCCCACTCAGGGCCGCATCCAACGGGCAACGTCGGCAGTCGAAATCGCGGTCGCAGAGTCTGTACGTGAGCAAACCTGCGCTCACCCACACACACGTTTTTTCGCCCTCGGGAGCCTCGGAACCGGACATTCTCCCCTTATCTCCTGGTTGTTCTCACGACAATGTGGTATTCAGGCCAAACTTCCTTCTGAGCTTGGCTCTTTCAACGAGCTCCAGACAACTATGCACACCAGATGCCAAACAGAATGGTCGCGGCAGGAGACACGACGTAACGTCTTTGCCGCCCACATCTTAATACTGTTCTACGCAACAGCGTAGTCTGGAGTTGAGCTCCAGATTCCATGTTGAACTCTTCTGCGCACTGTTGAACTATTGGGGCCAATCACCGCCGGTTTCGGGCTCCCCGTAGCCGCGTCGAGCGTGAACAGGAATCCACCAAAGTTGGTCGCATCAAAAAAGCCGCTGCCGCCGACACAAAGAGCGCCGAGTCGTCCGATGACGTCGCAATGCCCGACGCCAGATCCTCGCCCGAGCCACCAAAAGTCTGCACGCCGCCATCGCCGAATCCGGTTATGGCCGCGCCCGGGATGCGGCGCCTGGCCGGCGAACTCAGTGCCGAGGGTCGGTGAGACTCCAGGTCGGCCAAGCACCGCGCGACACGGAAGAGCGTCATTACATGGACCGGGTGGGTGCGCGGGTATCATCAGCGGCCGTCTGGGACGTGCTGATCGGCCGGCGAAATCTTGACGGCAGCTACGAAAAGGATCAGGAAGTCAACCCCGCCGAGGGCACGGAGACGGTGTCCACCGGGTCCGAAATCTCGCAGACAGTGGACCTCAATGTGGACCTCGTTGAAGATTTCCTAGAAAAACGCGCCGAAACTCGGCGCGTAGATTTCACAGAACGGGTTGCTGTGATTGAAGTTAAAAATGGCGTACCCGGAGGGATTCGAACCTTCGACCTCAGCCTTCGCAGGGCTGCGCTCTATCCAGCTGAGCTACGGGTACGCACGTACAGCGTGGACAGGTAAGTATCCGTGCCGCAGAGCATCATGCAACTGCAAAATGTTGGGCCTTTGAGCTCCGGGTCTGTGTCACGCCGGTTGCATTAATCTGATTTTTCGAGCTTGAATGGTCGATCCATGAGTAACCTTCTCATGGAGAGCGCGCTTTGCAGACAGAGCATCCAGACAACGCGAGCATTCGGGCAAAACTGTTGGCGCAGTACGAAGCCGAACTGAAGAAGATGTTTCCAGATGAGTCCAGCGGCCCTGTACCCTTTTCGTTCGATGCGGTCGAAGCAGCGGCCGTGCGCACGGGCGATGAAGCGGCCCGCACCTTGATGTCGCGGGCTCTTTCCGAATCGATGCGTCTGCCCAAATGCACCAAACAGGGCCGCTGTAAATGCGGGCGCAACCTGCAATGGTCGGACAAACCGCGCACCCTCGAAACGGTGCGCGGGCCGATCACGGTGGCACCTAGCCCTGGGCTAACGCAGGAAAGTTCTGCCAGACAACGCGATGGTCGCCAAGCGAAGGCCGTTGTGGGCGCTCATTCACGAGGATCCCACACGTCTTCCGACGTCCCTCCGTCCGCTCGGACGCCAGACCAACGCTTCGACGAGATCGCCACGATTCTTGACCGGGGCTACTGCCATTACTACCCACCTTCGCGGAGTTCAAACAAGCCATCTCCGCCTGCATACGACAGGCACCAGCGCAACACCGCGATGAACTGCAATCGTTGTTGACGCTGCGCTTTCAAAGCTTCGAAAAGGCCGCCGTCGTCGCGGCCGTCTCTAAACGCCATACCCTGGATACTGTGCGCCCCTTGAACTGCACGCCGCTTGGTCTAGCCTGCGTTCATGCCACCGGTATGGGTCTTTGTTCTCGCGGGCTCACTTGCGCTGTTCGTACTTGCAGGAACTGCATGGCTGCTGCTGCGGCGCACCCAACTGAAGTTGGTTCATCTGCTCATAGCGACGCTGCTTTTCGGCATGATTCTGACCTGGGCCAGCCGGCGTTCTCTGCACTACGAGAAGGAACGTATCGTTGCGCTTTCTGCGTGTATCGCGCCGTTGCTGGGTGTGGGCCTATTCCTGGGCAGTCGGCTGGCGGCTGGGCGCAAGAGGCAACATGGCAACTTGGAGTGGGTGCGCTTCCTCTGCGGGCTGGCCATCCCTTTTCTGGGAATCGCCGCTTTACCGTTCAGCTACTGGCTCGTGTTTGAATTTCCCGCAAGAGTGAGCCCCCATAACGCCGCCGCGCTTAGTTTCGCGGTTCCATACACCGTCGGCGCCATCCTGCTGCTCTGGCTTGCCCCCGGGTGGCTGGCGCGTCGCGCCGAGCGCAAGGAGTCGCAGAAGGACAAGCCTCCTTGGGATCCGGCTCGGCGGCGCGCGCACCGAATCCGCTGGGCGCTCATGCTTTTGCTTCCGGTGCTGGCGGTGCTGCTCCCTGCGTTGACCTTCTATTGTGTGCTCAGCGCGAACAATCCTCGCAAACCGGACTGGCGCAGCGGTTTTCTAGGAGCCATGCCGGACACATTGAAAACATGGACGCTTGAGATGATCCACCCGTTCGACGGCCTTAGTTTCTGGGCACGGCGCACCCTCATTTTGGGCGGCAACTTGTCCCCCGAGACCCTGCTCGATATGTTCAAAAATGGCCCGAAGAGCGAGAAAGCGGAGGCTCTGTTCGGCCTGGCGCGGGCCGCGCCATCCGAGGCACTCAAGATTTCCGAAGACATAGCGTTTGGGCGCATTCCGTCCGGGTGGCGCGAAGACTACGCTGCCGCAGAAATCATTGCAGAGCACGGTTCGCGGGATCTGCTTCTGCAGTGCATGAAAGGGCCTAGCCGGGCAGGCTCATTTCAGTCGGCGGTCATGCGCAGGCGCGGGGACCAGTTTTTACCCGAACTCATGGCCGCAGTTCAGCAGAAGGTGCCAAACCGCGCGCAAATCCTCGCTTACCTTGGGGGAGTGCTCCCGCCAGAGCAGGCCAATGCTCTTTGGACAAATTTGCTCAAGGACCCGGATCCGCGGCGGCGGGGTGAAGCAGCCGCTGCGCTCGGAAACATTGACGCGCGGCCCACCCGGATCGAACTCGGACTCAAATATCTGGCCGATCCGAATCCCTGCGTACAACGCCAAACGTTGGACAAGATCGGGCTGAACTACCCGCCGGCCATGTGCAATGTGAGCCGCGAGCTCTGGACACGCTGGGCCCAGCACATGCTGAAGCTGCTCGATGATCCAGATTCGTCACTCGTTCGCGGGGCCATTAACAACACAGAATTCATTGAAGGCAGCTTCGCCATGAACATATGGCAGTGTGTCGAACCTAACCTGACCCTCGATTCCGGCGGCACCCCCGCACCCTTGGATGCAGACGAGCAAAAAGTCCGCGCGATGGTCAAAGCCGCCATCCAGAAATGGTTGGACGCACCTGAAAAAGCGGACGGCCAGCGCTGAAGCTGGCAGGCGGGAGCCCCATCCGCAGCGGCCTCACGGTTTCACTTCCACAGGCGCCTTCTGGCCGGGTTGTTCCAGCACAGCGTTGGCGGTGAGGGTGGTTCCGGCGACGGTGGCCTTTACGGCGTGTTCGCCCAGGAAGGCCTTGACGGTCACCCGGCCCTGAGCATCCGTCGTGACGTTCGCGTTGGTCCACCATTCCTTGGTCAGCAGCTCTTCGAGCACCTTGGCGTTGGGCTTGGGCGTCCAGTCCTTGCGCCAGAATGCACCCTTGGGAAGCCAGTGGTCGCCTTCCCAAAAGCCCCACATCGTGAAGCCAGTCATGCGCGGGTGGGCGAAACATGCCGTCAGGAAATCGCGTGTGTAAGCGCCCTGCGCTTCCTCGTCCACTGTGTTAATGTCAAATTCCGTGATCTGCAGTTCGGCGTCGGTCTCGCGCGCGAAACGGTCCAGGATCGCCCACACCGTCTCGGCGCCCGTGAAGGACTCGCCAAAATGCGCCTGGAAGCCGAGAACATCCGGCGCTTGGCCGTGAGTCTTCAAGAAGCGATACCAGTCCAGGTACAGATCCTGATTGGCGCCCGTTGCTCCGCCGTTCGTCAAGATTGTGTTCTCGTTTAGCGCCAGCTTCGCGTTGGGCAGAGTCTTTCGCGCTTCGGCATACCATTCGACGACGACTTCGCGACCGAACAGCTTATGCAGATCGACGCAGTCCCGCAGTTCGTTGGTTACGTCGTATTCGCGGAAACCCAGGGGCTTGGTCGCCTCGCTGACTTCGATCACCTGTTTCCGTATCCGCTCACGCAGCTTCGCCGGATCGCTCTTCAGCTTCACCACATCCGACGGCATATACTGGAAGCCAGGATAGACCATGACGTGCCCGCGGACCGAACAGCCATGTTCGCGCAACCAGCGGCCGATGGCGAGAAACTCATCTTTGCGTTGGGGCCAGCCCCAGTCGGCCCAATAGATCGGGCATGTGCCGCGGTTGAACAGGCGCGTGAACACGTCGCGTGTCTTGTCGCCGTCTGGCGACGCCGTCAGCAGCCGCGTCGGATTTGCGAACTGCACAAAGCTGCCGATGGTGAAGGCGCGTTTGCGCTGCGTCACCGTGACCTGCGCGTTCGGAACAGGCTTTCCGGCGGCATCCACGACGCGAATGGCCAGTTCGCCCATACGATACGTCTCGATGCGGCGCTTGGCCTCCGCGCGCCACGGCGCGTCGGGCTCCATCCCGGGCCAGGTGATGCGAGTGCGCGGCAAGCGGCTGCGGTCTACGCCGGAACCCAGGTTCACGATCGCCGCGCCGGCGATGTCGATCACCTGTTTCTGGTGCCCGAGCTGAATTGCGAGCGAGAGGTTGCCGGCCGGGTAATCGTGGTCCGCGACATTCCACGTGTAGACCGCCTTCCATTCCCTCTCGCAGGTGACCGTCGCATCCAGAGGACTGCCCCAGGGGGAGACTGGCTGCTGCAGACGCAAGTACGCGATGCCCGCCGCAGTGTCGGGTGATCGCAGCCAGCAGGCGAGGGCGAGCACATCGCCCTTCTTCACCGCAGCGGTGGTCTTCGAGCTGAAGATCTGCACCTGATACGAGGGTTGGTAGGCTTTCCCGACGTGCACGCGCAGCGCTTTCGCCCCTGGGATGCCATCGCCGGGAGCGACGGCTACGATCTCGCTCGTGGTTCCTTCCGGCAGGCCGAGGCTGAACTGGCCGGGATCCTCGACAGTTGCCAGCACAGCTCCGGGCTCAGGCAGCTTACTGCGGAACTGACTGAGCACAGGGCCGTCCTCGGCGAAAAGCAGCGGCGTGGCGGCAGCCAGAATCACCATGGTGACGAACTTGAGCATGCGGCGTGGTCTCCATGAGAACGCAACGGATCGAAGAGAGAACGGATGATACCCGGCTGCCTTCAAGGCTGGAAGGGCGTGTTGTTCCCGATCGCCGGCGGCGGAAGAAGAGCGCTGATCATCGGCACTACTGCTTGACCTGAAAACCGCCGGCGGCAGGAACCAGCTTCCCATCCAGGGCTAGCTTCGCCAACTGCTTGAGCTGAGGGTTTTTGTCTTCCATCAAGGCGTTGAACGTCTCGCTTATCTGAGCGTCCCGGTTTACGCAGAAAAGCTGCAGCGGTACGCAGACCCCCAGTTGCCCGGCGGAATTCACGCGATCGGCATTAGCGGCGCTCGCATCCTTGGCGCATGTGCACAGAGCATCGCGCGCTTCGGCGTGCTGCCAATTCGCCGCCAGACCCAGAGCTTGCGCCGCAGCGGCGCGAACCTGCGTATCCTTATCCTTCAGCAGAGCGGCCAACGCCTCGAAGACCGGCTTTCCATAGATGCGCTGCTGGCACAGGGTCGCGACCATCAACCGCGCTTCCCGGCGTTCGGATTGGCTGGCCAGGACTAGCGCCGCGTCAACTTCCGGGCCCGCGAGATCGGCCAAGCGCGCGCAAGCCGCCTGGGGCAGGCTTGATTTGCCGTCCTTGAGCTTCGTAGTGATCTCGTCGAGCGCCTTGCGTTCGTCGTCACTGAGAGGAACCAGCCGGTTTCGTTGCGCGTGCGCCCAGCGGATCGCGTCCTGCTTCATCGGAAGCGATCCCGGGCCGCCGACACCGTGGTCTGCACCGGTCAGTTCATGCCATACGAAACGGTAGTTGGCAGACTTCAGCCGCTCGCAGGCCTCGTGGCCGCTCTTGACCGGCACCGTTGTATCCTTCTCGCCGTGAATCAGGTAAAGCTGGACTGCCGCCTCTCCGCCATCCGGGGCTTTGGGCGGGTCCCATAGGCCGCCGGCGAGCATGATGCCGGCGGCAACGAGATTCTGGTGCCGCGGTGCGAAGCGGCCCACGCCAAAGGCGCCGCTGGAATAGCCCAAGGTATAAACACGGCGGGGATCGACCGGGTATTCCTTCAGCGCCCAGGCGATGGCTTTGGCGATCGGTTCATGGTCTTCATCGGTCCATCCTTCGCCTTTGGACTTGAGGCCCAAAATCATGTATTCGCGCGAGAGCTTGCACGCGGCCAGGACTTTCGCGATCTCGCCCACCTGCTGCTTTTCATCGCCGCCCTTGCCATGCAGACCGATGAACAGCCCAAGGCGTTTCTGAGGCCCAGCGTCCTTCGGCACCACGCCGGCATAGCGGATGATGCCGCGTCCCTGCTCGTCTTTGACTTCACCGCTGATCGAGCCGGACTGCTGCTGCTGTTGCTGCTGATTTCTGGGCTGAGCGGAAAACGCGCTCGCACAGAGCAATGCCAGAAGCACTATCAAGACTTTTCGACCGCTCATCGTGTCGTCCTTTTGGATGTTCCAAGGTATTGACGATGGCAACGCCCACTTTGCTAGAATAAACTAAACTCGATCGTTTGCTCTAGCTCTGCGGACGTCGCCCGCGGTCAAGCTGCTTTGCTTTCGCCGTGGGTGCGAACGCGTTGGCGTTCCTGCGCGAGCAGTTCCACAAAACACGGATGCCGGAAACTGTAAAAAACAAAGACGCTCTACCTGAAAGGCATGTTGGGTCCGGAACTGACTCGGGTGGGACCAGAGATGAAGTTCATCGGCATTGACACCGGAACAACATCTATCTGCGGGGTTGCAATGGACATGCGGACAGGGAAGATCCGCTCCGTTTACCTGGATAATGCTTCCTGGATTCGATCGCGGCGACCTTGGGAACATATCCAGGATCCGGCGAAGATCGAATCGACGGTGCGCTGGATCCTGGGGGAGCTGCTTGCAGCACGCGAGCCGATTGCGGGTATCGGGTTGACGGGACAGATGCACGGCATCCTCTATGTACGCGGGGACGGCGCGGCCACGGGGCCTTTGTACACTTGGCAGGATGGCCGCGGTGGACTGCCGCTGGGGCGCGGGGCGCGGTCGTACGCCGAAGAGCTTTCAGAACGAACGGGGTACCGGCTGGCGCCAGGCTTCGGCATGGTGACCCACTGGTACAACCTGAAGAATGGCCTAGTTCCGCGAGACGCTCATGGCTTCTGTACCATCCACGATTACTTGGTCATGCGACTTGCCGGGCGGAAGACGCCGCTTATGGATCCAACCGATGCCGCAAGCCTGGGCGTCTTTGATTTGAAAGACAACGTATTTGATCGAAACGCCCTGACGGATGCGGGGATCGGTCTGGATCTACTTCCGGAGGTGGCATCGTCGGGGACTTCTGCGGGCCGGCACGTTGGGGTTCCGGTCTATACGGGGGTGGGCGACAACCAGGCAAGTTTCCTGTCGTCAAGGAGGAGATGAAAATGAAGATCGGACACGTTGCGAGGTGGATGCTCATGATTGCGATGATGGCAGGCTGGATGGGGGTTGCAGGTGGGGCGGATGCCAAGCCTGCAACGCCGCTCACCCCCTTGTACCAGGAGAGCCTGCGCCCAAAATTTCACATCACGGCCCGCTACTGGGACAAGTACCAACTCCATCCGCCGAACCACCACGAGGGGTGGCTCAACGACATGAACGGATTGGTCTACAACCAGGGCGAATATCACTTCTTTGCCCAGCGATGGTGGACGGCTTGGCTGCACATGATCAGCACGGACCTGGTCCACTGGAAGGAGTTGCGGCCGGCAATGGCCTTGGAAAAACCAGGCGACACGCGCGGTGTACCCTTCGGCGGCACGCAGTCCGGCGGCGGCGTGGTGGACACTAACAACACCTCGGGACTCGGCGACGGCAAGGAGCCGCCCATGCTCGTGTTCTGGAGCAGCACCGACAACCTCAACCAGTGCATGTCCTACAGCCGTGACCGTGGGCGCAACTGGACCAAGTACGAGAAGAACCCGGTCCTCGTTCAGGCGGAACGGGATCCGAACGTGTTCTGGTATGAGCCGGGCAAGAAGTGGATTCTGATCATGTACGGCCCTTCGAGTTCGGGTGGCGATGAGCGGAAGCTGATGTACGGTTTCAACGGCGAAAACAACGATCTTCACAACCTGCGCGAATGCAAAGCCGGCGAGTGGGTCTGCTCAACAGTACGTATGGCTGACGACGGACGTGTCGTTGCGATGGACCAGCGGGGAAAGGCGGCGGGCAGTCTCGACGTCAAACGGCAGAACGTGGGCGCCGATTGCTTCCGCATTGGCGCCAAGGCCGACGGGACTGAGTTCCTTGACGGCGATATTGCCGAGGTCGTGGTCTACAATCGCGCGTTGTCGGACGAAGAGGCGACGAACGTGGTCGCCGGCCTGCAGGCGAAATGGAAGCTGGGCGAGGGGAAAGGGGAATTTCGTCTGCCGGCCGAGGGGCTGGTACTCCATCTCGATGCCGCCACGATCGAGGCCGGCGGCGACGGCGCGGTATCAGTCTGGAAGGATCTGTCCGGCAAGGGGAACGACATGAAGCAGGCGACTCCTTCCGCCATGCCGAAGCGGGCAGACAAGGCGTTGGGCGATGGTCCGGCAGTGAACTTCGCGGGAAAGCAGTATCTACAGGGGCCGGCCGTGCTGGCCGCCGGCGCCCGGAGTTTCACGATGGCGGCGGTGTGGCGGCGCAAGCACGCGAACGACTCGGAAGTGATCTGCGAACAGAACACTGCAACCAAGCTGATGGGCCGCCGCGCGTCGTTGCTGACGGTGAGCGGGCGGACAGCGATCCGGAACGCCTACCTGTTGTTCTCATCCACCAACCTGCTGCAATGGACGAAGCTGAACACCGAGATCCCCGACTCGTTCGAATGCCCTGACATGTTCGAACTGCCGGTCGATCCCGCGGACTCCAGCGCGGCGATTGGCGAGGCGGGCCAGAAGAAGTGGGTGGTGATCGACGGCAACGGCGACTATGTGACCGGCAGCTTCGATGGGAACGCGTTCACTCTGGAGACGAAGAAGCGCAAGGGTGACTATGGCCGTCATTTCTATGCCACCATGACGTTTGACAACCTGCCCGCGACGGATTCGCGCCGGATCCAGATGGCGTGGATGCGCGGTTGGGAAGATTATCCCAAAGACATGCCGTTCAACCAGCAAGCCAGTTTCCCGTGCGAGTTGACCTTGCGCAAACTGCCGCAGGGGCTCGTCCTGTGTCGATGGCCTGTCCGTGAGATCAGCCGTTTGTACTGCGGGAAACCTTTCTCGCTGGCGGATCACACGCTGAAGCCGGACGAGAATCCGCTGACCGGCCTTGACGGCGACGCGTTCGATATCGAGCTCAAGCTCGACATCGCGAAATCAACGTGCAGTGAAGTCGTCCTGAACCTTTGCGGAAACAAGGTCACGTATGATCTGAAGAAGCACAGCCTTCAATCTCTAGATAGCCAGGTGCCGCTTGAACCGCGGTCGGGGGCGATTGAAATCCGGGTGCTCATGGACCGGCTTTCGATCGAGACCTTCGGTAATCACGGTGAGGTGTCGATCACGAACATCGCTCACCAGAAGCCCGCGAAACCGGCTCTGGGTATTGCCGCGGTGGGCGGCGAGGCTGTGCTCACATCGCTTTCCGTTCGCGAGATCGAGTCCATGTGGAAGAATTTCCGGGAATAGCGATCTGGCGGCCGGCCGCTCCGACGCGGCTGCGGTGGCGGCACAAGAAGCCGGGAAACACGTTCTGCCGACGTGAAGCTGGCTCTTACGGCTCTCCAGCGACCGCTTCAAAGCGAGCTGTTCCGCGTGGCTTTGGCCAGGTGAGCGCCGCGCCGTCGGAATTCGTCAACGGAAAGTGGTGAGTGGAGGCGGCTAATCTCGGCCCGGTAAAAGCGGCACTTATGACGGCTCGCGATGACGAAAAAGACCAGGGCAATAGTGAGCAGATTTGGCAGGATCAGTTGAGTAGAGTATTGACCGAGACATTGACGCCTGCGGCTTTTGAACGGCTTATACAGCGCGTCTTGCGCGAAACCGGATTTTTCCAGATTGAAGTGACCGGCAGGACTGGTGACGGCGGAATCGACGGCAAAGGCATCGCAAAAATAAACGGTATCCTCAGCTTCCATGTCGTTTTTCAGTGCAAACGATACAAAGGCAGCGTCGGAGCATCTGCAATAAGGGATTTTCGCGGCGCAATGCAGGGGCGAGCCGATAAGGGACTATTCATCACCACTGGGTATTTCACCCGTGATGCGATCAAAGAAGCGACGCGCGATGGCGCGATTGCCATTGATCTGGTGGATGGAATTAAGCTTGCGGAGAAGCTCAAGGAGCTTGGACTGGGTGTTCAGGTGGAGCATACGGAATCGGTTCGGATCAACGAGGATTGGTTTAGCACGATCTAAGATTCGTGTTGGCCATGGGGTGACACTATGAACGAGCCCGTAAAGTCGCTAAGGTCTCTGCTCAAAGGGCACGACATCTACGTGCAGGCCATCATTCCCACGGACGTCATCGAAAATGGCGCGCAAGGCGAATATTCGCCGTGGTATCTCGCGCACTCGGACTCCGCAATGCTCTCGCAACGGTCGATTGACCATCTTTGGACGGAGTACCGCGATGCTGAAACGCGCAAATCCGATGGCGACCGTGCGGACCCGTGCGAAGCGATGCAAGACTTCTTTCAGTCCATCGAGAAACTGGGCTACATTTGCCTTCACTCCGCCGACGCGCCGGTCGTAACCATCAACAGGGACGAATAATCGTTCGCTAAATAAACTGCCGCAAAAAAGAACGAGGCCGGCCCGCCCAGAGCGTGCTGTGCCTTGCCCCAAGGGGGCAAACTATAAAAGCCCAGCGTGCTGTGCCTTGCCCCAAGGGGGCAAACTATAAAAGCCCAGGGCGAAGCCCTGGGTCCGGACGTTTTTGTGGGACGAAAGCCCCAACGGGGCGAACTAACGCTTAGTCCCATACGTAGCGTTCATCGAAGGGAATCTCATACTTGAGCAACAGATCGCGAAATTCGTCCTGAAAGCTCGCTTTCCGATGGTGCGCCTTCTGGCCAGAGATGTAACCCTTCAAGGCTTCGACGCTGGACTGCCCAATCGAGAATGCCCCATATCCGCTCTGCCAATAGAACCGCGAATAAGCGGTGCCCTTCTGTTTGATCCACTTGGACGAGTCGCTCTTGATGTCTTCGATGACGCTCGCGATGGTTTTTGTCCGCGAGAGCGAATACAGAATATGCAAGTGGTCCGCCGTGCCACCGATGGTCAACGCCGGCGAGCCGCCGGTCTGCAGGATTGTCGCGATGTATGGATAGAGTTCCTTTTCAATATCGGGCTGGATGAACGGTTCACGGTTTTTCGTGCTGAAGACTGCGTGAACGAGAACGCAGGCCAATGATTGAGGCATTTTCAATCCTTCCATAAAAACGAGTTCGCCCCTTTGGGGCTTTGAAACAATCCGTTGTCCGCAACCCAGGGCTTCGCCCTGGGCTTTTATAGATTACCCCTTCGGGGCAAGTGAAGAGCGACGATTGCTTGCCTATTTAAGGCAAGGGAACGGCATGTCGAACCAGCCGCTGCACCGGTGCTCCTTACTACACCGTTGCGCGAAAGACTGATCCCGGCCAGCCCAGCACTTGAAGTTTGCGTACGTTCCGTGCATCGCGTCGCTTGTTCTGCGCCATCTTTGCAGCCCAAAACGCAGACCTGGTTTTCGGAATTCGAGCCTTTGAACATCGCCCGTGCCCGTGCCAAAAGCAGCCGTGAACGAGGATGATTCGGTGCCGCTTCGGCATTACGATATCCGGGCAACCGGGCAGCGCTTTGCAGTGCAGCCTATATCGACAGCCCATCGCATGCACGATCTTGCGAACCGCGACTTCGGGCCGGGTGTTCTTGCTTCCGACCAAACTCATGATCCAGCTACGCTGGCGAGTTGGCGGCGGGTCAAACTTCTTCATGCTTGCCCTTGTACTCCCACGCAAAATGCTCCTTGTACCACACGTCGGCGAACCCATGCGGAACCTCTCCCCCGGCCCCTCCCCTACGAGGGGAGAGGAGAAGGGGCGCGGCGACCAAGTCTTTGATCACGCCTTTTTGGAAGGTGAAGAACTCGCCCTTGGGGTCGGCTTCCGCCGGCGTGGGCTGCCCCACCAGCCGGCACAGGTCGCAGAAGTGCTCCGAGTACGCCGCGCTTTCCTTGAGTGTGGAAGCGCCCCACTTCTGGACGAAGGCCTGCGGCGTGATGGTCATGGGTGCCGGAGAGTGTACACGTCATTTGCAGACGCACAAGGGCTTGCAAGGGGGAAGAGGAACCAGGACGCCTGATAAATGGGAGCGCAGTGCTCTTTCGGATCGCTTGAGAAGGGCTTCTTGTGCCTGCGGCGCCCACCCGGCACAACGATGGCCGGGCGGGCCATCTATTAAATTTACCGTACAAAATGCGAAGATTCAGGCAAACATTTTTGGTCTGAAACGTCATATATTGTAGAGTCGGGTTGGACACTCTGTCTGGGCAGCGCGTCATCTTCGAGAAGTGAAGGAGTTAGCAACTGCACATGTGCACTTTTTTACAGGACGTGGCACGACGATTCGCCGCTCCCTTACCGTCGCGGTACTGATCGCAAGCGGCACATGTGCACTTCTGGACAGAACGGGTGGAGGCTTGAGGCTTGAGACCTGAGGCTTGAGGTAACGGCGGGACGAAGGCGCTACGACGTGCAGTTCTGGACAGTTGATGTGCGGGACAATTCAGCGAAATGTCCTATGCACGGTGCAGTGCTGGACAGAAGCGTGGGGGGATGGCGAGCGCATCGGTCTGCAAACGGAAAAGGCGCAGACCGATGGCACCCACCACACGTGCACTTTTTTACAGGCGGAGCGGGCGCAGTTCAGCGAAATGCGCTGCGACGCACGGTGCAGCCTTGGACAGAAAAGGAGGCGCGGGTCGATGCTGAAACTGGGAGTCTCGTTGGTTGTGCTGCTGGCGGCGGGCGCCAGCGCGGCGACGTTCGATCACGATCCTAGCGCAACGGCCGAGTTCCGGTCGCGTGACGGGTTGCCGAACTTCTTCGCCAAGCTCCAGGCGGGCGGACCCGTGCGCATCGCGTACGTCGGTGGCAGCATCACGGCGGCGGCTGGCTGGCGGCCGAAGACGATGGCCTGGTTTAAAGCTCAGTTCCCGAACGCAAACGTCATCGAAATCAACGCGGCGATCTCCGGCACCGGGTCGGACTACAGCGCCTGCCGTCTGCACACGGACGTGCTGCCGCAGAAACCGGACCTGGTCTTTTTGGAATGCCTCGTCAACGGCGGTGGTGGTTACGAGCAAAAATCCGTCGAAGGAGTTGTGCGGCAGGTTTGGAAGCATAATCCGCAAACGGACATCTGCTTCGTCTACACTATTGGCCAATGGATGCTGAAAGACCTGCAGGCTGGAAAGAACGTGCCCTTCGGTCGTGTAATGGAGACAATCGCCAACGCCTACGGCATTCCCACCATCGACCTCGGAGTCGAGATCGCCAAGCGCGAGAAGGAAGGTTTGCTCGTCTTCAAGAGTGACGTGCCAATTGCGGGCAAGCTTGTCTTCTCGGCAGACGGCGTTCACCCCGGTGACAGCGGACACGATATCTACCGCGACGTGATTGCGCGCTCGATGCTGCAGATGAAGGGACTTGGCACGGCGGGAGCGCATACGCTGCCCGCGGCGATGGAGGCCAATTGCTGGGAGACCGCGACGCTTCTACCCGGGGACAAGGTCGTCCGCTCGGCCGGTTGGACTCCTGTCGATACGGAAAAGGACCCCGTCTACACCGACGACAAGGGTCGCACCCAGGCGATGATGCGCGGCGCGTTCAGCGCCAGCAAAGCCGGCGAGACGATCACCGTCAAATGGAACGGCACGTCGGTGGGCATCAGCGACATCCCCTACGGCGAGCCATTCATCCTTGAGGCGGTCGTCGATGGCGGCGCGCCGATCAAGGCCGTGCGCCAGAAGACCATGGAGAAGAAGAAGCACTCACGCTTCTGGTACCTGCCTGAGCAGAAGCCAGGCGACCATACCGTCGTCTTTACGATCAAGGCGCTCCCCGAAGGCCAGTCGTATTACTCGGGCCAAGTGCTGATCATTGGCACGCCGCTGCCGTAAAAATCAGTAATCCAAGCGCTCCGCTGACCATTTTGGGAACTGGGGAGGCAAGTAGAAGTGGGGAGCAGCGACTGCAGCATCAAAGGATCGGATCTTCGACTATGGCGCTCCGAACATCGCCGCCTTCCGCGCCTGGCTGCCTTCCCAGCACGCCGACATCGCCGAACTGAACCGGCGGTGGGGCAGCGGTTTCGCCTCCTTCGCCGAAGTCGTCCCGCCGGGCAAGCCCACCGGAGGCCAGGTCGCGGCCTGGATGGACTGGCGCCGCTTTCAGGTATTCCAGATCGCCGACTTCATGCGCTGGGAGGCCGGTTTTGTCAAGAGCGTGCGTCCGGAACTGATCCGCACCACCAACCTCGACGGCCCGACCAACAATTGGTACGCGATCCGCTGCGCCGACCTCGAGGCATACAGCCGGGCGATGGACGCAGTGGGCATCGACATTTACCCCACTCCCTGGAGCGATCGCGCGTTCGTGCCTTATGCCGTTGATCAGCTCATCGGCGTCGCCGCGGGCCGGCGCGCCCACGTCCTGGAATGCGAGGTGTTCAGCGCCAAGGCCGCTGAATGGAAAAAGCTGAGCGAGGCGCAGCGGGCTGACCTGCTGCGCTCCGAGTTGTGGACGATGTTCGGTCACGGCGCCGACGGCGTGCTGATGTGGGGCTTCAGCCGCGGCGACGCGTTCTCGGTCACCGACGGCGAGTGGAATTCGCGCGTGCTCGCCTGCCGCGACATCGCCGGCCAGCAGCGCATGCTCGGCCTCGGCGCCTTCCAGCGCGTCGCCTCCGAGGTGGCGATCTGCCTCGATCCAGACGCGTACATTCGCGGCGGAGCTCTCGATGGCGGAAATCTTGGCGCCGGCTCCGCGCTGGACGCCGAGTTCCACGGCATCCACGCCGCTCTCGCGGCGGCCGGCTTCCAGAGCGACGTAATCACAGACGGTGCCGCTGGCCTTCACCCCGGCCGCTGCGATGGCTCGTCTGCCGGTCGGGGCCGTGCTACGCACCGCGGCCGGGGAGACGGTGGCCATACCTGTGGATCTCATAGTCCAGTGAGTCGAAGGAAGAGGTTGACGCCGTGCGGAACGACCTTAGCCCGCATTTCTCACTGCTGCGGAGCTTGAGCGCGAACGTGGTGATCGGCGGGCTTCGGCGATAGCTGGGGCGTCAGGAAGATCATGACGCATGCCGGCGCGGCTGCGATGGCCGCCCAAAAAGCGGTTTTTTCGGCTTTGGGACGGAGTATCTCTGCGTTCGTTATATTTGAGCCTTGAGTGGCGACTGCCAAGGTTCTCAGCACCGCAGCGGGATCGCTCGCAGGCGCTGGCACACGTCCGACAGAAGTTGCTTCAGCGGGTAACCGGCGGCGAGCGAAAGCCAGACGCGGCGCACGGTCACTCGGATCTGCGCGCCGATTTTGAGCAGTTTCAGGCGGATGGTTTGGCACTGCGCATGTTCGAGATCGGTGCCGCGCAATCCGAGTCGCCGCAGCGCGTGCAGCAGGACGTAGGCGATCGATGAGAACCACAACCGCAGTTGATTGGCCCTCATCGTCGCGGCGCTCGTGCGATCAGCGAACAGATAAAGCTGTTGTTCCTTGAGGCGATTTTCCATTTCGCCGCGTGCGCAGTAGGTATCCTCGTAGATCGTGCGCGCGTCCTGTTCGTGCTGCGGCAAGTTGGTGACCACGAAACGCGGGTTGGCGCCTTTCTCCAAGTGCTCCGCCTTGCCCACGACGCGGCGTCCTTGACGCCCAGTCTTGAGCGTCTGATAAACAAAATCCTTGAACACGCGCGCGGCCTGGCCGGTTAGCTAAAGAAAAGGCTTAAGCCCGGCACCACGCAGGCACCGGGCTTCCCTAAATACGATCCACTCCCGCTTTCCCGCCGCTTCTCTGCGCGCACCTCCGTGGATTGCGTCACGCACTGGCCCATTACCAGCGCTCGTGGAGGTCGGCAACCCGTCGCTGATTGCAGGCCGCTCTCCAGAGAATGATAACGCGGGAGAAAGGGTAATTTCAGGTGGCCAGAGGGCCGTGCCGGATCAAATACAGAATCTTGGCTTTGATTTCTATCTTCCAACCGTTGGAAGATAGGTCATCGTTCTCATCGCCGGGACGACGCCCGGGATGCCAACGAACGGACGGCGGCGCTTTGGTGCAGGCAATTTCGCCCGACTGGACGCCAACGTCGGCACAGGACTTCCTTTTCTTCCTTGCTCAACTTTTTGATCTGATGCTCCCGGCGAAGGGCTTCGGAACGGGAAGTCGCCGGTTCGGCGTATGCCAGCCTGACCGGCAATCGGGATCGAGTGTACTTGGCACCCTGCCCTTGGTTGTGCGTGATCACCCTGGCCGCCAGAACACTCGTCATGCCGCAGTAGAGGGAACCATCGCCGCAGCGAAGCAGATAGACGCACCAACGCACCTTCTTGAGCCGAACGCGGCAAGCCTGTTGGTCGTCCATGATGAAAGTTTACCTTTTCAACCGGACAGACTACCCGCGTGACTCATGGGTTTTGAGCCAACTTCTCCGCCAGACCCTTCAGGTAGCTCGCCTCTTCCTCTGACAACTTTCCTCGATATCGAACGTCTAGATCCTTGTGATGGTAGATCGTGTGGAAAAAAACCAATGCTGCCAAATACGTGCCTCTGAACTCCGGATGCGAATTGTCCTTGGCGTGCAACCGCAGCGCTTTCGGATCCTGATAGTTCAGTGCCCATGCGTCTCCAGCGCGCACCACTGACGCCTTGCACAACTCAGCCGCCTTGTCATACCACTTGCGCAGGCGCGCCTGCATTTCGGCAGGGTCCTTGCCCACGGCCGTCATTGCTTCTTTGCTCTTCCAGAAATCCGCGTGGCGGGCCCACGTCTCGTAAAAGTAGATTCTGGCCTGAGGACTCTTTGCACGGGCGCGCTCGCACAAGCCCTGTGCGCCCTTCAGGAAATCCGCTCGGATGGCTTCGTCGCTCTCGGCAATAGCGGGCTCCAGACTTTGGCCCTGTAGCACAACCACGTCCCACTCGCCTTCATCGATCAGTGCCAGACTGGCCGGATAGGAAAGCTGCTTCAGGAGTGTCAGCGCACCTGGCGTGGAAGACTTGATAGCAGGTATAGTAAGGCCAACACTCTTGATGATCTCGCCGAACACGTTGGGCAACTGGTTCACGCCGGTGTAGCTGTTGCCGATGAAGAGCACGCGCCTGGGTTCATCCGATGCCGACACCGCCGTAGCCAGTGTCAATGCGCACAGGCAGACGGCGATGTTACGCAGCAAGGCTTTGCTCGTCATATGTGGAGGGTAACAGAGTGCGATTGCTTCGGTCAAGGAGACTCTCGCTCTGACGACCGTCCTGGCCGCTAGAGTTCATGAGTACAATTAGGCAGATCCGCGGTTGGTGGCGTACGTCCACGAACCCGCCCGCCTAAATTGCCGCCCGAAATGCGCTATCATATAAGGGCAGCCCCCCTGTACTTGGCCAGCCCCGCCGTTCCTGGCTGCGGCTGTGCCCGCACGCCATCCATCCCACTTCAAACCGGAGGAATCCCGCATGATCAAAATCAGCGCGAACATCTCGAAAAAGGTGCCGATTCCCGGTACCGAGTTCAGTTCACAGCAGTACGGTGCTTCAATGGAAATCTAGATCAGCGACGCCGATAAGCCGGAGAACATCCAGGTTCGCATCCGCGAACTGTACCAAGCGCTCAGCGTCGCTATTGACGAGCAGATTGGCACCGCCTCGCAGCTTCCCGCTACGAGGATCAGCAACACCGGCGCAGCAGCCTGTGATCGCCAGTATGCTCCGCGGCTCCTGCCCCACCTTTTGGAGATTATTACCGACTGCTACAAAGCGTCAGGCACGTATGCGGACCAGCGCGGATCTCTGCGCAGCTTCGTGATCAGCCCCGCCGCTACGGTGCGTGCCTGCTCCTCGGCGTCATCGGCAACCCAGTCTATCTCCGGGGCTTCAAACTTCAGATGGTGCCTGATGTGTCCGATTGCCATCCAGCGGACGCGCACGTTGTCGGTCAACAGACCGGCGATGGCGAGAGGGATCTGGTCTGCGGCGTCCATGGCGTCAGCATAAACCCGCAGTTGCCGCACGTCTGACTCTGAGAGCGCGGCGGCATCCGAAGCGGCGCAATTCTCCTCGACGGCAGCAACGGAATTCGCCGCCGGCACAGTCGTGACCAACTTCGGGTGCTGGAGCACGAACTGCAGAGCCATACGACCGATAGCTGCGTTGCGATCGTACTGCAGGCCATCCGCCGGATGCAGCGCGCGCAGAGCAGTGACGGGGATGCCGTAGACGCGCCAGACGTGAGTCTTCATGGCGATCCAAGCCGCTCCTGTTCTGGTCAACGCCGCTGCCAGAGCGCCTTCGGCCGCGCGATTGGTGAAGTTGTAGGGCGTCATTACGGCGTCGAACTGCGGAAAGGCGTTGAGGAGCCGAGCGGCATAGTCGGGAGTGTGGCACGAGAAGCCGACGAGACCAATCTTGCCTTCTTGCTTCAGGAGACTCAGTTCCGCGAAAGTGTCCTCGAGAGCAGCATGACCGTTGGCGAGCGGATCGCCGCCTTCGAGTGCGCCGAGCATGAACTGATCGAGGTGATCGAAGCCGAACTCCTTCAGGCGCGTCTCGACTTCACGGCGCGTATATGCTTTCGGGCTTTCCTTGGTTGCGGCGAGGTTGGAGTAGAAGTCCACGCGCATGCCCGAGACGAAGAGGCCCCGGCGCTTGCCGAGGATGCGCAGTGATTCGCCGAGAGAGGCGATCTCGCAGCCATACGTCGTATCGAAGTACGTCACGCCCAAGTCAAGGGCACGGCCGACGACTCTAGCCCGCTCCTGCGCTGAGCGGAAGAACCGCGCCGTGCGCGCCAGACCTGCGCCAGTCTCCGCGCCTTCGCGGTGTCCGCCCAAGCCGATCTCCGAAACATCCCGGTCTGTCCGACCGTATCTGCGGTATTTCACTTGGGATTCCCTTGATGACGAGCCTTTGGCCGGCACGGTGGTCGAATTCTCAGGGATTCTAAGCGGCACCATTCCATTCACCATTCCCTTTCACGCTTTCAGCTTTCTGTGCTTCCGAACCGTGAACTCTGGATTTTCGCAACGTCTCAGCACGGCAATGAAAAGAACATCGGCGCCACGCAAACCCAACAGCGGGCCATCTGCGTCATCTCCAAGAGCCTGAACCTGGACATGAATGCGGTCCTGGCGGATCTCAACGTGACGGCTGCGCGCAGTGCCCGTACCGGAAGCGGTGCTTGGGTTGAAGCGGCTTGGCGGAGTGTGGTGCGCAAAAGCGGATGACGGTCACGGCCGTCTGCACGTCGCGGGCCGGCGTACCCAAGTCGGCCCATTGCTAAGCGCCTCATGACGGCGTTACAGATTGGGTGCGAATCCTTCCAGCGCCGAAACCCCGAAGCTTCGTACACAGTTCAGGGATACGCCTGTAAACCAGTAGGTTGTCGGTTCGAGTTCAATTCGGGGAGCCAATATTCAAACGCCCAAAATCCAACGACCTTCCAGTTAACACAAACCCGCATTTTCGTGTTCGTACAACCCCGTGCCGGTAAAGGCTTGTACGAGAACGAGACTCTCTGTTTGGTAGAGGATACCAGACCGATAGCCCCCAAAATGGCCCCGACCGGTCGGAACCCCATGCGAACTCTCTCCGACTCTCCTTAACACCCCCATGAAAGTTAACACACAAGTCCAGTTCGGGTTGAGGCGGTCAAGCTGAACACCTGGCCCAAAATCGCGCAGTCTGGCGCGCGCTCGCGAGATGAATCTGTACCCGATGCATCAACTGTCTGAATGTCTGTGGTTCGCCGGCCCGGCCTCCAACCTGTGATTGCAGCGCCAGGGCGGGCGGCTAGGCTGAGCAGCAACGCTGCAGTTTGCGCCCTAAGGTGCTATCCAGGCTATCGATTCGGGGCTGTGTGTCGGGTTATGTTATGGATCACAACGTGTTCTTTGAGCGAATGACATCTGCTGACGCGACTGCTGTGATGAATTTGGGGTGCCCCGAGTGCGGTGGTGCGGTTGATCTTACATATTGTGGTCGTTGGCTACGGTTTCTGCCCCTGGTTCTTGGGTACGACAGCTTTCACATCAGATGTCGGAAACAGGGGTGCGGTCTTCACACGGTGACAGATGGCAGCATTCCGCCGCCACCGTGGACACAGACTCTGGGGCGTTGTGTGGTCACTCAGCCACAACGAACAGCGTGATGGGAAACCGGACCAATCTTGGAGCAGAACCTGAGAAAACTCCGAAGCAAATTACAGAAGGATGGTTCACCGACCGTCTCGGTACGTACAGAATGGTGAGCCGGTGCACTCTGCTTGCGGGGAGTTGAGCGGCGGCGGAGCAACGCGAGGAGTAAATATGAGCTCTGCGACAACAGACCTGCCGCCTAAGGACCTGGCACCGGACTTGTTGATCGCGGCGACGCTCATGTCCCCAGAGGAACTGGAGAATCGTTCCGCAATCCGATTCGTGCCTGATGTCGATGATTTGGGCGAGGTTAAGTATGCCTTTGTCGTCTTGGATTCTGGTCGTTACTGCGTTGTGCAACATCGGCGAAAGCACGTCGAGTTCTGGATAAGCTCGCGCTGCCCGTCGAAGGCAGCCGAACTGAATGAGCTGCTTGAATTTCTGGTAATGAGCGTGGAAGACTTGTGTTGGGTGGATAAGGAGAAACTCAAACACGCGTAAGCCTCCACTGTCGCGAATTGCGAGATCCGCTTCGGCGCTATGTGTTTGCGGCGGAGTTGAGGACAGAGAGTCGTGGATAGCGAAGCTCGAATCCAGAGAAATGGCTGGCTGATCATCGCGGCAGTCGTACTGTTTCCGGCAGCGCTGCTGCCGGTGGCGTATGGCATTGGCGTGCCTCTCGGATACCTCGCCGCGTTTTCGCTGATTTTCCTTGGGCTAGGTGGCGTCGTTACCGCAGTTGCCGTGACTCAGCGTCAAAGCCCTGAAGAGTTCATAATAGTGTTTGTCGTTGGCGTTTTCCTCACCACTGCGACACTCTGCTGTTGGTTGTTTAGTCGTCAGCCTGTTCAGTGGTGGTGATGGCTTGCGGCGGGTTGAGGGGCGGCGGCGTGTTGGCTGCAGCGGCAGAAGCCAGGACCCACACGGAGTGGAGCGGATGCGGGAACGCTCGCGCTGTTCGAGTGATCGGTGGGCCGCCCCCAGATCTCCCGAGAGGAGGTAAAGATGAATCTGGCTTTCCTTCCTATTCCTGACCAGATGGGCGATTGTGCCGGTATCCGTGTCAACGGGATGTGGTATCAGGAATGGCAGGGCGGATATCATGACATCCTAAAACGTGGTTACCCGCGACCGAAGTACAGCACAACCGTCCTGGCAGAACTCCATTCTCCCCTCACGCCTGATTTCTTGCACGGCGGAGATGGCGATGTGCCGTTTCTTGTGTCGGCAAGAGCGATGGCGGTTATTCGGAAGAACAGGCTTAGTGGCGTGCAATTCTCCCGCGTGGAGATTGTGAAGATCGCAACCAAGGGGAAGCATAGAGGTAGGTCCAGAGGCGGTGAACCTGAGGACGTGATCACGAAGGCAAGGGACCGATCAAGCATTGTTGACGCGCCAAAACTTTACGCCGCGCGAGTCGCTGGCCGGTTTGAGATAGTCCCAGACTACCCCACCGGCAAATATGCGCGCACCGATTATGTCACTCCGTACGAACTGCCTGCGGCTGGGAAAATGCCCGACCTGTGGCGGCCAACAATTCGCGGGCGCACTTTTGCAGCCTGGACCTATTGCTCGCAGCGGTTCCGCGATGTTGTCGAAAAGCACGCTTTGTCAAACATTGATTTTGAGGCATTTGACGAGCACATGTCGCGTTTCCGCGAAGAAATCGAAGCGGAGTTGTCGGAACCCGGCTAGCCACCCGGGATCTGGGGACGCGCCACCCATCAGTCGAACAGCGGAAGCGTCGTTGCATCGGCCACCCTCCGTTTCGGTCCAGGTTTTTGCGGCTGCAGCACGCGCCCCATGCGCCGCTCGACCTCGCCCGCCTCTTTGACAACTTGGCTTTGCCCGCCAAAACACCGTCGCAGGGAAACTCCGTGCTCCCTTCTTCCCGCCCTCGTGCTCCCGCGCAGTTTCCGTTTCCAGCGGTTCTGCGTTCAGCGGTCTGTTTCACTGAATCGCGGGCCGCTACACACCCAATGTCCCGCGACGCAGAAACGTCAGGGTTGCTCGCCAATGTAATGCATCGTCACCTTGGACAAGGCGCACTACCATATCGTAATTGCCGCGTTTGATGCGTAGAGGCGCTACAGGCCCCGATACCACGTGAACATAGAGATCGTCATCCTTCGCAACAGCTAACGGAACTGAGAACGCCTGCACTGCGTTTGTGAAATCTGGGGCCCTCTTCCTGAACTCCACCTGAACATCGCACTCCAGGCTTTCCCCAGGCATAGCAACGAAGACGTAATCGGACCCCGCCGAAAACCCTTGCTCAAGCTCGCCCTTAATGCTAAACGGCGCGGCGGCCAGCTTGAGCTTCTGAGGTCCGATTGCAAACATGTTGTGGTCTGTACCGATGGAGACCCTTGCTGTGGGCTTTGGTGGCAGCGGCGCAGGTTTGAAGTCAGGGTCTAGCCGGATTGAGCGAACTACCTCTGTCCAGAGCCGTTCGCATTCGCTGAAGAGACCCGGACCCGTTATGTCAACCTCCAGAATGGCATTTGGCTGCGGATGCAAACACAACCACCATTCAAACCAGCGAACTCCCTTGTACTCCGAATATTTTTGGACAAGGCGCTCATATCCATCGTAGGGAAGTGTTACTGCGCCCTGCCGCACCACCGTAGACTCTGGCTCACTAAAACCCTGGGGCGGCAGCATGCGAACCAGTCGCTCCTTATTGTCAATGACACTAGGATCGTCCTCATACGCGACGGCAAGCGATGTCCGTCGATCGGCGGACTCCGCGAGCAATCTCCCACATCCGGTGCCAAACTTGAGAATACGCAACCCCTTCGGCATTAGGAGATGCAAACCTTCCACGTCTACACGGCGCATGATCTGTAATAATGTTGCCATAGTGATCTCCATCAGAGTCATAGTGGGACTGGCACAACAAGGAACTTCCTTGGTTGCACGGAGATCTGGGGACGGGCCACCGGTCAGTCGAACAGCGGAAGCGTCGTTGCATCGGCCACCCTCCGTTTCGGTCCAGGTTTTTGCGGCAGCAGCACGCGTCCGAGCCGCTGCTCAATCTTGCCCGCCTCTTTGACAACTTGGCTTTGCTCACCAGAACACCGCCGCAGGGAAACTCCGTCCACGTCTCGCCATCCCTGCCCTCACTCCTCCGCGACCGCGTCATTTCGCCCCGTTCAAAGTCGATGGACCTGCACACTGAGTGCAGCTAACGCACTCTTCGTAAGGCTCTTCGTCGCGCTCAACGACAACGGTTTTTTTGAAAAGACAAAAAGTACACCGTTGTTCGACTCAATGACATCCTCTGCCAAGGATGAAAGACACCTGATCACGGACTGACGTTGTATTCCGAGGGTTCGGGCGAGCAGTCTGTCTGCAAAATACTGAACGCCGCAAAAGGTTCTGATGGACGCACGCTCGCCAACTCGTATGCCCGCAATAACGCTGGTTGCCAGAAGTTCTGCCTCGCAAGGGTCAAATGCGGATATTAACACAGGCAGCACACATTCAGCGACGTGACCAAAAGGGAGAGTACTGCAACTAAAGTCTATATTGAGAGTGTCCGAAACACGACATGGGTCTACGATTGCCTTATTGATCGTCAAGTGAGCTTTCCTGATTCCGCTTGGGAGAAACCGCGTCAGCGTCGCGGCGTACATCACCCCCTCATCTCTCAGAACTGGAGCACCCTCTTTCCTTGGTCGCCACGCATCAGGCAATGAGTCCAATTTACGGACCAGACGATTATACTTCTTTTGCGCTCGCTCAAGTGGAACAGAAATAATTCCCTCTATCGCCCGCTCAGCATCAGAGTTCGTAACAAGCGGCTCTGAGTACATTAGTATACTACAACCGCAAACGGTCATGGTTTAACCCTCACGAAAATTGGTCCACCGGAAAGCCCCTCTCTTTTCAGGAAGTTGATTGCAGTTGTCTTCATGGCGGGCGTCGGAAGTTCCCAACGCACACGTGTGCCGCCGCCGGAATCTTTGCACGGTTTCAGGGCGTAAAGGGTAGAGCAATTCGGCCCCTCCGAACTTCCAAGAGCCGGCACGCTTCGAGCGCCCGGCGGATGGCCTGACGGTTGATCGCGGCCCGGACGCCCGGTTCCACGTCGATCCCCGGCAGGTAACCTCTCTTGTTTCGTTCGTCCTCCTGGAAAGATGCAACCTTGCATTGAACGTGCTGGCGCAGTTCGGGAGCGATCGGCTGCCGCTTGGACCATGCCTGCTCCAGCGGTAAGATTAGCTGCCACATCCGAGGCGGCATCATCTGCGCACAATAAACGAGCCCGATCAATTGAAGTTACGTGCTCGAACATAATCCAGAACTCCCCCCACCGCCCCTCAACCCGCCGCAAACATGCCCGCGCTGGCTAGCAGCATTGTGCGCAGCGAGAACCGCAGGCGCGGGAGCCAGCGGCGCTTCGGCGGCGCTGGTGCAGCCATGGTCTGGGGTTCGTTGCCGCCCATGTTCGCGGCCCTAGTGTTCGATACGGCCAAAGCATATCACGCAAATCGAGTGACGGGAATGCAACCCGGGGCACATCATGCTCCCTCGTTCAATTCGCACCCCAATCCGATATTTCGCACCACGGCCGGGCAAGTAAAGACCCGGAGCATCGCCAGATAGCGCGCTGGTCGCATAGCGAAGGCCGTTGTGGGCGATCATTCACGGGGAGCCCACATGCCTTCAGACGTCCACCCGTCCGCTCTGACGTCAGACCAGCGCTTCGATGAGTCGCCGCGATCCTTTCCCGGGGCTACCTCGGGATGCTGTGCCGCCCCGGTGCGTTACAGCTCTCAGGACGCCCAGTCCGGGCGAATTGTTCCGCGTTTTGTCTGCCGTCCAGGGAATCTGCAGAAGTCTTGTCTGGGCTAAACACCTCTATCCGCACCCAGGTTGAATGCACGATTAACGCCGCTGCGCACGCCATCGCTGGGCGGCGCAACTTGTCGGGTCTCTGCTGGACCAGCAGCGGCCGAACATGGCGTGGGAAAAAGATCGGCTTAACATGGCAACCGATGAACTCGACGCGGCCCGTAGTTGGGTTTCGTCGGCGAAAAGACCACTCGGCAGGGAGGATACATGGCTCCTTCCGATGTTCTTCGACGGAAGATCCTGCGCCGCGATCCGCGTCGCGACGCAGCCGTATTCGCTCGCGTGCGCGCGCACTTTTGTCCCCATGCGGTCTGGGCTTACTTGGCCTTCGCGGCCTTGCCGGACTTGCCCTGAGCTGCCTTATATAACACTTTTACCTTGCCGGCGTAAACGTACTTCTTGCCATCGCCCGTCGTCAGTGAGACGCCTACTGGAACTGTCAGCGTGGTTGTCGTAGTGGTGCTCACGAAGCCGGCCGATGCGAGCGACGTCAGGAGCGTCTTGGACTTGGCTGCGAAGCTCAGCGTTCCAATGGCTGCCGGTCCGGCGACTGTCGATGCGCCTGCGAACTTCAACGTGGCGCCGCTGGCAGTTCCGGTGCCCTTTGCGTCGAACGACGTGAACTTCTCGGTGTAATCGGCGAACTGCACGGCAACGGTTGCACCCAGATTGATGTAGCCTTCGGGAAGGATCAGGCGCATCGTGGCGGAAAGAGCATCTTTGTTTCCGGTCGTAAAGCTCAGCGAAACGCCGATCTTGTCAACGACAACGGCTCCCTGAACCGCTGGCGCATCCGATGCATTGTTCGGATCCGTGCCCGCCAGAACTTCCAGTGCGTCCGGGACGCCGTCGCCATCGGTGTCAACCGTGCTGCCCGATCCGCCGGACGCAGCCGGCGCTCGGCCCATGACGCCGAACTCGGACGTGTTGTCGCTGTCGTCCGTAAAGGTGGCCGTGATGTTGTCGGTCTCGCTCACGTCCGCCGTGACTTCCCACTTGCCGCCGCTCACCGGGCCACGGCCGACCAGAAAGCCGCCCTGCTCGCCGCTGTCCGTGAACAGCTCCACAATGCCGCTGGCTGAATCGGAACTGCCGCTGATCTTCACGCTCGCCGTTCCGCGCGTTGCGACGGACCGGCCAGTCAAGCGTTCCATCGTATCGATAACCGGCTTGTGGACGTTCTGATTGCTTCCGTCATAAAGCGCAATGCCGCCGCCCTGGTTGCGCGAGATCGCGTTTCCGCGGGAGGAATTCCGTTTCGAGGCTACGGCGCGGACCTCGATGCCTTTTCCACCGTTGAAGCCAACCAGGTTCGGCTCGCCGGCGTTCGTGCCGCCCACGCGCGTAGACTTGGTGCCGCGCGAGAGGAACACACCCGCGCTGCCGTTGCGCACAGAGGTGCGGCCACCCAACGTTTCGGTTTCAGCTCGGGAGCCGACGTCGCGAATTGAACTCTCCAGAATCGCCGCCGCACCGACAATGTTGCCCACGACAAGGTTGCCGTCGGTGCCATCACCGGAGACGGTGATCCCTTCATAGGTGTTCCCGCTGACGACATTGGCTTCGCCGGCTCCGGTGCCGCCGAGTGTGTTGGACTTGGCGCCGTCTTCAATCAGGATCCCGGCGAGGTTGCCGTTGGCATCTTTGCCGGAAGCTCCCAGACCGATCCAGCAGCCCTTGATCGTGTTTCCATCCGTACCTGCGCCACTGATATGAACGCCACAGATGCCATTGTTGCCCAGACGCAGGCCCTGGCCGTTGGGGCCGGTGCCAGCGCTGCGACTGCCGCCAAGCACGTTGCCCTGAGCTGCGCCGCTGATTGAGATCGCGGAACGATCAAAGCCAACGATCGTCAGGCCCATCAGCACGTTTTTGCTCGACGTAATGGTAAAGCCATCTGTTGAACCGGCGGCCGTGCCGTTGACTGTTACGCGACGATTCTGTGCGTCAATGGTGACGCTGCCGCTCGCCAGCGCCGGCAATGGACTGAGGACGTTAATGATTGTCGCGGCATCGGAATTCACCAGATCGAATATCGTCGGATCGAACTGAATGACGTCGTCGCTGCGCGCGGAGGCCATGGCCAGGCGCAGCGAACCGGAGCCGGAATCGTGGGTGTTGGTAACGATCCAGCTACCGGCGGTCAGCCCGGAGTACACATAGAACGAAGCCGCGTTGGAGGTTCCTCCGCCAGGAGCCGGGTTCAGGACTTTGACGTCCAGTCTCCCGTCCGTAGACAAATTGGATGTGGCAACGGTTGAGGTCACTCGCGTCGCCGAAACAAACGTCGTGGGCAGGGCGGCGCCGTTCCACAGCACTGTCGCACCCGAGGTGAAGTTGGAGCCGTCCACAGTCAGTGTGAAGCCGGCGCCCTTTACCACCGCGCTGGTCTGGCTCAAAGACGTTATCGCGGGCACCTTCCCTGCCGTCACCGTGATGCTGACGGCTGCGTCGCTGGAGTCGAGCGCTCCATCATTGACTTCATAGGTGAAGCTGAAGATCCCGGTCGCGCCAGTTTTTGGCGTGTACACGATCGTGTGATCGCTGTTCAGCGCGCCGAGTGTGCCTTGAGACGGGCTGGTCATGATCATGAAATTGAGCGTTTCGTTCTCGTTCGCGAGATCCGTGGCCGCGAGGGTGATCGTCACCGGAGTATCGTCCGGCGTGGCCACGTTGCCGCCATTGGCGACTGGCGGGTCGTTGACGGGCAGCACAGTCACCGCGAACGTGGTGCTGGCGGTCAGATTCGTGTCGTCTTTCACCGTCACCGTGATGATGGCCGTGCCGAACTGATTGGCCGCCGGAGTCACCGTGATCGTACGGCTGGCCCCGCTGCCGCCAAAGACGATTCCGCTGTTCGGAACCAGGCTCGTATCGGAGCTGCTGCCAGTGAGGGTCAGGTTGGCGGCAGACGTTTCTTCATCGCTCACCGTAAACGGAACGGCGCTGGTGGCATTGTCTTCGTTAATGGTCTGATTGGCGATGGCGCCGATGGCCGGCGCGTCAGGAACTTCCGTGACGTTCAAACGGAATGTTCTCGCCGCACTTGCGCCGTCCTGGTCAAAAACGCGCAGGGTAATGTTCGAGAAACCTGAAAGCGTGCGAACTGGCGTGATCGTGATGGTGCGGGAAGCACCCGAACCGCCCATGGCGATCGACGAAAGCGGCACGAGAGACTCGTTGCTGCTGGCGACGCTCAGATTGAGGACGTTCGGATCGGTTTCGCGATCGCCGACAGTGAACGAAATGGCGGACGTAGAGGTTTTCTCGTTAATCGTCTGATCCGTAATGCTCGAAATCGTCGGCGGCTGATTGACGCGATTGACAGTCACCTTGAATTTATTGGTGACCGCGTTGACGCCCCCGTTGGCCATGCCGCCGTCGTCGGTCACCGTTACGGAAATGATCGCGCTGCCGTACTGGCTGGCCGCCGGCGTGAAGGTCAACGTGCCCGTCGCGCTGCCCGGCGTGTAGGTGATGCCCGGGTTTGGAATCAGACTTTGCGCGTCAGATGTGGCGGCGATGGTCAGCGTTTGGGCCGACTCGTTGGCGATGCCAGGGCTGATCCCTCCGAGCGAAACCGTCTGCTGAGTGGCGTTCTCGTTGATGCTGCGATCTGCAATCGTATCGAGCGTAGGCGCATGATTGACAGGTTGCACTTCCACCTGGAAAACCCGGAAGACCTCGCCGCCAGAATCGTCACGCACGACTACTTTGACTGTCGCGGCGTCTCCACCCGCTAGGGTGCCGATGGTGTTATCGGCCAGGCTAAGGCCCAGCCAGCCTGTGCCGTCCGGACTGCTGTAGTAAACCGTTACGCTGGGGATCAGGTCGCGGCGGGCCGTGACGACCGCTCCAACGCTGAGCGTCTGGAACTCATTCGATGCGCCAGTGCCAATGCCGGTCAGCGGCACGAACTGGAAGCCCGAGTCTTCCAGGAAAGATTGGTCAGTGACGGTATCGAGCGTCGGTGGGTTGTTCACGGGGTTGATCACGATGTCAATGGTCGCGGTAGACGTTGGCGCCACGCCATCGTCCACTGAGAAGGTGAAGCTGTCCGGTCCGTTCGTGTACATGTCGGCCGGAACGAAGACGACGACGTGGCCGGCGTAAGTTACCGTTTTTGGCAAGGCGCCTGTGATGGGCGCAGCGTAATCGGGATTTGCGCCGTCCTGGGTCTGATAGAGCGTTCCGTTCGTCGGCAGGCTTTCAATACGGAATGCAAGGTCGTCGCCGTCCGCATCCACGCCTTCCAACGCAATCGCGTTGTATGTGTTCTCGGCAAAATTGACGGACTGAGGCGTGGCCACCGGCGCGTTATTCTCGAATTCAGCGAACGTGTTCACGAAGACGGACTGGGAGTTGAACATGCCGAAATATCCGGTTGCGTAGAGCTTCTGACCATCGGCCAGCAAGCCTTGCACCCGCGCGTCCGGATCGGGTTTCCAATTCAGCAACTGGCCGGACTGCGTGTCCGCAGCGCCCAAATTAGCACTCGGGAAAGAGAAGTTTCCGCCGACGTAGAGGAGCGTGCCTTTCTGAGCCAAGGCGTAAATCTGGTTGAAACTCGGCCAAGAACCCGGGCCGCTCATGTTGCCCGTAGCGGGATCAAACGCGGAAAGTTCATTGCCGCCCGCGTACAGCGTGCCGTTTTCGCCGATGTGCAGGGTGCTGACGGGGCCACCGAAACTAGTGGACCAAGACGTGTTGAGACCGTTAGCAAGATTGATCGCGACACCATAGCCGCTGATTTTGCCGCCGACGTATAATCGCGAGCCACTTAAGGCCAGCGCCAGCACGTCATCGTTCACTGTAAAGGCGTAGTTCGGGTACGTCCGCGGTGTGCCGGCCGGCAAGCCGGAGGCGAGGGTGTTCAGTGCCGCCAGCTTCATCCGCGGCGTGCCGTTGACGCTGGTGAAATCGCCCCCGACGTACAGCGTGTTGCCATCGGGCGAGAGCACCAGCGTTCGCACACCGCTGTTGTAGCCGGGGGGATTAGGCAGAGAGGTGTCTGTGAGGTTCGGATTCCAGGCCAGCAGATTTCCGAAGGTATCGACTGCCGCCACATAGTTCCGTGCGACGCCATTGACGTGTGTGAAGTCGCCTGCAATGTAGATCGTGCTATCGTCGGCGGAGACAACAATGCACTGCACGTAACCGTCAACTTGCGGCGCCCACGTGGGGACAACCTGCTTCTTGCTGATGTTGATCGCCGCGCAGTTCGAACGCGCCGTGATGTTCACGCTGACGAACTCGCCGCCGATCAGGACATTGCCGCCGCTGACAGCCAGAGCGCGCACGTACAGCGATGCTTCCGGCGCCCAGGTGCGAACTGAACCGTCCGCCAGCGCAACCGCGCCCACGTGGCTGCGAGGCTGCCCGGTTCCGATATTTGTGATGATGCCGCCGAAGTACAACGTCGAACCGGCGGCCGCCATCGTGTAAACCTGGCAAGCGTAAGATCCGATTCCGGAGTTTGGATTCCAGGTTGTCAACGCCCCATTTGCATCATCTACGGCGGCCAAGCCATGCCGCTGCATGCCACCGAAGTTACTGAAATCGCCGCCAACGTAGATGGTGCTGCCGATCGCAAGCATGCTGTAGAACACCCCATCGGTGGGTGATGGGTTCCAGGTCAGGAGGCCGGCATTGGACACGGCCAGCCCCGCGGCAAAGGAGCGAGGTGTGCCGCCGATAGCGTTGAAGTTGCCGCTGAAGAATACGCCGGAGCCATGAGCCAACACCGAATAGCACTGCGGCTCGCCGCCACCTGTCTGCATCGTGCCCGGCTGCCAGCTTGTGTTGACATCGCCGCTCATCGTATCGATGGAGACCAGCGCCTTGAATTCGTGCCCGCTTTTCATAAACGCGAACTTGCCGGCTGCGTAGATGACTCCGTTGGACTCGGAGAGCGCGTTCACGCCGGAGACGGCGTTCGTATCGGCGCCGGCCGTTGTGTCGTCGATCTGCGGATCCCATCCGAGCAGTCGGCCGGTGGAGGCTTCGAAAGCGGCCAGATACTTGCGGTTGTAGCCGCTCACGTCGGCGAAGTTTCCGCCAACGTATAGAGTGCCATTGACCAGAAGCAGGCAGCGCACACCGTAGTAGATCTGGCGGAAGCCTGGGTAGAAAGGGTAGGCGGCGTCGGTAGGATTGTTAAAAGTCAGTGAAGCCCAGGATTCGTCCAGCGTTTGATCGGCCCGAATGTGCACCAAATCGTGACGTTCGACAGTGCCGACTTGTTTGAAGCGTCCGCCGACAAACCAGCCGCCGTTTCCGTCGCTGATGATCGCGCTGACGTGACTTTCGGGGTCCAGTATTTTAGGAAAACTGAAATTTCCAGTGCCGGAAGCGGCGTCCAGGAGCGCGCAGTTTCCGGTCTCCGGACCGCCGGAAACGATGTTTCCGCCGATGTAAATGATGTTGCCTGTCGAATTCCGCGCCAACCCATAGGTGGTGTTCTGAAACACCGGAAGATCCTGACGAGGCGTCGGCGACGCCGCCCACGCAGCGCTCACCAGCAGCGCAAATCCCGTCCAGACAAGGTCGTAGACCGAACGCTTGAACTGCGCCATGAGCTTCCCCCTCCGCAAATCAGACAATATCCGTCACCCCACCGACGTGCCCTGCCGCAGAAAACGGCACGCACACACCGAGACGGGTGCAGACTACCGCTGGCCACGTGCTTACTCGGAAATCCGCGCGTGCCTATGCAAGAACTAAGCCGATCTACGCAAGAATAGGAGCTGTGATGCCAAGGTCAACCTCAGGCCGCTCAAATTTGGAAGCGCAAGAGTGCTTTGGCGAAAACGCAGAACTCGACGCTGTTGCTTTGAGAATCATAGGAATTAAGCTACGCCCATGCTGCGATTGCGAAAACCGGCGCGCAGAGACGCCCGCCCCACGACGGGAATTTGTCTGCTAATCGCGCTCCTTATTGGGTGCGGATCGCAGCCTCCGCAAACCGATAGACCAAAGGTCGAAGGTCGTCCGAAGAGCACTCCGGCCGCCGGCGCCAAAGTCGAGGCCAAGTCCGAACCGAAGAAGGAATCGGCGCTCGCGCGCGATGCGCATTGGCAGGCGCTGGAAGAAATGTGGGCCGAAGATGCGACGGGCACGGAGGCTCGCCCTGGCGGCAAGCTGGAATCCGCGCGCGCCGCCGTGGCAAGCCTGGCGAAAAGCGGCCTGTTGACGGCCGATGAGGCGGCGCTTCTGGATGTGACGCTGGCCGACCGCGCCAAGATTGCATCGGCCCCGCTCGCGCCGGATTCAGAAGCGCGCATACGGCCAGGGATTTATCCATCCGTGTTTGCGCTACAACGCTGGACCGACGCGCGCATGCCCTTATTGAAGAGGTTGTCCGAAGCGTCCACTACACATGAAGAAGCTCTGACGCGGATCGCGACTGAGATTCAGCGAGACATCGACACGCTTACGAGAGCCGAAGGCAATCCTGAACTCTCTCAGGCTGAACAGGCCATCGCGCGCCGAACCAAGAAAGAATTCGAGACGGTTCTCGCAGAAATAAAGGGCCGATAAGAACACACTTCAAGTGCCCAAGTTGCTGATCTGATGCAGATCGAAATGCTGCGTATTCACGCCTGAACAGCCAATAATAACTTCAAGTCCTCGGCGTCACCTTCGATACAAGAGCTCTGTCCCTTGTTCGAGACCACCAGCAGGGCGTGGAATGCTTCCATATCTTCGCAGTTTGGCGGCGCACCGGTCGCCATGCGCACTCCCGCGCCTGCCACCTTGGAAGGGAACGAAGTAACGGTCGCCCAGGCGCGACGACTCCGCGCAAAAGGTTCGGCGCACGCTGGCAGTCAGTAACAAAGAAACCGGTGCCGCGGACAACTTTACGGCTCCGCCATCGACCAACCACATCCGCTTTAATGGCATGAAAGGCAAGTTCGGCTTCTCGCCGGAGAAGATCGCCAAAGGTGACATCGTAACGCTGAATGCGGAGATCGAGTTGCCGGTTGGCTTGAACCTGACCGACCTCAGCGGATTGGATCTGTCGGAGTGGGAGACGTTATCGATCGTGTGCAGTTGGACAGCCGCGGCAACGGCCGGTGAGCAGCGACGCTCAGATCGTCAGAAACGTGAGCGTAAAGCTTCCAAAGGTGGACCCTCAGACCGGCGCGACGCAAGCACCCGCGCAGAGCCGCACCACCAAGATCGCTCTGAACTAAGTTCGCAGAATCTGGTTGCCAAGGGGTTCGATACTGCGTACCAGAGCGCCTCGTCGGCGCTTACCAGGTTGTGGCGGAGCTGCCGTCGGCAGGCTCAAACGGCATCATCAACCGTCTGCGGCAGAGCGTCGGCGGGCCAGATGACGAAGCAACGCGCGGGTTCACTATCATCGCGGGCCAGCGGTCGAAGACGATGCGCGGGACTAGGGCAGGACCGGTGTCGCGGCTGTAGCGTACTACTGCGAATGCCATTCACGCCGGCCGCCTACTTCGAGAAGCTCGGGTATGCGGTCCTACAGCGGAGAACGTCGCGGCAAGGCGGGCAAGCCTATCGAATTCGGACACATGTGGAAGTGCGGCAGATCGAGGACGGACTGATCACGCACTAGTCGACCGGATGCCCAGACCAGACAGGCGCGATATCCAGACGCTCTTCAATCCTCGGGGCCGCAGTCTCCGCTGCGCGGGCAAGAAGACCGACAACGGCCCAGATCAATACCAACTTGCGCGGCGCCATGACCAATCCTCAAAATAGAATTGCGGCCTTACTTGTTGGAGCACGGATATGGGCTGGCGACGGCGTGCTACTGCGAGATCGAGCCGGATGCCAGAAATCACATCAAGGAAGGGCCGCGGGGTCTCGGGCCCGAGATTGGTGTGGATGATTGGGGAATGCTGGGCGCCTGGGCGTGGGGCATGAGCCGAGCCATGGATTATTTTGAGACAAACCCGAGGATAGACGCGAAACGTGTGGCGCTCGTTGGGTTCAGCCGGATTGGAAAGGCAGCGTTGTGGGCCGGAGCGCAGCATGAGCGGTTTGCGCTGGTGGTGTCGAATTGTTCCGGAGGGGGTGGTGCGGCGTTGAGCAAAAGGATTTTTGGCGAGACCGTGGCGAACCTGGCGGGCGGTGTGTGGTTTTGCGGGAACGTCAAGAAGTACGCGGACCGGGAAGCGGATATGCCAGTGGACCAGCACGAACTGCTGGCTCTGATAGCGCCGAGGCCGCTGCTGCTGACGAGTGCCACTGAGGATTTGTGGGCGGATCCAAGAGGCGAGTTCCTTTCCGCGGTTGCGGCGGACCCGGTCTATCGGCAGTTGGGAACGGACGGCATGGCACAGAGGGAGTGGCCGGAGGCGGGAAAACTCCTAGACACCAAAGTCGGTTACTTTCTGCGAAAAGGCGGGCATAACGGGACTTTCGAGGACTGGAAAGCAATGGTTGTCTTCGCGGACAAGCATTTACCTGGCGCGGCGGGGAAAGCGAAGGCAGAGAAATGAACAGAAACATAGAAAACTAACGTCACTCGTCTATGGAAGACGAGCAGCATTGAGCGGGACCGCTGAGATGGGCTACGTCTGCTGACCGAAGGACTTCTGCGCGGCCCGCCCCGCTCACCTGTTCCGGGACATGGCGCTGTCCAGCAGCGAGCCGAGGACCGCCATCATCCGCAGCTCCTCGCCACCGCCAAGCCCGCCCCCAGTCGATCCCTACTTCGCCTTGCTCGCCTTCCCGGTCTTGCCCTGCGTGGCCACGTAGGTCACCTTCACCTCGCCGACGTAGACATATTTGTTGGCATCCTTCACCAGCGAAACCGCCACTGGGACCGTGGCCGACACGCCTGGTTTGGCGAACGTCGCGTCCGTGAGTCCGTACGGTGCGAGTAATGCTCGCAGGTCTTTATGCTTCAGGCTGTAGGTGATCACCGCACCGGGGCCGGTCTTTGATGTTGCGATCTTCACTGCCGCGTTTCCGATCGGGCACTTACCCTTGGCATCCAGCGTCATCTTCTCTGAATCGTCGCCAAAGATCACGCCAACTACAGCGTTGGGCGTGGTGAACCCAGCCGGCAGGCTAAGCCGCAAGGTCGCTTTGATCGAGTCTTTCCCTGTCTTGAGGAATCCCAACGCGATGGATGTCTTGTCCACGATCAGCACACCTTGCTTGACCGGTGCATCTGCCGGGTTGTTTGGATTGGTGCCTGCCGCTGCCTCCAACGCGTCGGAAACGCCGTCACCATCGCTGTCGATCGAGGCTGTGGCGCCGCTGCCTTCGGCGACCGTGATGGTCAGCGAGGCATTAGCGGTGCCAACGCTATTGCTAGCGTAGATCGTCACGACATAAGTCCCGGCGGTCGTCGGCGTGCCACTGATGACCGCGTCCGAGAGCGTCACACCAGCAGGCAGGGGCGAGGTGCCGAAGGTGATCGGCGTTAGCCCAGTGGCCGTAATGCTGTAGCTGAACGGCTGATTGGTCGAACCGCTCGCGTTGAGCGGGCTGGTGATCGCGGGAACGCTGTTCGCCCCGGAGATGGTGAGTGCGAGATCTTGTGTTCCGGTGCCGAAAGCATTCGTGGCACTCAGTACGACCGTGAAACTGCCGCCCGACGCCGGAGTGCCGGAGATCACGCCGGTCGTGGCATCAATGCTTAGACCAGCCGGCAACCCAGTAGCTCCAAAGCTGCTCGGGGTGTTGCTTGCCGCGATCGTGTAGCTGAAGGAAGCATTGGTCTCGCCCGAGGCTGTCGAGGCGCTGTTGACGACGGGAATCGGGGGCGCCGGCGCTCGGCCTAAAACGGCGAATGGCGAGGTGTTGCCACTATCGTCCGTGAACGTCGCTGTGATGTTGTCCACTTCGCTGACATCCAGGTCGATCTGCCAAGCGCTAGCGGTTACCGTTGCTCGCCCGACAAGGAGTGCTCCCTGATCGCCGGGGTCCGTGAACAGTTCCACGCGGCCGGAAGCCACGTCGGTTGCTCCCTTTATGTGCACACTTGCGGCAGACCGGAACGCCACGTCACGGCGGGAAGGCAGCCGTTCCACGGCAATGAACTTCGGCGCCTTGATGCCGTTGTTGCTGCCATCAAAGAGGGCTATGCCGCCATTGCGATTCTGCGAGATACGGTTTCCTCGTGCGGAATTGTTCTTCGCATCCGTGGAGCGGACTTCGACGCCGTTACCTCCGTTGTAGCCGATGAGGTTGCTATCCGTATCGGCATCTCCGCCGACTTTGGTTCCCTTGGTGCTCTTGGATAGGAACACGCCGGCGCTGCCATTGCCGACGGCGCCGCGCATGCCATATAGCAGATCATCTTCGGCACGCGATGCCACGGCCCGGGTCGAGACCTCGGTGACGGCCGCGGCACCGACCACGTTTGCCAGGATGGTGTTGTCGTCCGAACCCGAGCCGGAAACGGTAATGCCTTCATAGAAGTTGCCGCTGATGGCGTTGCGTTCTCCAACGTTGGTGCCGCCGATCATATTCGCATGCGCGCCAGCTTCGATCAGCACGCCCGCCAGGTTGGCGCTCATGTCCTTGCCGGAGGCGCTCAGTCCGAGCCAGCACCCTTTGACGACGTTTCCGGTTGAAGCGGGGCCGCTGATCTGAACGCCGTAGGTACCGCAATTGGCGATGCGCAGGCCTTGCCCGTTGGGCCCTGTTCCGCTGCGGCGACTGCCTCCGAGCGTATTGTTCGCACAGTCGTGAACGGCCACGCCGGACCCGGTGAATCCGAGAACTGTCAGCCCCACGATATGGTTTGAGTCTGAGGCAATCACAAGACCGTCGGTCGAACCCGCGGCGCTGCCGTTTATGGTGACGCGCCGGTCCTGGGCATCGATGGTGACCCCGCCTTTGTCCATCGGCGGCAGCGGGCTTCGAATGTTGATGGTGGTCGCGGCATCCGACGCTGTGAGGTCAAAGACGGCTGCGTCGAACTGGACGGACTCGCCCGCGCGAACATCGGCCATCACCTGGCGGAGTGAACCGGGCCCCGAGTCGTTTGTATTGAGGACGGTCCATGCCGCCGTTGCAGCACCGGAATAGAGATAGAAGTTCATGGCGTTTGAGGTTCCGCCCCCGGGATTTGGCGTATACACAGTCACCGGGAAGGCGCCGGGCACGGAAAGCTGAGTGGTTCCGACGGTGGCGGTGAGCTGCGAGCTGGAGACGAAGGTCGTCGCCAGGGCAATGCTGCCCCACTGCACCACGGAGCTGCTGCTGAAATCGGCTCCAGCGACGATCAACGTGAACGGCGTGGCGCTAGTCGTTGACTGGGTGGGACTGATGGACGTGATGGAAGGATCGGCAAGCGGAGTGACAGTGATGGACACCGTGGCCACGTTGGACTCCAGGCCGCCATCGCTTGCCTTGAAACTGAAGCTGTCCGGCCCATTGTAGTCTTGCGCGGGAATATAGGCCAGGTTCGGGGCCGTGCCGCTCAGGATTCCGTGCGCCGGCAGGATCAGGACACTGTAGGTCAGCGCATCGCCGTCGCCGTCGGTCGCCACGAGCGTGATGTCCTTCGGCGTGTCTTCGCTCGTGGTCAAAGACTGCGGTTGTGCCATCGGTGCGTCGGCCGCGGACAGAACGGTCACACTGAACACGATTATCGTCGTGTCGCTGCCTCCGTTGGCCGTACCGCCGTCATCGTGAACCGTTACGGTGATCGCAGCCACTCCGTGGGCATTCGCAGCGGGCGCGAACTCCAGTACGCCTGTGCTGTTTGGACTGGTATACGTCACTGCCGGGTTGGGAATGAGTGCCGGGTTGTCCGAAACGGCGGCGATCGTCAGCACTTGGTTTTCGTTCGACGCGCCGGACGAGATTCCCGTGAGGTTGATCGATTGCACGCCGGCATCTTCAAAAATCGTCCTGTCCGAGAGCCCATCGATCACTGGGGCATTGTTGATGGGGGTTACAGCAATCGTGAAGGTCTGCACTGCGGACGTGTTAACTCCGCCGTTTGCCGTTCCGCCGCTGTCGTGAATCTGCACGCTGACGGTGGCCAGGCCATTTGCGTCCGGTGCCGGCGTGTAGCTGAGCGTGCCGGTGGCAGAGATTGCGGGCGGCGTCTGGAACAAAGTGCCATTGTCAGTGGTGACGATAAAATCGACCGTCTGGTCCGATTCGTCCGCCGGGCCGGCGGATATCGCGATTGCCCAGTTCGTTACGGTCTGCGGCCCGGCATCCTCAAGAACGATCTGGTTCCCGCCTTTCGTGAAGGAGGGGACATCGTTAACCGGCGTGACGGTGAGGGTGAAGGTCTGTGCGGCCGACGTGTCGCTGCCGCCGTTTGCCGTTCCACCGTCGTCGTGAATCTGGACGGAGACAGTTGCGATGCCATTGGCGTTTGCCGCGGGCGTATACGTAAGGGCGCCCGTTGCCGAGATCGCCGGTTGTACAGAAAAGAGCGCGTTGTTGTCGTTGGAGACGATGAAGTTGACGATTTGAACAGACTCATCGGATGGGCCGGAAGATACTGACGCCGCCCAGGAGGGGACAGACTGAGCGCCACTGTCCTCCAGCACCCGTTGAGCCGAACCGGCCACAAATGACGGCGCATCATCTGCCGGAAGAACCGTAACTGTGAAGCTGCGCGAGAACGTGTTGACGCCGCCACGCTCCGTGCCGCCATCATCGGTGACGTTGACAGTGATTTGCGACGTTCCACTCATGTTCGGCGCGGTATTAAAGACCAACGAGCCGGTGGGATTTGGACTGGTATAGTTGATTGAAATGCTGGAAATCAAAGCCAAATTGTCCGAAGCGGCGGTGATGGCCAGAACCTGGTTTTCATTTGCACCGGATTGACCGCTGGAAATTCCGGTGAGGCCGATCGTCTGCGTGCCTGCATCTTCCGTTATGGTTAAATCCGAGATGTTCCCGAGCGTCGGCGCGTCGTTTACGGGGGCGATGTTGACCGTGATCGTTTTGACGGCGGAGTATGCCACCAAATCGTAGACCCGGTACGAATAGGTCTCTATTCCGTTCGCGTTCGCGTTGGGGACGTATCGGTATGCTCCAGTCGTCTCATTGGTAATCGTCAATGTCCCCTTGGACCCCGCAGCCGAGAGTCCCCATCCTCCGCCGCCACTAGAGACGCTGAATTTGAGCGGCGCGTCACCGTCGGCATCACTGGCGCTCAGCATTCCCGTTGGAGCAGATGCGGCATCCTCGGTCGTGTCAATGATCGCGTCTTTGATCACCGGGGCGGTGTTCGGAAACGCGGCAAAGTAGGAGCGGCCCGGATTTCCGATGGAACTCGCGGTGGGACCGCCGCCGACATAGAGCGTGCTTTCTGAGACGGCGACACTTGAGATATAGCTGTTTGAACCGGGGTTCCAAGCGGTAAGACCACCGGTGAGCAGGTCCACTGCGGAAAGCCTGCTTCGCCGCTCCCCGCCCAGCATCTGGTAATAGCCGCCGATAAACAGCGTATCCCCCGAGATAGCGAGCGCCATGGCGGCCTGTGCGGCATTTGCGTCGAAGCTCGCGATGGCTGTGCCGTCGGAGGCATTCAGGGCAGCCACTCCTCTGCGGGCTAAACCGCCGATGTTGATGAAATTGCCCGCCACATAGATTGTGCTTCCAGAGACCAGGATGCAGTACACTTCGCCATCGGCGGTCGCATTCCATGCGGTCGCCAATCCGGTGGTTGCATCAAGGGCCGCAAGCCATGGGCGCGACGCTCCACCGATATTGCTGAACTGACCGCCGACATAAACGGTATTACCGGAAACTGCTACGCAATTAACCTGTCCATCCGCGTTGGGGTCGAAGGCTGTCGCCAAGCCCGTCGTTGGATCCAGTGCGGCAGATCCATTTCGCGTCTGTCCACCGATATTGCTGAACGCGCCGACGGCATAAACCGGTCCTCCGGAGACGGCCACTCCGAGCACTGACCCGTTCGCGCTCGGATTCCAGTCTGTTGCGTTGCCTGTTGTCGTGTCCAGGGCCGCAATCTGGTTTCGCGCTTTGCCGCCGATAGTATTGAAGTCGCCCCCCGCGTAGACGATGTTGCCTGAAAGGGCCAACGACCATACCGTGTAGTTGGCGTTGGGATTCCATGCAGTTGCGGTGCCGGTGGCGGAATCGATTGCGGCAAGTCTATTTCTCGTCTGCGCATCTTCGGTCGTGAAGTTGCCGCCAACAAACACGCCACTGGGCGAGGCTGCGAGGGCCCGGACTTCTTTGTTCGCGCCCCAGGCCCAGGGCAACGCATTGCCCGTTGTCGCATCCAGCGCGGCAATTCTGGCGCGTGACTGCCCGCCAATGCCTGTAAACGTTCCGCCGGCATACACCGTGTTACCGGCAACGCTTACGGCGTATACCGGGACATTGTTCGGGCTGGGGTTCCATGCCGTCGCGGCGGCCGTGGTCATGTCCAGCGCCGCGATTGCATTGCGGCTCTGCCCCCCGATGTTAGAGAACCATCCGGCGGCATACAGGGTGTTCCCTGAAGCGGCAAATGCCAGCACGACGTTGTCTGCATCTGGGTTCCAGCTTGTTCTGAGTCCGGTTGTGGTGTCGAAGGCTACAAGGTGCGACGTGATTCCGTCAATGGTCGAGAAATTGCCTCCAACGTACAAGGTATTCCCGGCCACGAGCAGAGCTCTGACTTCGCCGTTGGGATTGGGATCCCAACTTGTTGCCAGCCCGGTGGTCGCATCAACAGCCGCCAAGTCATTTCTTGCCTGGCCGCCAATATTCCAGAGCCACCCGCCGACATAAACGGTATTGTTGGCAACGGCCAGTGCGTACACCGCGAGGACGGTGCCATTGGCACTGGGGTTCCAGGACGTCACCGCACCTGTCTTGGTGTCGACCGAACCAACTTTGCTGCGATCTTCGCCGTTGATCGTTCCGAAGTCGCCGCCGATGTAAACGAGATCTCCCGCAACCACCACGGCGTTAACTGGCATCTCGGTATCTGCGCGCCAGTTCTCATCGACGCTCCAGTTCCAGAGTATATGGACCATGTTCCGTCTTGGTACGCCGCCCACGTGCGTGAAATTGCCTCCAATGTACCACCCCCCGAAGCCATCCGTCGCCAATGCATTAATAGTGCCGGAGAACATTGGGAAACTGAATGCACGAGTGCCTTGGGCATTCAGATACGCGCCGCCTCCCAGGAACGGGCCGACGGAATTGAACGCCCCGCCGATGTAAATTGGATTGCCGCTGCCAGATGGTACGATTGTCTTCACTTCCCCATCTGTGACCATCACGTTGTCGAGAGGCACGTTGTTGGCGGCCCACAGCGGCGCCGCCAATAAGAGAGGAAGAGCGAACGCTCGAGTCCACAAAAACAATGCGAGCCTATGTTGGTTGGCCACGATCGCCCCTCCTTGAAGATATGCGGATGCAGGAATGCCGGAACGCCTCCCTGTGTCGGCAGGTGCTGACTGAAAACATCCATCGTCAGGACTTTAGATTACGTCTTGTTCATCTACCATGTTCGGTACTCAAACTCAAATATTTTAATCACTGTCCCAGCCAGTGGTCTGTTGGGTCTGTGTCACGCCGGTTGCATTAATCTGATTTTTCGAGCTTGAATGGTCGATCCATGAGTAACCTTCTCATGGAGAGCGCGCTTTGCAGACAGAACATCCAGACAACGCGAGCATTCGGGCAAAACTGCTGCTGGTGCTCGAAGGCGATGGCATGCGCATTCGCGAACGCGTGGCAAAGGGAGCGAAGCGCAACGGCGAACTCGACAACGGCTGGCGCGAATGCAAGGTCGGCGTCGTGATCCGTTGCCAGCGGTCACGTCGAAGCCACCTGCAAACGGATCGGCAATCGCATGAAGGGGGCGAACAAACGCTGGACGCTGCAAGGTGCGGAATCCATCGCCGCGCTCATCTGTGATCGAGCCAGCGACGACAACCGCTGGGCTTCCCGCTGGCCCGCGCAGATTCTAGCGGCTTGATTCAACTGAAGTGACACAGACCCTTGACCTCTCGCCGCAGCGTTGACATGCAACGCACGGACTGAATGCTTACGCTACCAGAGTTCGACCTGCGCGCGATTACGCCCGCCGCGCGTTAAGAATGCGGTGGCGGTAATGATCCAGAATGACTGCGGCAACGATGACGACGCCGGTGATCATGCGCTTGGTGGTTTCGCCGACGCCCATTTGCGCGAGACCCGCGCCGAGGACGGCGATGACCACGACGCCGAAGAACGAATTCACGACGGAACCGCGGCCGCCGAGGAGGCTGGTGCCGCCGATAACCACGGCGGCGATGGCCTGTAGTTCGGCGCCGGTGCCGGCGTTCGGGTCGGCGGATTCCAGGCGCGAGGTCTGAAGCACGGCGGCCAGGCCGGCGAGCAATCCGCAGATCATGAACACGACGACTTTGATGCGCCGCGTGTCGATGCCTGAGAGCCGCACGGCTTCCTCATTGGTGCCGATCGCGATCATGTAGCGGCCGAAGACGGTTTTCGAAAGTATGAATTGACAAACGAGAACAACGATGACCGCCAGCGCGAACGGCAGCGTCAGCCCGCCCGTCAGCGTGGCCAGCCAGGGCGTGCTCGCGGGCTGAGACAAAACGCCGATCGCGCTGCCGATGTACTGCGTTTTCGAATCGGTGACCATGTACGCCCCGCCGCGCGCTATCTCCAGCATTCCGAGCGTGACGATAAAGGAGGGAAGCCCGAAGCCGACGGTCAGAAGGCCGTTGAGCGCGCCGCAGGCGGCCCCGACGCAGACAGCGGCGAGCAGGGCGTTGCCGCAGGAGAAATGGTGTTGAGCCATGCACTTGCCCAGCACCCCGGCGCTGAGCGCCAGGACCGAGCCGACAGAGAGATCGATGCCGCCGATGATCAGCACAAAAGTCATTCCCGCGGCAATGATGACGGCGTCCGGAATCTGATTGGCGATGGAAAGGAACGTGGAGCGTTCGAAGAAGTGTTCAGTGTTGCAGCCGAAATATGTGACCAGGCCGGCCAGCACCAACACCATGCCCAGGTAGTCGGCCAGCGCTGCGCGCAGCCAAGGGGGAGTACGTTCAGTCATTTTACCTCCGTCAGAGCGGGAGAAGGGGAGAAAGGGAGAGGGGGAGACAGGGAGAGAGATGCAATGCGAGCCGTAGTTTCTCCCGTTCTCCCCTTCTCCCCTTCGCCTCTATTCCCCTTCGTTCCGTGCAGCCGGCGGTACGATCTTTCAATTCAGCTCGGCCGCACTCAGCACTCATTACTCAGCACTCAGCGCTTTAGTCTGGGTGTATCCGCTCAGCGCGGCGGCCATGATTTTGTCCTGCGTCCATTGGCCGCGTTCAAAGGTCTCGGCGATCGTGCCGGCGGACATCACGGCGATACGATCGCAAAGGCCCAGCAGTTCCTTCAAGTCTGACGAGACGACGATGACGGCCTTCCCGCGAGCGGCCAGATCGTGCAGGAGCTGGTAAATTTCGAACTTGGCGCCGACGTCGATGCCGCGCGTGGGTTCGTCGAAGATCAGGATGTCGCAATCGCGATGCAGCCAGCGCGCGATGACGACCTTCTGCTGGTTTCCGCCGCTGAGTTCATTGGCGCGCTGTTCGGATGAGTGGCAGCGCACCGAAAGCGCTTTCGTCCAGCGCTGAGCCACGGCTTGCTCTTCCGGGGAATTGATCCACGCGCCGACCCGGAGCAGTTCCTTCATGCGCGCAAGCGTAACGTTGATTCGGATCGGGAGCGGCAGCAGCAAGCCTTGCGCTTTGCGGTCTTCGGTCAACAGCGCGATCCCGCGGCGAACGGCATCGCGCGGCGAGCGGATGCGGGCGGGCGCAGTGGAGCCGTGCAGATACACGTTTCCGTCATCGGCCTTGTCGGCTCCGAAAATCAGACGCATCGTTTCGGTGCGGCCGGAACCCATCAGGCCGGCGAAGCCGAGAATCTCGCCGCGGTAAGCTTCAAAGCTGACGTTGCGAACGACATCGGCACGGCAGAGATTTTCAACGCGCAAGGCGACTTCACCGCGCGCACGGCGCTCCGACGTGAACGCTTCGTCGATCTGCCGCCCGACCATCATGTGCACAATCTCGTCGATGTTCGTCGCAGCCGTTTCGCGCGTACCTATCATTTTTCCGTCGCGCAGAACGGTGATGCGGTCGGCAATGCGCTTGAGTTCCTCCATGCGATGCGAGATGTAAATGATGCCGGCGCCTTCGGTTTTCAGTCGCGCGATCTGCGTGAAAAGGAGATCCGTTTCGGCGCCGGTGAGCGCGGCGGTGGGTTCATCGAGAATCAGCACGTCGCAGCGTTGCGCCAGGCCGGCGGCGATCTCAACGAGCTGCTGCTGGCCGACGCCGAGCGAGTTCACGGGGCGGCTGGGGTCGATGTCGCTGAGGCCCACGCGTGCCATCACGCCGCGCGCGTTTTCGTTCAGCCGGCGGTAATCGATCACGCCGATGCGGTTGGGGAGTTCGGCGAGAAAAATGTTTTCGGCGACGGACAGATTGCCGATCAGGTTGAGTTCCTGCATGACCATGCGCACGCCGTGATGTTCGGCGTCGGCCTTGCCACGCGGTGCGTAGGGCAGGCCGGAGAGAACCATCTGGCCCGCGTCGGCCAGAGTCAGGCCGCAGATGATCCGGCAAAGTGTGCTTTTGCCGGCGCCGTTTTCGCCGACGAGCGCGTGGACTTCGCCGCGGCGGAGCTCGAAGTCAACGCCGTCGAGGACCACGGAGGAGTAGGATTTCTTGATTCCCGAGGCCGCCAGCAGGCTGCTTGATTGCGGATTGCGGATTGCAGATTGCGGATTGTTGAAGGCTGAGTCGCCATGAGTGGAGGTGTTCATTGGCAAATCCGCAAACCGAAATCCGGTATCCAAAATGGGTTCACTTCAGGCTGTCGGCCGTGATCAGGTCCACGGGCGTTTCTTTGTCGGCCGGCGTTGATTTCTTCTTCAGAATTTCCAAGGCGTATTCGATGCCGAAGGCGGCGATCTTGTCGCCGTGCTGATCGACGGTGCAGAGAATCTCGCCTTTTTTCATTCGCGCTTGTACGTCGGAGATGTTGTCGAAACCGACGATGGTCACTTGGTCGAGTTTCTGAGCGCTCTTGATCGCCGAGACCGCGCCGATGGCCATGCTGTCGTTCGAGCATAGGATGCCTTTGATTTCGGGATGCTCGCGGATCATTCCGGCCACGACGGCTTCGGCCTTCAGGGCTTCCCAGTTGGCGGTTTGGGAGCTCACCACTTTCAGGCCGGCGGCCTTGATCGCGTCTTCAAAGCCCAGCTTGCGCTGAATCGCGTTGAAGGCTCCAGGGGAACCTTCGAGAATCGCGACGGGGTCGCCGGACTTCAGCTTCTTGGCCAGGCAAGTTCCGGCCAGACCGGCGCCTTTGCGGTTGTCGGGGCCGACGAAGGGGATCTTGATGTTCTTCTCGGCGAGGGCCGTCTCATCGAATTTGTTGTCGATGTTGATGACGACGATGCCGGCGTCCATAGCTTTCTTGCAGACGGGGACCAGCGCTTTCGAATCGGCGGGGGCGAGGACGATGGCGTTCACGCGGGAGTTGATCATGTTCTCGACAATGTTGATCTGCGCGGCCAGATCGGTTTCGTCTTTGATCCCGTTGCTGATGAGGTCGTACTCCTGCTCGTGCTCCTTCTGATGCGCTCTGGCGCCCTTTTCCATCGTGCCGAAGAATTCGTTCGCGAGGGATTTCATCACGAGGCCGATCTTGGGCTTGCCCGGCGTCGAACTGGCCGGCGCGCTCTGGCCGCAGCCGCAGAGAAGAACGATACCCAAAAGAGTGGAGGCGCAGATGGCGGAGCGGAGCATGGGGTTTCTCCTTAAGTGTGTGGCGCGTGTGGCAGAGAACATAAAGCGGCGGCGCTCCTTTGCAAGCGGGGTTTGCTAAAACGTTTTAGCTGGGGAGGAAATACACCGAGGTGGGGCGAAGAGTTCTAATTTAACGACTGTCAGGCAACAGCGGACTGAAGAACTTCCAACCTTACAATATGCAGCCAACTGATTATGTCGAGGCTCTCCGCGAGGTCTTCTGCCTCTTTCCCGGGCACGCCAACAGCCAGCGACGTGCGCGTCACCAGCGCCATTTCAGGGTGCTTCACATCGAAATGGGAACCATCCGAGAGGTGCAGTCGAAACGGCTGAAAGGGACGCCGGTGCAGCAGCTTAAGTATTTCGGCTGGGCTCATGCTCGTTCCTCCGCACTTCACAATACGACAGCCGGACGCGCTGTCAATGAGCGCATAGCGCTGGTGCGCTTCCGTCGCGTTGACAAGCCCAGCTCTCCTTGTCAGACTGTCCGCTTCATCTCGGCACACGGCATCAAATAAGGAGATCTCCTCATGGCGAAGGGCAACGGAGTTGAGAAGGCTTATGGGCTGGCGCGCGAACACTATGCGGCGCTGGGTGTCAATACGGACAGGGCGCTCGACGCGCTAATCAAGGTGCCGATCTCTCTGCACTGTTGGCAAGGCGATGACGTCGGCGGCTTTGAGAATCCCGACGGGTTGAGCGGCGGCGGCATTCAGGCCACGGGCAACTATCCGGGAAAAGCCCGCACCGCGGACGAACTGCGCTCCGACGCAGAGAAAGCCTTCAGCCTCATTCCGGGTCCGCACCGCTTCAACCTGCATGCGCTCTACGCGGAGACAAAGGGCAAGAAAGTCGATCGCGACGCGCTGCAGCCCGAACATTTTTCGGCGTGGATTGATTGGGCGAAGAGCAAAAAACTGGGCCTGGATTTCAACCCGACGTTTTTCTCGCATCCGAAGGCGACGGACGGCTTCACGCTCTCGCATCGCGACAATGGCATTCGTTCGTTCTGGGTCGATCACGCGATCGCCTGCCGCAAGATCGGGCAGAGGATGGGCAAGGAGCTCGGTTCGCCGTGCGTGACAAACGTTTGGATTCCCGACGGCTACAAGGACACTCCCGCCGACCGCAAAACGCCGCGCATGCTTTTGAAGAAATCGCTGGATGAAGTCTTCGCGCAGAAGATCGACCCGAAGCAGAACTTGGACGCCATCGAAGGCAAGCTGTTCGGGATCGGTTCGGAATCGTACGTTGTCGGCTCGCATGAATTTTATCTGGGCTACGCGGTCGCGAACAAGAAACTGGTGACGCTCGACGCCGGGCACTATCACCCGACCGAATCGATGGCCGACAAGATCTCCTCGGTGCTCGCGAATCTGGATGAGATTCTGCTGCACGTCAGCCGCGGCGTGCGCTGGGACAGCGATCACGTCGTGATTCTTAACGACGATCTGCGCGCCATTGCCGAGGAACTCGTGCGCGGCGATTACCTGAAGCGTGTGCACATCGGTTTGGATTTCTTCGATGCCAGCATCAACCGCGTCGCGGCCTGGACCATCGGCACGCGCTGCATGATCAAGGCACTGCTGATCGCGATGCTCGAACCCACCGACAAATTGGTGGGGCTGGAGGCGTCGGGCGATTTCACGTCGCGGCTAGCGATTCAAGAGGAGTTGAAGAGCCTGCCTTTCGGCGCGGTGTGGGATTACTACTGCGCGAAGGAAGACGTGCCGGTTGGCGCGGAGTGGCTGGCGGCAGTGAAGGATTACGAGAAGCGAGTGCTGGCGAGGCGGGCGTAATTCTCAACGCAGAGACGCAAAGGAACGCGGAGAACGGAACGTGGTGTATCCTTTAGGAGAATCACCAGACTGCAGGGAGGGCTCAGCCATGAAAGAACAGAAACTTAGCCGCAGAAACTTTGTTGGAGTCGCAGCAGCAGCAGCGACAGTCCTGGTTCTGCCGCGACACGTGCTGGGCGGGCCGAGGCAGATTGGGCCGAACGAGAAGCTGAACATCGCTGGGATCGGCGTGGGCGGCATGGGCGGCGGGAACTTGAACGCGATGCAGACCGAGAACATCGTGGCGATCTGCGATGTCGATCACAGGTACGCCGGGAACACGATCAAGAAATTTCCGAATGCGAAACTTTACACTGATTACCGCGACATGCTGGACAAGCAGAAGGACATCGACGCGGTGCTCATCGCCACGCCCGACCACACGCACGCGGTGATTTCAATGGCCGCGATGAAAGCCGGCAAGCACGTCTACACGCAGAAGCCGCTCACGCACGACGTCTACGAATCCCGTATGCTCGCAAAAGCCGCCAAAGAGACCGGCGTCACGACGCAGATGGGAATCCAGGGGCACTCGATGGAAGGCGCGCGCCTCATCTGCGAATGGATCTGGGACGGCGCGATCGGCGAGATTCGCGAAGTCGATGCCTGGTGCAGCCTCAGCTACTATCCGTGGGGACACGCGGGCTGGAGTTCCAAATTCAGCACGCGGCCGACGGACACGCCGACCGTTCCGCCCGGCCTGGAGTGGGATCTGTGGCTCGGCCCCGCGCCCGAACGGCCGTATCATCCCGCGTATCATCCGGCGGTGTGGCGCTGCTGGTGGGATTTCGGCTGCGGCATGATGGGCGATCGCGGCGCGCACACGCTCGACAGCGTTTTCTGGGCGCTGAAGCTCACGCAGCCTACCAGCATCGAAGCGACTTCATGCGGGCTGAATGCCGATACGCATCCGCTCTCGGCGATCGTGACCTACCAGTTCCCCGCGCGCGAAAACCTGCCGCCGGTGAAGCTGACCTGGTACGAAGGCACGCGCCCGCCGAAGCCGGCCGAACTGCCCGACGACCGCAAGATGCACGCCGAAGGCGGCATGCTCTTCAAGGGCACGAAAGGCAAGATCATGGGCGGCGTTTATGGCGAAAGCCCGCAGCTTCTGCCCGACAGCCTGGCCAAAGAATACAAGCGCCCCGAGAAAACCATCCCGCGCGTGACGGGCAGCCACGAGCAGGAATGGATTCGCGCGTGCAAGGCCGGCAAGCCCGGCGGCGCCGGCTTCCACTATTCCGGCCCACTGACTGAAATCTGTCTGCTCGGCAACATCGCCAAACGCATGGACGCGCGGATCGAGTGGGACGCCGAGAACCTGAAGGTCACCAACCTGGCCGAAGCGAACAAGTACGTGCGGACGGAATATAGAAAAGGTTGGAGCCTTTAACGGCAGTCGAGAGTCCAGGAGTCGAGAAGTCCAGGAGTCGGCGGCCTAAGATTGGCCGCTGACGAACGCGAGAACCCTTTGGCACAGTTCCTCGCGCCAGGCCAGCGAATAGAAGTTGTGATTTGCGCCTTCGATCGTGTGAAAAGTCGTCTGGTTCGTGCTACCCATTCCTTTGGCGTGCAGCTTTTCGAAATGCGCGCGCGACGGCGCGGCTTCTTCGTCGCCGCTGCCCCAGATGAAGAGCGCGGGGCCTTTCCAGTCGAGCAGATCCCTTTCAATATCGCGCGAGCTGTCTTTCAGGTTGCGCTCGCCGTCGGCGGGTTTCTCGGCAACCGAAACGTTTTTCTTGACGCGGTCGATGTTGATCTCTCCGCGCAGCAGCCGCGACCAAGTGCTTGGCGAAAGCGCCTTCTTCGCGTAGTTGCGAAGGTTCGCCCAACGGCGCCGCCGGTCGAAGCCCGCCGTGCGCGTGGCCTGAAACGGCAGAGCAGAGAATGCGATGACGCCGACGGAAGGCTTGGGGCTTGAGGCTTGAGGCTTGAGCAGTGATGCGACGCCGAGCGCTACGTTCGCGCCGGAGCAAATACCCAGCAGAACGAGCGGGGCCTTGGCGTGCGCATCGACGGCCTGCGCGGCCGCGGAGATCATCGAATCCAGATCGGTCGCTTGAAATTCGCCGCCCGCGTCGCCGCGCCCGGGGAGATCGAGCCGCAGGGCTTCCCATCCGTTCTGTGCCAATCGTGTCGCCAGTAGCACGAGCAGATCCGCGGGGCCGCAGCGTGTGCCGCTCCAGCCGGGAAGGAGCACGACTTGCCCCTTGGGCGTTGTCAGCGGCCGGTGGATTGTCAGTGGCACCGGCGTGTCGAGAACTTCGCGGCGCTCGCCGATGAAGTCGGCTTGGGGCTTGAGGCTTGAGGCTTGAGGAGCGAGGACCACTTCATTCGCCAAAGCCGTACTCCTCAAGCCTCAGGCCTCAGGTTTCAAGCCTTACTAGAAGTCCAACCGGAAATCCTGTCCGAGGTAACGCTCACGCGCTTCGGCGTTGGCCACGATCTCCTGCGGCGGGCCGTGAATCCAGATCTTGCCTTCGTCCATAATGTAGGTGCGGTCGGTAATCGCCAGCGTTTCGCGGACGTTGTGGTCTGTCAGCAGAATGCCGATGTTCAACGTGCGCAGTTCGCGCAGGATGTTCTGAATCTCGCTGACAGCGATCGGGTCGATGCCGGCGAAGGGCTCGTCGAAGAGCACGACCTTCGGCCGCAGGCTCATCGCGCGAGCGATCTCCAGCCGCCGGCGTTCGCCGCCGGAGAGGACGGACGCCATGCTGTGCCGCACGACTTCCAGACCGAGTTTCTTCACCAGTTCTTCGACGCGGGCGTGGCGTTTGTCGCGGGAGCGCTCCTGAAGTTCCAGCGCGCCGAGGAGATTTTCTTCGACCGTCATGCGCTGAAAAACGCTGGGCTGCTGAGCAAGATAGCCAATGCCGCGGTTGGCGCGTTCATACATGGGCACGCGGCTGATGTCGCGGTGGTCGAGCGTGACCTTGCCGCCGTCGGGGTTCAGCAGGCCCATGATCATGCGGAACGTCGTGGTTTTGCCCGCGCCGTTGCGGCCGAGCAAGCCGACCACTTCGCCCGGGCCGACCTGCAAATCCACGCCGCAGACGACCTGCCGCTTGCCGAACCACTTTACCAGGCCCTTGGCCTCAAGGATCGGTTCCGGCGGTGCATGTGGAATTTCGTTCGAGACGCGGCGCAATCGGTCGCTCGATGAAATCGGCAGGACGCCCGAATGAATCGGTTCCCGCAAGTGCTCGCCAATGGGCTCGATCACCGCGCCAAACGGCGTATCGGGCTCCGGCGCGAGCGGTTGTACCGGCGCCCGCGGTTCAGCGGGAACGCTGGACGGTCCGATCAACGTCGGCTGTGCTGCGCTGGGGATGCTATCGGCTTCGGAAGACAAGGCCGCTTGATTCTCCTGTAGTCCTAAAATGCTCCGCAGAAACCTCAGCAACGCAGCCAACACGCTTGCACCCACCAAGTACCACTCACCAAGCACCCACTACGTCACCTGATAAGACGCCAGCGCGACGGTGGCCACCAAACAAAAGAGGCGCGTCCGACGATTCGCTCCCGCGGCACAAAGCCCCACACGCGGCCGTCCGAAGACGACGGCGAGTTGTCGCCCATCATCAGGAAATGGTCTTTCGGCACCTGCGCTTCCCAGCTTCCATCGGGCAGCATGTGGCGCGCAGTTGGTGGTTCATCCTTCTGGAAGTGGTAACCGCCGGCGGGCCAGATCGTGTAGTACAGATCGCGATAAATATCGAGTTTTGTGACGGTGCCCTTCAGGCCTGCGAAGCTGACGCGCACGATGCTCTTGATGTTGTCCGCCGCGCGGCCGGGCGGATGGACGTCGATTTCGCGCGTTTCAATCGTTTGCCCGTCGAGCGTGGCGATGACCGTGCCGTCGATGTAGGCCAGTGAAAGCGTGTGCTTTCCGGCGCTTAATTCCGGCGTGGCCTTGCCGACGGCGTGCACGCTCTCGCCGCTGATCTGTGGCAGAGCCGCGGCGTTGCCGATGTTCCACAAGGCGCTATGAAGGTCGCTGCCCGTCTGCACCTGGATCGAACCGGGCGTCTGCACATCGACGTCCAGGTCCAGCCTCACATCGCCCACGACGTTCTCGCCGCCGTAGAAGAAGCGCTCAGTGCTGTGAGCTTCCATCCACGGACCCTCGGCCGGGCGCGGGACCATGGGGAATTCGACCTGCTTGCAGTTGGGACACTGCACGCCTTCGGAGGTGTTGTTCACGAACGCGGTGATGTCCTTCCGCTTGTTTTCCGGGTTAGTGACCTTGAAACCTTCCGGTGAAACCAGCGGCTCTTTGTTCGATTCCGGGCAGTTCTCGTGCAGAAATCCCCAGCGCCCCTGCTTCAGATAAATGTTCGTGACGGGGTACTTGTATGTGATCGTGGCCGGCGATCCGTCCAGCGTCAGGCTTTGTTTTTCGCGCGTGGCGCCTTTGCCGTCGATGTTCCAGGGAAACGCCAGGTTGTCCAACTGTTGCTTTACCAGCGCGTAGCTCGGACTGCTCTCCGGCGGGCATTCGTGCATGTGGCGCACCCAGGCTTTGGAGATCGGGTACCAGAGAATGTCCTGCGTCTTCGGCACTTCTTTCCATTTGCGAATGATCTGGTCTTTGCCGTCTTTGTGCAGATACAGGTCGCCGCCGGAGGCGACGAGGTTGTCGCCGGGGAGCCCGACCAGGCGCTTGATGTAATTGATGTCGCGGGCGGATTTGCCTTCCCACGCGGTATTGTATTCGAACACGACGACGTCAAAACGCTTCGGTTCGCCCGCAATCGCCTTGTCCCCCCACAGCCAGCCGATGCCGCCCAGCAGACCAATCGTGAACGCCGTCCAAATTGCAATGCTCTTCATGCGCTGCGAAGCTCTCGACGCGAAGAAGCCGACCGCGACCAGAAACGCCGCAGCCGCAAGCACCAGCATCACGCGCGAACTGTCCGCATACGCCAATTTACTTGTGACGATCCGGTCGCCAAAGTTCTCATTGCCGAACAGCGTCGGTTCCATCGATCCCGACGGAATCTTGAACGGCTCGATAAGGGCGTGGCGGCCCAGCAAGATCGAGACGATCAGGAATGCCAGCCCCCACACCGAATCCCAAAAGGATTGCTTCGGCACGACGTGGTCGTCGCTCTGAGGCGGTTCCGGCGGCAGCGGGTTTCCCGGCGCGGCCTCGGGCTTAGCCGCCGCGACCGCGGCCAGCGTCACCTTTACCTTCTCGTTTTTGTTTCGCTTGTCAGCCATTTTGTTTCACACGGGTAGACTAGGTGAGCGTGCGAATCCACGCAACGTCATGGCCGGCTTTTCGCAAAGCTTCTACGGCCGGACCGGGGAAATTCTCGTTCGCCAACAGTCGCATCTACGCTTTTGTGAGAAACACCCTTTCGTCGCGCAAAACAGTTGAGGCGTAGGCAAGACACGCACGAATGTCCTCTGCTACAATTCCTGGATAGCTCTCAAGCACTTCCTGCTCGGTCCAGCCTTCCGACAGAAGTTCGACGATGAACTCGACTGCCAGGCGCGTGCCCTTGATCACGGGCTTGCCAACGAGCACCTTCGGATCAACGGTAATTCGGTTTCTCCACTCCATGGCCCAAATCCCTTCGCCAAGAAGCCACACACCTTGTCTTACGTCCCGCCAACGATCGTCTGCAATGCTTTGAGATTCTCTCCACGATCGAAAAATGCCCGGATCGGAAGAACGAGCCCTTCTATCGCGGTGCTGCGCAACTCGCCGGAACCTGATTTCAGCGCGAGCTGGTAACCTTCGCCTTTGAGCAGGTATTGTTCGACCACTTCACTGGCAGGATCGACGATCCAATATTCCATGACGGAATTGGCCGCATAGTCCTCGAATTTCGTTCCGCGATCCGTGCTTTCCGTTGAGGGCGAGAGAACCTCGACGACCAAGTCCGGCGCTGGGAGGCGCTGTTGTTCGGGTGTGATCGCTCCGGCTTTCGCCGGACCGAAATAGACCACATCGGGCTCATAGTCGTTGCGTGCAAGACAAATCAGCACCTTCTCGAAACCCACCCAGCCCTGCTCGTGCCGCTGCACGTAAGTGTCCAGCAGCTTATAGATGTTGCCTTCAGTCGCGGTGTGTCGAACCTGCGCCGGCGAGTGCACGATCACCTCCCCGTTGATGAACTCGGCTTTCTGGTCCTCGCGGATTTGTTCGTAGAAAGCCTCGCGGCGGCGACGTTCTTCCTCAAGGTAACGCTGCGCCCGTTCGACGTACTTTGGCAGTTGCGGCGACTGTTTAAGTTTGTCCATCAAGTCGGCGCTCATTCTCGTCTGTCTCCCAAGGTCAGTATAGCACCCCAGCACCGAATCGCCATTGGCGCGCGCTCAGCCGTTTATTCTTCGTCGTCCCGCGTATCGAGCACGGCGAGGAAGGCATCCTGCGGCACTTCGACGGCTCCGATGTTGCGCGAGCGCATCCGTTTCTTGCCTTCCTTCTGCTTTTCGAGCAGCTTCCGTTTGCGCGTGATGTCGCCGCCGTAGCACTTGCTCGTCACGTTCTTGGCCGTCGCGGAGATGCTTTCGCGAGCGATGATCTTCCCGCCGATCGCCGCCTGCAGCGAGATCACGAACAGATGCTTTGGAATCTCCTTGCGCAGCCGGATCAGCACTCGCCGCGCGCGCTGCTCAGCCGTCTCGCGGTGGCAGATCATCGACAGCGCATCGACGGGCGTGCCGTGCACGAGTATGTCAACCTTCGCCAGCTTCGCTTCGTGGTAGCCGATGAAGTGGTAGTCCATCGTGCCGTAGCCGCGGGTCGCCGACTTCAGCTTGTCGTAAAAATCGAAAACGATCTCCGCCAGCGGCAACTCGTATTCCACCATCACGCGCTTGGAGCCGATGAAGTCCTGCTTGATGAACTTCCCGCGCCGGTCCTCGGCCAGTTTGATCACCACGCCAATGTACTCGACGGGAATGATGAACTGCACTTTCGCAATCGGCTCGCGGTACGCCTTGATCAACGATGGGTCCGGCGCTTTGCTGGGCGACGTGATCAGCATCGTCTTGCCGTCGTGCTGTTCGATCTCGTAGGTTACGTTGGGAGCCGTCTGCACCAGTTCAATGTTGAATTCGCGCTCCAGCCGCTCCTGCACGATTTCCATGTGCAGCAGGCCGAGGAATCCGCAGCGGAAGCCGAAGCCCAGCGCGTCGGAGTTCTCCGCCTGATACACGAAGGCGCTGTCGTTGAGCGCCAGTTTGTCGAGCGCCCGCTTGAGCGTCTCAAACGAGTTGGCGTTGGCCGGAAACAGGCCGCAGAACACCATCGGCTTGGGTTCTTTGTAGCCCGGCAGCGGCGGGACGGAACCTTTCAGCGTCAGCGCCGATTCGATCGTGTCGCCGACCTTCACTTCATGAATGTCTTTCAGCGTGGCCGTCATGTAGCCCACGTCGCCGGCCGACATCGAATCGCACGGAACCGGCTTGGGCCGGAAGCGCCCGACTTCGGCGATTTCATACGTCTGCCCCGAGTGGTGCATGCGTATCCTGTCGCCCGGCTTCATCTTGCCATCCACAAGCCGCACGTACGTGATCACGCCTTTGTAGTCGTCGTACTTGCAGTCGAAGATCAGCGCGCGCAGCGGAGCGTCATCGCTTCCTTGCGGCATGCGGATGTTGGTCACGACCGCTTCAAGGATTTCGTCGACGCCGGTGCCTTCCTTGCCGCTGGCCAGAATGCAGCGCTCCTGCTGAATGCCCAGCACGTGTTCGACTTCTTCCGCACTGGCGTCGATCTGAGCGGAAGCCAGATCGATCTTGTTCAGCACCGGAATGATGTCGAGCTTGTGTTCGAACGCCTGCAGCGCGTTGGCGACGGTCTGCGCTTCCACGCCTTGCGTCGCATCGACCAGCAGCAGAGCGCCTTCGCAGGCGGCCAGGCTGCGCGAGACTTCGTAGTTGAAGTCCACGTGGCCGGGCGTGTCGATCAGGTTGAGGATGTACGTCTTGCCGTCCGACGGACGCTTGTATTCGACCGTGACCGCGCTGGCCTTGATCGTGATCCCGCGCTCGCGCTCCAGATCCATGTCGTCGAGCATCTGGTTGTGGAACTCGCGTTCGGAGATCGCGCCGGTTTTGAGCAGCAGCCGATCGGCCAACGTCGATTTCCCGTGGTCGATGTGCGCGATGATGCAGAAATTACGTGTCAGGTCGGTACTCATTAAGAACCTCAGTCTTGAGTCCGGCAGTCAAGCGTCTAGAGTCCAACAGCCTTCAGGCCGCCGACTCCAGACTCCTGGACTCCAGACTCCAGACTCTTTACCAACAACAATGCCCGGCACACCGCCGGGCGAAACAGACATACTCTTTATACACGATGACCGTCTCGTTTACCAGACAGCAGACACGGAGGACAGCAGGGTTCAGGGTAGCGGCCTTCACTGAACCCTGAACCCCGAACCCTCTTCTTCTCTGCGTCCTCTGCGGCAAGATGTTTCGGCTACCGCAGCGGGCGATACACATAATCCGGCCAGAGCGGGCAGTTCAGATCAATCCAGCACTTGATGCGCTGCTGGTCTTCGGGGGTAAGCTTCACGTCGTAGTGCGGCGCCTCGATGAACGGCAGCAGCTTGCTTTTCACTGTTCCGAAGCTGAGCGGCGCGGCTTTGTTGTGCTCGCGGCCCCATGTCATGTCGAAGTAATTCACCCAACCCCGCTCAATCAGCGTGCGGTATGACGCCGGCACTTTCTCCTTGTCGCGCGCGGAGGTCAGGTTGAGCTTGTTTTTGTCGTTGGCATCGTGGCAGCGCACGCACTGCGCGTCCAGCACTGGCTGCACGATCTTTTCATACGAGAACGGCACGCCGCCCCATGACGGCGGCTGAAGTTTGCTCGGTTCGCGGCGGAAGGCCATTGCGCTGTGAGTTGGCGGGGCGCTTGAACGATTTTCGTGGCAGCCGATGCAACCGCGTTTTTCGCCGGGCTGAAGCTGCAGCACGCTGCGCATGCGTTGGAGTTCGTTGAACTTCTCGTCGAGCGCCTCGAAGTAGATCACCTTGCCGGCCGGCACGCGCAAACTCGCGCTGCCGTCTTCTTCGACGGGCACGATTCCCAAGTCCGACTTCGCGACATAGCTGGGCCAGCCGAACGGGCCTTTTACTTTGTGCGTCGGCGTGGCGTACCAGTCTTCAAACGCCGGGTGGTCCTGCTGGTACTCGCCGCTCGGCAACTGAAGCAGTTCCGCACGAACTTCTTCGCACACGCGCAGGTACTTGACGCTGCCGCGCTTCACGGCCGGCTCCAGGCCCTGATACACGTCGCTGACGAAGAGCTCGCCGTCGTCAGAGGCTTGAGGCTTGAGACCTGAGGCTTGAGAGGCGTCGGGGAGGCCGCCGAGGACGGGCGGCGTCTTCACGGCCTTCAGCGGCTGCGGGGCCATGCTGCCGATGCTGGTGTCGAGGTAGAGGGCTTCGCGGTTGCCGTAGCGATCGATGACGTAGATGCCGAAGCGATCTTCGGGCGCGTGGCTGCACAGGTAGTAGTCGCGGCTGATCGGCACGGGGTCGCGGAAACATTCGCGCTGCGCCCAGTCCATGTGGAAGCGCTGCTTGCTGTCCGGCGTGATGTTTTTCACCGCGGCTTCTCCAAGCTGCCGCTTGTCCAGGTCGATGAGGCCGACCGGCCCGTTCAGATCGCCGCCGTGCGAGATCAGCGTGCAGAGCAGCTCGCGCGTCCCCGGAACCTCGCGGCCATTCATGTAGCAGTAGCGCGTGTTGTTGCCGAAGATCAGTTCGGGGTGCGTCCCGTCGGGACGAATCGCCCACAGCGTGTGGCCAAAGTCCGAGCCTTTGTCGATGTATTCCGAGCGCGTCCAGATGATGCGCCCGTCATTCATCACCGAGGGCCCCCATTCGCTCAGGTTCGCGTACGAGAGCGGCTTCATGTTCTTGCCGTCGGCATCCATGCGGAAAAGCACGAAGGCCTGCGGCCGCCAGCACAAGAACCGCGCGTGGCAGCGCGTGGTCATGAACGCCAGGCCGCCGTCCGGCAGCGGACACGGATAGAAGTCGTGGAAGGGTTCGTCAGTGAGTTGCTTCAGGTCGCTGCCGTCGGCGTTGACGGACATCAGGTGGTAGTAGTCCTGCTTCGTTTTCTTATACGCAAAGTAGATGCGCTTGCCGTCGAAGCTGGCCATCGGATCGCGCACGACGCCGTCTTTGGTTTCGAAGAGGGTGATGAGCTTGGCCCGCGAAGGCTGAAGACGAGAGTGGAATGGCGTTTCCAGAATGCAAATGCTGCCGCCGGGCGCGCCGGTCGAATCAAGTAAATCGCTGTAGTTGTGCGAAGGTCTAAAGGGTTGGCGCTTCACCACCAGAATCTTCTGCAGGTCTTTTAGGCTGGGCTCGCGAAAGAACAGTTCCCGCTTGTCTTTTCGCGCGACACCCAAAAGCCTCTCGATCTCGTCGTGATTACTTTCTTTTTGGGCCAAACGATACTGCATTCGGAGACAGTTCGGCCTGTCGCGTTCGATCGGGCTGAGGTCAATGCTCATGGCGGCAAATCGTTCAAGCATGTCCTCATATTGTTTCAATGCATGCTCCAGCGGGTCGCTGACGCCGCTTTTTTGCAGCATGCGCGCTTCGGTCGCGAATGCGTACTTGATGAGATCTTCTTCGCTCAGCGGCCCTGCAGGCAACGCGGACACAGCGGGCGCCGCATCGCCCACGCGCGCGACCGTCTTCCACTTCTGACCGTCGGTGGAGAGCATGACTTCACACGCCGTGGGCATGCGGTCGCGGAACTTGCCTTCGCGGTCGCGGGAGAAAACTACCTTCGCGATCTTCGCCGCTTTGGGCAGCTCAATCTGAGCCCACTCTTTGCCGCTGCTGGCGGCAATCCAACTGTGGCTGTTGCCGTACTGGCCGTCGTTGAGATTGGCGATCTGGTGAATCGCGTGGCCGGCCAGGCACGAAGAGGCTGTCGCCTTCGCGCCGGTGCTGGCCAGAGCCAGATTCTCCGTGCCGTCCTGCGCATAGATTTCCAGTTCGTCGATGCACGGCTCGCCCTGCGACGACGCGTTGATCACGAAGCGCACGAAGCGCGCCTCTTCCGGCGTGAAGTTGATCGCATTGGGTTTTTCAGGAGCAAAAGCGGCGAGCAGGGAAGCAGGTGTGCTCAGCAGTACCGTCGCGCAAAGCAGGCCCGAGTATTTCAGCGTGCGACCCGGACGCATGATCGGCCCTCCAAAATCTACAAATCAAATACCCATTTTGCTTATGGTATGCCGCGCGCGCTTGGAGTCAATACTCCAGCATGGAATTCTTTGGCGCTGATTTCCTTCCTCCAGAATCCTCGCGGTTCGCGAGGATTTCACATCGCTGAACGTCGCGCCTATGGCGCTTTTCGGCCGCTCCCTTACGGTCGCGGTTCTGATGCACTCCGCGTCCTCTGCTGTGAGCTTCTATTTGTCCCCGAAATACCTGAGCATCACCTTCCCAAACTCCGCGCCCAGTTTCTGCCAATCGGTGTGCAGCGGCGCGCGGCCGAGGCCTTCGGCGAACTGTTCGCGCAATTCCCAGATGACGGCGTCGAAGCCGTACATTTCCTGGATGCCCTCGCCGCTGGAACCGGAGTTCACGAAACCGCCGGCTTTGCCGCCGATCATTTTCTCGCGGAAGAACGTCATCTCACGCAGGAGTTTTTCCAGCTTGGCCATTCGAGCCAGATACGCGTCGTGGTCTTTGCCACCGTGCGACAGATGCAGGCCGCCGTCGTTGTCGTTGTGGAAGTCGATGTAGAGTTGCGGAAGCTGACCGCGCCGCTGCCGCTCGCTGAGCCAGCTTTGCAGGCACGCCGATTCGGGCGCGAGCGCCGCGTCAATCGGTTTGTCCACCAACCAGTTGCGGTTCAGATCCATGCCGCGAATGTTGAAGCGCGTCATGCCGCGATACACGCCGTCCTTGTTCGCCATGGGCATCACGCAGAAGCAGATCTGCTTGCGAATCTCCGCGGCTTGAGCGTCGTCTGATGTCAGAAAACGCGCGAGGCCCTCGAAAACCCAGCTTCCGCCCGTTTCCCACGGATGGCAGCGCGCGCGCAGACAGACGCGATGCGGCGCCTGAGCGCTCCCGATCTCGACCATCTCCAGTGGACGGCGCTCAACCGTGGAACCGATCTCGTAGACGCGTACGTCCGGGTGATTGCGAATGCCGGCGATCAGCCGCTGCAAATCCGAATCGGTGTACGGCACGATTCGAGCGACCTGCGTGCACTCGGATTCGAGCTTCACCTGAAATTGCAGGCCGTAGCGGCCGTCCTTGATGTTTTCCGTCGAGATCGTTTTCCAGTCCGTTCCGTTCGAGGAAACGGAAACCGCCAGATTGAACTTCCCAAAGCTGGGGCTCTTGTTGCCATTCCAGCAGCCTTCGACGTTGGCCACCTTGAACGTGATCGTGCTGCCGATCTTCTCCTTCTTCGCCAGAATCTTGAAGTTCCAGTGCGTAAGTTGCTGGTTGGCTTTGAAGCGTTCGTGGTCGTGGCTCATCTCCAGTTCCACGACATCGTTGTCGCGCAAGTCCCAGCGCAGGGGCGAACCGTTTTCAAAATAGGTGTCGATGAATATTCCCACTGCCGGCACGGAGGCCGGCGCTACCCCGCCTCCGGCATCCGCGCCCAGAATACTGAACGCCGGCAGGAGCAAGGCGGTTGGCAGAAAATAGGGATAGCGCATGGGCGCTCCTTTAAGGTGCGGGATCTATTCTCCGTTAACTACACCATGTATGCGCCGCCGAACCGGATGCCTGTGCAATCAGCGCCGATCAAAGGTATCTCAGAGTCGGCAGCACGACATGGAATTGCCGTTGCGCTGAGCGCCCCCTAACCCCTAACCCCTAACCCGCTCCCTCGCGAGGAAGAGGGTTGGGGGCGACGCAATCGAAGAGGATTGCGACACAGGGTTGACTCTAGACGCCAGCGTTCCAGACTCTAGACTTTTATATGGAGGGAACGACTATGGATTTTATGTCTGTTGAGGGCTTGGCGGGGCTGCGGCTTCTGGTTTGCATGGCGAAAGCTGACGGTGTGCTGCGTCCCGACGAGCGCTACAACCTGGAGGAGGCGCTGGCCGGCGCGGCGTTGCCGGACGGATTGACGATTGAGAAGCTTCTGGACGAAAAGAATGACCCGCTTCTGCTGGCCACACGGATCAAGAACAGAGATGCCCGCGACTGCGTGTATGCGGCCGTGTTTGCCATGGCTCATTGCGACAAGGAGCTGGCCGAACCCGAAGACCGGCTGCTGAGGTTGCTGCGGGATGCATGGGATATCAAGGTCGAGGAAAACCAGGCTTTGAGCAAGGCTCTAGACGCGGGGTCCGGACCCGAAATGACGGCTCCAAAGGACTGCAGTCCACAGCAGCGCGCGGAGCAGTTCGAAAAATGCCGCCGCCGCTATAGCGTTCTGACCGCGATCACCGGCGCCATTCCCATTCCCATCGTGCCGGATCTGCTCATCGTGCCCCTGCAAGTCAAAATGGTCTACGACATCGCCGCGCTCTTTGGGCAGAAGACGGACAAGGGCACTGTCCAGCTTATGTTCGAGACGCTGGGCTTGGGCGCTGGAGTGCGCATTGCCGTGTCCGCACTGAGCAAACTGGTCCCCGGCTGGGGCAGCGTGGTCGGCGCGACCTCGGCGTTCGCGACCACCTACGGCCTGGCGAAAGTCGCCTGGACCTTCTACGAAACGGAAGGCAAGGCGAACATGGAAGCGCTCAAGCCGCTGTTCCGCGAACAGCAGCAGGCCGGCCGCGAGGAGTTCGCCAAGCACAAAGATTCGGTGATGGCCGCATCGAAGGAGCACTCGCAGCGGCTGAAGCAACTCGCCTACGACTTGCAGCAGGGAAAGATCACTCAGGAACAGTACGAGGACGAGATCGATCAGTTGGACTGAACGGAATGGGTCAGTGGTCAATAGTCATTGGTCATTAACAGCAAGCAGCGCGGCACACCCTTTCACCAATGACTAAGGGTGCATCACCGGACTTGCAGTGACCTTCTCCCCCGTGGGGAGAAGGCCGACGTGAGCGAAGCGAACGCGGGATGAGGGGGTAGCCCAGGGCGGCCCCTCACCCGGCGCGCCTTCGGCGCGCCACCCTCTCCCCAGCAGGGGAGAGGGGAACGGCGTGCGCAGGTCCGGTGATGCACCCAATGACTAATGACCAGACGCGATGTGCTTGACGCATTCGCTGTCTCAAGGCTACTATCGCACGATCTGACGAGACCAAACCATGGCGGCACCCCCTTCAATCTACTGCACGGATACCCAGGACCGTATTCCGCTCGAATATTTTGACCAGGGAAAAGCCGTCTGGTGCGGCGGGAAACCGTACTTGGCCTTCGCGGCTAAGAATCTGCGGCTTCAGCCCGACGCAGGTCCGCCGGCCAAGTTCGCCGAGTTCTTCACCCCCGACGCCGTCGCAGCCCGGGCCGCAAAAGCCAAGGCTGCGCCCAAGCCTGCGGCGCCCGTTCCGGCTCCCGCGCCCAAACCGGTTCCCGTGGCACCGAAGCCCGCACCGTTGCCGCCAAAGGCGGCGATCCCGCGGCCGCCGGATAACATTGTTGAAGAGACGCTGCGCGAACAGGATATGGCCGCCCTGATGGCGCGCCCGCATCAGCCCGGCTCCAAGCCCGTGCTTTCGCAGCCGCGCAACCCGGCTGTGGGTCCAGATGCCGCTGCAGAAAAGCCGGCGCCCAAGCCGCCGCCAGCCACGCCGTTCGAATCTCAAACGCTGATCGCGCGCGCACCGTTGGACGATCTGCTGAAAACCGCGGCCTCGCCCGCCACGTCCGTTACGGGGCCAGCCACACTGGGCGAATCGAAGATCTCGACCTCGGCAAGTCTGAAAGCCGTCGTCGCCGCATCGGCTCAGCCCGTTGAAGTCAGCGCCAAGCAGCCCCCCGCGGCCATTCCGGTTCCCTCGGCCCAGCCCGTTCCCGGCGGCACGGTGATCGACGTGCCTTCGACGGTGATGTCGAAGCGCGACGGACCGATCCCCGGGATCGAGGTCGCCGCGAAGCGCGCGCGCAAGGGCCTGGCGAATACCGCTCTGCGCGCAGCGGCGCTGGTGGAGGAGAAAGCAAAGGCGGAACTGGAGAAATTGGGCAAAGAGCGCGCCGCCGCCGAAGAGAAGCTCGCGGCACAAGCAGCCGCTCGTGAAAAAGCTGCCGCCGAGGCTCACGTGCACGCCGAAAGCGAAGCCAAGGCCCGCGCAAGGCTCAGCGCCTGCGCCGAGGCCGAAGCAGCCGCGCGCCAGCGGGCAGAGCTCGAAGAAGAGGCGCGCAAGGACGCTCTGGCCCGCGCGCTGGCCGAAGCGGAGGCGCGCGCCAAAGCGGAAGAAGAAGCCCGCCTGCACGCTGAAGCCGAACAGCGCGCACGCGCGGGTGTCGAATTGCGCACAAAGGCCGCCGAAGAAGCTCGCGCGCAGGCCGAGAAGGAAGCCCGTGTGAAGGCCGACGCACAGGCGAAGGCGGAATCCGAAGCGGCTGCCAAGGCCATCGCCGACACCGAAGCCAAAGCGTGCGCGATGTCCGAAGCGACCGCGAAAGCCGAACTGGAAGCCTGCGTCAAGAGCGAGCAGGACGCCAAAGCCAAGGTCGAAACCGCGGCTCGCGAAAAGCATGACGCCGAAGCTCTTCTGCGCCAGGCGCAAGTCGACGAAGCGCAAGCGCAGGAACAAGCAGATAGAGACGCCGTCGAGCGCGAAGCCAAAGCCAAGGCCGCCGCCGAAGCGCGCGAAGCGGAACTGCGCAAGCAGGAAGAGGAGGCGCAAGCTCGCGCCAAAGCTGACGCGGACGCGCGCGAGGCCGCAGAACGCGAAGCTCAGGCGAAAGCTCAGGCCGCCGCGCGCGAAGCGGAATTGCGCAAGCAGGAAGAAGAGACGCAAGCGCGCGCCAAAGCCGACGCGGACGCGCTCGCCGATGCCGAAAAGAAGGCGCTTGAGGCCGCCGACGCTGCTGCCAAGCTGCGCGCTCAAGCCGAAGCGCTTCTAAAGGAGGCCGAACGCCTTCAAGCCTTGGCGAAAGCGAAGGCCGAAGCCGATGCGCGTGCCGCCGCTCGCCCGTCCGGCAGTGCAGCGAAAGCACCCGCGGTGGCCGCGCCAGCACCAGCGCCCGCTCCCGCTCCAGTTCCTGAGCCAGCTCCGGCACCGGTAGCGGCGCCGGCTCCAGTTGCGCCGCCAGCATCGCCCGTTGACGATCTTGATCGGACCATGCCGGCGTTCAACGTTGCCGAGGCCATGCGTGCTGAAGCGGAAAAGGCCAGATCCGCGCAGAACGCGAGCGCTCAAGCCGATCATCAGCCCCGGGAGACGACGGTTCTGACGCCGCCGTCCAAACCGGACGAAGAAGTCGATGAGATCAAAGAGATGGCGCGCAAAATGAAAGAAGAACGCGAGCGCAGCAAGCGCACGCAAAAGCCGAGCAGCGAGTAACGCACGCCGGTCAGGAATCGGTCCGGCGCCGACGATCGATCAGTTTTTCAAGCGACAGCATGACGATGCCGAGTATCGCCACGGCGATGAACGCATTGACGAACGCGTTTCGAATATCCTGCTCGCGCCAGAACTTGCTGCTTTTCTCCGTCACGAGCCAGTGCACTTTTGCCGGCCAGCCGTAAACGTACACGTCCACGCCCCAGTCGGAGATCGTAGGCAGAAACTCGCCCCTGAGGTTCGCCCACATCAGACCACCCGCGACAAACATCAGCACGATCGCGGTACTGAGGTGCAGTTGAAACCAAGGGCGTTTTCGCGGCGCGCTCATTCAGCAAGCAGTATACCGCGCCGATCGTAACGCGTCACACGCCACGCGAATGTGACCGGCAGCGTCTGGAAACGGTCAGATTAAGACGTAGACTGACGAACTGGAGAGACTTTTATGCGCCATGCGTTTTTCGCCCTTTTCGTTCTGTTCGCAACGCTGATCAGTCCACTGGTGTCTTCTGCGGAGAAGAAAGACGACGACAAACCGGCGACGTTTCCTGAGCCGGCCATGCCGGATGTGCTGGCGCTGCTGGCCAAGCGCACCGCCGATCTGCCGGACGTTGAGCCCACCACGAAAGAGCGCCAGGAGATTCAGCGCATTATCCGCAACTTCTCCGGCACGGCTGAACGCTTCCGGGACCGCAACATTCGGGATATGCAAAGCTATGGGCGCGTCGCGTATCCGTTCATCGGCGCAGCCTACACACAGCCATTCGAACTCAGCGAGCGCATCGATCTGCTGCAGGTGCTCGCCATGCCCGGCAGCCCGCTGACGGCCGGTTATTTCCGCGATGCGCACACCATGGCCTTGTCGCAGATGAATGTAACCGAGAACACGCCGCCGGCGCCGCCGCCCGATTATCCGTCGAAGCGCGACAGAGAGCAGCCGCAAGGCCGTCTGAATGCCGTCCGCGCGGGCGCGGACAACGTGTTGCGCGTTGAAGGCTACATGTCCGTCGCCGGGGGCCCGTTCAACGCGCTGCAACTCCTGCAGATTTACCAGAAGCGTTACGGAAGCGAGAAGACCGCGCCGCTCCTGACGGACGTCACGCGAGACGCCGCGCGCCTGGCCGCAACCGCTGTCGATGCAAAACGCGCGAAGGGTTCGTGGACAAGAGACGACCGCATCATGCTCGCCGAACACCTTATTCCGATGCTCTTCGTTGAGAATGAGGATCTGAAGAAGCTGCCGCAAGATGCGTTGAAGAAGCTTCTTCCTACGGGGTATCCGAAATTCGACGCCGACGCCGCGGACTGGATCGCGTGGTGGGACAAGGTCAAAGACAGCCCGCGCGCATGGAAGTGAATGGTGGTCTGGTGTCTGGTGTCTGGTGAGTATGGCTTAGCCGTTTCTCCCCACTACTACCGCTTCTTTCCGAACAGCGCCCAATAGTTCGCGACTTCGTCGCGGTTCAAATAAATGCGTCCGCCAATACGGTGTTCCGGAAGTGCGCCGACTTTACACCATTGCAGGACCGTGTGCAGACTGACGCCGAAATGCGCCGCGGTGTCTTCGAGCGTCAGATACAGCCGTTTGCCGTCCTGCCCACAACGGTTGATATCGCGGCGGCTGAAGCGCCAATCTGCATCGTTTGAACGTTTCTTGGACATGATCTTCCTGCGGCCTTTCGCGTCCCGCCTATTTCTTTTCTGGCGGTTCTCCGACTTTCATGCGCACGAACTGCGATAGACGTTCGGCTTCCTCTGCGCTCAGCATTCCCTGCAATTTCTGGATGACTTCCTCATCGCCCTTCGTCAGTTTTGCGCGGTAGTCTTTTACCCACGTGCGCGTCGCGGTGCGCGCGGCTTCAAGATCGTCGGTGCTGATCTTCCCCATTCCCTGCCGGATTTTTTCGGTGCGCTCCGCGTATTCCTTTTTGAAGGGCGCTTCGCGGTCCAGCAGGGTCGTCCAGGCGCCGTGGCTGTAGTCCAGCAGCTTGCGCGCGGCCTCGCGTTTGTCTTCCGGCAAGGCCTGAAGCGCTTTGGCTTCGTACTCCTGGCGCAGCGATTTTTCTTCATCCAGCCAGCGCGCGGCGCGCTTGAGCAACTCGGCGTCGTACTCGTCGAGGGCTTTCTTGATCTGCGCCTTCGCCGCATCGGTCAGGTCGTAGACCTGCGTGACGCTGGCTGTGACGTGCATGTTCTTTATTTCGCACGGCCGCGGCAGTGCCCGGATGCGCTCGACCGCCGCCAGCCATTCCTCGTTCTGCTCGGCCTCCAGCTTCGCGTTTTCCTTGTTCTTCACGCTGGGTTGCTCGGCCGCAACACTTGCGGCTGCCAACAGGCACGTGAACACCATCCAGAGTGACCTCATCGCTAAAACTCCTCGCCGGTCCGGTAGAGTTTACGTCTGCCGCGCCAGCCGTAAAGGAGCCTTTCACTCGTCCACGCCTGCGGATAGCATTCTCCGGCGTCTCTGCGTTGAAGCCGTTGATCGGAAATCGCTGGCGAACCGACGAATGCCCCAGGCCCTTGTTGAACATCCCGTTTACCTGACCCTCGTTACCTCCGAACCAGCCGGCGAAGGCACGTTGGTCCGCATTAGCGCCGAACGCGACGTTTCGGGGGAAACGAAAAGCTTCGACCATTTCGTCCGCGGCGAGCGCCTCACGCTGGCGCAATCGCGCCTGACCGGCATTACCAACACGCAGCTTGATCGCGGCTTCGACCTCGATGTCGTGCTGCAAGACTTGGTCGAATTCAGCGAGGGCTCCGACGGCTGGCTGGTTGCCGACGGCCCGCCCGCGCGGTTGGCTCTGCAACTGGCGGCGGCACGCGCCGGCTTCCCCGGGCGTCTGGGGCCGCCGGTGGTGGGACTTGAGGAGGTGGAGGCGATTGTTTGGCCTTCCTCACTGCCACACAAAGACGGTAGCGTGCGTGAACGTTGGGAAAAAGCTGAGCCGCGCCTGCTCTCCCTTCCCCTCCCTCTCATCGCCGAGATGAACTGGCTGCTCACGCACGCGGACAATCCGCTGAAGAAACTGCTCAAGCGTGTTGAAAGTCTGGCGATGGATGAGCAGTTTGGAAAACAGTTCAGCAGCGGCAGGCTTTCGCTGGAAGCGTTGTTCAAGGACTTCTCGCCTATTATCGCGCGTCTCAAGCCGGACGGCGACGAAACGCCGGTCGACGAAGTTATCCCGATCGAGCTGGAGGAGCCGGTCGAGCCCGAAGAAGTCGCCGGCCTGCTCGGTCCCAGCGGGCCGCTCGCCAAAGCGCTCAGCGGCTACGAAGAACGCCCCGAGCAGATCGCGATGGCGCGGCGCGTCGGCGAGATACTCAGCGCGGGCAAGCACCTGCTCAGCGAGGCCGGGACCGGCGTGGGCAAGAGTCTGGCCTACCTGGTTCCCGCGATTCTTTTCGCTCGCCGCGCTGGCCGGCCCGTGATGGTTTCGACGCACACGAAGAACTTGCAGAGCCAGCTTTTCGAAAAAGATCTGCCGTTCTTGCGCGAACATCTGGGCATTGAGTTCTCGGCGGCGCTGCTGCGCGGCCGGCCGAACTACCTGTGTCTGCGTAAGTTCATGTACACACTGCAGGAAGCGTCGCACGAACTCGACGATGAAGAGCGCGCGCAGCTTCTGCCGATCATGTCCTGGGCGCTGCAGACGGAGAGCGGCGATGTCGGCGAACTTGAAGCGTTCTCGCCGGAGAAAAATCTGGAACTTTGGGATCGCCTGCACACGATTGGCGAGGATTGCCTCTCCCGCAACTGCCCGTTCTTCAAGCGCTGCTTTTTGTACAAAGCTCGGGCGCTCACGCGCGGCGTGGAAATCGTCGTGCTCAATCACGCGCTGGTTTTCGCCGAGTTAAATACTGAAGCCGGCACGCTGCCGCCGTATCAGGAGATCGTTTTCGACGAAGCCCATAAGCTGGAGGACGTCGCGACCGAACATCTTGCGACCGAAGTCACGCCGCGGCGCCTCTACCGCATTTTGAACCGCCTCTATCGCATCTCGCATGGTAGTTCGGCCGGCAAAGGTCTGCTTTCGACGCTGCTCGCCGGGGTCGAACAGGCGCGCACCGCAATTCCGCAAGTGCGTTACGAAGCGATTCGCGATCACATCTTGAACACGATGCAGGCCATCTCGCCGGCCAACGAGGGCAGCGACAGCTTCTTCGAAACCGTGCGCGAATGGACCGAGAAGCCCGCGCCGTCCGACGACGAACCGATGCAGCCCTATGTCCCGCGGGAACGCGGACGCGGCGGCCTCACCTTCGAACCCAATCCCGACGAAATGCCCGCGCAGTCCGTGCGCCCTAAGTTCGGCCAGCCGATGCGCCGGAAGAACTTCAAGAGCAGCGATGAGCGCAAACGCTTTTCCGCGACGACACTCTATCCGGACGATGCGGAGCTTTTCAAAGCCGGCAAAGAAGCCGCGATTTCGCGGCTGGGAATCCTCCGCCAGTCGCTGGAAGTTCTGGCCGAAGATTTCAAAGAGATCAAGAAGCACCCGGTTCCGCGCACGAGAGAACTGGCTACGGAAATCAACGCTCAAAGCCTTTTTCTGGAAGAGCTCATCGGCGATATCGAGTTCATCGTCAAAGGCGATGAGCCCAACTACGTTTACTGGTGCGAACCGTGGGGCCGCAAAGGCGCCCGCGTCGTCGCCGCGCCGCTGGACGTGTCGAAGCTCCTCTACGATCAGCTTTACGAGAAGAAGCGCTCGATCGTGTTCACCTCCGCGACGATGTCCTTGCGCGACGTGGCCGCCGGCGACCAATCCGGCTTGTCGGCGTACCTGCCGCCGCTCCCGCATCGCGCCGCAAACCTAACCCCCCGACCCCCTTCCCTAGAAGGGAAGGGGGAGAACGGCTCCCCGCCCCTCATAGGGGAGGGGTTGGGGGACAGATTATCTCCTCATCCCAAGAGTTTCGAATTCGTCAAGCAGCGCCTCGGTCTTTCGTTTTGCACGCCGGAGAAACTTGAAGAGCTCTTGCTTGGCAGTCCGTTCGATTACGACGCGCAGTGCCGCTGCTACGTGCCGATGTTCATTCCGGAGCCGGCCATGCGCGAACGCGACTTCGATGCGCAGTTCGCGTCGATGGCCGGGGAACTGGTGATCGCCAGCGGCGGACGCGCGATGATCCTGTACACGTCTTACGCCGCGCTCCAGGCCAGCGCCAAGCTACTCCAGAAGATGCTGCGCCCCGAAGCGATTGAAGTCTTGGTGCAGGGCGACGGCCAGTCGCGCGAAATGCTTTTGCAGCGCCTGAAAGAAGGCGGCCGCAGCGTTCTTTTGGGCACGGCCAGTTTCTGGGAAGGCGTGGACGTGCGCGGCGAGGCCCTTTCGCTGCTGATCATCGCCAAGCTGCCGTTCGCCGTGTTTACTGACCCGATCGTGCAAGGCCGCTGCGAGCTCCTCGAAGCCTCCGGCAAGGACGCTTTTCTGCATTTCAGCGTGCCCAACGCGATCCTGCGCCTGCGCCAGGGCTTCGGCCGCTTGATCCGCTCCAAGTCCGATCGCGGCGTGGTCGTCATCGGCGATAAACGCGTGGTGACCAAGCGCTACGGTCCCGCGTTCCTGCGCGCGCTGCCGGCGCACTCGGAGCCGGTGACGAGCCAGGATGCGCTGGTGCGAGAGGTGCGAGATTTCCTCGGGAGCGGGGGATAGGGGATGGGAAGAATGGGACGAATGCGAAGAATGGGAAGAATTTTTCCCGTTATTCGCATATTCGCATACTGCCCATCATTCCCATAATTCCCATCCATCCCATTCTCTGTGTAGCGGCGTCAGGACGGCTGTGGCGGCTGGGAATTATTCCGATGCTGCAACCGCGCGCGGGTCATGCGCTCGCGCAGGCCGCCCACTTTCAGAAAATCCTGCTCCAAGCGGCGCAGTTGCCGGTCAATCAGGTAGTTGGTCTGGTGGATGAGGCAGATGGCGATGTTGGCTATGACCTCCGGCGGGCGGGTTTCCATAAACTCGCGGTAGTCTTCAAACGTCTGCGGCGTTTTGCGGCCCAGTTTGCGGACATATTGCGCCTCCCTGGAGTCCTTGTCCCATAGCGGAAGATCGCGGGCGCGCAGGTAGTCGCGGTAGTCGTCCAACAACTCCTCCAGGCTAGCGCGGGCCACGTTAGTCAGCTTAATCTCAGTCTCCTTGGAAGTCAGTGCGGCCTTGCTGCCCTCCAGGATGTTCTTCTTGCCGGAGCGGGCCGACTGGATCATCTGGTCTACGGTGCGGTCCCCCTTGGAGAGGAATTTGTGGGCAAAGCGAAAGGTAAGGTCATAAACCACTTCGGCCTTCTGGAACGACAGCAGCGTCTGGTAGTCGCCGCGGGGCACAAGGATAGGATGGGCGTTATGGGAATCATCGGCGGAATCTTTCCCGTCATGCTCATGCTTTTCAGCATTCCCACTCATCCCAGCACTCCCATTCGAGCGTTGGGGCCTATTCTCTAGCCGCGTCAGAAATTGCGTCAAGCGCAAGAGGGCGGGTGGCGCTTCCAGATTCATCTCTCAACGGCTCATACCTGAGATTTCCCTGGCATCGGCTTGAACAAGCTAAGCGTATCCTACATCATGGATGCCCATAGCTTGTGCCGAGGGGTAACGAATGGCCGACCCAGCAACTCCGCCGGTTCCCGCCGCGCCGGGCGGCTCCGCGCCGCTCAAAATGATCGGCGGATATGAACTGGTCAGCAAGATCGGCCAGGGCGCGATGGGCTCGGTCTTGAAGGCGCGACAGGTATCGCTCGACCGCATTGTCGCGCTGAAGGTTCTGCCGCCGTCGGTCGCCAAGGATGCGCAGTTCATCGAACGCTTTCAACGCGAAGCGCGCGCCTCCGCCAGGCTCAATCATCCGCATATCGTCCAGGGCATCGACGTCGGCCAGGACGCCGCCACCGGCCTGTGGTACTTCGCCATGGAGTACGTGGATGGCCCGTCGCTCAAGCAGGTCCTCGTCAGCGAGAAAGTGATTCCCGAAGAGCGCGCGCTGAAGATCACCCGCGACGTTGCCGGCGCGCTGGAATGCGTCGCGGCCAACGGCATGGTTCACCGCGACATCAAGCCCGACAACATTCTGATGACGCTGGCCGGCGAACCCAAGCTGGCCGACCTCGGTCTCGCGCGCCAGACAAAGGAAGACTCGAACCTGACCCGCTCGGGCATGGCGCTGGGAACCCCCTTCTACATGGCGCCCGAACAAGCGCGCGGCGAAAGCACGGGGCTGGATATTCGGACGGACCTGTACGCGCTCGGCGCAACGTTGTTTCATCTCGTCACGGGCAAGCCGCCCTTCGACGGCGAAACCACCGCGGCCGTGATGGCCAAGCATCTGCAGGAGCCGCCGCCGCAGGCGTGCAAGGTCAATCCTCAAGTCAGCGAATCGACCAGCCGCATGATCCAGCGGCTGATGCAGAAGAAGAAAGAGGCCCGTTTCCAGACCCCCGCTGAACTGGTGCAGCACATCGACAGAATCCTCACCGGGAAAGCAACGGGACCGCAGCGCGCCATCCGGACCACGGGCCCGCGGCAGCCGGTGGGGACTCGTCCTGAACATTTCGAACCCGCCGCGGAAAAATCGTCCCCGGTCTTGCTGTACGCCGGTATAGCCGGCGCTGTCCTGGCCGCCGTGGGCCTTGTGTACGCTCTGAAAGGAAGAACTCCCGATCAGAACGCCGCCAGCGTTCAGGAGAAGAAGTCTGAAGCTGCGGCCGTAAAGCCGGCAGCTCAAACCAAGGCCAGCGGCGCGGGTGACGTGCGCGCCCGGATGGACGCCTTGTTCGCCGCGGCTCAGCAGTTCGAACGCGCGAACGCCGAGGACTTCCCCGCAATTCAGCGAAAGTACGAGGACGTCATCGCCAACGCCAAGCGCGTCCCCGAGGGCGCCGAAACCGTCGCGAAAGCTCAAGATGCTGCCGCCGGAGCCAGGCAGCGTGCAGAGAAAGCCGCCGCCTCCGTGTTGCAGGCGTTGGAGGAGAAAGCTCAGCCGCTCATCACCGCCAACGATTACGACGGCGCGCTGGCCGTCTTCGCCGAGGTTCCTCCCAAGCTCGCCGAATTCCTGAGAGACAAAGCATTCGAGCGCAGCACTGCCGTCCGCAAAGAAGGCCAGGAGAGAATTCAGCCGGCCATCGCAGCCGCGGACGAAGCCGCAAAGACCGACCCGCAGAAGGCCCTCGACGCGCTGGCCAAGGCCGAAGGCATCAAGCTGGCGCCGTACAGCGATCAGCTTGCAGCGCTGAAGAAGAAATTGCAGGACCAGCCCGCCGATTCAGACCCGAAACGCACGCCAACGGCTCTGGACAAGAAGCAGCCCGAGGCCAACCGGATCGCTCCCGGAGTTGAACTGGCCGGCTTGATCAAGCAGGCCGTCGCACTGAGCGCCGAAAGCAAGTATGGCGAAGCGGCGCAGCTCTTCAAGGTGCCGGCGGCGACGTTGGAACAGTTCGATAGCTTCGACCGCGAAATGGTAACCATACATGCGGATGCCTATGCGGGATTGGCAGCCCTGAAAGGCGCTGTCGCCGACAAGTTGAAAGCTGCGCCGAACAAGATCGAGGCGGCCACCGTGCTCTCGAAAATTCCTGGCGGCACGCTCGCCGGCGCCAACGACCGCGAATTGTTGATCGAAGACAAGCAGATCCGCACCTCCCGCAGGTGGGACAAGCTTTCCACGGAGGAATTGCTCGCGGTCGCCAGCCGGGTGCTCGGCCCGCTGCCGGAGACTATCAGTCTGGGCCTGGGCGTCCTCGCATTCGATCTAGGCTCTTCGAAAGACGATGCCGTCGCAAAGAAAGCGCTGACCGGCGTGACGACTCCCGCCGCAAAGAAGATCCTCTGGCTCGTCGGCCAGCGCGACGAAGCGGCCATCGCGCAGAAACAGGCGATACAGAATGCCTACGGCGAGAAACTCTTCTGCGACCTGGACGATGCAATGCAGAATGGAAAATACGCGGCAGTGGCCGCGAAAGTCAACGTGCTCCGCACGAAGTACGCGGATTCCGCGATCATGAAGGAACGCGGCGGCGAGCTCGACACCTACCTCGAAATGGCACAGATCGCCCAGAAGACGGGCGCGCTGCCGATCCGCGGAAACGTGGCGCTGGCCAGCGCGGGCGCGACTTGCACCGGCAGCCCGACGGCGGCCAAGCTGATCGATGGAAACACAACGGAGTACGATAGAAGCAGCGGCTTTGCCATGCTGGCGTTTCCGGGCGAGTTCATCATCACGCTGCCGAATGTCTGCGTGCTGAAACAAATTCGCGTCCTGCTCTGGGACGGTGAATTGGACCGTTTCTACCGATACGCGATCGAGACGTCGCACGATGGCCAGAAATACGTCCCGCTGGTCGATCGCAGCAAAGGCCAGTGGCGCAGTTGGCAGCAGATCGACTTTCCGCCGCGCCCCGTCAAAAGCATCAAGCTGAAGGGCCTGTACAACTCCGCCAATACCACCTTCCACGCCGTCGAACTAGAAGCGTACTGCATTCCGCCGGAGAAGCCCGCCAAGCCGAGGACGGCGGGCCAGTAACTGTTCAATCGTTTTCAGCGCAAAGACGCGGAGAACGGAAACGGGTATGGGGAAGGGGATGGATTTTGTCGCAAGCGACCCCTATACCCTATACCCTATACCCTATACCCCATACCCGACACCCCGCTGTTCCCCTGCGTTAGAAATGAAGCACACGGATCGCCTATATCTCAATCTCTCAGCTCGTGAACGTTCAAAAACTTCCCCGGACACGCCGTGCCGCCGCCACGTCGGATTTGGCCGTGGCCGACGATGTTCTCGGCTGGAATTTGATAGTCGTGAGCCAGCCGGGCGATGAGCGCGCGCGCAGCGGAAACCTGCGCCGGCGTCGGCGGGTACTCGTCGAAATTCCCGACCAGGCAGATGCCGATGCCGTGCTCGTTATGTTCGGTCGAATTGGCGTGCGCGCCGGCTTCCTGGTTGCGCCAGCGCGGGCCGGCGACGATCACGCCGTCGCCCTGATCGTTGCCGTTCCCGATGACAAAGTGGTAACCCAGCCCGCCCGCCCAGCCGCGCTGAATGCGGTGGTACTGGTCGAAACTGTGCGCGCTGCCGCGATGGGTTCCCGAGTGATGAATGACGATGTACTGCCAGGTGCGCGGCGCCGCTGCCGGATTTGTTGCGACCACTTCATCCAGCGAAGTGGTGGCGGGCGACGGAAGCGCGCTATGCGGCGGCTCGTTGTCCGGCACGTGAGCCGACGGCTTTTTGCCGGCGGCGAGCAGCGCCACGGTGCCGCAGGTTATTCCCAGCATCAGCACGCAGAAGCGCCCGACCGAATCCAGCGACGAGCGCCGCGTGGAACGCCGCCGGCCGCCGCGCACCCGCACGGTCGTGGACGGCGCTGCCGGTTTGCCGCCCGGTTTGGAGCGCACGCCGTTGGCGATTCCGGCAAAGAAGTCGAAAAGTGCGCTCATGGATGAGGTTTCAGGGGTCAGGGTCGCGGCAAGCCTTTGCCGTAGACTCCTGGACTCCAGACTCTTAGACTCCAGACTGTTAAACGGTATCGTCCAGTGGAAGAATGTGTTGCAGTCAAAGGCGCGCGGGAATGGATAAGAAAACTGAAGAGAAAAAGCCATTCCGGCGCAATGTCGCGACGAATAAGAAGGCTTTCCACGATTACCTGATTGAGGAGAAAGTCGAAGCTGGCCTGGTCCTCCATGGCAGCGAGGTCAAAAGCCTGCGCACCCGCGGTGTCGCGTTCGCGGACTGCTACGCGCGCGTGGACAACGGCGAATGCTGGCTGATGGGCCTGCAACTGAACACGTACGACAAGACACACATCCAGGTGCCCGATCCCGTCCGGAAGCGCAAGCTGCTCCTCAGCAAGCGCGAGATCGAACGCCTGCGCGGCAAGACGCAGATTGCTGGCCGCACGATCGTCCCGCTCGAAATCTACTTCAAGGGCTCGTGGGCCAAAGTCCTCCTCGGCGTTGCAAAGGGAAAGACCTACGGCGACAAACGCGCCTCCTTGCGCGAAGCCGAAGTCCGCCGCGAAATCGACCGCACGCTGAAAGCGGCAAGGCGGTAACTTCAGTCCAGAAGTCAAGCAGTCGAGGAGTCCAGCAGTCCAAGGCTCGTGGTGCTAAATCCCTAGACTTCTCAACTCCTGAACTTCTGGAGTTTTCGACTCTGCCCTGCCGTCCCTCTCGCTGGTGTATTCAGAACGTATCCAGTCGAGGGCGCCCAGATGACCGCCATAGCCAATCCCAGATCTTGCCCGCACACGCCACTGCTGTGCTTGCTTCTCGCAAGCGCCGCCTTCTGCGCCGACACGCCGGTGAAGTGGGAACCCGTCGGGCTTTCGGGCGGCGGCGGGATGTTTACGCCGGCGATCAGCCCGCTCGATCCGAAGCTGATGATGATCAACTGCGACATGAGCGCCGCGTACATTTCTTGCGATGGCGGCCTGAACTGGAAGATGATCCACCAGTCGCAGCTTCGCGCCAACACGCAGTGCAAGCCGGCGTTTCATCCGGCGGACGCCAACGCTGTCCTTGCCGCCAATGGAAACCGGCTGATGGTCAGCCGCGATCGGGGCGAGCACTGGGAACTTTTGGCGAACCTGCCGCAGGCGGCGCGCGGAGACATCGGCATCGATCCGGGCGATCCGAAGCTGATGCTGATCGGCTCCGGCGAAAGCGTGCTGCGCTCCGACGATGGCGGCAAGACGTGGGCGAGGTGCGAGGGACCGCGCGGTGAAGTGAAAGGCTTCCATTTCGACCAGACCAGCCCGGCCACCGCGCGCGTGTGCTTCGCGGGTACGTCGCAAGGTATTTGGCGTTCGGACGACTGCGGGAAAACGTGGGCGGCGAAGACGGCCAGCCTGCCGAGCTCGAGTGCGCTTGCGTTTGCCGGCGGTTCGAACGCCAAAGACAACGTCGTGATGCTCTACTGCACGGTTCCGAGCAAAGCCGAAGGCGGCAAGTTCACCGGCGGGCCGTATCGTTCATCTGACAAGGGCGAACATTGGGAATCGGCGCTCGGCGCAGGATTGAACGTCGAGATCAAGCGCTTCGACCAGTGGTCCCAAGGCGACATCGCTCAGTACAAGCAACTGGCCACCAGCAACGCACAACCAAAGACCGTTTACGCCTTCAACACGAACACCGGCATTCCGCCGCCGCACAACTGCTCCTGTTTCCGCTCTGACGATGGCGGCCAGAATTGGAAGATGAGCTTTCAGGGCGACCCGCGCTGGCCGCCGTTCAATGTCGAGAAGGATTTTGTCGTTTGCGGCGATGGGCAGTTCTACCAGTGCTGCCCGCTGGGCGTCGCCGCGTGCGCAACCAACGCCGAGTTGCTGTTGACGGTGGACGTCGGCAACTCGTATGTCACGCGTGACGGCGCGAAGAACTGGCAGTTGGCGCACTCGCGCACGGTAGCGCCGGCCTTCGTGCCGGCCGGCAAGGAAGCCGGCGCCACCCCCCGCTGGCACTGCACCGGGCTGGTCGTGACGACGACGTGGAACTATTACGTCGATCCGTTCAAGCCGGAGCGGCACTACATCTGTTACACGGACATCGGCTTCTCGATTTCGAACGACAGAGCGAAGACATGGTCGTGGTGGCCGGCGGCATCGCGCCCTCCGTGGAGAAATACTTGCTACGAACTCGCCTTTGATCCGGAAGTGAAGGGCAAGGTGTGGGGCGCATTTTCGGACACGCACGATATTCCGAACGGCAACATCATCTGGGGAAATCATCGCGACCAGTATCCGGGCGGAGTTGCCGTCAGCGTCGATCACGCCGACAAATGGAAAGCCAGCAACGCCGGCCTGCCCAAAGCCGCCTGCACATCGATCGCGCTCGACCCCAAAAGCCCCGCGGGCCAGCGCACGCTTTACTGCGGCGTGTTCAACCAAGGCGTGTTCAAGTCCACGGATGACGGCAAAAGCTGGACTGGGAAGAACAAAGGACTGGGCGCCGATAGCAATCGCCGCGTGTGCCGCGTGTTCTTGCACACGGACGGAACGCTCTTCGCTCTGGTGACCGCACGCACGCAGAACCACAAGTTCCTGTCGGATGGCGTCGGCCTGTATCGCTCGAAGGACGGCGCAGAGAATTGGGAACTGCTGAACAAATCGCAGGCGCTGCTCTGGCCGAAGGATTTCACAGTCGATCCGAAAGACAGCCAGCGCATCTATGTCGGCGCGTGCGACGCTCGTGAGGGCCAGGCGGGCCTGTGGCGCACGGCCGACGGCGGCGCGACGTGGAAACGTCTGCTGCAAATGGGCAGCGAGCATTTCGGCGCGTATCTTCACCCCAAGCGGCCCGGCTGGATCTACGCCACGCTGACCGAAGGCGCGCCCGGCGCGGGTTTGTGGCTCAGCAAAGACGACGGCGCAACGTGGAAAGCTCTGGACGGGTTGCCCTTCAGCAATGCGCAGCGCGTGGTGGTCGATCCGGACAATGACGCGGCGATCTTCGTGACGACCTTTGGCGGCAGCGTTTGGCACGGACCGGCGGAAGAGTAAGCGAGGGGTAGCTGCACGGTTGCCTCGTAGTGCGGGCGTCCCGCCCGCTAGATCCATCGGAGAAGCGGGCAAGATGCCCGCACTACGACGCTCCCGGCATCACAGCTACGGTCACGCACTGTAAGCGGGTGGCGGAGGAAAAATGTTTGCAGCCGCCGGTGACGCGGGTAACACAAGAGCCTTGAGATACTGAAAAAAGGAGCACAGCATGCAGCTTCCACTCGTTGATTTTTGCGGGCAAAAAATCTCGCGGCTGATCTGCGGCGGAAATCCTCAGTCGGGGTACTCGCATTTTTCCGGCGAGATGGACTGGGACATGATCAGCTACTACACGATGCCCAACATTCAGAAACTGATGGCGACGTGCTGGGAAAATGGCATCAACACGATCCAGACGCGCGGCGACCGGTTGCAGATGCGCGCGTACCTGGAACATGTCTTGAGCGGCGGGAAGATGAAATGGATCGCCCAGACCGCGTCTGAATTTGCAGATATCGGCGCCAACATCAGCGAGATTGCGCGCTACAAGCCGATGGCCATCTACCACCACGGCACGCACACGGACAATTCCTGGCACGCCGGCAAGTTCGACGCGGTGCGCGACATTCTGAAGAAGATCCGCGATACCGGCCTGCCCGCGGGCATCGGCACGCACATCCCGGAAGTTGTCGAGTATTGCGAAGAGAAGGGCTGGGAGACGGACTTCTACATGTGCTGCTTCTACAATCTCGCTCGCGGCTACAAGAGTGCGCCGGCAACGCAGCAGAAAGCTCATGTCGAAGAGAAGTTCCCGCCGGAAGATCCGCCGCGCATGGCCAAGACGATCCGCGCAGTCCGCAAGCCGTGCATCGGTTTCAAGATCATGGCCGCCAGCCGCAACTGCAAGACGGTCGAAAGCACGCGCGCGGCGCTCAAGTTCGGCTATGAGAACATCAAGCCGACTGACCTCATCGATGTCGGCATGTTCCCGAAGTACAAGGACCAGGTTTCAGAGAACGCGGGCTTGGTGCGCGAGATTCTGGGCGGAAAATAGTTTTTCATTGTGAAAAATTGCCGTTGCAATCACCTCGCTGCGCAATAGTCTGCACAGAACTCACAAGCGCAAGGCGGGTAGGCCTACTTCAGCGGCGGGCGTGGGGCGGTCTGTTCTTGCCTAGAAAATAACTCAGACTTTCGCCAAGACTTTTTCCAGCAGCAAGCGGCGGCGTTTTTCGAGCTTGCCGCCGGTTCGTTGCAGCGCCCGCTCGCAGGCCGAAGCCACGTAGCGCAGTTCGTCCTGACTGTGCTCCATTTCGACGAGCGCTGTGAGCGTGTAGTAGAACGGAAAACGCCGCCAGCGCCCACTGTCTAGACGGTGCTTCTTGAGTTGCCGCAAGCCTGCCGCAAGACGCTCCTCAACGCGGCCCAGGCCACCGACGAGCAGGTGCCGCCACATCGAGACCGTGCACGGGCCACAGCAATAGGTTCCCATTTGCACGCCGATCTTCTCAGCGTGCTCCAGCCGCTCCGCAATGCCGGCCTGAGCGGCCGCCAGTGCGCGCTGAACGCCGGCGTCGCTGACGTTCAGCAGGACCAGCGCGCGACAGGCCTCTTCGCCGAGGATATGCGCGGTCGCGGCGCGAGTCGTGATTTTCTCGCCTGTGTAAAGCCTGAGTCCTTTTCGGTCGCGATCTGTCGGCGCGAACATGTTCGCGTACGATCCCGGCAGTCCCTGGCGCGAGGCGATCCACTTCGCGACGCGCAGACGCTCCGGCCGCGCGATCTGCGATGGCCCCGCGTCGTAGACTGCATCGAGCGTCGCCGCCAGGCTTTCGGTGTTAAGCAGTCTCATAGCTGGACTCCGTTGCGGACGTTGTTCTTCGGGCTCGCGGGCGTGTCCCCCCTCACCACTAACCCCTCTCCCTCGCGGGGGAGAGGGGAACCGGAGCGCCGCTCTCTGACGGTCGCTGCCTACTTGCTGTTCGCCGCTGCCGGCTGGTCCATGCGCTGCGAATCGGTTATCGCCGGGAGCGGCAGCATGCCTTCCTCAGGTTTGGCGGAGATGATCAGCGTCAGAGCGTTGAGCATCACCATGATCGAGCTGACGGCCATGAACGTCGCGCCGAGCACCGGGTTGATCTGATCGAAAAACGCCGACGGGATCATGATCAGGTTGAAGCAGAACGCCAGAATCAGATTCCAGTGGATGACGCGCGTGGCGCTCCGCGCCAGCTTGATCGCTCGCGGCACGCCGCGCACATCGGCCGATACCAGCACGATCTGGCCGGACTCGACCGCGATATCCGTGCCCGTGCCCAGAGCAACGCCCACGTCCGCGGCCGCAAGACCCGGCGCGTCGTTGATGCCATCGCCCACCGCCGCGACGCGGCGTCCCTTGCTCTTGAGCTGGTGGATGAAATCGACTTTGTCTTCCGGGCGCATCAACGCGTGCACGCTCTCTTCGTTGAGGCCGCAGCGCCGCGCGACGGCCTGCGCGGCTTTGGGATTGTCGCCAGAAAGCAGATGCGCACGCAGCCCCTGCGCCGTCAGTTCCGCGATGGCTGGCGCGGCGCTTTCTTTGATGCGATCGGCCAGAGCGATGGCGCCCAGAATCGGCCCGTTCTCTTCGGCAAGAAAAACGAGCGTCGAACCGGCGTCCTCGGCCGCGTCCACGCGCTTGGCCAGTTCCGCCGGCACGCGGTAGCTGAGTTCGCTGAGCATGCTGCGCGAACCGACCAGATAGCTCTTCTTGCCCACCGTGCCTTTCAGGCCCCGGCCGGGCAAAGCGTCGAAGTTGTCGATTTTGCGGAGCTGCAGCGATTCTTTCTTGGCGATCTTCACGATGCCTTTGGCGAGCGCGTGTTCGGAGCACGATTCCAGCGACGCCGCCAGTATGAGGAACTCCTCGCGATCGATGCCCGGCGCGGTCAGCACTTCCTGAACGGAGAAGGAGCCGTCGGTCAGGGTGCCGGTTTTGTCGAAGATGACGTCGGTGATGCGCGCGGCGGCTTCAAGCGCTTCGCCGCCTTTGATCAGGATTCCGCGCCGCGCACCCAGACCCGTCGCGACGATGACGGCGGTGGGCGTTGCCAGGCCGAGCGCGCAGGGGCACGCAACGACCAGCACCGCGATGGCCGGCCGCAGCGCGCTCGACGCAATGCGTTCTTCCAGCAGGAAGCGGAACCAATAGTGTTCCTGGAGCCAGGCACGTTGCGCTTCGCTGAGACCATGCACGGCGACCGGGCCGAAGTACCAGACCACGAAGGCCGCGGCGGCGATGGCAATCGTCACCGGCACGAGAATGCCCGAGATGCGGTCGGCCATCTGTTCGACGCGCGCTTTGTGGTCCTGAGCTTCCGTCACCATGCGCGCAATCTGCGCAATGGTCGAATCGGCGCCCACGCCCTGCGCTCGGACGCGGATGAAGCCCGAGCCGTTCACGCTCGCCACGATGACGCGGTCGCCCTTGACCTTCTGGACCGGACGCCCTTCGCCGGTAATCAGCGCCTCGTTGACTTCGGTGCTGCCGTCCACGATTTCGCCGTCAACGGGAATGCGCTCGCCGGGCCGCACCAGGACGATGTCGCCGACCGCGACCACGCCAGCGGGAATGATCTGCTCTCGCCCATCGCGCAGCACGCAGGCTTCTTTGGGCGTGATCTCGACGAGGCTGCCCCAAAGCTGGCTGGTCGATTCCCGCGCGCGACCTTCCAGCCATTTTCCGAGGCTGACGATCGTTAAGATGATCGCCGCGATGTGGAACTGCGGCGCCGCCGGGAGATTGGACGCCGGGTCTTTCATCAAGGACGGATCGTTGCTGACCTGGCCGATGAAACAAAGGAAGCCTTGCAGGAACGCGGCGCTCGAACCCAGCACGACGAGGCTGTCCATGTTGAAGGACCACTTGCGCAGCGCGTGAATGCAGCCGCGATAATATTCCCAGCCCACGGTGATCTGGACGGGGGTGGCCAGCAGGAAAAGGAGGAACAGCTTGGATTTATCGTCGTTCGTGCCCCACAGGTAGTTGATCAGCAGGATCAACAGCGTGAAGATCGCTCCAGCCACGAAGCGCGTCTTCTGGCTGGCCAGAACTTCCATCGTGTCGCCGAAGCTCATCTGCACGTGGGAACCGGGGCTCGGGCTGGCCACCGTGCCCTGATATCCGATGGCGGCAATGGCATCGATCAGTTCACGCGGCTTGACATCGGCATTATGCCGGACGGTCGCCAGCCGAGTCAGCAGGTTGACGCCGGCCGTCTCCACGCCGGGCCGGGAGCGCAGCGCTTTCTCCACCCGACCCACGCAGGCGGCACAGTGCATGCCGCCGATCACCAGAATCGTCGTGCTGTCTTCCCTATCGCGTCGTGCCATGTTGCTCCAGCAGTTTCAAGCGGCCGAGTGCGATTATGGGGTGCGCGCAGGACTGCGCAAGCGAAGAGCCGAGCGAGGGGATGCTGGGCTGTTGGCTCTTAGCTCTTAGCTCTTGGCTCTTGGCTCTTGGCTCTTGGGAACGCAAGCGCATTGCGCAGGCAGATACTCGCCGCACAGATGGTGGACAATCGGCGGCACTTCAGCTATCACTGACAAGTGGAGGTGGACATGGCTCGCGCGAAACCGGGTCCCGACAGCGGCGAGACGAATGGCCGAAGACGGGACGAAATCATCACAAAGGCTCTGAAGTCAAACCTGCAGCGGGTGGCGGGCAAGCACGTGCAGTTCGAAGTGCGAGACGGCTTCGTCACCCTGCGCGGAAAAGTCGTGACGTACCGGCAGAAGGAGCGCTTGCATCGCTTCGTCATGCGCCTGAAAGGCGTGCGGGCCCTTAAGGATCTGATCGAGATCCGGCCGCGCGAAACGCTGGAGGACCGCCAGATCGCGATACACATCCGCCAGGCGCTGGACGCGCACGCGGAGCTCCCGGTCGGCACGGCCGTGGTGCATGTGCGCGGCGGCGTGGTCACGCTGCAAGGGCATGTGCGTTCGGCCGAAGAATGCTTCATCACCGAATCCACGGCCAGGCACTGCCGCGGGGTGAGCAAGGTCGTGAACCGGCTGACCGTCGATCCGCTGGACGAGGTCTCCGACGCGGCCACCGTGAATGCAATTCAGCGCGCGCTGGAATATTGCAGGGATTTCGAAACTAAAGGCATTAGCGTTTCCTGCGCGGATGGGCGCGTGGTCTTGCGCGGAGAGGTGCCGAGCCTGCTGGACCGCGCTTTGGCGGAGGATCTGGCTCGCTTGCAGGCGGGAGTGTGTTCGGTCGAGAATTTGATCCAGGTGAAATTGTCGGCACTTCCGCGCGGCACGCTGAAACCGCGCGGAACATTGCGTTCCAGCGTTAAAGTGTGATGCACTATCAACTGAGGAGGGCATGACCATGCAGGTTGTGAAGCAACTCTCGGTCTTCCTGGAAAATAAGCCCGGCGTGCTGGGACGATTGTGTGAAACGTTCGCCGCGCAGCAGATCAATATCCAGGGCCTCAGTGTTTCCGATACCGTCGATCACGCCGTCGTCAGACTGGTCACGAGCGATCCGGACAAAGCGCGCACGCTGCTGGAAAGCGCGGGCGTTCTGGTGGTCGAAACCGACGTGCTGGCGCTGGACCTGGACGACAAGCCGGGCGAACTGGGCCGTGTCGCGCAGCGCCTCGCCAAAGCCAAAGTGAACATCGAATACGCTTATGGCACGACCGAACCGCAGGGCGGCATCCTCGTGCTGCGCGTCAACGATATCCCCGGGGCGAAAAAAGCGCTGAAGGGAACGACGAAGTCTTGAGAAGGCTTGAGGCTTTGAGTCTTCACCAACAATGAAGCTGCTGATTCTGGCTGTTGGAAAATTGCGCAGCGCGCCGTTGCGGCAGGTGTGCGAGGACTACCTTGCGCGCCTGTCGCGGTATGGGCACGCGGAAGTGAAGGAGGTCAAGGCCGCGGAGTCCGCGACGCCGGCGCAATCGGTCGCGCAAGAGAGCGCGCGGCTGCTGGATGAACTTGAGCCTACCGACCAGGTTTGCGTGCTGGACGAACGCGGCAAGGAATTGACCTCGATCGAATTGGCTGAGCTGTTGAAAAGTTACGAGATGCGCGCCGCCAAACGGCTGGTATTCATCATCGGCGGCGCCTACGGACTTTCAGATGCCGTGCGCAAACGCGGCCGGCCGGTGGCGCTATCCCGGCTCACGTTTCCGCACGAGCTTTGCCGAGTGGTCATGCTGGAACAGCTCTACCGCGCGCGGACGATACAGCGCGGGGAGCCGTATCACCATAAATGATGAATGCGGAATGATGAATGATGAATAAGGATTGGCATCATTCGCGAACCCATGCATCATTGATCGCACTGAGGTCGAGCGGCACTGAGTGCCGGAATGACAAATACGAATAGTTGATAGGAACTGGCGTTATCCGCAGGCCTCATTCATCATTCCGCATTCATCATTCATCATTTTGAGGAAAGACATGCCTCCGCAATACATTTTCACGATGGAAGACCTCCACAAGTTCTACGACAAGAAGGAGGTTCTCAAAGGCATCTGGCTGTCGTTCTTTCCGGGCGCGAAGATCGGCGTGCTGGGCGGCAACGGCGCGGGAAAATCGACGCTCCTGCGCATCATGGCTGGCGTCGATAAGGAATTCGATGGCGAAGCACGGCCGTATTCGAAGGCAACCATCGGCTATTTGCCGCAGGAGCCGCGGCTGGACGCGGCGGCGGACGTGATCGGCAATGTCGAGCCGGCGGTCGCGCCGATTCGCGCGCTGCTGAAGCGCTACGAAGAGATCAACGAGAAGCTGGCGACGGAACTTTCCGAAGAGGAGATGACCGAGGCGCTCGAAGAGTTGACCAAGGCCCAGGAGCAGATCGACGCGTGCGATGGCTTCAACCTGGAACGCCGGCTGGAAATCGCGATGGACGCTTTGCGCCTGCCGCCGGCCGACGCGCTGGTCTCGACGCTTTCGGGCGGCGAAAGGCGCCGCGTGGCTTTGTGCCGCATCTTGATGGAAGCGCCGGACCTCCTGCTGCTGGACGAACCAACCAACCATCTGGACGCCGAATCGGTCGCGTGGCTGGAGCGGCATCTGAAAGAATACAAGGGCGCGGTGATCGCCATCACGCACGACCGCTACTTCCTCGACAACGTCGCTGGCTGGATTCTGGAACTGGACCACGGCCGCGGCATTCCGTGGCAGGGAAATTATTCGTCGTGGCTGGAGCAGAAGCAGAAGCGGCTGGCGGTCGAAGAGAAACAGGAGTCCGCTCGGCAGAAGTCCCTGCAGCGCGAACTGGATTGGGTGCGCATGTCGCCGCGAGCGCGCACGGCCAAGAGCAAGGCGCGTTTGTCGGCATACGAACGGCTGGCGGCGCAGGAGCTGGAAGTTCGCGAGGAAGCGCTGGAGCTGCAGCTTCCACCGGCGCCGCACTTGGGCGACCGCGTGATCGTCGCCAAGAACCTGCTGAAAGGCTACGGCGAGCGCGTGCTGATGGAGAACCTGGAATTTTCGCTGCCGCCGGCGGGGATTGTGGGCGTGATCGGGCCGAACGGCGCGGGCAAGACGACGCTGTTCCGGATGATCATCGGCCAGGAAAAACCGGACGCCGGGAACATCGAGATTGGCTCGTCCGTGGTGCTCAGCTACGTCGATCAGAACCGCGACACGCTCAATCCCGAAAACACGGTCTACGAAGAAATCGCCGACGGGAACGAGTTCATCTATTATGGAAAACAGCGGCTGAGCGCGCGCACGTATGCGGCGCGCTTCAATTTCCGCGGGACCGATCAGCAGAAGAAGGTGGGCGAGTTGTCCGGCGGCGAGCGCAACCGCGTGCAGCTCGCGAAGCTGCTCAAACGCGGTGGCAATGTTCTGCTGCTGGACGAACCAACCAACGATCTGGACGTCGATACGCTGCGTGCGCTCGAAGAGGCGCTTGAGAATTTCTCGGGCTGCGCCGTGGTCATCAGCCACGACCGCTGGTTCCTCGACCGCGTCGCCACACACATGCTCGCGTTTGAAGGCGAAGGCAAAGTGCGTTGGTTCGAAGGAAACTTCGAGGCCTACGAGGCCAAGCGCCACGAGGAACTCGGCGCCGAAGCGGACCGGCCGCACCGGATGGTGTACAAGAAGCTGAAGCACTGAAGAATTCAAAATTAAAAATTCAATACGCAAGATTAAGGCTGGCGATGGGCACTGCGACATTCTTCAGCCGCAGTTTTACGTTTTGAGTTTTTAATTTTTAATTGATGTCCCTCGCGCTAGTCTTTGACTCCAGACTCCAGACTTCCGAACTCCAGACTCAGAGAGGGGCACTGCGTCATGGCCAAACAGAATCTCGGCAAAGCGTATCTCGCCAACGTGCAGAAGAAGCTCAAGACTGTCGAAGCCAAGCAGGCCGGGAACATCAAGAAGGCCGGCAGCATGATCGCCGACGCGTATCAGGAAGACCGCTTGATCCACGTGTACGGCGGCGGCGGGCACACACTGATGATGGTCTTCGAGATGTTTTTCCGCGCGGGAGGGCTGGCGAATGTCAACCCGATTCTCGGCCACGACATCAGCCCGATGTGCCAGGCCTTGCAGTATCTGGAAGTCGAACGCACCACCGGCTACGGCCGCTGCCTGGTGCGCTATCACGAAGTCGGCAAGGGCGATCTGATGATCATCTTCCACAACATCGGCATGAATCCGACGACGATCGACGCGGCCGACGAAGCCAAGAAGGCCGGCGCGAAGATCATCGCCGTTTCATCCAGCGACTGGCGCAAGAAGCTGCCGAAGAATCACCACATTCGCCACCCAAACAAAAAGCATGTCTTCGAGTACGCCGACCTGTGCATCGACGACGAAAATCCCTTCGGTGATGCGGATTTCTACGTGCCGGGGTTCGATGTTCCCGTCGCGCCGACGTCCACGATCGTCGATGCCTTTATCGCTCACCGCATGGTGATGGAAGCCGTCGCCGAGATGCGCGAGCGCGGCCTGGAGCCGCCGATCTTCCGCAGCGCGAACCTTCCCGGCGGCGATGAGTTCAACGCGCGGCAGCTTAAGAAGTACAAGCCGCGAGTGAAGTACCTGTAGTCAATGATGAATGCGAAATGATGAATGATGAATAAGGATAAATGGCTGCGCGTTCAGCCAAATTCATCATTCCGCATTCATCATTCATCATTTTCTTCAGGAGCCCAAGACATGCCCAGCACCCCTGCACTTCAGTTCATTGGTTTGGCCAAGAAGCGGCTGGCGGCGATTCGGCGCGATGTGCCGAAGCTGACAGAGCTCGGCGAGAAAATGGCGGCGCCGCTGCTGGAGGGCGGGGATTTGTTTCCGCAGCCGGTCGCCAAATTCTGGCCCAGCGAGTTCTCCTACCGCGCCGGCGGCATGATGGGGCTGCGGCACACGACGCCCAGCAAGCCGAAGGACGTCGCCTACTTTGCGATTCCCGATCCGCGGCGCTGGAAGCCGGCCGAAGATAAAACGCTGCAACAACTCCTCGCGAGCAAGGCTCAACTTTTTGCGATTGGGCGACCCGATGAAGTGAAGGGTTTGGACCTGAAACGCTTCGCGGGTTTCACGGGTGGATCTGAGGCGAACGCGGGACTCTACAGCTTGCCGCCGTTCACGCCACTGTGCCCGCTGCGGCCGTTCGAACAGATCGTGCGCGGCTGGCTGACAGGCGGCGAGATGATCTGCGCCTGCACGCGCGGCGGAAAGATGCCGATCCTGTGGATGAGCGTCTGGCTGGAGGGCGCGCTGGTGCGCAACGGCGCATTCACCACGCACAACAACCGCAACGAACCCTGGTCCACGCCGTTGTTTCAGCCGGATTGGTACGTTCCGCCGCTGCCGAAAGGCTACGCGGCCGGCGAATTCATGCGGGAACTGGACAAGATCATCGCCCGTCTCGAAAAGCAACACGCCGCATTGGCCAAGGCTGGCGAGTGGATGGCTCAGGCGTTCAAGGCGCGCAAGAAAATCTGGACGATCCTGGTCGGGCACAGCTATCCGGAAATTCTCGAACGGCCCGAAGGTTCGCAGCACCCGCTCGAATGGGGCGCGTCGAACAGCAACCTGTCCACCGCGGTGCCGGAACGCTTCGGGCCGGGCGACGTCGCGTTGCACCTGGGCTATGCGCCGGTGGATGTCGCGAAAGTAGCACGAATACTGAAGCGCGGCATACGCTTCATCTACACCTCTCCCTATGGCCGGCCGGCGGAACTGAAGGACCACAAGAACCTGATCTGGCTGGACCTGCCTTGGCGGCCCGCCGACGCAACGGTGGACATTCCCGGCTACAGCGTGCGCATGATGCCGATGAGCAGCAGCGCGGAAACCGTGGCGCTGTTCGCAATGCTCAGCGAAATGGGCGAACGGATGAAGTGGAACCACAGATGAACACAGATGAACACAGATTTTCCACGCAGAGACGCAGAGAGGGCGGAGGCCGCAGAGAAGGAAAAGAGTCTAGCAAGCTCTGTGTTCTCTGCGTTCTCTGTGCCTCAGTGTTGACGTTGTGGGTCGCGCCGGTGACCGCTGCGGATGCGCCCAAGAGCTATGAATGGAAAGCGGAGCAGGGCCTGAAGAACGAATCGATCCGCATTCCCAACGGCGGCGACGGTGAAGTCGAGATCGTCGAACTGGCCGGACACAAGGCAATCGGCAACACGAGGAAATCGCATTACATTTACGTCGATCTGCCGACGGGGTTCGAGCCGGCGAAGGCATTCGTTACGGTTGAATTCCTCGACGAAGGCTTCGGGCCGATCGATATTGAGTATGATTCAAAGCAGGAGCCCGGCGCGCCGCTGCTGGCGTCCTATCGTCACGCTGAAACTGCGATTGGGTCCGTGCGCATGGAAAGCGGGACGTGGCGCAAGGCGCTCTTCGAACTGGCCAGTCCGGGCTTCAAGAACCGGCAGAACGGCGGCTGCGATTTCAGACTTGTCCCCGGCGGCGCTCACATCGCCAGCCTGAGAGTTTCCGATGCGGCTCCTTCCGCCGAAGAGATGGAAGCGATCCGCAAAACGGGCGATGCGAGCGCTTTGCCACCGCTGGTCAGCATTCCCAAAGGCGCGGAAGTCACGTTCGGCGGCCACGACAACTACGATTTGAGCCAGACGCAGAACTGGAAGGCGCAGTTGTTGCGCGAACTGCCGGTGCTGCGCATGCTCGGCGCGACCAGCCATGAGACGTACGTCGTCTGGCGCTGCTGCGAAGCTCAAAAAGGAAAATGGGACTTCTCGCACTACGATGCCTGCGTCGAAGCGCATGAGAAGAGCGGGCTGAAGTGGGTGCCGTTCGTGATTTTGGGATCGTCGTACACGCTGCCGGACTGGTTCTACACGTCGGATGAGCACGTCGGTTATCGCTGCCTGGAACACGATCAGGTCTGCGATATCCAATCGCTGTGGGCACCGAGCACGGAAGGGCACGTAAAGGAATTCCTGAAGCAGTTCGCGAAGCAGTACAAAGATAGAGGCGTGATCGAATCGGTCCTGCTGGGCATCACGGGCAATTACGGCGAAGCGATCTATCCGGCAAGCGGAAACGACTGGACGGCCGACACGCACGGGAAATATCACACGCACGGCGGCATGTGGTGCGGCGATAAGTATGCGGTCGTCGATTTTCAGAAATGGCTAAAGAACAAGTACGGCGAACGCGAGAAACTCGCGGCCGCCTGGGGAACTCAGCCGGCGAAATGGGACGAGATTCTTCCCGCGAAGAATGAAAAAGTGCCGAGCGTTCGCGCGTGGCTGGACACGGTGGACTGGTACCGCGATTCGATGAACTGCTGGGTCGAGCTGTGGATGAAGACGACCGCCAAGGAAATGCCCGGCACGGAAATTTATCTCTGCACCGGCGGGCACGCGCCGCCGGAGCACGGTTCGGAGTTCGGCATCCAGAGCAAACTGGCCGCGAAATACAAGGGCGGCGTGCGCATCACCAACGAAGGCAGCGACTACGCCGCAAACTTCGCAATCACGCGCTGGGTGGGTTCGGCGAGCCGCTTCTACGGCGGGTTTTTCGGCTACGAGCCTGCGTCGAGCGTGAATGAAGTGGGAATCCTGGCGCGCATCTTCAACGCGACGGCATCGGGTGCGCGGCAGCTTCACGACTACAGCAACAACACGCTGGGGAATCAGAAGTCGCTGGCGAACTGGCGCAAGTACGGGCACCTGATGAAAGCGCGCAAGCCAAAGATCGACGTGGCGGTGTGGTATCCCAACCGCATGGTCGATCTGCGCAAAGGCGACGTGTGGAAGCGCCTGCGCGATATGCGCGAGGTCTGCGATTACGATTTCGTGGACGATCAGATGATCCGCGACGGGGCTCTGGATAAGTACAAGCTTCTGGTCTGCATTTCCGCCGGACCGTACGAGGGCGACATCTTGCAGCGCGTCCGCGAGTGGGCTAGCGAGGGGCGCACGCTCTACATCCCCGCCGGGTCCGGACTCGAACTGCAGAGTTTGAGCGCCGATGGAAAAGCTGTGCCGGTGGCATTGCCCAAGGGTGGAGTTCAGCAGATTCAAACGGGCGCGAATCTGGAAGATTATTGGGCCGGGTTGCGGAAAGAATTGGCGAGTAACGGTGTGCTCGTGACCGGGATTCGCGGCGTGTACGGCGCTGTCTTCGAAGACGGCTCGGTACTGCTGCTGAACACGACGGCGAGCGCGCAGAACGTCAGCGTGAAGGGAAAAGCGGTGGAGTTGCCGGCGACGTCGATTGTGGAGGAGCCGTAGGCCCAAGCTGCCCCCTCACTCCTAACCCCTCTCCCTCGCGGGGGAGAGGGGAACCGGAACGGCGGACAGGTCTCCCGCCCACACTACTTTGTTCTCAACTGCCTTTGACTTGGCGCGGGGAAAAGGCGGCCTTACACTTCGTTTATGTTCGAGACCGCAGCCGGTTCCGCCACCGTTCCCGCTTACGACCGGAAGATCTTTCTGAAGATTGCGGCGATTGCGTGGTGGGTGCTGCTGAGCGGGTACCTGGTCTTCAACCGTCCGTTCGCGACGATCGGCACGCATCCTTTATATATCGGCGAAGCGATTCTTGGCTTGTCGCTGCTGGCGCTCCTTGTTTTCAAACGGAGCGCGTTCATTGAACCGCTGAGGCGCTCGTGGACGTTTCGTTTTATCTGCGCTTTCCTGATCTACGGCTTGGCGCGAGCGGCATGGGACTACTCGTTCTTCGGCTTCTACGCTCTGCGGGACAGCGCGATCGCGTATTACGCCATCGCTGCATTCGTCGCGCCGGCATTATGGAGCGAGCTGTCTGGGCCGGCGGTTGTGCGAAACGAAACGGTATCTCAGGCGCCTGTTTTCCGAGCAGCGCACTGGCTGCTGCCCACGACGATTTTGGCGGCGGCATGGGGCTTCTCGATTTTGCGCGGCTGGGCGCCGCCGGAGATGATCGACGGCATCAAGGTGGACCTGATGTCGGCGGCCGTTTTAATTGGCGCGTGGGTCTGGGGATTGCGGATTGCGGATTGCAGATTGCGGATTGCCGCACTGCTCATCTCGCTCGCGTCTCTCGCGGTTGTGCTGGCGTATCCGGTGCGGACGACGTGGCTGGCGATCGGGCCGCTGCTGGTGGCGGGTGTGGCGGCATTTTGCTGGACGCGCGGGCGGCGGATCGCGTTGCTGAGCGCGTGCCTGGGGCTCGCGCTGCTGGCAATCCCGAGTGTCACCAAAATCGCGACGGCGTTCGCACGCGTAGACCGGGATTTCGGCCTGAAGAACACGCTCGCGTTTTCGACGCAGGAGCGCGAGCTCTATCTGCGCGATCATCCGGACCATTTCACGAAGATGAAGCTGACCTACACGCCGGATACCAGCGCGGAAGGCGCAAGAGAGCGGCTGAAGGCGCTCGTGGTGCTCGATGCTCGCGAGTTCAAGACGGAAAGCGGGCAGTCGGCCGCGTACAGCACCGTTTGGCGTGCGACGTTCTGGACGCGCTGCGTGCGTTACACGCTGCGCAACAGTCCGCTGACCGGAATCGGGTTTGGCTTCAATCTGACCAACCTGCTGCGCTTCACGGCCGGCTGGTATTTGTTCGTGGACAGCCAGCGGCTCGATCCGCCCAATCGCAGCCCGCACTGCGCGCACATCACGGTCTTTACGCGCATGGGTTTGATCGGCTTTGCGCTGTGGCTGTCGATCCTGATCAGCGTTGGGTGGGGCACGCTGAAAAGGTTGTGGGATTGCCGGCAGCGCTACGTGACACAGAAAGATTCTTATGCCCGGACCGAATTCTATGCGACGCTGGCGATCTTCGGCGTGTGGGTCGTGTTTCTCTGGTCGATGAGTTTCGGCGTGATCCTCGAAGGGCCGATGGGCGGGATGTGGTTCTGGGGGCTGACGGGGGCGCTGGCGCACGGCGAGTCTGGAGTCTGGAAGTCTGGAGTCTGGAGTCAACAGCAGCGCTAACGGAGATCGGGACTCCAGACCCCAGACTTTCGACGGCAGGATCGTCCACCACGTCGCTATCATTTCGCAAATGCGTTGTGCGCAGTTTCGGTATAGAAGTATACATCGCGTTCTTTTGAACTGGAGGCACAGCATGAATCGTTTTGGATACCTTTGTGCGTCGATCACTTTCGCGCTGTCCGCGTTGGCGGCAGATCCGGGGAAGCTGACCATCCAGGTGGACAAGCCGGGGATACAGATCAGCCCGACGCTGTGGGGGATCTTCTATGAGGAGATCAACTGCTCGGGCGACGGCGGCCTTTACGCCGAACTCGTCCGCAACCGGAACTTCGAAGAAAAGGACAAGCCCGATTACTGGACGCTAATCGACAAAGGCGGCAAGGCGGAGATGTCCGTCGTTTCCACCGAACCGCTCAGCGCAACGAACCGGCAGTGCCTGCGGCTGAAGGTCGAGCAGGTCGGCGACGGACGCGTGGGCGTTGCCAACGACGGCTGGTGGGGCATGAACGTAAAGGAGGGCGCTGCGTTCGATCTGTCCTTCTATGCGAAAGCAGCGGGAAAGTACGACGGCAAGTTGACGGTGACGCTGGAGAGCACGGAAGGAAAGGTCTACGCAGAGAAAACGTTTGAAGGCATCGGCGAGGAGTGGAAGAAGTTTTCGGACTCGATTTCCTCGAAAGGCACCGATCCGAAAGCGCGGCTGGTCATCAGCGCAAGCAAACCTGGAACGCTGTATCTGGACGTGGTGTCGCTCTACCCGAAGGACACGTGGAAAGGACACGGCCTGCGGCCGGACCTCGCGGAGATGCTCGACGGACTGAAGCCCGGATTCGTGCGCTTCCCCGGCGGGTGCTGGGTGGAAGGCGACACCATGAAGACGGCCTCGCGCTGGAAGAAAACGATCGGCGAGATCGGCGACCGCTGGGTGCAGTGGAACATCTGGAATTACTTCGCGACGAATGGGCTCGGCTTTCACGAGTACCTGGTCATGTGCGAAGACCTTGGCGCCGAACCGCTGTTTGTGATCAACGTCGGCATGTCGCACAAAGAGAACGTGCCGATGGACAAAATGGGCGAGTTCGTGCAGGACGCGCTCGACGCGCTGGAGTATGCCAACGGCCCCGAAGACAGCCCGTGGGGTTCCAAGCGCGCGAAGGCCGGGCATCCGAAGCCGTTCAACATGAAGTACATGGAAATTGGAAACGAGAACGGCGGTCCGGCGTATCACGAACGCTACGCGCTCTTCCACGACGCGATCAAGGCGAAGTACCCGAGCGTGCATCTGGTTGCCAACGAGTGGCAGGGCACGCCCAAAAACCGGCCGCTCGAAATCGTCGATGAACACTATTACAGCAATCCCGAGTTCTTCATGAACCACGCGAAGAAGTATGACACGTACAAGCGCGATGGCCACAAGGTCTATGTCGGCGAGTACGCGGTGACGCAGAACTGCGGGCAAGGCAATCTGCGCGGGGCGCTGGGCGAGGCGGCGTTCATGACCGGCATGGAGCGCAATAGCGACGTGGTGGTGATGGCATCGTATGCGCCGCTGTTCGTGAACATGCACAACCGGCGCTGGAATCCGAACCTGATCAATTTTGACAGCTATCGCGTGTACGGCATTCCCTCTTATTACGTGCAGCAGATGTTCAGCCAGAATCGCGGCGATGTCGTATTGCCGCTTGAGCTGAAGTCGCAGCCCGTCGCGGAGGAGCCAAGCAAGTATCTGGCGGGCGCGATTGGCGTCGGCACGTGGGCCACGACGGCCGAGTTCAAGGACATCAAAGTCACGGCGCCGGACGGGAAGACGCTCTTTGAATGCCCGACCTTCAGCGACACCAAAGGCTGGAAACTTAGACATGGAAAATGGGCCGTCGAAGAAGGCGCGTTGCGGCAGACAGTCGAGACGGAAGATTGCCGCGCGGTGGCGGGCGATCCGAAGTGGACGGACTATGTGTACACGCTTAAGGCGCGGAAGATTTCCGGCCGCGAAGGATTCCTGGTCATGTTCCGCGCGCAAAACGACGGCGACTTCATCTGGTGGAATCTCGGCGGCTGGGGCAATCAGCATTCAGCGCTGGAACGCTCCTTCGGCGGAGGACGCGGGCCGTTCGCGGAACAGGCGCCGGTGAAGATCGAAACCAACCGCTGGTACGACATCAAGATCGAAGTACAAGGCAAATCGCTGAAGTGCTACCTGGATGGCAAGCTGATCACGCAGGCGACCGATACGACGGTCGCGACCGAGCCGGTCTTCGCGTGCGCGGCGCTGGAAAAATCAAGCGGCGACGTGATCGTCAAAGTCGTCAACGTTTCAGAAGCCGAGCAGAAACTCGAACTGGATCTGCAGGGCGTGAAGAATGTAGGGTCATCGGGCAAGGCCATCGTTCTGAGCGGTGAGCGCACGGACGAAAACAGCCTGGAGCAGCCAACGAAGATCGCGCCGAAAAAGGCAAAGGTGGACGTGGCGGGGCCGAAGTTCGTTCACAGCTTCCCTGCCAATTCGCTGACGGTCCTGCGGATCGAAGCGAAGTAATTTTTCACCGCAGAGACGCAGAGGGCGCAAAGTTTTCTTAGGGTTACTCTTTGAAGTCTTTCTTCTGCACCCAGGCTTTCGACGCTGGGTGCTGGATCCAGTGGCCGTCGGCGGCGGACTGGCGCATCTTTTTAGCGTAGGCGGCGGCAACGTTTTCCAGATCCTTCTCGGTCAGGCCGGCGGCGAGGACGATCTCGCGGAACAGGGCGGAGCGGTCTTCGTTCTCGGCAACGACCAGGTCGCGGATTTCTTTTTTTGCAGCGAGCGGCTGGTCGGGCACTTCGCGCGCCTTCAGAAATCCGTTCGCTTCTTCGCCAATCGCGCCGTTATCTTTCAACTTGGTGATCTTGTCGGCTCGATCAGCGATGCGCTCGCGAATCTTCTGCACGGCGGAGTTGCTGACGTCCAGGTTAATCTGGGCGGCGCCGGCAGTCGCGGCGAGAAACATCGTAAATGCTATCTGCGAGACAACCCGCATGTTCAATCTGCTCCGAGTTTCACATCCCAGAAGTGATGACGTTCGCAACGCCGGCTCATTCACTTGCCTTGCGGTCCTTGCGTCTGCCTGACCAGCGCGGGCCAGGGGATGCGGTGGTCGCGATCGCCTTTCAGGTCCATCTTGATCTGACCGGACATCAGCTTGTCGGCGAGCAGCGCGCCGACGCCTCCGCCGCTGCCATAGGCCTGCACGATCAGGCTGTCGGGGAGTTTTGTCGGGCGCGGCCCGTACAGCCAGCCGTCGCGCAGTTCGTAATCGAGCGCGAGCTTGCGCACGCCGAACTTCACCTCGCGAATGGCTTCATCATTTTTGTAGAAGAACACCGGGAAGGACGCGCGCACAAGCGGGTAGTTGACCGTCATGGCCAGTTCGCCGTCGTACCAGAATTCGTTCTCCTTGAAGTCCACCGATTCGATTTCCAGAACGAAATGCTGAACGCCGTCCAGAGAGAGCGACGTGGTTTCGAAGTCGCGCAGTTCGGCGTTCGCGCGAATCGAAAAGGTGCCCAGGTTCTTTTTCGGCATGCCGGTTAGAAACGCGCCGAGCTGCTGGTTGTTCTGCGTAAAGCGAGTGACTTGAATGCCGTCGGGGCCGCGCATCAACAGGTCTCCGCCAAAAACCGGGACCGGACCGAAAAGCCCGCGCGCGCTGAGATGATCGACGGTCATCTCTCCGCCAAAGAACGGAGCTCGCAAGCTGCCGCTGGTCTGAAGTTCCCACGGACCGCGCACGCCGGGGCTGCTGAGCAAACGGCACTTCATGGGCGCGCCGGTGAGCACGCAGCCGGAAAGGCCGTTGACGGTCACGCCGCGTTCGCGCAGCACCTTGTCCACGTCCAGCCCCGCGCCGAGTGTGAATGCGATTTCCGGTGCGGCACTCGCGGGCAAGGAGAACACGTTCGAAATTTGTATCGCGCCGATGTTGATGGGGCCTACCGGCGTGGCGACGTCGATGGGCGAATCAATGCGGAACTGGTTCGCTTGGGCGATGAGCTTAAACTCTTGAGCGCGGGCGGTGACGCCGGCGTACTCGATCGCGGCGATTTTCAGCGCGCCGTTGATCGGGGCGACAGGCTTCGTCGTTGTGGTCTCTGTAGAGGAGCCCCAGCTCAGGCTGAGTGGCAGCGTGCCATCGATACCGCTCAGCGTACAGGGTGTTGTTTTGCCGAGGCGAACCGTTGCGGCGTCGAACTGAAGTTTGCCTTCGAGCGAACCGGGCTTCTGGAGTTCCCAGGAGAGCGAACCCTCGAACGTTGCCCGGCCGGCGAGACCCAGGTCGCCGAACCACGGTGCGCGGTCGCGGAGATTCGGCGGTCCGAAGCTTTGCATCGCGCGCGCCATGTCGGGAAGTTCGAGCTTTAGCGTCGGAAGCTTGAGACGGACCGGAGCCGACCCGGAGGCATCCAGCGAGCCGCTCAGTTCCGCCTTGATTTCGTCGCCCAGGTTGATCGCGCACTCAGCCATGTCGATGTGTGTGCTGTTTTCGGCGCGCGCCATGGTCGCGACCACATGCACGTCTCCGCCGCGGTCTTTCGGCGGAGGAGGAATGTACAGCGCGCCGTTTTGCAGCAGGGCTTCGTACGAACTGAGTTTCAACAATGTGTTCACGCTGATGCTGGAGGCGGCGGCACCGATCACCGAACGCAGATGGCCGGTGAGCTGCGCGACTTCGGCACCCGGCTGGGAGAACGCGACGTTTTCCAGATCGGCTTCGATGGAGCCGTTGCCGATTTTTTCGAGCGAAAGCGAGGCGTATGAGAAGGGCTTCAGTTTCAGCTCGACGTTCTTCAGGCTGCCGCTCATCGTGCCGGGCGCGAGGCCCAAGCGCTGACCGGCGGCGCCCAGATCGATCTGTTTGGCGGAAAGACTTGAGTTGCCGATCCGCTGCTTGCGCAGATTGACGGGCGCCTCGAATTTCAGCGCGAGGCCTTTCATGAGTTCGGCGCTTTCGAAACTGCCGGAGACCATCCACGACGAGCCGGCTTCGCGCGCGGCCTCGGTTTTCGGAGCCTGCTCATTGAGGATCAGCATCAGCCGGCCGGCGCCCTCGCCCCACGCCAGTTTCCAAAGCTGCGAGCGCGAGCCTTCTTTGGCGCTCAGGTCAATATCGAAGCCGATCTCCGCGGCTGGGAATTCGCGAATCTGGAAGTCCGTTCCTTTGCCGCCGAAGAAGGGTACGCCGCTGGGGACCTCAACCTTCAATCTGGCCGGTTGTGTCTGGCCGCTGACGTTCAAGCGGCCGTTGGCGAACGCCACCTTCAAGCGAGCGTTGACGTCGGCGAGCTTGAGCGTCTCGACCGGAAACGTTTCCAGAGCCGCGGCGACCATCGGGTAGCCGGCCATCCGCACTGCGTTCAATAGGAGCGACTGCGAACTGGCCGGCAGGGCGATATCGAGCGTGCCGCCTTCGAGCGCCAGCGTGCCCGCCGCCGTAGCACCCGAAAGGTCGAACGTAGCACCGGTGATCCGCAGAATTCCCGCGCCGGTCAGGCCGGCCGTCTGCTTCAGTCCGAGAATTTCGGCGACATCCTGAAGCGGCATCGTCAGGTCTTCCACTTGCACCGGACCGACGCGTTCCTGTGGGGCGGCGTAGGGCCGATACACCTGTGAAAATCGCAGCGTGATCGGGGTCGTGGCCAAAGGGGCATCCTTCGCAGCCGACGCGCGCCATTTCTCATCGGTGAGCGTCACGCGGTTGGTCACGCTTTGCACGAGGCCGTCCTTGAAGCAGGCGTCGAGCTTCAGCGTTCCGGAGAAGCGCTGCTTCGGCAGTTGAAATGGCGCGGGCCACTTGGAAAGGCTGGCGTCCTCAAGGGTCAGAGCGGTGAGCGACACGTTTTCACAGCCGCCGTCTGCCGGCGAGGCCGACACGCGCACGTCCGAACCTTTCAGCGTGCCGCGCATGATCCAGGGAAGTTCAGACGCCGGCGCGATGGGCTCGCCGCGCTTGAAGTTCATGGTCAGCACGCGGCGGCCGATGTCGCTTTCCCAAAAGCGGCCGATATCCACGTCGAGGGTCTTCAGCACGGTGCCCCGAGCGAACTCCACCCAGAAATCGCCCTGCCGCGGATTCAGGTTTTCGATGGAGAGTTCGGCGTGCGCGATGTCGTCGATCTTGAGCTTCCCGGCTTTCAGCGCGGGCCAGTTCAGATACGCCGCCGCATCGACCGCGGGGAGTTCGCCCAACGTTGAAAACGAAATCCGCGCCCCGCTCGTGGCTAGCGCCGCGGCAATGGTGCCCGGTGGCGCGCCGCTGCCGAGTGGGAACGTCGTTGCCAGGCCGGAAACGGCGAGGCTTCCGCGCAGGGAAATGTCGGCGGGCAACAGATGCGGCTCAAAGAGCTTGTTCAAGGCTTCGGCGTCAAGCGTGCCGCTGACACCGGTGAAGGAAACGCAGGGGCCTGGCGAATCGAGGATGCATCCGACTCCGTGGAGATTCCCCAATCCTTGCAGGCGCACATTCACATCTTCGAGGGTGGCGAGCGAGCCGGGCGGCACGTCCAAGTCGGCTTTGACGCGAAGGTCCAGCGTCGCTCCGTCCGCCGCGAGCGAAAAGCGTGTTCCCAGCGGCCAGCGGAAGCGTTCGAGATCGATTTGCCCATTGAGCGCCAGCGCGCCGCCGCGCGCCGGGTCGAGCATCAGAGATTCACGCCGGCCGGAGAGATCGAATCGCAGGTGGCCGCGCGGGCCGTCATTCGGCGAGACGCCGAAGACATTGGCCAGGTCGCGCTCAAGGTTTAGTCCGCCCTGGGCTCGCGCATTCCACGCGGCGCCCGGCCCGAGACTTCCGCGCAACGACATGTTTTCCAGCGAGTCGAAGACGCCGTAGGCGGAGAAGGGGCTGGGTGCGTCACGGCCCTGGTCGGAATACGTTCCGCTGAGCGCCTGCAATTCCACGCCGCGCTGCTGGCCCCCGGCGGCGTTCCACGAGATTGCCAGTTGGCCGTGATCGAAGAGAACTTGTTCTAGGCGGTATGCCGCACCCTTCGGGGCGGGCTTGGGAGAAAAATTCCAGTGGCCGGTAGCGTCGCGGCGAAGGCTGATCTTGGGCCGGTCGATGGCGACGGAGCGCACGCGATCTTCTTGCAGCAGCGGGCCGGCGTCCCAATCCAGCGTGACCGAACCGGCTTTGAGGAGTTCGTTTTCGCCGGTGCCGACGCTGATGTCGGAAATTTTCAGGTCGCCGAGCCAGCGAGTGCTGACTGAGCGCACCTTAGCCGGCGCGTCGAGCATCTTGCTGATCCGGTTCTCGACTCTCGACTTGATCCCGCCCGCCCACACGTAAGCGAGCAGCGCGAAATAGCCGAGCACCGGCAGGAGAATCAGCGCCAGCAGCGAAATCGCGAGCCAGAAAAACACGCCACGCCGCGCGCGAGGCTTTGAGCCCGAGGGCTGCTCGGCTTGTTTTTCGGGCGGACTCAAGACAGGCTGGTCCTCATCTAACGCAGGCATAATCCGCGTCTCAGTCTAACCGCACAGCGGGGCTATTGCATGTATCGTATTAAAGCAGGTTTCTGGTTTAGAGTTTACTGCAAACCACAGAGGACACAGAGAACAGCAGGGCATAGGGTTCAGGGTTCAGGGTTCAGGGTTCAGGGTTCGGGGTTCGGGGTCTAGAAACGAATCGGTTCAGGACATCCGCAGCGCAACGCTAAAGGATATTTGCCCGCCACCCCAGCGGTTCGGCGGCGAGGCGGTAGGTGCTCGAATGCCAGATCGCCAACAAATCCCAGAGCTCTTTTTCGTCGGCGCAAAGTTCGATGTGGGAGGCGAGCTTCGGAAGCGCCGCCAATTGCTCGGCCAAGTCGCCGCCTTCTTCATGCTCGGACAGGCCCGGCGAGAGAAGGACGAGCCGTTCGAACGTGCCCAGCGCCTGAGCGAAAACGGCGGCGGGGTCATACGCTTCGAGCGGTCCCGCGCCGGACAAACTGCCGCCGCTGGCGAGAACTTCTTCGGCCTGCTTGAGCAGGCTCCACAAGTCGTGCGTGAAATAGGCCGAGCCCAATCCTTCGTCGCCCGAGAAAGCCAGCACTCCCGTCGTCGCCGGCTGCGCGTTCCACAAGCTGAGCAGGGCTTCTTCGAGCGTCGCTTCCCACTGGGAGCCGCCGCCGGTAGTGAGCCAGACCGATTGCGGATTGCGGATTGCGGATTGCGGATTGGCAGGCCGGGTCTCCAGCGTGGAATCTAGTGTTGCGGAGGCTATTTCAAGGTTGGCATTCTTGCCTAGGTCCAGGTGGAGCACGCAATCGAGCTTTTGGCCGGCGGCGCTTGGGGGCAGAAGCGGCGTCGGAAGGCCGGCGGGGACGATGGCGATGCGAAAATCAGCGGCGGTAAAAAGTTCATCGGGTTGCTCGCCGGCTTGCCACGCGCGCAATTCATAGTCGCCGGCGATCTCCTCACCGTAGCGATGGATCGCGCCGCGGCCGACCAGCGGGCCACAGCCGCCTGGCGCGGCCAGGACTGAAATTCGCGACGGACGAATTTCGCCAGCTTTGAGCGCCTCGATCACCGGCGGCAGCGCGAGTTCATACGGCGCGGGCAACGCCAGATCGCCGACAAGCACGACGGCGCGGCGATGGACTTTGGCGAGGTCTTTGAGCGCGGGCCCGCTTTGGGGTTTGTCCAGCGCGGCTTGAACATTCGCCGTCTGATCGGCGTGCGAGCGCGCGGGACCGGCTTGCACGGGGCAAGCGACGGGTTGCAGGTCGACGGTCGGCGGCACCGTGATCGTCAGACCATGCGCACCAACTGCCAGGAGGATGTTCTTTTCAGCGATATCGATACGTCACCGTTCCCAAAAAGAGATGGTGTGTGGCACGGGCAGGGCGCACCGGCATCACGGGCAATCCGCGCCGCGAACAGGCGTTGGTCCTTGATACCGACGCACCCTACGCTGCGCGGCCTGCCCGTGCCACACAATCAATCCAGTCCCAGCACTTGCGCCATCGAGTACAGGCCAGGGGCTTTGTTATTCTGCACCAGCCACTTGGCTGCGCGCAAGGCTCCGCGCGCGAACGTATCGCGGCTGGAGGCTTTGTGCGTCAGTTCCAGACGTTCGCCGCCGATGGCGAAGTAGGCGGTATGTTCACCGACGACGTCGCCCATGCGCACGGCGTGGATGCCGATTTCTTTCTGCGAGCGCTTGCCGGTCATGCCGTGGCGGCCGTAGAGCGCGACTTCCTTTAGGTTGCGCTTCAGGCCGCGCGCGATGGCTTCGCCCAGGCCAAGAGCAGTGCCGCTGGGCGCGTCGGCCTTCTGGTTGTGGTGCGCTTCGACGATCTCGACATCGTAGTTGTCGCCCAGCGTGCGCGCGACGGTTTCAGCGATCTTGAAAAGCACATTCACGCCGACGGAGAAATTCGGCGCGTGGATGACCGGCACCTTTGTGGCCGCGTCGGCGACGCGCTGCTTTTCAGCGTCGGTCAGGCCGGTGGTGCCGATGACGATCGGCAGTCCGCGCGCGGCGGCGTCTTCTGCGTGGTCGGCGGCGGCGGAATGCGTGCTGAATTCGATGACCGCCTGCACCTTGCATTCGGGGCAAATGGCGGTGGTGACGGGCACGCCGAGGGTCTTACCTGCGCCGCAGACCTGGCCGACGTCTTTGCCGAGCCAGGCGTGGCCGGGGGATTCAGTGACGCAGGCCAGTTTCAGTTCCGAATCGTCAAGACTGAGCGCAATCAAGCGCTGACCCATGCGGCCCGCGGCACCGTGAATAGCAATGTTGATCGGCATTCTTCCTCCCACGCAAAGTCTGCAAGAGATTATACGCTGCAGGATGCAAAGACAATCCAACTTGCGCGGCAGGGAGCAGGGAGAACGGCACGCTTGAGTTCGCCGCAAAAAGACGCGGCGAACACAAACGTGCCACCCTCGCGGGGAAGAGGGGGACCGAACGGCACGCAATCCAGGAGGATTGCGCTACTGATCTGGACTGGCGCGCGACGAACTCTTAAACTCACATTTCTATGACGCAGCCGGCCATCCTCTATCTTGATCCATTTTCGGGAATCGCGGGGGACATGTTTGTCGGCGCGCTGCTGGATCTGGGTCTCGATCTGGCGCGGCTGCATCACGAACTGGCCAAGCTGAACTTGGGCGGCTATCAGCTCAGCGCGCGGCGCGTGCAACGCGGCGGGATCAGCGCGATGAAGTTCGACGTGCAGATCGACAACGCCGGGCACCAGCACCGCACGCTGACGGACATCCGAAACATTCTCGAAGCTGCGCCATTGAGCGAGAAGGTCAAGAACCAGAGCCTGAAGGTTTTCACCAAACTCGCCGAGGCCGAAGGCAAGATTCACAACATGCCAGCGGAGCAGGTTCATTTTCACGAAGTCGGCGCGATCGACAGCATCGTCGATACGGTGGGCGCGTGCGTAGGAATGGAATTGCTCGGCATTGAGACGCTGTGGTGCGGGCCGGTCGCGCTGGGCTCGGGCGGCTTTGTGAAGTGCGAGCACGGACTGCTGCCGGTGCCGGTTCCGGCGACGGCCGAACTGATGCGCGGCTGGCCGCTGCGGCAAACTCCCGTCGAAAAAGAGCTGACGACGCCGACCGGCGCGGCGCTGGTGGCGGCATTGGCGACGCCGCAGCCGGTTCTGCCGCCGCTGACGATCGAGAAGATCGGCTATGGCGCGGGTACGCGGGAGGAACAGAGCGTGCCGAATGTGCTGAGGGCGATCATTGCCCACGCGCCCGCAAACCCCTCCCCCAGAGGGAGAGGAGAGAACAACATCGGCACGGAGGCCGGCGCTACTAGTGACACGATTCTGGAGATTCGTGCGAACATCGACGACGCGGCGCCGGAGGTGCTGGGGTATCTGGCGGAGTCGCTTCTGGCGGCGGGCGTTCTGGACGTGTTCTTCACGGCGATTCAGATGAAGAAGTCGCGGCCGGCGACGATGGTCACGGTTCTGGCCGAAGAGCATCAGCTTGATGCCGTCGCGGCGCTTCTCTTTAGGGAGGGCTCGACGTTCGGCCTGCGTTACGAGCGGCAGGCCCGCTTGAAGCTGGCGCGGCAAATAAAGACTGTGCAGACGCCGTTCGGCGAGGTGCGCGTGAAGATCGGCTCCTGGCTGGGGCAGGTCGTCAGCGTGCATCCGGAATTCGACGACTGCCGCGCGCGCGCGAAGGAGAAGAACGTCCCGCTGCGGCAGGTCATCGAGGCGGCGAAGGCGGCGGCGAGGTAGGACATTTCGCTGAATTGTCCGTTCTGCCGAAAAACACGGACAATTTTGGCAAAATGTCCTACAAAACCACTCTGTGTCCTCGGTGTCCTCTGTGGTAAGCTCTCGTCTTCCTCTTCATCGAAACGAAACGGAAATTGCTCATGATTCTTGCCAAACGCCTTCGGACACCGACTTACTTCGCGGCAGGCTTGCTGATTTGCGCGAGCGTGCTCGGCTCGTTTTCTGCCGCCAGCGCGGCGGAGAACAGCGTAGCGCCGGCTCTTGAGGCGGACCTGGGCGCGGACGGGCTGATGACCTGGTGGTTGTATTCGCCGGTCCAGAAAGTCGCGTTCGACACGGCATCGCCGCCGCGGGACGCTCGCGAAGGGCAGCCGGTCGCGGGCGCGGCCGGGCAGTGGGCGCTGATCGCGGCGCCGCAACGCTTCGTCGATTTCAAGCCGTTCCTCAACAACGCCGGCAGCGGCGTGGTCTTCGCATCGGCGAAACTGCAAAGCGCGACGGGCGGCAAGCGGCTCTTGCGCGGCGGCACGTATTGCGGGCTGAAAGTTTTCATCGACGGCGAACTCAAACTGAACAAGCCGCAACCAACGGCGCCGATGTCGGACGAATCGCGGGCGGAGATCGAAATCCCCAAGGGGACGTGCGAGATTTCCGTCGCGGTAACGGTGCGTTCGGGGCATTGCGGGTTTCAGTTGATGCTGTCGGCCGTGCAAGCCGGAGCGCAGCAACCGGAGCCGGTAGCCGGCGACAAGATCCTCGTTCCGACGGCGGCGGGCAAGGAGCCTGACACGGCGGCGGCGACATTGACTTCGATGGCGTTCCTCTGCCGGCAGTCCTTCGTCAAGGCGGGAGACCGCGTGGTACTTCTGGCCGGCTTCGGCGGCTCGCTGCCAAAAGTCGAGCGTCTCACCGGGCGCTTGAGCGGGCCGGGCGGCGCTGCGATCGGGCAGCCGTTGGCGGCGCTGACGCCGCAGGAACTCAGCCGCACGGTTTGGCAGAGCGAATATGTTGTGCCGGCCGCGACGGGGCTGGCGATCCCGGTCACGCTGGAAGTGCGCGCCGGCGAGAAGGTGCTCGGCACGAAGAAGATCGAGTTGTATTCGCTGGAAGGATTGACGGCGGCGGCGAAGGAACTGGAAACCAGCGTGGCTCAGCGAGCCGCAAAAGCTGGACGCAAGATGCCAGGCGCGACGCTCGCGGTCGATAAGCTCACTCTGATTCTGAACAAGATCACCAGTGGCGAGGAGCGCATCAGCAATACGCTGGGCGACACGCTGCAGGAACTCATCGCGAGCGCTCGCCGCTGCGCGGACCTTGAGGAAAAAGGCCAGGACCCGTGGGCGGGGAAGACGGGGTATTTCGAGCGCGCGTATCAGAGCGCCATCGACGATTCGGCGCAGCCGTACTTCATTGACGTGCCGGCGAATTTCGCGATGAACCGGGAGCGCACGGCGAAATATCCGCTCGTCGTTTTTCTGCATGGATATGTGCCGAGCTACGACAAGGACCGCTGGTGGGGAGAGATGCCGGAGTTCAACGTTCACTTCGAGAAGAACAACGCGTTTCTGGCGATTCCTTTTGCGCGTTCGAACACTGACTTCTGGTCGTGCGGTGAGGTGGACGTGCTGGATGTCATCGCCGAGGTGAAACGCACGTATCCGATCGACGACGATCGCGTGTATCTGTATGGGTATTCGATGGGCGGCATGGCGACGTATCACATGGCGGCGCACAATTCGGACATGTTCGCCGCTTGTGTGGTGCTGGCGGGGCGCGCGGACAGTCCGCTGCAGAACAAGCGGCCGATGGAAAATTACCATCCCTTCAAGCAGTGGCTGATGCACGCGGACAATCCGATCAGCCTGTGCGAGAACTTCACGAACATTCCTGTGCGCATTTATCACGGCAAGAGCGACATGGTGATTTCGGTTGATGAAGCCAAGCGCATGGAGGCGCGCTTCAAGGAACTGGGCTGCGACGCGGCGCTGAACCTGAGCACGGGCGATCATCTTTCGCTCTTCGATGATGTGATGACCAAAGAGGAGCCCGTGAAGTGGCTGCTCACGCAAAAGCGAAATGCGGCTCCCGCCAAACGGCGCATCAAGAGCTACAGTCTGAAGTACGCTCACAACGGCGAGGTGCAGGCGCTTGCGACGACGGGCGAACTGAAGCCGATCGAACTGGAATGGACGAGCGCGGGCGGGGCGGTCACGTTCACGAAAGACAGCGATATCGTGCTGGCTCGCAGCGTGAAGGGCGAGACGAAGGGGACGGTTCCCGCGGGGCTGCACAAAACGCCGCAGCGCTGCGGGCCGGTGCGCGATGCGATCACGCGGCCGTTTGTGGCTGTGTACGGGACGAGCGGTTCGCCCGAAGCGAACCGGAAGAACAAGGAGAATGCGGACAAGTTCGCCAAAGAGTGGTACGCGTTCACGCGCAGCCGCATCACGCCGAAGGCCGACAAGGATGTGACTGACGAGGAGAAGAAGACGAAGAACCTGTTTCTCTTCGGCGAGCAGCAGGACAATCTGATTCACGCAGCGGCAGCGGTGGGGCGGGCGTCCCTGCCCGCCGACGGGCACGGAGGCCCGTCCTACCTGCCGATCGCGGTGAAGAACGGCAACGTGACGATCGGCGAGAAGACGCTGCCGCTGGCCGGCCTCGGGACGATGTTCATCTACCCCAGCCCGTTCGCGCCCGCCGACGGCAGCCAGGTGATCGTGGTCTTCGCGGGGCTGTGGTTCGGCCGCGAACTGGGTCCGAATCACAAGCTGGACCTCGTGCCGGATTTTCTGGTCTTCAACGACAAGATAGATCCGGACGGCACGTCCACGAACCAGGCGATCTGCGCCGGATTTTTTAATGGCGAATGGAAACTTGACCCGAAGCTGATGTGGTGGTTCGAGAAGTGAATGGAGGGTATGGGGTATGGGGTATGGGGTATGGGGTATGGGGTATCGGGTATCGGGTATCGGGTATGGGGTGCGGCTAGCCACGCTACGTCCGATACCCGATCTCCCTCTCCAGAGTCTATGCTTTCTCCAGTACCGCGTTGATCTGCGACAGTTCGTCAACGCTGAATGACAGGTTCGTCAGAGCCTTCATGTTTTCTTCGATTTGTTCGACGCGGCTGGCACCGATCAGCGCGGAGGTCATGCGGGGGTCGCGCAGAACCCAGGCCAAGGACATTTGCGCCAGGGTTTGTCCGCGCTGTTTGGCGATGGCGTCGAGCGCGCGGATTTGAGCGAGTTTGGCGGGCGTGATCGCTTCCTTCTTCAGGAAACCATGCGGCTTGGCGGCGCGGGAATCTTCGGGCACGCCAGCCAGATAACGGCTGGTCAGGAGTCCTTGCGCGAGCGGGCAGAAGGCGATGCAGCCGATGCCTTCGGCGCCGAGCACGTCCATCAGTTTGCCTTCAATCCAGCGGTTGAACATCGAATACGACGGCTGGTGGATCAGACAGGGCACGCCCATTTCGCGCAGCAATCGCGACGCGGCCAGCGTTTGTTCGGCGGAATAGGACGAGACGCCGGCGTAGAGCGCTTTGCCCTGGCGCACGGCTTGAGCGAGCGCGCTCATGGTTTCTTCCAGCGGCGTGTCGGGATCGGGCCGGTGCGAGTAGAAGATATCGACGTACTCAACGCCCATGCGGCGCAAGCTCTGGTCCAGGCTGGCGAGCAGGTACTTGCGGCTGCCCCATTCGCCGTAGGGGCCGGGCCACATCAGGTAGCCGGCTTTGGTGGAGAGCACCAGTTCGTCGCGCAGGTTGGCGAAGTCGGTCTTGAGGAGGCGCGAGAAGTTTTCTTCGGCCGAACCGGGCGGCGGGCCGTAGTTGTTGGCCAGATCGAAATGCGTGATGCCCAGGTCGAACGCTCGGCGGAGCATGGCGCGCTGGTTCTCCAGCACATCGACGCCGCCGAAATTGTGCCAGAGCCCGAGGGAGATCGCCGGCAGCTTGAGCCCGCTTTTTCCGCAGCGGCGAAAGACGGCTTTTTCGTAGCGTTGGGGGTTGGGTTGCCAGGTCATGCTGTGCTCCTCCATGCGCGCGATGTTTTCAGCGTGCAGGCAAGACTTTTACAGCGGAGTTGGGCGGCGGTCGAGCGACGGAATGGCGCGGGCGGGGTCAGACAAGAAGGGAGACGGTGTCGCTGGAATTCGGCAGAGTCTATTGAGTAAGGTGTCCCCCGAATTCCGAATTCCACCGAATTCCACCGAATTCCACCAGGCGCGATCGTTAGAGCGCGGCCACCCGCCGTTTAGTTTTTGCGGTGCACGTAGAGGGTCGTCGTTGTGCCGCTCGTGTACTCTTCATTTGCCCCGGAAACCGAGAAAGCGTCGTATCCACCTATTGCGTAAAGTAAATTGCCTATGACGCCAACGGCAAGGTCCTGCCGCGCAGAGATCATCGAGGGTCGAGTCACCCACGTGTCTGAACCCGGATCGTATTCCTCGTTGGCGGCCGAAGGACCTTGTCCTCCGACTGCGCAGAGTTTGCCGTTCACCGCACCTGCGGCCAGGAAAACACGCGCCGTGAGCATGGGTGCTTTCGCAGCCCAGGTATCGGTAGCGGGGTCATATTCTTCATTCTCCGCATGCGTTACACCTGTCCCTCCGCCGATGACATAGATCTTCCCATTCACCGCCGCGGCGGCAGGTGAATTACGCCCCGTCAAGATGCCTGCCTTAGCAGTCCAAGTGTTGGAGAAGGGATCGTATTCTTCATTGTTGCCAACTGCCCCGACCCCACCCGATGCGCCCGCAATTGCGTAGATCTTGTCGTTTACGACCGCAATGACATGCTGCTGCCTGGGCGCAAGCATCGGCGCTTTCGTCGTCCATGAATCGCTGGCGGGATCATATTCTTCGTTGAGCGCCGTGTCGCTCGGACCGACGATTCCGCCGATGGCGTATATCTTTCCGTTCACCGCGCCGATAGCCAGATACTCTCTAGGAGTGGGCATCGGCGCCTTCGCCGTCCACGCGCTTGTCGCAGGGTCGTACTCCTCATTTGTGCCTACGATATTGCCGAGGCCGTCGCGTCCACCGATGGCATACAGCTTCCCAGCGACCATGCCCACTGCCAGGCTTGCCCGTGGCGTCGGCATCGCGGTCCGGACCGTCCAACTGCCCGCCGTGCCGCCACCCGTCCCGATGGTCTGGCCGGTATACGTAAACCCAGCCGGCGCCACCGGCGAGTCACCCAGAATGGAGAACCCCGGTGGCACCGGTGATGCCGCCGTCGTCTGAACTGTTCCATCGGGGAATCTGAAGCCGCCCGTCGTAGACTCGATCTCTCCCTGTACGCTCAGCTTGCCACTGGGTGCCAATGTTGCCGTCTTCGTCGGCACGCCTGTGCCGCTATCGACGGCTGTCACCAGGCGCACGCCGCCCGTCGCCCGCACCGCAAACTCATTCGCCGCCGCCGAGCTGAAATCCGCATCCGTGCTGCTATCTGCGAAAAGAAAGACGCCTTTGTGCGTGTTGTCCGCGTTCTGCGCTCTGTGGCCGGCAACGAAACTATTATCGCCGGCGGCCATGTTCATATCGCCGCCAGCCACGATGGCGAAATAACCGCTGGCGTTATTCCCGATGCCACCGCCCACGGTGGAGTAGCCGCCGCTGGCGGTGTTGCCTGCGCCCCCCGCCACAGTGGAACAGGCGTTCATGGCGGTGTTGCCTTGTCCTCCTGCCACAGCGCAGTAGCCGCCGCTAGCAGTGTTGGACATACCCCCGCCCACGGCGGAGAAATCGATGCTAGCGGCGTTTTGAAATCCACCGGCCACGGTGGCCGCGCGAGCGCTGGCGGTGTTCAGCCCTCCGCCACCCACGACGGAGTCGTTGCCGCTGGCGATGTTGCCTTCGCCGCCACCCACGACGGCGGCGTTGCCACTGGCGAAATTGCCTCCTCCGCCGCCTATGACCGAACAGCCGCCGATGGCGGCATTCTGCTGCCCGCCGCCAACCATCGCGCGATCGCCTGCGGAATTATTCACGCCGCCGCCGACGGTGCCGTAATCGGCCGTTACGCTGTTCGCTCCGCCGTCTATCCCGCCGCCCGAAACCGTTGCGCCCTTCGCGCCGCCTGTTACGCTGTTGCCCTCAAAGCCTGCTATGATGCTCGGCGCGTCGGTTGTTGGATCGGCCGCAGGCTCAATCCGCAGCGCCCGCCCGCCGTTCACTTTGATCTCCAGCGCCTGCGCGTCGCTGGTGCCCAGGTACTGAGTGCCCGGCGTGGTGCCGGCGTTGCCGCCCGTCAGCCACACGGAGTTGTCTGCTAACTTGCCGGGCGTCACCGCGCCATCGGCAAGCTTTGCCGTACTGATCGATCCGTCTGCAATCGATGACGACCCGACCAGTTGCCAACTCGCTCCCGCAGCACCATCCGCTGTAAGCACATAGTTGCCCAGCGCCGCGCCGCTGTTCAATTTCGGAGTCGTGACGGCAGCATCCGCAATCTTCGACGTCCCCACCGCGCCCGCGCTGATTATCGTCACGTCCTGTGTGCCGGTCACATCGCCGGCCAGGTTGCCGCTGAAGTTCACGGCGCTCGTTGCGTTGGCGACCGTGCCGGAGACCTTTGCGCCGCTGACGCCCGCGATCTTCGAGTCAGTGACTGCGTTGTCCGCGATCGCCGTCGCGCCCTGCGTTCCCGTCACGTCGCCGGCCAGAGTACCGCTGAAGTTCACGGCGGTGGTGGCGTTGGCCACTGCGCCTGAAACTTTTGCGCCGGAAACGTCTGAGATCTTTGCGTCGGTGACGGATGAGTCGGCGAGCTTCGCGGTGGTGATGGCTGAGTCCGCTAGCTTAGCTGTGAGGACTGCGCCGTCGGCGATTTTGGCGGTGACGACCGCGCCGGCGCTGATGGCGGTCGCGGTCTGCGGGCCGGTGACATCACCTGAAAGATTGCCGCTGAAGTTCGGGACGGTCGTAAGCGGTTCGATGGCCTGCCAGTCGGCTCCGCCGGCGCCATCGGCGGTCAGCACGAAGTTGCTCGACGCGGCTCCGCTGCTGACTTTGTTTGCGGTCACGGCTTTGTCGGCGATTTTGGGATTCGTGACCGCAGCGGGCGCGATCGCGGTGGCGGTCTGTGGGCCGGTCACGTCACCCGCCAGGTTACCGGAGAAGTTCACGGCCGTGGTGGCGTTGGTGGCCTCCGCGACCGGGCCGGTCACCTTCGAGCCGGACACTCCGGCGATTTTGGCATCGGTGATTGCGCCGTCGGCGACTTTGGGCGTGGTGACGGATCCGTCGGCCAGCTTGGGAGTGGTCACGCTGCCATCAGCCAGTTCGGCGGTTTTGACGCTGTTGTCGGCCAAGGCGTCGGTGGTCACCGAATTGGGTGCCATCGCGGCGGCTCCAACGGAGGCGACGGGCAGCGTGCCGGTGGCGGTCTCTGTCGAGCCGATGCTGAAGACGCCGGAGAGGATGGTGATCTGCTTGGAGCCGAACGTTCCGGTCGCTTTGAGGATGCAGTTGGTGGACGCGGGACCGGTCACTGTCCAGGCCAGCGTGAAGTTGCTGGCCTTGTTCAGCGTGCCCAGGTCGGAGAACGTCTGGCCGCCATCGCGGCTGAGTTCGATGCGCGTGGTCTTGGCCTTCCAGCGCTGACCCATCTTGACCTGCTGAAGCTGGCCGGGGAAGTAGACCTCGCCGCCGCGCGGGGCAGAGAATTCCAGAGGCGTCGCGGCCGAGGCGCTCGACATAAGCCCGGCCAGAACCGCGCACACCAGCACACGTATGTAAGAACACATGTCAGAACCCTTCCTCGTAGTGGCCAGCGGGAGAAACGAGATTGCCCTAGATTATACACAATGTTAGTGAGTACAGCCAGATTTTGCTAGAATTTTTTGCGCGTGGATGATGCGCCAAGTTTAATCTTAGGTATGTTCCACGTGGAACATTTTAGGGTGGATAAGGGCAGGGTTCAGGGTTCGGGGGTCAGGGTTCAGGGGGTCAGCGGATCAAGCACATGTGCAGGTTTGGACAGAAGAGGCGGCAAGGAAGACTGCCGCTCCCTTACGGTCGCGGTTCTGATGGCACAGGTGCACTCCTGGACACGAAGTCTGGCGTCCAGCCGTGCGGTTGGGATTCGGAGCACCTGGAATTTAGTATTGTTCCACGTGGAACATTTTAGGGAGGCGGCGGTTTCGGACGGTATGGGCACGACAGGCGAAATCTGGGAGGAGTGCGCTACTACCGCAGCGTCCAATTTGCCCACATGGACTGCAGGTCGTCCACCTTGCGGTTGTAGGCTTTTTCCAGGGCGGTGAGGGTGTCGGCGCCGGCGCGGAGTTCGACGATGAAGCGGGCGAAGCGCGGCGGGTCGTTCATCAGGAAGGAGACGATGGAGTAGCAGCAGAGGTAATCGACGGGCTTCATCAGGACGAGGTCCAGGCCGAAGATCTGCCGCCAGGGCTTGAGCTTGCCATCGCGCGCGAAGCGGCGGATTTCGCTGTCCCAGCCGGCTCCGATGCGCACGTCGTTGGGTTCGTAGGCGAAGGAATAGCAGAGGTTCTTGTGCGTCACGGCGTGTTCGCAATAAGAGGCGAAGCCTTCGATCAGCCAGGGTTTGGCTTTGCTGTCGCTGCCTTCCATCATGAACATCTGGCCCATCAGGAAGAGCGCCATGTGCCGCGGCAGACGCGGATAATCGGGCGTGCCGAGATAGGAATTATAGAAGGAGCGGTAGCGCCCGCTGATGCCGGACGCTCGGCGGGCGAGCAGCTTTTCGTCCACGTTGTTTTCGGACATCATGCTGTCGAGGGCGATGTTGTAGCTGACGATGTCGCGGACGATGACCATCTCGTGGGATTCGGGGCGCGTCTGCGTCAGGACCGTGGTGCCGCTGTTGCGCTCAAGCAGGATCTTCAGTTCTTCCAGCGCGGCGGCGATGTCCTTCAGGTCGCTGCGCGTGCGGTCTTCCCAGGTCTTGGTCTTGCCGTCGCCGGGCTTGACCTGCGGACCCTGAAGCGGTTCGGCGAACTGCATGTACAAGGTCACGTGCTGGGTTTCGCCGCGGATGAACTTCAGGCGCGAGGCCGCTTCGATCTTGTCCTGACTGGCCTTGGCTTTGTCGGCTTTCAGGCGCTCGGTTTCCTGCTGCAGAAGCTGCGAGGGATTGTCCTTCGGCCGGCATTTCGAGCAATAGCGCCACGGCACGGCTTCGACCGGATTGGGCGCAGGATCCTTGACCAGATGAATGTACGAGTGCCCCGGCAAAAGCGGCAGAAAGCCGGTGCCCATGCATTGCGTGCAGACATCGGGCGTGCGCGCGGCAATCCGCAGAGGATCGACTGCCGCCGCGGCCGGTTTGTCGATCAAGCCTGGAACCGTCGGGGCAGGAGGTTTCTCTGGCGAAGCGGCGTTATTCTCGGCTGGCACCGCCGGTGCAGCGGCGAGCTGTATGTCCTCTTTTTTCGCTTCGGGCTTGGCGGGTTCGACGGGGCGGTCGTCCTCGTCCGCGTTTTTCTTGGGTGGCGTCAGCAGCGAACGGCTGAGCAGGTCGGGCAGTTCGTTGGCCTTCGCTGCTGGCGCCGCTTCGACGGGCAGCGCTGCTTTGGCGTCCGTTACAGATGGCGCAGGTGCGTTTGCCGGCAGCGGATCAATCTGCCGCGCTTCGACCGGTAACTTGACGGCTTCCTTTCGAGCGGGAACAGACGGTGTTGCTGGACCCGGCGCGGTGGGTTCGTCCTTCGACCGGGCCAACGACGTTTTTGGCGTTAACCGAGGGTACAACAGCACGCCGGCCAGAACGAGAATCAAGATCATCGCGGCCATCACAGCGATAATCGCTCGCGAATCGGGCCGTTCGGGTGCTCCTGCCGTCGCGACGTGCGGGCGCCGCAACCGGAACTTGAAACCGAATCCACGCGCCGGCGCCGTCGGGGCGCTGATGATGAACGACATGTCGCCCGATTTCAGGGGCACCATGATCTGAAAGCGGCACGCGCTGCACGCAGCAACCGTCCCGGCCAGATGCATTGGAAACCCGACGCGCTTGGCACAGTTCGGGCACTGCGTGACGATGAAAGAAGGCAGGGTGGCAGGCGGGACAGTCTGCCCCACAGGATCCGGCGGAGGCGGCAATGGTTGCGGCGGATTTACCGAAGCACTCATTTCACTCGCTTCCCAATTTGCGCGTTTTGCTGAACGTCGTCCCGATACTGGCTGTGGCATGCCGCGCAAGAACTGTTCAACGCCTGCAACCCCGTCTCCAGTTTCCCCAGCTGCTCCGGCGTGGCCTTGACTTTGATGCTGCCGGCCGCCTCGCTGACGGCAGCGGCTGCGGTCTGGCTGGCAGTCAACAACCGTCGGAACTCTTCGCTTTGCGCCGTGACATCCTGCAGTTCGCGCAGTTCCGCAAACGTCTTGACCAGCTCAGCGCCCGCTTTCCCTGCCTGAACTTTTGGATCGCCGGACAGAGCGGCCTGCAGGCGGCCACCGGCCTTGCCCAGCGCGACCATCGCCTTGGTCACGGCGCCGACGTCTTCTTTTTCGTGGAACCTGATCTTTACGGCGTGCACGGCTTCGCTTTCGACTTTGCTCGCAGCCGCAACCCAGGCGTACAGCCCTTTGGAGCTCTCCGGCACGTTAACGCTCTTGAGCGCCCGAACGGCCTTCTCCGGCGTCATCGTGCCGAACACAACGCAGACCACAGCGGCGGCGGCCGGCGCGCGATCAGATCCGTCGTCAGCACAGATGTACGCGATCTCCGGGTTGTCGTGCACGGCGCGCGCGATCTCCAGGCCGCGCAGATCGGTCAAACCGCTGAAACCGGTCGGCAGATGGACGCAGAGCATGCCGTAGCGGCGAGCAAGCTCGGTGTCCGCGGGACTGCCGGAGACGGAGATGATCGTTTTCACTTCCAGTTCGCGCAGAGCCGCGAACGCTTCTTCGTTCTCGGGCATTCCGCCGCAGATGACTCCCACGGCGAAGCGCCGCGCGTTTTTCAGGCGCGATTCGGAGAGCGTCTGCACAATGTTGTTCTTCTGGCCGGGTGAATAAACCGCGCCCTGGTTGACGAACTGCACGCGCCGCGCCGGATTGATGGGCAACACGTAGGGCGGAATGCCCGTCCTGGGCTTCGGGGGCGGCGGCGGTGGAGTCGGTGTGGTGGGGCCGCCCGAACTGGGCGGCGTGCGTGTGCTTCAGAATCCATGCGCCAGAACCGGCCACAAGCAGGCCAACAGCAGCACCCATCGCAATGGTGTGACTCTCGTGAGCATAATGAGGATGGACCCCCGGCGCAGTGTACAACGTGTGACTGAATAGGGAATTAGATTGCTGCAACAAAAACGGTGGCACGCTTACGTTCGCGCGTCTTCTTGCGCGAACTTAAGCGTGTTCTTTCAATCTGCGTGCGCGTCCGCCTTTGCACAAAAATTCGCTGAGTTCCGGACTTCTGGACTTCTAGTGGTCTGGGCCTTCCGTTAGACTTTTTTGCGCGATGAGGAAAAGGAGATTTTCATGAGCGCCGACGCGCCCGCCAAGCTGCAAATTGCCGCTGAGAGCACCCCCAATCCACACTGCATGCGCTTCGCGCTCAACCGTCCGTTGCTGACCGGTGCCGGACAGGATTTCGCCTCCGCACAGGTGGCCGCCGTCTCGCCGCTGGCAACGGAGCTTTTTACGCTGCCTGGCGTGACCGGCATTTATATCGGACCGGACTTCGTCAGCGTCACCGCCGAGCCCGGCGTCAACTGGTGGGCGCTCCGCCCGCTGGTCAGTGAGGCCCTGGAGCACCACGTGGCATCGGGTCTGCCGGCGGTTTCGAGCGGCCCGGAACAAACGCGCGCACCGCTTTCACCGCTGGAGACCGCTATCGTCAAGGTCATCGAAGACGAGATTCAACCGGCCGTGGCGATGGATGGCGGCCTGGTGCTGTACGCCGGCTACGAAGAGGGCATTGTGAAGCTGCGCCTGCGCGGCGCCTGCCACAGTTGCCCACGGGCGCTGTTCACGCTGAAGATGGGCATTGAGCACCGTCTGAAGCAGCAGTTTCCGGAAGTCCAATCCGTCGAAGCGGTGTAGGTCTTTTGGTGAGTGCTGAGTCGTCAGTGGTGAGTGGTCTCTAGACCCTTCCCGCTTGCCACTCGCCAGTCACCACTCACCAAGGGTAACGATGAAGGCCATCATTTCCGACATCCATGGCAATCTTGAAGCCCTGCGCGCGGTGCTGGAAGATATCGAGCACCTCGGCATCAAGGACATCGTCTGCCTGGGCGACATCGTCGGCTATGGCCCACAGCCCAAAGAATGCCTGGAGATCGTCAAGAATATCACCAGCTTCACTATTCTGGGGAATCACGAGGAAGCGGTCCTCAATGGCGTCCCCGCCAGCTTTCAGCCCCGGGCGCGCAAGGCCATCGAATGGACCCGCAAGATTCTACTGGAAGATCCGATGGAACCGCAGGGCGTCCGCGACGCGCGGCGGGAACAGATGGCCGGCTACAAGCCCAGGCACCGCGTCGAAGGCGTCCTGTACGTCCATGGCTCGCCCCGTGATCCCACCCGCGAATACGTGATGCCGCGCGACGCGACCGACAAAAAGAAAATGACGGCCGTCTTCGCCGCACTGGACGACTACTGCTTCGTCGGCCACACGCACACCCCGGGAATTTTCACGCCCTCAGGCTTTACGCACCCCTCCGATATGTTCGATCTGTACATGCTGGGCACCGATGAGAAAGTGCTCGTGAACGTCGGCTCCGTCGGCCAGCCTCGCGACGGAGATCCGCGCGCGTGCTTCTGCACCTTCGATGGCGACACCGTCGTCTGGCGCCGGGTGACGTATAACATCGAAACCACCTGCAAGATGATTTACGCCATCCCTGAACTCGATGACTTCCTCGCCGACCGCCTGCGCGAAGGACGTTGAACGCCGCTATGGAAGCGGTTTGCATCAAAATCCGCCACCATACCCCAGGCCCTATACCCCATACCCGATCGGTGATTTCGCTTGCATAAAGGAGACTCAGTGGCCAGCCTTGAGCAAAGAACCTGCGGCACCTCCAGCCTTCAGCTCTCCGCCCTTGGCCTCGGCTGTTGGCAACTGGGCGGCAGCGACAAAGACTACTGGGGACCGACCAGCCAGCAGGAAGCCGACGCCGTCATCCGCCGCGCCGTCGATCTGGGCATCACGTACTTCGATACCGCCGAAGTGTACAACGATGGCCGCAGCGAAGCGGCCCTTGGCAACGCCATCCAGGGGCTCCGCCGCGACAACATCGTCATCGGCACGAAAATCCCGCCCTCCGCCGTCGAACCCAATACGCTCGTCGCTCACTGCGAAGCTTCACTGAAACGCCTCAAGACCGACTACATCGATCTGTACATGGTCCACTGGCCGATCACTCCGCGCGGCATCGCGCCCTTCACAAAAAGCGGGGTCTGCCCATCCGCGGAAGATGCCTTCGCGACGCTCCTAAGTCTGCAACAACAAGGCAAAATCCGCCATATCGGCGTCAGCAACTTCGGCGTCGAGAAACTGAAGGAAGCCGCATCCAGCGGCGCAACAATCGCCGCGAACCAACTCGCCTACAATCTGCTCAGCCGCGCGATCGAGGTTGAAGTGCTGCCCTACTGCCGTCAGCAGGGCACTGGCGTGATCGCGTACATGTCCCTGTTGCAGGGATTGCTCGCCGGCGCGTACCCGAACCTGGACAGCATCCCGCCGCTCTACCGGCGCACGCGGCATTTCAGCTCCAAGCGTTCCGACAGCATGTGTCGTCATGGCGAAGACGGTGCCGAGGTTGAGACAGACGCCGTGCTCGCGGGCCTTCGCGCGCTGGCAGCCGAAGGCGGCCTAAGCATGTCCGACCTCGCTCTGAAATGGGCGCTGGCCGCGAACGGAATGACGTGTGTCCTCGTCGGTTGCCGCCGCGTGGGGAAGCTGGAAGAAAATGTCCGCGCCGCGTCCCAACCTCTAGCGCCAGAAATCGTCAATCGTTTGAACCAGATTACCCAGCCTGTCCTGAACAAGCTCGGCCCGTGCTGCGACCTGTGGGAAAGCCCTGCCAACGACCGCACCCGATAGTGCGGATCCCCGGGGGCGCTCTCGCCACGGAAAACACTTTTTCAGAAACTGGCCCACTACACGCTTGACGCGGCGTCCTGGAAAACGTAACGTCTCGTACAATAGCACAGAGTGGCTCTGGGCTGCACTTATGCCTCTCTGCATGTGTGCATTCGCCCGTAGTCACAAAGGGTCGTCGCGTTTGGCGGCAATGAGCTGACGCAAAATGCCGAAGCGTGTGGACACGTCTCGGCACCGTTCGACACCTTGGAGGGGGAGAGTGCAATGGCTGAAGGTGAACAGACGCACGGCGTATCGCCCGTCGGAGCACTTTTGATCGGTCTGGTTTTGGGCTTCGGGATCGGCCTGACGCTCTATGCGCTTCAGACTCGCCGCTTGAACGACGAAATCACCAAGGTCCGCAACGAGCGCGACCTGATGGAGCGGCGCGCGTCGATCTTCAACGCTCAACTGGCCGAGATGAGAGCGACCGCGACAAAGAAGTAAATTGATTCTGCAGAGTTTCAACGGACAGCCACTGAGCCGCGAGAGCGATTGGCGCGGCTCCGGTGGTATTTGCATTGCGCCAGAGGACACACATCGTGGAACCTGAAGCCAGCCTGACCCCCAACCCTGCCGACCCCAAGGTGCTCAAGTCCGCACTGAAGGCCTTCAAGAAACGCATGAAGGTCATGCGTCTCGATAAGGAATCCGGCAAAATCGGCGGCCCGCTCAGCAGCGGCAAGAGCTCCGGCATCGTCGGCATCAATCCGCCCAGCCAGTTCCCGAAGGAGGTCTGGGACGCTTTGGTCAAGCAGGGCCGCCTCAAATATGAGGGCGACGGCCTCTACGGCCTGATCGAAGGTTGATCCGCGCCGCAAATACATCCGCCGCCAAATCAGAAAGAATTTCTGACAGCCGTCCGCTTCTCGCTCGTTATTCTGTCGAGGGCGGCGGATGATGAACGAATCAACTCTCGGACGCTGCACAGACTGGCAGCAGCACACGCTCAATATCTTCTGCTCCGCCAGCGCTATCTTGGTTTTCAGCGTTCTGTTGGGGCTCGGGCTGCGCACACCCGAACTCGTGGAGATCGGCTTCATTCTTGCGGCCATCGTCGCCGCGGCTGCAATGTGTGTTTACCTGTTCGGCGTCTGTCAGATGCGTCTGCTCGAAATCCTGTTGCTCATCTCACTCCTCGGCAATGCGATTGGCTTCAGTTTCAGGTTTGAAGTGGATTCAGGCTCTCAGCCGCGCGACCTCGGAGATCTATTGCTTCTGGCCGGGCTGATGATGGCCATCGTGGCCGCCATCTTACCCGGTTTCTGTTTCGGCCTTTCCCTGGTGAATCGCATGCACCTGGAGGATACGCTGCCGCGCCTGCGCCTGCTGCTGGTCTCGACCGCGCTGATGCCAAGTCTCGGTTGTGCGCTGCTGCTACCGCTCTTCATCGCCTCAAGTTCGCCCCCATCGGCGTTGAAGGCGATGATCATTGCGTTGATGCCGGTGGCGCTCCTTCTGCTCCTGTTCGAGGCGTGGAAACTGCACCGGCTTTCCCGCTCGCTCGACGAGGAAGGAAAGTTGGCTGTACGCACCACCCGTCACTCGCCCCTCGTCACACGTCACCCGATGTACAAAAAACGGGCCGCTCCGCAGAGCAGCCCGCTTTGATCGACCGTAAGAGGAACCTGCGCCAGCGCTGTTAACGCCTGCCGCCATGTCCTCCGCCACCGCCTCCGTGGAATCCGCCGCCACCCCCATGGAATCCACCACCACCCCCGCCGAAGCTCCGCCCGCCGCCGCCCAAGCTATGGCTGCTGAATCCGCCGCCGCCAAAACTCCGGCTGCCGCTAAAGCCGCTGCTGCTCCGAAAACTCGGCGCAGAGTAACTCCGGTAGCTTGGGCTTGAGTAACTGCGATAGCTGCTGAAGCTCCGCGTGTTCGGCGCCGTGTTAAAGCTGCGGCTCCCCAGCCGGCTGCCGCTGAAACTCGGGGATCGTGTGCTTGTGCCGAACCTGCTGCCTGATGTCATCCCCATACTCATCCGCGACGTGCCCAGGGCGTTCGAACGGATGCCGCTCGTAGTCCCCATTCGCGACAGCCGAGCCGCGCTTCCTGCCGTCCCCGAACGCAGCGCAAAGCGGGTCGAACTGCCCATCCGCGAATTGAACGCGTTTACACGCTGCACGGAGGCCCGCGGACTGCTGAGCGAATTGAACCGAGGGGTTCGTGACGTCCATCCGGTGTGCGTCGCCCAGAAATCACGATGACCGAAGAAGCCGTCATGATGCCGGAACCCAAAACCGAAACCAAAGGCGAAGTTGAACCCGCTGCCAAAGAAGAACGGGCTTCCGCCAAAGAAGAACCCATGATGATGGAACGGGAAGAAGAACCCAAAGCTGATGAACGGCGATGGGTACCACCATGGCGAGTAGAAAAATGGGTCATAATAGGCATATGGATAGGCATACAGCGTAGGATGTAGAGGGCAATAATCATAATATAGCGGCCGGTAGTAATCGGTATAGCTCACGTATGACGAGTCTGGCACCGACACGCCCGAAGGCACCGTCGGCACGTTGGACGGAACTGGGTTCTGCAGGGCCTGTGGCGGCGGCAACGGTTGCGCTCCCGCTCCCTGCCCCGCCCCGAGTAAGGCGACCACCACCGCGTCCGGCACGGCATTTTGCTTGAGCTGAACAAGATCCTGCGTCGTCAGGCGCGCGTTCTGCTGCTGCGCCCATGCGACGAGCACATCTTGAGACACTCCGGAGTTTTGCAGCCTGATCACGTCATCGGCAATCTGACTGGCAAACACCGGGAACACTATTAGCAGCAAAGCTGCAATCATCGCTCGCCTGAACATGACTGAATTCCTTTTTCCGCCTCTCTCCATTTATTGAATGTGCCAAGCGAAAGCCTTTACTTCGCATCAATCAAACACGCGTTAGATTTCTGATAAACGCCTTATGCACATACCTTGCTTCAAACGCTCGTGAGCGCTATTTGTCTTTGTCGTATGCCTCGGCGATGACTACAATCGTTGTACTTAGCTAAGCACACACAATTTCAGGGGAGTTTATATGACCGGCGTTAATGAAGGCTTCCACCATGTCGCAATCAAGGTCCACGACTTCGATGCTGCCGTGAAGTTCTACACGGCAGGCCTTGGCTTCAACGAAAAGCTCTCCTGGGGCGAAGGCGAGAAGCGCGCCGTGCTGCTCGACGCCGGCAATGGCAACTACGTCGAGATCTTCGCCGGCGGCTCTCCTGGCCCGAAGCCCGAAGGTTCCGTTGTCCATTTCGCCTTCCGCTCCACAAACTGCGACGCCGCCATCGAGCGCGCGCAAAAAGCCGGCGCCGAAGTCACGATGCAGCCCAAAAATGTCGAAATCCCCAGCCGCCCGCACAAGACACCCGTGCGCATCGCCTTCTGCAAAGGCCCCGCTGGCGAAGTCATCGAATTCTTCCAGAACGAACTCACGTGAACTTCAGTCCCGCCACTCACCAAGTACCACTCACCAAGTACCGAGTTACCCCACTTGCCATTCCCGTGCGCCTCGGTTAATCCGTTCAGAACAAACACAGGAGACACTGAAATGAACGATTACGTCAAAAACAAAGTCGTCGTGATCACCGGCGGGACCAGCGGCTTCGGACTCGAGGCCGCGCGCATCCTGCTCTCCCGCGAAGCCAAGGTCGTGATCACCGGCCGCAACAAGGAACGTTTGAAAGCCGCTGCGTCCGAACTCAAGAGTACCGACCTGCTTGCCATTCAGGCCGACGCCACGAAGACCGAAGACTGGAAGAAACTCTTCAAACAAGCCGCTGCGAAGTTCGGCCGCATCGACGTGCTCGTCAACAACCACGGCGCCGGCGTGAACATCGCCGATACCGAAAATCAAGACGACAAGAACATCGATGAAGCCATCGACATCAACATCACGTCAGTGATTAAAGGCTGCCGCGAAGCAATCCCCTACATGAAGAAGCAGAAGAGCGGCCACATCATCAACGTGTCCAGCGCCTGCGCGTATCACTCCTGGCCCAAGTGGGGCGTTTACACCGCCGCCAAAGCCGGCCTCGTCGCCTTCACACGCTGCCTCCATGTGGAGATGGTCGCCTGGGGCGGCAAGGCCACCAACTTCATCCCGGGCGCCGCCCAGACCAACTTCTGCAAAGCCGCCAAGATCGACGACTCCTGGCTGGACGGTTTCCCCAGCGCGCACGATTTCGCCCGCACCATCGTTCAATGCATCGACATTCCCGAGAGCTCTTTTATCGAAGAGGTCAGCATCTGGGGCACAAAGCAGGTGGTCAGCCCGTTCTAGGTAGTGACGGCTGACGAAGCAGACACCTGGTTGCTACTGCTGCGGGCGGCCGGGTATACTTTGCATGAGGGAAACGCTATGACTCGCGACGAATTGCTTGGCCGAATCTCCATAGATCCCAACATCTGCTTCGGCAAACCGTGCATCCGTGGCCACCGAATTTGGGTGTCGCTGATCCTCGACTTCCTGGCCAGCGGCATGACGTCGGTCGAACTTCTGAAACAGTACCCCGGCCTTGTTGAGGCCGACATTCTCGCGTGCATCGCTTACGGCGCGGAGATGTCGCGGGAACGCTTTGTGGATCTGCCACTGAGGTCCGCGTGAAGCTGAAGCTTGATGAGAATCTGGGGCAGCGAGGTCTGGCGGCGCTGAGTGGCGCAGGACATGATGTTCGAACCATAGTCGAGCAGCAACTTTGCGGTGCCCACGATGAAACGGTTATCGAAGCGTGTCGAAACGAGGAGCGCTGTCTCGTTACGTTGGATTTGGATTATGCAAATCCGCTAGTGTTCAAGCCCTCGCGATTCTGCGGAATCGTCGTGCTGCGCTTGCCAAAGAAGGCTACGCCTGCCGACCTTGACGACGCGGTGCAAGCTCTGACCGAGGCGCTGTCCCGAGAAGATGTGCGCGGGAAGCTGTGGGTGGTCCAAAAAGAGCGTCTACGTATCTACCAAGAACCTGAGTAGCTCTGCATCTCGCTCACGCCAAAATCAAGTGGCACGTGTTCCCTTCAACTCGCGTGTTCGCGCACATACCGCCGCAGCGTCTCGCGCCAGTCCGGCATGGGTTTCAGCCCATGCAGGCGCAGCGCGCGCTTTTCGAGCCGTGAATTGGCTGGCCGCGGAGCGGGCCGGGGATACTCGGCGGTCGCGCAAGGGAGAAGATTGCGTTTGCCGGGGCGCTGAGCGAAAATTTCGCGAGCGAAATCAAACCAGCTCGCCTCGCCTTCACAGGTCAGATGCAGCGTCCCTGCCAGCGGCAGATCGATGAACTCCGCAATCCGGTCAGCCACCGCGTCGGTCGAGGTCGGATTTCCAACCTGATCGTTAACGACCTTCAGCGGCGCGCCAGCTTCAGCGGCCAGCTTCAGCATCGTGTGCAGAAAGCTCGGCCCGCCCGGCCCGTAGAGCCAGGCTATTCGCAAAATCGCGTGATCCGGACAGTGCGCGCGAATGGCCTCCTCGCCGGCCAGCTTCGACGCGCCGTAGACCGTTCGCGGGCCCGTCGCATCCCATTCGTGGTACGGCCGGCTCAGATCGCCCGCAAAAACGTAGTCTGTCGAAAGCGCGATCAACCGCGCGCCCGCACGCTGGCACGCGATGGCCACATTCGCCGATCCGACCGAATTGATTTTGTACGCCAAGTCCGCTTCGGTCTCGCAGCGATCCACCGCCGTCATCGCCGCGCAGTGAATCACCACCTCTGCCTTTGCCTGCTCGACTGCCCCGCTGATAGAGCTGAGATTCGTGATATCGACCTGCGGCAAATCGGCGACGAACAGCTCATGCCCGCTCAGCCGCCGCTGCAGCGTCCGCCCGAGCATTCCGTTGCCACCGGTGATGACGATCCTCATTCGCCTAGCCTTTCGCCGCCGCGAACAGGGGTATCGGGTATGGGGTATAGGGTATCGAGACGGCTTGTGACAGTGTAGCCATCCCCATACCCGAGACCCTATACCCCATACCCCCGCCGCATTTCACGGTCGCGCTCCGTATACTGGTAATTCATCGAGCTTCATCGCCGCCAGCGTCCCGTACGCGCGATCTTTGTTCGACAGAATCGGCGGCCCCACCAGCGGCCAGCCAACCGCGATCTGCGGATCGTTCCAGATAACCCCGCGCTCTTCAGCCGGCGCATAGTAATCCGAACACTTGTACAGAAACTCCGCGCTTTCGGAGAGCACATAAAACCCATGTGCGAAACCAATCGGAACATAAATCGTCAGCTTGTTCTCGGCCGAAAGCTTAACGCCCGTCCACTTGCCGAAGGTCGGGCTTCCGCGGCGCAAATCGACCGCGACATCGAAGACTTCCCCGCTGATCACCCGCGCCAGTTTGGCCTGAGGCCGTCCAAGCTGATAATGCAGCCCGCGCAAAACGCCGCGCTGAGAACGCGAATGGTTGTCCTGCACAAACGTCTCGCGAATGCCGAGCTCCGCCAGCACCTTCGTGCTGTACGTCTCCATGAAAAACCCGCGTTCATCCCCGAAGACTTTCGGTTCCAGAATGCAGACGCCGGGCAGTTCTGTTTCAATGCGCTTCGTTGCCGTTTCTCCGTGTCGTTCTCCCCCTTCCCTCCGAGGGAAGGGGGCCGGGGGGTTAGGTTTGCGATTCTCGCCGCCGCGCTGCCGCTCCCTTACGGTCGCGGTTCTGATGGTCGCTCCTGCCTACTATCCGTTACGTCAGCCCCAGCCGTTCCCCGCGATACCGCCCGCTGGTGATCTCAGAAACCCAGTCTTGGCGATCGAGATACCACTGCACCGTCTTGCGCAGGCCCGTCGCGAACGTCTCCTTCGGCGTCCAGCCCAGTTCGCGTTCGATCAAGCCCGCGTCAATCGCGTAGCGCCGGTCGTGGCCGGGGCGGTCTTTCACAAACGTGATCAGCTTGCGCCGGCTTTCCGCCTGCGGGCGCAGTTCATCGACCAAATCGCAGAGCCGCTGAACGATGTCGATGTTTGCGCATTCGTTGTGGCCGCCGATGTTGTACGTCGTGCCCACTTCCGCGCGGCGGATGACCAGATCGATCGCACGGCAGTGGTCTTCCACGTACAGCCAATCACGCACGTTCTTGCCGTCGCCGTAGACCGGCAGCGGCTTGCCCGACAGGCAGTTCATGATCATCAGCGGGATCAGCTTTTCCGGGAATTGATAGGGACCGTAGTTGTTCGAACAGTTCGAAATCGTCACCGGCAACCCGAACGTCCGGTTCCACGCCCGCACCAGATGGTCCGAGCCCGCCTTGCTCGCGCTGTAAGGGCTCGACGGATCGTACGCCGTCGTCTCCGTAAAGAAGCCCGTCGCGCCCAACGAGCCGTAAACTTCGTCCGTCGAAACGTGATGGAACCGCACATCGCGCCGCTCGCGCCAGATCTTCCGTGCCGCCTGCAGCAGCACCGCCGTGCCCAGTACGTTCGTCTTCACGAACGCCATCGGACCGTCGATCGAACGGTCCACGTGGCTCTCAGCCGCAAAATGAGCGATCGTGTCGATCTTCTCGCTCTCAAGCAGGGATTCCACGAGCGGTTCGTCGCAAATGTCTCCGTGCACGAACCGGTACCGCCCCGCCGCCGTCTGGTCCAGTCCCTTCAGATTGCCCAGATTGCCCGCGTACGTCAGAGCGTCCAGCACGACCACGCGCAGCTTCGAATCCGTCTTCAGCCAGTGGTGAACGAAGTTCGCGCCAATGAAGCCAGCTCCGCCGGTCACCAGAGCGACTCGCGGCGTGTGCGTGGGATTTGTGAGTGGTGCTTTGGCGCTCATTGTCGTTTGTACCGTACCGCCGGCGTCTCGCCGCCCCTTCGTCCGTCGTTCTTCCGCGCCAAACGCGCCGTACTCTGAATTCTGAACTCTGAATTCTGAATTCGCCGTTACACCTGCTTCTCGGCCTTGAGCATATCCCACAGGTACGCCGCGTACGAACTCTTCCCCATGCTCTGCGCTTCGGCTTTCACCTGTTCAGCGCTGATCCATCCGCTGCGCCAAGCGATCTCTTCCAGGCACGCGACCTGCAATCCCTGCCGCTCTTCAATCGCTTGGATGAACGTCGTCGCTTCGACCAGGCTGCGGTGCGTGCCGGTATCCAGCCACGCAATCCCCCGCCCCATCTTCTCGACGCTAAGCTGCCCCGCTTCGAGATAAACGCGATTGAGATCGGTGATCTCCAGCTCATTGCGCGCGCTCGGCTTCAACTTCGCCGCTCGATCGCACACATCGGGTCCGTAGAAATACAGTCCCGGAACCGCGTACTGGCTCTTGGGCTTCTGCGGCTTTTCTTCCAGGCTTAGAGCCTTCCCGCTGGCATCGAATTCCACCACCCCGTAGCGTTCAGGATCGCGCACGTAATACGCAAAAATCTTCGCGCCCTGCTTCAGAGTGGCCGCGCTATTCACGATCTCCACCAGTCCGTGGCCGTAGAAAATATTGTCGCCAAGGATTAAGCAGGCCGAGTCGCCTTCAAGAAACTTGCGGCCGATCAGAAACGCCTGCGCCAGCCCTTCCGGCCGAGGTTGCTCCGCATAGCTGAACTTCAGGCCGAGTCGCTCGCCCGAACCGAGGAGCGCTTTGAAATGCGGCAGATCCTGCGGCGTGGAAATGAGCAGGATTTCGCGAAGTCCCGCCAGCATCAGCACGCTGAGCGGGTAATAGATCATCGGCTTGTTGTAGACCGGCAGAAGCTGCTTGCTGATCACTTTCGTCAGCGGGTGCAGCCGCGTCCCCGCTCCGCCAGCCAGAACGATGCCTTTCACAAGCGACCTCGCTATCCCGCCCGCCGCAGCATCACAGATGCGGTAGATGTAAGGCCAAGTTTGTAATGCACGAATGCCATGCGGGCAAGTCACGCCGCCTCGCCGCGCTGAGCTCCGCGCCTGAATTTTTCTGTTATCTGCGTTTGTCCGCGTTGATCTGCGGCTAAAATCCAGCAAATCAAAGGAGGCCGCTCATGAGCCAGGTCGCCAAGGTCCGCTGTACCGACTATCGCTCCAGCGTCCGCCAGGCGCTCGACGCCATTGGCGCGGCCGCGCGATTGCCCAACGTCCGGCTCATCATCATCAAGCCTAATCTGACGAACGCCGACGGCCCGCCCGTGACAACGCCTGTCGCCGCCGCCGAAGCCGTTGCCGAATACTGCCGCGCCCACTGTAAAGCCGAGATCGCCATCGGCGAAGGCTGCGGCAGCGGCGTGACCGCCGACACCTTTCAAGCGAACGGCTACACCGCACTGGCCAGCCGCATGAAGCTGCGGTTGATCGACTTTAACCAGGAGCCCGCGACGGTCCTTCGCCGCAAGGACACGCTGCAACTCAAGGAATTTCACATTCCGGAAATCGCGGTGAATGCGTTCATCATCTCGCTGCCGATTCTTAAGGATCACAGCTTCACAACCACAACCATCGCGATGAAAAATATGTTCGGCCTCGCGCCCGCGCCGTTCTACGAAGGCTCGTGGAACAAGTCGAAACTGCACTCGCCATCGACGCATCACTCGGTCGTGGACATCTGCCTCTACAAACGCCCGGAACTCTGCGTAGTCGATGCCAACGTCGCCCTGACGGGCATGCATCTTGCCGGCACGCCCAAAAAGCTGGGTCTGATCCTCGCCAGCTTCGACCCCGTCGCCATCGATGCCGTCGGCAGCCAACTTCTCGGCCACGATCCAAAGAAGATCGAATACCTGAAACGCGCCAATGGCGTGCTGGGGACGATGGACGACATTCAGATCGTCTGTTAACCTACTCCCATGACGACCGAACCTGCGCAGGCCGGTGAACGTACCTATAGCGCCATGCAAACCACTTCAGCCTTGGACAAGATCCTGGATCGCCGCAGCGCGATGTTCGGGTTGCTGCTCGTTGCCACGGCCCTGCTCCTGCACGCCTGCTGGAACGCGCCGCTCTACTATTTCGACGACACCGACATCATGAAGAACAGCCTGGGCGTGCCGTGGAGCGCGCGGTTGGGGCTGCGGCCGGACATTGCTCATTATCCGCCCGTGACCACGCTTTCGCGCGCGCTCGACCTGCTGCTCTTCGGCGATGCGCGAAACGATCCTCCGGCGCAGCCGCGCGATCCGGTGTTGCGGCCGCCGCTGGTGCCGCGCGACTATGCCGTCCCGCCGCCCTGGAGCATGCGGCTGATGAACGGGCTCTATCATCTGCTCGCCGGATATTTTTTGTGGCTGTTTCTGCGGCGAATCGGCGCGGGAACGGGCCTGGCGGCATTCGTGGCGCTGGCGTGGACCGCGCACCCGATGGCGTGCGAATCCGTGTGCTGGATCGCCGAACGGAAGAACGTCCTCGTCGCCCTCTTCGGCTTCGCCGCACTGTGGGCGTGGGCGGCAGGCCGGGGTGAGACCGCGGAGCCAATCCGCGATCCGCAATCTGCAATCCGCAATTCCCATTGGTGGCGCTGGCCGTTGGTCACGCTGTTTTACGCGCTGGCAGTGATGAGCAAAACCAGTGCGGTTGGGCTGCTACCGGTGCTTGCCGCGCTCGAACTTATCGATCCGCCGCTGCATCGCTTCAACCTGCGCCAGCCCGTGTGCTGGTTCCGCTTCGTCGTCAGAATGGCTCTGCCCGCGGCGCTTTGTTTCGCAGCGATGAGCTTCGCCATGGTCGGTTTCGAAACCGAGTTGGTTTCTCCGCCCGGCGGAAGCGCTTGGACCGCCTTCCTGACGGACACTGATATTTTCTGGCGTTACATGAAGAACGTCTTCGCGCCGTTTGATTTGAGCTTTTTCTACGGCGTCGTCCCAGCCCTCAGCCTCGCCGACGCTCGCGTGTGGATTTACGGCACGCTGATCATCGCCGTATTCGCCGTCAGCATCTGGTCCGCGCCGCGAGACCGCCGCCCGCTTGCGATTCTCGGTACGCTCTGGTTCTTCAGTGCGCTGCTTCCGAACGCGAACATCGTGGCGATCGCCTACTGGATGCAGGACCGCTACGTTTACCTCGCCGCGCCGGGACTCCTGCTGGTTGTGGGCCTCGCCGTGCAGGGCTTGGTGGAACGGCGGCCAAAACTCACGCCGTTCTTGCGGCCGGCGGCTGGTTTGTGGCTGGCTGGGATCGCGCTGCTCGGAGCGCAACGCTCGCATTTGTTTGAGCACACCGATTATCTGATTCTCGACGCTCTGCGCCGCCAGCCAGACTCCGCCTTCGCGCGTCTGGCCGCGACGCGGGTGTTCGAGCACCGCTTCAGGTACTACGCGACCGATGGCACTCGTCCTGATCCCGAGCTGCAGCAACAGGCCGCTGAAGACTGGTTCAGTCTCTATGAAGGTCTTGAGAACTGCCCCGACGTGCGTTCGCACATCGATCCGTTCACCATCCGCGTTCGAAAGGCCGGCCTGCTGCCGGCCCTCGGCCGGCTGCGGGACGCGCGCGCAGTCATTGGGCGACTTCCCCCCGATGACGTGCCGATGCTCTCGTTCGTCGATGACCGTGGGCAATCGATCCAACCGACGCGTGGCCAGCGCGGTTTCGGCTACCTTCCGCTGACCTTGGCCACCGCCTATCGCATCCTCGCCGAATCTGACCTGGAACGCGCAGCGGCCAAAGACCTGGCGATCGAAAAACGCTTTGCGGCGGCAAAGCAGGCGGCGGCCGAAGCGGACGCTGCACAGAAGCTCTCCAGAGACTCGGCCCTGATCGTCTTAAACGCGCGCGCGCTGATCAGAGTCGCCGAGCTTTACACGGAACAGAAAGACGCCGAGTCCGCTCGCAAGACCTACGATGAGGCGGCCCGCGTGCTGGGCACAGTTCCCGCCAAATCGCCCTGGTCGCCCATCGCGAAAAATATGCAGTCAACGATTCCGCAGAAGTAAACAGGAGGAGAATATGGCGGGCCGGATTGTGGGTGTCGCGTTTGGCATACTGTGGACGATCATGGCCATTGCCATCACGTCCAGTGCGCCAAATGAGGGTCCATTCCCCGTGGCGAAGATCGTCTTCCCGCTCTTTGGAGTGGTCTTTATCCTGGCCGCGCTCTTCGGCAAGAACCCGCGCCGTTCACGCGATGAATTTCAGGAAGATTCCGCCGATCCCGAGCGCGCCACCGAACGCACGACCGCGCCTCCGCCCAGCGCGCCTGAACCGCGCCGCAACCTGACCGATTGCCCTCACTGCGGCGCCGGCCTGAAAACCGGCTCCGCCATTTCTCCTCACGGCGACGTTCTCTGCCAGCACTGCGGCAAGTGGTACAACGTGCACTGATGTGGCTGCGCAGCGCCCCGCGGCCTCGTTCCTGCCTCCTGCTTACTGCCGCTGCCTACTACAGCTCCCACCCCTTGCGGTACTCTCTGCGAATAAACTCGTCCGCCGCCGGACAATTCTTCGCCTTCAGGTTCTCGGAATCCCACTCGATCTTCTGCCCTGCTCGCACGGCCAGATTTCCGAGCAGCACGATCTCCGCCAGTTTGCTGCCGTAGAGCGCGAAGTCGCAGCCGGCCGGGCGCACGCCTTTGACAGCCTCCAGCCAGTCCTGCTTGTGGCCGGCCACGCGCGGAATGAAAGGCGCCGGCCGCTTGTACTCTTTCATCTTCGATTCGGGGATGATCCGCGCGCTCGACGTATCGGCGACGAGGATCTTTCCCTTGTCGCCGACGAACATCGATCCGTTCGGCGGCATCTTGCGGTCGGCTTCGAGTTCCTCCGGCCGGGGCGGCTGCTTGTGCCCGTCGTACCACTTGACCGTCACCGGCGGCAGGTCTTTGCCTTCCTGATTCCCACCCTTCCCTTTCCGCGCAGCAAATTCGTACGTGATCACCGCCCAGTTCGGCCCGGTCTCTTTGCTGTTGCCCTCATGCACGGCCTCGACCGAAATCGGCGGCTCCAGTTCCAGCGCCCACACGGTGCTATCAAAGAAATGACAGCCCATATCGCCGAGCGCCCCGCAGCCGAAGTCCCACCAGCCGCGCCACTGAAACGGATGGAGATGCTCGTGGTACTCGCGCACCGGCGCCGGACCCAGCCACAGATCCCACTTCAGATTCGGCGGAACGGTTTTCGTCGCGGGCCGCTCCTTGATCCCTTGCGGCCAGATCGGCCGATCGGTCCAGATGTGGACTTCGCGCACGGTCCCGATCGCGCCGTCCTTCACCCATTCGACCACGGCGCGCAGGCCTTCCGTCGCGTGCCCTTCGTTGTCCATCTGCGTAGCGACTTTGTATTTCTTCGCCGCTTTCGACATCGCGCGCGTCTCGTAGACGTTGTGCGCCATCGGCTTTTCAACATCGACGCCTTTGCCCAATTTCATCGCCATCATCGCTGCCGGCGCGTGAATGTGGTCCGGCGTCGAGATCATCACCGCATCGATCTCTTTCTGCTGTTTCTCCAGCATTTCGCGGTAGTCGTTCCAGAGTTTGGCGCCGGGGTGATTCTTCGCCGCCTTTTCGAGCGTTCCCTGATCCACATCGCAGAGTGCGACGATGCTCGATAAAGGCGCAAGCTCGTTCCGGTTCACCGTTCCCTGCCCGCCCACGCCCACGCAGGCGACATTGACCTTCTCGTTGGCCGCGTAAGTCCGCGCTGGCGAGCGGTCCTCGCTGCAGGAGGGCACGGTAATGACCGTCACAGTTGCGGCGGCAGCCTTTAGAAATTCACGGCGGTTGAGCGGCATGGAGTTCCCTCCTCTATTTTGGTATGAGTCTCTGCTGACTACCTACACCGCAGCAAAATGGGTGTGTGGCACGGGCAGGCCGCGCCGCGCTTGCGCCCGCGCATCACAGAGACACTGTTGCGGCGCGGATTGCCCGTGAATCCGGCGCCGCGACACGGGCAATCCAACGGCGCAAGAGGCCGCGCCGTCGGCCTGCCCGTGCCACACATCCTTGCCTGATTTCGATCTCTGCACTCTGAACTCTGAATTCATTAAGGCGGTGGCGCTGGGACGCTTTCTTCTTCTTGCTTCTTGGGCTTAGAGGACGCCAGCGATCCTGGGTTCCAGACAATGTCAAGATGCGTGCCGTTGTCCTCGGCATCGGGCGTGGCATTGATGGAAAGGCTGCCCAGCAGATGCGTGAGTTTCCCCGCCAGATGCACGCGCGCGTCACGGTTAGGACACTGTTCGAGAAACTCGGCGGGGCCGATTTCGTCTTCCCAGTCCTGGTAGTACGCGTCGGCAAGCGCCTCGCTGGTCGCCGCCAACCGCTGGCCATCGATCTTCAAAAAGTAGGATTTCCCCGGGCGCTGAGCAAAAGGCTCGGGCGGCGGCGAAGCAGACTTGTCCCTCAGCGCGAAGGGGCCGGCGTCGCTGGTGATCAGCAGCGCCTTGTCTGTCAGCGTCCACGACGGAGCGGTGATCTGTCCGGTCGCCAGCACGTAGCGGTCGAAAGCCGGATGGCGCATGCGCCGCACGTACGGCGTCGGCTCGCCGTCGCGCGGTTCTTTATCGAACAAATCCCAGCGCGCACCGATCAGCGCACCGAAGGCGTCACGCGCATCGGTGTGTTTGCCATTGAATGGGAGCGCGAGGTTCAGCAGTCCGTAACCAGCCGGGTTGATCCCCGGCGGCGGCTGCCCGATGGTGGCTTCCACGACGTGCCCCGCGGCGGGCCAGAGCGCTCGATCGAGATCGAAGTTCTGCTCTGAAAGATCCTGAAAACGCCGTATCCAGTTCTTCTGGCCTTTGGTGAACGTCTGCTGCGGCCGGCCCGCGACCCGCGGCGGCGGAATTTTTCGCAGACGCATGTCGCTTTCGATGAAACGCAGGAAGCACGCGTGCGCGTCCAGCGGAATAAACGCTGACGCGTACACGCTGGGCTTTTCAAGCGATCCGGACGGGCTGAGACACGGCTGCGGAAGTTGCCGATCCAGCCAGCCGCGAGCGTTCAGCGAACCGTTTTCCTTCGCGTAGAAGTTGACGCGGACCTCCGCGGGCGGCTGGCTTATACCAAAAAGCTCGGACAGGGCCGGTGGCTGCTTGAGCGCCTTCAGCACCGGTTCAGGAACCCCTTCGTCACGCAGAAGCTCCCACTGGTGCTGAAGGACCGGCGGCAGATCCTTTTTCTCATCCGGCTTTGGCGGCTGGAGAACAAGCGTGGCGACGAACGTCCCCTCTCCCCTTGAGGGAGAGGGCCGAGCGAGCGCAAGCGAGACCGGGGTGAGGGGTCGCGCGGGCTGCGCGCCATCGATTCCGCATGCGACCAGGCCGCCGCCAAGGTCGAACATCTGAACGCCGCGGGGCAGCTTGGCGAACCGGCTCGCGACGCGCAGCAGTTGCCCGCGTGCGCCGCTCAAGCGAGCCAGCAGCAGGACGGGTTGAAGACCCTTGCGCTGGCCGGCCTCTGGCGGCAGAGCAGGAAAGACGGCGAGGGCCGAGTCGCGGCCCAACAGTGGCTGAAGACCGTCGGCATCGGGCGGAAAAAGCCATTGCACGAAGGACGGGAGCTTGCGCCATTCAGCGAGCAGCTTGTCGCGGCGAGCTTGGGCGTCGAACAATGTGTTCACGTCCACGTCCTGCAGAAGTTCCTGCAGCGCGCGGCTCTCGGGAAGTTTCTCGATCAGGAAGTGGCCGTCACGCACGAGGAAGGCAACTCTGGCGGAGGATGGAATCAAGCGTTCAATCGGCGGGCCTTCCGACGGATAAAACGACAACCACCAAACGCTCAGCACGCCGGCGCCAATCGCGTACAACAGCTTCAGCGCCATGCGAAGCGCAGACGTACGCAGCGGAGTTGCAGGCCTGGCGTTGAGGGTCACTCGCGATCATCCTCTGTACTGCTAACGTTCAAGTTCTCGCGTCCCGCGAGACTGTCGCGCCTATGGCGCTTTTCTCCCGCTCCCTTACGGTCGCGGTTCTGATTCGCGCCGCCGCGTCCGCAGTATCCCGTCGCCGACCCGTCGCTCCTGCCTCCCGCCTCCTGCTTCCTTCCGTTTCTCCCCGTCTCCCCGTCCCCCCATCTCCCCGTCTACCGTTACGGGCCCGGCAAACCGCCTTCGCCTTCGCGATACCCTTCGCTGCCGATCAGTTTGACGAAGACACACGGCATCGCTGCGCTGGATTCGAAGCGTCCGTTTGTGCGGCGGCCGACGATGAGCTGTTGCTCTTCCGGCGGCCCGATCGGCGCGACGAGTATTCCGCCTTCGCCCAGTTGAGCTTCCAGCGGCGGCGGGAGCCTGGGCGATGCGGCCGTGACGATGATACGCTCGTACGGCGCGTGTTCAGGCCAGCCCAGCGAGCCATCGCCCAGCCGGAATTGAATGTTCTTGAAACCGAGATCGAGCAGCCGGTCTTCCGCGGTTGTAGCGAGGTACTCAATTCGCTCCACCGTGTACACTTCGCGCGCGAGCGTGGCGAGAATCGCGGTCTGGTAGCCGGAGCCCGTCCCAATTTCCAGAACGCGCTCGGAACCCGTCAGTTGCAGCGCCTGCGTCATCAGCGCCACCATATAGGGCTGTGAGACGGTTTGGCCGTGGCTGAGAATAATCGGGCGGTCTTCGTAAGCGCGGTCCTGGCCCATCTGCGGCACGAAAAGCTTGCGATCGACGCGCATAAATGCATCGAGCACACGCGGATCTTTAATGCCGCGGGCCTTCAGATCGTACTGCACCATATCTTCAAGGTTATCGGCCATCTGTTGCGCCCCGGAAGTCATTCTATCAGAAAGTAGTCAGTATCCAGTAGTCAGTATCGAATAGATCGATGCTGCCAGGCTGTTCTGCTGGCTACTGCATACTGGCTACTGGCTACTTTCCACGTCGCGGCAGCGCCAGAGGAGCTGAAAGAAGCGGAACGCGTCGATGACCGGGTTGATCTTGCTGCGATCGGTTCCGAAATAAATGGTGCGGATTTTCACCTCGCGCACACGCGCGCCGCTGCGGCAGGCTTTGATCAGGATTTCCGATTCGAGTTCGAAGCGCGAACTGTCCAGGCGCACGGCTTGCCAGAAATCGAGCCGGATCAGCCGAAAGCCGCACTGCGTGTCGCTGATGCGCATGCCCACCATGCGGCTGATGGCCCAGGAGGTGAAACGATTCGTCACGCGGCGAATGCGTGGCATCGTGCGCGTGTCGGTCATGCGGTTGCCAACGACCAGATCGCAGCCGCCCTGGTCGTGCGCTTCCAGGAAGAGCGGGATTTCGGTCGCGTCGTGCTGGCCGTCGCCGTCCAGGGTGATCGCAGCCGTGAAGCCCCGCGCGGCCGCGGCCAGGAAGCCGGTCTTCAGCGCGACGCCTTTTCCCATGTTGCGTTCATGGGTGATCACAGTGGCCCCGGCCTGCCTTGCGATCTCGCCGGTGCCGTCGGTGGAGCAGTCATCGATGACGAGCACTTCGGCCAGATAGAATTTCACGCGCCGCACCATCCGCGCGATGTTCTGGGCTTCGTTGTAGCATGGGATGATAGCGCAGACATCGCGCCGGGCCTGTTCCATGTGGAAGTCCTCAGTTCCCCGCTCGGCTCGTGGTTCTCTGGCTCTGATTCTCGGCGATCGGCTCGCCGTGAATGCGGCGAACGCTGGCCTGACCAATCCGCGGCGCGTTCAGCAACTGCTCATCCTGAGTTTCCCAGACGTTGTAGAACGCGGCCCACTGCGCGGGGTCGCTCTTCAGCCGCTCCTCCAGACAACCGGCCCACCCTTGCGCCAGAGCCGCAATGCGTTCGGCCGGCGTCTCGCCGGCACACTCAATCGCGAATCCAATATCCAGGATGAAGCGGCCCTCTGGTTCCCGGTGGATGAACACCGGCAGCAGAGCCGCGCCCGACACGTTCGCGATACGCCACGGGCCCAGCGGAAAGCGGACCTCGCGGCCGAAGAGTTTTATGCCGATAGTGGGCCCGCCGGTCAGACGATCGCCCATCAGCGCGACGGTTTGATTCTGCCGCAGCGCGCGCAAGGCTGCCCGCGCGCCGTGCTGCGTGTGCACGACCGTGACGCCGGCGCGCGCCCGCTGCTCCACAAACATCTCGTTCGTGCGCGCGTCGGCTTGCATCTGAAAAACAGCGGTGATCGGATATCCGAGACGCGCGACCACGCAGGCGCCGAGTTCCCAATTGGAGTAATGTCCGGAGCACAGAATGGCGCCGCGCCCCAGGCGCAGGGCGGCCTCGATGTTCTCACGGCCGCGGACCTCGACGTGCGAATCGATGAAGCGCGCCCCGAGCTGCTCAAACCCGAAGAACTCGCACAAGTACGCTCCGAAGGAACGGAAAATGGCCCGTGTGTTCCGGTGAATCTCAGCGTCGCTGGCGCCTTCTCCAAGGACAGGCCGCAGATTGGCCATGACGCAACGGCGTTTGCCGCGGGCGGCGAGACAAAAGACGTCCGAAAGCGGGCGCGCAAGCGCGTATTGCCAGCGGCGCGGCAGGATGCCGGTCAGGCTGGAAATCGCTCGAAACGACAAGCGCGTCAACATCGGGCCTTTTTCCCGGACTCTTGAGCAACTGGGCACAAATTCGGCAGGCGTCAGAACAACGCCATACCTTACGCAAGGGCCGCCGAAATAGCAACCCATATACATTATCGGCTGTTAGACGCTGGAATCCCCGTTCCTTTTATGAAAAGTTCGCCATTTCAATGGCAGAAGTCTGGCATCTATTACGCGCGAGCTCCGTTGCCTTTAAGACTCCAGACTCAGGACTCCAGACTCCAGACTCTATTTCTTCGTCTGCGCCAAATACTCGCCGGCTTTCATGAACGTGCAGCCCTTCTCCTTCAGGAAGCCGATGATCTTGACGAAGCCGGCCCAGCGCTCGTCGCTCCAACTGTTCGGGTGGCCTTGCAGGCACAGGTACGGTCGGCTCACGCCGTTCTTCTCATACGCGGCTTTGAATTTGTCGAAATCGGGTACAAACGTGGGGTTTTCCAGATTGACGATACGTTCAAAAACGAATTTCGTGTACGTCTTTGGACTCTTCGGTCCGAGCAACCACATCGTCAGTTCCGGAATATCCTGCAGAGCTTTTTCCGTGGCTTCTGTCGTGGCGCTCCAATGCGGACCGAACGCATGCAGTTCGATGCCAAGCTTCTCCTTGGCCAGCTTCTGCGTTTTTTCGAGCAATGCCTTTTGCTGCTCGGCCGAATCAGACTCGAACTCGCCGCTCTTGTCGTTGTTTGAACGGTTCCTGTAGCCGTGATTCCAGAACTCGACCGCGCCTTTCTTGTCCAGGTTCTTGATCCAGTTGAAATACGCGGCGTTGTCCTGTTCCAGTGAGAAGCCGATGATGCCCAGCGACGCCTTCAGATTCTCTTTTTCTAGAAAATCCACGACTCGCTGCCAGCGTGGCGAAATGGGTTCGCTTTCGTGAGCGCCCTGCGTGGTCACATCGTCCAGTTTCAGGATGATGACGGGCGCCTTCTCGCCCGCGCGTGCGTCGGCAGCCAAGGTGCTCGCGACGAACACCAAGGCACTGCTTGCGACAAGGTAGCCAAATGTGGATTCCATGCTTCTGCCCCCCACTGAAAGGTATAAGACTAGCAGATTGAAGCATCGCATTAAAGCCGGATTTGATGCGATCGTGGCAAAATGCAACGGATAAGGCGGTCCTTTTTTTACATCTACCTCGGCAGCTCAACTTAGTTATTTATAATCGTTAAAATGTCGCCATAAAAATCTTGATCTTTGTAACCAAAATGTATAAAGGGGAGACTTGCTTTTATGCAGAGTGGCGCAAGCGTGCACCACTTATGTCTTGTTGTATGTTTTGGTTGCAGTAGGCGCTGCTGCAATGATTCGTGTATTGTCAAGAACAGAGGTATGCCTCAACTATGAATGAAGAAACGAGTCACTATCCTAAGACAGAACCGACCGATGCGCTGCACGCCGGGCGAGATGTTCTCGCTCGCAGTCTGGCGAAACTCGAAGAAGAGCTCTGGGATGGTGAATGCTCTAGGGGAAACGCTTCAGAAGTAGTCGGGGAATATTTCCGCCGCCTCGCCGACGCCTTGCCGGCTGTGGTTTGGATAGCCGCAGCCGACGGCGCCATCGAGTACGCAAACAAGAACTGGTTCGATTATACCGGGTATACACTCCCTCAAACTAGCGTACCGCTAGGCTGGCTCGCGGCGGTCCATCCGGAGGATAAACAGAGGGTGCTCCAGGCCTGGACCGCCGGGATCCAGAGTGGGCAACACCAGACCACCGAAGTGCGCCTGCGCCGTGCGGATGGCGAGTACCGCTGGCACGCGGCCAGGGGCGCTCCGCTCTACGACGCGGGCGGCAACGTGCTGCGCTGGGTTGGCATCTGCATGGATGTGGACGATGCCCGGCGTGCACAGGAATGCTTGTTGCATCAGAATCAAGCCGCCCAAGAGGCCAGTCAAGCCAAAGATGTGTTTCTGGCCAAACTGGGGCACGAATTGCGCAACGCGCTCGCGCCGATTCGCAACGCTGCCGAGGTCATCCACGCCGGCAGCGACGATCCGCGTCTGCGTGATATGGAGGTCGCTGTCATCCAGCGTCAAGTCAAACACGTGGTGGCGCTGATCAACGATCTGCTCGACGTCTCCCGGATTCGTTTCCGCAAGCTCGATATCGACCCCCAACAGATCGACCTGGTGGCGATCGCGCGGCGTGCGCTTGAATCGTGCCAGGCGCTGCGCACCAGCAACTGCCAACGCTTTACTCTGGACCTGCCCGCGCAACCCGTTGTGATCCTGGCAGATGCCACACGCATCGAGCAAGTGCTGAACAATCTGCTCTCCAATGCATCCAAGTTCACTCATCCAGGCGGCGACATCCACGTGGGGCTGAAAGTAAAGGAAGAGGAGGCCGTGCTGACGGTTCGGGACAACGGCAGCGGCATTTCAGCGGACATGCTCCCGCGGGTTTTCGACATGTTCACGCAGGTCTCGCACGGCGCCGAGCGGGAGCCCGGGCTGGGCCTCGGCCTGACGCTCGTGCGCGAGCTGGTGCAGATGCATGGCGGCTCGGTGCACGCTGAAAGCGAGGGACTGGGGAAAGGAAGCCAGTTCACCGTCAGGCTCCCGCTGGCCGGCAGCAGCAGCCGTCTGCTGCCTCCCAGGAAAGAGACGGAGGCCGTCGATACGGGCTCGCCGAGCATGCTGCTGCGGGTGCTGATCGTGGAGGACGAGGACGATAATCGGGAAACGCTGCGCCAGGTGTTTTCAATGTGGGGGCATCAGGTGGAGGCCGCGGCGAATGGGCCGGAGGCCATCGTGAGGGCGCGAACACTGCTGCCGGACCTCGCGCTCATCGATCTGGGACTGCCCCACATGGACGGTTGCGAAGTGGCGCGGCAGATGCGGACCATTCTGGGCACGGATGCGTTCCTTGTGGCACTGACAGGCTTCGGGCAAAGCTCCGACCGGCAGCGCACATGCGCAGCGGGTTTCGACCAGCATCTGGTGAAGCCCGCGGATTTGCCGGAATTGCAGCGTGTGGCTCGCGCAGCCGCGGCCTGCGCCGAGCGAAAGCGCTCGAAAACCACGCATTAATGCGAGCGTTTCCGACTGCGACGTTTTCATTCCGACTCTCGTCTCTTCGTCTTCTACTTCCGTCTGCCCTTATTTCTCCGCTCGCAATCTAGCCAGTGCTGCTGGTCCGCAAATTGCCGCATGTCCCGCTCGTATTGAGCGGAAGGCAGTTGTGTAAAACGGAAGAACTGCGTTTTCAACTTGGCTCCTAGGGACCGCGGCAAAGGGAGCTAGGTTCGAGCGCGAAGACGGGAAATATCGTTGCGTTGTTAAGGGTACTATCGCTCACAGGTTTGGAGCCTACGGATACGGGAAACTTGGGAGCGTGAATAATGTGTGTCAAATCGGAGAGCAAAATATCGCGTGCACGTTCCTTTGTTTTTTGCGGAGACGACACTTATGAGATTCTTCATCGACAGGACACCGGCCGAAGAGTCTAACGTCTTGCGTTCTCTCAGTGCGCGCCTGGCGGAGTGCGAAGCCGCACGCGACGAGCTTTCCGCTATCGTGAATGGAATTCGCGACGTCTACTATGCCTTTGATCAGCGATGGCGTTTCACGGATGTCAACGCGCAGGCTGAACGCATGTGGGGCAGAACGCGTGCACAGTTGATCGGGCATGTCGTCTGGCAGCTTTACCCGCAACTGCCCGGAAAAGAATTCTATACCCGAGTTATGGGCGCCATGGAGCAACAGAAGCCGGTGCAATTCGAGGCGCGCAGCGACGTCTGCTCCGGCTGGTATGAGTCGTATGTTTATCCGTGCAGCCTGGGGCTGCGAATCTTCGCGCGCGACATCACGGTGCGCAAGAACGCTGAGGAGGTGCGCGAATGCCGGCTTCAGGAGGCCCAGTGCTCCAATGCGGCCAAGGAGGAATTCCTGGCGATTCTGGCACATGAACTGCGCAACCCGCTATCGCCAATCCGAGCAGCCGTGCAGATCATGCGCTTGCGCAGCGACGATCCCGAGATTCTGCAGCAGCAGGAAAACGTGATCGAACGCCAGGTCTGCACGATCGCCCGCATCGTCGAAGATCTTTTTGACGTCTCGCGCATTCGTCACAACAAGCTGGAACTGCAGGCCATGCCGGTCAATGTGATTGCCGCCGTTGAGAACGCGCTGGAAACCAGCCAGAGCATGATCCATGCGCGCAACCATCAGCTCACCGTCTCGCTGCCCCAAGACCCGGTGTTCGTCCAAGGCGATCCCACGCGTCTTGAGCAGATCTTCTGGAATCTGATCATCAACGCCGCGAAATACACGCCCTCGGGCGGAAGGATCTCAGTGACCGCGGCGCTGGAGGACGGCTATTTCGTTCTGCGCATTCGTGACACGGGCACTGGCATCGCTCCGGAATTGTTGCACCACATTTTTGACCTCTGCGCTCAGGTTGAGCGCCGGCATTCGTCGGTCCATGGTCTGGGAATCGGCCTGACTCTGGTGCGTCACCTGGTGGATGCTCACGGGGGTTCGGTGCGAGCCTTCAGCGCCGGGCCAGGCCAGGGCAGCGAGTTCGTGGTCAACTTGCCAGTCCTGTACATTGAAGTGGACGCGCAGCGTCCGCCGGAGCCCGCGCCGGAGACAGTCTCGGCCGCGCCGCAACGCGTGCTGGTGGTTGAAGACGATAGCGACAGCCGGCACACGCTGAAGATGATGCTGGAACTGTGGGGGCACACCGTGGACGTGGCCGCGGACGGCACGGAAGGAGTGACGAAAGCGAAGCTCTCGCCTCCGAACGTCGCGTTCGTAGACGTCGGCCTGCCCGGAATGGACGGCTATGAGGTCGCACGGCAAGTCCGGGCCGCGCTGGGCAAGCAGCCGTACCTGATCGCGCTCACGGGGTTCGGCCAGGAGTCCGTCCGCCGCCACACCGCCGAAGCGGATTTCGACCGCCATCTGGTCAAACCCGCCAGCCTGGATGAGATCAAGCGCGTGCTGGCGGAAGCGGCAGGGCGAACGGTAGCAACGTAACTTATGCGCGGCTTTTTGCTCAGCGCTCCGAGCGCTTAACTCTTGCTCTCGCTTACTGCCGGTGTAGACAGGTCTACCAAGCCGTTCACGGAGATCTGTCATGAGAATGCTGCTGCTCTTGCCCTGCTTCCTGGGCCTCGCCATTTGCGCCGGCGAAGGCGCGATGGCCGACAAAGCCGCCTATCTTTCCGACATTTCAGCGTTGCTGAAGAAAACCTGGCCACAGAACCGGCTGGTGAACATCGTCTGCCATGGCCACAGTGTGCCGGCGGGCTATTTCAAGACGCCGATCGTGGACACTTTCAACGCGTATCCGCATTTGCTGCACAAGGGGCTGAAGGATCAGTTCCCGCACGCAGTGATCAACGTCATCAACACCTCCATTGGCGGCGAAAACTCCGTCAGCGGAGCCCAACGCTTCGAACGCGACGTGCTCAGTCATAAGCCGGACGTCGTGACCATCGATTACGCGCTCAACGACCGCGGCGTCGGCCTGCCGCGCGCAAAAGCCGCGTGGTCGGAGATGATCGAGAAAGCGAAAGCCGCCGGCGTGAAAGTGATTTTGCTCACGCCCACCGCGGACATGGGCGCTAAGATGGACGATCCCAACGACCCGCTCAACCAACACGCGCAGCAGATTCGCGAGCTGGCCGCGAAGTACAACGTCGGGCTGGTGGACAGCATCGAGTTCTTCAAGCAGCACGTCAAAGCCGGCGGGAAACTCGATGAACTGATGTCGCAAGGCAATCATCCCAACCGCAAAGGCCACGATCTGGTCGCAGCGGATTTGGTGGCGTGGTTCCCGAAGTGATTGTGGAAAACAGCAAAATCCGAAACTCGAAATCCGAAGGAAACAGCAAAATGCGAAATTGCGAAGACTAAACCGAAGTACCGCTTCGGTTCGCTGTTTTCTGTTTTCCGTTTATCCTTTTCTTTCGGATTTGCTGTATCTAATTTCGGATTTCCGCGTGCCGAAACGTGAAGGAGGAGCCGTCGATGAAAGCGTTCGTCCTCACCCCCGAGCAGATCGAACGCATCCACTTCGCTTCGCTGGCGATTCTGGAACGCACTGGCGTCCATATCCCACATGAAGGCATGCTGCGCAGATTCGCGGATGCGGGCGCGAAGGTCGATTTCCAGACCCAGCGCGTGCGCATCGACGGCGCCCTCGTGCAGCGCTGCCTGGGGACCGTTCGAAAAACTTATACGCTTTACGGCCGCGACCTGGCAAGAAAGGCGGAGTTCGGCGTTGGCAAGCGCACCTACAACAGCATCGCAGGCGAAGCCCTCTGGATCGACGCGCCCGGCCAGCAGCGGCGCTACGCGACGATGCTGGACGTGACCAAGGCCACGGTGTTCGGCGACGCGCTGCCGGCGCTAACCATCGTCGGCGCCATGACCGATCCGCAGGACGCCGACCCGGCCTGGCGGCCGGTCGCGGTACTTGCCGAAATGCTGCGCAACACCACCAAGCCGGTGACGTTCTGGTATCACGACCGGGCCTCGGCACGATTCCTCAACGAAATCCTGATCGCTGTACGCGGCGACATGAAGCGAGCCGAGGAGTTTCCGCTGTGCTATCCCTTCCTTGAACCGATCAGCCCACTACGCTTTCCGTTCCATGGCATCGATTTGCTTTACGAGACAGCCAAACTGAACCTGCCGGTCCCGATCGGCCCGATGGCGCAGATGGGTGTGTCCGCTCCGATGAGTCTGACCGGAACGATGGCGTTGGAGAACGCAGAAATCCTCGCCGGCGTGTGCATCACGCAGCTTATCCGGCCGGGCATGCCCGTATGCTACGGCGGGATCTGCCACGCGTTCGACATGCGCACGACGCAGATGATCTTCTGCGGACCGGAGCAGGCCCTCTTCGGCGTGGCGATGACGCAGATGGGCAAACGGTACGGTCTGCCGGTCTACATCAACGTAGGTCTGACCGACTCAAAACGCCCGGACGCTCAGGCGGGGTTGGAGACCGGCGTGACGCTGGCCTTCGGCGCCGCGGCGGGCGCGGATATCTTCGGGCACATGGGCATCTGCGGCGTGGATCAGGCCACGTCACTCGACATGCTGGTTCTGCAGCACGAAGTGATTCGTTACGTGGAGAGCTGCCAGCGCGAGTTGGACTTCAGCGACGAAGCCTTCGCGCTCGATCTGGTCCATGAGCTCGGCCCCGGCGGCACCTACATCGACACCGACCACACGGCGGGGCGCTTCCGCCGCGAACTATGGTTCCCGAAGCTCCTGGACCGCCAGTTCTTCCAGGCCTGGCTCGATCAAGGCGCCATCTCCACGGAACAGCGCTGCGCCGAGATGAAGCGCAATCTGTTCGAACGCCATCACCCGGAGCCGATCGCACCGGAACTAGATCGCGAAATCACGCGCATCGTGGAAGCGGCGAAGCGAGAATTGAGATAGCCAGAATCTAACCCGCGGTCTGAATGGAATAAATAAAGCAACGCTCTTACTGTCCGCCGAATGCACAGTGCATTTCACAGCTCGAAATATCTGAACCACACGTTGGCAAGACAGGCGCAGGCAAAAGAAGAGGCTGCAGAATTTCCTGCGGCCTCCGGGCCGAGTCACTGATGCAAAAGGACTATTCTGTGGGGGCGGGGTGTGCCAAGCGTTGCAGCAGGCTATCAACGTGCTGGCGCTTGCGTTCGAGTTGCTCGCGCAGCTCCCACTTCTCCGCGTGGTGGTATTCGGTCGGCAGCTCCTGCTGTTCGAGTTGCAGCAGTTCAACAATGAGCGCCCAATCCTCGTCCGTCAGCGTTGGTTGTTCGTTCATAGATGGCACTCCTCAGCAATTATCAGTTGGTGCCACAAAACACATGCCGTATGCTTCCAGGAAAAGACAATAAAGGAGCGATCCCATGCAACTGATGCTGTTCAGCAAACATGTCGCGGGCCTTCCGCTGGAGCGGCTCATCGAACGGCTCAAGCAAATCGGCTTGGATGCGTTGGATCTAACCGTCCGGCCGGGCGGACACGTGAATCCCGCCAAAGTCGAAGACGAACTGCCGCGCGTCGCCGAAGGCCTGAAGAAAGGCGGCGTGAGCATCGGCATGATCACGACCAACATCACCGATGCGGCCGATGCGCTGACGCCGCCCATTTTGAAAACGGCCGCGAAGCTGGGCATCAAGCACTACAAGCTCGGCTACTACCCCTATAAGGGGTTTGGTACGCTCGAAAAGCAGCGCGCCGAAGTGCGCGCGCGCATGCGCGATCTGGCGGCGCTCAACCGCGACGTCGGCATTCATGGCGGCTTCCACAATCATTCGGCAGACTGTTTCGGCGCGTCGCTGTGGGATATTCATCACGTGCTGGAAGGCATCGACCCGGCGTGGCTGGGGCTGTACTTCGATCCCGCGCACGCCGTGATCGAAGGCGGCAGCTTCGGCTGGATGATGGGCATGGATCTGCTTTCCACCAAGTTGACGATGCTCGCCGTGAAAGATTTCCGCTGGGTGGATGCCGGCAAAGGTTACGCCGGCGCGCGCCGCCACAGCGCTCAGTTCTGCCCGCTGGACATCGGCAACACGCCTTGGCCGCAGGTCGCCAAGTTGCTGAAGAAGATCAACTTCGATGGCCCGGTATCGCTGCACAGTGAGTACCAGGGCAAGCACAGCTTTGCCGATTTGACCGCGGAAGAAGTGTTGGATCAGACGGGGAAGGACTTGGTGCAGTTCAAGGAGTGGATGAAAGGCTGAGTCTCATCCCAACCGCTCACCAAATACCATTCACCACTGACCAGCTTTGTAACCCGTCTTTAATGGCTTTTCCTTGCGGAGTGGCGGACGTTTCTTTGCGTGTCGGTCCAGGACGATGTTGACGGTGCCTGTCTTGCCTCTTAATTGCGCCTGAACAGTGAAGGTTCCCACCGTGGTGTACTTGTGTACCTCGTTGGGGCCGAGTCCGGCAGTTCCATCTCCAAAATCCCAAAGCGCGTCAGCATTAGGGTCTTCGCTTTGGGAGAGAAACACCTTCAGCGGTGGGCGGCCACTAGACGGCGACGCGGCGACATCAAAGGTCGCCGGCGGCGGACTGAACGTGCCATTCGAATACAGAGCCCGGATCCCGGTAATGTCGTCCAAGTGCAGAATCTGTGAGCCCGGATAGATGATGGAGTTCATAGTGGGCAGATCGTTGGGCCCGGTCGGGCCGACGATTTTGCTGGGGTCTTTGTCGCTATGGTCCAGCCCCAGAGCGTGCCCGAGTTCATGCAGCAGAACGCTGTCGAGACAGGCGTCGCGCAAACCGTCAGGTCCGGGGAGCAGGCTGACGCCGCCGTCTCCTCCCCGATGCCAGTTGTAGAACTTCGCATTGATGACGATCACCGCGGAGGCGATGTTCCCGTTAGCGTCGGCGGTGAGCGTCGTATACGCGAGATACTGCGAGTTCGGAATTAGCAGGCCGCCCGGATCCCAAACGATGAGAATGCCCTTCGGTCCTTCTGTAAAGGCAATCTCGCCGTTCGCGTTTGAGGACCACTGATTCGTGCAATCGATGGCGCAATCGTGCACCATGGACGGCGCTCCATCCTGCACGGCCCACCGTATGGCTTGGTTGGGCAGCGCCGCCAGGTTCCAGCGCAGCGGAACTGCCGCCGAGTTGACCAGAAAACAATAGCCGTGAGCCGGAAGAGCAAGGAGAATCGAAACTAGAATAGAGACGATGGCGAGGCCCGTTTTCAGTTTTGATCTGCTCTGCATAAAACCCCCGAGGCCGGTCAATAACTTCGGAGCGCGGAATTGCAGAGACTGTGCCAGCGAAATAGAGCGAATTCAGCGGATGACGAGCATGGCTCTTTCGGAAGCAGCGGGGATGCCCGTCTTGCTGAACTGAAACGGTGTGGTCAGGAAAAATGCACCGTCGAACCAAAGCGAAAGACGCCAGCAACAGAAGTCCCGGCTTTTTTTCGCAGAAGAATATTCCCGAAACCCCGCATTTCCAAAAGGGCGCCCTCTACCACGCAAGAAATTTCAAAAGTGAAATAAATAAAGCAACACTCTAGCGTCCGCCAAATGCACGGTGCACATCACTTCCCGAAATAGCCGGTCCAACTTCGACGGCGCATCTCCCTGCACAGTGAGCACCAAGGCTAGCACAGCTTTGCCGATTTGACTGCGGAAGAAGTATTGGATCGGACGGGGAAGGATCTGATGCTGTTCAAGGAGTGGATGAAGGGCTGAATCAGTGAATTCGTCCGCCCTTGTCAGTGTGGCTGATCAGGCCGTACACGTTCACATTCACTTCGCGCATCAGCTTGAGCATGTCGGTCCAGGGCTCAAAGCAGGCCGTCAGGATTCCTTTGTTCGAGTCGCGATTGGACGGATCGACTTTTGTGTTTTCGGGGTCGTTGTCCAGATACTTGAAGTAGTGCCAGCCGACGCAGCCTTTTGACTCCAACAGGCCCATGCTGAAATTCTGGTAAAAGAGACCGCGCTCGCGTTGCGTTTTCACCAGCCAGCCCGCGCCGGTGGTGTTGGCCATGCCCGAGTCTTCGCCTTTGGCGTAGAACTCAGTGATCATGAACGGCTTGCCGGACCACTTCACCCAGTTCGCGAGTTGCTCGAAATCCGGCGTCCACTGGTGGTATAGATTCACTGACACGACATCCAGGTGCTTGCCAGCGGCCTGAAACGCGGCCGCGATTTTCTTCTCGTCGGAATGAAACCGGCTGCCGAGGTAGAGGTGATTGGGGTCGTGCATCTTGATGGCTTTGGCGCAGACCGAGAAGTAGCGGTCAATGATGTAGCCCAGGAACGCCTCGCGCTCGTCGTCGCTGATCTTCTTCGCGTCGCCGCCACGCTGGTCGAGCCACGCCTTTGCGCCTTTGTAGCCGTAGTCGTCTTTTTCGAGTGCGAGGAACTTGTCCAAGCTTTTTCGGTAGAATGGCAGTTCGTTGTCAGAGAAGTGGCCGAGAAGCCAGGGATCGTCCTTTGTCGCGACCAGTTGCTTCGCGTGTTCCATGGCGAAGAGCTCGAAGTCCGGATCGAAAACGAAGATCGCGTCATTCGGATAGCCCGTGTGGCCGGGTTTCTGGACGGTGCCGCCGCGCTTCTTGCCGTAGGCGCTCATTAAATTCCAGATCGGGCAGTAGACGACGCGCTGAGGCGCCGCTTTCATCACTGCGTCGTTGCTCCACGCGCCGCTGCCATTGAAGCCATTTGCGTGAAGCAGTTCGCTGGTCGCCGCCGCCCATTTGGCTTCGCTGCCGAACTTCGAAGTAAACGCTTCCGTGGTTTTGGGCGACCCGTGCGCGGGCGTGACGGAGCAAACGGCCACATGGATGAAGTCATATCCTTCCGGATCGACCAGCCACCAGCGTTCGCCTTCCTTCTTCGCGTAAAAGAACCCGCGCGCGTCCGTCTTGCGCGAAAGATCGCCGCCGTAAGTGCTGAGCTTCGGCAATTCATTTTGCGGCGTGAAGCCCTGGACGTGAACGACGGTCAACGTCGGATACGTTTTGCCTTTGTCCTTGGGGCTGGTTTTGACGAGGACTGGGATGGGCTCGGCGGCGCTGAGAGCGAGGGCGAATGCAATCGAAAGGAGAACGAGAAGCCTCACACCGCCGCCCTCTACACAAAACAGACTGGTGAGTGGCCGCTTGCGCAGTTACCACTCACCAATCACCACTCTACCCACTCACCAAACTACTGTTCAATCTGCTTGATCTTCACGTTCCTGAAAAAGATCGGCGCGCCGCCGTGTTTGCCTTGCAGGCCGATGTGGCCTTTGGTCGGCAAGGTTGCCATGGGCTTGCTCAGCCATGCGGGAATGTTGCTGCCATCGGGGTTCTTCTTGGCATCCGTCCACCTGCTCATGTCGCACGTCGTGACTAATTCGCCGTTGAGCACGACGTACAGCATCTGGCCTTTGCAGGTGCAGGTCATGCGGTTCCATTCGCCGGCCTTCTTGGCCATGGGCTTGCTCGGCGCCAGGCGGCCGAAGATTGCGCCACATTTCCACGTCGCTTCTGCCTTGGCCCACTTCGGGTTGTTGTCGTCGAGGATCTGGATTTCGACGGAATTGGGGATCCAGTTCTTCATGTCGCTGCAATAGACCAGCACGCCGCTGTTGGCCGCGTCGCCGGCTTTGTATTCCAGATCGATGATGAAGTTCTCGTACTCCTTCTGCGACCAGATCGCTTCGTCCTTGTCGGCGGTCAGTTCGCCATCCTTGATGTACCAGACTCCCTTCGGGAAAATGGTGTCGGACAGATCTTCCTTGTAGAAGTTCTCCCACTTGGACGAATCCGGGTGCCCCTTCGGCGGAATTTCGTCGGCCGCGCGCAGCGCGACAGTGACAACCAGCAGCACGGACAGACACAGAACGGCGTTTCGCATTTGAGTCTCCTTGCGTGAGTTTCGGTGGATTGTAGCGCAATCCTCCCGGATTGCGTACACCGGTTGAAGAAAACATGGAGGAGTGCGTTGCATCAGCCACAACGGGGCACGGATGAGTTCGCGCCAAAAAGAACGGCGCGAACTCATCCGTGGCACCATCAGGATTGTTAGGCACTCGGCGCAATCCAGGAGGATTACGTCACATCAGTTGGGAAGCGTTTGATAAATCCGCACGTACGACTGATGCCGGCGCGGGTGGATTTCACCGCGCTCAACGGCCGCGAGGACGGCGCAGCCTTTTTCCACCTGGTGAGTGCAGTCGGCGAAAGCGCACTGGCCCTGCAAAGCGGCGATTTCCGGGAACCAGCCCCACAGGTTGCGGCGGTCGGTGTCGGCGGGGGTGAATTCGCGAACCCCAGGCGTGTCGATAATCTCAGCGCTGGCGCCACTCGGCAGCTTCACCGGAAAGAGGCGCGCGTGCGTGGTGGTGTGCGTGCCTTTGCCGGTCTGCGTGGACACTTCGGCGACGCGCACATCATAATCGTCCAGACTCGGATCGAGCGCGCGCAGCAAACTGGACTTGCCGACGCCGCTGTGCCCCGCCAGAACGCTGCGCTTGCCGGCCAGAGATTCCTGCAGCGCGGCGTAATCCCCGGCGGGCGCGGTCGGATCAACCAAGCTGATTTTGTAAACCAACAGGCCCAGCTCGCGGTAGACATCGAGCAGTTCGTCGTCAGACTCGCGCACGCCCAAGTCCGTCTTATTGAGGATCAGCGCGGCAGGCAGGCCGCAGGCCATCGCGCAGACCAGCACGCGATCGACAAAGCCGGGGCGGAAATCGGGCTGGGCGGCCGAACCGATAATCAAGATGCGATCCACGTTGGCCGCGAGCGTCTGGATCGCCCGGCCGGACGGGTGCAGTCGGCGGAACTCGTTTCGGCGCGGCGCTACTTTTGTCAAAACGCCGTGTAGTCCGTACTGAAAGAGCTCCTTTTCGCCGGCCATATACGGCACGATCATTTCGACGTCATCACCGGGCGCGACGAGGCTGGACAGGCCCAGATCGAACTGCTGCATGGTGCCGCGAACGATCGTGCGCAGAATGTCGCCGACGTTCCATTTTGGAGGCGTCACGCGCGGGGTTCCTGTGTCCGTTGATTCAGCCGGCACGGAGGGCAAAGGTGTGGCACGGGCAGCCTCTGTTTGCTGTTGGCTGCCCGTGTTCTGAGAGCTATCAGGCACGAACGGCAAAGGGCCGGCGTCCGTAGCACCCTCGGCCGGCACGGAGGCCGGCGCTACCGGAGAGGGGGTCAGCATGCGCGTTAAGAAGTTGCCTCTGCGGACTTCCAGTACCACGCCGCGCGCAAGCGGGCCTTCCATCCGCGCGCCGAAAGTGTCTGCTTCCCCGAGCTCCTCCAGCCGCCGATCGTCTTCGGCGGGCTTCTCCATGTGGCTGAGCGCATCGATCGCGTCTTCATCGAGGTAGCGCATCGGGATCGCACGCGGAATGTCCTGCTTGCGTTCGCGCCCGGTGCCCAGCGGGCGCGGAGCTTCCCGGCCGGGGCGGTGGCGATGATGCGCTCCATGCCCGCGCGCAAATCCGCGGGGTTGTTTGGGAGACTGCTCTCGGCGAGCGCCCCCGCCTTTGTCGCTAGAAGATCTTCGGCCACCCATGAATAATTAGTCTAGAGTCTTAGAGTCTGGAGTCTAGAGTCTTGGAAATTCCAATCGCCAGAGACTCAAGACTTCCGTTCAGTAAATCTCCTGTTTCTTCGGGTTTGGTTCCTTGGTCGTTGAGGCGCCGGAGACGCGGTCTTCGGGAAAATAGCTGGTACCGATCTCCAAGGGCCCCCATTTGACGTGGACATCGACGTTGCCCGTGTACACGTACGTGCGCGGCGTGCCGCCGTTGGCTGGAATCACGCACAGAGCAATACGCTGGTGCTTGAAGATGCCACGCTGCTCGCAGCGGCCGAAGCGGGGGTCGCCGGTACGGTCAAAGTTCGCCTTGCTGACGCTGATCGACAGATTTGCGGCTGAGCGCGTGACGGTGACCTCCTTCGCCAAGCGCGTGCTTCCGGTAAAGCCGCCGGGCTTGAGGACAATGTCGGTATCGTCACCAGCCGATGATGCGTTCATGCGCCCGAACTGATTACGATTGAAGGTGAAGACGATGCGGTCGCCGGGTTGAGCGTTGACTCCTCTAAACGTCGCGGTCAGCGTGTCCGAATCGGCCAGGCCACTTCCGGATTCTTCGGGAAGAATGCTCTTCACATAGGTGAACGCCATTTTCGCAACGTTGGTCGCACCAACCACGATGGAATCTTCCGTCGTCGCCGCCGCGCCAAGGTTGTCCGCCACGGTGCAGCGCGCGCGATAAATGCCCGGCTGCGCGTACGCGTGAGCAACCGCGCCGCTGAGACCGCTCTGAAGCGTGCCGTCGCCGAAATCCCACGCTTCGTTGTCGAACGTTGACTGGCCGGTCTCCGGATCGAAGGCGATGGGACTCATAGTGACCGTCTGTCCGGCGGCCGGCAGAAACGTATCCGCGGCCAGGCCGTCCACGACCGGAGCAAGATTGTCGCTTCCAAACGCGCAACGGAAAACGACTCCGTTGGACGTCGAACCGCGCGGCGGTTCGCCGCGCACGTCCCGCGGGGTAACGGTCATCACGTAATAGCCGAGCACAAAGGGCTGGGCCTTGGTCCCGAGCACAGCGGTGATCGTGCTGCTGATCGGTCCCCGCGCCGGCCCGTTGTACGCGGTAAAGGCCGCTTCAACCTTGGGGTGCTTTTCGCCTTGGCCGGTCTGGGTCCAGACGTATCGCACGATATGACCCGGCTTGACGAAGTCACCGGGCGAGCGCCGGAGAATGGGCGTACCGCGGATTCTACTTTTCTTTGTGCGCACGTCGTAGACCAGGTTATAGGTATCTTCGCTGAGTACGCCCCGAGCCTGCACCTGAAACGGAAAGGTATCCGTGGTGCCGCCGTGATTTGCGAGCGCCGTCACGCCCAGAAAGCCGTGCTCGGCATCAACCTGAAGGATGCGTACATTTGTCGGTTCGTAAGGCTTGAGCTGAAACTGCAGGGGTTGGAGGCCCGGATCATAGCCGCCGATGTAGCGTTCGCTCGTTTCACCTTCGTGCAAGACGACGGTCTGATTCCACGAGAACGGAGCGTCGGTGATCGTCGGTCCGGTGACGTCGCGGGTGGCGGCGGTAGAATTCAGTACCATGGCGTAGTTCGGAAACGCCGGCCGAAGCGCTGGGGGTTCCCCAGCGCTCGCGCAGGAACACAACAAGCCCAACAGCAGAACACGAAGCGAAAACAAGGCGGTCCTCCCCGAAGATCAGGCCTTGTGCCTGTTTATAACAGAAACCCGGCGCGCGGAAACCTTCATTCAAAAGTAGGGTCCAGGGTTTGGGATTCAGGATAAAGTGAAAGAGAAACCAGTTACGACAAACCACGAACTACGAACTACGAACCAAAAACGCATCCATATTCTTTCGGATATCGTATTCTGCTTCAATGCGTGCGCGCGCGGTCGCAGTCTTCGCGAGGACGGGAGCGGGATCCTCTAGCAATGAGAGAAGCGCCTGCGCCAAGGCTTGCGGGCGCTTCTCGGGAACCACGGTCCCCGTTTGCTCGTTGAGCACCTCGCTCAGGCTGCCAGCTTGCGTGCCGATGACCGGAAGGCCTAAGGCGAAGGCTTCCAGGACGGTGTTCGGCACGCCATCGGCGTCGCCGTCAGGGGCCGTTTCGTTGGGTGCGACAAAAACATCGCTTTGATCGAAGAGTTCCCGCAGTTCTGTGCCGACGACGGCTGGGCGAAGACTGACCTTGTTCTGCACACCGCGCTGCTCAATCAGCGCCTCCAATTTCGGTTTTTCCGCGCCATCACCCAGAAGGGTGAGCGACCAGTCGCGTTGAGACAGCCGCGCATCGGCGAGGGCCTCAATAAGCGTGGCGAAGCCTTTCTTCTGCACAAAGCGACCAGCGGCCAGGAGCTTGAGCGCGCCAGTGATCTTTCTCTCGCGAACAGGAAACTGCTCCAGCGGCAGCCCGTGGTGCATGAGCTTCACTTTGCCAGAAATGCCGGCGTCGCGTTCAAGCTGCGCAAGGTGCTCAAACGCGCGCCGGTGGCACGTGAAAAGCTGCGTGCAGTCGCGCAATTTAACGTTCAATAGCTGGGGTTCAACGAAGACGTCGCGCGCGTGCACTGAAAGCGAGAATGAGATTCCCGCGGTCGCCGCCCACGCCAGCGTTGAAGGCAAGCTCGCAAAGTGCGCATGCACGTGCGTAAAGCCGCCGGATCGGAGCTGCACTGCCAGACAGCGCGCGCGCCAGACTTGCCGCAGGCCGACTTCTTCGCGCGCAAGCTGCTCGCGACGGCTCGTTTCCGGATCGTCATTTTTGGGCGCAGTCAGGAGCGAGAAGCCAGACGGCAAGACGACTCGCAGCGGAAGCAGCGGCGCGAATTCAGGGTCGCTGACCGGATCGTCACCGGCACCGGGGCCGGCGCTACCTTTCAGGCAGAAAATGGACAGTTGCACGCCGCGGCGGACCAGTTCGTTGCACTCGCGCGCAATGAACCGCTCGCTCCAGCGCGGAAAGGTGTCAACGATGACCGCGAGCTTCATATGGGCAGTGTCCGCGCGTAAAGCGGCGTGCGCAAGTGCATCACGGGCGGGGTATCGGGTATGGGGTATGGGGAAGGCTTGCCCGTTCAAACGCTACCCTAACCGTGATCCGTTTCTCCTTGGGCAGCAAACGCAACAAAGTCGATGAGGTTCGCCTTCGAGATCCTGCACCTTCATCTGCCGCGTAATGCACCCTCCTTTTGGGTGACACTGGTACGCCGTGCTTCGATCCCCCGATACCCTATACCCCATACCCGATACCCTTTGCTTTTTCTCGGCAGCATCAGGCCATTTCCTGCGTCATAACTTGGGGCCTCTGCATGCGTATCCGTCGCAAAACAATTGTGCTGCTTCTCGCGCTCTTGGCCGCAGCGCGCCTGCTCAGCGGCGAGGACGATGGCGAGATGCGCATCGGGGCGCGAGCCGAAGCGCGTCGCTCCTTTAGCGGTGATGAGATCAACGCCGTCGCCGCGAAACTGATGCGTTTGCCGCTGCCGCTGGACATGAACAAGCCTGATTTTGCCGCGAATGTCTGGGCGAAGGACGCCGCGGCGCAGGATCTGATCGCCGATGCGCGGCAGGTGCCCGACCTTTATTGCAGGTTGCTCATCCCGCCCGGCCAGCCGCAAGCGGTCTCGCGTGCGGACAAGAATGTGCGCCTGCGAGCCGCCGCGGCGCTGGGCCTCAGCCGCGACCGTCGCGGGCTTCTCGCGCTGGTGAATTCAAGCGTCTATGATCCGGATGACAGTGTGCGCATGACGGCCGCCAAGGCGTTGCGCTTGCTTGATGAGCCCGTCGCGATGCGCAAGCTGGTGGATCTGGCCTGCGCGGGCGACTGGCAACGATACCCGTGGAGCGTGCGAAAGTCCGCGTGTGTGGCGCTCAAGCGCTACGGTGACAAAGCGGCCGTTGAGCGGCTCCTGCACGCACTCTCGTATGAACTGGCCTCGGGCAACGCGCTGGACCCTCGAAACAAACTGCGCGGCAAAGGGGCTGGCCTGGGCACGGACAATCCGCTGGGCCTGGCCGATCCAACGCCGGGCGTGCAGCTCAGTGAGCCGGACCTGTATCCAGTGCTTAGCGCGACGAAGGAAATCACCTCGACGACGTTCGATCATGCTGAGAAAGACATGAAGACCTGGCTGGCATGGTGGCAGAAAGAAGGAGAGAAGTTCAGCTTCAAAGAGTGAAAGTCGAGAAGTCCGAAAGGCGGGAAGGCGAGGTTCCAGGCTGATAACACTCCTGGGCTTCGCGAGTCTCGACTCTGGACTGACGATCCGTTTGAAACATTTAGAGTTTTCGGAAGGGTCGAACCGCGCGTGATGATCAGAAGACATAAGCCCGCTCTTCCCGGCCTTGTTTCTGAGCCGGAACGAGATTACCCCCTCCCCGTCTTAAAGACGGGCCGGAAGACGGGCCAAAGAATAGTCGGCAGGACGCAGGAGGCAGGAGGCAGGAACTGCCTCACAGCAGCTCTGTTCGCCACCTGCATATATGCCGTTCTCTTAGGTACTGCTTACGCCGAAGACACAATCACGCTCCACGATGGCCATTCCTATTCCGGACTGATCACCAAAGAAGACCCCGAGACGGTTTTTCTCCAGGACAAAGACGGCGAGACCCGGGCGATTGCGAAGTCGCGCATCGCGGCCATCGCTCGCGAAAAGGCCAAACCAGCGGCCGTTAAACCCGTCGCCGACGCGAAGAAACCAGAGCCACCGAAAAATGACATTGCCCCGCCGGCCGATCCGCCGGATCCCGACCTGTTGAGAGCGCTCAAGGACATCGGCTCCCCAGATCCCGACCGCAGAGCCAAAGCCTTAGCGAAAGCAGTCGAAGCTCCGGCGAAAAGTATTCCATTGCTCGTCGCGCTGCTAAGTCCAAAAGGTGGGACCGACGAGTTCACTCAAATCGGCGCATTGCGCGCGTTGGGTGAAGTGGGGCCGTTGCCGGAAATCGCCACGAAAAGCCTGGCGTGGGCTTCAGTGTTCGCCACGTTTCCCGAGGCTCGGCGCGAAGCCTGCTGCACTATTCGAAAACTGCGCGACGACAAAGCGATCGCGGAGATTGTGCGGCTGGGCGTCAGTGAGAACGCTCACCAGCGGCAAGCGGCAGCGGCTGCCTTGCGCGAAATCGACGATCCGCGCGTGCTGGTTTCGCTCATCCGAGCGCTGCCGCATCCTTCGGTGACAGCAAACATGGGAGACCAGCCCATGGTCGTGACGCCCGGATACAACTTGCCGATCGGACCGGCCGGCGCGCGCATCCCGATTTTTCTTCCTGAAGGGCCGGCGACCGGAGTGACGACAGACATTTCCAGCCCCGCCGGCGACCTGTTAAAGATGATTGCGGGAAAAGACCTGGGCAACCTGCCTGCTTCGTGGGGCAACTGGTTCAACGAAAAGGGCGGGATGATTACCGCCACGGACCGCGACGTTTACCGCGAACACCGCTCAATGCGCGACCGGATGAATGCGCCGTAACGGCAGGGTTCGGGGTTCAGGGTTCGGGGATGTTCCCCACACAAACGATCCCTGAGCCCGAACCCTGTACCCTGTCTTTTACGTTACGGTTCACTGGAGCGGCGACGTCGAAGAGCCAGGGCGCCGAGGCCCAAACCCAGCAACGTCATGGTGGCCGGCTCCGGAACAGCTCCCGGTCCACCACCGCCCGTCTCGCATTCCTGGCCATGCCAGTCGGCTGCGTAAGCGGCCGCGCTGAGGACCAGTGCGAGAAACAAGCCTGCGATTACTTTCATGTACTCGACCCTCGTTGCACCGCGCATTCAATGGTGCGCGGCAATCCGGCTGATTCGAAGCGAAAGAATGGCCAGACTGGGGGTCGTGATTTGGACGTTGGAAATGGTTCTTACTTAGTCCGAGCCGACGTGGTGTGGCACGGGCAGGCCGCTGGAGCGTCTTTTTGCTCCAGCGGATTGCCCGTGAATTCGGCGCGCCTCTGCACGGGCAATCCGCGCCGCTACAGCGTCTGTCCGGAAAAAGCTGGCGCAACTGCGGCGCGGCCTGCCCGTGCCACTCAACAGAAAGGCCGGCGACGACGGCGTTTTCACAGAAGAAACCGTCAATCCCGGCCCATCTGGTTCTCGGCCGCCAGCGCCTTTTGAAATTCGCCATGAAGCGCAATACAAAGTTTTGTGCCTTCTGGCCTTTGCAGCCTGCGCGGCGGTTACACGTTGGCTTATTCTTTTTCTGAACGGCGTCGGCGGAGCGCCAATGCGCCCAACCCAAGACCCAACAGTGCCATGGTGGCTGGTTCGGGCACGGCGGCGGGGCCGTTTGCACCTTCCCCGTGCCAGTTGTTCGCGAACGCGGCAGTGCTAAGGACTACCGCAAACAACAATGCTACGATTTTCATTACTCGACCCTCAGTTACCGCGGCGCGTCTCAAACTGTGCCGCATGGTCCAGCGGAAAGCGAACAAGCGGCCAGAATATGCACATTCGCCGTGGTTTGATCAGGGGAGCGCAACGGCAACTGCTAATAACATGGACGCTTTGAGGAGCGCCGGGCGCTGCGCCCGCGAAAGCCGTGGGAGGCGAGGCCCAAGTTTCCTTCTGGCGTGTTGGATTTAGCCAACGCACCGATGCAGCTTCGGCAAAACAGAAGGTTTGTCGCTGCGACGTTGAAAGGACCGTAGAAATCCGCTACAAACGCGGCTGCGACCAAGCTAACATGATGGGGCAGTCGGAGCTTCACTTCCGTATGTCGAGCGCCAACTGCGGCTGTTCACTTTGAAGCACCGACTGCATCGTTTGTCACATCGTGATCAAAAGCCACCAGCCAGATTTCAGGCGGCGTGGTTTACGTTCATGGAAGTTGTTTCTTGAGCAGTGTTTGTCAAAGAGGCAATAGGTTGCATCGATTGGCCCCCACTTTGCCCTTTGCGATTTCACCAAGCGTGGAGCATACTCCTGATGAAGTTGATTGAAGCCATTATTCAGCCTTCTCGACTGGAATCCGTCAAAGAAGCGCTGAACGAAGTAGAGGTCGTGCGCCTGACGGTTTGCGACGTGCAGGGTTTCGGCCGCCAGAAGGGCCACACCGAGATCTACCGCGGCCATGAATACACCGTCAACCTGTTGCGCAAGGTGAAGCTCGAAATCGCCGTCAACGACGACTTCGTTGAGCCCACCATTCAGGCCATCCTGCGCGGCGGCCGCTCCGGCGACGGCGGCCAGATCGGTGACGGCAAGATTTTCGTGCTTCCGCTGGAAGACTGCATTCGCATCAGAACGGGCGAACGCGGACCGGAAGCCATTTAACAGCAAATGATGAATGCGGAATTATGAATGATGAACAAGGATTTTGGCCGTGCCCTTGAGAGCCTTATTCATCATTCCGCATTCATAATTCCTCATTCGTAGTTTGTGGGGGGCTCAAGGCAGCTCCCGGGACAATGGAAAGCGACAGGCACCGCCTGTCCAGAGAGACAAGGAGCGTTAGACAATGCCCAAGACGGCAAAGGAAGTCCTTGAGTTTGCCAAGGCCAAGGGCGTCAACACCGTTGACTTCCGCTTTATGGATTTCATCGGTACTTGGCAGCACTTTTCGACACCCCTGCACGAACTGACCGAGGCCGTCTTTAAGGAAGGTCTGGGCTTCGACGCCTCCTCGATCCGCGGCTGGGCGCACATTCACGAGTCCGACATGCTCGTGGTCCCCGATCCGGATACCGCGTTCATCGATCCATTCTTCAAAGATCCGACACTGAACGTGATCTGCAACATCATGGATCCGGTCACGCACGCCGATTACACCCGCGACCCCCGCAACATCGCGCTGAAGGCCGAGAAGTACCTTAACAGCACCGGCATCGGCGACACCTGCTTCGTCGGTCCGGAACTCGAATTCTTCATCTTCGACGCGATTACGATGTACGGCGGCGTCAACGGCTGCGGCTACAGCATCGATTCGGAAGAAGGCCACTGGACAAGCAACGAAGACGGCGACAAGCGCCCGGCGCTCGGCCACAAGATCCGCCCGAAGGAAGGCTATTTCCCCGTTCCGCCGACCGACACCCAGCAAGACATCCGCAACGAAATGATGCTGACGCTCGAAGAGTGCGGCGTCCCGATTGAAAAGCAGCACCACGAAGTCGCCACCGCCGGCCAGGCCGAGATCGACATGGTCTTCGACAAGCTGGTCCGCATGGCCGACAAGACCATGATGTACAAGTACATCCTCAAGAACGTCGCCAAACGCCACAACAAGGTCGTAACCTTCATGCCCAAGCCGCTCTTCGGCGATAACGGCTCCGGCATGCACACCCACATGTCCATCTGGAAGGGTGGCAAGAACACGTTCTTCGGCAACGGGTACGCCGGCCTGTCCGAGACCGCGCTGCACGCCATGGGCGGCATCCTTAAACACGCTCGCGCCATCACGGCGATCACCAATCCGACGACCAACAGCTACAAGCGGTTGACCCCCGGCTACGAAGCCCCGATCAACCTGGCCTACAGCGCTCGAAACCGCTCAGCCTGTCTGCGCATCCCGATGTTCAGCCAGAGCGCCAAGGCCAAGCGCTTTGAGTTCCGCTGCCCGGATCCAAGCTGTAACCCGTACCTGTCCTTCTCAACGATCCTGATGGCCGCCATCGACGGTATCCAGAACAAGATCGATCCAGGCAAGCCGCTCGATAAGGACATCTACGACCTGCCGCCGGAAGAACTGGCCAAGGTTCCGAACACTCCAGGCAGCCTGGAAGAGTCCCTGCGCGCGCTGGAAGACGACCATGACTTCCTGCTCAAGGGCGAAGTCTTCACCTCTGACGTCATCGAAACCTGGATCGACTACAAGCGCAAGAAAGAAGCGGACCAGGTTCGTCTCCGCCCGCACCCCCACGAATTCTACCTGTACTTCGATATGTAATGGGTGGTCTGGTCAATGTCTCTGAAGCCGGCGGCCCCTCAAAAGGCCGCCGGTTGCATTTGTAGCGCAATCCTCCTGGATTGCGTGCTGTTCGTACCGCGCTGCCACTCACCAGACACCAGACACCAGACCACCAGACACCACTCACCAAGTACCATTCACCAACCACCAATCCACCACTTGCAGTTCAGTGCATTAACCCGCAAAATAAGAGTCCCGATGGCCCGATTGGCCCGGATAGAGCAGCGATCTGCTGAAACACCTCAAGTGAAGGAGAGAGCCGTATGCGTGTTCTGGGTAGCCTTGTTTGTATTTCCTTTCTTCTGCCAGCCGTGATGGCCGCCGAAACTCCCGCGCCAGAGACCCCCAAGCCTGCACCCAAGGCCGAACCTGCGCCGACCACGCCGCCCGGCACGCCACGACCGGTGGTGCGGCCTCAACCCCCTACCCCCCCAATGGCCCCCACTCAGCCCTTGGTCGCCAAGCCCGCGCCGGATGTCGTGGACATGACCAACTCGTCGTACCTGCTGGAACTGGCACAGGTCCATCTGCGTTGGAACGCGACTGATCGAGCGGAACCGCTGCTGAAAACAGCTCTGGAGAAAGCCAAAGACGGCTTCCAAAAGCAGCAGGTGATCTCGACGCTCGCCTCCCTGCTACAGCGCAAGGCCGACTGGAAAGGTGCGGCGGAGCTCTATGAGCAGGTCATTCCGCAGACCACGATTCCCAGTGAACGCGTCCGCATGTCGCTCGCGCTGGCCGATGTCTACACCAGCCTGAAGGAGAACGAAAAGGCCGAAAAACTGCTCAATGACATCATGTCGAACAATGACGCCGCACAAGTCAGCCCTTATCAGAAGCAGGAAGCTCAGCGCAACCTCGTCCGCCTGTGGCAGCAGCAGCCCGGCAAGCTCGACAAGATCGTTGAGGAATCCGAGAAGGCGGTGCAGGCAAAGCCTGACGACCAGGTCGCGCTTGACCGGCTGGCCGAGATCTATTCGACCGTCAAGATCGATCCGGCCAAAGCCGCCGAAGTGTACGAGAAGCTCGTCGCTCTCCGCCCCAACGACAAGACGTTGCAGCGGCAGTTGTTAAGCATGTATCAGCGTGCCCGCAATAGCGAAAAAGCGATCGAACTCGGGAACAAACTGATGGCCTCCGCCACCACGCCTGACGAAAAACGCATGCAGGCCTACACCGTCGCCAACATCCTGATGGGGGCGGGCAAGAGAACCGAAGCCGCCGAATTTCTGCAGAAGAATTTGACGAAGGAAAATGCCGGCTTCCACGACTACATCCACATGTCCCTGTTCTACGGCCAGACCGGCATGGACAAGGAAGCCGACGCCGCGCTTGAACAAGCCACCGCCATGGCAAAGACCAAGGACGAAAAAGGCGAGTGCCAGTTGCAGCGCGCGGAAGCTCTGCTGCGCCACCAGGAGTACGCCAAGGCCGAGGATCTGCTCACCAGCATCAGCACCGAGTACAAGGACACCCAGAACATCGCGACGCGCGCCAACTACGCGATGGATCGCGTCAAGCGCGGCAAACAGGCTCTCGAACGCCGCAACGCCGCTCAGCAGCAACTGCAGCCCGGCGCCGCACCCGCTGCCAACACGCCGCCGCAGCCGGCGCCGGTCACGCCACCCGCGCCGCCGAAAGCCGACAAACCCGCGGAGAAGCCGGCTGAAAAGCCAGCCGACAAGCCTGCGGAAAAGAAGTAATCGGATAACAGTCCAGAAGTCTGGCAGTCCAGGAGTCCAGAAGCCGGCTGACGCAAGAACCGGCTTCTGGACTTTTTCACTCCTGCTCTTTTGGAGTCCTTCATGAACCCTCCGCTGCGTTCTGGCCACCCTCGCGTGCTCGTCAGTCCTGAAGACCTGCCGCTGCTGCGCGAGCGCGCTCGGACCACGCACAAGGCCGAGATGGAGTCGCTGCTGGCATTGGCGGAAAGCTGCCCGGGGACGCCTGATTTTGACCGCGCGATTCTCGGCCCGCACACGCTCGAAGGCGCTCGATCCAAAAGCCTCGCGGACAACACGCTCACGGCGGGCGACCCCGCGCAGATTGCGTTTCGCCTCGCGTTTCTCTATTTGCTGACCGGCGAAAAAACGCACGCCGCGGCTTGCGAGCGCGCCATCGATGCCGTGATGCAGCAACCCGTCGATGGACGTTATTCGATCGGTTCGGTCCGCTTGCGCGCGCTGGCTTGCGCGTACGACTGGTGCCACAACGCGCTGCCGGAGATAACCCGGCGGCTCATCGCCCACCGCGCGCTTTCGTACGCGCATGTGCTGTACTCCAATGGCGAAGTCTGGCCGAACAATTACGTCGCAGGCCATGACGTCAACTCGCTCCCGCCGATCCTGATGGCAGCCATTGGCATGAGCGGCGAAATTTTCGGCGCCGATGCGCTGTTGGCAGACGCTCTACGTCACACGGAAGGTATGCTCGGCTGCTATAAGTACTTCCTCGAGCACGACAGCTTCCCGCAAAGCTACTCGTATACCGGCACGTACATGTTCGAAATCCCTTGCTACTTCCAGCTCCTGCAGACGGCTTACGGCCGCGACTGCTTCGCTGAAAACCCGTGGTTCCGCAACTGCGTACAATGGTGGACGTATGCGTTGCGCGATGACGAAGCCTTCCTGCGCTACGGCGATCACTTCGGCGCCAGCCGCATCTTTACCTGGCTGGGCTATTACCGCGGGCTGGCGGCCATCGCATCGCGTTACCGCGATGGCCTCGCCAACTGGTGGGTGAAGCAGTGCAACGTGAGCAACATCGAGCCCGACCAGATCCTCTTTGAAGACCGCACGTTTAACGAGATCATTGAGCCGTCCGAACTGCCGCGGACAAAGTTGTTTTCAGGAATGGGCATCGCCATCGCGCGTGGCGATTTCGCCGGCGGAACAGTTGCGGCGCTGAAGTGCTCGCCCATTTACCTGCACAATCACTGCCATCGCGATCAGAACCAGATCACTGTTTATCACAAAGGCGATTTGGCGATAGATTCGGGACACTACGACGATTACGAGTCGCCGCACTGGTACAACTATTACATCCGCTCGATCGCGCACAACACGATCGTCGTTCATGATCCTCAAGAACAGTTCCTCAGCCGCGGCGCGACTTTCGCGAATGACGGGGGCCAGCGTTTCATCAACGAGCCCGATTTTGCGCCGCGCACGCTTGAGGACCTGAGCAGCGAGGCCTGGCGTGACGGCAGCATCGCCGCCTACCAAGAGGGCAACGGTTGGAGCTACGTCTGCGGCGAGGCAAGCCATTGTTACAGCCCGCAGAAGCTGAAGCAGTTTATGCGCCACGTCGTGTTTGTTCTCGACTGGCCGCGGAAGACGTGCGTCTCGCTAGTGGTACTGGACGAAGTGGAACTCGCCCGGCCGGGCTTGCTTCCGCGCTATCTGTTGCACACAGTGAGCGAACCTGAGGTGAGCGGAAACCGCATCGTTGCACGCCACCGCGGCGGGCGATTGACCACCCACGTGCTGCTGCCCGGCACTGCGGAGATTGAAAAGATCGGCGGTCCCGGAAAGGAATTCTGGTGCGATGGCCGCAACTGGCCGCTCAAGCTCGTGATGCAAGGAAACCATGTTCCCGGCAGTTGGCGCGTGGAAGTGGCCCCACCGGCTGCTGGTTCAACGCGCGTGCGTTTTGTCACGCTTCTGGTTCCTGCGGATGCGGACGCGCCGCAAGAACCTGTTCCAACATTGCAGGATTTTGGTGACGACGGAGTAGTTGTCTCCCAAGGCGCGCTGAGCGTTCTGATGCTGAAGGCATCTGCCGGAGGCAAGCAGATCGCCGGCGTGCCGAAACCTGTCGAAGACCGGCGAGAGCCGATTGTTGTGACGCTGAAATAGCTCGCGCCACTTGATCCAGAACGCCGTGCGCGCGATGATGCCGCAACGTCATGGAAACGCTGAAGATCATCCTCTTCTGCATCGCCGCACCCATTGTCTATGGCATTGCGCACGATCAAGTGACGGCGCATGTCTGCCTGTAATACTTCACAATCGGCCATCCGCGTCTGTTTGAAAGCGACTCACCCGCACTGCACGCGCTGGCTTGGGGCGTGGTCGCTACGTGGTGGGTGGGACTGATTCTCGGGGTTCCAATTGCTCTTGCCGCTCGAGCCGGCTCGCGGCCGCAACTGACGTGGCGCGATCTCCGCAAGCCACTCGGCGTCCTGCTTCTTTGCATGGCCTTCCTGGCCTTGGCATCCGGTATCACTGGGTACTTTGCTGCGCGTTCCGGAAGCGTCTGGCTGCTGGAGCCCCTGCGCTCGCGCGTCCCCAGCGACAAGCACATTGCGTTTTTAGCCGATTTGTGGAGTCATCTGGCCGCGTATGCCGCCGGATTCCTCGGCGGCATTGTTCTCTGCGTATGGATATTCAGACTCCGCAAGCGAATGCGCTTGTAGTACCGGCATCCGCCTGCGAACCCGAAACTAGAAACTTGAAACCAGAAGCTCGCCGTTAATGCACCAACTGGTGCCCCACGGCCCTCTCCACAGACTGCACGTTCGCCGCCAGCTTGTTCTCCGCGCCATCCTCGTCTTCGATCGTGATCGTCGTCAGCACATGCGGCGAGTGCTGCCGGATCTGTTCATGGCAGCGACGGATCAACGGCATGATTTCATCCCACTGTCCTTCAATGCACGTGGATGTCGGGGTCAGTTTGTAGCGGCACCCCGAGGACTCGATGAGCTTCACGGCTTCGGCAATCTCGTCGCTAATGTGGCTGCTGTTTCCGAGCGGAATAATGCTGAGTTCAAAAAGCATCTTTTTTGCTCCTCCTCGCTTTAATAAACCGGGAGCCGAGTGCTCCAGGTTGGGCTCATTCGCGCCATGCAATAAATGCGCGGCGGGTTACCGGCGGACCAGGGCAATGGCTCAACCGGGCGTAAAAGGATCGAAGTCTCCGATCTTCTTCTTGCCTGTGCGGCACTTGGTTAAAACGATGCAAGTTTCAGGCTAGCCAGAGCTCACGGCACAGCTTTTGAGCAAATGCAGAATTCGATCGAGGTGGCGCATGGACCACGAACTAAGGATTTACGATAATATTTTCGAGATGATGCCCGATGAGCGTAATCCCACGCCAATTGTGCGCATCTCCAAAATGAATCCGTCCAAAGACTATCTGCTCTACGCCAAGCTCGAATGGGCCAACCCTTTCGGCTCCGTCAAAGACCGCGCCGCCTGGGCCATGTTGCTCGACCTGGAGCGGCGTGGATTACTGGGCCCGGGGCGGGAGATCGTCGAGCCCACGTCCGGTAACACGGGGATGAGCTTGGCGGGGATGGCCAGCGCGCGCGGCTACAAAATGCGCGCCGTTGTGCCGAACCGTGTGCCGCTCGAAAAAAAGGTGTTGCTCAAAGTCCTTGGCGCGGAACTCGACGTGGTGCCCGACGACATCTGTCCTTCGCCGGCCGTCGCGGAAGGCTCGATCAACCGCGCCAAGACCTACGCGAAAGTCGCCTCCGACCGTTATGTGATGCCCAATCAGTACGAAAACTGGAATAATGTCGAAGCCCACTATCGTACGACCGGTCCGGAGATCTGGCGCCAGACCCACGGCCAGGTTACGCACGTCTTCGTGGCGATGGGCACCTGCGGAACGGCAATGGGCATCAGCAAGTTCATGCGCGAGCAGGAGCGCAAAGTAAAGATTGTCGCCGTTCAGCCCAGCGCCAATCACGATGTGCCGGGCCTGCGGAGCATCGGCGAATTGGACGTCTCCAAGCTGTTCGATCCGGCGATGGTGGATGAGATTTTGGAAGTCGATTACCGCCTCGCCTACCAGCGCGCGTGCGATCTGTGTCAAAAGGAAGGTTTGCTGGCCAGCCCAAGCTGCGGTCTCGTGTATGAAGGCGCGCGGGAGGTCATTGAACGCGAAAAGACGGGCTTTGGCGTGATGATCTTTGCGGACAACGTGCTCAAGTACACGTCGCGCATGATGGCGCACTTGCCCGAGTTGGATCCGGGCCAATAGAGAGGTGGAAAGGACGCTAGCAAAATGTCCGATTACGCTCACCCCGAGGTACTCGTCGACACCGGCTGGGTCAGAGACCATCTTGGTACCCAAGGCGTGAAGATCGTCGAAGTCGATGTGGACACATCAGCTTACGACCTGGGCCACATTCCCGGAGCGCTGGCGCTGAACTGGCAGACGCAGCTTCAGGATCAAGTCCGGCGCGATGTGATCGCGCCGGCGGACTTCGAGCGCCTCGTCGGCGGCTTGGGCATCGCTCCGGCTGACACGGTGGTGCTCTACGGAGACAAAAGCAACTGGTTCGCGGCGTATGCGTTCTGGATCTTCAAGCTCTACGGCCACCCCGACGTACGCCTGATGAACGGCGGCCGCGCGAAGTGGGTCAATGAACCGGACACGAAAATGGTCGCGGAAAAGCCCGCGCCAACCCCGGTGGATTACAGAATTCAGCGCATCAATCTCGATCTCCGCGCACACCTGCGCCAAGTGCTGCACCGCCGCCTGGCCAACCTGATTGACGTGCGCAGCCCCGACGAGTACACGGGGAAGATTATCGCGCCGCCCGGAATGAACGAGACCGCTCAGCGCGGCGGGCATATTCCCGGCGCTCGAAATGTCCCATGGAACATGGCCGTGCGGCCCGATGGCACGTTCAAGAGCGCGGAGGAGCTCCGCCAGCTTTATCTCACCGAAGCCGCCATCGACCCGAAGAAAATGACGATCGCCTACTGCCGCATTGGCGAGCGCTCCAGCCACACCTGGTTCGTGCTCAAGTATCTGCTGGGACTGCGCAACGTGAAGAACTACGACGGAAGCTGGACCGAATACGGAAACTTGGTGGGAATGCCGATCGAAAAATAACGTCCAGAGTCGCTGGCTGTAACAAGCCTTCGACTCTGGACTCTTTGACTCTAGACTTCTGGACTTATTGTTTCCGTTGCCTCAACACTGGCGCAATCAGATTATCCACGGGCGCGTCGTCGTCGGTGAGCACCCGGTCGTTGCACAGCTTCTTGATCTGCCCCAGGTTTTCGGCCGTCAGCAATGAGCCGCAGAATGCCGTCTGGTGACCAGGCTGCAGGCCGGAGACATCCAGCGGCACGTGCGAGGCGGCGACGATGTAGGTATCGCGAGCTTTCCGCACACCGCCTTTTTCGGTGCAGAACACGTACACGTGTTCGAACACGCGTTCCAATGTCCCTGTGATCGAACCGAGCAGCAGCGCCGTTTCGTAGCTGTCGATGATGTTGACCAGATACGCGCCGTCAGGCTTGAGGTGGCTGTCCACCTTCTTCACGAACTCCAGTGTCGATAAGTGAAAGGGGCTGGAAAGATCGTTGAACGCGTCGCCGAAAAAGAAGTCGTACTTCTCGTCCGGCGGCAGTTCGTCCACCGCGCGGCGCGCATCCATGGCGAAGCTGCGGATGGGCGTGTCGCGCGGCAAGGCCAGCGCTTTATGATTCGCTTCGATGACCATGGGGTCGATCTCGGCGACATCGATCTTCGCCGTCGGCCATTGATTCAGCAGCCAGCGCGGGAAGGTGTAACTCCCGCCGCCCAGGAAAAACGCGGCAACGGTCTTCTTGTCGCCGGCGTAGCGCTTCAGCACATCGCGGTAAACCAGCTCGTAATCGTACTCCAGGTGCGTGGGATCTTTGGGATCGATGTAGCCGTGGATCAGGTAATCGAGCGCCAGCACGCGCACGTCGCGTTCCGGATCGCGCTTGCTCTTGTCTTCGTACACGCGGATGAACTGGTAGTCGCTGTCCTGACAGAACAGATCGCTGCGCGGCTCCTGAAAGATCTGGCGCAACTGAAAACTCGAGTCGTCCTTGAAGTCGCCGTGCGAAAGCAGAATTGCTGCACCCACCACTCCCACCCAGATCGCCTGGACCTGCCGGGCCGGACCGGCCCACAGTCCCGCCGCGGCCAGAGCCATCGCGATAATCTGCGGCAAGCCCTTGGTGCCGAGTAGCGAGATCAGCCAGAAGCCCGTGACCAGCGTGCCGACGATGCTGCCCGCCGCGCCCCACGCCGAAACCGCTCCCAGCGTAAAGCCGATGCGCCGCGAATTGCGCAGCGCCATCTTCGCCGCGACGGGGCCGAAACACCCCAGCAGGAGCGACGGAATGAAGAACGTACAGAAGACGGTCAGGAACACGACCGCCGGCCAGCTCATGCCCGAAAAGACTTTGTGCATGCGGAAGACGTAGGCCAGGAACAGCGTCGAGATACAGGCCATGGACGCCAGCAGGAACAGCCAGCCTAGAAACCGCTTGGGGTCCCAGTGATCGGATAGAATCCCGCCGGCGTAGTTCCCGATCGTCACGCCCGCCAGCACCACGCCAATGACCGATGTCCAGGTATACAGCGAACTGCCCGTCAGACGCGAGATCACTCGCCCGGCCAGCATCTCCACCGCCATCATCGCCGCGGCGGTAAAGAACGCGATCATGTACGGCGCATACGGCGAGTCGAGCGCGTCGTACTCCAGTCCCGCCGCCGTGACCTGCTCAGCGCTTACAGCCGGTGCTTGCGTCTCTTCCACTTCGGCCTGCCTCCTGCATCCCACGGGTACCGGCTATTGCTCGCTGCCGCGGCCCACAACCGTCACTCCACTGCTGACTTTTGCTACCGGCGCGATGACTGGAACAGCCTTCGACGGAGGCACGGGAGCATTTCGCGTGCTTGCCAGCATCAGGCAGACGATCGCCACCCAGCCCACGTACACGAGACGTGTCGGGCCCAAGAAAACGGCAACCAATCCCAGCCCGGACGCCGTGAATAGAACGACGCCCTTCGACCCGAGCAACGCGATGAGCCAGAAGCCGGTCAGGAACGTTCCGAGAATGCTTCCCGCTGCCGCCCAGGCGTAAAACGATCCGAGCGTCGTGCCGACTTTCGTGCCGCGCGACAACGCTACTTTTGCCAGAGAAGGGGAGATGGTTCCGAGCACCACCGCTGGCAACGCAAAGATGATCAGCGCCGAAAGAAACGTCTGCAAGCCCCAGGGCAGCGCGCGCAGTGGCGTGGTCGCGGCGAAGAAATCGTTAATCTTCAGGGTCAGCACACAGGCCACCGAGCTGGTCATAAACAGCCAACCCAGAATGGTTTCGGGCTTATAACGATCGGCCAGCTTTCCGCCGATGACGTTTCCAACGCTCATGCCGGCCAGCACCACGCCAATGATCGACGACCACACGTACAGCGAGTTTCCCAGATGGCGTGCAATCAGCCGCCCGGCCACCAGTTCGATGACCATGATGCACGCGGAACTGAAGAACACGATGACGTGAGGCGTAAAACGCCAGCCCGGCCGGTGCTGCAACGTGCTTGAATCGCCAAGGGGCATTTCCACTGCTGGATTCCTTCAATTCCGCTGCGAATTAGGGACACAAGCGTTCCTTACTACCCGCTGGCCCCTTGTGCTGCAACGCAAAAACAGTAGTGAGTGTCAAGGGGTGCAGGAGTCTATAGTCCGGGGGGCCGACTAAGTAACTGTCGCAGAGTTCTGGACTTCCGTCAGTGACGCCATATGATTCTTCATTGGTCGTACTCAACGGACACGGGCATGAACTGGACGCGGAACACCTTTGTTACGCTTGGTGCGCTGTGCGCATGCGCCTGCCTTTGGCCTTTACCCCGAATCTTCGCTTCCGATAAGCCGGCCGACGACCCCGCCGCTCTGGTGGATCAGCTCCGCAGCGATGATTTCGATGCCCGCCGCTCGGCTGCGGACAAGCTGCTTCTGCTTGGCGACGCTGCTCGCGCCGCACTGGAAAAGGCCGTTAACGCCGACGACATTGACGTGCGCCAGGCTGCGGCTGCACTGCTTCAGAAGTTGGACAAGTGTTCTCTAACGCTGCTGGCGTTCGATCGCGATGGCAAACCTGCCTCCGGTGCGGAAGCCGAAATCCGCCTGTATCCTCAGCAGCAATTCGGAGTTAACTGGAACGAGCCCGTAAATAGCACCCTGACCATCGCGCCCGACGGAACGGCGCGGGTCGCCGAACGGCAGTCAGGCCAGATCGGCCTCAATGTTATCTGGAAGAAATGGTCCTCGGCTTTTGATCCCAGCGACAGTCCCCACTACTCGACCGTCCGCCTGCGTCCGGGCGGCAGCGCTCTGATTCATACACTTACGCGAGGCGGGACTGCGTCGCTCAAGTGCATAGACAGTGCCGGCAAGCCGCTGAAAGACGCACAGGTCCTTTGCTATCAGCAGCGCTTCGATCCGGAACTCTTCGACATGCAACTGGCCGTCTCCGACAACACGGAGCGAAGTGCGCCGAGCGCCTTAACCGATGCCGCCGGCGTGGCGAAGTTCGAGAATCTGGCGGACGGATGCTACCAGGTCGTCGTGCGGCATAGCGATTTCAGGGTCGCTCTTGGACCGGTGTTTCGAATTCATGAAGATGAAACGCTGCAGTTCGAAACGGTGACGCTTTCCTCCAAATCAAACGGCAAGCTGACCGTCGCGATCCTGGGCACCGATGGCAAGCCGCTAAAGAAGAACCGCGTGCACCTGGACCTGGAACTCGCCTTCGAGGGGCCCCGCGCCGCCGAGCTTACGCGGCTTGCCCGGCAATGCCGGCAGCAGATCGGGATGCGCCGAGGTCTGGATTGGCCGGAGACGGACGACGATGGCAAACTCACCGTCGATGACCTGAAGCCCGGGCGCTATAGCCTTCGCGTAACCGGCAGCAGCGGCGAGGCCTGCTGGCCTGTCACGTCGCTGACGATTGCGGCAGGCCAGACGCTTGACCTTGGACAGATCAAGACGATCCAGGGCGGTTCGATCAAGGGTAAACTGCTCGGGAGCGACGGAAAAGGCATCCAGTATTGTCAGGCCCAGGCAATGCCGCAAAGCCCAACGAGCGCAAATGATGATGACGACGGTGACGACACCGGCAACCGCCAGCACATGTTCTATCAGTACCGGATGACTGCGCAGACGCAGGCCGACGGCAGCTACGAAATCCGCAATCTGGCGCCCGGCACCTACCAACTGTGCATCACCGCCCGCAACGGGCAGCCCGTTTTGATCTACGGCGTCGAAGTTGAAGCCGGCAAGGCGACGGCCGCCCCGGACGCCAAAGTCCCCGGCCCTTCCGGCAATCCGTCCAAAGGGCTGAAAGCAACCGTCCTTCTGCCCGATGGCAGCCCCGCGGCGGGTGCAACAGCGCTCGTCTCCGCCGGGTACAGCCGCATGAACCCCAACTGCGACGACAAGGGTGTCCTGGATTTCAACATGGGCGACCAGTGGCAGCCCACACGCCTGGTCGTTCGCGCCGCGGAGTGCAAGCCGTGCGTCATCGACCTGACGGCGGCGGGCGTCAATCTGAGCGACCTGAAGGTCCGCCTGGAAAAACAGGAATATGGCGATCTGCGCGTCAGGGTACTGGACGATGCCGGCCAGCCGCTGGCTGGAGCGATTGTCGCGACCACGCAGGTCAACACGTATATGCAGCAGTACGGCCGTTCTTCCGCCAGGGGCCGGTTTACCTCGAACAAAGAGGGCATCGCGCGCTTCAACGGCCTGGCCGCCGGTCAGCGTTCGTTCAGCGTTGAACGTGAGGGATTTTACGTCAACGGCCCCGTCAAGTCGCTCGTGTTGCCCGGCAAGGAAAACGAACTGGTCGTCAAGATGCGCAAAGGCCTGGTTGTGCGAGGCCGCGTGCTCGGCCCGGATGGCAAACCGCCGGCGAATGCGGTTGCCGGAATAAACATGCAAAGCTGCCCTGTGGATGCGAGTGGCCGCTTCGAATTTTCGGGGCTTACGCCGGGCGAGTACCAGGTCAGCGCTCGCTCTCCGGGGCTGACATGTGCGGCCCCCGCAAAAGTCCTGCTGAAAGACGACGGACCGCCGGCGTCCGAGGTAAAACTGACGCTCGTGCGCCCAAAGGCCGCGGCTGTCTGCGTCGGCGCCGATCTTTTCGGCTCCTCGGCATGGCTGATGCCGCGAGGCGCGTGGGAATCCGGCTCAAAAGCGTCTGGGATGACCCTGAGCGGGATTTTCGACAAGGCGGGGCGGGCAGAGTTCCTGTCGGGTTCAGACGAACAGTTGTTCCTGGTTGTCGGCGGCCTCGATTCGCAGCAGCGCTATTACTACGGTTCGCAAGCAAAGCGTCGCAAAGCCTCGCGAGTGATCGGCGCGGTCGCCTTCAAGCCGCTGAATTCGGTGGCTGAACTGAAAAGCCTCCCGGCGCAGGACCTGAAGATGCCAGCGGCGGACGCCTGCGTGTCTGGCCGGTTGACGTGCGAGCCGGTCGTAGGCAGCCAGAACGTTTACTGGGGCCAGCTGGAGATGCGAATCATTGGCGAATCGGCTTTCGCGATTATCACGTTCAATTTCCCAAGCGAATTTGCCCGTCTGGAGGCCCGCGCACCTGTCGTCGTCGGTGCCGCTCCCCAGCAGAATACGGAAGTGGACAACTTCACAGTCCGTGAAATGCCGGCCGGCGATTACCGCATCGTGGCGGAACTGCGGTATCACCGCTACGGCGTCGTCTCCCCTGCGGATGCAGAGAACGCCCCGCCGCCGGCGACGCTGACGACGTTCACTATTCGTCCTGGCCAGCGCCTCAAACTGGGCACGATCAAGTACGCCCTGCCGCCGGCTGTTGTCGCCGACCTGAAGAACGGCCCGCCCAACACCGAAAACGACGCTGAACCCGACGACCGCCTGGAATTGTTTCAACCGTAAGCCTTGCCAGTCGTCTTCAGAGCGCGTTCATCTGCCGCAGAATGCTCGCTACCTTTGGCAGCTTTGCCTGCCAGAGCCATTCCGACTTGAGGAAGAAACCTTTCAGCGCGCGAGACTGAATGCCTGCCGTCGTTTCCGGAAGAAGCTGAAAGCGCTTCGACCGATTGAGGCTATACGCTTCGACCTTGCGGGAATTGGGGTCGACGATCCAATATTCGCGGACGCCCGCTTTCTCGTAGTCGTTGTACTTGTCGCGCCAGTCTCGCGCGACGCTCTCGGGGGAGACAATTTCGATAATCAAGTCTGGCGGCCCTTCGATCCAGGTTTCGCGTATGATCTTCTCCCGCGCTTTCTGAATGAAGAGAATGTCCGGAGAGCGCCGGCGCAACGGCTCAGCGAGCCGGACTTGCATCGGCTCCGTCAGCACTACACCCATGTCATGGTTCTCCACGTACAGGCGCATGAGCGTTAAAAGGAAGCCAAAGAAATCGTCATGTATTCGGCTCACCGGCGACACCAGAATGACCTCCCCGTCCACCCATTCAGCCCAGGTCTCGCTGTCGCACCAGTCCACAAAGTCCTGTTCGGTCATGCGACGGCGGGGAGGAGCTTTCGTGTGCTCGGCTGATTCCATGACGGCGCCATTGGCTTTCATATTTTCCTCCACAAGGACATCATAGCACGTCCGGGAGTCGCCGGCAATTCGGGCATTGGCTGGCAGCGCGTGGCGCTCGTATCTGCTACGGACTCAGCTTCACGCGCACTTCATTCGCTTCAAATCCCGCATTGCGGAACGCGGTGAGAAGCTTCTCTTTGTGGAAGCCTTCGAGTTCCTGAAAAAGCGCGCTCGCGTCTGCTTCGATCGTGATCACGCCGACTTTCACGCTTAACACTTGGGCGTGTGGCGCCAGCTCCGGCCCCAGATACTCCTGCAGCGCCTTCTGCGCCTTCGCGCGTTTGGAGACCTGTTTCTTGAGGCCCTTGTTGCGGACAAACTGCTTGAGGATGTCGCCGAGAGGCTGGGGGCCGTCTGTTCTTTCCGTCATGAAACTAAACCTGCTTTTGACTCTAGCGGACTGTTGGACCGTTAGGCTCTTGGACTGTTGGGAATGGCGACTGCCCCAACAATCTAACGGTCCAATAGTCTCCCGTTTAGTCTCTCGGATTCACCGGCATCAGCACGTACAGATAGTCCGCCCCCTCGCGCAACACGCCGGGTCGAGCCGGGTCTTTCATCTCCAGGCGCACGGTGTCCGTGGTGAGCACCTTCAGCAGGTCTTGCAGATAATTCGGGTTGAATCCAATGTTGACTTTCTCGCCGGTGTACTCGCATTCCAGCGTCACTGAGGCCTGTCCTTTTTCGGGCGATCGCGCTTCGATGAGGCACGTGCCGGGCGTAAACGAGAGCTGCACGGTCCGCGTTTCGTCACTGGTCAGGAAAATGGCTTTCCGCAGCGCCTGCGCCAACGCTTCACGCTTGAAGACGATCTCCTTGTCCGCATCCTTCGGTATGACCTGCTGATACTTCGGGAAGATGCCTTCAACCACCAGGCTGGACAGCGTGACGGGCCCTCCGCTAACGAGCACAGCTCGCCCTCGAACCGCCAACTGCAGTTCTTCGCCGCTTGGAACGTTGTCGCACAGCTTGCGGATTTCGAGCATCATTTTGATCGGGACGATGACGCCTTCTTCCAACCCCGCGGCTGCTTTGATTTTCTTCTTGCAGAACGCCAGCCGCCGGCCGTCGGTTGCGACCATCTCCAGAATCTTGTCTTTGCACTGCAGGTAAACGCCATTGATCGCGTAGCGGCCCTGCTCCCGTGCTGCCGCGAAGACGGTGCGGTCGATCATCTTCGCCATCTCGCCGGCTGGTACGCTCAGAGTTGCGCCTTCGCCCATCGCTGGCACTTCCGGGAAGTCCGAGGCTTCCTGTCCCATGACTTCAAATCGGTCGCGGCCAACGGTCAATACGCCCTTGGCTCCGGTCGTCTCCAGCGTCACGACTTCTTCGCTGCATTCTTTCAGCAGTCCCGCGAGCGTCACGCAGGGCATGCACAGCGATACCGGTGACTGAATCGACTCGGCTTTCAGTTTGTAGCGAAGTCCGACTTCGAGATCGGTCGCCTGAACCTCGAGGTTTCCTTCGGCGTCGCCGATGAGCAACGCATTGCGAAGCGCCGGCCGCGCTCCGCGCAGAGGCACAACCGCTGCAGCCGCTGACAAAGCCATGGTGAAGGGTTCGCGTTTGACGACCAACTTCATGTGTAGGACCTCCGTTGAAATGCAAGGCTGGGTGCTGAGGCAAAGAGCTTAGCGCGAAACGATCTTGTGACTATAGGAGAAAAAGAAATCAATTTCATCACAGCAGTATAGACGCCGAGTTTTGTTGGTAAGGACCGTCCCAGCGCAATAAACCCAGCAACGGCAATCCTTTTCATAAATGAAATAACAGCAGAACCCATGTGGAAAACGACCTCAAAACCGTGAAGAGAACTCACAAGCAGACGGGTCATCAGGCTCGACCCGGACACCAGAAGTTGTGATAGATACGCTTGAGGGAACCTACTGGATGGACAGATTTGATCTCTTTCAGCCCCGAGAAGCTCGTGGACGCGGTCAGAATTAACAAGGAGGCCACAAGCGGCTTTCAAAATGGAATTCAGATCATTAATGGAACGTTTTCCACGCTTTTTTGACAATATTTCCGAACAGAAAATCAGGCTCAGAAAACGAAAGGAGGTAAGCGCGGACCCAAACAGCATACGATTCTCAAACGTTTTCGGCGACGAAGCCGCGAGCGAAAAATAAACACTGAGCCAACCGCCAGCGAGTCGCAACAGGCCCGCAGTTTAGCGTCTTTTTTGAGCGCGTCAACGCAGTACATCGGATTGAAGAGGCGAGGACGCGAAGAGCGTTCTTTTTAGTAGCTAAAGCGGTAACCCTGTTGTATTGTTTTGGGCTCGCCAAAGTACACTCGCATCCACAGAGGTGAAAATGAAAACGATCCGCCGCCTTAGCATCGTTCTGGTCGCTGTGCTCGGTCTTAGCGGGGCCGCCGTATCGCAGGAACAACCCAACCTGACGCCGGACCAGATTGGCGCTTTGGTGAAGGACTTGGGAGCCGAGGACTTCGCCAAACGGCAGGCCGCGGAGAAAAGTCTGCGAGCAGCCGGCGAGAAAGCCAAAGCCGCGCTGGAAGCCGCGCAGAACAGCACGGACGCTCAAGTAAAAGCAAGCGCGGGCAAGCTGCTGATGCGGCTGCGGTTCACAACGCTGACCGCGGTCGATTATGCCGACGTGGTGCCGGCAAACTCCCTCCTTTTCCTACAGGTGAAGAACGTCGCGGCAACGATCGAGAACTCCAAGAAGACAGCGATCGGGCAGCTCATTATGGAGAGCCCGGCCTTTGCCCCGCTGCGCGAGAAGATCAGCGGTGAAATAAACAAGAAGCCGGACGAAAAACAGCTTTTCGATCTCTGGACGTCGCGTTTCAAAGGGCAAGTCGCGGTCTCGATCATTCAACTGGATCTGGCGATGGGAGTTCCCGATATCCGCGGGGCAGTCATCGCCGAAGTCACCGATCCGGATCCCAGCGCGGTCTATGAGGATTTCATCAAGCAGACGCATATGTTTCAGGGCGAGGTGAAGACAACTGTCTACAACAATGTGGAATTGCGGCAGGACGGACTGGCCGCCAATCCCGGCGTGGTGGGCCTGCTCGGGAACCACATGTTCGTCGCAGCGAACCTGGAGTCTGCGCAAAAGATCATCGATGGCTTTTTGAAACCCGGCGGACTGGGGCAGTCGGCGGCATACCAAAAGCTCAAGCAGCAGTTGGGCCCCAAACCGGAAATGATCATGACGCTGGACTTCCAGGCGTACATGAAGGCCATCATGGCAGTGGTTCCCATGCCAGGCTTTAAGGAAACCATGGACGCGGCCGGCGTCAGCCTGGGGTTGATGGGTATCAGCAGTTCGACCGCTGGAGCGTCCTTCGAAGACCGCTATGTCGTTCAGATGGAAGGCCCGCCTAAGGGCATGATGGGCGCTGGGCTACCGCCGAAAGACGCTCCACCACCACTGAACGAACTCGCACTTGTTCCCGGCAACGCCGTCGCCGCCAGCATCGGCTATATCGATGGAGCGCAGCTTAGCACGGGCCTGACGCAGTACCTGGCCGGACTGAAAAAGATGATGGACGGCATGCCGAACGCCGGCGCCCCCGGAGCGCCGAAAATGCCCGATTTCGAAGCCTTCAGCAAGGAATTGGAAACGAAGACCGGAGTCAAACTGAGCGAAGTTGCAGCGGGCTTGAAAGGTCCAGTGGGCTGGCACATTGAACTGGCCGCCGGCGGCGTTCTTGCACCGCCAGACATTGGACTGCTCATGACCTTCGCCACCCCGGAGAAAGCCAAGGCCTTCGTGGACGCGTTGGAGAAAGTTCTTATTGCCGCAAACAAGCGCCGCGCGTTGCAGGAAGTCGCCGCGCAAACGCGAAAACTCTATCAGCTTGATCTGGCGCAGATGGGCGTTCCCGTGCCACTCCCCTATGCGCCGACCTGGACGATTGACGGCAACCGGCTCTTTGTCGCCTCGTCGCCGCAAGCGTTGCGCAAGCAGATGGCGAGCATCGACGAGAAGACGCCGGGCTTGCTGATGCAGCCGGATTTCGTCAAAGGATTGGCGGCCTTGTCGCCGGAAGAACGTAAAGGGCAGTTGGCGTGGGTGGATATGAAGACGCTGCTAGCCTATGGCCTGAACAACGGGCTGCCGTTCCTGCAACAGGCCGCGACCGACGGCGATGTCAAAAAGTTCCTTCAGAACCTGCCGCCGGCGGCGCAACTCTTCAAGGACATGCCGCCGCTGTTGATGAGCAGCGTGATGACGGACAATCAGGCGGTAAGCATCCTGCGCAGCCCGTTGCCGCCGATGCCCACGGTCTTTCTTCTGGCGTTCGGCGTTGGCTTCATGCGCGCCGCCCCCGTGCACCCGCCGGGCCCCCCCGCGGATGCGGCGCCGGGCGGATTCTAGCCGGTTGTGCGGCGCGGGCAGACTGCTGGAGCGGCTTTTTGCTCCGGCAGATTGCCCGTGATTTTGGGCGCGCCGCGCGAGTAAGCGGGTTCTACGACAGTCCACCAATACCCAGCATTTCAATGAGGGTGCGAGGTCGGCCCCAGCTTTGTGAATGCTGTCGGCCAGCTTCAAGCCTTCGGCTTGCGCATGATCTTTGTTTGTCCACAGCGGATGGAGTCTGCGGACAGCTTATCGCGGCGCATGATGTGGCGAACCATCCAGTTCCCGGCCCACTCCATAAGTTCGTCGGGGTCAATCTCCTTGCCTCTGTCAAAATCCTTCTTGGCTAGGGAGACCTTGGCGACGAAGCGCGCATGTGATTCTTTGTGCTTCTCCGCTTGAGGGGCCTTGCTTTCGTCCATCAGGCGTTCTTCGGTGGAGAAGTGGTACGCGGCATAGTCGATCAGGTCGTTCAGCAGCTCACCGACTTTCGTTCGATCGCCAGGCTTGGTTTCCGCGATCTTGTTGATGATATCGAGGAACTTCTTGTGCTGCTCGTCAATTTCGTCGATCTTTACGCTGAGGTTCTCGTTCCATTCGACCATGGCCATTGGTCCGCCCTCCAGGCAGCATAATTGCGCCAACTTTCAGACTGCATAGACGTGTTCTAATGCAAAAATCACCCAATGCAACATGGCGGCGGATAGTTTCTGGCGAGCATGCTGCTACTTGTGGCCAAGGCCTTCCGGCACATCGCCGTAGAACGCTTTTGCGGGAAGTTGCGCTTCGCGGCGCACACGCTCGGCAATCGCGTCCACGGTCGCGGCATCGAGGCTGGAGACCAGCGACTCTGCCGGTCGGCGCGCGACCGTATACACTTGCACCAGCTTGATACGGCCCCCTCGTGCTACAATATCTCTCAAGCGTGCTACGTACTGCGAGATTTCCTCGAACGACGGGCCCTGCCCGCCGAGTCTCATGAAACAGCTCTGGATCACCGTCTCGCGTGCCTGGGCGCAAGCGGCGATGTTGTCCAGAATCTTCGGGAAGGGGAATTCCGTGCGATCGATTCGGGCGAAGTATTCGGGCGATCCGGCGTCGAGCTTTGCCCAGACTTCGCCGCGATGTTGATCCATCAACGCCAGCGCCGCGCGCACATCCGGCCGGTCCAGGCCCGTGGCGTTTGTAATCAGCACCAGCTTGGCGTCCACGAAGCCCAAGCGCTCTTTCAGTTCCACGCAACAGCGCACGATTTCCGAGAAATTGCGAAAGGTGGTCGGCTCGCCATCGCCGCTGAACGCGACGTCCGCGACGCGCTGTTTCTCCGGCGGCAACGCCACGAATTCGGGCGCGGACCAATAGCTGCCGCCGGGCGCCAGGCCGCGCAGGACGGACTCCAGCTCTTCAAGAAGCTTCGGGATGGCGACGAAGATCTGCTGCGGCGTTTGGGTGCGATCGACCTGGCAGTAGATGCAATCGAAGTTGCAGGCCTTGTCCGGATTCAGATTGATGCCAACGGAAACGCCGCCCGAGCGCCGCGACAGCACGGGGTACACGTAAGTGAACTCACGAAAAACACGCGGATGCGATTGCTCGCTTAGCGTCGGTCTCATGTCTCAATGTTAATTCAAAATTCGGCGCCCAAAACGCAAAAATTATCCGTCAGCCTATTTCTGCGCGGTGTTACTCGACGCACCACTGACCGGTCCCCAGCTAATACCCGCCCCCGCCGTTGAGTATATTGCTGCCTTGGCGGTACATTTGATTGTACTGGTTGTATTGTGGGCCGCGATTGTTGCGATAGCCGTCGCTGCCGCCAGTACTGTAATCGTCGAGCTGCCCGCCGTGGCTGCGGTTGTGCCGGGCGTTGTAGCCTTCGTTGCGCTGGTCGATCAGTTGGCCATTGCGCAGCAGATTCTGCTGCTGTTGCTGTGCCAGGCGCTTCTCGTCTTCGGCTTTCTTCTTGGCCTCTTCTTCTTTTTTCTTCCTCTCGGCGGCGACCTTTTCAGCTTTCTTCTTCTTCTCGGCGGCGGCTTTGTCTTCGGCGACCTTCTTTTCCTTCTCCGTCACCCACTTGCCCTTGTAGAGCACCTTGCCTTCGGCCTTCATTTCTTCTGCCAGTTCTTCCGCTTCCTGCGCCTTCCGCTCGCGGTCAGCTTTCTGCTCTTCGGTCTCTGGGTCGATCCGCAGCACCTTGTCCTTTGGGATCCGCAAGGTTCCAAACTGCACTTTCACTTCGTAGCTGTTGTCGTCTTCGCTGAGTTTCTCGCCGTCCATGATCTGGCCAGTTCTCATCACGATCGTATCGGCGCGCAAAACGCCGCTCAACCCGAGGGAGATGACCACAGCCAAAGTGGCGCGCAGGAGATGACGGAACATAGAGCCCCCTTTATCCTTCCAGACGACTGGTAACAGGCTAATCACAGCCCTGCCCAAAAGCAATAAACATCTAAACACTTTACAGGTCACGGGTCTGTGTCACTTCAGTTGAATCAAGCCGCTAGCCCGCATTTCTCACCACTCCGGATTTTTTGCGCCTGCGTGTCGATAAACCGCGTTCGGGCAGACTCGTGCCCTCAAAGAGGTCATGACGCGTGCGGCTGCAGCTTCGATGACGGTCAAAGAAGGCGGTTTTGCGAC